>CAVOPE010000002.1:0-473650 GCA_963697755.1 uncultured Gemmatimonadales bacterium | reverse complement strand
TCGGCAAGCGCGAGGTCGTGTTCCCCGGGGTGCTGGTGACGCAGGCGTTTCTGGCGCAGCAGGGCATCAAGAACATGGCCGATCTGCGCGCGAGGCTGCCCGACCTGAACCTGGCCGGCATCGCGACCGCGCCCTGGATCCGCTCGGTCACGTTCTGAGGGCCCCGGGGCGCGATAGCTGTAGATTGAGGCCGGGACCCGACACACCACTAACGCGCCGCCCGGGGTAACCACGGCCCGAAGACTCCCGACCCAACGACGACCCGTACCGCCGGGTAGGCTGGTGCTCGTGGCTGGGATCGCCGCGGCGGCGGCGCTCTTCCTTTTCCTCCCCGGCCTGACCACGCTGCTCACGGACTGGTGGTGGTTCCGGGAGATCGGCTACCAGATCGTCTTCACCCGGACGCTCGCCACCCGCGTCCTTCTCTTCTTCGCCGTGGGTGGCCTGGCCGCGGGCGTGCTGTACCTGAACCTCCGGATGGCGCAGCGGGGACTGGTCGCCAACCCGATCCTGCTCCAGGTCGCGGAATCGGCGCCTCGGCTCAACGTCACGGTGGCGCTTCGGCGTCTGACCCTGCCGATCGCACTCGTGGTCGGTTTCCTGGCCGGCCTGGTCGGTACGGAGGCCTGGGCGCGGGTGCTCCTGGCGCTTCGCGGGACGCCGTTCGGCATCGCGGACCCGGTCTTCTCCCGCGACGTCGGGTTCTACGTCTTCACCCTGCCCGCGCTTTCGTTTGCGCTCGGCTTTCTGGTCGCCCTGACGATAGTCTCGCTCGCGCTGGTGACGGCGGTGTACGGCGTCCGCGGCGATCTGGCGCTTGGCCCGCGGCAACTCAGGGTGGAGCCCTCCGCAAGCCTCCACATCGCCATCCTGCTGGCAGTGCTCTTCGTGCTCTTCGCCGCGCAGCTCTGGCTGGTCGATATCCCGGGCCTGCTCTATTCGACCACGGGCCCGCTGATCGGCGCCAGCTACACCGACCTGCACGCCAGCCTTCCCGCGATGCGCCTGTCGGCTGTCGTCGCGCTCCTGGGCGCGGTCGCCGTCGTCGTCGGCGCGGCACGGGGCCGGCTGGGGCGGTACGCGCTCTGGGCAGTCGCGGCGTACGCGGCGGTGGGTGTCGTCGGGCGGCGTCTCATCCCGCTCGCGATGCAGAACGTTCTCGTCGCGCCGACCGAGCTCACCCGGGAGACGCCGTACCTCAAGAACCACATCATCGCCACGCGGCAGGCCTGGGGCCTCGACAGCGTGGAGGTGCGAGAGCTCCGGGGCGAGGCCGGGCTCACGCTCGCGAGCATCCGTGCGAACGGCCCGACCATCGAGAACGTGCGCCTCTGGGACCGCGACCCGCTGCTCATGACCTTCGGTCAGCTCCAGGAAATCCGCACCTACTACGATTTCGTCTCGGTTGACGACGACCGGTACACCATCGACGGACGATACCGCCAGGTGCTGCTCTCGCCGCGGGAGCTCAACGTCAGGTCGCTCCCCACCCGGACCTTCATCAACGAGCAGCTCACCTTCACCCACGGGATGGGGCTCACCATGAGCCCGGTCAACCAGGTGACGCCCGAAGGTCTGCCGGTCTTGTTCCTCAAGGATCTGCCGCCGGTGTCGACCGTGTCGCTCAAGATCACCCGGCCGCAGATCTACTACGGCGAGCTGTCGAACGACTACGTCTTCGTGGGCACCCGACAGCGAGAGTTCGACCATCCCTCGGGCGAGCAGAACGTCTATGCCTCCTACGCCGGCAAGGGCGGCGTCCCGGTCGGCAACCTGCTGCGCCGGATCGTGCTCGCCGCCCGATTCGGCTCGGACAAGATCCTCTTCTCCCAGGACATCACCAATCAGAGCCGGGCGCTCTATTACCGGAACATCGTGGCCCGGGCGAGGACGGCGCTGCCGTTCCTTCGGTTCGACCCCGATCCTTATATGGTGCTGGCGGACGACGGCACGCTGCAATGGATCCTCGACGCCTACACCGGCTCGGACGACTATCCCTATTCCCAGCGGCTGAGCGACGGCACGAGCTACATGCGGAACAGCGTCAAGCTGGTGATCGACGCGTACGACGGATCGCTCACCGCCTACGTCAGCGCGCCGTCCGATCCGTTGATTCGCACGTGGGCGCGGATCTTTCCCGGTATCTTCGTGCCGCTGGACAGCATGCCGGCCGGACTCCGCGCGCACATCCGGTACCCGGACCAGCTCTACCGGATCCAGACCAGCCTCTACGCGACCTACCACATGGATGCGCCGGATGATTTCTACCACCGGGAGGATCAGTGGCAGATCCCGGCGGTCGCCGAGCGGGAAGGCAGTGTGCCGTTCATGCGGCACCTCGTCATGCGGCTGCCGGAGGAGTCGAAGGCCGAGTTCATCTACATGGTCCCGTTCACGCCACGGGGAAAGGACAACCTGGCGGCCTGGATGGTGGCGCGGAACGACGGCGCGGAGTATGGAAGGCTCCGGGTGTACCGGCTCTCCCGGCAGCGGCTGGTGTTCGGGCCCCAGCAGATCGAGAACCGGATCAACCAGAACACCGAGATCTCCCGGCAGATCTCGTTGTGGGACCAGCGCGGCTCCCGGGTGATCCGGGGCGATCTGCTGGTGATCCCGATCGAGGAATCCCTGCTGTACGTGCAGCCGCTCTATCTCCAGGCAGAGGGTGGGCGGATCCCCGAGCTCAAGCGGGTGGTGGTCGCCTATGAGAACCGGGTGGTCATGGCGGAGACGCTGGACGGCGCGCTGGCCGAGCTCTTCGGGGGTACGTCCGGCCCCGGGCGCCAGCCGCCGGTGACGGCGACGGCGGCGGAGGCGGCGCCGAGTGCCGACACGGGGTTCCGTGCGCTGACCGCAGAGGCTCGACGCCAGTACGAGGCCGCGCTGCAGAAGCAGCGGGAGCTGGAGACGGAGATGCGGCGGCTGGGAGAGACGCTGGAGCGAATGGAGGCGGGTGGCTCGGAGCGTCGGCGGTAGGCCGTGCCGCTCATTGTGGCGATGCCCGAGGGTCCAGCAAGATTTGCTCGGCCTCCCTGAGCACGATCTCCACCCGCCCCCGGTAGTTGACGATTTTCCCCCGCACCCTCAGCCGCCTCCCCTCCAGGCTATCCACCCCCGCCGTCCATCCCGCCACCGGCGCCAGCGCCACCGCCGTAAACGTCTGCCGCGGGTAGTCCGCGCCGAAGTTCAGATACACGTTCCCGCCAGGCGATCGAAACACCGAGGCGACCGTCCCCACGATCGTAGCCGTCTCGCCCACGTGCGCCGCGGCCTCGCGGTCGAGGTAAACGCCGGGCCCAAGGTCGGCCGCGGCTTCGGGGCCGGGTTGATACCGCGCAAGCGCTTCGTTGAGCACCTTCGCCAGCCTCACACCCGCCGCGATCAGCGCGTGGTCCACCATCGGTCGATTGGCCTCGACGTACGCCGCACCCAGACGACCGCCGCGCGGAACGCGATACGCCCGCTCGACTGCAACCCGGTGCCCCTCCATCGCCCAGTCCATCACCGTTCCACGCTCCAAGGCTGCGAGGTCCATCGTGTCCATCTCCCGCCTGAGCTCGGCCAGGTACGTTTCCTCGTTCAAGCCGTAACGGCTTCAGCAGCTCTCCATCCCACACCTGGTGCAGGTTCATCGAGTCGCCTTCGAGATACACGACCCGCCGATTGCCGCCGCGGTCGTCGTTGTCGGCCACGTGGAGCGGCTGGTGAAGGTCGCCGATGAAGTGAATCAGAAACCGTAGCGCCTCGGCCCGGTCGAGCATCGACGCCGCGGGATTGGCGAGCACCTGCCGGTCGCTGGCGATCGCGGCGATGATGCACTTCCCGTGCGGGCAGTCTCGCTCCGCGTCGTACGCGGTCGCGCCGAGCGGAATGTTGACGTAGTGCAGGGGGTCCGCGTCGTGACGGTACTGCTTGATGTTGTCCGCCCAGACCGAAGCGTCGGACAATCGCTGTCCGCCGAGGATGTCGCGGACCGCCCGCGCGGCCTCGGGCGTGAGCCGCTGCTCGGCGATGTCGGCCACGACGCGGTGGCCGAGGTCGTACCAGAGGGCCGTCGTCGCGGGCGGAGGGCCGGTGAAGGCGGCGAGGGCGGTGAGCAGTGTGAACAGTATGGAGTGGCGGAGAATCATCGAGCCTGCCCGGCGGGGTGTAGGTGGTATTACAAACCTACCAGGGCCGGCCGCCGATGGCGCTCACCATCTTCGCGGCAGGCGCGGCGCTATCATTCGGGCATGGTCCGTCGATTCCTTGGCGAGTTGCTGGGACACTTCGCTGGCCGCGCGGAGTCGCCGCCGGTCGAACATCATGTCGTCCACGGCCTGCCGGTCCGGGTCGTCAACAGCCGCCCGGACATCCGAACCGCGGAGGTCCTCGAGCGCCTCACCGCGGCGCTCGATCTGGTCGCGCAGTACGCACCTGCGCGCTATCGCCGGCTGCGGCAGGATCTGTCGGGCTTCGTTGTCCAGCGTTTCGCCTGCCGGGGCGCGTTCTTTCCCGATTCGCGCGAGTGCCTGGTCGAGCTGACCTTCACGGTCAATCCGCGGCACGCCCTCCCCGAGATCGCCGCCTCGATCGTGCACGAGGCGACCCATGCGCGCGGTGCGGCCATGTGCCGCACGCGGCCGGCCGAGCGGCACGCACGGGAGGAGCGGCTCTGCCGCCGCGCCGAGCTCGAGCTCGGCCTCGCGCTGCCCGATGGGGAGGTAGTGGTGAGGCGGGCGAGGGAAGCGCTGACCATGGCCGATCGCGACGTGGCGCCGGCGGTGGACTGGGCGGAGGCGGCGAGACGGGTCGCTGACGTGGACGCGGAGGTGCGTGGGAAAGACTGAGCTAGCGAGACACCTCCATCCGCCCCGCATCCGGCGCGAAGTCATGCAACCATGGCGGCTGCACCGGGACAATCCCGCAGAGACGGAACAGTGAACCCATTCCGTCCCCATGCTGGAGGCGTCCATGCGTGCCACCATCCTTGCCGCCGCGCTCACGGTGCTGCTCGGCGCCTGCGGCTTTGACCCCGCTCCCACCGCGCCGGACGAGACGGGGCTCCCCGTTTCGGAGCCGGCGCTCGACTTTCCCGAGCCGCAATTCGCGGCGGCGATCACCAACTCTTGGGCGACGAAGGCGCCGATCCCGGCCGTGCGGTACTATGGCACGGCCGCCGTTCTGACCGGCCTGATCTACGTCGTGGGCGGCTTCGGCAAGGACACGCTCATCAGGACGGTGCACGCCTACGACCCCGGCACCAACAGCTGGGGGACCAGGGCGTCGCTGCCCGCGGGCCGGTGGACTCCGAGCGCCGGCGTCATCAACGGGGTGCTCTACGTCGCCGGCGGCACGGACGCGAGTTTCAAGCCGATGACGTCGCTCTTCGCGTACACGCCCGCAACCAATACTTGGACGACCAAGGCACCCATGCCGGTCGCGGGCGCGTGTGGCGCCGCCGCCGCCATCGGAGGGAAGCTGTACGTCTTCAGCCAATGCGAGACCGCGGCCGCCTTCCAGCGTTACGATCCGGCGACCAACAGCTGGGAGCCGCTGACACTCCCGGCCCACCCCCACAGGTACCCCGTCGCCGGCGTGATGGGTGGGAAGTTCCATCTGGCGGGCGGGTTGGACAACATCGGCGGCTTTCCCACGGCGAACATGGAGGTCTATGACCCCGCCACCAATACCTGGACGCCGGGGCCCTCGATGCCGACGGGGCGGGCCGAGGCCACAGGCACCGTGATCGACGGCCTGCTGTACGTCGTGGGCGGGTACCAGACGGGGAGCGGTCAGGCGGTGGCGCGGGTGGATGTCTACGATCCCCGCAGCAGGACCTGGCAGGCCAAGCCCGCCATGCTCACGCCCCGGTTCGGCCTGGCGAGTGGGACGGTGAAGGGGAAGCTCTATGCCGTCGGGGGCACCGATCTCGCCGGCAGGCTCTTCGCCAACAACGAGGTCTACACCCCCGGCGACGTGTGGGTGAACAAGAGCACCATGCCGGCCGCTCGTGAGGCCTATGCCGCCGCCGTGGTGGGCGGGAAGCTCTACGCCTTCGGCGGCCGCCAGAACTCGACCGCCCTGGCCACGGGCCACGTCTACGACCCCGGCACCAACAGCTGGACCAGTCGCGCCGCCATGCCGGAACGGCGCGCCGCGCGCAACGGGGCCGGCGTGATCAACGGGATCGTCTACGTGCCGGGCGGGCACAACGGGGACGGGATCTATACCAAGAGCCTCTACGCCTATAACCCGGCGACCAACAGCTGGAGCAGCAAGGCCGCCATGCCGGCCGCGATCGGCTGCGGCGGGAGCGGCGTGCTGGGCGGCAAGCTGTATGTCTACGGCACCTGCGGGCCCGACGGCAGCGCGCTCGGGGGACTCTATGCCTACGATCCGGCCAGCAACAGCTGGGGGAGCCGCCTGAACGCCCCGGTCCTGAAATTCCCCGCGATGGCGGCCGTGAACGGGAAGCTCTACCTCGCGGGCGGGCAGGATCAGGTCGGCGCGCCGAGCAATGCCGTGAGCGTTTATGACCCGGCGACGGGCACGTGGGCCCCGCTGCCGGCGATGCCGACGTTGCGCCACTCGGCGGCGGCGACCGGGCTCAACGGGCTGCTCTATGTGATGGGTGGCTACAGCGGGAATGGGCCCGTGGTCTGGGCGGACGTGTACAACCCCGCGACGGGGAACTGGCGGACGCTGACCGACATGCCGACAGGGCGCGGGTCGCCCGGAGCCGGGGGCATCAATGGGAAGGTCTACGTCATCGGGGGACAGGCGGACGCCACGCTGGCAACGAACCAGGTGTACACGCCCTGAGCTGCAGCGCATGAGCTGGACGCGCTCGGGTCGAGCGCCGCAGACGCCCACGGCAGGTGCCGTGGGCGTTTGGTCACGCCAGCATCACTCGCTCCCCTCACGCGGCAGGTGGACGAGAACCACATGTACGTCTTTCGGGTGAGCGAGGCGCTGTTCTAGCTCGGCTGGGACCTGGCGGGCGCCGGAACGGCGGGAGCAGTATCCCGACGCTCGGCGCCTGATGCCGCGCGAGCGGTGAGCCTGGAGGGTAGCCCTCAGGCCACCGCTGTCAGCCGTTCCCGCGATCTCGCCTCGAACAGCCGCGCCGTGACCGCGCCGAAGATGAAGCCCCCCACGTGAGCCGCATACGCGACACCGCCCTGAGGCTGGGTGGCGGCCACCCGGCCCAGGCTCACCGATTGGATCACGAACCACACTCCGATCAGCAGGGCCGCGGGGATGTAGGTCACCCGGACCCAGATGAAGATGACCAGCAGCGAGCGAATCCGGTCCCGCGGATAGGTGACCAGGAACGCGCCCATCACCGCCGCGATCGCCCCGCTGGCACCCAGGTTGGGCACGGTGGACGTGGGCGCGCCCCCGACCTGCGTCAGCGTCGCGGCCAGCCCGCCGAGGAGGTAAAAGACGAGGTACCGCCACCGGTCCATCGAATCCTCGACTTCGGGGCCGAAGGCCCAAAGAAAGACCATGTTCCCCACGATGTGGGACCAACTGGCGTGCATGAACATGGAGGTCACGATCGTGATGAGGTGGTGGCCCGAGGCCACCGCTGCGGGGACAAGCGCCCACCGGGTGACGAACGGTTCACCGCCCGCCAGCTCCAGCACGAACACCACCACATTGATCAGGATGATCCAGGCGGTGACGATCGGAAAACGGTTGGGGCTGCGAGAGACGTCGGTAAGAGGTATGACTCCCATACCATCCTCCTCCGCCAACGGCTGGGGGATCGTCCATTGGATGGCGCTCAGCCGGAAGGCCTACCGCGCTGCGCCAGTTGCGGAAGCCCAGAACCTACGGTCGGGTACAATGGCGGGCCAGGCCGAACGCAATCGGCAGTGGTCGGGGAATGCTCCACGACCGGCGCAGGGGGGATTGGGCCGCTTGGCATTTGGTGCCGACCTTGCGACTCTCAAGATACAGACTCTGCGGAACCGGGCTCGAGCTCGCGAGCCTGAGACACGTGTCACCTGAGTGAACCAGGAGGCGACCATGGCGGACCGGGTGAAGAAGGCCAGCTACTGCTATCCCATCGTTCCCAACCGCGCCGGCCAGGGCGCGCGCATCCTCGCCGAGCTCTCGGACGCCGGCATCAACCTGCTCGCCTATTCCGGCTTCCCCGCCGGGGCCGGGCGGTCGCAGCTCGACCTCGTGGTCGAGAACGTTGGCCCGCTGCGACGGGTGGCCCGGCAGAACGGATGGAGGTTGAGCCGCGTCAAGAAAGTGTTCCTCATCCAGGGGACTGACCAGGTCGGCGCCGTGCATCGCCACCTGGACAAGCTTGGCGACGCCGGCATCAACGTCACCGCGGCGGACGCCGTGTCGGCCGGACAGGGGCGCTACGGCATGATCCTGTGGGTGAAGCCCCGCGACTTTGCGCGGGCCGCGAGGGTGCTGGGGGCGCGGTAGCTCGGGGGAGTCACCCTGGTAGGTAGGTAATCGATCTCCTGGCGCAGGCGGGGGCGGGCTCGCGCAGGGCGCGTCAGTGCGCGTCAAGGTCACTGCGAGATACCGACGATCGAAGCGCACTGTGGCGCCCGGAGCGAGCTCCGCCCCCGCCGGAGCCGTGCACCCCGATCCAAGACCCGGCCAGCGGTCGCGCCACCTTGGCTCCTCCATCCACTCCCCCTAGCCCCCCACCGAGCCCCCGCACATCTTCCTGCACCCCCCAGCGAAAGCCCAAATGCCCGAGCTCCTCGGCCGGCTCCAATCCGCCCTGGCGGACCGCTACCGTCTCGACCGCGAGGTCGGCGCCGGCGGCATGGCGACCGTCTACCTCGCGAGGACGTCCGGCACGACCGGCGGGTCGCGCTGAAGGTCCTCCGGCCCGAGCTCGCCGCCGTGATCGGCGCCGAGCGCTTCCTGGCCGAGATCAAGCTCACCGCCAATCTCCAGCACCCGCACATCCTGCCGCTCTTCGACTCGGGCGAGGCCGACGGCTACCTGTTCTACGTCATGCCCTTCGTCGAGGGCGAGACGCTGCGCGACCGGCTGAACCGCGAGAAGCAGCTCCCCGTCGCCGACGCCGCTCCGCATCACCACCGAGGTGGCCTCGGCGCTCGACTACGCGCACCGCCACGGCGTGGTGCACCGCGACATCAAGCCCGAGAACATCCTGCTGCACGACGGCCAGGCGCTGGTCGCCGACTTCGGCATCGCGCTCGCCGCCAGCAAGGCCGGCGGCAGCCGGATGACCGAGACCGGCATGTCGCTCGGCACGCCGCACTACATGAGCCCCGAGCAGGCGATGGGCGAGCGCGAGATCACGCGGCCGCTCCGACGTCTATGCCCTCGGCGCCGTGCTGTACGAGATGCTCACCGGCGAGCCGCCGTTCACCGGGGCGACGGCGCAGGCGGTGGTCGCCCGGGTGGTGACCGAGAGCCCGCGCCCGCTCGCTGCCGCAGCGCCACACGATTCCGCGCCACGTCGAGGCGGCGGTGCTGACCGCGCTCGAGAAGCTCCCGCCGACCGGTTCGCCACCGCCGCCGAGTTCGCGGAGGCGCTGCGCGACAAGTCCTATCACGTCCACCGCGTCGATGCCCGCCGCCGACTGCCGCCGCGCGGCCGCGAGCAGGCCGCACGGGCCGCGCCGCCGGCCGGGCGCGCTCGTGCCGGTGCTCGGCGTGGCGCTGGCCGCGCGCTCGCCGCCGCGCTCTGGGGCTGGCTCCGCCCGGCGCCGGTGCCGCCCCTGAGCCAGTTCAGCCTCGCGCTCAAGTCAGCTCAGGCGCTGCAGCCGCCGAGCGACGCGGGCGGAGCGCGCCTCGCGCTCTCGCGCGACGGGCGGTCGCTGGCGTACAGTCGGGCCCGCCGAGGGCGGCACGCGCCTCTGGCTCCGGCGGTTCGACCGGCTCGACGCGACGCCCGTCGCCGGGACCGACGCCGCCTCCAACCCGTTCTTCTCGCCGGACGGCGACCGGGTGGGGTTCATCAAGAACGGCAACCAGGTGCGGATCGCGTCGCTCGCGGGCGCGCCCACCGTCACGCTGACCGACAAGGCCAACAGCAGCTCCGGCGACTGGGGCGACGACGGGTACGTCTACTTCGAGGTGGACTCGGGCGTGGCCGGATGCGGGCCACCGGCGGGGAGATCGAGCCGGTCTACAAGATCCAGCCGAAGGCCAAGGAGATCGCGACCGAGTGGGTGCACGTCCTGCCCGGCGCGCACCGGCGTCCTGTTCCGGCTCCGCCACGCGGGTCAGGGTCCGGCCGACTACGAGATCATGGTGAGTCCGCTCCCGCACGGCCGGCCGCGGTCGCTCGTGCGCGGCGTGTACGCGACCTACTCGCCGACGCGGCCATCTCCTGGTGGTCACCTCCGACGGCAAGCTGATCGGCATCCCGTTCGACCCCAAGAAGCTCGAGCTCGCCGGGCCGCCGATCGCCCTGCTCGAAGGGATCGGGGTGCGGAACGGCGGCTTCAACATCGACCTGTCGCTCTCCCGGAACGGCACGCTGGCCTATACCACCGGTGGCACCCTCGGGTCCGGGCGCGCGACGTGGATCAGTCGCGAGGGCCGTGGCGACGCCGGTGGACTCCGGCTGGGATCCGCAGGGCATCATCGAGCTCGCAGAGCCTGTCGCCGGATGGGAAGCAGTTGGCGGTGACGCTGACGCGCGACGGACGCCGGGACATCTGGGTCAAGCAGCTGCCGTCGGGCCCGTTCTCGCGGATCACCTTCTCCGACACGTCGAGCGGCCGGCCGTCCTGGTCGGCCGACGGGCGCGACGTCCTGCTACGTCGCGGACCGCACGGGCACCGGTGTCGGACCCCTCTATGCCCGCCGCGCCGACGGGACCGGCTCGCCCCGGCTGGTGACGGCCGCCGTGGATGTCGGACAGGCCTTGACCTCGCGCGACGGCCGGTGGCTGATCGTCCGGACCGCGCCGGCCACGTCGGACACCCCCGACATCCTCGGGCCTCAAGGCGGGCGACACGACGCTGGTCCCGCTGGTGGTCTCGCCCGCCACGGAGTTCTTTCCCGGCGCTCTCGCCCGACGGCCGGTGGCTGGCCTACTCCTCAAACGAGTCCGGGACGTACGGAGGTGTACGTCCGCCCGTTCCCGGAGACCGCGTCGGCCAAGTGGCAGGTGTCCACCGCGGGCGGCGTCGAGCCGACCTGGTCGAGCACCGGCCGCGAGCTGCTCTACATCAACGGCCAGGGCGACATGGTCTCGGCCGAGATCCCGGCGGGCGCCACGTTCTCGGTCGGCCGGCAGCGGACGCTGTTCTCGACCACGCAGTTGACCACGAACGGGCCGGTCCCGTCGTACTCCCTGAGCCCCGACGACAAGCGGTTCCTCGTGCTGCGCGAGGGCGAGGCCGGACAGCCGGGCGAGCTGGTCGTGGCGGAGAACTGGACGCGGCAGCTCGCGGGGCCTGCGGGGAAGTGAGGCTACGCTCGAGTTAACGATCCGACCTTCACACCGCTGACTTGACCTCCCCCGGAGCCGACTCAGCCGATCCCCAAGACACCGCCTCCAGCCACACCCGCCGGATCTCGCTCGCCCCGCGCGCATTCGGCTCGATCAGGTTCCGCCGCCAGTACCAGCGATCCGGCTCGGGCGCGCTCACGCCGTGGCCGAGAAAATGGCGGTGCACGTCGGCCAGCCAGGTGTGATCGGTCTCCCGGGCGAGATCGCGCACCCGCTCGTTGAACCGGTCGAGGTGCTCCAGCGGCAGCCGTCCCAGGGATTCGAGCCCGGGAAGGTGACCGGTGCCGTCGGTCGGGTCGTACACCGTGGTAAGCACCAGCGTGGCGGCGGGCAGCTCCTCCCGCACGGTGGCGACCAGATCGGCGTACCGCCCCTCGATCTGCCGCACCGCGCGCTCCAGCGCCTTCCCCGAGACGAGCGCGTCGAGCAGATCGTTGCCGCCGGCGGTGAGGGTGAGCAGGATGCCGGGATCGTTCGAATCATGGCCGAGCCGGGCCAGCTCCTCGGTGGCGACGTCGTCGATCATCGCGCCGTCTTCCGCCAGGTTCAGGAACTCCACCCCGCGGAACAGCCGGGTCAGGTCGCGCCCGCGGAGCTCGGGCCAGCGGCTGTCCTCATTCGAGTGCAGCAGCGCGGCGGCGCCGAGCGGGTCCAGCCGGGCCGGCGGGGCGTCGAGATTGGCGGACGTCGCAGGTCGGATAGTGGTCGGTGCTCATCGAGTCGCCGAGGGCGACGTAGAGCGAGAAGGTCACGAGGGTCAGGGCTTCTTCGTCACGGACCAAGGCGGAACGGCGGGTACCGGTCCGTCGTGAGCAGGATCGCATACGCCGCGACCCGGACCCACCAGCGGAAGACCCCGACCACGAAGTCGAACAGCCGCCGGGGATAGTGCCCGGTGGTCAGAATCGCGAACCACGCGATGATCACGCAGACGACTGCCGCCACCGCCAGGATGCCGAGCACGATGAAGTGCGGGACCGCGAGCAGCCACTTGACCAGCGGCAGCCAGCGGTTGAGATCCACCTTGGCATCGGGATACGCGATGGTCAGGTGCACGGCCTGCTCCTCATCGGTCGATGGATACTCGTCGCGGAGCAGCGCGAGATAGGCCAACACCCGGATCCCGAAGGCCGTCAGCGCCACGTTCCAGTCGAACCACCAGCCCGGGTACTTCTGCCGGACCACCAGCATCAGTGCGGTCGCGCCGAACAGAATGCCGCCGGCCGCGGGCGAGACGTCGCCGCGCGAATGCGTCGCGGCACCTGACACGAGCGCCAGGATGATCGCGATGGGGAGGACCAGGATCGGGCGAAGGAGGGTCGTAAACCAATCGCGCGTCTCGTCGGGATAGTCGATGTCGAGCGCGGCAGGGTAGTCGGTGGGGAGCTCTTCCATCGTGCGCCTCGCGGGTCACGTCGTGCCGTAAGCTGCCGCTGCCGTCCGAGCGGACGCAACCCACCCAGGCTCGGCGCCCGCGAATCGGTGTGAGCTCAAGGAGGGCTGGTCCCTCCCGCTCCCGCTCTCGGCCCGCCGCACCGGCAATCGAGGCAGCCGTGCTCCAGGCAAGTGCCGCAGGTCCGTCCGAGCTGGCGGCGCAACGCCTCCCGGGCGCGATGCAGCCGCACGCCGGCGTTGCTCGGCGTGATCCCCGCTTCCTCGGCGAAGCCTCGGACGCTCAGGCCGTCCAGGTCCACCCGACGGATCGCGGCGCCGTACTCCGGTTTGAGCGTTTCCACCAGGGACATGACGCAGGCACAGGCCACCGCTTCCAGCTCCTCATCCGGGTCGAGGGCCTCCGGCTCGCCGTCGGCAGCAAGCCCCTCCAGCGCACGGCTCCTGGTGCCCTCGCGCCGGTAATGGTCGATGATGGCGTTCCGAAGCACGCGGTAGAACCAGGTTGTGGCTGACTCGGCGCTCTCGAGCGAGTCCGTCCGTCCGATACTGCGAACGAAGGCCTCTTGCAGGATGTCTTCCGCCTCATCCCGCGAGCCCACCCGCCGCTCCAGGAAACCGAGGAAGCGGGCATGGTTCTCGAGCAGGACGCCGAGCACACCCGGGGACTTCGGATCGTGCTCGGCAGGCCCGGAGGCTACTCGCATCCGCACCCGCAAGTGCAGGCGACGTCGGCGCAGGGACAGTCCACGCCGCAGGCGCAGCCGCAGCCGCAGGTGCAGCCCTGAGTCTTACTGGTGGTGTCGGTCATGTCGTTACTCCTTCGCGGTGCAAGTGGTCGGCATCGGTGATCGCAGCCTTCACCTATGCTGACGCATGACCCCGCCAGCCATTACACCCTCGCCGCCCCACCGGGGTACCGCTCGGGCCTCGGCGAGGAGCCCGGCCCGCCGCGCCGCCCTGCTATTTGAATCGCGGCACCACCTTGCCCGCCACGGCCACCGCCTGGTCCCGGTCGGCGGCCGTGATACTCAGCACCTGCCCGTGGCTCAGGATCAGCAGGCTGGGCTCGACGAAGTAGGCGGCGTCCCCGACGCCGGGCACGGGCTCGACCGCCGTCTCCTTGACCGTCGCTCCCGTCTTCTCGAGGCTCTTCTTCATCCGCGCGTTCATGTCCTCGGTGTCCTTCTTCACGAACGCATGGAACTCCTCCTTCGAGTCGAACCCCAGCATCATCGGGTACACCACGAGCTCGGCGGAGCCACCCTCCTCTCCGTAGTGGCACTCGCCGCTGCCGCCCTTCGTCGGAGGGCCGATGCGCGTGCCGAGAATCTGCTCGGCCTCCGCCTGCGTGAGCAGCGCGCAGGGATCGGGCGGCGTTCGCGTCGGGTGCGCGAGGGGCAGGCCGGCCACCAGCCAGGGCGCCAACGCGTGGAAGAGCAGGGTCGTCATCTCGAGCCTCCTCTCTAGGTCTTCCACCATCGCACGCGGGCCGTGATAGCGCCAGGGATGACGACCCGCCCGACACGGTGCGAGAGAGGTTGCCGCGCAGGGAGGGGCCATGAACAGACGCATGGCCCCTGCGTTTCGACGAGCGGTCGACGTTAAGCGTGCATGAGCCTCGAGGCCGGGCGTTCCCAGGCCGTGGCGCTCGAGGGCTCGGGCACGGAGCCGCCGGCGCGAATGAACGACGGCAGGTCCTCGATCACCAGAAACCGTGTGATCTTGCTTTCCGAGAGATCGAACACCAGCGCGAGCTCGCACCCGCCCTCGAGCCCGCAGTGCTCGACCGTGAAACTCTCCTTGCCCCAGGCGATCACCTGGTCGCCCCTCGCGGTGTAGTCCATCTGCCAGAACGCCATCAGCCCGCCGATCGCGGTGAAGTAGTCCACTACCGCCCGCGTGCCCGACTCCACGCTGGAGTCGGGCTCATCGCCCCCGCTGGCCACCTGGAACTCCACGTCCTCCGCGAGGAGGTCGAGCAGCGGTTCGAGCTCTCCGGCCAGCAGCCGGTCCACCGCCTGCCTCAGCACGGTGATGTCGTCCATCCAAGGCTCCGTTTCCAAGATGTCGTCTCCAGTTACCCGTTGAGCGCCGCCATCATCGGCTCCGGGTAGCGCATGCCTGCCGCCGTCCCCACCGGTGCGATCAGCTCCAGCCGGTGGAGATCATTCTCCGTGAGCGTGATGTCGGCTGCTTCCGTGTTCTCCTCCAGCCGCTCGATCCGGCGGCTGCCCGGGATCGGGACCACGTTGTCTCCCCGGGTCAGGAGCCACGCCAGCGCGAGCTGCGCCGGCGTCGTGCCCTTGTCCCGCGACATGGCTTCGAGCTCCTCGACCAGCTCCAGGTTCTTCTGGAAGTTGTCGCCCTGGAATCGCGGGTTGAGCCGGCGCCAGTCGTTCGGCGCGAGATCGTCGGGGCTCTTGAGCGACCCGGTCAGGAACCCGCGGCCCAGCGGACTGTAGGCGACGAAGGTGATGCCGAGCTCGTGGGTCAGCCACAGGAGCTCGTCCTCCGGGTCGCGGGTCCAGAGGGAGTACTCCGTCTGCAGCGCCGCGATGGGATGCACCGCGTGGGCCCGCCGGATGGTCTCCGGTGCCGCCTCCGACAGGCCGAGGTAGCGGACCTTTCCTTCCTTCACCAGCTCGGCCATCGCACCGACCGTCTCCTCGATCGGCGTCCTGGGATCCACGCGGTGCTGGTAGTAGAGATCGATCGTCTCCACGCCCAGCCGCCGGAGACTCGCCTCGGCGGCCCGCTTCACGTAGGCCGGGCTGCCATCGATGTCGTAGCCCTTGCCGTCCGCCCACCTGCCCTTGATCACGTGGCCGAACTTGGTCGCGAGGACGACCTGATCGCGCTTGCCCCTGATCGCGCGGCCCACCAGCTCCTCGTTGCCGCCGGTGCCGTAGATGTCGGCGGTGTCGAGGAAGGTGACCCCCAGCTCGATGGAGCGGTGGATCGTCGAGATCGACGTGGCCTCGTCCGCCGCGCCGTAGACCGAGCTCATGCCCATGCATCCCAAGCCGATGGCGGGGATGTCGACTTCGGTGTTGCCGAGCTTCCGTGTATTCATGCAGTCCTCTTCGGTGCGTCAGTGTCATGTCTGCCTGCTTCGTGTCTCGCTGGCTGCCTCGAACACTAGGGAGCCGGCCAATCGGCGGGCGTCCTTTGCCCTTTGGCCTGATCCACACTAGCATCCGGGTATCCGGGGATAAGGAAGCAGTTATCCTGGTATTGGTACTCCCTGGTTGGACAGGCATCGTACGGCCACACTGGTACCCGGTGCGGGGCTGCGCGGGGAGGCCAGGAATAACTCGTGAGCCGGCTGAGCGTTGGGATCAGAACGGCGCGTAACTGGTCCGTGGATATCCGTGGATATAGATAGAGAAGGCCCGAACGAGGGATGACCCCATGTTGAGCGACGAACGCAGGCGGGAGATCGCCGATTTCCTCAAGACCCGGCGGATGCGGCGGCAGCCGGAAGAGCTGGGCCTCCCGCGGGGTCGCCGCCGGCGCACGCCCGGCCTCCGGCGGGAGGAGGTCGCCGCCGCCGCCGGGGTCAGCGCCGAGTGGTACACCTGGCTGGAGCAGGCCCGCGAAGTCCGCCCCTCGGCGCAGGTGCTCACCCGGATCGGTGAAGCGCTCCGGCTCGAGCCCAACGAGACCCGTCACCTGCTGACCCTCGGCGGCTACGCGGTGCCGGCGAGCGGCTCGGACCTGCCCCGGTCCGTGTCGGTGAGTCTCCGGCTCCAGCGGCTGATCGATCAGATGGACTACGGTCCCGCGTGGGTGTTCGGGGAGCGGTGGGACATCGTGGCCTGGAACCGCGCCGCGTCGGTCATCCACGGCGACCTCGCCCCACTCCAGGGAATCGAGCGCAACGCGCTGTACCAGTTGTTCCTGGGCGACCGGGTGCGGCCGATGCTGGTGGATTGGGAAGTGCACGGGCGGATGTGCGTCGCCAAGCTGCGCGCGGCCTACGCCAGCCGGGTGGACGATCCCTGGTTCAACGAGCTGGTGACCCTGCTGCGCACCCGCAGCGAGCAGTTCGAGCGCTGGTGGAACGAGAACGACATCGAGACGTCGCAGGAGGGAGTCAAGCACTACGAGCACCCCGAGGCGGGGCGGCTGGTGTTCGATTACACCGTCCTGGACGTGCTGGACGAGCGGATGTCATCCCTCCGGCTGGTGGCCTACGTGCCGGCGCCGGGAACCGGCACGCGGGAGAAGATGGAAAAGCTGCTCAGTGTGCCGGAGCCGCTGCTGGCTGGATCGCTGGAGGTCTGACGGCCAACGGAACTTCGATGGTTGAATCCGGCCGCGAACTCGAGGCGCGGGCGGGGGCGGAGCTCGCTCCGGGTCGCGCAGTGCGCGTCGAACGGGTGTGGATCCATAGACGTTCGACGCGCACTGCACGCTCCCCTCCGCGAGCCCCGCCCCCGCCCGCGCCGTGGAACCCGACCGCCACCATCTTGCTCACATGCCCCGCACGTCCGACCTCGCCACCCTCACCGTCCTCGCGCAGGCGCTGAGCCGCCCCGGCGGCCTCGCCGAATCGCTCGACGCCGCGCTCGCCACCGTGGCCGAGGCCCTCGGCCTCGAGACCGGCTGGGTCTGGCTGCTGGAGGAGGGCAGCGACGAGCCTCGCCTCGCCGCCGCGCGCGCTCTGCCCCCCGTGCTTCGGGCCCACCCCGAGGCGATGCGCGGCGACTGCTACTGCCTCCAGACCTTCCGCGCCGGGGACCTGCGCGGCGCCGCCAACGTCAACGTGGTCTGGTGCAGCCGCCTGGCGCAGGTGGCCGAGACCGTCGCGGAGGGCGACGGCGGCACGACGCTCCGCTGCCACGCCAGCGTCCCGCTCACGGCCGGCCCCCGCCACCTCGGCATGCTCAACGTGGCGAGCGGCGACTGGCGGGTGCTCTCGGCCGACGAGCTCAACCTGCTCACGACCGCCGGCGCGCTGGTGAGCCTCGCCGTCGAGCGCTCCCGCCTCCGCGCCGCCGAGGAGCGGAACCGGCTCGCCCGCGAGATCCACGACACCATCGCCCAGTCGCTCGCGGCGCTCACCATGCAGCTCGAGGCCGTGGACGCGCGGGCCGGCTCGGCCGACGACCCGCATCTCCGCGAGTCGGCCTCGCGCGCGCTCGCGCTGGCGCGGGCCACTCTAGAGGAAGCGAGGCGGTCGGTGCTCGAGCTCCGGGCGGCGCCGCTCGAGGGGCGCTCGCTGCCCGAGGCGCTCGAGTGGCTCGCCGCCGACGCATCGGCCGGCGCCGGCGCGCCGAGCATCGAGGTCCGGAGCGAAGGAGCCGCGAGCGGAGCAGGGGAGCTGCCCGCCGCCGTCGAGGTCGGGCTCTACCGGATCGCGCAGCAGGCCGTCGCCAACCTCGTTCGCCACGCCCGGGCAAAGCACGCGGTCGTCCGGCTGATCCACGAGCCGGAGCGCCTGCGGCTCCGGATCGAGGACGACGGGATCGGGTTCGATCCGTCGGCAGTGCCGCCGGGACGGTTCGGCCTCGTGGGGATGCGCGAGCGCGCCCGGCTCCTGGGCGGGACACTCACGGTCGACACCGCCCCGAGCGCCGGCACGGCGATCGAGGTGGCCGTCCCCCGTCCCGCGGTGGGAGCCGGCGCATGATCCGCATCGCGATCGCCGACGATCACCCGGTCGTGCGCGAGGGGCTGGTCGCGATGCTCGAGACCGAGCCCGACTTCCAGGTCGTCGGTACGGCCTCGACCGGTGCCGAGGCTGTGGCACTCGTCGCCGGCGTGGATCCGGACGTGCATGCTCCTCGATCTCGAGCTGCCCGAGCTGGACGGGGTCGGCGTCCTCCGCCGCCTCGCCGCGGATATCGCGCGCGTCCGGGTGATCGTGTTCACCGTGTTCGACACCGACGAGCGGATCATCGCGGCGGTCGAGGCCGGCGCGGCGGGGTACCTGCTCAAGGGCGCGCCGCGCGCCGAGCTGTTCGCCGCGGTGCGGACGGTGGCGGCGGGCGGCTCGCTGCTGGCGCCGGCGGCCTCGTCGGCGGTGCTGCGGCGGGTGCGGGGAGAGGCAGCGGGCGGCGGCCCGTCGCTCACCCCGCGCGAGCACGACGTGCTCGAGGCCCTGGCCCGCGGGCTCGGCAACAAGCAGATCGCCGCCCAGCTCGGCGTGTCGGAGCGCACGGTCAAGTTCCACGTGAGCTCGCTGTTCGGGAAGCTGGGAGCCGGCAATCGGACCGAGGCGGTAACGATCGCCGCGCGGGCCGGGCTGGTGACGATCCATCCTTCCTGACTAGGCGCAGCCGCGAGCCCGACGCGCGGCCACTGTACCATCGGACAGGGCGACACCTGTCCGTTTTCCATCTCCCATCCCGTCCCAACGCTCAGTTATCCCCGTAGCCTGCCGGGGCCATCCTTCGCTCGCGCCGATGCGCGCACGAAGGAGGCTCACATGGCGAACGACAGCTACATCGGGAAGGAACGCACCGCCCTCATCACCGGCGCCTCGCGCGGGCTCGGCCTGGCGCTGGCACGCGGGCTGGCCGCGCGGGGCTGGAATCTCATCATCACCGCCCGCGACCCCATCCGGCTTCGGGCCGTGCGCGACGAGCTGGCGAGGATCACCCACGTCGCCGCCCTCGCCGGCGACGTGACCGACCGGGACCACCGGGCGGAGCTGGCCGTGCTCGCCCGCGGACACACGGGACTCGACGCGCTGGTCAACAACGCCGGCATCCTCGGCCCGAGCCCGCAGCCGCGGCTGGCCGACTACCCGCTCGCCGCGCTCGTCGAGGTCTACCTCGCGAACGTGATCAGCCCGCTCGGCATGATCCAGGACCTGCGCGCCGAGCTCAAGCCGGGCGCCAGGATCATCAACGTGACGAGCGACGCCGGCGTCACGCCGTATCCGGGTTGGGGCGGATACGGGTCGAGCAAGGCGGCACTCGAGCAGCTCTCGGCGGTGCTCGCGGTCGAGGAACCCGACCTCAAGGTGTACTGGGTGGATCCGGGCGACCTCCGCACCGACATGCATCAGGCCGCCTTCCCGGGCGAGGACATCGGCGACCGCCCGCTGCCGGAGACTGTGGTTCCCGGCTTCGTGAGGCTGCTCGAGGGCGACTTGTCGAGCGGGCGCTACTCGGCCGCCGCGCTGGCCGCGGCGCAGGCGGAAGCGGCATGAGCGCGCCGGCAGTGCTGGAGCAAAGGACCAAGGCCGCGGAGGTCCCGGCGGCGCATGAGCCACCGGAGGCGCGCGGGCTCGCCCGCGACGGCGTGCGCCTGCTCGTGAGCCGAGGCGGGGGCGAGCTGATCACCCACGCGCGCTTCCGCCATCTGCCGGACTACCTGAGCCCGGGCGATGTCGTCGTCGTGAACGCCAGCGCGACCATCAATGCGTCGCTCGATGCCGTGCGCGAGGGCGGGCGTGGCCGGCTCGCTGAGCCGGTCGAGCTCCACCTCTCCACTCCTGTGCCAGGCGGCACCGAGCGGCAGTGGGTGATCGAGCTGCGTCGTCTCTCGTCCGAGGGCACCGTCCCGCTCCTCACCGCCTGCGCGGGCGAGCGGCTCGAGCTCGGAGGCGGTGGGACCGTCACCCTGCTCGAGCCCTACCGGCCTGCCGCACACGCGCCGCGTCGCGGCGTGCGGCTCTGGGTAGCCGACCTCGACCTGCCCGGCGGCGTGCTCGGGTACGCCGCCGAGCATGGCTCGCCGATCCGCTACGGCTACGTGCCGGACCGGTGGCCGCTCGAGTATTACCAGACCATCTTCGCCACGGAACCGGGGAGCGCCGAGATGCCGTCGGCGGGTCGCGCGTTCACGCCGGCGGTCGTCGCGCGGCTCGAGCGCGGCGGGGCGCAGGTCGCACCGCTGGTGCTGCACACCGGCGTGGCCAGCCTCGAGACCGGTGAGACGCCCTATCCCGAGCGATACCGCGTGCCGCCGTGCGACCGCGGACGCGGTGAATCGGGCTCGCGAGTCGGGCCGGAGGGTGCTGGCGGTGGGGACGACGGTCGTGCGCGCGCTCGAGACGGTGGCCTCGGACGACGGGCACGTGCATCCGGGAGAAGGCTGGACCGACCTGGTCATCACGCCGGAGCGGGGAATTCGGACGGTGGACGCGCTGCTGACCGGCCTGCACGAGCCCCGCTCGTCACACCTGGCGATGCTGGAAGCGCTGGCCGGCGGCGCGCACGTGGCGCTCTCCTATGAGGCTGCGCTCGAGGGCGGCTATCTGTGGCACGAGTTCGGAGACCTGCACCTCATAATGAGTTGTTCACCGCGCCAGCCCGATCTCCGGATGGTATAGCGAGCCGATGCGCTGGGCGCGGAACGGGTAGCCTACGTTCTCCTCGATCTGCCAGACGAGTGCGCCCTCGCCGTCGTATTCTGCGACTGCGCCACCGTCGCCGAACGCCACCAGGATGTGGCGCTCGGGCAGGCTCTGTGTCGTGCCGCCGAGGTATGCCCGCGTGGCGGAGGTCGGGGAATAGACGCCCGTCAGCCGCGCCGTGCGACCGGCCTCATCCAGTACATAGCGTTCCGCCCGGCTTCCCTCGGCCTCTCCGAAGTTGTCGAGCAACACGAGCTCCCCGTTCGCCGCTCGCACTCCGTGCTGGCGCAGGAAGGCCGGTCCCGCATCGGGAAAGGTGAACTGGTTGCGCAGTCCACCCATCCGCCACAGGATTTCTCCGGTTCGGGTGTCGATCTTGGTGATCTCGCTCAGGCTGCGGAACGAGACGAGCAGGTTTCCATCGGCATCCAGGTCGAGCGCGTTCCCGTGGGTCCAGTTCACGGACGGCCCCGACCGGGTTTCTTCGTCCACATCGGTGATGTCGAAGTGGTCGAACGGGCTCCACTCGAACGCCAGACCGCCCGCCGGATCGATGTGCTGCACGACCGTTCCAGTGACTTGCGCTCCGGCCACGCCTCCGACGCCGGAGAGGTCCATCACGCGGGTCTCGTCGCACATGAGCCAATAAGCGCCGTCTGGCTCGAGCAGCACGTCGTGGAACCGCGGCCGGAGGCCGCGGGCGCAGCCGAGCCTCCGGGTTACGTTGCCGAGCGGATCGAGCTCGACCAGGGGCTCCACGTCGGACTGGTCAAGGGTGGTTGGGCGGGCGATGTAGCGGCCGTTGGGCTGGGCCTGGAAGTTCAGGCTAGGTCCCTCGTCGAACCGGACGTACCAGACCACTCGACCCGTGTTGTTGATCACGACTCCATACCAGCCGATGGAGAACAGAACGTAGCCGGGCCGCGGCGCGGACCCCGCGGCGTGATACTGGGGAAGGTCGGCTGGAAGTGACCCGGTGGTGACGTGGAGCGGCTCGCTCGAGACGCTCGCGCCTGCGCCGTATGCGATCAGCCGCAGCTCGTAGCCCGTGTCCGGCAACAAGCCGAGCACCGGAAGCGCGACCTCATCATCGGCGCGCTGCACCATACGAGCCTCGGGCCTCACGGACGTGCAGGTACGTGCGAAGCGTCACCTCCGTCCGCAGCTCGTCGAGAACGTGAGCTCGACCGTGTCGCGGACCAGGGTGCCTGCGGTCACGGTCACCGGCTGCGGTTCGGTCTTGACGGTGCAGTTGTCGCGCGCGACGAGCGAGACCACGTGGTTGCCGGCAGACACGCCACCCGCGTACCCGCGCTCCCTCACGAGAAATGCCGTCACGCCGTCCAGCCTCACCTCGTGTTCCGCTCCGGCGCCGCTTCCCGAAACCCGGACCCCGATGACGCCCGTGGTTGCAGTGCATATGACCGCGAACTGGATGGGCGCCACCTCGCCGGTCACGATGGTCACTGTGCGCGAGCCGGGCCCGTCCACTGCGCAGTTCGGTGGAAGACCGGTCAAGGCGATCGTCCGGCTTCCCGCCTCGAGCCGGATGAACACCGTGGCGTTCCTGGAGATGATTCCGCGGTCGCCACCGTCCACCGCGACGCGATACTCGTCCTGGCCGAAATCCAGGCCAGTCGTCGTTATCGTGACGCGAGCACCACTGGCGGGACAGGTGACGGCAAACGTCACCGGCGTCGTGTCGCGAGGGGAGACCTCCACCTCGAGCACCGTGCCTGCGGCCACCGAGCACTGGCTCGCCACGCCAAGGAGGTTGAGGGTGTGACGCCCGGCGGCGAGGGCGATCACCGCGGTCCCCATGGGATTGACCTCGAGAGAGTCGACCTCGTCGACCGTCAGGAGGTATCCATCCTGGTCGGGGTCATCTCCCACGGTCGACGTCGAGACGACCAGTGTCCCGGTCTCGGTCGGAGGCCCGGGCAGCTGGGCGGGATCGTCGCAGGCGGCAAGACCCGTGAGAATCCAGGCGCAGAGCGCGATGCGTTTCATGGCGAGCCTCGTGGCGTGGGACGCCAGACGAGCGGTCCGGAGCTGGTTACGGGCGCCTAAGGTAGGGGTCGGGGGTCATGCCGGCGTCACGCGGGCGTCATGCCCGGCTCATTTCGTTGCTTGGCGGGATTTCACTCGACGGCCCGGGCGGCCCCCGCGCCGGCGACACCAGAACCGCGGCATGTTCGCCAAGAAGCCTCAGGGCAGGCAGGGGCGGGGGTCGCGGGTGGGAGGCCGTGGACCGTGGGAGGAATGCGGGATGGCCGGTGCCGGCTCGCGGACCGACCCCGACCCGGTGTTACGTCACCCTACGCAGGATTCTGGTAGAACCGCACCTGCAACAGCTTCAGTCCGTTGTTGTCGTACTGCCAGAAGTACCCCTCCAGACATGGGTCGAACAGCCCGACGGTCGTGCCGCCGCATGCGGTGACCGCGGTAGCGTCCGCGAGCGGGTCCAGCGTGAGGGTCGTGAGCGCGGTCGTCACGTTCCGGAAGCTGCTCTTCCCGGTGCCGCGGACGAAGACCTCGTGCTGGGTGGAGCAGATGTCGCCGTCCGCGACGGTGCCGGTCACGTCGGTCGCGCAGGTGGTGATCTTCGCCTGGCCGCCAGGCGTGCCGAGCGCGCGCGCCCAGATGGTGTAGCTGCCGGGAGCCGGCAGCGAGAACGACGCCTGGCCGTCGGTGCCGTTCTTGTCCAGCACCGCAAACTCGCCCGCACTGGCGCTCTGCTCCAGCATGATCTTGGTCGTCACGGCGGCGCCATCCTTGGAGCCGAGGGTCACGAAGATCACGTTGCCGCCGGCACCGCCCATGTCGGGGTTCTTCGCCTTGGCGACCCCGATGATGTTGAGACTGTAGTGCGCGCCGCTCGGCGCGCCGTTCCCGGTGGTCGCGGCGAATGAGGGTGCGGCGGGGGTGCTCGGCGCAAGACTCGATCCGTCGCTGTTGCAGCCGGTGAGAGCGCCGAGCGTGAGCAGGACGAGCGTGCGGGACCCGCGGTGAGCGAGGATGGGCATGAACCCTCCAGTGCCGGAACGAGGCACGTCGGTGAGAGCCCAACCATCGCCGGTCCACCCCGCCACCCTTGGGCAGTCTCACTATGGTTCGTGGCCCGCGCGCGCACAATTCCCAAATTGTTGTCGGTGTCGAGGACGAGTACATCAGAGCATTTCGAAGCTGCAACGGCTTGCAATGTGGGCATCGCCTGCCTCGGTCATCGACGCTCCGGCCTTGCTCGGCTCCGATTCGGGCGCCATCATATCGCATGGACCTGCCGGCCATCTCCGGCTGCGCCATCTCCCATCCTGATGCCCACTCCCGGAGGAGCCATGTCGATCGAGCGCACCCGCGAGGTGATGTCACGCTACTGGGATTCCGACCACACGGACCTCAGCGTGATGGCCGACGACGTGGTCTTCACCCACATGGCCAGCGGCGACGAGCATCGGGGGCCGGAAGCCGTGCGCGGAATGCTGGACTACATGTATCGCCAGGCGTTCGACGCGAGGGCCGAGTTCCGGAGCCGCATCTGCACCGCCGATCAGGCGGTCGTCGAGGGAGAGTTCGTCGGCAGGCACATCGGCGAATTCGCCGGCATCCCGCCGACCGGGCGCTCGGTCCGCGTGCCCCTCTGCGTGGTCTATGATCTGGAGTCCGATCGGATCAAGCGCGCCCGCGTGTATATCGAGATGCCCGTGCTGCTGCGGCAGCTGGCGGGCGCCGGTGAAGTCGCGGAGGCGGTGAGCGGCTGACAGCGGCGGGATGACCCGGAAGCGAATGCTCGGCGTGCGAAGGTCTCGAATCAAGCGATCTGGATGACCGGCTCGCTCCGCCGCGCCATGGCCGCCTGGGCGATGTTGCGCAGCATCCCGGCGAACACGAGCTGGTGAATTCCCCACAGACCATACCAGTAGACCAGCCCGCCGAGGCCGACCGGATCGAAGAGCGCCGTCTGGCGGATGAGGCTGCCGCCGTTCTCGGGCGTCACCTCGAACTGCAGCCAGGCGCGGCCCGGCACCCGCATCTCGGCGGCGAGGCGCAGCAGGTGCCCGGGCTCGACCGCCTCCACCCGCCAGAAGTCCAGCGTCTCGCCCACCGCCACCGAGGCCGGATCCCTGCGGCCGCGGCGCATGCCGGGTCCGCCGACCATCAGGTCGAGCAGCCCACGCAGGCGCCAGAGTCGGTTGCCGTAATACCAGCCCGCGTTGCCGCCGACCCGGGCAATCGGCCGGAACGCCACGTCCGGCGGGCAGTGCACCCACGCCGCCCGTGAATCCACCCGGCGCGACCCGAACCTGACACCGCCCCAGTCTCGCGGCGATCGCTGCGAGGAGAGCGCGTCCGACCAGCGGGTCGCGGCGAACTCGAGGTCCTCGTTCGCCAGCGCGCGCGCGAGCACCTCGCGGATGCCGCGCGGACGCACGGCGAAGTCCCGGAGCGCGCGGTCGTCGTGCACCACCGTCTCGTTCCGCACGCCGTCGATCAGCTCGCGGCCGACGTCCGCGTACACCGGTGACACCAGCGCCAGCCACAGGCTCGAGAGCCGCGGGGTGAGCACGGGGACCCGCAGCATCACCCGGCGTAGCCCGCGGAGCCGGCCGTACTCCCGCATCAGGTCGCCGTAGGAGACGCGGTCCGGGCCGCCGATCTCGTAGATCACGCTCTCGCCCGCGGGCAGGTCAAGCGCCGCACCAGATAGGCCACGAGGTCCTCGATGCCGATCGGCTGGGTGGGAGTGTCCACCCAGCTCGGCGTCACCATCGCCGGCAGCTTCTCGACCAGCGCGCGGACCAGCTCGAACGAGAGGCTGCCCGAGCCGATGACGATCGAGGCGCGGAACTCGACGGTCGGTACGCCGGACTCGCGGAGGATCCGGCCGACTTCCTGCCGGCTCGCGAGGTGGCGGGAGAGCCCCTCACCCTGACCGAGCGCCCCCAGGTAGACGATCCGCTGTACCCCCGCATCCCGCGCTGCATTGGCGAACGACTCGGCACCCCGCCGGTCGTTCTCCGCGTAATCGCGGGACGTGGCCATCGAATGGATCAGGTAGTACGCGGTGTGCACACCGCGGAGCGCCTGGCCGAGCGATTGCGGGTCCAGCACGTCGCCCGCCACGACCTCGCTGCCGCCCGCCACGCGGGAGCGGAGGTGGTCGGGCCGCCGGGCCATGCACCTTAGCGGCCGTCCATCGGCCTCGAGTGCCCGCAGCAGTCGGCCGCCGACATAGCCGCTGGCGCCCGTGAGGAGGACGAGCCCGCCGCTCACGCCGCGCCCTCCTCGCCCATGCGCCGCAGCAGCGTCCGCAGCTCAGGCAGCGAGTCGAGCAGCACCACGCCGGCGACCTCGGGCTCGAGCCGGATCGTGGGGGCGGCCGCGCCGCCGAGGAGCAGCGGCACGCGCGCGGGAAGGCCGGCGCGGGTCTCGCGCAGGGCGGCGGCGACGTCGCGGTCGTCGGGGACGTACACGACGCTGATCGCCACGGCGCGCGCTCCCGTCTGCGCCACCGCGCTCACCAGGTCGGCCACCGGCAGGTCGGGTCCAAGGTAGGTCACCGCCCACCCCTCGGCGGCGGCGCTCACCGCCACCATCAGTGCGCCCAGCTCGTGGACTTGGCCGGGCGGCGTCGCGACGACGAGCCGCGGGGCGGCGCCGTCCACTTCGTACACGCCGAGCAGCCAGCCGAGCACCCGGCGGACCACGGCGGTCGCCAGGTGCTCCTGGGCAACCGAGACCGAGCGCTGCCTCCAGCCCCGGCCGATCTCCTTCAGTACCGGCGCCACCACCCCGTCGAGGAAATCGGGCACTCCGAGGGTGACCGCGGCGCGCTCCAGGATGGCTTGAAGCTCCGCGGCGTCGAGGCGATGGGTCGCCCGCAGCGCGGCCGCGGCGAAGTCGCGGACGCTCCCTTCGGACGATCGGGCTGTGCGGCCGTCGGCCTGCGGGGCAGGTGCCGTCTCCGACGCACTCTCCTGGTCCAGCCTGGTCAGCTCGTCGAGATCCAGCGCGGCGAGACGGCCGATCGCGTGGCCCCGCTCCGTCAGCCGCCTGAGCCGGCTCAGGCGGTCGATATCGAGCTGCGAATAGAGCCGCTGGCCGCCGTCACTTCGTGTGGGAGCGACTACCCGGTGGCGGCGCTCCCAGGCCCGAAGCACGTGCGGGGTAAGGCCCGTCCGGAGCGCGACGAGGCGGACGGGGTAGCGGGGGGCGCGGGGATCGAAGGGCTGGGTCACGGGTGAAAACTATGCTTTGTCTAATCAATGTCAAGCAAATTAGTTGCACAGCAGCTTGACAATGCGCCAAATATCGATAGTTTGTTAGACATTAGTTAGACGAAACAGTCACTCAATTCGTGAGGGCAATATGAAGAAGCTCGACGTGATCGCCGCCGTGCTGCTGGTCGTCGGCGGCCTCAATTGGGGCGTGGTGGGCTTGACCGGGTCGGACCTCGTCGGCACGCTGCTAGGCAACCTGAGCCCGGCGAGCCGGGCGGTCTACATCCTGGTCGGGCTCGCCGCTGTGTATCAGGCGGTGCAGTGGAAGGCCATCCAGCACCGCTGGCAGCCCGCCCTGGCCCGCTGAGTAAGGAGAGCATCCAATGAAGCTCAAGCTGCTCTCCCTGCTGCTCGCCGCGAGCGCCCTAACCGTGGCCTGCGGGGACGATGACAACAACACTGGTCCCGACGCGGCAAACGCGCGGGTGCGCGTGGTCCACGCCTCTCCCGACGCGCCCAACGTCGACGTCCTGGTGGACAACGCCGTCACGCTGTCCAACGTGCCCTACCTCGGCGTGTCGGACTACCTCGAGGTGCCCTCGGGGAACCGGAATCTCAAGGTGAACGCCGCGGGCACGGCGACGACGGTGGTCGATGCCGACGTCGATCTAACCGACGGCAGTGACTACACCGTGATCGCGAGCGGGCTCGTGAGCGCGATCGAGTTGCTGGTGCTGCAGGATGACAACACTGCGCCCGCGGCCGGCAACGTCCGGGTCCGCGCGATCCACGGCGCGCCGAGCGCGCCGGCGGTGGACATCTACGTTACCGCGCCCGGAGCGGACCTCGCGGTGGAGGCCCCGGCGCTGAGCAACGTGGTGTTCGGCGACGTCGCCGACTACCTCGAGGCGCCTGCGGGCACCTATCAGGTCAGGGTGACGCCGACGGGTTCGAAGACGGTGGTGATCGACAGCGGCCCGCTTACGCTGACGAGCGGGCAGGTGCGGACCGCGATCGCGGTGGACGCGGTGGGTGGCGGGGCGCCGTTCGGGCTGCAGCTGCTGGAGGACTCGAACTAGCCGCGCTCGAAGTGACAGGTTCGGATGCGATCAGGCTGCGAAGCGGCCCGCCTCTCTCTCGGAGAGTGCGGGCCGTTTCAGCGTCCTGATCAACCTGGCGCGCGACATGACGGAGGCCCACTCACCTCCCCGTCCCGCCTCCCACCCGCCCCTTGAGCTCCTCGAACCAATTCTGCACCACTACCAGCTCGGTCCCCTGTCCGCCGGTGGCCGCGCGCACCATCACGAACCGCTTGTCGTCGGGCGACACGTCATAGATGCCGGCGTTCCCGGCCAGCGAGTACTGGGCCGCCGGGAACAGGACCTTGGGCTGCGCGGCCGTGAAGCTCGCGCCTGGCTGCACCGAGACGCTCATCATGTCCTGGCGGCCGTTGATGTAGAACAGCTCGCGCCCATTGTGGGCCCACATCGGGAGCGTCCCGCCGCTCGACGAGACCTGCCACCGCGCGGTCGCCACCTCCGGGAAGGGCCGAACGTAGACCTCCGTCTGGCCCGACTCGTCCGACACGTACGCCAGCCACCGGCCGTCGGGTGACACCGCCGGGCTAATCTCCCGCGCCGGTGACGTGAGCAGCGGGACGAGGGTCGAGTCACCGGTCCGGACGGCGTAGAGGTCGCCGTTCCCGGCCTCGCTGAAGGAGCGCCGGAGGACCATCCACCGCCCATCCCTGGTCTGGAACGCCTGCGCGAACTGGAACGGGGAGTGAAGCAGCTGGCGCGGTGTGCCGGTGCCGTCGGCCCGCGTCATCGACGGCTGGCCCGCGCCTGAGCCGACGTCGCTCATGTAGATGACCGACTTGCCGTCGGCCGCCCACGAGGGCCTGAAGTGGACGGTGTCACCGAAGGTGAGCCGCGAGAACGGCCCGACCGGAAGCTGTTTGACCCAGATGTCCTGCGCCGCGCTCCGCAGCACCCCCACGGCCAGCGACTTGCCATCCGGTGACAGGGCCAGGTTGCCGATGTTGCCCTGCGGATCCCAGGTCGAGTCGATCTGCGTGGCCCTGCCGTCGCGGTTCACCCACCAGGCGCTGTTCACGGCCGCGCTGCCGCCTGAGGTGTAGACCAGCGTCCCGTTGTCGGACACGCCGAAGTTCACCTCGAACGGCCCAGCGCGAAGCAGGCCGTCCATCACGGCCACCGCCGGCCCCGTGAGCGTGCGCTTCCGGGGATCGAACGGCACCGCCAGCAGCTTGCCATCGCTCGTGACGACCAGCAGGTGGCCCGAGGGCGAGTAGCGGGCGTAGACGCCGCGCATGAGCGGCTTGGGCGTGCCGTTCGGCACCGCCATCTCCATGATCTCGAAGTCGTTCGCCGGTTGGCCCGCCAACCGGCGCCGGAAGACCAGTCCCTTGCCGTCCGGCATGACGTTCGGATACTCGGCGCCGATCTCGTGCCGCTCGTCCGACAGCCGGAACAGCACTTCCATCGGCCCGCCCGTGGCACGGATCCGGCCCAGCCCCACCTCGAGCTCGGTGTAGATGTAGCCGTCACGGCCCCAGTCGCCGCCCGATGCGTTGAGGCTGTCGGTCAGGGTGACCGGCGGGCCGCCGTTGAGCGGGGCGACCCGCAGCGTGCGCCCGTTAAGGAGGAAGGCGACCTGGTTCCCATCCGGCGAGAAGAACGGGCTCACCCCGTTCTCGGTGCCCGCGATCGGCGCGGGCCTGAGCTTGTCGTGCTCGCGCAGCCAGAGCCGGGTGCCGCCGTCAGCCGCGCCGACATAGGTGATCCGGTTGCCGTCGGGCGAGACCGCGATGTTGCCCGCGATGGCCGTGGGACGGAGCGCTTCGTTCGGACGGAGGAGGACGCTGTAGCGGGAGACGACCGGCGCGGGCGCGGGCCGGGTGTACAGCCAGACCGCGGCACCGGTGACGGCCGCCGCGAGCGTCAGCGCGCCGAGGGCGACCCACTTCCAGCCCGGCGCCGCCGCCCTCGCCGGCACGGCCGCCCGGACGCTTGCCGTCACCGGCGTGACTACCCCCGACTGCCCGCGCCCCGCCAGCGCTTCGGCGAATTCCGCCGCCGTGGCGAACCGGTCGGCCGGGAGCTTCTCGAGCGCTGTCAGCACCGCGGCCTCGACGTGCGCCGGGATGGTGTGGCGCTGGGCGTGGAGCGGGCGGGGCGACTCGGTCACCACCCGGGCCACGATCGCCTGCGCGGTCGAGCCGGTGAACGGCGGGTCGCCGGTGAGCGCCTCGTACAGCACCGCGCCCAGGGCGTACACGTCCGAGCGGCCGGTGATCTCGCGCTCGCCCATCGCCTGCTCGGGGCTCATGTAGTAGGGCGTGCCGAGGCTCATGCCGGTCTCGGTCATCCGCGAGCCGCCCGCCTTGCTCGCCGCCAGCGCGATCCCGAAGTCGGCCACCAGCGCCTGGCCGTCGTGGACCAGGATGTTCTCGGGCTTGATGTCCCGGTGCACCACGCCGTGGCGGTGGGCGTAGTCCAGCGCGCTCGCCACCTCGGTCGCGAACCGCACCGCCTCGGCCACGGGGAGCTGCTTCTCGCGGTTGATCCGGTCGCGCAGCGTCTCACCTTCGACGAACGGCATGACGTAGAACAGGTAGCCGTCCGCCTCGCCCGAATCGAACAGCGGCAGGATGTGCGGATGCTGCAGGTTGGCCGTGAGCTTGATCTCGGCCAGGAAGCGCTCGGCCCCGATCACGGCGGCGAGCTCTGGCCGGAGCACCTTGAGCGCCACCCGCCGGGCGTGGCGGACGTCCTCGGCGAGGTAGACCGTGGCCATGCCGCCGGCCCCGATCTCCCGGGACAGACGGTAACGCTCCGCCAAGGCGGATTGGAGCCTGCCGAGCAGTTCGGGCATGGGTCGCGATGGTTTGGAGGTGGGGGGGAAGATGGTGACGACCGGGGGGTTTGGCTAGGCGGTGGCGTGATCTGCAGGCGCAGGCGGGGGCGGAGCTCGCGCAGGGAGCGTCAGTGCCCCAGCCCTCCCGCGATCCCCAACGCGCCTGCACTGCAGCGACCGGAGCGAGCTCCGCCCCCGCCTGCGCCGTGAACCCCGACGCCGGCCTTGCGGCTCTCCAGCTCGAGCGTAGCGTAGCCCATGCTTCACCACCGCGGTCCGGCGTCTGGACCGCGGCCAGTGAGCAGGGAGGCACCGCTCATGGCAGTTCCCCCAGCGCTCGGACGCAGCTGCCTCGGAATCCTCGCCGTCGTGCTCAGCGCCTGCGGCGGCGACTCGGGCAGCTCGGTCCAGCCTACGCCACTTGCGACCGGTATCGAGGTCTCCAACCAGACCTCCGGCGACCCGATCGAGGACGGCTACACCGTAACCGTCGACGCCGCTTCCGCCCGCCCCCTTCCCGTCAACGACCGCATCGTCTTCTCCGATCTCGAGCCCGGCGACCATTCGGTGGAGCTCGGCGGGGTGGAGCCGGATTGTACGGTCCTGGGGGCCAACCCCCGGACGGTCCATGCGCTTGGCGGGACGGCCCAGAGTGTGTTCTTGGTCACCTGCAGCGTGGCGGGCACGGGGCGCATCCACGTCGAGACATTCACCTACGGTGAAGGTCCCCCCGACGGCTACCGGGTGACGATGGATGGTGGGCGCTTCGTCGAGCTGGAGGCCAAGGACGACGCCACCTTCTCTGCGGTCCCCGTGGGGCCGGTCACCCTGACGCTCACGGGAGAGGGCCCGGGCTGCGAGGTGACGGCCCCCAACCCCCGCACCCTCCAGGTGCACGAGCACGAGCAGCTCCTGTCCCTCTTCAAGATCCACTGCCCGGCGTGACCGCGTAGCCGACGGCCGCGCCAGTCGCTCGCCTGCCGCCCGGCCACCAGTTCCAGCGTCCGGCCAGCCCCATGATCGCCGGCACCAGCAGGATGCGGACGAGGGTCGCGTCGAGCACCACGGCCACCGCCAGGCCGAGGCCGATGAACTGCGTGAGCAGCACGCGCCCGAAGGCCCAGTAGCCGAACACCACGGCCATGATCAGCGCCGCCGAGGTGATCGTCGAGGCGACGGCGGCGAGGCCGTGGACGGTGGCCGCGGTGTTGTCGCCCCGCTTGTCGTACTCCTCCTTGATCCGCGCCAGCAGGAACACCTCGTAGTCCATACTCAGCCCGAACACCGACGCGAAGACGCTGATCGGCACCACCACGTAGATCGCGGCCGCCGGCCCGTCGAGGCCGAGCAGCCCCGCGCCGTAGCCGTCCTGGAACGCGAGCACCAGAATCCCGAACGTGGCCGCGACCGAGGCCGAGTTGAGCAGGATCGCCTTGAGCGGAATCAGCACCGACCGGAAGATCACCCCCAGCATCAGCGCCGTGGTGCCCAGCACGAGAGCGATCAGCAGCGGAAACCGCCGCAGCAGGTCGTGCTGGAAGTCCACGTTCTCGGCCGCGTACCCGCCGACCAGCAGCTCGCGCCCCGCGGAGCCCGCGGATGCCGTCCGCGACCTCGATGCGGTCGCGCAGCGCCCGGATCCGGCCCACGAGCTCCATGGTGGTCGTGAGCGAGGTGGTGTCGGCCACGATGGCGTCGACCACGGTGGTGCGGGCGTCGGGGCTGAGATAGGCGTCGAGGAACTCGCGGTGCTCGGCGCGCGCCGCCGGCAGGTCGCTGTAGAGCACGGAGTACTGCAGGATGCCGGTGCCCGGCCGGAGGTCGACCAGGCTGGTCACGCCGCCGATCCGCGGATCGTGCCGGAGCGAGTCGCTGAGCGCCTTGAGGCCGCGGAGGCGGAGCGCCGAGGTGACGTGGTCGCCCGGCGGGACCTGCACCACGATGCGGATCGGCTGCACGACGCCGCGGACCCCGATGCGCTCGAGCACCGAGAGGGCCTGGCCGCCCTCGGTCGCCTTCGGCCACCAGTCGTTCGCGGGAAGGCCCACGCGCATGTGGAACACGGGAGCGATGGCGGCACCGAGGACCAGCGCGCCCGCGAGCAGGGCGGTGAGCGGCCGCCGTGCGATGGCGCTGGCCCACCGCGTCCACAGCGTCGGCTGCCGATACCAGGCGAGCCTGGCGGCCAGCCAGCGGGGCCAGTCCACGTGCCGTCCGAGAAGCATCAGCACGGCCGGCAGCAGCGTGACGGCGAGCAGGACCATCACCGCCACGACCACGATCCCGGCGAGGCCCACGCTTCGGGTCTCCACCATCGGCGTCAGCAGCAGGGCGGCGAACCCGATGACGACGGTGGCGCCCGAGGTGACCACCGCCCGCCCCGCGGTCGCCAGCATCCGCTCCGTCGCCGTGCCCGCGTCGCCCGAGCGAGCCAGCTCCTCGCGAAAGCGCGTGACCATCAGAAGCGAGTAGTCGATGCCGACGCCGAGCCCGATCATCGTCACGATGGTGAGCGCGACGACCGACACGGGCGTCACCCGCGTGAGCAGGCCCAACACGACCAGCGCGACCGGCACGCCGAGCGCGCCGATGCCGACCGGCAGCAGCGCCGCGCCGAGCGCGCCGAAGGCCAGGACCAGGATGAGGAAGGTGATCGGAAGGACGTGGAGCTCGCCGCGCCGGGTGTCGCTCGCGATCAGCAGCCGCTCGTCGCGATCGAGCGGGGCCCGGCCGGTGACCAGGACCCGGTAGCGCTCGCCGTCGGGCAGCCGGGCCAGCGTGGCCCGGAGCGCGCTCCGGATGGGGGCGACCAGCGTGTCGAGCCGCGTGTTGGCCGGGTCGAAGGCCACCAGCAGCGCCGCCGAGCGGCCGTCGTGGCTCACCAGGGGGACGCGAATCGGCCCCGAGCCGGCCCGTGGCGTCACGATGCCGCGCGCAGCGGGCATCCGGCGGAGTGTCGCGGCCAGGCTGTCGAGCGCCGCGGCGGGACCCGGCGCGGTCACCGGCTCAGGGCTCTCGAGCGTCACCGCGAAGACGTCGCTCAGCGGCCGCGCCAGCGCACTCTGGAGCACCGCGCCCGCCCGATGGGCCTCGGCGTGAACCGAGACGCCACCGTGCCCGGTCAGGCGGCCGATGGCCCGCCCAGTCGCGAGCCCGGCGCCGACGCCGAGCCCTGTCCAGACGGACAGGACCAGCCACGCGAGGGGGCGGCTCGGCTTCGGCATGCGGACAGCGCCTTCCGTTCAGCGAGACAGCATCGGTGCGACGCCGCACGCTACCCGGATACTGCGCGGAAGAGCAAACGCTCCCGGTGTTCGCCTGGGACGAGTCGAAGCTGGTAGTGGTACCGGAGGGAGCGAGATGTCGCGGGGAGTTCGGCGTCGCGGCTGGGCGTAGTGTCGGTCTCTACGGACGGCGTGCCGTCGCGCGGCACCCGTTCACGCTAGCCTCTCGAGGAGCTGTTCCGGCGCCGCCTGATCTCGAGGCGCAGGCGGGGGCGGGGCTCGCGCAGGGAGCGTCAGTGCCCCTGCCCGCTTGGGATCACCGAGTGCGCCCGGCACTGCAGCGACCGGAGCGAGCTCCGCCCCCGCCGGAGCCGTGGACCCTGAGCTACTGCCCTCCCGACCCCCGCAGCCGCCGCACCAGCGCCGGCAGGTTCTGGATCACCATCACTCGCGCCGCCGGACTGCTCCGCACCATCACGAACGTCTTCCCGTCCGGCGACACGCCGTAGTTCGCGTGCGGCGCCGTCCCCACGATGTCGCCGATCGGAAACAGCCGCGTCCGCCTGGTCACGGCGAGCGCCGGCGTCGTCGCGATGCCGGCCGCGACCAGGTAGGGACCTTCCTGCTTCGTCTCCCGATAGAACAGCTCGCGCCCGTCCGGACTCCACACCGGCTCGTTGCCGCCGTCGGCCGAGACCAGCACCTGGTCCAGCTGCCCGGCGAGGTCGCGCACGTACACCTCTTCTCGCCCCGACTGGTCCGACACGAACGAGATCCAGCGGCCGTCGGGCGATACTCCGACGAACGACTCGTTGAACCGGCTCGCCACCAGCGGCTCCAGCGGCCCCCGGCCCGCATTCCGGATGATCGCCGCGTCGGTGCCGGCTCCGCCCTGGGTCGAGTCGGGGAGCTTCGGGTCCCGCCGCAGGTCGGCCGCGGTGGTGACCATCGCGCTGCCGTCCTTGAGCCATACCCCGGTGTAGGCCAGCAGCGGCGAAGTCAGCAGCGTGTCCGGCGCCTCGGCGCTGCCCGGCCGTTTCCGGAGCAGCTGCAGCAGCACGCTTCCCGGTCGGTTCACCGGCACGATGTACGTGAGGAAGCGCCCGTCCGGCGTCCAGGTGGCGTCGTGCCCGTCGCGGTCGAAGGTCGCCCGCGAGAGCGTGCCCTCGCCCAGGTCGAGGATCCAGACGTTGCGCCCCTCGAGCGAGTTGAAGTCCAGCGAGAGCCGGCGCCCGTCCGGCGAGAACAGCGGGTGATGGAAGTTCCGCCGCTCCGGCGTGGCCAGCCGGCTCGCGCCGTTCCGGTCGACGAATACCAGCGACGCCGGCTCCTGCGGGATGTAGGCGACGTTGCCGTTCTCGGCGACGGCGAACTGGCCACCCCGTTCCCGGTGACCGACACGTTGGTCGCCACCGTCACCGGCGACCCGCTCGAGCTGTCGCCGGCGCGGATCGAACGGCACGGCCTGCAGCGTACCGGCGTCCGTCACGAACACGAGCAGTCCCTGGGTCACCTTCGCCTCGATGATCGGCGGTGCTCAGGATCTGCGTCTCGGCCCCGGTCTCGAGATCCACCAGCACGACGGGCCCAGCGGCATTCCCGACCCTCGTCCGCACCGTGAGCGCGGAGCGTCCGTTGTCCAGGATCTGCAGCAGGTGGTACCCACCCTTGTGCAGCCTGGCCACGAGCGAGTCGCCCTCGACCGTGCCCAGGTCGGCGTCGCTGCTGTACCAGAGCTTGCCGTCCGGGGCGAACGCCGCGTCGCTCGTGGAGCAGCGACGAGGAGACCAGCTCCTGGGCTGCCGCCGTCGAGCGGGAGGCGGAGCACCTGTCGCGTGACGGCCTGCGTCCCCAGGATCCAGCGCCCGTCGGGCGACACCAGCGGACTGCCCATGCCGACCGCGTTCTCGATCGGCGTCCCCGCCTCCGCATCGAGCGCGTGGCGCACCAGCCGGAGGGCGCCGTCCGTGCCGCGCCGACGGCGTACACCAGCGTCTGTCCGTCCGGGAGGAACACCAGGTGGCGCAGCTGCGAGCTCGCCCCGCTCCCGCCCAGGCCCGGCACCAGGATGGCGAGCCGGGACGGCGGGAGCTCGGCCCGCGGCCGGCTCAGCGCCCAGGCGGCGACGGCGGCGGCAACGCCCGCCAATATCCAGCCGGCCCACAAGAGCGGCGCGCGGCGTCGCGCCGGCGGGAGGCCGCGCGGCCGCCATCGGGACTGTAGGCGGTCGTCCCGCTCCGCGATCCGGCGCCCGTCAGCGCGTCGCTGAACTCGCGGGCCGAGCCCCAGCGGTCGGCCGGCAGCTTCTGCAGCGCGGTCATGATCGCGGCCTCGGCGGCCGGCGGCACCGTCGGGCGCTTGGGCCGGAGCGGCGGCGGCTGCTCGGTGAGCACCTTGGCGACGATCGCCTGCGAGTTGGGCCCGGTGAAGGGCGGCTCACCGGCGAGCATCTCGTAGGTCATCGCACCCAGCGCGTACACGTCGCTCCGGGCGCCGATCTCACGCTCGCCCATCGCCTGCTCGGGCGACATGTAGGCCGGCGTGCCGAGCGACATGCCGGTCTGCGTCATCCGGCTGCCGCCGGCCTGGTGCACGGCGAGCGCGATCCCGAAGTCCGCCACCAGCGCCGCGCCGTCCTGCAGCAGGGTGTTCTCCGGCTTGATGTCGCGGTGGACCACGCCCTGGCGGTGCGCATAGTCGAGCGCGGAGGCGACTTCGCGGCTCAACCTGAGCGCCTCCTCCACCGGGAGCTGCCGCTCGCGGATCAGCCGGGCGCGGAGCGATTCGCCGGCGACGTAGGGCATCACGTAGTAGAGCAGGCCGTCGGCCTCGCCCGAGTCGATCAGCCCGAGGATGTGCGGGTGCTGCAGGTTGGCGGTGACTTTGATCTCGGCGAGGAACCGCTCGCCGCCGATCACGGCGGAGAGCTCGGGGTGCAGCACCTTGATGGCGACCTTGCGGCCGTGCCGCAGGTCCTCGGCGAGGTAGACCGTGGCCATGCCGCCCTGGCCCAGCTCGCGCTCGAGGCGATAGCGGTCGGACAGGGCCGCGGTGAGGCGGGCAGGCGTGTTGGTCAGCGGCAACCTCCGTTCGAGGATCGCGCAAACTGCCTCGGACCGGCGGCGACGGGCGCGGTTCGGGGTGGTGCGCTGACTGGATGGGAGTGGCTCAATATGGTCGTGGGGGCGGGTGGGGGCCAGTTTGGATCGGAGTCCACGGCTCCGGCGGGGGCGGGGCTCGCTCCGGTCGCTGCAGTGCGGGGGCAGTCGGGCATCGCGGGAGGGCTGGGGCACTGACGCTCCCTGCGCGAGCCCCGCCCCCGCCTGCGCCCGGAGATCGCAGCACCCTACCTCGCCGCCGCGCGCCTCCATTGGCTACGCGTGAAGAGAGCTGCTAAGCCGATGCAGTCATCGGGCGCATCGTCGTACGTGCCCTGCAGCCTTCTGCAGGGCACATCTCGCCACGACATGCGTAGTGCGGCGAGCGGTGCGGGCGGCGGACAACGCAATCGTGCGTGACCGGCGCGCTTAACGTCCCGGCTGCCCTTGGCATGGCTAGTGCGGCGTCGCCGTCGATGCCAAAACCTTCACGCGGTGCCGGGCCGGATCCGATGGGGCGAGAAGTGGATCGCCTCCTCGCTCAGCTCGGGAGCATCGGCCGGCCCGCCGCCGCCGCACCCGCCACTGCGGCCGCCGCACCCGCCGCTCCCGCCCCCGCCGCCGCGGCTGTCTCCGCCCCGCGCTCGGGCCCGCGGCGCAGGATCACTCGCGTCGGCTCCGCCACTCCCGCCGTCTCCCGCGCCGAACCACCATCGGTCTCTGGGCACGCGTAGCGCTCGGCGCGACGCTGGGCGGCCTCATCACCCAGTGGCCCTATCCTCACGGCTGCGGCTGGCCGCTCGCCGGATATCTCGGTGGCGTGCAGCCATGGTGGTGCTCGCCGGAGTCTGGATCGCCGTCGTGTCGTGGAAGCTCCGGAGCGGAGCCGCGCACGTCCTCGCGTTCCTGCTGCTGTTCTGGGGGATCGTGCTGGTGGCCGAGCGGGTGCTCCCGCGCGTCGGGTATGCGGCGGAGCGCGCGAGCTGGGGATGCCAGGCCTCTGAGGGAACACGCGGGGTGGCGCCGGCCTAAGCGAGCTTACCATGAGCTGCGCGCTCAGCGACGCGACTCGCTCGTCAGCCGCCTGAGCCCCTCCCGCGCCTCGGTCGCGTACGGCTGCAGCTCGGGATCGGCATGCTGCCAGACGTCGGCGACGTAGTGGTAGGATTGGATCGCCTTCTCCCGCTCCCCCATTCGCTCCGCCACCCGTCCCCGCTCGAGCGCCAAGAGCACGACGCTCGGCAAGGTCAGATCGATCAACCACTGGTTCAGCAACGCAGCCGCCTTTTTGTCCTCCTGCCGGGCCGCCAGCAGACGGCCCAACGTCATTTGCTCGAAGTAGCACATCGGACAGAGCGAGTCCGGCAGCGCCTCGAGCTGGCGTAACGCGCTGGTGGTGTCGTGTCGCAGCAGCGCCAGGTACGCCGGCACCGCCTGGGCCGTGTAGGCCGCGATGTTGCGATCGACCTCGCTCGGTGCCGCGCGCGCGATCGAATCGCTGCGCCGTCCGATCTGTCGCATCGCCGCGCTGTCCCCCCGAGTCAGCCAGTAGGGAAGCGTCGCGGTGACCCCCACCAGACGTTCGCCGGCCAGGATTCGGCGGAAGACGCGGTCCGCGGTATCGGGCAGCACGGTACCGACGAGCGCGGCCTCGACCAGATGGATGGGAAGCGACACGGGGTTCTGGAACAGGTCCTTCGTAGCCTCGCGCACGTGTCCACGGTACAGCAGGCTGATGTCCACGAGCCGCCGGCGCTCGGCGCGGCCGAGCCACGCGGCATCGCCCTCCGGCGCGGCCGCGAGCGCGCGCGCCAGCACCACGGCCCATTCCGTCGAGTCGGCGAAGGGGCCCAGGGCGCTCCGCGCGTCGCGAAGGGCGGTTGGCGACGCCTCGCGCAGGAGACGCTCGACCTCCTGCGGCCCGCCCGCGCCCTGCATGAGCCGGTCCGCCAGCCGGATTCCCGCGGCCGATGCGTCGGTGGGTTGCAGCGCGAGGTACTGCGTAGCGTAGCGGTGACCGGCCTCGGGGCCGTCGAGCATAAGGCCGAGCGGGACAGCGTGGATGTAGGACGGGCCGAACGAGGGGTCGGCTTGGATCGCGCGGTCGAAGGCTTGAAGGACCTCGCGGGGGCTGACCCCGACACGACTGCCCCAGTGATAGCGAGCCTCCCCGAGGGCGTACCACGATTCGTAGTCGTCGGGGTAGCGTCGCGTGAGTTCCTGGCTCACCGCATGGAGCCGCCGCAGCGCCGGCCAGCGCACGCGGGGCACGGTCGCGTCCACCTCGGCCAGGAGCGAATCGAACGTCAGCAGCAGGCTGTCCCGCGGGGCGAGGCCGTGCGTCAGCCCGCCGGCACGTATGGCGCGCGCAACGGAGGCCGAGTCGTCCGACAGGCGCCACCACCCCAGGACCTTGCTCGAGCGCCAGAGGGCGAGGGCGAACGTGCTGTCGAGCGCGATCGCCTCGTCGTACGCGGCGAACGCGGAGTCCCACGACGCCCGCCGGAACCATTGCTCGCCCCGGAGAAAGGCTTTGAGCGCCGGCAGCGAGGTGGAGCCCATGGCGGTCGCGCGGAAGACCCCGATCCGCCGAGTCCGCCCCAGCTCGCGCAGCAGCCGCAGCGTGAGCGAATCCGCCAGGCGGTCCATGCGGTCGGTGGCATCGCGGAGCTCGATCTCGGCGAGTGGGCGATCCTCCGCCACGTCGAACGCCGTCGCGGTGAGACGCGCGGAGTCCGGGCCGGCGCCGATGAGGCTCCCGAACACCACCAGGCCGGCGCCGGTACGCTGGCCCAGCGCGGCGGCGGAGGGCCGGTCCGCTCGCCCGGTCCAGCGGCGGATCACGGTGGTCGAGGGCACGCTCCGGACGGGGCCCGCGCCGTCGAGGTTCCGGGAGAGCAGGTCCACCAGGCCCTCGCGCCAGAGCGAGAGGCGGCTGTCGGGGACGTCGAACGGAGCCACGGCGACGAGGTTTGCGTCCAGCGGCGCGGTCCCGCGCGAGTGCCGCGCGATGAGCCACCCGGCCACCACGGCCGTGAGTCCCGCGGCCAGCGCCAGCAGGACGACCGGCGCGCGCCGCGCCGTCGGTGGCCGGGGGATGGGCGCGGTGATGGTGGTGGCGACGCCGTCCGCCGGTGTGCTGAACGACTCCAGCGCGTGGAGCAGCTCTCCGGCGCTCTGCCAGCGATCGGCCGGCCGCTTCTCGAGGCAGCGCATCACTAGCGCCGCGAGCGCGGGCGGCACGGCGGGGCGCAGGGTGGCGAGCGGCGGAGGCGGCTGCGCCATGTGGGCCGCGACCACCGCCTGCGCCGTGGGCCCGGTGAAGGGTGGCCGGCCGGTCAGGATCTCGTATCCGAGGACGCCCAGCGCGTAGATGTCGGCGCGCTGGTCGGCGTGGGGATCCGCGGCCGCCTGCTCGGGCGCCATGTACGCGGGGGTGCCGAGCGCGAGGCCGGTCGCCGTCAACGAGGAATGGAGCGACTGGTCCAGCGCTTTGGCGACGCCGAAGTCGGTGACCAGCGCGTGCCCGTCCGCGAGCAGGACGTTGGCGGGCTTGATGTCGCGGTGGACGACGCCGTGCCGGTGGGCGTAGCTCAGCGCGTCGGCCACGTCGCGCAGGATCCGCAGGGCCTCCGGCACCGGCAGCTCGCCGTCCCGCGCGAGCCGGGTCTGGAGCGACTCGCCCTCGACCAGCGGCATGGAGTAGAACAACAGGTCGTCCGCCTCGCCGGCGGCGAGCAGCGGCACGATGTGGGGATGCTGGAGCGACGCGGCGAGATGAATCTCGCGCCGGAACCGGTCCACGCTCATGGTGGCCGCGAGGTCCGGCGGAAGCACCTTGATCACGACCTTCCGGCCGAGGCTCGTCTCCTCGGCGACGAACACGCGGCTCATGGCGCCGCCGCGCAGCTCGCGCTCGAGCAGGTAGCGATCGGCCAGGGCCGTCCGGAGGCGATCGAGCATGTCGGTCAGGGGAGCCTCGCGAAGACTGTGCTCTAGGCTAGCAATCCTGACGCGGGAGGGCCAGTAAGCAGGTGCACCCAGCCGCGCACCGGGGATCTGCGGGCGCAGGCGGGGGCGGGGCTCGCGGAGGGAGCGTCAGTGCCCCAGCCCTCCCGCGATCCCCGAACGCGCCAGCACTGCAGCGACCGGAGCGAGCTCCGCCCCCACCTGCGCAGTGCACCCCGATCACCGCCAGCGTGGGCTCAGCGAACCCCCATCCGCTCCTCCACCCGCCTGAACCGCGGATCCCGCCGCAGCGCGTCGAGCAGCGGATCGAAGAAATCCTCGGGCAGGAAAATGTCCCGCACGTCGATGGCGCGGTTGAGATACTCGAAGGCATGCGTCGTTTCGCCGAGCCCCGCGTAGGCCAGCGCGAGGGCGAACGGGCCGACGGTACCCTGCGCGAGCCGCGCCTGCAGCTCCGCGTTGTACTTCTCCGCCGCGGCGCGGTCGCCCGAGGCGCCGTAGGCGTAGCCCAGCGCGCCCCCAACGTCCTCCTGGAATCCGCCGAGCTCGATCGAGCGCCGTATCTCTTCGATCGCCTCGGCGTAGCGGCCCTGCTGGATGTGGACCAGCCCGGTCAGATACTGCCCTTTGGGATAGTTGGGATCCAGGGCCAGCGTCTCCTGGATCCGCTTCAGCGCCTCGTCGTTGCGGCGCATCAGGTAGTAGGTCTGCCCCAGCTCCGAGCCGATCACCCGCGACAGCGGGTCGAGCCGGTGGGCGCGCTGCATCTGGTCGAGCGCCTCCTCGAGCCGGCCGCGGCTCCAGAGAAAGTCCCCGTACCACTGGTGCGCCGTCGGATAGGTGGAGTCGGCCGCGATCGCGAGCCGGAAGCTCGCCTCCGCCCTCGGCCAGTCCCAGTCGTAGATCATCGTGCCGTAGGCGAGCGCGGTGTGCGCCTCGGCGAGCGTGCTGTCGAGCGCGAGCGCCTTCGCCGCCGCCGCCTGCGCCTTGGCCCAGGTCTCCGCCCGCGGCGCGCCGGAGTAGGGAATCAGCAGCACGTACGCGTCGGCCAGCGCGGCCTGGGCCCGGGCGTACTTCGGGTCGCGGGCCACCGCCTGCTCCAGGTAGCGCACCGCCTCCCGCATGCCGGCGGCCGTGCGCTGGTTCCAGGCGAACCGCCCCTTGAGGTACAGGTCGTGGGCCTCGGTGTCCTCCGTCGGCCGGCCGGCGGGCGCGGCGGAGCCGGCGACGAGCCGGACCTTGAGCGCGCCGGTGATCGCTCGCGCGATGTCGTCCTGCACGGCGAAGACGTCGGCCAGCTCGCGGTCGTACTCGTCGGCCCAGAGCTGATAGCCGTCGCGCGCGCTCACCAGCTGGGCCGAGATGCGCACCCGGTTGCCGCTCCGGCGCACGCTGCCCTCGAGCACCGAGCCCACGTCGAGCTGGCGACCGATCTCGCGCACGTCCACCTGGCGGCCCTTGTACTGGAACGACGACGTCCGCGCGGCCACGCGCAGGCCGTCGATCCGGCTGAGCGCGGTGATCAGCTCCTCGGTGAGCCCGTCGCTGAAGTATTCCTGGTCGTGCGCGGGGCTCAGGTCGGTGAAGGGGAGCACGGCGGCGGAGGCGGGCGGCGCCGCGCTCGCCGTGGCGTCCGGCCCGCGCGCGCGCGAACGGCCGAGGACGACGGCGCCCACCCCGATCGCGACGATGCCGCCCACGACCATCGCGGTCCGCGCCGCCCGGCGGCGGGCCTGCACCGGGGCGGTGGCAACCGGCGTGGTGGCGACCGGCGTGGTGGCAGCCGGTGCGGCGCTCCCGCTCCCGCTCTCCGCCGCCTGCAGCGCGACGGCGAACTCACCCGCGGTGGCGAACCGGTCCGCCGCGTGTCGGGCGAGCGCGCGCGCCACCGTCCCATCGAGCGCGGGCGACACGTCGCGGGTGTTGCGGAGCGGCGGCGCCGCCTCGGTCAGCCGCCGCGCGAGGACCGCCTGCGGGTTGGGTCCGGCGTACGGCGGCTCGCCGGCCAGCATCTCGTAGAGCACGCAGGCAAGCGAGTAGACGTCGGTGCGCGCGTCGAGCGCGCGGTCGCCCGCGGCCTGCTCCGGGCTCATGTAGGCCGGCGTGCCCACCACGACGCCCGTCTGGGTCAGGTCGCCGCTCTGGTCCAGCGCGCGCGCGATGCCGAAGTCGGCCACCAGGGTCGAGCCGTCGCTGGTGAGCAGCAGGTTCTCGGGCTTGATGTCGCGGTGGATGACGCCGTGGCGGTGGGCGAACTCCAGCGCGCGGGCCGCCTCGGTCGCGATCCGGAGGGCCTCGCCGAGCGGGAGCTGGCGCTCGCGGCGCAGGCGGTCGCGGAGGCTCTCGCCCTCGACGTACGGCATCGTGAACCAGAGGTCGCCGCCGGCGTCGCCCGAATCGAACACGGTGAGGATGTGCGGGTGCTGCAGCCGGGCGGCGAACTCGATCTCGCGCTCGAACCGCTCGGGGCCGAGCGAGGCGGCGACCGAGGGCAGGAGCACCTTGAGGGCGACGGGGCGCTTGTGCTTGAGGTCGCGGGCGAGGTAGACCGTGGCCATGCCGCCCCGTCCGAGCTCGCGCTCGATGAGGTAGCGATCGGCCAGGGCGTCGCGAAGACGGAGCGGGATGTCGGGCAGTCGGCTCGTCCGGGATGGTTTCGGGAGATGCGCGCAAGCTAGTATGCGCCGCCGACGGCGATGGCGACAGGTGCAAAACGTTGCGCCCCAGAGGCATGTGATCCAAGCCCTATCGGTCCCCGGCGCGCGCGGTTATCGTCTGGCCTCCGACCTTCCCGAGCTCTGCCGTGCGGCGCTCCTTGGGCTTCGTCCATCATATCGTCTCAACGGCCTCGGCGCTGGCCGCCTTCGCGTGCGGCAGCGGCGACCTGGTGCTGCCGCATGACGGCACGCCCACGGCCATCGCCGCGGTCGGGGGAGACGGCCAATCGGGCACGGTGGCGTCGCCCCTGGACGACTCCATCGTCGTGCGGGTGACCGACGAGGGCGGGCAGCCCATGGAGGGCGTCTCGGTCGAGTTCGTCGTTCCGCCGGCCGGCCCGGGCGGCGAGGTCACGCCCGCGACGGCGCTCACCGGCGGCGATGGCCAGGCGCAGGCGAGGTGGACGCTCGGCGAGCAGGCCGGATCCCAGGTCGTGGACGCGCGGGTCGTCGGCTCGGGCGGGGTCGGGGTCAGGCTCACGGCCTCCGCGGCGGCGGGGGCGGCGACGTCCATCGCGGCCGTGAGCGGGGACGGGCAGAGCGCGGCCGTGGGCACCGCCCTGGCCGATTCCCTCGTCGTTCGGGTGACCGACGAATTCGGCAACCCGGTGAGCGGCGCGCCCGTGGCATGGGAGGCCGACCCCGGCAGCATCAGACCCGCCAGCGTCGAGACGGATGCTGACGGTCTAGCCGCGGCCCGACGGGTGCTCGGCGCCTCCGCCGGCCCGCAGACCGCGACGGCATCCGCTCCCGGGCTCGACGGCTCTCCCGTGACCTTCACCCATACCGGTACGCCCGGCTCCGCGGCCAGCCTCGTGCTGGTGTCGGGGGACGACCAGTCCGCCGAGCCCGGGACCGAGCTGCCGGATCCGCTGGTGGTCCGCCTGGTGGACGCGCAGGGGAATCCCCTGGAGGGCCGCCCGGTCACCTGGCTCGTCGGCGGCGGCGGGGGCAGCGTCTCGCCGTCCACCGGCGAGACCGACGCGGACGGTCTCGCCTCCGCCCAATGGACGCTCGGACCGTCGGCCGGACCCAACTCGGCGAACGCCGTCGTGTCCGGCGTGGAGATCGTGACGTTCACCGCGACCGCGACCGGCGGTGGCGGCGGAGGTGGCGGCGGCGGAGGTGGTGGCGGCGACCCTGGCGGGGATCACCTGGTCTTCCAGGTTCAGCCTTCGGATGCCAGAGAGAAGGAGCGCATCAGTCCTCCGGTGGTCGTGGCGGTGGTGGACCGGAACGGGGAGGTGGTGAAGGAGCCCAAGATCAAGATCGAGCTGGAGCTTTCAGGTGGATCGGGGAAGCTGGAAGGGAAGCTGGAGCGGGATACCAGGGACGGAGTCGCGGTATTCGACGACCTCAAGATAGATGACCCGGGCGACGGCAAGGTCCTCCGCGCCTCGGCCCGCGACCACGCCGAGCTCGGCACGGTCGAGAGTCGCTCGTTTCGAATCGAAGAGAAGGACTAGTTGAGCTTCACCAGCGTGGACTGGTAGACGTAGCCGAGCACTTCGCCCTCCAGCGCCACTCGGTACCACCCGCGGCTCAGCGAGTCCGCCACGACCGTGTCGCCCGGGAGGAGGACGGCCTCGAGGTCGCCGGTGGGGCTCCGCCGGTTCCGGACGTTGGTCCAGGTGCGGGCGACGAGGAGCTCAGGGATCGCCGGGCTCGCGGCCGGCGTGGGGGCGGCAGGGGACGCCCTATTCAGCCGGGGCGCGGCGGCGACGGACGACGTTTCTTCGCGGGTCGCCGTGGCGATGGCCGAGGATTCGTCAGCCACCGCGGGGCGGCCGATGCGATTGAGCATGGCCCGTGACAGGACCCCCACGACCAGCAGGGCCGCCATCGCCACGAACGGCAGGTACCGGCCCACGTCGAACCCCGGACCCCTCCGCCGCGCCGGCTCGGGCGGGAACTCGCGCCCGCACCCGGGACAGCGGGTGGCCACGCTGAGGGCCCGCTTGCCGCATTCGGAACACTGCTTGTAGGACCCACCCATCACCGCTGCTCCCGCTGCTGGCTGATTGGAAGATGTCGCCCTGGGTCCGGCCAAGCTAGGCGGGGTGGGGAGACCGGCCGACCGCCCTGGACTACGGCAGGCGGCTCGGGTTGGTGCCGATGGCAAGTCGGGTGCCACGGTCGGTCGAGCCACGGTCGGGCTAGTTTCCTTTCCCATGAGCCTGTCCTCCATCGCCGACTACGCCCTCCTCTCCGACTGCCGGTCCGCCGCGCTGGTCCACCGCGCGGGTTCCGTGGACTGGCTCTGCTCCCCGCGCTTCGACGGCCCGTCCATCTTCGCCCGTCTCCTCGACGAGGATGCCGGCCACTGGGCAATCGGCCTGCCCGACGCCACCGCCGTCCGGCGGCGGTACCTGGAGGGCACCCTGGTCCTGGAGACCGTCTTCGAGTCCGCCTCGGGCCGCCTCACGCTCACCGACGCCCTCGCCGTCGGCCCCAACGAGCGCGGTCACGAGCTCGGCGAGCGCTCCCCGCAGGTGCTGCTCCGCCGGGCAGAGTGCACCGCCGGCACGGTCGACGTTCAGGTCGAGTATGCGCCGCGGCCCGATTACGGGCGCGTCCGGCCAGAGCTGCGCTCGGCGCCGGACGGGGTCCTCGCGTCCGGATCACCGACGCTCCGGCTCTGGGCCCCACCGCTCGCGGTGGCCGACGGCGTCGCCGGCGCACGCCTGCGGCTTCGCGCCGGCGAGTCGCGGGGGTTCGCCCTCCAGTACGGGCCCGTCGACGGCGCGGCAGAGACCTGGGACGAGGCGCGCATCGCGGACCGGCTGAAGAAAACCATCGACGCCTGGCGGAGCTGGTCGGACCAGCACCAGGCCTACCAGGGTCCCTGGCGTGACCTGGTGCACCTGAGCGGACGCGTGCTCCAAGGCCTCACCTACCAGCCGACCGGTGCGATCGTCGCTGCGCCCACGACCTCGCTGCCGGAGGCGGTGGGCGCCGGCCGCAACTGGGACTACCGGTACACCTGGGTGCGCGACGCAAGCATGACGCTCGAGGCGCTCTGGGTGGCCGCGTGCCCCGACGAGGCCCGGCGCTTCTTCGATTTCCTGGCAGGGGCCGCCCGGCGGCAGCTCGAGGACGGGGGCGACCTCCAGATCATGTTCGGCGTGGGCGGCGAGCGCGACCTCACCGAGCGCGAGCTACCCCATCTCCGCGGGTGGCGTGGCAGCCGTCCCGTCCGTATCGGCAACGGCGCGTGGACCCAACGTCAGCTCGATGTCTACGGCGAGCTGCTCGGCGCTGTACATCGGCTCCGCGAGCAGGTGGGCGCGCTCGCCCCCGCCACGGCGGGCTTCCTCACAGCGGTCGCGGACACGGCGCTCCGGCGATGGCGCCAGCCGGACAACGGCATCTGGGAGATCCGCGACGAGCCGCGCCACTTCGTCCACTCCAAGCTGCAGTGCTGGGTCGCGCTCGACCGCGCGATCGAGCTGGCCGGCCCGCTCGGCGCCGACGCGGCCACGGTCAAGCGATGGGAAGCGGGACGGGACGAGATCCGGCGGGCGATCCTCGAGCAGGGCTGGAGCGACCGCGCCGGCGCCTTCACCCAGACCTTCGGCGGGGACGCGCTCGACGCATCGACGCTGTTGCTGCCGATCGTGGGCTTCCTGCCCGCGAGCGACCCCAGGGTGCGAGCGACGGTGCACGCGATCGCCGATCGGCTCGCCGACCCGCGCGGGTTGATCTACCGCTACCGGTCGGACGACGGGCTCGCCGGCAAGGAGGGCTCGTTCCTGCTCTGCACCTTCTGGCTGGCCCACGCCCTGGCGCTCGGCGGCGAGGTCGAGCGCGCGCGTGAGACCTTCGGCCGCGCGGCGGCCTTCGTCAACGACCTCGGCTTGATGGCGGAGGAGGTGGACGGGAACACCGGCGAGTTACTGGGCAACTTTCCTCAGGCGTTCAGTCACGTCGGGCTGGTGACCGCGGCGTGGGCTATCGCGCAGGCGGAGTCGGGGCGCGCGGCGGCGACGAGCGAGCCGCTGCGGTGAGACCGCCAGCACTCACCGCCCCGCCGCCACCTCCTCCGACCGCCCCACCGCCGACAACCCCGACAGCAGTAGCTGCCAGTTCCCGTTGATGCTGAGCGTCGCCTTCTCCTTGCCGGTGAGCGGCCCCGCGAATGCGATCGAGATGCTGTTCGCCGCGGTGATCGGGACATCGAGCGACAGCCGGGCCTGGAGGAAGTTGGTCCGGAACTCCTTTTCCATATCGTCCACCGGCGGATCACCGGCCCGGAATTCCAGCCCCGCCGCGAGCTTGAGCGGCTGGAACTCGTACGGATAGGTGAAGTCGAAGGCCAGTGCGCCGTCGATCGCGGTGTTGTTGCGGTCGCTCTCGGCGAGCGCGATGTCGTCCAGCGAGACGTGCTGCACGCCGAGCCGCGCCCTGAGGCCGAAGCTCGGCTGGCTCGGCCGGGTCGAGAGAATCTTCCGGCCATACGCCAGCCCCGCGAACAGGGCCGTGCCCGCGGCACCGGGGGTGGCGCCCAGCGTCGGGTCGCCCTGGTCGAGCCGGAGGTCCAGGCCCAGGTAGCGCGCGTCGGCCGAATCGCGCGCGTGCGCCAGGGCCTCGCGGAAGCGCTCGAGCGTTTGGGCATCGGGCGCGATCTGCAGCCGTCGCCCACAGCTGCCCGTCACCTGCTCGACCTCCACCGAATCCGTCCGGAACGCGGCAACGCATCGCTCGAAGTCCGGGGTTTCCCTAAGCACGGTGTCGAGTGAGGCGGCCACGATGGCGGACTGCTGGACGCGTGCCGCGAACGCCGTCACGGCCTCGCGAAGGTGCTTGCCCGCGCCGGGCCCGGTGATGTTGATCCTCCCGCGAATGCCCCAATAGTCGATCTTGCCGTCCTGATCGCGGTCCAGGTCGTTCACCGGCGCGAGCACCGTGAGGTCGAGCAGCCGGCTCAGCGCGGCCGCACGAGTCTCGTCCTGCGGGCCGAAGAGAATCGCCGGATTGATCGTGAACGCCGCGATCGCGTCCGTGCCCCCCTCGGACCCCACCGCCGCGAGCGAGCCGCCGGCCAGCGCGAGCGGCTGGACCGACGGCACGGCCTCGCCCTGGCTGGGCGCGCCGGCGGTCCCCGCGTTGCCCGTCGCGCGCGATTGGAAGTCGCGTGGCGGCGTGCGCTCGAGCATCATCCGTAGCGTCGCCGGCACGCTGACCCGGCTCTCCAGCGCGTTGGCGAGCTCGAAGCACGGCTCCTCCGACGCCGCCGCATCCTCCTCGGACACGCCCTCCTTCACCAGCTCCGCCGCGCACTGCTTGTCGCGCTCCGACACTTGGGCGATGAGGGCCGCTGGTGCGAGCAGCGCGAGACTGGTGAGGAGGGCCAGCGCTCGCACGTGATTCCCCGTCATGTGTGCGCTCCGGGTCCCGGGCCGGCGGCATCCAGCACGGAATACACCCAGATCGTGTCGCCCGCGATGTTCTGCCGGGTCTTCTCCTGCCCGTCCACCGTGACGAGCAGGACGCCGGTATCCGCGTTCTCGGACATGTCCACCCCGACCTCGACCCGCCCCCGCGCATCCAGACTCTGCTTCGCCTTGGCGACGCCGCCGGGACTGGTCACGTCGCCGTCGCCGCTGGGCGAGCCGCCCAGTCGACCATAGCCGATGAGAAGAAAGGCGGGCCCTGACGCGGTGTGGTCGAGCAGGAGCCTGGCTTCCACGGTCGTGCCGGCTCGGATTGCACCCTTGTATGCCATCTCACGCTCCCTGGCGGAAACCGGAGATCAGTGTCGAGCGGAATTGGAGTGAGGAAACAGGTTATTCAATGGTGGCGAGCGGGTCCAGGCAGGCCAGGCCCGAAGTGCGACAATCAGGGACCGATTTGCGACACGCTCCACCATTTCCCGCGCGACCTGGCGTTCCGCCGTCACCATTGCATCCGACCCCCTCAGTCGTCGCCGCGCCCGGAACGATCCCGATGCCCCGACCCACAAACCGCGCGCCGCGGCCCGACACATCCGCCTTCAAACCATTGCGCCTCAGGGTGTTGAGCTGGCTTCCGGTAAGGTCACGGCCGAGCGTCCCTGGTCGGCACATGCTTTGCCCCTGTTGGCCTCGAACGCCCGCTCGGCGCGAGGCCGCGTCGTCCTCCGCGCCGCCTTCGCCCCACCGCCTTCGAATGGAGATTCTCGCGATGCGTCTGCTCACCCGTGTTGCCTTCGTCTCCGCGCTCGCGCTGGCGGCGACGCTGCCTCAGGCGGCTTCCGCCCAAGGCCAGCCGCAGACCCGGCAGGGCTTCTGGTTGAACGGCGGACTCGGCTATGGAAGCCTGGGCTGCCAGGATTGCGACGGCCGCGAGGGTGCGCTGAGCGGCAACCTGGTCATCGGCGGGACCCTGAGCCAGAAGGTGCTGCTCGGCGCCGGCCTCAACGGCTGGACCAAGAGCGAGAACGGCGCCGAGCTGAGGGTGGCGACGCTCACCGCGCAGATCCGCTTCTATCCGTCCGCGACCGGCGGGTTCTTTATGACCGGCGGGCTCGGCGTCGGATCGATCTACGCCGACGTCTCCGGCTTCGGCAGCAACAGCGAGACCGGCGTGGGCGCTCTGGTCGGGCTTGGCTACGACTTCCGGGTCGGCCCGAACGTGAGTCTCACGCCGTACTGGAACGGCTTCGCCACCACCACGTCCAACGCGGATGCCAACGTCGGGCAGGTCGGGCTCGGCGTGACGGTTCACTAGCCTGTTCTCGAGAACCGGAGGGGTACGGGCGCGCTGGCCCGTGCCCGTTCCGCTCTCGCAGTGTTATTGAAGATCGGTCGCGTCCGGCAGCGCCTGAAACCTCGCCCTCCCGTTCGCCGGCGCTTGCCAAGCTCCCATACATCCGCACCATGTGATTGCGCGCGCCGTCGCCACAGCTCCGGCGTCGGCTCGCGCGCGTCGTCGAGGATCCGCGCGAGTCGGACCGGGGCACATCCGGCGCCGGGGTTGAGAGGCAGTTGAGATCGCGGTGACCAGGCAGCCGTAGCCTGTCGGTCGAACCTGCGATGTCACCGAGCCTGCTCACCCGCGCCGGAGGTCACCATGGACACGATCTTCTCTCGCCGAGGCATCCGCGCCGCCGCGCTGGTGCTTCTCACGCTGACCGCCAGCATTGCCGGAGCCGCCTGCGGCAAGGACGGCGGCGACAGCTCCACCGGTCCAACGCCCTCCGAGCCGGGGCCGTCGGATCCCGGCTCGGACGATCCCGGCTCGGACGATCCGGCGCCGGGCCCGCAGGGCCCCGCCCCGGTGGGCGACGTGATGTACGCGGTGGACCTGTCCAACAACTTCATCGTCTTCGGCAGCGGCAGCATCAACGTGCTCAGCGCGAAGATGCGGATCACCGGGCTGCCGATCCTCAAGCGGATCATCGGCATCGCCATCCGGCCGTCCGACGGCGCGCTGATCGGCGTCGGGAACGACAGCCGGGTGTACACCATCGATCCCCTGACCGCCCACGCGACGCCGGTGAGCGGCGAGCCGTTCTCGCCCGAGATCGCGGAGTTCTTCGACATCCACTTCGCCATGGCGCTGGAGCCGAGCGGGCAGCGGGTCCGGCTCATCGCCGCCGAATCGGGCGGGAACTGGTCCATCGACATCAACGACGGTTCGGCCTACCTGGCGGAGAATGCCCGCTACGGCCCGGGCACCGAGCTCGAGGGCCATACGGCCCGCCTGCTGGGCCTGGTCTACCCGACGCTCCCCGACAGCGCCAAGCAGGCGGGGTGGTGCGAGAACCTGGTCTACGCGCTCGACGCGGACGAGGCGATCATGCTCGCCTCCTGCGATCCCGACAGCGGCGACTGGTATCCGACCGGCCTGTCGCCCGAAGCGTCGGCCTCCGTGGGGTCGGCCGCGCTTTCCCATGCGTCTCTCACCGGGTCGCCGGACCAGGTTCTCCGGGATCTCAAGGACCAGCTGATGCGCTGCGGGGAGTTCATGCCCGGACCCGAGGGTGCGACCAGCGACGGCGAGCCCGAGCCGCCCGCGGAGGGCGGGCCCTGGTTCCCCCATTCGCCCGACACGAAGTTCTGGGTGTTCCTGCGCAAGGTCGGCGACATCCAGAGCCGAGTCGGGACGGTCGAGCTGATCGACGCGCAGGAGTGGGGTATCACTTGGCAGGGTGACTTGCCCGCGGAGGATCCGGAGCAGACGGGCGTCTTCGCGGTGGGCGGGCCCTACGGGCCGCAGCCCTCCCCGACCGTGGCGGGAAGTCATGGGCACCAGCTTCAGCGGAAGGTCCAGCTCTCGTCCGCCGAGATCCCGGCGTCGGCCGGTGCTCCGTCGAGCGATCCCCGGGCTCACTGCGGGTCGTAGGGAGCGGGGGCGGGAAGAGGTCACTCGACTCTGACGTCATCCCGAGCACGGCGAGGGATCTTCTCCACCGGGTCTGAATACCCGCGGAGAGGATCCCTCGTCGCTTGCGCTACCTGGGGGCCTCGAAGTCCGTGGGCGCGCTGCGCCCGGGATGACCGCGCGGCCATATTACTTCCCATCCCCCAACGCTCCCCACAACCCGGCCGGTCGATGCTGAACTACATCTGGGCAGGCCTGATCGTCTCGAGCTTCCTTTTCGCCCTCGGCTACGACGCCCGCGACATCGCCCGCGACCAGTACCGGAACGGTCAGCGGCTTCCGGTCGTGCTCGTGTTCCCCGAGGGCTACGACTCGGCCGCGCGCCGGGTGCCGGTGGAGATCCGGATCGAGCCGCGGCAGTACGCGGGCTTCTACCGGACCGACCAGGCGCCGGCGGCGAGCTATCCCGGCTACCTGCTGCGGTCCGAGGAGGGGACGCAGCTCCGGTTCCAGGCCGGGGCCAAGCTGCCCGAGCCGCTGGCGACGATCGCCAAGGTCTCGCGCTCGCGTGACGACGAGCTGCAGGGCCGGCTCGCCGAGTTCACGGCGCCCGGGAGAGAGCAGGGGACCGACTCGCTCGTATTGGCGTCCGCCGTCGTCTTCGAGCCGGTCTGGTTCGTGAAGCTGAACGCCATCGCCGCCGCGGCGCTCGACTTCGCCAAGACGGGCGCGGAGATCGCGCTCGGGCTGGTGGGGGTGCTCGCGCTCTTCCTCGGGCTGCTCAAGATCGCCGAGGACTCGGGGATCATCTACGCGCTGGTGAAGGTGGTGCGGCCAGTCCTCCGCCCGATTTTCCCCGAGATCCCGCCCGACCATCCCGCCCTGGGCATGATCGCGCTCAACCTCACCGCCAACATCTTCGGGCTCGGCAACGCCGCGACGCCGTTCGGGATCAAGGCGATGGAGGAGCTGCAGAAGCTCAATCCGTCGGAGGACACGGCCACCAACTCGATGGTGATGCTCCTGGCCATCAACACCGCCAGCGTGCAGCTCGTCCCGCCCGTGCTCCTGCTGGCGCTGCTCGGGCTCCAGATCAACCGGCTCATCTTCCCGATCATCATCACGACGGTGCTCGCCCTGATCGTCGCCATCGCCGCTGCCAGGCTGCTCGGCCGGCTCCCCGGCTACCGGGCGTCGGATCCCAACCGGAACCCGGGGCCCGCCGCCGCGGCTCCCAGCGCCTGAGGCCGCCATGGACGCCGCGCGCATTGCCATCAACCAGCTCTCCTACTTCATCATCCCGCTCATGCTGGTGGGGTTCCCGCTCTACGGCCTCTACAAGCGGGTGCCGGTGTACGAGAGCTTCGTCGAGGGCGCCAAGGAGGGATTCCAGGTCGCGGTCCGGATCATTCCCTACCTGGTGGCGATCCTGTTCGCCATCGCCATGTTCCGGGCCAGCGGCGCCATGGAAGCGCTGACGCGGGCGCTCGATCCAGTCCTGAGCCTGATCGGCTTCCCGGCCGAGCTGCTGCCGATGGCCATCATCCGGTCGCTCTCGGGATCGGGCTCGGCGGCGCTGGTGGCGGACATGATCAAGCAATACGGCGAGGATTCGCTCTACGTGAAGATGGCGGCCGTCATGTTCGGTTCCAGCGAGACGACCTTCTACGTGATCGCCGTCTACTTCGGCGCGATCAGCATCCGGAAGACGCGGCACGCGGTACCGGCGGGGCTCATCTCGGATGTCGCGGCGATGCTCATCGCGGTGTGGACGGTGCGGCTGATGTTCGGCTGAATTCTGACGACCCGGGCGAGGCTACCTTACGATATGGCTGCTGCCCGGAAAAGGTGACCCATGAAACGACCCACGCGCGTCCTGGCCATCGTCGGGGCGCTGATCCTGCTCGTGCTGGCCCTGCTGCTCGTGCTCCCGCTGCTGTTTCGCGACCGGATCGCGGAGCGGGTGAAGACCGAGGTGAACCGCAACCTCGAGGCGCGCGTCGATTGGAAGGACGTCGGCCTCAGCTTCTTCCGGGACTTTCCCAACCTCACGCTCACGCTCGACGACCTGACCGCCGTCGGCAAGAACCGGTTCCAGGGCGATACGCTCGCCGCGGTCCGGCACCTGCGGGTGGCGCTGGACCTGTTCAGCGTGCTGGGGAACGTCACGGCCGGCCGGCCGATCGTCGTGCGCGCCATCGAGCTCGACCAGCCCAGGCTCCGGCTGATCGCGCTCGAGGACGGCACCGCGAACTGGGACATCACGAAGAAGACCGCCGAGACGGCGCCCGCAGGCCGGAGCCGCGAAGCCGATGGCGGTCAGCCTGCGGCGGTTCGAGATCAACGACGCCGCGGTCGATTTCGACAACCGCAAGGCGAAGCTCAAGGCGTCCGTGGTCGGCTACGATCAATCGCTCACCGGCGACTTCAGCCGCGACCTCGTCGCCATCAAGACCAAGGCCGATGCCGATACGGTGAGCGTCACCTTCGCCGGCATTCCCTACCTCAACCGGGTCAAGCTCGCGCTCACCGCCGACGTGCAGGCGGACCTGGCCCGGAAGGCCTACACCTTCAAGGACACGGGACTCCGGCTCAACGACCTCACCGTCGGCGTCGCCGGCTCGGCGAACACGGCGGGGAAGAACACCAGCCTCGACCTGGCCTTCAACGCGCCCAGCACGAAGTTCCGGAGCATTCTCTCGCTGGTGCCGGCCGTCTACGCCCACGACTTCGACAAGGTGAAGACCTCGGGGACGTTCGCGGTCAACGGCCGGGTCAAGGGCGAGTACGGCGACAGCGCCTTCCCGTCGTTCGCGATCAACGCCAAGGTCAACGACGGCGCGTTCCAGTATCCCGATCTCCCGCTCCCGGCGCGGGACATCGTCATGGACCTGGCGCTCACCAACCCCGGCGGCAGCGCCGACAGCACGGTCGTGAACCTCAACCGGTTCCACCTCCTGCTCGGCCGCAACCCGGTGGACGCCAGCATGGTGCTGCGGACGCCGGTGTCGGACCCCGACGTGAACCTGCGGGTGAAAGGCAAGGTGGATCTCGCCGACGTCCGCCGCACCATCAAGCTGGAGGGGATCGACCAGCTCACCGGCACGGTCGCGGCCGACGCGGCGGTGCGGACGCGGATGTCGTTCGTCGACAAGAAGCAGTACGACAAAGTCGGGGCCAGCGGCAGCGTGGACGTCGCCAACCTCACGGTCAAGGGCAAGACCCTGCCGCATCCGCTCACCATCCAGCAGGCGTCGCTCACGCTGGCACCGGAGCGCGCGCAGCTCAAGTCGTTCGCGGGCACCATCGGCAGCAGCGACCTGCAGGCGTCGGGCACGATCGACAACCTGGTGTCGTACGCCTTCCGGGACGACACGCTGCGGGGGAACGCGACGGTGCGCAGCAACCGGTTCAACCTGGACGAATGGCGCTCGGGCGAGGGCGACCTGCAGGTCATCCCGGTGCCGCCCAAGATCGACTTCGGGCTGGACGCCACCGTGGCCGAGCTGACCTACGACAAGCTCAAGATGACCAATGCGCGGGGCCGGCTCCGCGTGAAGGACCAGCGGATCACGCTGGAGAACTTTCAGATGAACACGCTGGGCGGACAGATCGGGGTGACCGGCTTCTACGAGACCACCACCCCGGCCAAGCCGACCTTCGACGTCGGCCTCAAGATGACCAAGGTGGACGTGCCGTCGGCCTTCCAGGCGTTCACGACGGTACAGATGCTGGCTCCGGTCGCGAAGTATGCCATCGGGACCGTGTCCACCGACCTGCGTCTCAACGGCGCCTTGGGCAAAAACATGATGCCGCTGTTCCAAGGGCTCAGCGGGGCCGGTAAGGTCCAGACCTATCAGCTCGCGCTGCACGACTTCCCCGCGATGAACAAGATCGTGGATGTGACCAAGCTCCAGATCCTGAACAATCCGACGCTCAAGGACCTGAAGGCCAACTTCCAGATCAAGGACGGCCGCCTGCTGGTGCAGCCGTTCGACGTGAAGCTGGGGCCGACCACCATGAAGGTCGCGGGCTCCAACGGGATCGATCAGTCGCTCCAATACACGCTGGGCCTTCGGGTTCCGAGCTCCCTCCTTGGCGGCGGGGCGAGTCAGGCGATCAGCGGGCTGGTCTCGAAGGCGGGGAAGGCGGGCGTCGACCTCAGCTCCGCGCAGGAGATCCCGCTCGATATCCAGCTGGGCGGGACGGTGACGAACCCCTCGGTGAAGGCCGACGTGGGCAGCCTCGCCTCGTCGGCGACGAAGGGGGCCGAGCAGGCGGTGACGCAGGCGGTCACCCAGAAGGCATCGGCCGAGGCGACAAAGCTGATCCAGCAGGCGGAGCAGCAGGCGGCGGGCATTCGCCAGCAGGCGCAGACGCTGGCGGATAAGGTCAAACTGGAAGGGTATCAGCAGGCCGATTCGCTGACGGCCAAGGCAGGCGACAACCCCCTGCTGCAGGCCGCCGCCAAGCCCGCCGCCGACCAGCTGAAGAAGGAGACGGACAACAAGGCGGCGGGGATCCTCGGCGAGGCCAGCCGCCGGGCCGACAGTCTGGTCGCCGCGGCCAAGCGGCAGGCGGCAGAGACGGGAGGTCAGAAATAGGCGGTCCATCTGGGCCGCCACCCCTCTTTACGAACTCCGGTCCAGCAGGGTACGATACGCCATCCCTTCCAAGGTGATGGTCATGCCGTCTCCGCATTTCCTGCGGTGGCTACGCTGCGCGTGCTCCCTGCTCGCCGCCGCTGTTCTGCTTCACGCCTGCCAGGGCGGGCCGGACTCCACCAGCCCCGAACTCCGAACCACCAAGCTGCCGCGCTCGCTCACCGTGACCGGCGGCGGCACCGGCGGCGGCATGGTCACCGCGCCGAACTACGGCGAGACGCCGGATCTCGCCTGCGTCATCACCAACGGTACGGCCGGTCCAGAGAACTGCCTGCGTCATACGGCTGGAAGACCCGGGTCGAGCTCAAGGCCACGCCGGACCCGGGCAGCTCGTTCACCGGCTGGAGCGGGGCCTGCACCGGCACCGCGTCGACGTGCAGGGTCACCATGACCCAGTCGCGGTCGGTGCGGGCATCGTTCGCGGGCCACGGGACCCCCAGCTTCACGCTCAACGTGAGCGGTGACGGCGACGGCAACGGCACGGTGAGGAGCCAGGCCGGACTCACGCCGGCGATCAACTGCACCATCACCGCCGGGACCGCGGTGAGCGGGAGCTGTAGCGCCACCTATCCACAGGGTACCGCGGTGACGCTCACGGCGGTGGCGGCGAGCAACCACACCTTCTCGGGGTGGAGCGGCGACTGCGCCGGCACGGGCCCGTGCGCGCTGACGATGTCGGCCAGCCGCGCCGCGGGGGCCGGGTTCGACGCGCCACCAGGCATCGAGGCCACCATCGGGCGCTGGGACGCCCCCAAGTCCACCCCCGTCATCGCGCTGCACATGCACCAGCTGCTCAACGGCAAGGTGCTGCTGTGGGGACACGGCGGCCAGCCGCAGCTCTGGAATCCGTCGGGCGGCGGGTTCACCCAGGTGACGGACGCCACCTGCACCGACCCCGCGGCCTGCGAGCTGTTCTGCAGCGGCCACACGTTCCTGAGCGACGGCAGCCTGCTGGTCGCGGGGGGGCACAACGAAGCGCTGGGCGACAACAACGGCCTCACCCAGGCCAGCCGCTTCGACGGTACCGACCTGGTCCGCGACCGGCTGGATGAAGTATCCGCGCTGGTATCCCACCCTGGTGACGCTGGGAGACGGCAGCGTGGTGGCCATGGGAGGCAATCAGACGCCGACCACGCCCGCGACCATACCGGAGCGCTACACCAACGGCATCTGGACCGAGCTCACCGGGGCGAGCCGCTCGCTCCCGCTCTACCCGCGGGCCTTCGTCGAGCCGAAGAACGGCGCCATCTTCGTGGCCGGCCCGACGGCGACGTCCCTCTTCCTGAATCCGAGTGGCAGCGGGAGCTGGTCGAACGGGCCGGCGATGGCCGTGAAGGACCGCACCTACGGATCCGCCGTCATGCTGGACACCAAGGTGCTCTACGTCGGCGGCGGGGGTGGCAACAACTGTCCCGGAAACCTGCCCCAGCGAACGGCCGAGATCATCGACCTCGCCGCGGCGTCGCCCGCGTGGACGCCCGTCGCGTCCCTGGCGATCGGGCGGCGCCAAACCACCGCGGTCATCCTCGCGGACGGCACCGTGCTGGTCACGGGCGGCACCAGCCAATGCGGCTTCACCAACGAGGCCGGGGCGGTGTTCGCGGCCGAGCTGTGGAATCCGGCGGCCGGCTCGGCCGGCGCGTGGTCCACGATGGCGAACGCGAGCGTGGTGCGCGTCTACCACAGCACCACGGTGCTGCTGCCGGACGGCCGGGTGCTGTCGTCCGGGAGCGGGGACGGTGCCGGCGTGACCCAGCAGCTCTCCTACGAGATCTTCTCGCCGCCCTACCTCTTCAAGGGCGCGCGGCCGACCTATAACCTGTCGTCGAGCCGGATCCGGTACGGCGTGCCGTTCAACGTGAGCACGCCGAACGCGGCCGCGATCCGGAAGGTGACGCTCATCCGACTCGCCTCGTCGACGCACGCGTTCGACATGGGAGAGCGCCTCAACACGCTTACTTTCCACGCCGCGGCCGACGGGCAGAGCCTCACCGTCACGCCGCCCGCGGCCGGACGACTGGCGCCGCCCGGTCCGTACATGCTGTTCATCATCAACGACAAGGGCGTCCCGTCCGTGGCGCAGACGCTGCTGCTCGGGCCGTAGGTCAGGAAGGCGAGCGGCGCACTGCCTTATGCGTCGCTCGCCAGCGCCCGCCGCACGATCACGGTGATGTTGTCGCTCCCGCCTCCCTCGAGCGCCTCCTGCACCAGGTCCTCGCACACCTGCCGGGACGAGGTCATCGACCGCAGGTGGTGACGGATCCGGTCGTCGGAGACGTGGCGGGTGAGCCCGTCGCTGCAGAGCAGCACGACGTTGCCCCAGGCCAGGTCCATCTTGGTCACGACCGGCGCGGTCTGGCGCCCGCCGATCGAGCTCGACAGTGTGTGCGAGAGCTTCGTGGCGCCGGCGTCCGCTCGGCTCAGGACGCCGAGGTCGATCAGCTCCTGGGCCATCGTCTGGTCACGGGTGATCTGGATGAGCTCGCCGTTGCGAAGCAGGTAACAGCGGCTGTCGCCCACCTGGAGCAGGTAGGCCCGCGGCCACACGCCGAGGTAGAGCGTCAGCGTCGTGGCCATCCCGCGGTACTCCGAATTGTCCTGCCCGTAACGCAACAGCTCAGCGTGACTTCGCTCCGCCGCGGCCTCGAGCGCCTCGGAGAACTCCCGGTCCTCGGCGGAGTGGGCGGCATAGTAGCAGTGCATGCTGCCGGCCACGTACTGGGTGACGGCCTCGAGGGCGAGCCGGCTCGCTTCGGCGCCCTTGCTGCCGCCGCCGACGCCGTCGGCGACCATCATGAGGAGCGCCAGCCGCTGGCTCTCCGACATGAGCTGCTCCGCCACCGGGAGGCTGGTCTGCTGCACCACCATCTGTTTCCGGAGGGCGCAGATGAGGAAGTGGTCCTGATTGTCGCTGCGGACTTTGCCGGGGTGGGTGAGACCGTAGACGTCGATCTCGTCGTCCCGGGGCTTACGATCGGGCGCGGCAGGTGGCGCGGACGTCGGTGAGGCGGGGGCGGTCATGGTGGACCTCCTGTTCCCGAGCGTGCGGGGTGCCCCAATCTGCGGTGCGGAACGCGGGGAGGCCAGTCCGTTCTTGAAACCGGCTTGACGCCTGGTCGCCATCCTCCAGTCGGATCCATCGAATCCATCCGCCGTGGAGGTCCCATGTCGAGCCGTCGCACGGAAGCCGGCACCCTCGCCACCCTGCTCGCCGGCGCCTTCGCGGCCGCCCTGGGCGTGGCTGCTGTGTTCCTCCGATGAGACGCCGACCGGCGCGCCTGCCGATGCCGCCGCGGCCGACGTGGCCGCCGCCGCCGCGTCCTTCGGCCCGTTCCCCGGCCGCACCACCGTCTTCGTGGACGTGGACAACACCAGCGGGGTCGAAGACGGCAGCCGCGCGCACCCCTTCAACACGCTCAGCGAAGGGCTTCGGGCCGCCCGCAGTGGCGACGCCGTGGGCCTTGCCCCCGGCGTGTACGCCGAGACGTTCGGCCCCGAGATTCGGCCCAACTACGTCATCGAGGGGCGGCGCACATTCAAGCTGCTCGGCATGGGCCCGGGCCGGACCATCATCCGGGGTGACCACAGCGGTAGCCTCATTCGGGTCCTGAACGGCGCCTCCGGGCTCATCTCGGGCATGACGATCGAGCGGGGCGGGAAACTCCCCAACTCAGAGGGCGGCGGCCTCCAGGTGCTCGGCATCCAGGACGCGGTGTCGCTCACCGTCAACAACGTCATCCTGCAGGACAACTGGGCCGTGAATGGGGCCGCGATCGCGGCGGAGGGCCGGGTGACCATTCGGCTGGTCAACGTCGTCGTCGCCAACAACGTCGCGAGCAACTGCTGCGGCGGCGTATACCTGCAGGGGGTCAACGGCCCCGTACGGGCGACGTTCAAGAACGTCACCGTTACCTCGAACAGCGCGAACTTCCACACCGGCGGCGTGCTTGTCGTGAGCAATGCGAGGCTGATCCTGCTGAACTCGATCGTGTGGAACAACAACCTGGCGGAGGTGGGACGATACGCCGGCAACGAGGTGATCACGGCCACCTACAGCGACGTGGGCGAGATTCTCCTCCCCGGCACCGGCAACATCTCGGCGGAGCCGTTGTTCCTCGACCCTGGCGGGCGGGACTACCGCCTCCGCCCCCGCTCGCCCGCGGTGGACGCGGGCACCAACGCCGGCGCCCCCACGACCGACATCCGCGGGCTCGCTCGGCCGGTCGACGGCAACGGCGACGGTGCCGCCGTGACGGACATGGGCGCCTATGAGTTCGGGAAGGTCACCACGGCGACACCGTGAGCCGGCACGAATAGGCTGGGGCGGCACCGCCGGCGGTCGCCCGCTATCGCTGTCGGCCCCGGAGCCCGTCGAGCCAGTGCTCCGCGATCACGAGCTCGCTCTGCTGGGTAGGATCGCCCTCGCGGATCACGATGAACCGCTTGTCGTCGGGCGTCACGTCGTACGAGTGAATGCCGCCCGAGCGGACGTAGGATGACATCGAGAACAGTGTCCGCTGCTCGCCCACCGAGATGGCGGCCCCCGCCCGGATCTCCGCGGCCACCATCTCGGCCTTTCCGTTGATGTAGAACAGCTCCCGGCCGCTGTGGGCCCAGCGCGGCTCCGACCCGCCGTTGGTGGACACCTGCCACTTGGCCGCGGCCGCGTCCGGGAACGGCCGCACGTAGACCTCGGGCGTTCCCGACTCGTTCGAGGTGTAGGCCAGCCACCGCCCGTCCGGGGAGAGCGAGGGATACAGCTCGGTCGCCGGCGTGGCGACCAGGGGCTTGGCCAGCGTGTCGCCCTGAGCGAGCGCGTAGATGTCGCCGTTGCCGCCCGACGAAACGGCGCTCCGCACGATGAGCCAGCGGCCGTCCTTCGACGCCTCGACCTGGCCCCAATCGACCGTCGAATGGAGCACGACGCGTGCGGCGCCCGTGCCGTCGGCCCGATTCTGGTAGACGTTGCCGACACCCGATCCCACCCGGTCGCTGAGGTAGAGCACCGACCGCCCGTCGGCCGACCAGCTCGGCCGGATGCTGCCGGTGTCGCCGAACGTGATCCGGGAGAAGGGCCCCGTGGGCAGCTGCTTGACCCAGATGTCCGGCTTGCCATTCCGCGCTACGGTGGCGGCGAGCGCCTTGCCGTCGGGCGAGAGGGCGATGTTGTCGACCACGCCCTGCGGATCCCACGCCGGATCGAGCGGCACGGCCGCGCCGTCCCGGGACACGCTCGCCGCGCGCCTCGACGTGAGGGTGCCGCCGCTGGTGTAGATCAGGGTGCCCGTGGGGGATACCACCAGGTCCACGTTGAAGCCACCCGACCGGGCCCCGATGCCCTCGAGCAGCGCGATCGGGGGCCCGGTGAGCTCGAGCTTCGCCGGATCGAACGGGAAGGCGATGAGCTTGCCGTCCGCCGTGACGACCAGCAGGTGTCCCGTCCGCACGTACCGAGCGTACACCCCGCGAGTCAGCGTGTGCACGGGGCCGTGGGGCAGCTTGGCGACCGCGATCTCGAAGTCTCCGGGCCCCTGGCCGCTGTGCCGCACCCGGAACACGATGCCGGCGGCGTTCGGCAGGACGTTGGGCCATTCCGTCCCCACCTGACCGGCGGACATCGTGACGACCCGCTCCAAGGTACCGCCGGTCGGGCGCATCCTGGCGATGCCCGAGTCCACCTCGAAGTAGACGTAGTTGTCGTCACCCCAATCGCCGCTGGTGGAGTTGGCCTTGTCGGTGAGCGTCACGGTCGGGGCGCCGTCGAGCGAGGCGACGAGCACGCTGGTGCCCGACTTGATGAATCCGACCTGACGCCCGTCCGGCGAGAAGAACGGGCTCATCGCGCCTTCGGTGCCGGCGATCGGCGTCCCCGAGAGCTGGTCGAACCGCCGGACCCAGAGTCGCTGCGACCCTTCGCCCGGGCCGGTGTACACCATGCGCCGGCCGTCGGGGGAGATCGCCACGCGGCCGCCGCCGGTGGGCGACGGTGGCTGCAGCGCCTCGTTCGACCGGAGCGCGAGGCTGAACTGGGTGAGCGGCGACGCGGGAGCCGGGCGAAGCCAGCCCCATGTGGCCGCGACGGTCGCCGCGGCGGCGGCGCCGAGCGCCGCCAGAACGACCGGATCCCGCCAGCGGGAGCGCCGCGCGCCGGGCCTCGCGCCGGCCGGCGCCGCCACGCCCGGCATCTGCGCGGTAGTGGCGTAGCTCTTGTCCTGCAGCGCCTCGACGAACGCCGCGGCGGAGGCGAAGCGGTCGGCCGGGAGCTTCTCCAGCGCCGTGAGCACCGCGGCCTCGACGTGGCGCGGAATCGTGTGGCGCTGAGGCAGAATGGGCCGGGGCGTCTCGGTGAGCACTCGGGCCACGACTGCCTGCGCGGTCGAGCCGGTGAACGGCGGCTCGCCGGTCAGCATCTCGTAGAGCACCGCGCCGAGCGCGTAGACGTCCGAGCGGCCGGTGATCTCGCGCTCGCCCATCGCCTGCTCGGGGCTCATGTAGTGCGGTGTGCCGAGCGACATCCCGGTCTCGGTCATCCGGCTGCCGCCGGCCTTGCTGGCGGCGAGCGCGATGCCGAAGTCGGCCACCAGCGCCTGGCCGTCGTGGAGCAGGATGTTCTCGGGCTTGATGTCGCGGTGCACCACGCCGTGACGATGCGCGTAGTCGAGCGCGGAGCCCACCTCGTTCGCGATGCGCAGCGCGTCGCTCACCGGCAGCTGCTTCTCCCGGTTGAGCCGGTCGCGCAGGGTCTCGCCCTCGACGAACGGCATCACGTAGAAGAGGTAGGAGTCGGCCTCGCCCGAGTCGAACAGCGGCAGGATGTGCGGGTGCTGGAGATTGGCGGTGAGCTTGATCTCGGCCAGAAAGCGGTCGGCGCCGATCACGGCGGCCAGCTCGGGCCGGAGCACCTTGAGGGCCACGCGGCGGTCGTGCCGGACGTCCTGGGCCAGATAGACGGTGGCCATGCCGCCGGCACCGATCTCCCGATCCAGGCGGTAGCGGTCCGCGAGGGCGGATTGGAGCCTGCCGAGCAGTTCGGGCATGGCCAGCGCTTGTGTGGGGAAGGCCGGAAGATGCGGTGGGCCGGGAGGTTTCGCCAGTCGCCCGCCGGACGGTCGAACGGGTGTCGTTTCCTTATGTATGCCGCACGCGACCCCTAGGCCGGTCCGCCCACCGGCTCCAGCCCCGCCTCGACCGCGCTTACCAGCGCCAGCCCCGCCCAGTCGATGTCGCTCCAGCCCCACGCCATCGCGCTCAGGTAGTGCTGGCGCACGAGCCCCGCGATCGGGAGCGCGACGTCGACCTCGTCGGCCGCCGCGAGCGCCAGGCGCGTGTCCTTGAGGCCGTGCCGCAGCTTGAAGCCCGCCGGTACGTAGCGACCCTCGGCGATGAGCTTGCCGTAATTCTCGTAGATCGGCGACCGCAACAGCCGCCCGTTCACGATCTCGATGAACCGAGCGGGCTGGATCCCGTGCTTCCGCATCAGCGCGAACGCCTCGCCCATCGCCTCGATCGCCGCGGCGAGCAGGAAGTTGCCGCCGATCTTGAGGACGTTGGCCGCGGGCGCGTCCTCGCCCACCACTTCGACCGCCTGCGCCATCGCCTCGAACAGCGGGCGGCAGCGCTCGATCGCCTCCGCCGGCCCGGCGGCCACGACGGTGAGCTTGGCCGCCGCCGCGGCCTCCGGCCGACCGAACACCGGCGCGGCGACATACCCCTGCCCCCGCGCCGCATGCTCCCGTACGAGGCGCCGCGAGAGCGCAGCGCTGATCGTGCTCATCGACGCGTGGACACCGCCGTGCGGGAGCCCCTCCAGCGCCCCGTCGCGACCGAGCATCACCGCCTCCACCGCTGCATCATCGGCGACCATCGTGACGAGCACCTCCGCGCCGCCGGCGGCCTCGCGCGGCGTGGCCGCGACGCGGGCGCCCGCGCGCTCGAGCGGCTCGGCGGCGCTGCGGGTGCGGTTGTAGACCAGCACATTGTGCCCGGCGCGCACGAGGTTCTCCGCCATCGCGGATCCCATGCTGCCGAGGCCAAGGAATGCGACGTTCACTTGGGCGCCCCCCGCGAAGGCGCCTTGGCCCGAAGGCGGGTGAGCTCCTCCTGCCGGGCGGTCTGAGCGCTCAGCATGAGCTGGTATGCCACGTAATACTTGTAGATGTTGGCCACGTAGGTGACGGTCTCGGCGCCGATCTCGCGGGCGGCGATCAGCTCCACGTTGTCGCGCCAGATGTTCGGGTTCAGCCCACGCTTGGCCGCGTCCGCCCGCAGGCGGCTGACCCGTCCCGGTCCGGCATTGTAGGCGGCGAAGGCGAGAAGGGTCCGGTTGAGGTCGTCGATCGGCTCGTTCGCGTAGTACCGGTCGATCAGGTAGCGGATGTACTTGACACCCGCGTGGATGTTGGGCTCCAGCTGACGGATGTCGCCAACCCGGAGCTCCTTCCCCGTCGCCGGCATCACCTGCATCACCCCGATGGCGCCGACCGGGCTGCGGATGTTCTGGTCCAGTCGCGACTCCTGATAGCCCTGCGCCAGCATCAGCAGGAAGTCGAGGGAATAGCGCTCGCCGTACTTCCGGAAGAGGCCCACCGTCCGGTTGTAGCGGTCGACCGCCTGGGGGGACATCGCATCCTTCAGGAAACGGGTGGACCCGGTGTATTTCCGACGCAGGGTGTTGCCCAACAGGGTGCCCTGCCCGTGGGCCCGGGCGAACTGGTCGATGTCCGCCTTGAGCCTCGGGCTCTGCTTCCGGATGAGCCAGCCGGTCTCGCCTCCGTCATGGACGGCGACGCTGTCGTGCACGCGGATGCCGGGGAAGATCTTGCTCCAGAGCTGGGCGGCGTATCGGTCCACCACGGTGACGCCGATGAGGCCGGCGTTGACCAGCTCCATGAGGTCGTCGTCGGTCAGGTCCTCCGGAGCGGCCTGCAGCACGATGGGCGGCTTGCCCTCGCTCGCGAAGCGCCGGCTCAGCGCCTCGAGATGGGTCCAGTAGCTCGAGGACCGGCGCACGACGACGCGCGCGCCGGCGAGATCGTCGAGCGTGCTCAGGGCCGGCGACCGGGGGCCGGTGACCGGGACCTCCCGGATGCCGCGGAACAAGGGTCCGCCGAAGTCGACCTGTGCGAGCCGCTCGGGCGTGGCCGTGAGGATCCCGGCGGCCACGTCACCGCGGCCTTCCAGCAGGCCCGGAATCAGGTCGGCACGCGAGGTGGGAATGAAGACCACCTGGATGTTCACGTACCTCCGGGCCCGGTATTTCTTGTTGATCCAGTCCTGGAACGCCTCGAGCAGCTCGTACTCCACGCCGACCTGCTGACCCCGGTCGATCCAGTACTGGGTTCGCGTCGGCGTGATCAGGACGCGGATGACGCGCCGGTCGATCATGCCCTCGAGATCCCCGGTCCAGGCCTCGGCCAGCGGCCGGACGAAGTGCGAGGTCTTGGCGGTGTCGGCCGGCGGAGCGGTTTCCTCGGCGACGGCAGGCGCGGGATGCCGGGCGGGAGCCTCGGCCACCTCTCGGGCCGGGTCTCCGTCGCATTCCGTCAGGGCCAGCACGGCGAGGAGGGGCAGCCCCGCCACCGCATGCTCGATTTCACGCTTCGCTCCGGTTCACGCCGACGGCCACGAGCGCCGCGATGCGGCTTGATCGCAAGGTCGCTTCGCAGGATCCTGGGTCAGGTACAACCTTGAGCCATCCTCGACCACGGGCAAGAGGCGGGAATCGCACGCCATTGACACACTCTCCCGCGCGCGCTTCAATTTGCTCTGCAGGGCCGCGTTTCCGTGAACGCATTCACCAATCAGGCGAATCACGCCGCAATCGCCCCGGATTCGTCCGGAGGCATGGGGCTTGCCGCATGGCCGATGCGCCGCTCCCGCTCGTCCACCGCCGGTTCGGCGCCACCATGCGCCGCGACCGGTGGTGGGTGCAGCCCGCCGTCGTCTTCCTGGTGCTCTCGAGCTTCATCGTGTACGCCACCTGGGCGGCGTTCCAGGGCGATCACTACACCTACGGGCCGTACCTCTCGCCGTTCTACTCGCCGGAGCTGTTCGGCAGCTCGCCCCACGCCTGGTTCGGGCCGAAGCCGGGCTGGTGGCCGGCCTGGCTCCCGTTCTCGCCGGCGCTGCTGATCCTGCCGTTCCCGGGGCTGTTCCGGCTCACCTGCTACTACTATCGCGGCGCGTACTACAAGGCGTTCTGGGCCGACCCGCCGGCCTGCGCCGTCGGCGAGCCGCGGAAGACCTACTGGGGCGAGGCGTCGTTCCCCCTGATCCTGCAGAACATCCACCGCTATTTCCTGTACGTCGCGCTGCTGTTCCTCCTCGTGCTGCTGCACGACGTGTGGAAGGCGCTCTGGTTCACGGACGCCGCGGGACGGACCTCGTTCGGCATCGGCGTCGGGCACGCTCGTGCTCGCGACCAACGTCGTCCTGCTCGGCGGCTACACCCTCGGCTGCCATTCGATGCGGCACGTGATCGGCGGGTACCTCGACCGGCTGTCGCGCCGCCCGGTGCGCCGCCTCGCCTACGACTGCTCCAGCTGCCTCAACCGCGGCCACATGCGCTGGGCCTGGTTGAGCCTCTTCTCCGTCGCGTTCGCCGACCTCTACGTCCGGCTCTGCTCGATGGGCATCTGGACCGACTGGAGGATCCTCTGACCGACTACCAGACCTTCGAGCACGACGTCCTGGTGATCGGCGCCGGCGGCGCCGGTCTGCGCGCGGCCATTGCCGCGGCGGCGCCGGGCGCGCGGGTCGGCCTGGTGTGCAAGTCGCTCCTGGGCAAGGCGCACACGGTGATGGCCGAAGGCGGCGTCGCGGCGGCGCTGGCGAACGTGGACGACCGCGACAGCTGGCAGGTCCACTTCGCCGACACGATGCGCGGCGGCCAGTACCTCAACAACTGGCGCATGGCCGAGCTGCACGCCAAGGAAGCGCCCGACCGGGTGCGCGAGCTGGAGGCCTGGGGCGCGCTGTTCGATCGCACGCCCGACGGCCGCATCCTCCAGCGCAACTTCGGCGGCCACAAGTATCCGCGGCTGGCGCACGTCGGCGACCGCACCGGCCTGGAGATGATCCGCACGCTGCAGGACCACGGCATCCACCAGGGCATCGACGTGCACATGGAGTGCACCGTCCTCCGGCTGTTCACAGGACGGCGAGCGGATCGCGGGCGCCCTCGGCTACGACCGCGAGCGCGGCCGGTTCCGACTCTTCAACTGCAAGGCCATCGTGCTCGCCACCGGCGGCATCGGCCGGGCGTACGCGATCACCAGCAACAGCTGGGAGTACACCGGCGACGGCCACGCGCTCGCCTATCACGCCGGCGCGGCGCTGCAGGACATGGAGTTCGTGCAGTTCCATCCCACCGGGATGATCTGGCCGCCGAGCGTGCGCGGCATCCTGGTGACCGAGGGGGTGCGCGGCGAGGGCGGCGTGCTGCGCAACAGCGAAGGCCGCCGCTTCATGTTCGACGACATTCCCGAGAACTACCGCTCGCAGACGGCCGACAATGAGGAAGAGGGCTGGCGCTACACCCAGGGCGACAAGAACGCCCGCCGGCCGCCCGAGCTGCTCACCCGCGACCACGTCGCCCGCGCATCATGCGCGAGGTGCGGGAAGGGCGGGGGAGCCCGCACGGCGGCGTGTTCCTCGACATCTCGTGGATCAAGCAGCGGCTGCCCAACGCGCGCGAGCACATCATGCGCAAGCTCCCGAGCATGTACCACCAGTTCAAGCAGCTGGCCGACATCGACATCACCACGACGCCGATGGAGGTCGGACCGACGACCCACTACGTCATGGGCGGCGTCCGGGTCGACGGCGACAGCCAGATGTCCACCGTGCCGGGGCTGTTCGCGGCCGGCGAGTGCGCCGCCGGCCTGCACGGCGCCAACCGGCTCGGCGGCAACTCGCTCTCCGATCTGCTGGTGTTCGGCAAGCGGGCCGGCGAGCACGCCGCACGCTATGCCCAGGACTCGGCGAGCGCCGAGATCTCCGCGGCCGATGTGGACGACGCGGTCCGGCAGGCGCTCGAGCCGTTCGAGCGCGGCGCGGCCGGCGAAGGCCCCTACCAGATCCAGCAGGAGCTCCAGGTGATGATGCAGGACCTGGTCGGCATCGTGCGCACCGATCCCGAGATGGAACGCGCGCTCGAGGGCATCTCCCGGCTGCGTCAGCGGGCGGCCCGGGTGGGCGTCCCGGGGAACCGGGAGTACAATCCGGGCTGGCACACGGCGCTCGACCTCGACAACCTGCTCACGGTCTCCGAGGCGGTCACCCGTGCCGCGCTCGAGCGGCAGGAGAGCCGCGGCGGCCACTTCCGCGACGACCGCCCGGAGAAGGACCCGGCCTACGCGAAGTTCAACATCGTGATCCGCAAGGGCCCGGGCGGGGAGATGCAGCTCGTGCGCCAGCCGATTCCCGAGATGCCCGAAGAGCTCCGGCGGGTGATCGACGAGCAGAAGTAGCCGCCGACGCAAGGAGGCCCGACGTGACCGACAGCACTCAAGCCCGAAACCCGAGACACCGCCACCTTCCGTATCTGGCGCGGCGATGCGGCGGGTGGGCGCTTCGTCGACTACACGACGCCGGTGTCGCCCGGGATGGTGGTGCTCGACGCGGTTCACCAGATCCAGGCGGACCAGGCGAACGACCTTGCGGTGCGGTGGAACTGCAAGGCCGGGAAGTGCGGCTCGTGCTCGGCGGAGGTGAACGGGATGCCCAAGCTCATGTGCATGACCCGGCTGAACGAGCTGCCGCTGGAAAAGCCGGTCACCGTCGAGCCGATGCGCGCGTTTCCGCCGGTGCGCGACCTCGTCACCGACGTCTCCTGGAACTTCCGCGTCAAGACCACGATCAAGCCGTTCAAGCCGCGCGCCCCCGACGCCCCCGACGGCACCTGGCGGATGCAGCAGGCGGACGTGGACCGGGTGCAGGAGTTCCGGAAGTGCATCGAGTGCTTCCTGTGCCAGGACGTCTGCCACGTGCTCCGTGATCACCAGATGCACGACCAGTTCATCGGCCCGCGCTTCCTGGTGTACGTCGCGGCCCTCGAGATGCACCCGCTCGACATCGAAGACCGCGTCGCCGACCTCCGCCACGCGCACGGCATCGGCTACTGCAACATCACCAAGTGCTGCACCAAGGTCTGTCCGGAGCACATCACGATCACCGACAACGCGATCATTCCGCTCAAGGAGCGGGTGGTGGACGAGTTCTACGATCCGGTGGGACGGCTGCTGAAGGTGTTCAGCCGGAGGGAGGAAGCGTGACCGAGCATTACGAGCTCAAGCGGATCTCGAAGGACGGCGTGCCCGCCGCCCTGCAGAAGGCGGAGCGGTACCGGGTCATCAACGACCCCTCGTCGGCGGAGAGCATCTGCCTGGACGTCCTGGCCGTCGACCCCTCGAACCAGAGCGCCCTGGTCACGCTGCTGCTCGCGATCACCGACCAGTTCGCCGAGCGGCCGGCCGAGGGGGCTCGGCGGGCCCAGGAGCTGCTGCCGCGGCTGGACGACGAGTACAAGCGGATGTACTACGCGGGCATCGTCGCCGAGCGCGGCGCCAAGGCGCACCTGCGCCGCGCGACGGTGGCATCGGGCGAGCTGGCCTACCACCTGTTCCGAGAGGCCATGTCGTGGTACGAGCAGGCGGAGGGCCGGCGGCCGCCGGGGAACGACGAGGCGATCCTGCGGTGGAACACCTGCGCGCGCATCCTGGCGCGGGACGAGCACATCCGGCCGCGGCTGGAGGAGGCGGCGAGCCCGGGATCGGAGTAGCGTCCTCTCACGTGCGCGTAAGCCGGGCCGCCACCATCCGCTTCTTCGGCAGCCACTCCATCAACGCCCCAGGCTGCACCTCGAAAAAGCTGCACAGCCGGTCCAGCGTGTCCGCATGCAGCCGCCCGAACCGTCCCCCTGGCCGGGAGAGGCGGTACGCGCTCGGGTAGCTGATCTGTGCGCCACGGCTCAGCGCGTACGCCGAGATACCGCGTCGCGCCATGAGCTTGTCGATCCGGAGGCGGACCATGGGGCCTTTCGAGTGGGGACCGCGTCGGCTATAGGATATAGCCTTGCGATGTGTAGTGCAGCAGTATACACTCCAAGCGCACGCCCGGCTATGGCCGATTCGTCCTACCCACTCTGATTACTTCGCCCCGCCTCCTCGGGACCCAGCGATTCGAGTGCCCACCTCCGAACGGAAGGTGCCTCGATGGTCGCGCCGCTCACCCGTAGCACCTCGACCGCCCGACCAGGCCCACGCCGCCGCCGCATCGGCATCCTCGACCTCGTCACCAAGAGTCCCCGCAACAGTCTCTACGGCCGGCTCATGAACGCGAATCTGGCCAGTATCATGCCCCAGGTCCTGGGCGTGTGGTGCGAGCAGGCCGGTCATCAGGTGACCTACGTGTGCTACACGGGCGGCGAAGACGTACTGGCGGAGCTGCCGACGGACCTCGACGTGCTCTTCATCGGCGCCTTCACCCAGGCCGCGCAGCTCGCGTACGCGCTGAGCAACCTCTATCGCTCGCGCGGCACCGTCACGGTGCTCGGCGGACCGCATGCGCGCTGCTATCCCGAGGACGCCCGGCAGTACTTCGACTACGTGCTCGGCTTCACCGACCAGAGCGTCGTGCACGACGTGCTCGCCGAGTGCGCGCCGCACCGGCCCGAGGGCCGCCTCATGGCCGCCGGCCGCCAGCCCTCGGAGCTGCCCAGCCTCCAGGCCCGCTGGAAGTTCGTCGAAGCAGCGCTGGCCAAGGCGCCGACCATCCAGTTCGTCCCCATGATCGGCAGCCTCGGGTGCCCGTACACCTGCAGCTTCTGTATCGACTCGACCGTGGACTACCAGCCGCTCGGGTTCGCCCAGGTGAGCGCGGATCTCGCCTTCCTGCTCACCAAGATGAAGCGCCCGATCGTCGGCTGGCACGACCCCAACTTCGGCGTCCGGTTCGACGACTACATGGAGGCCATCGAGGCCGCGGTGCCGCCCGGCCGGATGCGGCACATCGCCGAAAGCAGCCTGTCGCTGCTGTCCGAGCCGCACCTCAAGCGCCTGCGGGCGAACGGCTTCCAGGCGATCCTGCCGGGGATCGAGTCGTGGTACGACCTGGGGAACAAGTCGAAGACGCGGCGCACCGGGATGGACAAGGTGCAGCAGGTCGCGGAGCACGTGAACCTGATCCTGCGCTACATCCCCTACATCCAGACCAACTTCGTGATGGGGCTCGACACCGACGAGGGACCGGAGCCGTTCGAGCTCACCAAGCTGTTCCTCGACCTCGCGCCGGGCGCGTTCCCGGCGTTCTCGCTGCTCTCGGCATTCGGCCGCGCCGCGCCGCTCAATCTGGAATACCAGCGCGCGGGACGCGTGGTGCCCTTTCCGTTCATGTTCCTCAACAACAATCATGCGATGAACGTGCGGCCCAAGAACTACACCTGGCCGGCGTTCTACGATCAGGTCGTGAGCTTGACCCGCTACTCCTTCTCGTGGCGCGCGATCCGTCGACGGCTCGGAGCCACCGAGGGAACGATCCCGAAATGGATGAACGTGGTGCGCGCGATGTCGTCGGAGGGATGGGGGCGCATCGAGTATCACACCAAGATCCGCCGGCTGCTGGACGAAGACGCCGCCGTGCGGAGGTTCATGGACGGCGAGACCGACCGCCTACCGGCGTTCTATGCCAATCGGATCGAGCACGACCTCGGCCCGCTCTACGCCCATCTGCCGGCCGGCGCCATGATGCACGACCCGAACGCGTACCTCAAGACCCAGAGCCAGGCCGAGGCGGCGCCCGTGCCGCTGCCCGCGCCGGGCCGCCGGGCCGTGCGCCCTGCCGAGCACGCCCACGAGACCGCCGTCACGCCGACCATCGGGTCGTACTGATGTCTCCCGACGATCGCCGCATGGCCTTGAACGTCCACAAGAGCTCGCGCTCGCCGCTTCCGACGGTGCACATCTTTCTCCAGCGGGTGGTGCGGCAGGCGAACGGCATGTTGTCGGTGACGCCGATCTGTTCGACGCTGGCCGAGATCGAGCAGGAGATCGAGGAGCTGCGAATCGAGCTGGACACCATTCAGCGGCAGGCTCGGCAGGCATACACCGCGAAGGACACGAACGGGAAGGGCGCGATCAGCGCGTGAACCTCAATCGGGGCTGGGTCGACGGCTGATATCGCGCACCGACCAGTGCACCCGGTAGACCGACCGGTCCGCGTGCCGGACGACGGCTGCGGTGAGCGCCATCTTGAACGGCTCGCCCCCGGCGCGCACGGCCTCGCCGAGCAGGTGAAACCGCGGCCCCCGAGGGGGGCGAGACGGCGCCGCATACACTGCAAGGTACAGCACGGTACGAGCCGTTCCTAATAGTCGTCATGGCCCGCGCTCGCTAATCGGCGTCCCGACCATTAAGTTTCAGGTACCCTCTCCCCGCTCCGGCACGGAGGCGTTCCTCGCGGCACCGCGGCAGGTTTCCATGGCCAACCACACCTCCGTCTCCAATGGCTCGAAGTCGAATGCGGACGGACCCAACCTCACCGATCGCGTGCTCGCGCGCGTGAACGACGCGGCGCTCGCGTTGGACCAGCGTGCCAGGGCCACACGCCCGAAGTCGACGCGCCGCCGTTCGCGCACGCCCGATCCGCTGGCAGCCAGCGTGACGCGGAGCCCGGAGCAGCTGCGTGAGGCGCGCTCACTCCGTCGGGTATTCCTCGACCTGGGTGACTCCTACCGCGAGTATCGTCGACGCACGGGTGCGGCGGTTTCGGAGGACGTGCGCGCTGCCGCGGTCCGTTTCCAGCGAGAGCGCAGCGTTCCCGCGCTCGTCCGGGTCGCGGCCTCACTGGACCAGCTCGACATCCTGCCCTGGTAGCGCTCGCCTCTTTGAACCCGGGGCTTCCATGCTTTTGACCTTGATGCTCGCGCTCGGCCTCGCGGCGGCGCCTCCTCCTGACACGAGTGTGACCAACCGCGTGGGCGTGCGGGACATCCAAGTGGCGCCAGGCGAAGTCCTGCGCACCACCACGGTCGGCACCGGCCGACCGCTCGTCCTCATTCCCGGCATCTTCGGCGCGGCCTACGGTTACCGGGCGATCAGCGGTCCGCTGGCCCGGAGCGGCTACCGGACCATCGTCATCGAGCCGCTCGGCTACGGCTGGTCCTCCCACCCGAAGGACGCGGACTACTCGTTCGCGGCCCAGACGGTACGGGTGAGCCAAGTGCTGGACACGCTCGGCGTGACCGGTGCGCTGGTCGTCGCCCAGAGCAGCGGCGCCGCGATCGCGTTTCGCCTCGCCGTCGTCCGGCCCGACCTGGTGCGCGGCCTGCTCTCGCTCGACGGCGGACCGGCCGAGAGCGCGGCGACGCCCGGCATGAAGAAGGCGTTCAAGTTCGGCGGCGGCCTGGTCAAGTTCGCGCTGGACGAGTCGAAGCTCCGGCACGACGTGCGGCGCGAGATCGTCAAGAACTCAGGGGACACCACCTGGATCACGGACGCCGTCATCCGGGCGTACACCGCCGGGCAGGTGGCCGACATGAGCGGCTCGATCGACGCGTTTCACCAGATGTCCAAGTCCAAGGAGCCCGCGTCGCTCGCTGCCCGCCTGCACGAGTGCACGATGCCGGTGCGGCTTCTCGTCGGCACCGTCCCGCATCCGTCCGAGGTGACCGCGGAACAGCTGGAGATGCTGCACTCGAAGCTCCCCGATTTCGGCAGCGACAGCGTGGCGGGTTCAGGCCAGTTTATCCAGGAAGAACAGCCGGCCATCGTGCTGGCGGCGGTGGCCCGGTTGGACCAGGCCGCTCTAGCGACCCGGGCGCGCTGAACGCCCAATTCTCTTTGGCCGTCGTTCCTGGCGCACTGCTGCGCCGCGGCGGCCGAGCCCCGCGTGGGGCCGAATCCACGCGAGCGTAGTCGGCCGTGCGACTCTCGGCCACTCCGATTACACCAGGTACAAGGAGCAGGACAATGCGCACCACCGGAACGGTCAAATGGTTCAACGATGCGAAGGGCTTCGGCTTCATCACCCCCGAAGACGGCCAGAAGGACTGCTTCGTTCACCATTCGGCCATCCAGGCCCAGGGCTTCAAGAGTCTGGCCGAAGGCGATCGGGTTGAGTTCGATGTCGTGCAGGGCCAGAAGGGGCCGGCCGCGGAAAACGTCGTCAAGCTTCAGTAATCGGGGATACGCGAAGGCGGCGGCCACGCGCTGCCGCCTCTCGCGCGATGTCGCGTCCGCACGTGCTGCCGGACGTGCGCAATTATTCGCGAGGTAACGTGCCCAAGCGCAACTACGGTTTTGAGAAGCGGCAGAAGGAACTCAAGCGGCAGGAAAAACGCGAGGAGAAGCGGCAGCGCAAGCTCGAGCGCGCCGACACGCCGTCAGACGAGGCGAGGAGCGAGCCGGAAGCGCCTCGCGAGGAGAGCGCCGAGTAGGCCGGCGCGCTACGCGCCTCCGTCCGCGTGGCGCAGCTTGTCCGGGTTGAGCACCCGGTAGAATGCCACGATCCGTTCCCCATCCGTTTCCGCCGACGTCGTGAACAGCAAGCGGTTCCCGGCGTGCGTCACGATCGCCGGCTCGCCGTTGAGCCACACGATGCCGTGGCGCACCATCCCCCGCCCCTTCCGCTCGAAGCCGAGCACCAAGCGCACGATCCGGCTCGCACCCCGGACGACTCGCCGCGTGGCCGGCACCTTGCCTCCGCCGTCCGCGGTCCACGTCGCATCTTCCGCCAGCAGCGCGAGCAGCGCCTCCTGATCGTCCGCGGCGAGCGCCGCGAGGAAACGCTCGAGCAGCCGCTCGTGCGTCTCGGCGGGCACGCGGAACCGGGTTCGCTGTCCGCGTACCCGCTCGCGCGCCCGGTGCACGAGCTGCCGGCACGCCGCCTCGCTCCGCTCGAGCACCCGGGCGATCTCGCCGTAGCCGGCATCGAACACGTCGCGGAGCAACAGTGCGGCGCGCTCCTCCGGAGCCAGCCGCTCGAGCAGCACGAGGAACGCCATCGAGAGATCGGACGCCAGCTCCGCGCGGCGGTCGGCCGCCTCAGGGGCGGTCGCGATCGGCTCGGGGAGCCAGTTGCCCGCGTAGTGCCGGCGCTCGGTCGCGGCCCGGCGCAGGCGGTCGATCGCGAGCCGGGTCGTCACCGCCACCAGCCACGCCTCGGCTGACCGCACCTCTGCCGGATCCGCGTCATCCCAGCGCAGAAAGCTCTCCTGCACTACGTCCTCCGCATCCTCCACCGAGCCGAGCATCCGGTAGGCGATTCCGAACAGTCGTGGGCGGTGGCGCTCGAACTGTCCAGCGTCGACAGGTAGCCAGTCCTGCGTCATCCCGGCTGAGCTCCTTCCTCCGGCCTCGGTACCGGCGAGTCGAACCGGCTCAGAGCCTTCGTCATGTAACAACGGCCCGGCGGCCCGTCCCGCTGTCACAACCTGCCGGCCCGCCCGTCTACGATTCTCAGAGGAGCACTAATCGGACGGAGGAGGACGGACAAGATGCGAGTGTTTGTAACAGGCGCCACGGGCGTACTCGGACGTCGGGCGGTGCCGGCGATGGTCGAGCTGGGGCACGAAGTAACGGCGGTCGGCCGTTCGCCGGAGAAGCGGGCCGCACTGGAGCGGATGGGTGCGCGGGCCATCGAGCTGGATCTGTTCGACGCAGCGGCGGTCGGCCGGGCGGTCGCGGGCGCGGAGGCGATCTGTAATCTTGCGACCGCTGTCCCGCCTGGTTTCCGCAGCTTCCTGCCGTGGGCCTGGCGCCCGATGGATCGGATCCGGCGGCAGGTGTCGGGCAACCTCGTGAACGCGGCGCTCGCGAGCGAAAGCGTGCGGCGGGTGGTGCAGGAGTCGTTCGCCGCCATCTACGTCGCCGCCGGCGATGCGTGGATCGACGAGTCCTCTCCCGTGCGACCCGATTGGTACAACCGGTCCGTGCTCGACGCGGAGCACCAGGCGGACCGGTTCACCCGCGCCGGCCGCACCGGTGTGGTGCTGCGGTTCGGGTTCCTGTACGGCCCCGGCGACGACATGACCCTGATGCTCGTCGACGCCGTCCGACGGGGCTGGTATCCGTTGCTCGGCGCGGCCGACGGCTACTCATCCTGGGTCACCCACCAGGACGCCGCGGCTGCAATCGTCGCAGCGCTCGATGTGCCGGCCGGGGTCTACAACGTGGTGGACGATCAGCCACTCCGGCGGCGCGAGCTGGGCTGCGGGGTCGCGCGGCTCATCGGGGCCAAGGCGCCCCGGCACTTGCCCGCCTGGGCCGTGGTGCTCGGTGGCCCGGTCAGCCGGACCCTCGCGCGTTCTCTGCGGATCTCGAACCGGAAGCTCCGGAGGGAGAGCGGGTGGCAGCCGAAGTACCCGACGGCCCTGGACGGGTACGCGGAGGTGATCGCGGCGAAAGCACGCTTCATCGCCCCTGCCGTCGCGATCCGATAGTCAGGCGGCCCGCGCCAGCAGCCGTGGCCGGCGCACGACGGCGTGCGAGGTGGCCCGCGAGCGGCCGACCGCCACGGTGGCTGCGAGCACCCCCACGACGCCCGGCACCGCCGCCTGTGCCGCAGCCCCGGTGGCCATGGTAACCCCCACCGCGCCGCTCATGATGATGACCAGGCCTGCCGCGGCCAGTGGCGTCAGTTCCGTCCGGACGCGGAGCAGCCCGGGAAGGATCAGGCCGAGCGCGCCGAGCACCTCGGCCACGCCGATGAAGCGGAGGAACGGGCCGGGCAGCGCGACCTGCTGGGTCATCGCGGCGATCGGGCTCACGAGCTTCATTCCGCCGGCGAACAGGAACAGCGCCGCGAGAAGGGCCTGAAGGATCCAGAGCGTGGTGCTGGTCTTCCGCGAGGGCTCACGGGGCGTGTCGGGCATGGCGGCATCTCCTTCAGGTAGCAGGTTCGGGTCTCGGGAGATCCGGCGAAGTTGGCCGGACGTCCATCCCATCTACCTGTACGTCGAAGGAGGGGGCGGGGAATCGACATGGCGGGCGACGAGGCCCTGGCGCGGCAGAGTCAGCCTGCCGAAACCCCGTCCGGCCGCGCCTCGGGCCCGATATCCACGGCGATCCCCCTCCACTTCCCCTGGGCGAACCGGAACGCGCTGAGGCCGAACCGGGTGGCGTGCCCGGCCAGGATGGCGAGCCAGATGTGGATCGGCCGGAGCGTGCCGATTTGCTGGATCGCGAAGCAGATGCCGAGCGGCAGGAGGACCTGGGAGACGATGGAGATGTACAGGGGACTCTTGGTGTCGCCCGTGCCCTGAAGGCCTCCGGTATAGGCGAGCGCCGCGGAGATGAACAAGCCGGACACGCTCAGGATCCGGAGCAGGCCGGTGCCGATGGACAGCACCGCCGGGTCCTGGATCCCGAAGATGGCCAGAAGCTGGCCGGGAATGAAGAAGTAGAGCAGCCCCATACAGGCCGCGCCGGCCATGCCGATCCGGGCCGCGATGTGCACGGCCGCCTCGGTCCGGTCCGGGCGCCCCGCGCCCAGATTCTGCCCGGCCACCGCGGCCGCGGCGCCCATGAGCCCGATCGAAGTCCAGGTCACAAACGAGAAGAGCTGGGTGTACGATACCGCGTATGCCGCCTGAGCGGCCGCGCTTTCCGCCAGCGAGCCCACGAACGCCAGCAGGAACACCCCGCCGATGTTCATCGCGATGCCCTGAAAGCCCGCCGGCAGGCCGAACCGGAACAGCTCGCGGATGATACTCCAGTCGGGGCCGAAGCCGTGCCCCCGGGGGAACCGTACCACCCAGCCGCCACGCCAGAGCCGGACGATCGCGTAGATCGCCACGAGGCCCGACGCGAGGGCCGTCCCCATCGCGGCGCCGGCGGTCCGAAACGCGGGGATGGGTCCAAGGCCCCGGATCAGCACCACGTTGAACGCGATGTTGAGGGCCGTCAGGACGAAGCCGAGGATCATCGGCGTCCGGGCGTCGCCCGCCGAGCGGAGCGCGCCGCCCAGCATGAAGAAGACCAGCATCCCGCTGCTGGTCATGAGCATGATGCGGAGGAACGGCAACGCCTCCGCCTGCACGGCGGGCGCGGCGTTGACCAAGTCGAGCAGGGCGGGGGCGAAGACGTAGCCGAGTGGCGCGAGCACGAGGACGGCGATCCCGACCGCCGCGATGAACGCCTGATAGACGGTGCGGTTGACCTTGTCGGTCTCGCCCGCGCCCGCGAAGCGGGAGACCAGCACGCTCATGCCGGTGAACAGCGACGAGACGAAGATGACGACGGCGATGAAGACCTGATTCGACACGCCGATGGCGGCGTTGCCGGTGTAGCCGACGATGTGCCCCACGAGCACCTGGTCGATCAGGCTCTGGAGTCCGCCGATGACGTTGACGAGCATGGTGGGCCACGCCAGCCGCCAGACCGCCCGAGTGAGCGGCCCTTCGACGATGGAGCGGTCGTAGCCCGGGGCGGAGATCTGCGTCATGACAGGCCGGAATCTATCACGCCCCGATTGCGTAGGGACCACCTGGTCACGGCGCTGGACACGGAGTGAGGCCGTCGCCAACTTGGAACGGTCGCCCCTGGCCCGCGCGGCATCTCACGATGAAACAGATTCCCGAGACGGCCAACGCCGCCGTGCTCCGCACCGACTTCTCGGATGACGCCGCGTGGGCGGCCATCTGCAGGGAGGTCCGCGCGCCGTACGGGATGTTCATGGCGACGGTGGACTGCGTGAGTGATCCCGCCTTCGAGGGTGTCGTGCCGAATCAGGTGCCCGCGCTGATCGCGCCCGGCTCACGCCACACGTTCATCTTCCTGGTGGACGGGCGGACGATCGCCGATCGCGAGCATCCGGTCGTGGTGGTGGATCTGGATTTCGAGCCCGGGCGAAGCTTTCGCGTCATCCCATCCGAGATGTGGGGCATCGAGAACAACCTGTCGATCGCGAACATGGACTTCGAGGAATTCGCCGAGTCGGCGGATTCCGACGGGGTCTTTCGAGGGTTCCCGCACTAGTTCACTACCAACCTTCAGTGGACCCATGACCATGACTCCAGCCATCCGGTTTGCCGCACTCGCGACACTCTGTCTGACCACCGGCGCGGCGGCGCAGGGCGCCCCCGTAGCCGATGCCTTCCGCGACAATGCCAAGCGCGCCGCGCGCAACCTCGTCGCCGCGGCGGAGGAGATGCCGGCCGGCAAGTACGGCTTCAAGCCGACGCCCGCGCAGATGAGCTTCGGCGACGTCATCGGCCACCTGTCGCAGGGGAACGACTATCTCTGCTCGAACGTCGCCGGCGTGGAGGCGCCCAAGCGCCCGGAGCTCGCCAAGGACGCCACGAAGGAGCAGCTCGTGGCCCGGCTCAAGGAGACCTTCGGCTCCTGCGAGTCGGCGCTGGCGACGCTGGACGACTCGAAGCTGAGCCGGCAAGGTGCCGTTCTTCGGCGAGCGCGAGATCACCCGCGCCGAGGCGATCCTCGCGACCGTGGAGGACTGGGGCTGACCACTACAGCCAGCTCGCCATCTACCTCCGGCTCAATGGCCTCCTGCCGCCGACGGCCAAGAAGAAGCAGGCGTAGCCGCGAAGGAGCCGGCCGCCGGCGGGCCTCTGCCGGCGGGCCTCTGCCGGCGGGCCTAGTCGCTCAACACTGCCAACGTCTCCCGCACGACGTCCCGGGCGTACTGGAACAGCGCCCCATGCCCGGAATCCGGATACAGGCTGAGCCGCGCGTTCGGCAGCTGCTGGAACAGGGCGTAGGAGTTGCCGGTCGGAACCATGATGTCGTCGTTGCCGTTCACGACGAGCACCGGCTGCCGGATGCGGCGCAGCCGGTCCGCCGAGGCCGCCGGCGACCCGCGCCCCCAGTCCACGATCGCCTTGAACTGGGCGCCGACCGTCTGCTCACTACTCGGCGGATCACGGTCGATGCTTCGCTTCGCCTGACGCTCGATGAACGCCCGGCCCGCGGCCTGCCCTGCATCGCTCGGCGAGAAGAACAGGAACAGCCGCGGCTCCTCGGGTGAACGCTGCTGCGCCTGCTGCAGCACCTGGGGCAAGTTGGCGATCCCCTCGCCACCCTCCGGTCCGGTGCCGGCCAGGACCAGGCGCCGGACCAGCTCCGGATGCTCGGCGGCCAGCACCTGCGCGACGAACCCCCCCAGGGAAAAGCCGAGCAGGTCCACCTGCTCGAGACCGAGCGCCTCGACGAAGGCGTACGCGTGACGTGCCATGGCCGCGACGCTATCGGGCGTCGTGCCGGACGACCGGCTCACACCGGCGTTGTCGAACAGGATTACCGGGCGCGCGGACGCGAGCCCGTCCACCAGATCGGGGTCCCACATATCCATCGTGCCGGTGAAGTGCTGCAGCAACAGGAGCGGCACGCCCTCGGTCGGCCCGAGGCGGCGGTAGGCGTAGCGGATGCCACCGGCCTCGAGGATCTCCGTGGCGGCCGTCTGTGAGGGGCGGTCGGCGCCACGCCGGCAGGACGAGGTCGTGCGTCAGCAGGTCTGGCATGGTCGGAATCCGGATAAAGGTTGTAGTTACACGTATAGAGCGCGGTGACGCGGCCTACTCCGACCGCGCGGCCTCCACGGCGCCCGAGAGGTCGCGGAGCAGACGGCGCACGCCCTCGGCGCCCATGGCGTCGGCCATGTGGGTCTGGGCTTTTCTCCAGTACTTGTGGGCGCTGGCCAGCTGCTCCTGGGCTGCGGCGGTGAGCGACACCTCGCGCACCCGGGCGTCATCGCCGGCCGTGATCGTGACAAGTCCCTCCTGCTCGAGCAGCTTGAGGTTGCGGGTCAGGGTGGTGCGGTCCATGACGGCTTCGTCCGCCAGGGTCCCGATGTTCACGGTGCCGAATTGCTTGATGACGGACAGCAGCGAGAACTGCGTGACCCGGAGGCCCGAAGGGCGGAGCGCGTCGTCGTAGTACTGGGTCACGGCGCGGGCCGCCTTGCGCAGGTTGAAGCAGGTGCAGTCGGTGACGGAGGCGGTCACGCTGGTGGCGGCAAGGGAGGCACGTGGCATAATGGGAGGATATACACCTAAAGCCGGCGAAGCAAGCCCCGCCGCGCACGAGCTCGCCCGGGCCACCTCCGCCCGGGTCACCCGCCGTCTCCTGCCGTTCCTTTTCCTGCTCTACGTCGTCTGCTTCCTGGATCGAGTGAACATCGGGTTCGCCGCTCTCCAGATGAACAGCGACCTCGGATTCAGCCCCGAGGTCTACGGCTTCGGGGCCGGCATCTTCTTCCTGGGGTACGTGCTGTTCGAGGTGCCGAGCAACCTGGCGCTGGCGCGGTTGGGGGCGCGCGTCTGGATCGCACGCATCATGATCACCTGGGGGCTCATCGCCTCGGCCATGATGTTCGTGCAGGGACCGCGCAGCCTGTACGCGCTCCGCTTCCTGCTCGGCGCCGCCGAGGCGGGCTTCTTCCCCGGCATGATCTACTACCTGAGCAACTGGTTTCCCGCCGAGGAGCGAGCACGGGCGATCGCGCGGTTCATGGTCGCGATCCCGATCTCGGGCGTGATCGGCGGACCGGTCTCGGGCGCGCTGCTGCGGTTCGACGGCCGGCTCGGGCTTGCCGGTTGGCAGTGGCTGTTCCTGCTGGAGGGACTTCCGGCGGTCGTGCTCGGGCTCGTGGTGCTGCGCTGGCTTCCCGAGCGCCCCGAGGAGGCTGCGTGGCTTACGCCGGCCGAGCGTGGGTACCTCGCCGCGCGCCTAGGCGAGGAGCGCGACGAGTGCCGGCAACGCCACGGGCAGCGCGTCCGCGACGCGCTCGGCAACCCGGTCGTCTGGCGCCTCGGACTCCTGCTCCTGCTGTGCAACGCGTTCGGGTTGTACGTGCTCGGCCTGTGGCTGCCGCAGATCGTCCGCGAGTTCGCCGGGAGGGACCCGTTGACGGTCGGTGTCATCACGGCCGTGCCGAACCTCGTCGCCGCCGTGGCGATGGTAGTCGTGGGGGCGCACTCGGACCGGACCGGCGAGCGGCTGATCCACATCGCCGTCGCCGCCACGGTCGCGGCGGTCGGCTTCCTCGCGAGCGCCTGGATGGGCGAGCCGGTGCTGATCGTCGTCGGACTCTCGCTCGCCGCGGCGGGCCTGCTCAGCACCCACGGCCCCATCTGGCCGCTGCCCTCGATCTTCCTGAGCGGGAGCGCCGCGGCTGGCGGCATTGCCTTGATGGCCTCGGTGGCCAACCTGGCAGGGTTCGTCGGCCCCTACACGATGGGGCTGCTCAAGGGGGCCACCGGAAGCTTCAGCGCCGGGCTGGTGGCGCTCGCGGCCGTATCGCTCGCCGGGGCGGCGGTGGCGCTCTCCCTCCGCCGGGTGCCGGCGCTCAACCCGCCGTCCGGAGCGGGCGAAGGTCGGCCTGAACCCGGCGTGACGGCCCAGATGTCCTGAGCGTCCCGCCTCGGTCGGCGGCCGGCGGTTCCCAGGCCCGCTCGGTGCGGCCAAAGCAACCGATGGCCCGACCCCGGAACGACCGCACGACTGCCGGCAGGACCGAACCGGGCGTCACGCCGCGCCGTGCCGCTGCCGCTCGAGCTGCCGAAGGATCTGCAGCTGGGCGAGACAGATGGCCTGCTCGACGCTGGCTGCCGCGGGGAATCCATCGTGTACGCGAGGCATGTGACGCTCCTGGGTTTCGGGTTGGTGCCGTGCCGCCTGATCGATGGACGGAGGGTACGGCACCGCGGTCACCAGGGAGTCACCCGATTCTCATCTCGGAGATCGCTCGGGCGGTGGGAGGGCCCCGAAAGGTCGGCCCGAGGGCAGCTCGAGGCAGGATCCGGCCGACACAGCCCCCTACGCGCTGTTCCAGCGCGTAGGGGTAACTTGTGGCGTCGCACAGTCTTGACACCCATTTCCCGGCGTCAACCACGGCGACCGATCGGCCAAGCGGGGCCACTCGGTTCAGCGGCGCCGGAATCGCTCCGCGCGCAGGCGACGCCTCAGCCCAGCCGCGCGACCGCCGCCAACGCGGTGAGCATCGCGGAGCAGGTGACGAGGTCGAGCGGCATCCGGAAGCGGCTCCGCCGGGTCCACGCCCGCGCGGTGCCTTCCGTGATCGCGGCCGGGTTGGCGCGCTCGAACGCGAGTGCCTTGGGAATGAAGTCGAAGGCCGACCAGAGCCGCATCAGCGCGTGGCTCACCGCGCCAACCAGCAGGGGGATCCGAACCGCCGGCAGCGACCAGAACACGATCAGCGAGGTGATCAGCGTCAGCTCGAAGGCCACGTGGGCGGGAATCCAGAATCGCCGGCGCGAGACTCCACCCGCGGCCGGCTGAATCAGGTCCGGCCGCCGGGGCCAGACCGGGTCAACGACGAGAAACTCGTAGAAGCCGCCGCCCAGGCTGACCAGGGCGAGGGAGCAGGCGACGGCGATGAGCACGAACGACATCCAATCCTCCAGGGCGCGTGGTTACTGTTCGATCGTCAAATATTCCGATAATCGAACATATTTCGGCCTCCTTGAGATGTCAACGGGACCAGGAAGAACACCAGCAGCCCGCCCGCCGGATCTCCCCGGGGCGGGCGAGGGTAGTGCCTGGCCCTGGCGACTTCCGACCACGACCCGCTCCTCCGGGGCGACGCCGCCCCGAGCGCCGGTATCTTCGGGTCATGTCCCAGGACAATTCCGTCGGTTCCCGGTTGATGAGCCGCCCACTGACGATCTATTTCACGGTCGCGTTCGGCTCCATGACCGGCTTCTACCTGCTGCTCTCGGTCGTGCCGCTCTATGCCACGGCGGCTGGGGCGGGACGGGTCGGAGCGGGGCTCACGACCGGCGTGCTCATGCTCGCGACCGTGGCCGCCGAGCTCGCGACGCCGGCGCTGGTGGCCCGGCTGGGCTATCGAGTCGTGCTCGGGGCCGGTCTGATACTGCTCGGCGCGCCGGCGCTGGTCCTGACGCGTTCCGGAAGCCTGGCCGCGATCCTCGCGGTGTCGGTCGTGCGCGGCGTCGGTCTGGCGATCCTGGTGGTGGCGGGGAGCGCGCTGGTCGCGACCCTCGTCCCTCCCGCGCGGCGCAGCGAAGGTCTCGGCCTGCTCGGCGTGGTCGTCGGCGTGCCTGCCGTGTTCGCGCTGCCGCTCGGCGTGTGGCTCACCGAGCGGGTCGGGTATTCGCCGGTGTTCGTGGCCGGCGCCGCCGCTGCGCTGGCTCCCTTGATCGCCCTGCCGGCACTGCCCGGTCGGCAGCCCGGGGAGCGCGCCACCCGTCGGCATGCTCGCGGGACTGCGCTCGCCGGGTCAGGTTCGGCCGGCGTTGATTTTCCTGCTGACGGCCATGGGCGCGGGGATCGTGGTGACGTTCCTTCCGCTGGTGACGGCCGCCGCCGGTGTGGACGGCAGCCGTGCGGCCGCCGCGCTGTTCGCCAACGCGGTGGCCGCCACCGCGGCTCGCTGGTGGGCCGGCCGCTCTGGCGACCGCTACGGTCAGGCGCGCCTCCTCGTCGCCGGCGTCGTCGCGTGCGCCCTCGGCATGCTCGCGCTCGCGATCGGATCGATGCCGACTGTCACGATCGCCGGCGCCATCCTCCTCGGCCTGGGCTTCGGCGCCGCACAGAACGCCAGCCTCAGCCTCATGTTCGAGCGCGTCTCGCCCACCGGCTACGACATGGTCAGCGCCGTGTGGAACCTGGCCTACGACGCGGGCATGGGGTTGGGTGCCGCGGGCTTCGGGGTCCTCGCTGTCCAGACGGGCTATTCCGGCGCCTTCCTGGTCGTCGCGATCGTGCTGGGCATCGCGCTCATCCCCGCCTGGCGCGACCCCGCCTGGCTCGCGCCGCAGGCGGAGCCGGCTACGGCGGGATCGAGCGTGGCAGGAGATCGCTGAGCGGACCGGCGCGAGCGTCGCATCCGGGGTGCTCGCGCGGCGCCGCTACACCACCCGAGTCTTCCACTTCCCCAACCGGAATACCCATGCGCTCGCCAGCGCCAGGAGCGAGAACGCCGCCATGATCGCCCAGAAGACGCCCGACGGCCCGAGGCCGGCGTGGTGCGCCAGGAACCACGCGACCGGGATCTCGAACACCCAGAAGCAGGACAGGTTGAGCCACGTCGGCGTCCACGTGTCGCCCGCGCCGTTGAACGACTGCGTCAGCACCATGCCGTACGCGTAGAGCGGGAAGCCGAGTGAGACGATGCGGAGGCAGTGGACGGCGTAGTCGGTCACCACCGGGTCCGAGGTGAACGCGCGCAGGATGAGCGGCGCCCCGAAGAAGAACAGCACTCCCACTCCGGTAAGCACGTAGGCGTTGTACCGACCCGCCCGCCAGACGGACGACTCCGCCCGGTCGGGCTTCTTGGCCCCGAGATTCTGGCCGACCATCGTGGCCGCCGCGTTGCTCAAGCCCCAGGCAGGCAGCAGCGCGAAGATGATCAGCCGCACCGCGATGGTATAGCCGGCGAGTGCGTCGCTGCCGAAGCCGGCGAGGATCCGGACGAGGCCGATCCAGCTCGCCATGCCGATCAGGTTCTGCAGGGTCGCCGAGCCCGAGAGCCCGAGGATCTGCCGCATCACGCCGAAGTCGACCGCGAAGTGGCGGCGACTGACCGGCACCCGACTCGCATGGCCGAACAGGCGCACCACGGCGTAGGTCGCGCCGACCGAGCGGCCGATCGTGGTCGCGATCGCCGCGCCGGTCACGCCGAGCCGGGGAAACGGACCGACCCCGAAGATGAGCAGCGGACCCAGGATGATGTTGATGATGTTCGCGAGCCAGAGCACGCGCATCGCGATCGCGGCGTCGCCCGCGCCGCGGAAGATGGCGTTCACCACGAAGAGCACGATGATGGCCGCCTCGCCGCCCAGCATGATCGTGGCGTAGCCGCGGCCGGTCGCGATCACCGACGGCGTGCCGCCCATCAGGGCCAGCAGCCGCGGCGCCAGCAGCGCGCCGGTCACGCCCAGCACGATCGAGACCAGCAGCGCGAGCACGAGCGCCTGCACCGCCCCGCGCGCGGCCCCCTCCGGATCCTTCTCCCCGATGCGGCGCGCCACGAGTGCGGTGGCCCCGATCCCGAGCCCCATGGCCAGCGCGTAGATCACCGTCAGCAACGACTCGGTGAGGCCCACGGCCGCGACGGCATCCGGGCCGAGACGCGACACCCAGAAGATGTCGGCCACGGCGAAGACGCTCTCGAGCACCACCTCGAGCACCATCGGGACCGCGAGCAGCAGGATGGCGCGGCCGATCGGGCCCTCGGTGAAGTCGTGGTGCACCTCGCCTCGGACCGATTCCTTGACGATGGTCCAGAGCCCGACCGCCTCGGCGCCGGCGGGCGCGGGCGGGGCGGAAGCATCGAGTCGGGCGGCGGGCTCGGTCACGGGGAACTCCGAACGACGGGCTGAAGGTGGCACGAGAGATACCGCGGCTGAGCGTTCGCTTCAACCCCGCTTATGCGGGGGCTCGACGGCGCGCCAGGTCCTGAGCATGTTGCGTCAGCCTTCTTCCGGTTCACCGAGGACCCATGCATCGCGCTCTCCCGCTCTTGCTCACCGCGGTCTCCGGCCTCTGCTCGCTCGCCGCGTGCGGCCCCAAGATCTCCGAGTTCACCGCCACGCCGCGACGCATCTGCGCCGGCGATACCGTGCGACTGACGTTCAAGACCCGGGGCACACCACATCTGCTGGCCGTGCGACACGGCACCGCGGTCGCCGACACGACCTCCTACGTGCTGGTGTCGGAAGCCCGCGGCAAGCAGGCCTACAGCCCGATGGACGTGGTGACGTTCTCGCCGACCGCGCGGCCGGTGCTCGCGTTCGATGCCGATCTCCTGGGGCGGGACTCGCTGGTCGGACGCGATACACTCAGCGCGGAGACGTGGCCCGACGCGCTGCGGCTGGACGACGTGTCCGCCGATTCCGGGCGTGCGATCGTCGTGAGGCACGGCGGGACCGAGGCCGTCGTCGATCCGGAGGAGGATGGGAACCCCTCCTGGCAGGGCATGATGGTGAGCGGGTCGTGGGAGCTGCGTGCCGCGCTCGCGCCGGGTGAAGTCGCCGGCGATCCCGCGCACGCACCGCCGCGCCATCTCTACCTCAGGCTCGGCCTCGCCTGCGGCGGGGGGACGGAGCGATGAGCGCGCTCGACCTGATCGACACGATCGTGCTCGTGATGCTGGAGAATCGATCGTTCGACCACATGCTCGGCCACCTGAGCTACGGCCGCTACGCCAACGGCTCGGAGGTAGACGGGATCACGGCCCCGCTTCGGCGCGACGCCTGGGCCAACGTCTACCAGGGCGAGCCGTACTACCCCTTCGCCATGAGGGACCGGCAGCTCTCGGGCGACCTGCCGCACGACCGCGGTACGATCGCGACCCAGCTCCACCGGAGCGCGGCGGCGGGCACGTACGCGATGGACGGGTTCGCCAAGTCGTACTTCACGGCCTCGCCCAACAACCGCACGACCAAGCCGGACCCGCTCGGCTTCCTGCTGCCGACCGACGTGCCGATGACGCGATTCCTCGCCGATCAGTACGCGGTGTGCGATCGGTGGTTCGCGTCGCTACCCGCCGGCACCCAGCCCAATCGCCTCATGGCGTGGACCGGCACGAGCCTGATCGACGGCAACGGATTCCTGCCCCCGCGCGACGAGCTGCTGCTCGACTGGATGGATCGGAATCACGTCCGCTGGCGGGTCTACACCTCGGGGATCTCGTTCTTCCTGCTGCTGGGCGCGACGGCGTCGTTCGGCCCGAACTTCCGGAGCGTCGAACGGCTCGCGCCCGACGTGGCCGGCGAGCAGCCGGGTGACTTTCCCCAGGTGATCGTGGTCGAGCCGCTGTACGGTGACGCCGCCCGCATCGTCGGCGGCATCCCCAACGACGACCACGCGCCGGCGCCGGTGGGTCCGGGCGAGCTCTTCCTGCGGAAGGTCTACGACGCGCTCACCCGGAACCCCGCCCGGTGGGCGCGCACGCTGCTCGTCGTCACTTACGACGAGCACGGCGGCTTCTGGGATCACGTCCCCCCGCCGCCGATTCCGTACGCCCCGCCCAGCCGGGCGACCTACACCAAGGCCTTCGAGTCGCTGGGCGTGCGGGTACCCGGCCTGGTGGTGTCGCCGCTGGTGAGCCCGAAGCTGGTCTCACACGCCGTGCTCGATCACACCTCGGTGCTGCAGCTCCTGGCCGAGAAGTTCACGCCCGGCACTCCTTACTCGGCGGCGGTGGAAACGCGGCGGCAGCGTGGGATCGCGAGCGTCTCGGCGGTGCTGGACCGGACCGCGCCCCGCCCGGACATCCCGATCGCTCCGGATTTCTCGATCACGGTGGCCATGCCCCTGGGCGAGAACCGGCCGCCGGTGACGCCGCTGGAGACGACGTTCGAGGAGGCCGCAGTGGACATGGTCCGGAAGTTTCCGAAGCCGACGGCGCAGAAGTATCCCGAAGTGTCGCAGTGGGTGTTGACACAGGAGGATCGGCCGCACGGGTAGGCCGAACCTGATGAGGGAGGAGGGGAGCTGGCCTCCGCACAAGCCGACAGTGCTCCGGCCAGCTCCCCTCCTCCCTCATCAGGTCCGGCGGCCTATCGCGCGAGATTCGTCTTCGCCAGCTCGATCAGCTCGTCGCCCTTGCCGTTCATCACGGCCTTGAGCGCCCAGAGACCGAACCCCTTCACCTGCTCCAGCGTGATCTTGGGTGGGAGCGAGACCTCCTGTCGGGTGACGACGGCGTCGAGCACCGCCGGCCCGTCGTGCGCCAGCAGGTCCTCGACCGCGGCCGCCAGGTCGCCCGGGCGCTCGACGCGGACGCCGTGCAGGCCGCACGCGCGCGCGACCGCGGCGAAGTCGGGGTTGTCGAGCGACACGCCGGTGGGGAGCAGCCCCGCGACCTTCATCTCGAGCTCGACGAATCCGAGCGAGCTGTTGTTGAAGATGACGATCTTCACGGGGAGCCGCTGCTGGCGGAGCGTGAGCAGATCACCCATCAGCATCGCCAGCCCGCCGTCGCCCGCGAGCGCGATCACTTGCCGGTCGGGAAGCGCGCTCTGCGCACCGATGGCCTGCGGCAACGCCCCGGCCATCGAGCCGTGAACCCAGGAGCCGACCAGCCGCCGCCGGCCGTTCATCCTGAGATAGCGCGCGACCCAGATGGTCGGCGTCCCGACGTCCGCGGTGAACACCGCGTCGTCGCCGGCGAGGTCGCTCAGCGTGCGCGCCACCTGCTGGGGATGCAGCCGGTCGCCCTCACGGTCGAGCGCCGAGAGCTCGTCGAGGCTCTCGCGGGTCTTGCGGTAGTGGTCGAGGCTCTTCTCCAGATGCTTGCGATCCGTCTTGGGCTGGAGGCGCGGCAGCAGCGCGGTGATCGTCGCCCCCACGTCGCCCACGAGCCCGAGATCGAGCCGGCAGCGGCGGCCGAGCTGCTCGGGGCGGATGTCGACCTGGGCGATGCTGGCGTCCTCGGGGAAGAACTGGCGGTAGGGGAAGTCGGTCCCCAGCATGAGCAGGACGTCGCACTCGGTCATGGCGTAATAGCCGGAGCTCACGCCGAGCAGGCCCGTCATCCCCACATCGTTGGGATTCCCCCACTCGAGGTGCTCCTTCCCGGCGAGCGCGTGGACCACGGGGGCCTGCAGCGCCTTCGCGAGGGCGACGACCTCGTCGTGCGCGCGGGCGCAGCCGCGGCCGCAGAGCAGGGTGACGCGATCGCCCTCGTTCAGCAGCTCGGCGAGCGCGTCGAGGTCCCGGTCCCGGGGACGGACCACCGCGATGGGCGGCAGGAGGCCGGCCGGCTGCGCCACGATCTTCGAGGCGGCCGGACGCATCGCGACGTCGCCGGGGATCACGAGGACCGCGACGCCCCGCAGGCCCACCGCCGCGCGGATCGCGTCGTTCAGCCGACCCGGCATCTGCTCGGGATCGGACACCAGCTCGCGGTAAACGCTGCACTCGCGGAACAGCTCCTGTGGGTGGGTCTCCTGGAAGTATCCGCTCCCGATCTCCGCGCTCGGGATGTGCGCGGCGATCGCGAGGACCGGCACCCGGGAGCGGTGCGCGTCGAACAGGCCATTGATGAGATGCAGGTTGCCTGGACCGGCGCTGCCCGCGCACACCGCCAGGCGCCCCGTCAGGTGGGCCTCGGCGCCGGCCGCGAACGCGGCGGTCTCCTCGTGCCGGACATGGACCCAGTCGATCTCGCCGCGCTTCCGAGGCGCCTCGGTGATGGCGTTGAGGCTGTCGCCCACGATGCCGTACACCCGGTGCACGCCGGCCTGTTGGAGGGTTTCGGCGACGAGGTCGGCGACGTTGTCGATCATTGCTGCTTCTCCGGCGTGGCGGGATGGTCGGGCGGGAGCATGCAGGCTAGCTATGCGGAGAGGCGACGCGTTGCGGTGACTGGGCGCACATTGGTCGGGCGGTCGGGCGGTCGGGTAATGCGGATTCAGCTTACGAGCTCCCGCATCTTCACCGCAGCCTCGGGGCCAGTGGGCTTGTCCTCATCGTGCTTCAAGAACGCATACGCCTCGGTCCAGGGCTGATCCCTGATCCGCTCCACCCACGACGCCAGCGCCCCATCCGCATACTCGGTGCGCCGAAGACGGAGGTAGCCCCACGTCGCCGTGGGCACGACGGGCGCGCCCGAGCCCTCGCTTTCGTCTTCGTCCACGGCCACCAGGGCCACGTCGTGGGCACGGAGTGCCTCGTACACCTGGTCCGTGAACCAGGACGCGTGGCGGAACTCCATGGCCGCGCGCCAGGTTCGCGGCACCCGGGCGAGAAAGCTCTCGAGTCGCGCCAGGTCGAGCCGAAGGCTCGGTGGGCACTGAAACAGCGTCGGTCCCAGCTGCGCGCCGAGGACGTTCACGGTGCGCATGAAGTAGCCCAGCGAGTCGTCCTCGTCGGCGAGCCGGCTGATGTGGGTGATCCGGCGCGAGGCCTTGAGGACGAAACGGAACGCCGGCGGCACCTGCGCGGCCCAGTCGAGCAGCACCTTCTCCTTCGGGATCCGGTAGAAGGAGTTGTTGATCTCGACGGTGGGCAGTCGGGTCGCGTAGTAGCGCAGCATATCGTCCGACGACAGGTCGGCCGGGTAGAAGCTGCCCTTCCACTCCTTGTACGACCAGCCGCTGGTCCCGACGCGGATGTCCATGAGCGGCTCCGTGCTACTGGCTGAGCTGCTGGTAGGCCCGCAGATGCCGGATCGCGGCGGTCCGCTTGCCTGCCTGCTCGTACAGCCGGGCGAGATTGAAGTGCGCGTCCGCGAAGGTCTCGTCCGCGTCGAGCGCGCGACGATAGGCATCGATCGCCTCGTCCCGGCGGCCCAGATCCTCGAGCGCCGTGCCCAGGTCGAACGCGGCGGTCGCGTGCCGCGGCTGGGCGTCGAGCGCGGCCCGATACTGGGTCGCGGCCTCCGCCGGGCGGCCGCTCTCCTGCAGCAGGCGGCCGAGATTCACCCGCGCGGCCACGTGCCGCGGATCGAGCGCGATCGCGCGCGTGTACGCGTCGCAGGCGTCATCGGGCGCGGCCGTCTCGAAATCCACGCCGAGATCGTACCACTGGTCGGCGGTCAGGGAGTCCGCCGAGCGGCGCGCCTGCCGCGCCAGCCTGCGGGCGACGGGTCCGGCCTGCGCCGCCAGCCGGGCGACGTCGAAATCGAGCAGGAGCTGGCCGGACTCGGGCTGCCAGGCCGCCTCGCCGTCCCGCACGACCACGCGGTCGCCCTCCGACGCGATGCGCACGGCGCTGAGCGAGCGGCCGACGGGGAGCTGGCTGGTGAGCACCCGAAGCGCGCGCCGGATCCGGCGCGGAGACACCCGCGCCTCGCCGAGGGCTTTGGCGGTGCGGAGCAGGACGAGATCCTGGAAGGAGAACCGGTAGGTGTTGCGCGGACCGCGATCGGGCGCCAGGTAGTCGCGCGCGTGGGAACGGACCTGCGGCTCCGACAGGCCGAGCAGCCGGGCCACGTCGCGAGTGGTATAGGACTTCATCCAGGCGACATTTCGGTTGGTGCTATCGCGCTCCGCTGGCCTTCTTCCGCGGCCGGGCCGCGGACTCCTTGGCGGCCTTGGGCACCGCCTGCAGCGCCGGCTTCTTCTCTTCTGTCGTGGTGCCCCGCTTGGCCAGGCTCGCCTTCAGCGCATCCATGAGGTCGATGATCTTGGTCTGTGGCGCCTCGCTCGGCTCGGCGGTGATCTCCTGACCGTCGACCTTCCGCTGGATCGCCTCGAGCACGCGGTCGCGCACGGTATCGCGATACTTCTCGGGCAGGAACTCGTCCACGGCGGACTGCTCGATGAGCTGCCGCGCGAGGGCCAGCTCGCCGTCCTTCACGACCGAGTCGGGCCGCGGCACTTCATCGGCACTCCGGAGCTCGCCGTGATAGTGGAGCTGCTCCATCACCAGCACGTCCCGCATCGGGCGCACCAGCACGAGGTACTGCTTGCCGCGAGACGAGTATTGGCCGAGGGCCGCGCGACCCGTGTCCTCGAGGGCCGCGGCCAGCAGGCGATAGGCGCGATCGCCGCCCTTGTCCGGGCCCAGGTAGTACACCTTCTCCAGGTAGATTCGGTCCACGGTCGCCAGCGGGACGAACTCGGCGATGTCGATCGCGTTGGTGGCCTTCTCGTCGAGCGCCTTGATCTCCTCGGCCGAGAACCGCACGTACTGGCCCTTGGAGAACTCGTAGCCCTTGCCGACCTCGTCCTTCTCGACGACGGTCCCTTCCTTCGAGCAGATGTACTGCTGCTTGAGCCGCGAGCCGCACGTGGTGTGCAGCATGTTGAAGCTCACGCTGGCGGAGGACTCGCTGGAGGAGTACAGGTGGACCGGGACGGAGACCAGCCCGAACGAGATCGTCGCGGATCCAATAGATCTGGCAGCCATGGCAAGTATGGGTTGGTTGGTTTGGGGAGTTGATATACCGGCAGAATCGGGCCACCGCAAGGCGGCGGTGCAGGGTGCACAGCGCAAAATCTTGCAGTAATGGCTAGCGCGTGATGGCCCTTGGAGTTAACTCACGGCGTCGGGATCGCTAGGACGGTCACAATCGCGTAACCACTGGCCGGACTCGCCTCCGTTCGCGGGGGAAGATGCAAATAACAGCACGCCCTCCCGTCCGCTGGTCTGAACGACTCCGCGTCGCCAATTTCACGGATCCCGATGCCTCACACACCACCGCCGCCACCCGATTCCGCCGACCCGCTGGCGAAGTACCGCGCCAAGCGTTCGCTCGATCGCACGCCCGAACCGTCGGGCGCAGTCGGGCGCACGAACGGCCGGCTGTTCGTCGTCCACCTCCACGACGCGACCCGGCTGCACTACGACCTGCGTCTGGAGATGGAGGGTGTGCTGCGGTCGTGGGCGGTGCCCAAGGGGCCGTCCTACGACACCGCCGACAAGCGGCTCGCCGTGCACGTGGAGGACCATCCGATCGAGTACGGCGACTTCGAGGGCCTGATCCCGAAGGGGAACTACGGCGCGGGCGCCGTCATCGTCTGGGACCGAGGCGAGTGGGTGCCGATCGGCGATCCGCTGGAGGGCCTGGCCAAGGGCAAGCTGCTGTTCGAGCTCCGCGGCTACAAGCTGCACGGGCTGTGGACCCTGGTGAAGATCAAGAAGGCGGAGAAGGAGTGGCTGCTGATCAAGGAGCGGGACGAGTGGGCGTCGACCGAGCGCGCCCCCCCCATGGAGTCGGTGCTCTCGGGGCTCACCGTCGAGGGCCTCGGCGAGGGTCGTGATGCCGGCGCCACGATCCGCCAGGAGCTCGAGCGGCTCGGCGCACTCCGCCGGGCGGTCGAGGCCAAGGCCGCGGGCCTCATGCTGGCCGACACCGCCGAGCGTGCGTTCTCGCGCGCGGGATGGGTATTCGAGCCGAAGCTGGACGGATATCGCGTTCTGGCTGCGCGCGGGAACAGCGAGGCCCGGCTCCTCACCCGCAACGGCAACGACTACAGCACCGCCTTTCCCGAGGTGACGCGCGCGGTGGCCGCGCTGCCGTTCAGCCGGGTGCTGCTGGACGGCGAGGTCGTGGCGCTGGACGAGAAAGGACTGCCGAGCTTTCAGCGATTGCAGGGGCGGTCCCGGTTGCGACGTCCGATCGACATCCGCCACGCGACGGTCGAATGCCCGGTCACCTACTACGCCTTCGACCTCCTGGGCTTCGAGGACTTCGACCTGCGGCCGCTGCCGCTCACGACGCGGAAGGCGCTGCTCCAGCGCGTGCTGCCGCCGGTCGGCGCGCTCCGTTACCTCGAGCACGTCGAGGACGACGGCGAGGCGCTCTACCGCGAGGCCGAGCGGCTCGGTCTCGAGGGCATCGTGGCCAAGAAGGCGACGGCGCCCTACAAGGCGGGACGCTCACCGGTCTGGCTCAAGGTGCGGTCCCGCAAGACGGCCGACTACGTCGTGGTCGGCTTCACTTCGCCCAAGGGCTCGCGCAGCGGGTTCGGCGCGCTGCATCTGGCCGAGTTCGTGGACGGCGTGCTGACCTACACCGGGCGCGTGGGCACCGGATTCAACGACAAGCAGCTCGCCGAGGTGAGCCGGACGCTGCAGGCGCACCGCCGTCCGACGGCACCCTGCGTGGGGTCCGTGCCGGGTGAGAAGGGCACGACCTGGGTCGAGCCTCTGCTCGTGTGCGAGGTCGAGTATACGGAATGGACGGAGGAGGGGCTGCTGCGGCAGCCGGTGTTCCTGCGGTTCAGAGACGACAAGCGGCCGGAAGACTGCGTTCGGGAAGGCAATCGGCGGCTCGGGCCGTCGGGGGGTCGAGGCGCCGCCAGCGAAGGCGAGAACGGCGGCGCGCGCGATGTGCCGGCGGCGCGCCCGCCGTCGCGCGCCGCCCTGCGCGAGGTCGAGCTCACCAACGTCAAGAAGGTTTTCTGGCCGGAGGACGGCTACACCAAGGGTGATCTGGTCGAGTACTATCGCGCCGTGTCACCCTGGTTGCTGCCCTACCTGCGGGACCGGCCGCTGGTGATGACGCGGTTTCCCGACGGGATCGCGGGGAAGTCGTTCTTCCAGAAGGACGCGCCCGGGTTCACGCCGGAGTGGATCCGCACCGAGCGGATGTGGAGCGAGGATACCCAGCGCGAGATCGACTATTTCGTCTGCGACGACCTGCCGTCGCTGCTGTACGTGATCAACCTGGGGTCCATCCCGCTGCATCTGTGGGCCAGCCACGCGCCGACGCTCGAGCGGCCGGACTGGTGCGTGCTCGACCTCGATCCCAAGGGCGCGCCGTTCGAGCACGTGGTCGAGGTCGCCCTGGCGGCGAAGAAGCTGTGCCGCAGCATCGAGCTGCCGCTCTACGTGAAGACGAGCGGCTCGACGGGGCTGCACCTGTTCGTGCCGCTCGGGCGGCAGTGCACGCATGAACAATCGCGCTCGCTGGGCGAGCTGCTCGCCCGCTGCCTCGTCGGCAGGCTGCCCGAGATCGCGACCATCACCCGCCAGGTCTCGCGCCGCGATGGACGGGTCTACGTGGACTACCTCCAGAACGGATCCGGCAAGCTGGTCGTGGCGCCGTTCAGCGCGCGCCCGCTGCCCGGCGCCCCGGTGTCCGTGCCGCTCGGCTGGCGCGAGGTGACCAAGAGCCTCGACATCCGGCAGCACACGATCAAGACCGTGCCCGAGCGGATGCGGAAGCTCAAGAAGGATCCGCTGGCCGAGGTCCTGGAAGCGACGCCGGACCTCGTGGCGGCACTGGAAGCGTTGATGGAGGAGCTGCGGTGACCGCGGTCGACCTGCGCATCGACGTCGGCGAGCGAATCGGCACGGTGTCGGGCCTCCTCCTTCGCCCGACGGATGCGTGGGTGATGTATGCGCTCGCGCACGGTGCCGGGGCAGGGATGCGGCACCGGTTCATGGACGCCATCGCGACGGCACTCGCGCTGCGCGGGGTGGCGACGCTGCGCTACCAGTTTCCCTTCACCGAGGCAGGGAGTCGTCGCCCGGATCCGCCGGGGGTGCTCGAGGCCACCGTGCGCGCGGCGGCCGACGCGGCCCGCGAGCACGCGGAGGGCCTTCCGCTCGTGGCGGGCGGCAAGTCGCTCGGCGGACGGATGACCTCGAATGCTCAGGCGCATCGCCCGCTGACCGGCGTGTCGGGTCTGGTCTTTCTCGGCTTCCCGCTCCATCCGCCCAAGCAGCCTGGCGAGCGCCGTGCCGAGCACCTGCGGGACGTCGAGCTGCCGATGTTGTTCCTGCAGGGGACGCGCGACGAGCTCGCCCACCTGGACCTCATGCGGCCGGTGTGCGATCGCCTGGGCGCGCGGGCGACGCTCCACGTCGTCGAGGGCGCCGACCACGGGTTCGAGGTGCTCAAGCGCTCGGGCCGCACCGACGCCGAGGTGATGGAGGAGCTGGCGGAGACGGTCGCGAGCTGGTGCCGGGCGGCGCGGCCCTAGGCCCAGAGCGGCCGGGCGACGAGGATGCCCGTCGCCCGCCGGATGGCGGCGACGTATTCGGGGAGCGTCGTGCGGGTGATCTCCACCGTGCCGCCGGAGAGCGGGGCGTGCAGCACCCGGAGCGTCCCGCCGGCGTCGCGATAGGCGAAGGCCGAGTGGGTCACGTCCAGCCCGGGGATCTCGGTCGCGAACGCGACCACGTCGCCGGTCTCGATCCGGTCGACGACCTGGGGGATCCGTTTGGTCGGGATGATCGGCCGCGGGTACTGGTCGAGGCGCCGCTCGATGGCCCCGATCTCGTCGAACACCGCGTCGTCCGCGAGCGCCGCGTAGCTCGCGCGGTGCGCGGTCATGAAGCGGAGCGGTCGGTCGTCCGAAACGCCGCCCAGCTCCGCCCCGAGCGAGCGAACCAGCCCGCGCGACTCGCCGTCCCGGATCCACTCGCTGAAGTAGTGCAACCGCGAGGCGTAGCCGCCGCGGTGGCCGCCCCGGTAGCGCATGCGCTCGACGGCCGTGCCGAACCGCTCCCACGTCGGCGCGCTGCGGTCGTGTGCCACGCGCGCCACTGCGAGGCAGGACTCGACCAGCGTCACGCAGTCGAAGCGGGTGAGCGAGAGCGTGAGCGGCTCGGTGCCCGTCGGGCGACCGCCGTCGCGGAGGTAGGCGTCGAGCGTGGACGGCTCGTATGGGGTGCCGGCCGCGAGCTCGCCGACCCGCGTGGCCGCCCGTCCCGGCGGGGCGCCCGGCCGTGCGAGCCCTTCGGAGCGCACGGCGGCAGTCCAGGTCGTGAGGCGGGATTGGTCGGGGGTGGGACTCAGGCAGGCGCCTAGCGCCCCCGGGGCCACGAACGCGGCCGCAGCCGCAGCGGCCGCCCGAAGCACGTCGCGACGAGAGACGACGAAGGCGTCGGGGCTCCCGGCGAGCGCCTCAGTGGGCTCGGGGCGACGATTCACGCGTGCCAGCCGTTCCTCCGTCGCCCGGCCGAGGCTGCGGCGATCGGGCGGCCACCTGCGCCAGCATCGTCCGCACCCGCATGACCAGCTCCTCGGGCGCGAACGGCTTCTGGATGAAGGCGGCCTCGTCGGGCAGCAGGCTGCGGGCGAGCACATCGTCGCCGGTGTAGCCGGACATGAAGAGCACGGGGAGACCGGGATGCGTTCTCGCGAGCCGCTCGCTCAGCTCCCGGCCATTGAGTCCCGGCATGATGACGTCGGTGAGCACCAGCTTGGGCCGCTCCTGCCGTCGTGAGACGACCTCGAGCGCCTGCTGGCCGTTCTCGGCTTCGAGCACGGTGAGTCCGACGGCCTCGAGTGAGCGCCGAACCAGCTGACGCACCGTGGCCTCATCCTCTACCACCAGGACCAGGGCGGGCTCGAGTGGCGCGCGGTCCACCGGCGGCTCGACGACCGCGGCGGCCGTGGCCGTCGCGCCAGCGACGGCCGCGGGGATGTAGATCTTGATCGTGGTGCCGAGCCCGGGCTCGCTGTACGCCCAGACGAATCCGTCGTGCTGCTTCACGATGCCGTAGACCGTGGAGAGCCCGAGCCCGGTGCCGGAGCCGACGGGCTTGGTGGTGAAGAACGGCTCGAACACCTTGGCCAGCGTCGTGCGATCCATGCCGCAGCCGGTATCGCTGACGGTGAGACGCACGTACGGTCCCGGCACGACGTGCTTGACGCCGTGGGCGCGGCCATACGACTCGTCCAGCACCACCTCGTCGGTCGCGATGGTGAGGCGGCCGGAGGTACCCATCGCGTCGCGCGCATTGGCGGCGAGGTTGATGAGCACCTGGTCGATCTGGGTGGGGTCGGCCATGATCTGACTGCGCGTGCGGTCCGGCAGCAGCGTGCAGCGTCTTGTCGGCGCCCAGGATGCGCTCCAGCACCGGCGCCAGCGTGGCGACGGAGCCGTGAACACTGAGCAGCCGTGCCTGGTTGACCTGGCGACGGCTGAACGTCAGCAGCTGCTGCGCGACCTGCGCCGCCCGCATCGCCGCCCGGATCATCTCCTCGACGTCCTTGGTCTGCGGGTGCTCGGACCCGAGCTCCTTCACCACGAAATCGCCGAAGCCGAGCACGGCCATGAGCTGGTTGTTGACCTCGTGCGCCACCCCGCCCGCGAGCGTGCCCACCGCCTGGAGCTTCTGGGCCTGGGCGAGCTGCTCCTCGGCCTTCACCCGGTCCGTGACGTCGGTGTGCGCGCCGACCCACTCGCGCACCTTGCCGTGCTCGTCGAGCACCGGGACGGCGCGGAGCTCCATGTGGCGATACTGGCCGTCGCGCCGCCGCAGCCGATGCTGCGTGACCAGCGCCTTCCGCTCGCGCACGGCCTCGTTCCAGACGCGCGCCGCCTCGGGCTGGTCCTCGGGCAGGATCGAGCGGATCCAGCCGCCGCCACCCGCCTCGTAGGCCGACTGCCCGGTGAACTCCACCCACTGGCTCATGTCGCCGGCCTCGCGGCCGTCTGCGGAGGTCGTCCAGACGATGCGCGCCGTCGCCGCCACCAGGGCCCGGTACCGCGCCTCACTGTTGCGGACCGCGCCCTCGGCGCGGCGCTGCTCGGTGACGTCGTCGTCGACCTCGATGACGGCATCCGGATGCCCGGTGGCGTCGCGGTGGAGGATCCAGTGCGTGGCGATTCGGAGGGTGATCCCGTCGCGCGTGCGCCGCTTGAGCTCCGCGAGCCATTCGCCGCGCTCCAGCAGCGCTGCCTCGACCTCGCGCTGCGGCACCGGCAGCTCGGTGTACAGCAGGTCATCGGCGCCGGCCCGGATCGCCTCCTCAGACGACCAGCCGTAGAGCCGCTCCGCCCCGGTGCTCCAGAACCGGATGCGCCCATCGAGGCCGCGCGCGGTAACCGGCGTGTGGCTCAAGATGTCGAGCAGCTCGCGGGTGTGCTCCTCGCTCTCCTGCAGCGCGGCCTGCGCCGCCGCCTCGGCCTCGAGCAATCGGTTCCGCAACTCGAGTCGGGCCTGCGCCTGGTCGGCGGTGCGGCGCCCGGCTTCGAGCCGCCGCGCCACCTCGGCCGCGCGGAAGGCGCCCCAGAGCGAGATCCCGATGAACAGGCTGACGTAGATCGTCAGGCCCACGTGGACCTGATAGAAGCCCAGCCGGAGCGCCTGGATGCTGCCCACCGCGAACAGGATCGGCAGCACGATCGCCAGCGGCAGCAGCCGCCGCAGCAGGACCGTGCCCGGCTCGCGGCTGGTCACCAGGTCCACCAGCGCCGCGCGGTGGGTCGACGACGCGATGCCGATCGCCAGCGCGAGCAGCCCGATTGCGGTGTGCAGGCCGATGCCGGTCACCGGGCTCAGGCCGTAGAGCTCGGGTACGTCGCCGAGGTGGCCGGCGATGGCGAGGAGCGGGATGATGGTGGTCGCGACGAGGAGCGCGGAGTACCCGGTGCGCGGCGGTGTGTCGGCGCCGGGAATGGTCAGCAGGAGCAGGCTGAGGCCGAGGAAGCCGGCGCAGCTCATGGGCGCGGGTCGGCCCGGGAACACGTGGGCCAGCTGCCCCACCTGGTCCGCGAAGAGGAGCCAGTCGACCGGCAGGTCGATCGCGAAGACGTATTCCGCCAGGAGCAGCGCGGCGAGCGTTGTCGCCAGCGCGGCGCAGACTTCCCGCAGCCGGCGGGCGCGCGTCGCCAGGGCCAACAGCGACGCGCCGGTGAGCACGAACAGCACCGCCTCGAGCGGCTGTGCCGGCGGCATGAAAAGGGCGCTCGGCACCAGCGGCACGAAGCCGTAGACGTACCCCTCGAGCAGCGCGACCCCGAGACCGAGGGCCAGCGCGGCGGCGAGCATGGGTAGCCGACGGATTCGTGCTACGGCCGTGACGCGTGCGGCCATGGACGACTCAGTGACTGCGGAAGGACTATGCTTCAGGGGGTTAGACGACAGAGAAACATAACCAAGGGTACGTCGAGCCGCATACCGGCCCGGCAGCGGGGCCCGCATGCTCGTACTGGTCAGCGACTTACACATTACCGACAGCACCACCGCCAACAACGTGAACCCCGAGGCGTTCGACCTGCTCGGCGACGAGATCGCGGACGCTGCGAGCCGCCGCCGCGCCCGCGAAGTCGAGCTCGTCCTGCTGGGCGACATTCTGGACCTGGTGCGAACCGACTACTGGCATCGCACGGCCATCCCCATGGCCCAGCGCCCGTGGGGTGGGACGCTCGACCAGCGGACCGGCATGAACGCCGACCGCGGCGCCATCGAGGCACAGTTCCAGGCGATTCTCCGCGCCATCCTCGCCAGTCCGACCGCCCAGGCCTTAGGAGGCATGGTTTCCACCCTCGCGGCGGGCGCGGTGCCGTTCCGGGTCACCTACGTGATCGGCAACCACGAGCGGGTGATGTGGAACTTTCCGTCGCTTCAGAAGGCGGTGCGGGCCGCGCTGCCGCAGGTGAGCGAGTTCGCGGCCGGCGTCGAGCGTCCCGAATACGGGCTGCTCGCCCGGCACGGACACGAGTGGGACGAGAATACCTACGGCTGGCGTTTCCGCCGGGACGTTCTCCAGCCGCGCGAGCGGATCGACCGGTTCGCGCCCGAGGCCTACGAGACCATGGCGATCGGCGAGGCCGTGACGGCCGAGCTCATGAGCGGCCTCGTCTTCCATGCCCGGGACCAGGGTGCGCCCGACTCGCTGGTGAGCCAGCTCAAGGAGGTGAACAACCTGCGGCCGTTGCTCGACGTGTTCGCCTGGCTCGACTGGATCGCGGGCGGGCGGCTGCGGGAGCACCGGGAGATGCTGCACGAAGCGCTTCGGCGAGCGCTCGAGGGACTGCTCGAATCGAGTCTGGCCCGGCAGTGGGACCGGCTGCAGACCGACTACCTGGTGTCGGGCGACCTCGTCGACCGGCTCGAGCAGGCGCGCTCGGTGTTGCTCGGTCCCAACTTCGAGTCGTTCCGCGGTCGGGTGGAGACGCTGCAGCGCGTGCAGCGGCTGGTGCCGGCGCTGCAGCCGGCCGAGGACGGGCTGCTGGCGGGGGCCCGGTTGGAGGCGGTGTTCCAGGGCGAGCTCACGCCGGCCGGCATCCAGCGCGTGATCTATGGACACACCCACCGCGCCCGGCACGACTACTTCGCTGCGAGCACCGACGGCACGTTCCGCATGTATGTCAACACCGGCACGTTCCTCCCGCTCATCACCCGGACCCGCGACGGGCGCAGCTTCGCGAGCGCGCAACAGATAACCATGGTATTCGCCTACCGCGCCGACGAGGACATGCAGGGGAAGCGCGACGGCACCACGTCCATCGACATCTGGAACGGCACGCGACAGAAGCGCTACACCTGACGCTGCGACGCCTTGCAGTCCCGCCTCGCCCGACTCTTGCCGGTTCCTCTCGCGCGATCACCACCACCGCCGCCTAGCCCGTCCAGCCCGTTCCGCGCGAGGCCACCATGCAAGGCCGACTGGCGTTTTGCCTTCGCCTCGGAGTGCTCTGTTCTGCACTCTTCGCCTGCTCCGCCGACGACACCACCGGTCCCGCCGATCCCGGACCCGAGCCGCCACTGCCGACGGCCGTGCGCTGGTCGAATCCTGCCGCTTGGCCCGATGGACAGGTACCGGTAGCCGGCGCCGCGGTCACCATTCCCCAGGACCGCACGATCCTGCTCGACGTGAGCCCGCCGCCGCTCGCGAGCCTTTCCATCGAAGGGGCCCTCGTGTTTGACGAGGCGGACCTCGACCTCACATCGGGCTGGATCGCCGTGCTGGGCACCCTCCGCGTCGGCACGACGGCGGAGCCGTTCCAGCACCGAGCGACGATCACGCTCACGGGCAGCCCGGACGCGCCGTCCGTGATGGGCATGGGAAACCGCGTGCTCGGGGTCAACGGCGGCACGCTCGATCTGCACGGCGAGGCGCGCGATGGGTGGACGCGCCTCGCCACGACCGCCATGGCCGGCGCGACGCAGCTTCAGCTCGACGGCGCGCCGGACTGGCGGCCGGGGGACAAGCTGGTCGTGGCCTCGACCGACTTCGATCCCTCTCGCGCTGAAGTCGTGACCGTCGCCGCGCGGAGTGGGGCCCTGGTGCAGCTGGCGCAGCCGCTCGTCTTCGCGCACTACGGCGAGCTGCAGACGATCGGCGGCCGGACCGTCGACGAGCGTGCCGAGGTCGGCCTGCTTACCCGCAACATTGTGATCCAGGGCGACAGCGCCACCAGCGCGGCCGGATTCGGCGGCCACATCATGGGGATGGGCGGGACCCTCCGGGTCGAAGGCGTGGAGCTGCACTTCATGGGACAGAAGGGGCTCATGGCCAGGTATCCGATGCACTGGCACATGATGGGAGCGGTGGACGGGCAGTACTTCGCCCGAAGCAGCGTGTGGAAGAGCTTCAACCGCTGCGTGACGGTGCACGGCTCGAACAACGCCCGGGTCGAGGGGAACGTGTGCTACGATCACCTGGGCCACGGCTACTTCCTCGAGGACGGAGCCGAGACCGGCAATCTGCTGGCCGGCAACCTCGGCCTCGGCACCCACAGTACGCCCGAAGGCGTGCTGCCGACCGACAGCCGGGCGGCCACGTTCTGGATCACCAACCCGGACAACACCATTCGAGGCAACGCCGCGGCGGGATCCGACGGGTTCGGATTCTGGTATGCGCTGCCCGCATCACCGACCGGGCTCTCGACGGGAAATCCGCTGCAGCCGCGGACCACGCCGCTCAAGGAGTTCAGCGGCAACGTGGCTCACTCGAACCGGCGGCCGGGGCTCAACGTGGACGACGGGCCGATGGCGGACGGCAATACCGAGGTCACGTTCTACTCGCCGCGCACCGATCCGGCCAACGCCAACACCGCCGTCGTCGCCGACTTCACCGGCCTCACGGCGTACAAGCACTCCGGCCGCGCGGTCTGGCTCCGCGGGCGCGATCATCGGTTGACGAACGCGGTGCTGGCGGATAACGCGACCGGGGCCACGTTCGCGTCGAGCGAGAGCTTCGTGGAGGATGCGCTGTTCGTGGGCGAGTCGGCGAACAATGCGGGCGGGCTTCCGGCCGGCACGCCCCGGCGCGGGTACGAGTTCTACGACGGGCGGGTCGGAGCCGACCGGGTCACCTTCGTCAACTTCACCGCCGCGGGCTCCATCCCATCGAGCGCGCTCGGGTTCAACCGCAACAACGGCTTCTCGGTCAGCACCGGCAACTTCGCGGGCGCGGTGGAGTTCATTGGGGCGACGCCGTACTACCTGGAAACACCCCACGCCGACAAGGACGGCGACAAGGCGGCCGTCTTCCTCGATCGCGACGGGGCCGTGACCGGCAGCGCGGGCGCGTTCGTGGTGCCCAACTCGCCCTTTCTGGTGACCGGCGCGTGCACCGCGCGGCCGGAGTGGAACGCGTACGTCTGCGCGAACCGGTTCGTCGGGCTCAACCTGCGGAGCGACGCGGAGACGGTCGCCCCGCTCACCGTGACGCGGGACGACGCGGCGGCGCTCACCCTGGTGGGGGTGCCGAACAACCCGAACACGGCCTTCGCTTCGGTGGTCCCGGGACGGGCCTATACGGTCCAGTTCGCCGGGACGGTGCCGGTCCGTCCCCGGATCTCGCTGAGCCGGACGCTGGAAGGCGAGTGGGTGCGGCTCACGCTGCCGTATCCGCAGGCGTCGCTCCGGGTGATCCGCGACTTCAACGCCTCGCAGCCGCTGCCGGCCGCCGCCGACCTCGCGGAGCTCGAGGCCAGCACCGGCGACCGCTACTGGTACGACGGCGGGACCGGCCTCATCCACCTCAAGCTGGTGACCCGAGCCGGCCGCACGTCGGCGACGATTCAGGTCGAGCCGCTCTGACGCCCCGCGCGCGGCAGGCGCGGCTCAGCCCGCGCTCACCGCGCCGCGCTCGGCCAGCAGCCGCTCGGCGAACTCCAGGCCGTCCTCGACCCGGCTGAGCCGGGCCTCGAGCTCCTCGATGTACCCGCGCTGATTCTCGACCGTCCGCCGCAGCTCGGCGACCGTCTCGCGGTCGCCCTGCCACTCCATGCGCCGATACCGGCGCCGGTGGCGTCCGCTCATCATCCACCAGAACATGAGCGGGATGAGCCACCACCACATGAAGCCGAATCTCATGGCATCACCTCGACGTTGATGTCTGCCAGGCCTGCTCGATGTCGTCCGCAGCTTGCTTCAGGATCTCCGCGACGCGCCGGACCGCCGGATCGTCCGGGCCGCGCCGCCACGCATGCCGGAAGGTGCCGCGGGCCACGCGGGCAAACTCGCCCTGCAGCTCGCCGATCGCGCCGCCGGTGAAATCCTGGACCGTCTCGCGCACGCGATCGACGATCTCGTCGAGCAGATCACGGTGCTCGTCGAGATACTTGAGGCCTTCGGGCGTGATCTCGTAGATCTTCTTGCCTTCGGCCTCGACGCCACGGACGTATCCCTGATCCTCGAGCATCTGCAGCGTCGGATACACGGTGCCGGGCGATGGGGTGTAGCACCCACCCATCCGCTCCTCGAGCGCCTTGATCACCTCGTACCCATGGCGCGGCTTTTCCTTGAGCAGCCGCAGGATGACGAACTTGATCTCGCCCGCCTCGAACATCTGGCGCCGGCCGCGGCCGCGCCGGGGACCCCACTGGCCCCAGCCGCGTCCGAAGGGAAACCCGGCGCCGAAATCGAAGCCGCCGCTGTGACTGCACATAGGACTATGCCTCCCGTTGCGATATGTCTTGCCGATATAGCTTCCGATATATCTTAGTAACAGCCTGAAACAGCGTCAATGACCCCAGCGGCTAGGTCCGGCGACGGGTCTCCCGGCCAGCAATCCGCTTATGTTCCCAACTTGGACCTCGCTGCAGGGCCGTTCTCGGACTCGGAGTTTGGTGTTTCATGGCGTGTTTGCGGCTGCCGACGTTGCGGAGCGGGTCGGTCAAACGGGTGTCGGCGGCCGCTCGGCGAAGGGGTCGATGGCCGTGAGCGCTTCGTACACGCGTACATCGCCCGCCCGGCCTAGTCCGACGGGTCAGAAGACGGAAGGGAGCAGTCGATATGTCGAACGCATGCGCACATGCCAAGATGGTTCGCGACGTGATGCCGCGGACGCCCGACGGTTGTGAGGAATGCCTGGCCACCGGCGGTCGCTGGGTCCACCTGCGGCTGTGCCAGGAATGCGGCCACGTGGGCTGCTGCGACAACTCGCCGGGCAAGCACGCCACCAAGCACTTCCACGCCTCCCAGCATCCCATCATCCGCAGCTTCGAGCCGGGTGAGGATTGGAGCTGGTGCTACGTGGACCAGCTGTTCATCGAGCCGGCGGTGCGGGCCCGCTGATCGGCCCGCCGCGACGCGAGCACTCCCGGAGCCTCCGTGCCCGCGGCGCGGCGAGGTAACACCGACCCCCGCCTCGCACCCCGGCGCCCGTTCTAGCGGCCGACCCCCACCCGGAGCACCCGGCTCCCGACCCGGTCCGACAGCACGACGTCGAGCTCCCGCTTCGTCGTCGCGATCTCCATGTCGCCGCCCCGCGCGAACGAGAGCACTTCGCCGGTGTCCGGGTCCCGCACCATGACCATCGGGTGCGTCGCACCGTCCCACCGGAGCGCCACGCCGCCGGCCACCGCGCGAGCCTCGACAACCTCCGCCGCGCGCGCGGCCGCCGACGGCTGCTCGCTCCGCGCCGCCGCGGCCTCGCCGCCCGGTGTCCCGAGCCGCAGGGACGCGAGTCGCGCGGCTCGATCGGCGGTCAGCGGCACCGCGAACGCGAAGTGTCGGCTGCCGTGACGGTCATCCGCCACGTCCGCCGCGTCGAACGAGAGCTCGAACAGCCGCCCGCCATCGGCGGAGCGGCCCTCGACGGTATACTGGCCGGGAGCTTTCGGCAGGCTCGGCCGAGTGACCACCTCGAACGCCGGCTCGAGCACGGGACGGCCGTTCACGATGCGACCCCACACGAGCAAGCATGGTTGCTGGGCCGTCGCCGCGCGCGCGGCGGCGGCCTGGGTCGCGACGCGGTAGTCGAGCACGCCGTCGTAGGTGTAGTCGCTGATCCAGGGATCGGCGCAGTAGCCCATCACGTCGGGCGCGGAAGGACTGCGCAGTGCGTTCTCCTGGAGGTCGTAGCCGTAGGCGCCGATCGTGCCGCCCGGGTAGGGATACGCCGGATCCACCCCGAGCGGGCTGGCCGCACGGCGAATGCAGGCGATTCCAGGTGTGGCCGAGCTCGTGCGCCATGACGCGCGATTCGTCGAGTCCGCGATCGTAGCCCATGGCCGTCGGCCGTCCGATATAGCCCAGGCCGGCGATGCCGGACGCATAGTCGATGTGCACCACGCCGTAGTAGGTCCTGGAGGTGCCCTCGACCACGCGGAGGGCGTCGACCTCGTTCAGGATGGTGGTCCAGGCGCCGTTCGCGTCGTCCGCTTGGAGGGGGTCGCTCGTCGCCGTGGTGTACACCGCGTGCACGTCGCCGTCGATCGTCGAGATCGGATAGATCCGGCGAGTCAGCTGGAGAAAGTCGCCTCGCGTCCCGAGCGAGATGTCACCCTGGGAGCCGCTGACCTTCTGCTTGACGGGCACGAACCGCAGGGCGAACTCCGGGACGGTCCGCACGGTCTCGGGCTGTGCCGTGCCCGAGACGGGGTACCGGTTGTCGGTCTCGTCGTTCTCCGCGACCGCGTTGCCGGGATCGACCTCCGCCAGCACCGCCATTCCCGGCGTGAACAGCCCGCGCGGAATCTTGACGTTCCACGACGCGGCGAGCGCCGCCTCGTCGCGGGTGGTGGGAGTCGAGCCGGCGGGTGCGGGGATGTTCAGCGTCTGCTGGAGCGCGCCGTTACGGAACACACGCACCCGCACGGTGGGCGCCGCCGTGTTCGCCTCGTTGGCTACGACGAAGACTCGCAGGAAGCCGTCGCGATCCTCGATCAGGGGGACGTCACCCGCCGCCGTCTGGACGCTCTGCGTGAGCTCCAATCCATCGATGCGCAGGTTGAGCGAGGACCCCGAGGCCGGCCCGTAAGTGACCGTCACCCGTGCCGTCGCGTTCGCCGCGACCGTCACGGTGCGGGTGCCCGGGCTCGCCGAATAGGTGGTGCCGCCGCTCGTCACATCGGCCGCGGTCACCGTGTAGGTGCCCGGCGCCAGGTCCGTCAGCGTGGCGCTGGCCTTGACCGGGGCCGAGAAGCCGTTGGGGCCCGTGACGCTCACGGCGGCGTCGGCGCCGCCGGGAAGCCCGTTCACGGTGAGCTCCAGGATGCCGGTCGTCGCGGTACAGGCGACGGCGAACGTCGCCGTTACGGTCTGCCCCGCGGCGACCGTGACGTCGCGAGGGTTCTGACCCTGCGCCTGGCAGTTGGCCGCCAGGCCGGCGAGCTGGACGCTGTGCTTCCTCGGTTCGAGCCCATCGAAGGTCACGCTCGCGGCCGTACCGACCGACCGCGGCGTCCCGCCGTCCACGCTCGCGGTGTAGCCGTCGGGATCGGGCGGCGAGCCGGAGGTGGTCGTCGTCACCTGCAGGCTCCCGCTCGAGGCCGCGCAGGTAACCGTGAAGGTGAGCCGGACCGTGCCGCCCGACGCCACCGTCACGGCGCGCGGATTGTCGCCGCCGACGGTGCAGTTGGCGCTGGTCCCGCTGAGCCGGACCGCGTGCGAACCCGCGGTCAGGCTCGCCACGGTGACAGTCGCGTTGATCCCGATCGGCTGCGCGTCGCCCTCGTCGACGTCGAAGGCGTAGCCGTCGGGGTCCTGGTTGGCGCCGGTCGTGACGGTGGTCAGCTCCAGCGAGCCGGTCGACGGCGGCAGCGCGTCGCAGGTGACCTGAAACGTCAGCGAGGCGACGGTGCCGGAGACGACGACCACCGCTCGCGGGTTGTCGCCGTCGACCCGGCAGTTGGCGCTGATGCCGGTGAGCCCCACCGAATGCGGGCCGGGTGCCAGATCGGCGAGCGCCAGCGTGGCGCCGGTGCCGATCGGCAGGCTGGCGCCACCGTCGACGGTCACGGCGTAGCCGTCGGCATCCTGGTCGGGACCGCTGGTCTGGGTGGTGACGCCAATGCCGCCGGGCGCCGGCGGTGGAGTGGGGGGCGCGCAGGTGACCGCGATGGTCACGGCCGCCGTCGTGCCGGCACCGACCTCCACGCCGCGCGGATTGTCCCCGGCCACCGCGCAGTTGGCGGCCAGTCCGCCGAGCGTGATCGCGTGGGTGCCGGCCGCGACGCCGGGCAGCGTCACCGTGGCCGCGGTCCCGATCGGCTGCGTCGCGCCGCCGTCCAGCGCCACGTCGTAGCCGTCCGGGTCGATCGGCGAGCCCGTGGTCGTGGTGGTGATGGCGATGGCGCCGGTGGTCGGGGCGCACGTGACCCCGAAGCTCGCCGCGGTCACCGCGCTGGCCGTGATCTGCACGTCGAGCCGCGCGCCGCCCGACAAGGTGCAGTTCGCCGCCACGCCAGACAGGTCGACCGAATGCGCACCGACCGAGAGTCCCTCGACCACACGGCTCGTGTTCGCGCCGATGGGCTTCGACCGCGCCGCCATCGATGCTGATGCCGTAGCCGTCCGGGTCGGGCTCCGAGCCCGTCGTCGCGGTGGTGATCTCGAGGCTGCCCACCGGCGGCCCGGTCAGGTCGCTGCCGCCTCCGCAGCCGAGCCACAGAGCGACGGGCGCCATCGCGAGAATGGCGAGCGCACGGGAAACACTGCCAGTGTGCATGGCGAGCCCCTACGAGGGCGAGACCGCGGGTCAGCGAGTGTCGATGGTGAAGGGTGGGGTCCCGCAATCTCGTAGGGCGTGGCGTGCGGAGGCAAGGCGCGGCGGCCCGAGGCGGGTGCCCCGGGCCGCCGCCGGAGTTCAGCTCTGCGTGCCCTCCGACAGCTTCCATGCCTTCTCGCGGATGAAGACGTACGGGGCGAGCGGCAGGACGTTGGCTTTCGCGGCCTTCGCCGCGAGCTCCTTGGCTTTGCCCATGTCGCCCTTGCCCTGCCAGGCCAGCGCGGTCCAGTAGACGACCTGCGGGTTCTGCTGGTTGGCCTCGCCCAGATGGGTGAGGGCTTCGTCGTAGCGCTTCTCCCTCAGCGCGATGGTACCCAGCAGCTCGTGCGACTGGCGCACGCGGAAGCTGTTCTTCCGGGCCGTGGCGCCGTCCTGGTAGGCCGTGGCCTCGGACTTCGCCTTGGCCAGGTCACCCTTGGCCAGGGCCACACGGGCCAGATTGTAGTGATCGGCGAGCTTGGTGTCCTGCTTGACCTCATCCGAGAGGCTCGACTTCTCGATCACGTCGAGCGCCTGCCAGTACCGCTTCGCGGCAGCATCGGTGCGGCCGGCGTTGAGCAGGATGTCGCCCAGGAGCTGCGCGTCGCCGCTCATGTTGGCGGGATCGTGGAGCTTGGCGTCGAGTGCGTACTCCTTCTCGATCTCCTTGAGCGCGGCGTCCGTCTTGCCGGCATCCACCAGGATCACACCCTTGGCGAACAGCGCGAACCGCCGATCGCCGTCGTCCCGCGCGGCCTGATACAGCTCGTCCATCATCTTCGCGCCCTCGGCGTGCTTTCCCTGATACATGAGGTTCGTGGCGATGCCGACGCGCGAATTGGTGAAGTGGGGATCCACCTCGAGCGCCTTCCGGTACTGGGCGATCGATTCGTCGAACCGGCCGGTCTTCATCAGCAGCTCGGCGTACGAATCGTACGGATTGGGGTCGTTGGGGATCAGCTCGATGTACTTCTTGAACGCGACCTCCGCGTCCGCGTACTTCTCCAGCGGGCGATAGGCGTAGCCCATGGAGTTGTAGGCCGGGGAGAATTTCGGATTGATCCTGGTGGCCTCGGTGTACTGCTCGATCGCCTTCGCGTACTCCTGCTGGCCGAACCACCCGTTGCCCAGAAGGAAGTGCGCCCGCTCGTCGTTGGGATACTTCGCCACGAGCTCCTGCTGGAGCTCCAGCGCCTTGCTGGGGTTGGCGTTGCCGCCGGCCTCCAGGGCCTGGATCATCAACCGCTCGCCATCGGTCACCTTGTCGGACAAGGCGACCGCTTCCTTCAGGTGGTCGAAGAAGTCCTTGGCGGTCGCCGAATTGGTCGCGAGCTGGTAATGGGCCATCGCGAACGTCGGATCCTTCGCGGCGGCCTGCTCGTAGAGCTTGCGGCCGTCGTGGGCGCGCAGGTTCTCCGACAGCGCGCGGCCCTGGAGGTAGAGCTGCCGGGCCTCGTCCGAGGCGGTGGTCAGGGCGATCGCGCCCTTGTTCTCGGCGACCGTGGCGGCGGAGGTATCGGTGACGGTGGCGCTCGCGCTCTCGGTGCCCGACTTCCGGGCATCGCAAGCGCTCAGGAGTGCGATGAGGGCGGCGGCGGTAAGACCGACGGCTGGTGAGGCGAGTGCGCGGGGCATCTGGTCCTCCAAGGCGTTTCCATTGTGAACGCGGGGTCCTGCGGTGGCGGGTTGCCTATTAAGGACCTACGCCCGGAGGTGGAGGTGGTTTCAGAGGACCTGCCTCGCCTTCGGAGCTGCGTCGTAGTGCGACCTGCCCGAAGCGGCTATGCTTCCTGGCCAATGGAGTATGTGCGCCCCATCGCGCCACCCTGGCGCACCACACGATCACCTCCGATCGCTTCGGGACCTCCATCGCATGAAGCTCGCGCGTCGCGTTCGTCGTGTTCACCTGTTCGCCGTGGCGTTCGGTTCCATCCCTGTGATGCCTGCCCTCGCCCAGCAGGCGGCCGCCCCCGCCTTTACCCACGCCGACACGCTCCGCGGCACGATCACGCCCGAGCGGGCGTGGTGGGACGTGGTGTTCTACGACCTGCACGTGAAAATCGACCCCGCTGACAGCACGGTGCACGGGTGGAACGGCATCACCTACCGGGTGACCGGCTCGTCGCGCGCCATGCAGATCGATCTCCAGGTCCCCCTGGAGATCGACAGCGTGGTGCAGGGCGGCAAGCGCCTCACCTACCGGCGTGACGGCAACGCGTTCCTGGTGAAGGTCGGGGGCAAGCAGCCCAAAGGCTCCGTGCAGGCCCTGACGGTCTACTATCACGGCCGGCCCCGCGTGGCCCAGCGGCCGCCGTGGGACGGCGGCCTCATCTGGGCGCGCGATCCCGACGGCGGCATCTGGATCTCGACCGCGTGCCAGGGACTCGGAGCCAGCGTGTGGTGGCCCACCAAGGACACCCAGGCCGACGAGCCCGACAGCCAGCGGGTGGCGCTGACGGTGCCCGACTCGCTCCAGGCGGTCGGCAACGGCCGGCTCCGGGGCGTGACCCGCGCCGCCGACGGGTGGAGCACCTGGGAGTGGTTCGTCACCAGCCCCATCAACAACTACGACGTCGCGCCGTACATCGGCCGGTATGCGCAGTACACCGATACCTACGACGGGGAAGGCGGCCGCCTCACGCTGGACTTCCGCCCGCTCGTCCAGCACGTGGAGGCGTCGCGCCGCCAATGGGACCAGGTCAAGCCGATGCTCCAGTGCTTCGAGCACTGGTTCGGTCCGTATCCCTGGTACCGTGATGGCTACCAGCTGATCGAGGCGCCACATCTCGGCATGGAGCACCAGAGCGCGGTGGCCTACGGCAACGGCTATCGCAACGGCTACAAGGGGAGGGATCTCTCCGGGACGGGCTGGGGGCTCACCTGGGACTTCATCGTGATCCACGAGAGCGCCCACGAGTGGTGGGGCAACAGCCTCACGACGGCCGACGTCGCGGACATGTGGGTGCACGAGAGCTTCGCCAACTACTCGGAATCGCTGTTCACCGAATGCCGGTACGGTACAGCGGCAGGCGCCGAGTATCAGCGCGGCACCCGCAAGCTGGTCAAGAACGACAAGCCCATCGTCGGCACGTACGGAGTGAACGCCGAGGGATCGGGCGACATGTACTACAAGGGCGGCAACATGCTGCACACCATCCGCCAGGTCGTCGGCAACGACAGCGTTTGGCGCGCGACCCTGCGCGGACTGCAGAGCGACTACGCGCACCAGATCGTGACCGGCCGCCAGGTGCAGGAGTACATCAGCGCCCACACCGGCGTCCACCTGGCGAAGGTCTTCGAGCAGTACCTGACGACGACGAAGATTCCGGTCTTCGAGTACCGACTGGACGGCACCACCCTCGCCTACCGCTGGGCCAACGTCGTCGCCGGGTTTGACATGCCGGTCCGGGTGGCGGTGTCGCCCGATAGCGCCGTGCGGCTCACCCCGACCGAGCACTGGCAGAGCACGACGCTTGCGCTCGCGGCCCCGGAGTACTTCCACGTGGACGAGAACTTCTTCGTCGAGGCGAAGCGGGTCGAGCAGGCCGGCGCGGCCGCCGCGGGGACGGGGCGATGATCGGCCCGACGGACCTGATGCGACTGCAGCCGCTCATCGTCGCCGCCGGCGTGGACGGCTGGCTGCTGTTCGACTTCCGCGGCCGGAACCCGATCGCCGCCGCCGTGCTCGGCGACGAGATCCTCGGCAGCCGCCGAGTGTATGTGCTGATCCCGCCCGACGGTCCACCCACTGCTCTGGTCCACGCGGTCGACGCGGAGCTCTGGCGCACCTGGCCGGCCGCATGGCCCAAACGGGTCTGGGTCACGCGCGAGGAGCTGACGCGGGAGCTCGGGACGCTGGTGCGCGACCGACGGCTCGCCGTCGACTACTCGCCCAACGGCGCAATCCCTTACCTGGACGGCGTCCCCGCCGGGGTGGCGGAGCTGCTCCGGAGCCTCGGGGCGACGCTGGTCTCTTCGGTGGATCTGGTGACCCGCTACTGCTCGGTGATGAGCCCGGGGGACATCGCGTCGCATCAGCGGGCGGCGGAAGCGATCGCGGCCATCGCCCGCGAGGCGCTGGCGCTCGCCGGTTCGAAGGCCGCCTCGGCGACACCGATGCACGAGCATGCGCTCGCCGTCTGGGTGCGCGAGCGGCTCGACCGGGCGGGCCTGGTGACCGAGAGCGGGCCGAGCGTGAGCTGGGGGCCGAACGCAGCCCGGGCGCACTATGACCCGACGGCGGAGGAAAGCGTGCCCATCGTGCCCGGCGCGCTGCTGCTGCTCGACCTCTGGGCCAAGGAGCCGGACGGGATCTACGCCGACCAGACGTGGATGGCCGCCATCGGCGCACCGACCGCGCGTGACGCCGAGCTCTGGACCGTGGTGCGCGACGCGCGCGACGCGGCGCTCGGCGTCATCGAGCAGCGGATCCGCGCGGGCCGGCCCGTGCGTGGCGCGGACGCGGACGCCGCGGCGCGCCGGGTGATCGGCGATGCCGGCCATCTGTCCCGCACGATCGCGCGCACGGGCCATTCGATCGACCGATACGGCCTCCACGGGTTCGGCCCGCCGGTCGACGATACCGAGACCTACGACGACCGGTTGCTGATTCCCGGGGTCGGCTTCTCGGTCGAGCCGGGCGTCTACTTGCCGGGTGAAGCCGGTGTGCGCAGCGAGGTGAACGTGGTGGTGGGAGAGGGAGACGTCATCGTGACGCCGAGCGAGTATCAGCGGGATCTGCTGGTGGTGTAGCCGATGGCGGGTCGAGCCGTGCGCCGTGCGGCCGGATCCACCTCGTCATCCCGAGCGCCGCCAGGGACGGCATCGAGCCCCGGGTGAGCCGGCCCCTCCCGCGCTCGGAATGACGGCGCCACGCGCCGGCTGACACGCGGCTACCGCGGCCAGAGCCACCCGAACACGCCCGCGGTCGCCAGGCCATACACCAGACCGTCGAAGACTTCCTTCCACGCCACCGTCCACGGCTTCCCCATCCAAATGGCCGCCGGCAACTGACCCGCGCCATAGGCCAGGAACGCGACCGTGCCGACGATCTGGAACACCCGGAGGTACTCGCTCCCGGCCGGCAGCGCGCGGCTCGCGACGTAGGCCACGAAAAACGACACCACCAGGGCGAAGGCGAACCACTGCACCAGACTCCGGCCCATGCCGTACGAGCCCGTCGGCTTGAGATTGAGTACCCCAACCGGCCCTTCCTCGAACTTCCGCTTTGCCTCTGGCGACCCCATCTCCTTGGGCTCGCAGTACGGGATGATGTACTGCTTCGGTGCCGGATTGCCGCTCCGAATCGCCGCGCGAACGGCATCCTCGTTGGGAAGCCGGGTGTAGTCCTTGTTGTGGTAGCCGAGGACCATGTGGATGATGCTGCTCAGAATGAAGACGAGCACCGCGGACAGGATGATGGGCAGCCAGAGCGCGCCAAGCGACACCATGGGTGGCCTCCAGTGGATGGGATTGGGGAAGCGCTCCAACTTAGAGCGCGGAAGCGCACCCCGCCACGAGTCAACCGGCTCCCTCAGGACGCACCCGCCGGCGCCAGCACACGAACCCGGCAGACAGGAGCAGCACGAGCCCGATCGTCCCCGCCAGCCAAGCGGCACGCCACGGGCTCGGGCGCTGGAGCGGGACGCGGACGCTGGGATCGCCGACCACCGTGAACGCGGCCCAGTCGCGTGCCGGGGCGCCGCGCCGGATCGCCGCGAGCTTTGCCGCCCGGAGCGCATCCGGAACGGGCTTGCCCCCGGCCATCGCATCGTAGAAGTCGTCCACCAGCCGCACGGTGCTGCGGTCGCCGATCCGCCATTGGGTCGCCACGACGGATCGGGCGCCGGCCTCGAGCAGCGGCGCCGTCAGCCCCTGCAGTCCCTCGCCCGCGACGATGACGCCTCCTGCCGTGCGGCAGGCCGACAGCACCACCAGGTCCGCGTTCAACCGGAGCGCGGCCAGGTCGGCCGGAGAGAGAAAGCCGTCCTCCCCCTCGCCCGGCGCGAGCGCCAGCGCGGTCCGGGCGAGCGTCGCCTCGTCCACCAGCGCGTGCGTGGCGAAGTGAAGCACGCCGAACGCCTCGAGCGGCTGGTGCTTGAGGAATGCCTCACTCGCCTCGGCGCGGACCCGCACGACCGGCTCCTGCGCGTAGCGGGCGACGTCGCGGACTTCCTCCCCCGCGGCGACGAGTCGTGGAAGGCCGCCGCTCTGGTCGAAGGCGTCCCGATAGACCACGCCCACCCGGTCGAGCCGGCTCTGGGCTCCCGCCTCGTCCGGAAACGCAGGGTCGCCGAGCGCGAGGAGTCGGGTCGGTCCCGGGCGCTCGGATCCCGCCGACGGCGTGCGCGTGCGCAGCGTCGCCAATGCCGTGGCCGAAGGGATCAGCCCGACCGCATAGCGCTCGACCACGTAGCGTCCGTCAGCCAGTCGCAGCGCGTCGAACGGCAGCCGATGCAGCGGACCGTCCGCCACGACCAGCAGGCGGTCCACCGATGGCGGTAGTCCGACCAGCACGGAGTCCAGCAGCGCTCGGCCGAGCTGCCCGGCCGGGCCGCGTGGATCATCGCCATTCTCGACCAGCGCGACGAAACGCTCGATCGACGGCATGACGGAGTCGGCCGCCACCAGCACTTTGGCGTCGATGCCGGAACGAGTGACCACGAAGGCCGTCGTGGGCGCGCCATCCACGCCAGTGACGTATTCGATCAGCGCGGTGCGGTCGTCGGGCAGTGCGGCCCGCGCGTCGGCGGCGGTGATCGAGCGCGGCCGGAGCCAGGCCCCGGTCCGTGCCCCTGACGCCGGGGCGCTGTCCACCCGCAGCGCCTCCGCCTGGGTGAGCCGATCCACCAGCTCCCGTGCGCGGCGCCGCTCGGCGAGCTCGAAGGCCGGCTCCACCCGGTCCGCGTCCACCAGCGCACCGAGGACTCGCGCCACGCTCGCGTCGCGGCTCAGGTGATCGCCGGCGCTGGCCTGGAACGCGAGCACCCGGAGCTCGCGGTCGGCCAGGCTCGCGCGCCACTGGTCGAGCTCGTCCCCGGCAGCGGTCAACTCACGCTCCGCCCGGGCGACGTCGCCGCGACGCGCGTAGACCTCCGCGAGCTGCGCTCGAGCGAGATGGCGCTGCAGCCGCTCGGTCGTGTCGCGGGTGGCGATGTACTCGCCCAACCGCCGCTCTGCTTTCGGCAGGTCGCCCTGCCGCAGCGCGAGTCGGCCCTCATCGTAGCCGAGCTCGGCCAGCCAACGCGGCTGCCGAGTCCGGCGCGCGAGCGCGCGGGCGGCGTCGAGTGCCGCACCGGCGGCGCGGTAGTCGCGCGCGCGGATCTCGACCTCGGCCAGCTGCACGCGGTCGTCGAACTCCGCCCGGGTATTGCCGATCCGCTCGTTCCAGGCGATCACCTGGGCGTACCGTGTGCGGGCGAGCGCGACGTCGCCGGTCACCGCGGCGAGGTACGCCTGAAACGACACCGCCTGGGTCGCGTCGTTGGTGTCGCCCTGCTCGGAGAACTCCTGGGCCGCCAGACGGAGCTCGGAGTCGGCCGAGACGTAGTCGGCGAACCGGATCCCCAGCGAGCCCAGTCCGAGATGCACGGCCGCCGTCGCGTTGTCGTCATGCGCGACGCGAGCCTCCACCAGCGCGCGCTCGAGCGTGGCCTTGGCGGCGCCGTACTGCCCGGTGTTCAGGTACGGATCGGTCGCGAACATCAGCGTGACGGCGAGCCCGCCATGGTCTCGCGCGCGCCGGAGCAGGCGCTCCGTCTCGCGCAGCAGGACCGTGGCGGAATCGTTGAGCCCCTGCGCGGTCAGGTTGTACGCCTGCGCGCGAAGGCACGCCGCCTCGGTTCGAGGCTCTCCGGCGCGGCGCGCGAGGTCGCGGCACGCCCGAGCCAGCACCTCGGCGGTGTCGGCCCGGCCGAGGATCGCGAACAATCCCGCCCGCCGTCGTATGAGCTCGGCGCGACCGTCCAGCGCCGTCGCGGGGAAGAGCCGGTCGGCGGTGTCGAGCGCGGCGAACCCGACGGCGACGCCCTGGGCCTGCGCCCGGATGAACGACAGGGCAAGCAGGGCCTCCGCTTCGGCACGGCGGTCGCCGGTTCGGCGCGCGGCTTCGCGCGCCCGGCCGAGCTGATCGGCCGCCTCGGTGAGATGCCCGCGCGTATCGAACGCCTGACCCGCGCCCAGACGGGCATACACGGCGAAGCGATCGGTGGACGACGAATCGGCGTACAAGGACGCGTAGCGCCGCTCGGCGGCCCCGTAGTCGTAGGTCAGACGGTCGAGCGTCGCGAGCCCGAGCGTCACCGCGCGGTCGGCCGGATCGGCTTGAAGGCGGGACGTCCACCGCGCCCGGAGCGCGGATGCGCTGTCGCCCTCGACGGCGCGAAGCGCGGCATGCACGATGGCGCGGGGATCCTCGGGGGCCTGGGCGGACGCGGGAGGATCGGCGACGGCCAGCGTCAGACCGAGAAGGACGAGCGTACGAAGCATGTGGTAGGAGTCGAGAAGACCGGCGCGAGCTGTCGGCCCCAGCGACGACGTGTTCAGGGCCGCGTAGCCGGCGGATTAGCGTCCAGGTTCGAGCGGTGAACATATCCGACCGGGCGTCCGTCGGCCAACACGCGATACCAGCCGCCCTGCAGCGAGTCCACCAGGACCTCCTCCCCGGGATTCAGCACCCGCACGGAAGGCGCCGCCTGGGCCCGCCCGTCGCGGACGTTGGTCCAGGTCCGGGCGTAGCGGGTGACGCCGGCCGGCGACGGCTTGCCTTGCGCGGTTGGAGCCACGGAGTGGCTGCGTTCGGCCCCGGCCGGCGAGCCAGCTTTCGCGCCCTTCCGGCCGGCGTCGGGCAGCCCCGGCGCCCCCGGCGGCTGGGCGCTCGTTGCCGGCACGCGGTCAACCGGGGGGCGCGTCGCTCCCGGGCGCCGGAGTATGACCATCACGGCAAGGGCGCCGATCACGATGACGCCTGCCAGCAGCGCCGAGGGCCAGTCCCGCCGCCGCCCGGCGTCCGGCCGCTGGAGCGGCCGGGCGGGGAATGCGAAGCCACAGCGGGGGCATCGGGTCGCGACGCTCAATGCCCGGTGCGCGCATTGCGGGCACTCGATGTAGGACATGATCCTGCAATATCCTACGGGCGGAGGCGCCACGGCAATCGGGCCCGCCCCAGGCCGAGGGGCAGGGGCCTGGCCCATGGATCCAATCGAGGGTTTCGAACGTTTGTTGGGTGTCCTCAGAGAAAGCGGGTCACATGCGTCGCTCATTGATCGTAATCGCCGCCGGGGCGGGCCTCATGGGGCTTGTCGCCCTGTCGCCGGCGCCTGCCGTCCGCGCCCCGTCGCCGCCCGCCGGGGTGGTGGCGACGTTCGCCGGCGGATGCTTCTGGTCCATGCAGAAGGCGTTCGACGGAGTCGCGGGGGTGGTCGGCGTGACGGCGGGCTACGCAGGCGGATCCACCAAGAATCCGAGCTACGAGAATGTCGAGACCGGCAAAACCGGGCACGCCGAATCGGTCGAGGTCACCTACGACCCGGCCCGGATCTCGTACGAGCGCCTGCTGGACATCTACTGGCATCACATCGACCCGTTGACGCTCAACTCGGCGTTCTGCGACTACGGCCCCCAGTACCGCTCGATCATCTTCTACCACGACGCCGAGCAGCGGCGCCTGGCCGAGGCATCGAAGCGCGCCCTCGACCAGTCGCACCGCTTCCCGACGCCGATCGTGACCGCGATTCAGCCGGCCACGCCGTTCTACCCGGCGGAGGAGTACCATCAGCAGTTCTACAAGAAGAATCCCGCGCGCTACGAGGCCTACCGGATCGGCTGCCGGCGCGACGCTCGCCTCCAGCAGCTCTGGGGCGACCTGGCTATCTCTCAGGAGGCCGCGAAATGAGGATCGCGACGATCGTGGCTGCCGTCGCGCTGGCCGTTGTGCTCGGCGGGTCGACGGGCACCGCACAGACCCAAGCGACAGGAAGGAACCTGATGACCTGGAAGAAGCCGACCGAAGCCGAGCTGAAGCGAACGCTCACGCCGGAGCAATACGAGGTCACCCAGCACGAAGGGACCGAGCGCCCGTTCCAGAACGCCTACTGGGACAACCACGCGGCGGGCATCTACGTCGACGTCGTCTCGGGAGAGCCCCTGTTCAGCTCGCTCGACAAGTACGACTCGCACACCGGCTGGCCCAGCTTTACCCGGCCGCTCGAGCCGGCCAACCTTCGTACGCAGAACGACGACAAGCTCTCCATGGACCGGACCGAGGTCCGGTCGGCGCACGCGGACTCGCACCTGGGACACGTCTTCGACGACGGGCCCCGGCCTACGGGCCTCCGCTACTGCATGAACTCGGCGGCGATGCGGTTCATCCCGGTGGACCGGCTGGAGGCCGAGGGGTACGGGCAATACCTCCCCTTGTTCAAGCGGTAGCCGGCTGGGGTCCTTGACGGCCGTGGATTCGGGGCCTAGCGTATCCCCTCCGCTCCCGACACCGACAGCGAAGCGCCCCCATGCGTCTTTACCATCTGACGTCGCATCACGAAGCTCTCCGCATCATCGCGGAGGGCTTCTACGGCGTCCAGAGTCCGGAGCCGGTTTGCTATCTGCTCCTCGACAGCCTCGACGCCCACTCGCCCCTCGACCCAGCGGTGGCCGTGCTCGAGGTCGAGGGCGACCTTCCGCTCCAGGAGCTCGGCCTCGGCAAGTCGCCCGCGTCGCGCTCGGCCTACTGCCGTCTGTTCGTCGCGACGGCGCGGGATCTGGCCCACGCCCGGGTGCGGCTGGTCGACGTTCGCGCGCTGGAGGAGCGGAACGACCGCTGGGCTTGAGCGCACCTGAGCGTCCATTCTCCCGTCGTCACTCGACCCCGCGCGGCGGCGGCTCGAGCCCGGTCTGCAGACGCCAGATCTCCTGGAGCGTGGCGAGCGCGTCCGCGTCGGCCGCGGTCTTGTCGGGCCGGTATCCCTTCACCCGGGCGAAGCGCAGGGCCAGGCCGCCGGGGTACTGCGGGCTCGCCTGGAGATCGTTGAACGCCACCTCCACCACGAGCTCTGGGCGGACGTAGACCGTGTGGCCGTCCCGCGACGTCTCGAGCTCCTGCAGCCGCGTGGTCTGCCACGCGAGCATCTCGTCGGTCATCCCCTTGAAGGTCTTGCCGAGCATCACGTAGCCGCCCCGCTCCGAATCTCGAGCGCCGAGGTGGAGGTTGCTGAGCCACCCGCGCCGCCTGCCGTGCCCCCACTCCGCCGCGAGCACCACGAGGTCGAGCGTGCGCACCGATTTCACCTTGAGCCATCGGCGACCGCGCCGGCCCGCCTCGTAGGGTGAGTCCAGTGCCTTGACCATGACGCCCTCGTGGCCGCGCGCCAGCGCTTGGGCGAGGAAGTCGCGCGCCTCGTCCGCCGACGCGGTCACCAACCGCGGCACCAGCAACCCGGCCGGAGCGACGTCGGCGAGCGCGGCCCAGCGGCGCGCCAGCGGCTCGTCCATCAGCGAGACGCCGTCGCGGTAGAGCAGGTCGAACACGAACAGGGTGAGCGGCACCGTCTCGCGGACGCGCTCCACCTCGAGCCGCCGACCGAACCTGGTCATGGTCGTCTGGAACGGATGGGGCGCGCCGTCGGACCGGAGGGCGATGGCCTCGCCCTCGAGGATCAGCTCGCGCGCGGGCAGCCCGCGCAGCGCCTCCACGATCTCGGGCACCGCGGCCGTGACGTCGTTGAGCCGGCGGGAGTAGACCCGCACCTCGTCGCCCGACTTGTGGATCTGGACCCGTGCCCCGTCGAGCTTCCACTCGACGGCCGCCTCACCCAGCTCGGCCAGCGCGTCGGCTTCGTTTTCGGCCGAGCCGGCGAGCATCGGCTGCACCGGACGAAAGAGCTGGACCGCGAAGCGGGCGAGGCCGGCCGATCCCTCGCTGAGCGCGGCGACGGCGACACGGGGGAGGTCACCGGCGAGCATGGTGGCTCGACGGATGTCGGCCGGGGGGACGCCGGCCGCGCGCGCCACGGCCTCGACGACGAGCCCTTCGAGCGCGCCCTGACGCAGCTCGCCCATGATCAACCCGAACAGGAACCGCCGCTCGTCCTCACCGATGGCCGACAGCAGCTCGCTCAACGCCTGCTGCTTTGCGGCCGCGGAGCCCTTCCCACTGGCAGCGGCCACGCGGCTGAGCGCCCGGTCGACATCCGTCAGCGACACGTCCGAGCGCGTGGGGACGCGCTCGGGCGCGGCCCCGGCCGCAGAGAGACCGGCCCAACCGACGCCGAGCTTGTCCTGGGGGACAGCGCCGCAGAGATAGGCGGTGGCGAGCGCGACTTCGTCGGGCGGAGCCTTCGATAGCAGTTCGGCGAGCAAGGCGATCTTGTCGCGCCGGCTGCGGGTGTCGGCGACGCGGCGGGAGGTCTCGACCAGGTCGGCGAGCTTCAGGGGCGGGCTCGGGCGGGACGGCGGGCTAGAGATCGGAGAGGATCCGCGCCTTCACCTGCTCGAACTCGGCGTCGGTGAGGAGACCCTGCTGGCGCATCTCCTTGGCGCGCTGCAGGCGGGCGGCGGGTGCCTGCGCTCCATCCGCGGTTCCGCCCGCGGAGCCGCCGCCCGAGATCCCGCCGCCCAGGTTGATGCCGCCGGACTTGGCGCGCAGCTCTTCGAGCTCGCGCACCCGTCGCTTTTCGCGCCAGGCCTGTTCCTGCGCCTGGCATGCGCGGTACACCTCCTGCGCCTCGTCCTTGCGCAGGCCCTCGACTCGCAGCACGCGAGCGGGCCCTTCCGCCGTGGCGAGATCGGCGGTGCCGTGCACCGAGACCGTGAGGGTCGCGGCGAGCACACCCACGCGAAGCTGGGCGTCCTGAAGATCCTGCCAGCGCACGTCCTGCGGGGCGTAATCGCCGAACAGCCCGCGGGTCACGACGATGAACCGGCCGGACGTGGCGCCGACGACGGTGCGGCGGTGGGTCAGCGCGAAGAGGCGTCGCTGGATCGCGTAGGTCTCGAGCTCCTCGCCGGGGATGAGCAGCGACTGGAGCGCGGCGAGGGCTCGGGAGACGCCGGGCTCGGCGGAGTGGGGCGCGTCGGTCATGGGAACTTCCTTGCGCAGGCGATTGAGCTCGGGACGTGCGGCAAATCTGCGCGGATCGGGGCGGGAACACCAGCAATGCGACGACCGCCGCGGGCCTCGGTCGCTCAGGCTCGGGAGTGAGCCTAACCCGCCGCGATCACGCGATAGCGGGCCAGCGCGAGCTGAAACGCCCCGTAGGCGGCGAGCCCGACGGCGACCGTGCCCAGCACGATCGGCGCGTAGGGCTGGTGCGCGAGCGTCCGCAGCGCGTGGCCCAGGCCACCGGCTTCCGAGGGATCGTGATGCAGGGCCGCGCGCCCGAGAAAGGTCGCGATCAGCCCGAACACGACGCCTCGAGAGATCAGGCCGGCCCTCGCCGCGCGCAGCACGATCCGGCGCTCGTCCGGCCCGAGGGTGTCGAGATGCAGGCGCCTCGCGGCATCCGGTCGGAAGCCTTTGACGAGCTGTGCCACACCATAGCCGGCGATGCCGATCGCCACGATGCCGACGAGCCACGCGCCGAACGGAGCCTCGAGCAGCTGCGCCGTCCGGCTCCGCGCCTGCCCGTCCTCGCCCCCGCCGCCCTGGCCCAGCGCGAGCCGCACCGCCTGCCAGGCAAGGCCGGCGTGGACGATGGCCGTCCCCGCATAGCCGAGCCGGACCGCGGCGCGGCGCCATCCCTGTCCTCCGCGGCGCTCAGGATCGATCGCCGCGCAGATGAAGCGCCACAGCGCGTACCCCGCGAGCCCGATCGCGATCAGCCACAGGAGCCAGCGGCCGAGTGGCTGATGCAGGATGATCTGGAACACGCCGGTCGCGCCGGTGGTGCGTCCGCCCGCGCCGGCCGCTGCCTGCAGCGCGAGCACGCCGATCAGGATGTAGACCGACCCTTTCGCCACGTACCCGGCCCGGGCGAGACGTTCGATCCACGGCCGGGCGGTCCAGGGAACCGTCAACGTCGCCATCAGATCTCCGCGGTCGGAAGCGACGTCCAGAATGGGGGAAAGCGGCGGCAGGGCGCTGTGTCACGGCACACGCGGCGTTCACGACGCGTTCTTTCCTCCTTTTGGCCTCCCGCGCAGTCCACATCTTCCACAGTTGTGCACCATATCGCCATCGCGCCGCCGCGCTTGCACTTAAGCTCAACATTCCATGCACATGGATTGTGTGTAACCCGAAGAAAATTGAGCGCTTGAACGAATTCTCGCGGGGCCTAGATTGACCTTCCTTCTGCCGCATCCCCCGGCGGCGCACCAGACGACAGGGAGGCCCCCCATGCAGCGTGAAGCCCGCCTGAGGCTCGAGCACGCCCACCTCTATCCTGGCGTCGAGCCCAATCGTTGGGAATGCGCGCGCGTCCTGTCCGACAAGGTGCTCGCCTGCCGGTTGCTGATGCCGAGCGGCGGGTTCGTGCTCAACGAGCGGGCGCTTCATGCGGAGCACTTCGAGTTTCGCGGCGGGGAGGGGCCACGGACGGTGGTCCCGGAGCGTCTGGCGCTCGATCCCCGCGCGACGGCGGTCGACTCCGCGCTGACCTGACGGCGGGCTACTGCTCGGCGGAGGCGGGCGCAATGGTGCGTGCCTGCGCGTTGACCTCCGCCCAGTCGAGCTCCTCCTCCACCTGGTGAAAGGCGTCATCGCCGATGACGCCGCGCGCCCGCAAGTCGGATAGCGTGCGCCGCTCCTCCGCCTGCGCCTGCCGCTGGACGTTTCCCAGCTCGCGCCAGGCGCTCGACTCCGCGTCCTCCGGACCGTCGCCGGCATCCTCCGCGCGGTGAAGCCGGGCCGCATACTTCCGGCGGAGGAAGGCGAGGACCTCGCCCTTGCCGCCGGCAGCCTCCACCGTCGCCAGTCCAGCCCGCGCCACGGCGGTGCGCGCGAGCTGGACCTCACGCTCGACCGAGCCATCGTCCTCTAGCGCGAGCGCGCGCATCAGGGTCGGCAGGGTCATCCCCTGAACGACCAGCGTGCCGAGCACCACGCAGAATGCCGTGAAGAGAATGAAGTCGCGCTGGGGAAACGCGTTGGCGCCGCCACCGTCGGGCAGGGCGAGGGCGGCGGCCAGCGTCACGATCCCGCGCATGCCACACCACGCGATCACCGCCGTGGCGCCCCGTCCGATCCGCTCACCCTGCCAGCGGGCCGCCACGCCGTAGAGCATGACCCACACGATCCGGACGACGATGACGGTGGCGCAGATGGCCGCCGCGCCCTCGAGGTAATGCGCGAGGGTCGATCCACTCAGCCGCTGGAGGATCGGCTTGAGCTGCAGACCTATCAGCATGAAGGCGAGCACGTTGAGCACGAACACCACGACGTCCCAGACCGCGTAGCTCTGGATCCGGAGCCGGGCCGAGATCAGGTCGGGGGCCGTCCGGGCCACCAGGATCGCGAAGACGACGACGGTCAAGATTCCCGACAAGCCCAACCGCTCGGCGATCATCCAGACCGCGAACGTGCTGAGGAACTGGATGATCACCGCGGTGGGCACGTCCTCGATCCGGACCGTGGCGTACAGTGACACCCGGGACAGCACCGCGCCGAGCACGACGCTCCCGACGGCCACGCCAGCCAGCATCGGCAACGCGCTCCATCCGATGACGGCGCCGGTCATTGTGGCGGTCACGGCCACCCGGTAGATCAGGAGCGCGCTCGCGTCGTTGAACAGGCTCTCGCCCTGGAGGATGACCAGGATCCGGTGCGGCGGGCGGAGCTGCTTGAGCACGGTGGTCGCCGCGGCCGCGTCGGGCGGCGCCACGATCGCGCCGAGGGCGATCGCCGCCGCCCACGGGATCTCGGGGACGAGCCACCGGGCCACCACCGCCACGGCGGCCACGGTCAGGCCAACGGCGGCCAAGGCGAGGCCGGTGACGGCGCGCCAGTTCTGCTTGAGATCGCGGGGCGAGGAATCGAAGGCCGCGTCCAGCAGGACGGGCGCCACCAGGAGGGTGAGGGCGAGCTCGGGATCGAGCGTGACGCTCGGCGCGTTGGGCAGCAGTGCGAGCGCGGCGCCCGCCAGCGCCAGCAATGCGGGGTAGGGCACCTTCGCCCGCCGGGCGACGGCGGACAGCCCCGCGCCGACCAGGAGGAGAGCGATGACGAGCTCAAAGACGGCCACGGGCGGCTCCGGGAGGCGAACCGGGGAATCTTACATAAGCTCTTCGCGGAACCCGCATTCAGCCTGAGAAAGGCCGTCCGAAGACAACCCGAATCCGACCGGTCCAGCGGGATGTTCTATCGCGCCTTTCCAGACCTAGTCGCATCACGCTCTGCAATCCGTCGCACTCGACCAGATTCCGGTCAGTAAGAGCTCGACGCCAGCGCTCGCCCCAATCAGCCAAGTCTTTCTACAACAACAGCTTCCTCATGTGGCTTCCGGCCTGAAACGTGGACTGGCAGACGCCTTGCCAACCGTCCCCCCGGATGTTCCGGTCGCCCTTGGCGAGCCGCTCCGTTGGCCCTAGTCACCCAGTGAGGGAGATCCGTATGAAGAGCGCGATTCGTGGTGCCGTTCTTGGTCTGGCCGTGCTGGCGTCCGCGCAGGCTGCGCAGGCCCAGGGTATCAGCTTCGGCGTCGGTGGCGGCGTTGTGGTGCCCACCGGCGATCTGGCCCAGGGGACCTCTACCGGCTTCAGCGGGACCGCCCAGGTCCGCGTGAAGCCTGCGGTGAGCCCGCTCGGGCTCCAGGTGGACGCGTTCTACACTCGGTTCGGCCTCGACGGGGTGGCTGGCAACAGCCGCATGATCGGCAGCACCGCGAACGCCCTGTACGCGTTCCCGAGCACGAGCCCGGCGCGTCCGTACCTGCTCGGTGGCGTGGGCATGTACAACTCGAAGGCCTCGATCGACGGCGTGGGCTCGACCGAGTCCCAGACCAAGTTCGGCCTGAACGCGGGCGCCGGCTTCGACTTCGGCCTGGGGAGCGTGAACCTGTTCGCCGAAGGTCGCTTCCACATGATCATGAAGGCATTGCCGGACGCGAACGGGGACGAGAAGTCGGCGTACATGATTCCGCTGACCGTCGGCCTCCGCTTCTAAGCACGACGTTGAGCAGCAAGGCGACGCCGCCTCACCTCAGGGTGAGGCGGCGTCGTCGTGTTCGGGGATCTGCGCCGCGGGGCGGCGGTGGTCCAGCGCGATCTAGTGCGCCCCGACCGTCGCCTCCTTGCTCAGCAGCAGCTCGCCTTCGATGATGTCAGGGCTGCCGAGCTGGTCCTTGGCGGGATCGGTCTTGTTGAACTCCGCCGCGCGCTTGGTCGACTCCTGGGCCCCGGCCGGCGTCTCGAAGATCGAGATCGTGACCAGCTCGCGGTCATTGGCGTTGACGACGTAGTAGCCGTGGAATCCCTGCACGTCCTGGATCTTGGAAACGAAGCCTTTCTCGATCCTCTGCTTGAGGCCCGAGAGGGTGTCTTTGCCGCGGCTCGGGTCCCGCAGGGTGTAGCGCCGGATGGTGGCGTACATGGTGCCTCCGTTCGTAGGGATGGAAACCGGTGGGTCACGAAAAAACCGGCCGAGCAAGAGCTGCTCAGCCGGTTTCGCGATTTGCTCCACCCGGCGCGTAGGCGATCTGTCGAGTGCTGCGCCGGGCTTCATGGCATCTGAGTGGACTCCACTATATGCCGGGTGCCTGGGCAGTCAAGTGGCCGCTGCCGACCCGCCTCACCCCTCTCGCCGTCAACGCTCCAGCCGCAGCAGGGCGCGAAGGCGCGCGGCATCGCGGACCGCGTGACCCTCCCGGTCGTTGTTGAAGTACGCGTACACCTCCTTCCCTGAACGGGCGAGCGCCCGAATCCGCCTGGCCCACCCCGAGAGCTCCTGCTCCGTGAAGCCTCCCGCCGCCGCTCCGCCGGCGTGGAACCGGAGGTACGTGAACGGCGCCGTCGTGATCAGGTCGGGCTGGAGCCGGCCGCCTACCGGAACGCACAGCGCCACGCCCCGTTCGCCCAGCATGGCGTAGACCGCCGGCGTCTGCCAGCTCGGATGGCGCACCTCGAGCACCCAGCGCTCTCCCGTTGGGATGATCGAGAGAAACCGCTCGAGCCGCTCCAGGTCGACCGGCAGCTGCGGCGGCAGCTGGACCAGCAGCGGGCCCAGCTTGGCGCCCAGCTCGGCGGCCAGCGCCAGAAACTCCTCGAGCGGTCCGGCGACATCGTGCAGGCGCCGGGTGTGGGTGATGACCCGGTTCACCTTCACCGCGAAGACGAAGTCCCCGGGGGTCCCCTGGCGCCACTGGACGAAAGTCGCTCTGGCAGGCACCCGGTAGAACGGATAGTTCAGTTCAACCGTAGAAAACCGTGCGGCGTACCATGCGAGCTCCTCGCGCGCGCGCAGTCCAGCCGGATAGAAGACACCGCCTCGCCAGTGCCGGTAGACGTAGCCCGACGTGCCGATCCGGACCGAGGCCGTCACCGGGCATACCGCTTGCGCTTGAGGCTTGCACCCGCCGCACCAGCTCGGACCGTCGCACTGCAAGCATCAGCGCTCGAGGAAACGCGCCTCACTCCCGTGGGGTCCGCCTGGCGGACTCGGGGGGACGTGTCTCGACGCGGCCGACGCTGGCACCGCGAGCGGGGAGGAGGTAGGGCGCGATGTCGACCAGCGATGCTCGCATGGCTGCACAATGTTGCGTGACACCCTCGGAACTGCCAGCCGGACCCCTAGCCGGGTTGTGTTGCGCGCGCTATCGTGTTGAAGCGAAGACGCCACACCGCGTCGCCCTTCACGACCATGTGACCTCGATGAACCGACTGCCCCGCGTCGCGCACCTCGGCGTGTTGGCCGCGGTGCTTGCCGGCTGCGCCGTCCCCGTCCAGACGACCCGCCTGGTCGGCGGTCCCGAGCCGGTCACCGTGCGGCTCGAGCCCGCGGTGCCCAATGCCGGACAGCCCGCCGAGCTGACCATCACCAGTCCCGGCGCCGACAGCATCATCTTCAAGTCCGCAAACGGGCTCGACCGCTACTCGGGCACGCGAGGCGTGCTTCGGGCCCAGCTGACCTCGGCTTTCGGGGACTCGGTGCCGACCGGCCGCTACGCCGTGCGCTGGCGCGGGCAGCTCCTGTCGCGGCTCGAGAAGCCGGCGTTTATCACCGTATGCCGTGAGGGGCGCTGCCGCGAGCTCTACCACGAGATCCCGGTCCAGCTCCCCGAAGCCAATCGTCGGACGGTCGCGCTCACGGCAGGGTACAGCACGGTGTTCGCCCGGCGGTCGCTGGTGGGCTCGCACAGTACGCTGCTGTTCCGCGAGGCGCTGAGCAGCGGCATCTGGTCCGCGGAGGCGGAGGTGGCGGGTCGCGCGTGGAATGCCCGTGCCGAGGCATATGCCGGCCGGGGAGAGCGCGGCGGGGCGTTCGACCTTTCGCGCGTGGTGAAGCGCGGAGGGGACGTGAGCTATGGCATCGCCCTGCACGTGGATGCCGACGCTAGCGACTGGCTGCCCGAAGGCGCGAGCCCGGTGCTCGCGGACCGGACCGCCTGGCGGGTCGGCCTCGGGCCGAGCCTCATGCTGCGGGGCATCACGGCTACGTCTCAGCTCGGGGTGTACAGCGATGGAGGCCAGACCCTCCAGGTCGTGAGCACGAGAATCAGCATCAACGGCAATCTGACCGAGGTCCGGATGCCGCTGAGTCTCAGCGCTGAGAAGACCTTCGCGTTCGGAGGCGGCGCCATCGTGTCCCGGCGGCAGGATGCGCTCGAGCGGCTGATGGCGAGCGTCCACGTGGTCAACGCGCTCTCGGTCACCCTGGGACTGGCGACCCACCGCAGCGCCTGGCCGAACGACCAGCCGAGCAGTGACTTCCGGGCGACCGAGACGCTGGTGACGCTGGGAGGCCGGTATACCGTGACGTGGTGAGTCGGTCAGGGATTCGCGTCGTACCACCCGAACGGCGCGCTCCAGATGAAACGATCCTCGAAGCCGAGCACCTTCCACCCCACCTTGCCGGCGTTGCCGCCGTACTCGGGATTGGCCAGAAACCCGGTGATGGTCCCCAGCCGTATCACCTCGAAGAATTCCGATCCCTCCGTCTCCAGCTCGCGCAGCATGGGCACCGCGTCCGCCTCGGCGAGGTCCGCGAAGTGGGCGACACCGGCGGGAGAGCGGATCGTAGGTCATGCTGTCCGGGATGGAGGCCTCCGGACGGTAGCACCACGCCCCGCCGGTGTCGAGCGCGGGGAACCTTGCCGCCTCAGGCGCCGTATAGTGTGGCAACCTTCCATCCGAGAATCCCTATGCGACGCGCTCTATTACTGTTCCTGGCTGCGACGGCGCCGACGACGGCGGTCCCGCTGACGCCGCTGCTCGCGCAGGCGCCGCCGCTGGTGCTCCCGAAACAGAGCCCGCGGGCCTCGGTGACCCAGACCGTCGGCCTGACGACCATCAGCATCACTTACGATCGGCCTGCCGTGGACGGCCGCCAGATCTGGGGCAAGCTGGTGCCGTTCGACCGCGTCTGGCGCGCGGGCGCCAACGAGAACACTGTCATCGCCTTCAGCTCGCCGGTGAAGATCGGCGGCCGCACGGTGGAGCCCGGCCGCTATGGCCTGCACGCGATTCCCACGCGGAGCGACTGGACGATCATTCTGAGCCGGGAGGCGAACGCCTGGGGCAGCTTCAGCTACGATCCCAAAGAGGATGCGCTGCGGTTCACCGCGACGCCGGTGCCGGGGGACATGCACGAGCGGCTGTCCTACACCTTCGACGATCCCACGGAGCGCGGCGTCGTCGCGACGCTCCGGTGGGAGAAGCTGGCCGTGCCGTTCCCGATCGAGGTGGACTCGAAGGCGGTGGTGACGGACAGTCTGCGGGAGCAGCTCCGGGGCCTCGGGCGCTTCTTCTGGCAACCGTGGAGCCAGGCGGCCGCCTGGTGCGCGGCCAACGGGGTGAATCTCGAGGAGGCGACCACCTGGGTGGACCAGTCGATCGCCATCAACGAGAATTTCACCAACCTCCGCGTGAAGGCCGCCCTGCTCGGCCAGCGAGGTGATGAGGCGGGTGCACGGGCGGCCGCGCAGCAGTCGCTCGCCCTCGCCACCGAAGCCGACATGAACACCTACGGCTACCTGCTCATGGGCCAGGGCAAGGTCGACTCGGCCATCGTCGTCTTCCGCAAGAACGTGAAAGACCACCCGAAGTCGTGGAACACCTACGATAGCCTGGCCGAAGCGTACGCCGTCAAGGGTGACACGAAGCTCGCCGTCGAGAACTATTCGAAGGCGCTCTCGATGACCCGCGACCCCAACCAGAAGAAGCGGATCGAAGCCGTCCTGGCCGGGCTGCGCTAGACGGTGGATCCGCTCTCGGACGTGCTGCGGGTGGTGCGGCTCAACGGCGCCTACTTCTACGCCGTGGAGGCGTCGGGGGACTGGTGCGTCGCCACGGTGGCGGCGACGGAGCTGCGGCCTCGCATCCTGCCCGAGGTCGAGCACCTCATCTCGTACCACATCCTGACGGCGGGCCACTGTTGGGGCGGGCTGCACGACGACGAGCGGGTCGAGCTCGTGCCGGGCGACGTCATCCTCTTCCCGCAGGGCGACGCACATGTGATGGCCAGCGGGCCGGCGATCGGGCCCGTCGACGGACCCGCCACCGCCCCGGCGGGACGATATCCGGACACCGTCCGGCTCGGGGCCGACCCTGCGAAGGACACGGCATTCGTCTGTGGGTTTCTCGGCTGCGACCGACTCCCGTTCAACCCCCTTCTCGCGACGCTGCCGCGGCAGATGCACGTGCGAGGGCTGGCGCAGGGCTGGCTCGACACCTTCGCGCGGCAGGTGGTGGAGGAGTCGCGCGCCGGACGAGCGGGCGCGGACGAGGTGCTCACGCGACTGGCCGAGCTCATGTTCATCGAGGTGCTCCGCCGACACCTCGAGGCGCTCGATCCCGAGCAGACCGGATGGCTCGCTGGGCTGCGCGATCCGGTCGTGGGGCGGGCGCTGTCGCTCATCCACGCACGGCCGCGGCATCCCTGGGCGCTGGAGGACCTGGCGCACGAAGTGGGTGCCTCGCGCTCCAAGTTCGCCGAGCGGTTCGCCACGCTCGTCGGCCGGCCGCCGATGCAGTACATCGCCCAGTGGAGGATGCAGGTGGCCGCCGGGCTGCTGGCGCAAAGCGGGGCCAAGGTGGCCACCGTCGCTGCCGAAGTGGGCTACGACTCCGAGGCGGCGTTCAGCCGCGCATTCAAGAAGGCGACGGGCCTCTCGCCAGGCTCGTGGCGGGAGGCCCGATCGGTCAGCTCTTATGGCTCAGGGAGTACACATACGCCGCGACCGCTTTCACCTGGTCGTCGGTGAGCTGGGCCCCGCCCTTGGGCGGCATCGGGGCGGGATGCTCCTTGGGCTTGGGCACGCCGGTCGTCACCGTTTGCACGATGAAGTCTTGGCTGCCATCGCCGTTGATCCATTTGTTGTCGGTGAGATCGGGAGCCACGGCCGTGCCCTTGGCATCCTGTCCATGGCAGGCGGTACAGGTCCCGCCGGCGACCTGACCGTGGAAGATGCTGTCACCGAGCGCGACCAGCTGTGGTGACTGCGGGCCGCCGGCGCCCCCCGCGGCCGGCTTGGCCGCGGCCTTCTTCTTCGTGGTATCCTGGCTCGGCGTGGCTGTGGGCGTGGTCTCTGCCGGCTTCTTCGTCGTGTCCGTGGATGCCGGCGCCGCCGAGGCAGACTCGCTGGGAGCTGGTGCGGTGGCGGGCGCCATCGCGGTATCCCCTCCGGCCGCTCCACCGGCCGTGCTGGTGGTCGGCTGCTCGGCCGACCCCGTGTTCGCCATGCCCGTCGTGTCCGGCTTCGCTCCGCGATCGCCGCCGCCGCAGGCGGCAAGCAGCAGAAGCACTCCCACCCGTGATGTCGCTGCCATCGTTCCTCCGAGGTATTGGGCCTAGCGTCTTTGCGTGACCCGTGTCGCGCCATCCCGATATGGCCGGCAGGCCCCCAGCCGGCGGTGTCGGACCTCACATGGCGGGCGCCGGCCGCCCGCCGAGCTGCTCGATCTCCTTGGCCAGGCTTGCGTGCAGTTCGGCAAGGGCGTCCCGCACGCGCCGGCTGCGAACACCGGAGAGCGCGGCTTGGATCTCCCGGGCGACGCGCTGATGGTGGTCGAGCACCAACACGTTGAGCTCTCGCATCCCCGCCTCCCGCGGCAGCGAGGCGATGGAATCGGTTCGCTCGGCCGCGCCGGCCGGAGTCTTCGGCTGATAGCGCTCGCCGAACTCGGTCCGCAGCAGATCCAGCAGCCGACCTTTGGCCGCGTCCTCGTGACGGTTCCCCTTCCAGGCCTTGCCCTGGACGGCGCTCCCGCTCTCGGGGCCGGCCAGCGCATCCATCACTACGTCCAGCTCCTCGTATTGATCGATGAGCTGTTCGAGCAGCGCGACGTCAGGGACAGTCTGGCTGTCGGCGCGACTCGCGCGGTCGTCGCCGAAGAGCGTGGAGTCGGAGGCCAGGCCGGAGTCGCCTCCATCGGATCGGTCGCGTCCACACCCGACCGCGGCGACGGCCAGCCAGGCCGCCAGGACGAGGCGCGTCACGCGCGCCTCGCTCTGGCCCGCTTGCCGGCTGCGATCTCGTCCATGGTACGGCCGGTCGCCGCCGAGCTCTGGTACTCCTCCACCACTTCCGACCCGGGCTCCGCGGCTTCGTCGCGATGCTTGATGAGGAGCCACTGGGGTCGCTTCGCGTCGCCACGCCGAGTCCGCACCAGCACCCAGGAGCCCCTCAGCCGGTCGCCGCGGAGCACGACCTTGAAGTCGCCCTTCTCGTAACCGCGACGCAGCGCCTCGACCGGGTCGCCGTCGTCGTTCCCGCCGTAGGTGTACGTGCCGCGGTCCCAGATCATCACCGTGCCGCCACCGTACTCGCCCTGCGGGATCGTGCCCTCGAAGCGGTTGTACTCGATCGGGTGATCCTCGACCTGCATCGCCAGGCGCTTGACCGCCGGATCGAGGCTCGGCCCCTTCGGCACGGCCCAGCTCTTCATCACGCCATCGAGCTCGAGCCGGAGGTCGTAGTGGAGGTGGCTGGCGGCGTGCTTCTGGATCACGTAGGCCAGCTTTCTCGCGGCCTTCCGCAGCCCGCCGCTCGGCTCCGCCGTCCGGCTGAAGTCGCGCTTCCGGCGGTACTCGGCCAGGCGGCTCGGCGCCTTGGCCGTCGGTTTGGCCGGTCGGCGCCGTGCCGTCTTCTTCCTGGATCGTTTGGTCGTCATCGCAGCTGCTCCATCGTACATTGTCTCGCCGCCTTGTCCGGCCGCCACCGCAGGAACTTGGTGCCGTGCCGGAAGCGGCCGTTCGATACGTGATCGTACTGAACCTCCACGACGAGTTTCGGCGCCAGCGGCTCCCACTGGGCCGAGCGCTCGGTGCTCCATCGGCTGGGCCCGCCCGGCGCCCGGCCCGTGAACCCCGGCGGCTTGCGCAGCGCCTCGAGCTTGGGCTTGAGACGCCGCTTCTCTTCGTTGCTCATGTTGGAACAGAACCCGACGTGATCGAGCCGTCCCTCCGCGTCGTACAGGCCGAGCAGCAGGGAGCCGATCCCGCCTCCCCTGGAGGCATAGCGGAATCCGCCCACCACGCAGTCGGCGGTGCGCTGCCGCTTCACCTTCAGCATGCCGTCGCGCTCGCCCGAGCGGTACGGCAGATCGGTGCGCTTGGCCACGACGCCGTCGAGATCGCCGTCGCCGCCGCCCGCGAGCCAGGACCTCGCGGTCGCCAGGCGGGTGGTCGCGCGCGAGAGCACCAGTCCCTTGTCGGACGAGAAGTAACGCTTGGCGAATCGCTCGAGCCGAACCCGGCGCTCCGAGAGCGGTAGATCGACCAACGAACGCCCCCGCTCGTCCACCAGCAGGTCGAACACCACCAGGCGCGCCCGGTGCGCCTCGACCAGCGTACGCACTCGGCTGGCTCGCCGGGTGGACGCGCAGGAGCAGCTCGTCGAACGAGAGCCGGCCGTCCACCGGGATGACGATTTCCCCGTCGAGCACGAAGCGCCCGGCGCCGAGCGCCGCCAGCGACTCGACCACGTCGGGGAAATATCGGCCCAGCGGCTTGCCGGCCTTGCTCTGGATCCGCACCGTGTCGCCGTCGCGGAAAGCGAGACAGCGGAAGCCGTCCCACTTGGGCTCGTACTGCCACCCGCCGCCGTTCGGTAGCGTCGCGGCCGACTCGGCCTCCATCGGGAGGTAGGGAAAGCGAAGCGGCAGACTCACAGCACGTCCTCGAGGCGGAACCGTCCGCGCCGGGCGAGCAGCGGCTTCCATAGATCGCCGCGCCGGCGAACGCGCGCGGGGACGTTGTTCATGCGGAAATCCTCGATCTCGATGCCGCGCTCGACCTCCTGCCACGTGACCGGCGTCGAGACGGTGGCCTCCTCGGTCGGTCGAACCGAGTACACCGACGCGAGCGTCCGACCCCACGCGTTCTGGTTGTAGTCCACCAGGACACGACCGCGCGGCCGCTTGGCCACGCGGTACTCCGCGGTGATGAGCTTCGGATGCTGCCGCTCGAGCCGGCGGGCCAGAGCCTTGGCGAACCGCCACACGTCCTGCTGCCGCGGGCCGCGGACGATCGGGACGTAGACATGTATCCCGGTCGCACCGCTCGTCTTGACGAGCGGGCGCATGCCCATCGCCTCCAACGCGTCGCGCACGACCAGTGAGGTCTCGCGCACCCGGGCGAACGGCGCCGCCGGCCCGGGGTCGAGATCGAAGTGGAGGTAGTCGGGGCGATCGGTGTCGTCGCAGCGGGCGTACCACTGGTTGAGGTCGATGCACCCGAGGTTGACGACCCAGAGCAGGGAGGCGAGGTCCTGCACCATCGGAAACGCGATCAGGTTCGCCGACTTGTGCATCACCTCGCAGGTCCGCAACCACGCGGGATGGCCGGGCGGGGTGCGCTTCATGAAGAAGCATTTCCCGTGGATCCCGTTGGGGTACCGCTTCATGACCATGGGCCGGTCGCGGAGGTGCGGAAGCAGCGCCGCGGAGACGTCCGCGTAGTACTGGAGCAGGTCGCGCTTGGTGTAGCCGGCCTCGGGCCAGTACGTCTTGCCGAGGTTGGTGAGCTCTGCGGTGCGCCGACCGACGCGCACGGTGGCGCGGTCAGTCGTCGGTATGCGCATGGGTGAGCGACGCCGGCCGTGCGCCACGGCGCACCGCGCCGGCCACCGGCTGATACGGCAGCTCCAGCCCTTCGCGCGCGGCGCGAAGCAGGAGGGCGCCGCGGCTCATGTCGCCTCGACCGACGAAATCGGAAGGGAAGAGCAGTCGATCGCCCGCCTGCTCGAGCAGCACGTCCACGTACTTGTCGGTCGCGACGCTGCCGAGGAGCACCAGCGAGATCTCGGCGTCGAGGCCTGCGAGCGTGCGCCGAAGCGGCTCGCGATAGCCCGGTTCATCGGCTCGAATCTCGGTGGTCCCGAAGGCACGCAAGTCGTCGCCCGTGACCGGCGTGTCCGCCGGGAGCAGACCCTGATTAGTAGTGATGACCTGTACGCCCGGAGCGCCGGCCGGTGGCCGCGCGAACCGCTCCGCGTAGGCCAGCTTGCCGCGAAAATAGAGGCCGCTGAGAAAGCTGAACGCTTCGCCCAGCGGCACGCGGGCGCCAGCCCGGAGCCGCTCGGCCAGGGGAAACCGGCCGCGACCGCTCAGGAGCAGCTCTGCGCGCTTGCCGCCGCAGTGCGCCGGCGAGAGCAGAAAGATGCGAGTGGGCGCGGAACCGGCGGTCATGCCGAAGGATGCGCCGTACAGACGGGGGCCGCCGTGGCGGTGGTCACGTCCCGGTCAGAAGGTGGCGCCGATCGAAAAGTGCAGGTGAAAGCGCCGGGATGACGAGGTCGGTGCCGACTCGATGCTCGCCCCGCTGGCCAGCGCGGCGCGAACGTCCTCGGCCGAGCGCAGGTCGACCGGCGAGGGATTGAGCTTGTAGCCGACCGCCAGCTGGATCGCGCCGACGACGGTCTGGTACCCGATCCCCACGCCGACCGCATGATAGAACTTGTCTTCGTCCAGCACGCCCGCGTTGAGGGCGAAGCGGTCATCCGGCGTCCAGATCCGCCCACCATCGTAGAACAGGTACGGCTGGAACGCCTCGCTCAGCATCGGCATCGGGAAGTGCAGCTCGACGCTGCCGATCAGCCGGGCGAGGCCGCCGACGGGCGTGTAGCGGTCCGCCACGGCGACCGTGCTGTCGCCGCTCGACTGCAGCTCGACCTGGGGGATCTTGGGCCCGAGCAGCTGCGAGCCCCAGCCGCGGACGTCGCGCGTGCCGCCGGCCGTGAAGGCGACGTCGCGGAGCCGAAGCATGGAGATGAACGGCGACTCGCCTTCGAGGGGCTCCACGCTGTTGCCGCGTGGATAAATGCGTCCGGCGCCGCCACGCACGGTGAACCCGACGGTCTTGGTCAGCGGAAGGTACGCCGTGGCGCCCAGATCGAGCACGAGATACTCGCTCGTGTTGAAGCCCGGGAGGGTTGTCTCGATCCGCGGTCGGATGACGTAACCTTTCCTCGGGTTCGCAATCCGGTCGAGGCGGCCGTAGCTGCCCTCGAGCGCGATGGCGCTCTTATTGACGGTCGTCTCCAGTTCGCCGACGGCGCCCGTGTCCGCCAGGCCCAGCAGCGGTAGGTATTGCTCCGGCGGCAGGTCGGATCCGAGCCCGTAGTCATACACGTAGCGGTGGGAGATCGTGTAACCGAGCGAGATCGACTTCAGCGGAGCCGGAGCCCACACCAGCGCACCCGTGAAGCCAACCGCCCAGCTCCGGTCGCGGAGATCGCTGCGGTACTCGACGAACGGGCCGCCCGCGGCCGAGATCCGCCGGTCGCCGACGTACGGCTGAAACGCGGTGAGGTTGAGCCGGAAGAGCACCTGCGCCGGGTCCTCGAGCGCGGCGATGCCGGTCTGGGCGGTGGCGGCGGCGGTCAAGGTGCGAAGGCCGCCGAGCCAACTCCGATCGGTCCAGTTGGCCTGGGAAGTGAGCCCGCCGGACGAGATATAGCCGGCGTCGCCCTTGATGATGTGCTCCTGGCTCTCGGCCATCCGCATGATGACCACGACGCTCGAGTCGTCCGCGGAATCGCGCGGCACGTCCACCGACACGAGCCGCACGATGTCCATCTGCGTCAGCTGTTCGCGCGCGTCCTCAAGCGCGTGGGCATCGTACCAGTCCCCCACCTTGACCGGGAGCTGGCGCACGACCTCGCGTTGCGGGACCGTCTCGTTGCCGGTCACCACGATGCGGCGCACGCGCGCGCGATGGCCGGGATCCACCTGCACGACCAGATCAGCGCGGTTGGCGGTGCTGTCGACGCGGGCCAGCGTCCGCGCCGAGGCGAAGGGATAACCTTGCGCTCGGAACCAGCGCACCGTGCTGTCGGCCAGGGCGCGCTTCTCGTCCTCGCCGGCCCGCTCGACGTGGTCCTGCTGCGTGCGGATGAACCGCCGCCAGCTCCGGCCCAGAGATTCGGGCACGTCGAGCGGCCCGTGCATGCCGGCAAACTGAACCGTGTCCACCGCGAGGGGCGGCCCCTCGGCGATTCGGTAGGTCACCTGCACGACGTCCGCCTTGGCGCGGTATTGGGCCTGATAGTCCACATCGGCGCGAGGAAACCCGGAGCGTTGATAGTAGCGACGGAGGCGGACCACATCGCGTCCCATCTCCGTCGGGTCAAAGGGGTGCGACCCCACCGGCGGCACGAACGGGATGAAGCCCAACAGGCGGCGGATCCCCACCATGCTGCCCTGGCCGGTGAGCGCGATCTTCCCCCGAAGCTGATCCTGGTTCAGCGCCGGCTTGTCCTGGAACTGGAAATCGACCGAGCGCACCTGGGTCTTCGGGCCCACCCGGTTGAGCGCATCCTGCGCGGCGAGCGGCGCCGCGAGCGCGGGGCCGAGCAGCAGCACCGTCGCCCAGCGGCTAGTACGCACGGCGCGCCTTGAACAGGATGCCGGGCGACAGACTCCCGCCCCGCACGCTCGAGCGGAGCCACCGTTCGATCCGGTACTCCAGCTCGAATCCGGGGCCCAGGTTCGAGCCGGGCGCATCCTGGCCCTGGCTGCCGACCTGGAGCGGAAGCAGCAGATCGAGGAACAGCCGCGAGCTGACGTAGCGGCCGGCTGTCAGGGTGAGCCCACGGGTCGGGTCCTGCCGGATCTGGAACACGTCGAAGCCGAGGCCCTTGCCGGCGGCATTCGAGATCGCGCTCGACAGAGTCCCGATGGCCACCTGCTCGCCGGCATTCCCCCCACCCGAACCCTGGCTCTCGAACAGCGGATTGTCGGAGGCCGGCCCGCCGGTCACGATGTAGGACAGGATGTCGTCCCGGCTCATCGAGGGGTCGGAGGTGAAGTCGAGCCCGAGGCTGTCGAGCCGCCCGCGGGCGTGCACGGTGATCTGCACCCCTTCGTCCTCCCCGCCGCCCTGGGTGGGCACCTCGTAGATGGCGGTGACGTCGAGCTTGGTCGAATCGACGGGGCCCGCGAGGTTGATGTCCCCATCGGACAGGCGGAACTGCCGGCCGCTGAGCTCGAGCGACCCGCGGTCCGGCACCGGCTCGACATGTCCGAAGAACTGCATGTCCTGGCCCGGCTGCTGGGTCAGCCGCACGTTGCCCGTGAGCTCGATGTCGGCCTTCGGCGTGCCGGTCTTTCGAATCCAGACCTGCTGCGGCATCTGGATCGCGAGATCGAGCTTCACCCGGTCCATCAGTCCGGGCGTCTCCTTGGCATGCGAGAGCACCGAAGGGCCGAAATCCCGCGCGAGGCGACGGAGCTCCTCGGGCGTCAGCTCCACCTCCTCCACCCGAGTCTGCGCCGCGCCGGCGCCGACGAAGAAGTCGGTCCGGTCCAGCGTGAGCTTGCCGCGGAGCTCGGGCTTGAGCAGGGTGCCGCTGAGCTGGATCCGGCCCGAGGCGGCGGTCTTGAGCTGATCCGAGTTGACGAGACGGAAGTGCCGCAGCGTCGCGGCGAGATCCAGCGCCGGCTCGCTCAGCGGACGCAGCCGCACGGTGCCGGTGGCCGTGAGCTCCTGCTCCTTCTTGCCGGTCAACAGCCGAAGGCGCTCGATCCGGAGCGCATCGCCGTCCAGACGGCCGTCGAGCTCGCCCTGCTGATACGCGACGCGGATGGCCGGCAGCTCGAGCGCGGCGCGCCTGAGCTCGAGGGTGCCGGTGGCCCGCGCCTCGCGCATGGTGCCGCCGATGCGGGCGTCGGCCCGCAGACGGCCGCCGAGTCCGGTGGCCGCATCCGGGGGAAGGAGCGGCTGCAGGAGCGAGAGGTCGAAGCTGTCGGCGCGCACCGCCAGCGAGACCGCATCTGAGGCCAGCGGCTCGCTGCCGACCGCGGCCGACGTATCCCGCGGGGTGAAGGTGAGGCGGTAGGGCAGAGTGCCTTCCACCGTGAGCGCGCTCCCGCGTGTGGGGGTCACCGCGGCGGCGATCCGCAGCCCGCGCTCGGTCCAGTCGAGATCCGACCCGACGGTGCCGACTTGCTGGCCGCGCGACGAGAGGATCGCCAGGCCCATTTTGCCCTGCAGGCGCGGCGTCGCGGCCGGTCCGGTCAGGTGCAGGTTGCCGTCGACCCGACCGCCGATGGGGACGATGCCCGCGGCCCGCAGCGCCTCGAGGTCGAGCGCCGTGATCGTGAGGGTCAGGTCGCTCGAGCCGTGCCGATCGAACACCCCGTTCATCGCCACGCGCCGCTGGCCGGCCCGGAGCGCGAGCCCGCCGACTTCCACGCGCGGACCGAACCCCAGGGTGGCGGGGCGCTCGAGCGCCCACTGACGGCCACCTTCATCCAGGGTGAGGCGCTGCAGCTCCGCGCGGACCGTGTCGCGGGCGCTGGACACGGTGCCGCGGATCCGGGTCGCCACCCGAACGCTGTCGCTGACGTTCAGGTTGAGGTCCAGCGCCAGGGTCGAGTCGTACCCGCCGACCACGGTGAGCTCCCGTAGCGAGAGCTTGCCGTACGCGGCGTCCTTGACTCGCAGGTCGCCCGAGACCGCGCCGACCCGGGTACTGTCGAGCGTGACGGCTCCCGTCAGCGTGACGCGGTTCGCCAGGTTGCCGCCGAAGGCGATCCCATACGCGTCGGCGGCGGCTTGCAGCTTCCAGTGCCAGGCAGGTCCGGTGACGTCGAGCTGGGCCCGGGCCGAGTCGACGCCGACGGTGTCGCCGCCCATGAGCGCGGCGACCGGCGCGAGATCACCCAGCGTGGCCCGGAGCGCGAGCCTGCCCGGCTGGCCCACGGGCCGAAGCTGCAGCCGCCCACCGCCATCGATCACGGCGACGTTGGAGCGCACCAGCACGGTGTCGAGCTCGAGCGCGCCGTCGGCTGGCCTGAGCGCGACGTGCAGCGCCGGGACCCGCACCTCGCCGACGCCGCCGATCGCGTCCACCGTGCCGCCCACCGTGCGCAGTCCCGTGCTGTCGGACTCGACGGCCAGCGCGAAGCGGGACTCGACCCGCCCGTCTGCGTCGCTCCGGCCGGTCCACTTCGCCAGATGCTCCAGGCGGAGGGTTCCGGAGGTGGAGAGCTTGCTGCGCTCGGCCTGCGGCGTGCCGGACACGGTGGCGTCGAGGGCCGCATCGGGTCCCTCGGCTTGGGCGCGCGCCTCGAGCTGGCCAGCGATCATGCGCGCCTCGAGCGCTCCGCTCGTGACCTCGGCCTGATTCACCCGGGACGGGAGTAAGGCGACGTTGACGGCCGCGCGCAGACTGTCGGGCCCGCGCCCCGCCACCTCGGCCGTGAATGTGGTGTTGAGGTCGGTGCGCAGATCGCTTCGGCCCAGCAGCTGGCCGAGATCCACCGCCGCGAGGCGGCCCTCGCGCACGCGATAGGACGGGTCCTCGCCGGCGGTTCCGTCGCCGGTCAGCGTGACGGTGCCGCCGGTCGAGCGCACCGACGCGTCGAATGCCAGCCGCTCACCGTCGAGCCGGAAGCCGGCCTCGCCACCGGTGACCTTCACCCGGCCAAGCCGTGACGAGTCCACCGTCATCCGCGCGTGAGCCGACCTGGCGGTTCCCCGGATACGGGCCCCGCCGGTGACCGAGAGCGTCACCGGGCCTGCCAGATCCGGGCGCCCGAGGAAGGTGCCCAGATCGACGGACTGGAGCGCGGCCCGGCGGAGCACGTATGACGCGGTGGAATCGAAGGGGCGGCCGAGCGCCTGGAGCGCCAGGCGGCCACCCTGCATCGCACCCTGCCCATCGAGCCGGAGCCGCCCGCTTTCGAGGTGGGCCACGAGGTCCACCCGTTCCACCCGCCGGTCGCCGTAACGCAGCTCATCGAGGTGCACGTCGGCCGTCATCACTGCGGCGCGCGGGGCGCTGCCTCGACCGGTGAGCGCGAACCGGCCGGAGAGCGGCGCGGCGATCGTGTCGCCCGCCAGCGCGCCGAGATCCACGCTGGTGATGCGGCCATCGCGGAGCTCGTAGCGCAGCGTGTCCCCCAGCACCACGCGCCCCGCCGCGGTGATGGTCCCGCCGCCCGCGAGCAGCTCCGGCCGGAGCTCGAGCCGGCCCGCCTCGAGCCGGAGCGCGACATGGCCGAGCGCCACGGGCGCACCGGCCTTGCGGAGCGCGCTCAGGTCGACACGTCCCCGCACCCTCGCCGAGTCGGGTGACGCACCCTGGCCGGCCAATTGAAAGCGGAGGTCGAGGGAGGGATCACCGGTCCGACCGGCGAGCGCGCGCGCGACGGCTGCCGTGCCCGGCATCGCGAGAGCCGATCCGGTGAAGCGGTAAGTCGGGATCGAATCGAATGGGCGGGCCCGCCCCCGCGCGCTGACCGAGCCACTGTCCAATGAGCCGGCCAGGGTCAGGTCCGCCGCGCCATCGGTGAGACGGGCATCGAGGTTCAGCCGACGGACCCGAGTGCCACTGAGCTGCGTGCGATCGAGCCGCACGCGCGCGGTGCCGTTCGCGCGACGCCACGGTCCTTCGACGTCGGCGTCGAGCTGCGCGTTGACCGTGCCGGCCGGAGCCGCGGTGCTGAGGCGCGAGGGATCGAGCTCGGAGATCACGCCGCGCAGGCGATACGACTCCGGCTTGCCGTTCCGGAGCCTGGTGCCGCCATCGAGCCTCACCCGGCCGCGGGCGATCGACGCGGCGAGGCTGGCCGTGACGAGGTCGCCAGTCCCCCGGGCTCGTGCGTCGAGCTGAAGCTGTCCCGCAGCCGGCACCGCCGGAGTGAGCGCCGCGAGGTCCGCCAGGTCCAGCGGCCGCGCCGCGAGCTGAACGTCGAGGCGATCCACCAGCGCCGGATCTTCCCATCGGCGCGGAAGCACGATCCGTCCCGTAGACCGCACTCGACTCCGAGTTGATGTGCAACGGATCGAGCCGGATCTCGTCCGCTGTGACGCCGCCGCGGGTCGCGATGGAAAGCCAGCGACCGCTCGCCGGCGGCTGGATGGCCACTCGCAGGGAGTCGATCGCGACCCGGGCCGTATCTCCCACCGTGAGCCGATGGGCGGTGAGGTCCTGCAGGCGCAGATGGGCCACCGAATCGGGCGCCAGCTCGGCCGCTACGGCGACGTCGCGGACGCGAAGACGGTCGATGGCGAGCCCGCCGCCGGCGCCCGTCGTGTCGGCGGAATGGCGCAGCACGTCGAGCAGGTCCCACCGGCCGCCCCGACGACGAGCCGTCACCTGCGCGCCGTCCACCTCGAGCTCGTCGAGCCGGCTAACGGGCGGCCGGAGCCGCGTCAGCCGGTAGCCGACGCGCAGTCGGCTGACGCGGGCCAGCTCGCGGCCGTCCTGCTCCAGCTGCAGCTCTTCCAACGTGAGGCCGTGGAAGAAGTTGCCCGACACCCGGCCCACCTGCAGACGATTGCCAGGGTTGAGCGGGGCCAGCGTCAAGCAGCCGCCGAACGACGAACGTCGCCACCGGTGGGAGTTGCAGCAGCGCCACCAGCACGACGACTATCCCGAGCAGCGCCGTGCCCGCGATCCCGAGCCGGCGGAGCCACCGGCGCCGGGGGCGCGGCGGGTCTTGCCCTGGATCGCCGACGGGTTCGGTCATCGCGCTCGACAAGGAGGAAGGATGCAGGCGCCCGGTGCCACGAGTCCCGTCAAGTGTGTTTCCGGCGGGAAGTTGGGACCATGAGCCACGTCACCACGGACGGCTCGGCGCTGGCCTGCTTCGCGGTGACGGCACCCGGCTTGGAGGCGCTGGTCGAGCGGGAGCTTCGCGACCTGCGCGGTCCTCACCTGCTGCAGCTGGAGGGGGCCGAGGCAGGGGGCGTGAGCTTCCGGGCCGATCGGGCAGGGCTGTACGCGGCCAACCTGCATCTCCGGATCGCGTCGCGGGTGCTGGTCCGCATCGGCTCGTTTCACGCCGCCGCGTTCGGCGAGCTGGAGCGGCACGCGGCTCGACTGCCCTGGGCCGAGGTTCTCGCGCCAGGTCGGCCGGTCGAGTTTCGGGTCACTTCGCGAAAGTCCCGCCTGTATCACCAGGACGCCGTCGCCCAGCGGTTGCTCGCGGCGGTTGCCTCGAGGGTGGGGACGCCGCGCGCGGGCGAGGAATCGGCCCAGGAGTTCGTCATCCGGCTCTTCCGTGACCAGTGCACGGTGAGCGCCGACGCGTCGGGAGACCTGCTGCACCGCCGCGGTTATCGTCTGGCGGTCGCCAAGGCGCCGCTGCGTGAGACCATCGCCGCCGCGATGCTCGCCGCGATCGAATGGGATGGCGCGGTGCCGCTGATCGATCCGCTCTGCGGCTCGGGAACGATTCCGATCGAGGCCGCGCTCCTGGCGCGTCGCATACCACCGGGGCTGGGTCGCGAGTTCGCGTGTCAGCGTGGCCGGAGTTCGACGTGACCGCGTGGGGCAGGGTGGTCGAAGACGCACGCGGGCGGATGCTGCCGGCGCCTCCAGCTCCGATCCTCGGCTCGGATCGCGATGCCGGCGCCGTCGAGGCCGCCGCCGCCAATGCGGCGCGCGCCGGTGTGGCCCAGGACATCGAGTGGCGGCGCGCCGCCATCTCGGCGATAGCTCCGCCGCCGGGTAGGGGGTGGATCGTCACCAACCCGCCCTATGGCGTGCGGGTCGGGGACCGGCGGCGGCTGCGCGATCTCTTCGCCCAGCTCGGCAACGTCGCGCGCCGCTGCTGTCCCGGCTGGGGCGTCGCGTTCCTGGCGACGCATCCGGAGCTCGAGCGGCAGACCGGGCTGGACCCCACCCCGCTGTTCGCGACCGAGAACGGTGGCATCCGGGTGCGTCTGGTGCGGGGCCAGGTGCGTGACGAGGGCGACGCCGGGTGACCCGGTGCCGCCCTCGTCGTATACTACGGCTGTCCTTCGGCTGCTACAGGGGCTAGCTCAGGCCGCCTTCGGCTTGCTGATGGCGCCGGCCAGCATCTCGGACAGATAGCCGAGCACCGCGCCGATCACGAGCGCGACCACGGTCTTGCCCCAGGTGCCGTTGGCGCCGACCACGACGCTGACCGCGGTGGCCGCGCCCAGGAACGCGCCGGGGATGAAGCTCAGGGTGGAGATCTTCGACTGGAGCACCATACCGACCGCGGCGATCCCGACCAGCACCGAGAGCATGGGGACGCCGCCGCCGAACCGGTTCCACGCCGTGAGCGCGAGGAAGGCCCAGAGCACGCCGCTCAGATTGGAGGCGATGGTCTTCACCAATCCTTCGGTCTTCCCGCCGGCGGCGAAGAAGCAGCCCCATGCCACGATTCCAGCCCACACCGGCAACGCGCCAGGTCCCAGCGCCACGTAGGTCCACCCGGCGATGAGAACGCCGATGCTGAGCGCTAAGGCGACGAGAGCGTCCATGTGCTACCTCCATTTGTGGGAGACTGCACAGCATCTCGCCGACGCTCGATCGAGGCAGGCGAGACTGGGAGACTGGCACGCTGGGATACGGAGGGAAGGAGCCGGCGACCGGGTCGCCGTCAAGCGCAAGCGACAAGCAAACTTCACCCTACTGTAGCGCCACTTACGCGCCGTCGCCAGTCCCGGGGCGGCCCGAAAGGTCGTGCCAATGCGAATCCTGGCCACCCTCTTCCCGTGCGCCGTCCTCGGGCTGTCCTATACCGGCCGGGTCCAGGCCCAGGCCGCCGGCGTGCCGGACAGTGCCAAGGTGACCGTGCTGGCCCCGGACGCGGTGTGGGATGGCGTGGCCGAGGCCCCGCAGCGCGGCTGGGTCGTGGTGGTTCGGGGATCCCGGATCGAGGCGGTCGGCCCCGAGGCCCGGGTCAGGCCTCCGGCCGGCGCCGAGCGGGTAGCGCTCGCGGGCACGACGCTCCTGCCGGGGCTGATCGAAGGCCATTCGCACCTCTTCCTTCATCCGTACAACGAAACCCTGTGGGACGATCAGGTGCTCAAGGAGCCGCTCGGTCTCCGGATCGCCCGCGCCGTCGCCCATGCCGCCGCCACGCTCCGGGCCGGTGTGACCACCGAGCGCGATCTCGGCACTGAAGGCGCGCTCGACAACGACGTGCAGCTTCGGCGGGCCATCGAGCAGAGGATCATCCCCGGCCCGCGGCTCCTCGCCGTCACCCGCGCGATCGTCGCCACCGGCAGCTACGCACCGAGCCGGAGCCACTACGCCTTCGATCCGCCCCAAGGCGCCGAGGAGGCCGATGGCGAGGACGCGATCGCGCGGGTGGTCCGGAGCCAAGTAGGCCGCGGTGCCGACTGGATCAAGGTGTACGCCGACTTCGGCTGGGGCCCCGGCGGGGAGCTTCGGCCGACCTTCACCCAGTCCGAACTGGACCGCCTGGTGGCGACGGCGCGGGCCGCCGGCCGCCCGGTCGCGGCCCATGCGATGACGGCCGAAGGGATGCGTCGCGCGGTGCTCGCCGGCGTCGAGACGGTCGAGCACGGAGACCAGGGCACGCCGGAAGTGTTCCGGCTGATGCGCCAGCGCGGCGTCTATCTCTGCCCGACACTCGCGGCCGGCGAAGCCTACGCCACCTACTTCGACGGCTGGGTGAAGGGACGCGACGCCCCGACTCCGTCCCTCACCACCAAGCGCGCGAGCTTCCGAGCGGCCCTCGCGGCAGGCGTCCCCATCTGCTTCGGCGGGGACGTCGGGGTCTATCCCCACGGCGACAACGTCCGCGAGCTCGAGCTGATGGTCGAGTACGGCATGAGCCCGCTCGCCGCCTTGCGCGCCGCCACCAGCGGCAATGCCAAGATGCTGCACCTCGAGTCGCGGGTGGGCCGCATCGCCCCGGGCCTGCTCGCCGACCTGCTCGCCGTCGACGGCGACCCGACGCGGGACATCTCGGCCCTGCGCCACGTGCGGCTGGTGCTCAAGGATGGAGAGCGGTTCCAGTGACCGGCCTCCCGCTGCTGCTGCTCGCCCTCCTGCTCGGCACGGTCGTGGGCGCGGCCGTCACCTGGCTCGCCATGCGCGCGGCGAGCGCCGAGCGCAGCCGCGTGCGCGACGCGTTCGCGGCACTCAGCGCCGAGGCGCTTCGGCGGAACAACGAGAGCTTCCTGCAGCTGGCCGAGACCAAGCTCGGAGAGCTTCACCAGACCGCGGCTGGGGATCTGGAGGCGCGGCGGAAGGCGGTGGATGACCTGGTGCGGCCCCTCCGCGACTCGCTGGCCCGAGTAGACGGCACGCTGCACGAGGTCGAGCTCGCGCGGACGGGGGCGTACGCGGCGCTGCTCGAGCAGGTGAAGGCGATGACCGAGGCACAGCATCGTCTCCACGCCGAGACCGGTAACCTGGTGAAGGCCCTGCGGGCACCGAGTGTCCGAGGGCGCTGGGGCGAGATGCAGCTCCGGCGGGTGGTGGAGATGGCGGGGATGATGGAGTACTGCGACTTCGAGGAGCAGGCCACCGCCACCACGGCGGACGGCCAGCTGCGCCCCGATCTGGTCGTGCGCCTGCCTGGCGGGAAGACCGTCGTCGTGGACGCCAAGGCACCGCTCGCGGCCTACCTGGACGCGCTCGATGGCGCCGACGCCGATCGCGAGGCCCGCCTGCGCGACCATGCCCGCCAGGTGCGCGACCACATCCTCAAGCTCGGCGGCAAGGCGTACTGGAGCCAGTTCCAGCCCGCCCCCGACTTCGTGGTGATGTTCCTGCCGGGCGAGACCTTCTTCAGCGCGGCCTGCGAGCACGACCCGTCGCTGATCGAGTTCGGGGTGAGCCAGCAGGTCATCCCCGCCAGCCCGACGACCTTGATCTCACTGCTCCGGGCGGTGGCCTATGGCTGGCGCCAGGAGCACGTCGCCCGCAACGCCCAGGAGATCAGCGAGCTCGGCCGCCAGCTCTACGACCGGCTCGGCACCATGGTCGGGCACTTCGACGACGTGCGGCGGGGCCTCGACCGCGCAGTCGAGGGCTACAACCGGGCGGTCGGCTCGCTCGAGAGCCGCGTGCTCGTCTCGGCCCGGCGCTTCCGCGATCTCGGCGCGGTCGGGCACGAGCTGCCGATGCTGGAGCCGGTGGATCAGGCGCCGCGGGCGATCTCCTCGGGCGAGGCGGACTGAGCGACGATCGCCGACGGCTGCGGGCACCACCACCGCGCCCCGCGGTCCTTGCGGACCCGCGGGGCGCGATCGTCTTGCCCGCGTAAGGGCCTTAAGGTCAGGTAGCCTACGGAGCAGCCGCCAACGCCCGAACCAGCCGCCAGGTGAAGTCCAGCCCGCGGTAGAACGCATCCACCCGGATGCGCTCGTCCTGCCCGTGGGCGCGGATGTCGTCGGCGTCGAGCGCCACGCCGGACACGCCGTAGACCGGGATGCCGGCGTTCCGAAAATACAGCCCGTCGGTGGCGCCCGTCTCCATGCTCGGCACGACCGCCGCGCCGGGCCACATGGAGGCGGTGATGCTGTCGACCGGCTCGAGCACTTCGGGCACCAGGGGCGACGCCGGCGACGGGACCGGCTCGGACGTCACCGTGACGTGCACGGCCGTGTCGGCCGCGGCGTGACGGATCGCTTCGATCACGTCCTCCGGCCGCTCGTCCGGCAGCATGCGGCAGTTGACGTTGGCCGCCGCCACCTGGGGGAGCGCGTTGTTCGCGTGTCCACCTTCGAGGCGGGTCGCGACGCAGGTGGTGCGCAGAACCGCGTTGAACCAGGCGGAGCCTGCCGCCAGCCGCCGCATGGCGGTCGTATCGCCGGTCTCGCCGATCATGCGCATCCGGGCGGCGATGGTGTCCGGGGCCGCCGCGGCTGCGCGGGTGAAGTAGGCCCGGGTGACCTCGTTGAGCCGCATCGGAAATTCGTAGGCCCCCACCCGCGCCAGGGCGGCGCTGAGACGGTAGATCGCGTTGTCTTTCACCGGCAAGGAGCTGTGGCCGCCGGGATTCCGGACCTCGAGCCGCAGGTCCATGTACACCTTCTCGCTCGCCTGCACGTTTCGGGCATACACCTGGCCATCGCGCATCACCGGATCGCCGCCGTCGCCGTTGATGACGTAGTCCGCCTCGATCAACGGCCGCCGGTTGGCGAGCAGCCACTGCACGCCGTTGTCGTCGCCGCCCTCCTCGTCGGCGGTGAGCGCCAGGATCACGTCGCGATCCAGCTTCACCTTTTCGCGCTTGAGCCGGACCATGGTCTGGACGTAGATCGCGGCCATGTCCTTGATGTCGCTCGTCCCACGGCCGTAGAAGTAGCCGTCCTTCTCCGTCAGAGTGAACGGATCGAGTGACCAGTCGTCCCGGCGCGCCTCGACGACGTCGAGGTGCGCGAGCAGCACGATGGGCTTGCGTGCGCCGCTGCCGCGGATCCGCGCCACGATGTTCATCCGGGCCGGGTTCGGCCCCGCGATCACGACGTCCTTCGCCGGGAAGCCCGCGGCCACGAGTCGGCGCCGCACGGCTTGGGCGGCCAGGGTCGTGCTGCCGTGGTCGTGGGTCGTGTTGATGCCCACCAGCTCGGCGAAGATCGCGCGGGCGGCGCGGTCGTCGGTCGAGGTCTGGGCGCCGACCGGCAGCGCTGCGGCATACAGCGCGAGCACACTCCAGGGGGCGCGGCGGAACAGGCGCAACGGCACCGGAACCATTCCAGAAAAAGGGAGGGTTCAATATATCCGGAAACGCGATTCAGGCCCGCCAGTGCATGCGCGAGCTCGATCGGCAGGCATCCGAGGCCGCCTAGGCCCCAAGACAGCGGGGCCCGGCGTCATGCCGGGCCCCATTGTCCTGTGTTGCTCTGCTTCGCTCGTGGTGCGTGCTACAGCTGCCGGTTCCTGCTGCTGGCTTCGCTCATGCGGTCCACATCCAAGTCCTTCTGTCCGGTCACACGGTGCCAGGCGTCCCGAACCGCGTCCTTGATGTTCTCCCAAGTCGATCCGCCGGCCGGCCGGCTCTCGTACTTGTCCCAGCCGGTGCGCAGATCGGACTCGACCTCATCCCAGCTCCGGCCCATGTGGTGCGTGCCGGACTCGAAGCCATACCGGTAGGCCGGCCGGAACTCGTCGTACTTGCGTCCGGTGGCGTAGGGGCGGGCGCTGAAATTCTGCTCCCACCACTTGTCCTCTTGATCCCAGGTTCTGTTGTCTGCCATGCGTTGCCTCCTGGTGCAATGAACCAACTCGCACGACATTCTAGCCCATTGGGAATCCACTCGAAGTGATCCGGCTCACCGCCAATCGCACGTCCCGCGACCTGCCAGAACCCCCCGCAGCCCGCGATGCAGAACTCGGGACGCAAGATCTCGTCGGGGGGGATGCGATCATCAGCGCGCGCCCCATCCTCGTTGACCGCACGCGGTTGCGCCGTCGCAGGAGGCCGAGCCGCCAATTCGCGGCGTCGCCGATCGGGTAGGCACACGCGTTGCACTCGGTCTCGCGGTCCGCCCCGTGTCAACGTCTCATCACCGCGCGCAATCCGACCCGCATCGAAGCGTTCCGCGCTCTTTCCTGGAGTGAGCCCATGGTCACGTTCCTCAAAGGCCGCCGCCGCAACGACGACACCGTGGTGGCCGTGGACGACACCGGCGCCAACGTCACCGCCAAGCTCGAAGCCCTCGTGGCCCGTGCCGAGGCGGCGGCGGAGCAGCTCAGGCAGCTCGAACCGATCATGGAGCGCTCGGCCGAGCTGGACACCCTGCGCGAGCGCTGCGTGGCGGTCGAGAAGCAGGTGGAAGGACTGCAGGCCCTGGGCGAGCGGCTGGCGGAGGCGGAGCGTCAGGCGGATCGGCTGAGCGCGGCCGGCGAAGAGATCGACCGGGTGCAGGCACGAATGGGGGATCTGGACGGCAAAGTGGAAAGCGCGCTGCAGCTTCGCGACGATGTGGAGCGGGTGCTGAGTCTGGAAGGCCCGGTGGCCGCGGTCCGGAGTGAGGCCGAGGGGCTGCGGGCCCAGATCGCCGAGATGGCGGAAGGCGTCGGGCGGATCCGGGCCCAGCATGACGACGCGCTGACGGCCCACCGCCAGACCACGTCGCGCCTGGAGGCGATCGACCACGAGCACCAGGCCGCCTCGAGCAAGCTCGAGGAGACCGAGCGCCGCCTTCAGGCCGTCGAGCGCTCCATGGATCCGCTCCACCAGGCCACCGAAGCGATTCCCAGCGTCCAGCATCAGCTCGCCGTGCTCAAGTCTCTCGCGGATCACCTCGCCCAGAAGACCACCTCGCTCGAGCAACAGCGTGAGGCGGTGGATCGCGCCGCGGGCCAGATCAGCAAGCTGACCGTCATGGACCGCGAGCTCGACGTCTGGCTCCGGCGGCAGGAGGAGCAGATCCGGCGTTTCAGCTCGATCGAGACCCGCATCGCCGACGTGCAGGTGCTCAACGCGAAAGTGATGGCCCGGGCCGAGGAGCTGCAGGCCGCCCAGCAGGAGGCGGAAGCGGCGCAGCAGAGTGCGCGCCAGGCGCTGGCCGACCTGCGGGAGCAGATGCGCAAGAGCAGCGAGGGCTTCGAGCTCGAGAATCGTGGCCTGCACGCCGTGAGCGAGCGGGTCGCGGATCTTCGGGGCGCGGTGAAGGAGTGCGAGGCCCGGTTCGCCGTGCTCGATGCGGCAAGTCAGGGCGCAGCCGCCGTGCAGGCGCAGGTGCGCAGCGCGGCGGAGCAGTCCGCGGCGCTGTCCCAGGAGCTGGTGCGGCTCTCGGAGGAGGCTCGGCGCATCGACGTCATGCGCGACCACGCCGAGGAGCTGGAGGTGATCGCGGGTGATACGGCCGAGCGGATGCAGCGGATCGAGACCCTGAAGCCGCAGCTCGACGACGCGGTGCGGCAGCTCGCCTCGCTCAAGGGCACCCACGAGATGATGGCCGACGGCCTGGAGCAGATGCGGCTGGCCCACAGCGAGATGACCCGCGTGCGCGAGAGCCAGGCGGAGACCCAGACGTGGCTCACTTCCACCGACGGGTGGACCCGCAAGGTCGAGGCGCAGGTGAAGGAGCTCCGCGGGATGGAGCCGGCGGTCGAGCGGATCCGCACGGAGGTCGAGCAGGTGCGCGGCGCCATGAGCGACATCGAGGCCCGTCGGACGACCGTGGATGAGGTTCACCGCCGCCTGGTCGACTTGGGTACGCTGAGCGGCGAGCTCAAGGACCGCGCGGAGGCCCTGCGCGTCCGGATGGACGGCGCCGAGACCCGGTTCACCCAGCTCGCCGGCCACTCTGAGGAAGCCAGCCGCGTCTCCGACACCATCGCCGCGGTCGCGGCCTCGGTGGGGGCGGCCGAGCGGCGCGCGGACGCGGTGGACGGCTCGGTGCGGGCCCTCGAGCAGCGCACCAACCAGCTCGACGGGATGGAAGAGCGGATCCGGCGGCTGGGCGAGGAGCTCGAGCAGCGCCAGGGCGCCCTCGACAAGGCGACCGAGCACCTGACCCGGGCCTCCGCGCTACGTCAGGAATCGGCCGACACCGCGCAGCGGCTGGAAGAGCTCTCCCGCAAGATCGGCGGCATGCTGCAGAAGGCGGAGTCGCAGGCCGGCGGGCTCGATCGCCTCTCGGGCGAGCTCGAGTCCCGGGCCGACGCGCTCAAGCCGATCGAGCGGCAGCTCGGCGAATTCGAAGGATTGCTGGCGCAGTGGGAGTCCGCCCAGGCGGAAGCGGCGCGCGGCCTGGAGCAGACGCTCGCCCGCCAGGGCGCGGTCGACGCGCTCGAGGCCCAGGTGAAGCACGTGTTCGATATGGCTGAGCGGTCGGTCGAGCAGGCCCAGACGATCGGCGCGTCCCGGCGGGAGATCGAGGAGACTCACGAGCTGCTGCAGGAGACCCACGCCGAGCTCAAGTCGGCCGAGGAGGCGCTGCACGGGTTCGAGGCGCGTCGCCGCCAGCTCGAGCGCACCGAGCAGCGGCTGGCCCGCGCCGAGGCGCTCGCGATGGAGGTCCGGGCCACGGTCGAGTCGCTCCAGGCCCAGCGCGCCGTGGTCGAGCACGTGATCGAGCGCTCAGGTGCGCTCACCTTCCAGATCAAGCAGGCCGAGGCCTTGGTCGAGATGATGCGTCGCGAGCGCACGATGGCCTGCGACGTCAGCGCGGCGGTGGCGTCGCTGCGCGATGAGGACGAGGAGCCGGCGCCGAAGGCGTAGCCGCCGTCGGCTAGGGCTGACCGCCTTGCCAGGGGGCGGTCAGCACCAACACCACCAGGGTCTTCGGGGCGACCACGACGTCGCGGCTGGCGGTCTGCGCGGCCACGACGGCCCCACCAGCAGCACCCACGGCGCCGCCGATCACGGCGCCTTTGGTTTTTCCGGTGATCACCGCGCCCGCGGCGGCGCCCACTGCCGTCCCCGCCGCCACCTTTTCCACTTCGCCCGCGGTCACGCCCCGGCCCTGCAGCTCGTGCGGCACCGGCCGGATGTCCGCGTTCACCGCGAAAGTCCCGCTCGAGATCGCGATGCTGTCGGCATGGAGCTCCAGCTCGCCGTCCGCCGCGCTCCGGGTCCGCGCGGGCCGGAGCCGGGCGATCGTGAGCCACACCGTCGAGCCTGACGGCACGAGAACCTTCCCGTCCGGCGCGCGCAGGTCGCCCGAGACGAGGGCCGTCACCCGCTGCCCCTCGGAGTTGCGGAGCGAGTGGATGGAATCCTCCAGCATGGCACGAATCTCGGTGCCGATCGGGAGAGCATGGGCGGCGGCACCGGCCGAGTCGGACGGCGGCAAGGAGGCTGGCGTCACGGCGCTCGACGGCGGCTCCGGCGAGGTGGTCGCGGCAGGCGGCGACGGGTCCGTCCGCGAGCCGTCGGCAGACAGTGTGTCGGTTTGGGACCTTCGCGAGCTGTCGGTCGGCTCCGGATCAGCTTGCGCAACGGCGGCCGGCGCAGCGTCGGCCGGCGCGGTCCTGCCCGATCCGGTATCGGTCGGCGTGGCGTCGGTCGGCGTGGCGTCGGTCGGCGTGGCGTCGATCGGCGTGGTGCCGGCCACTGTCGTGCTGTGTGCCTGTGCCGTGTCGGTGCCACGGCCCACCCGACGCTCGGCAGCGGCCCGAACGCCGCCACTATCGCCGAGGCTCCCGTGGGCTGGGGCGGGTCTGGCTGCGTGCGGCGCCGTCGTTCCGCGCGCCCCTCTGACCGGGTGCTTCGAGGCGCTCCCAGCGCGTCCGCCGGCCTGGGACCGCTGCTCGCGTGCGCGCGAGGTAGCGTCCGGCAACGGCGCCGCTGGCGTCGTGTCTTCGGGCGCGATCTCGAGCTCGCGGGTTAGACTGTCGCTCACCGCGACCTCGCGCCCGCGGTCGCCCCCACCGCAGGCCCCCAGCGCCGCCACACCGATCAGCAAACACCCGTAGCGTCTCACGTCACCGCTCCCTTCGCCAGATAGCTGCCGACCCGCGCGAGGTCGGCGAAGAAGTCCCGCCGCGCCTTTTCGCGCGCGTCCGCCGGCGCGCGAAGCACGGCCGACGGATGCACCGTGGCGATGACCGCCTCCGCCCGGTCGGACGCCACCGGGCGGCCCCGCTGTTCAGTCACGCGGAAGCGGGGGCCGAGCAGGGCTTGGGCCGCGGTGGCGCCGAGCGCGACGATGACCCGCGGCCGCACCACCTGGATTTCCGCGTCGAGCCACGGACGGCAGGCGCGGACTTCGGCGGCGTTCGGCTTCTTGTGGAGCCGCCGCTTGGTCAGCTCGATGCGGACGAACTTGAAGTGCTTGACCGCGTTGGTAACGTAGACCCGGCGCCGGTCGATGCCCGCTGCGGACAGCGCCTCGTCGAGCAGGCGGCCGGACGGCCCGACGAAGGGATGGCCCTGGTGGTCCTCTTGGTCTCCAGGCTGCTCTCCCACCAGCACGACCTCGGCCGTCCGGGGACCCTCGCCGAAGACGGTCTGTGTCGCGTGCACCCAGAGGTGGCAGCCGCGGCAGCCGGCGGCCGCCGCGCGCAGGCTCGCGAGCGTCGGCCTGGGCGGTATGAAGTCCGCGGCGGAGCCGGTAGCCGTCGGCGGACGCCGACGGCGGGTGCTAGTCGCCATTCCCGAAGACGCCCGCGCGGTCGAGCAGTGCAACCGCCGCGCCGGCGATCGCGAGCCCGAGCAGCGTCTGTCCGCGGTAGAGCCGGGTCCGGGTATACGCGCTGGAGCGCATCACGTGGCCCTGGTAGTGACCGCGGACCCGCGCGTCACCGGGCCGGGGCCCGAACAGCGTGTCGGCCTCACGGATCGGCTCATTCGTGTGTTGGCCTTCGAGTGCCCTCGCCTCCTTGAACCGGTCGCCCATCCGAGGCATGAAGCGCTCGACTGTGTCGAACACCTTCGCGCCACCGCCGACGAGCACGTTGCGCTCCGGGTGCTCGGCGCTCCGCAGAATCGCCCGGGCCACGACTTCGGGCGCATACACCGGAGGCTGGTGGGTCGGCGCCACGCCGAGGTAGCTCTTCGCGTGCTCGGGATAGGGCGTATCGATGGCGGCGGGTTGGATCAAGGTGATGGCCACCGGCGCCCCTTCGCTTTCGAGCTCGAGGCGCAGGGAGTCGGTGAACCCCTTCACGGCGTGCTTGCTGGCGGTATAGTGACCTTGGAGCGGATACCCGGTGTCGGACAGCACGCTGCCCACGTTGATCAGGGCGCCACCGCGCGCTCTGAGATGCGGCAGCGCCGCGAGCGTGCCGTGGACCACACCCCAATAGTTGGTCTCGAACAGGCGGCGGGCGTCCATGAGCCCGACGTCCTCCAGCCGTCCGTAGATCGAGACGCCCGCGTTATTGATCCAGGTGTCGATCGTGCCGAACTCGCGCACGGCGGTGGCGGCCACGCGCTTCATCGCGTCGAGATCGGCGACGTCGGCCGCCACGAAGGTGGCCGCGCCGCCGTTCGCGCGGATCTGCTCGACGGCTTGCTCCAGGTCCACGGCGTCGCGCGACGTGAGCAGCACGCGCGCGCCCATGTGCGCCGCCAGCTGCGCGGTAGCCAGGCCGATGCCACTCGACCCGCCCGTGATGACGATGACCTGTTCGTTGACCCGCTTCAGTCTGACTCGCATCACACCTCCGCTGATGCGGGAGCGCCTGCCCGCGGACTCGACCCAGCGTCATGCTACACGTCGGGGACGTCGATGGAGGTGGCCTGGGTCACCGGAAGGGAGAAGGCTGCACCATTCGCGCGGCCGCGCCGGCGAGCAGCGCGGGGAAGAGCAGCGTCAGCACCGCCGGACCCCAAAACGGGAGGTGGAACACGCCGGCCAGGCGATGGGCGAGCAAGCCGACGGACGCGTGCCACGAGGTCCAGGCCAGCAGCCCGCCCCACCCGAGCGCCGCACCAAGCATCGAGGTTCGCACCGGCGCGTGAGGAAGCACTCGCACCCACACGGCGGCGACGAGAGGCACGGTCCACCAGCCGCCGAGCGCGGTGGCGGCCGCGACCAAAGCCCCCAGCACCACGACGTGGATCACCCGGCTCATGGTCCCCCTCTCAACAGGAGCCGTGAGCTCGCCCGCACCTCGTCGGGCGCCCGGGGAAAATGCAGCTCGTCGAGCTCGCCGTTCTTCCAGCCATCGATTCGATCGTCATAGCGCCGGCTGGCCGGGTTGCCGCTCTGTCCCCCCGGATACGTGCCCCACGCGCGCAGCTGCGCTCCGAGCTCGACCACCATGCGCCAGCTCGACGCATCACTCCCGCCGGTGATGCTCGACGGGCTGATCGTGGCGGGGCCGCCTGTGACGTCGATGCCCAGGCGGGAGAGCGCCGGCAGCCGTAGCAGGTGCCAGATGTCGATACGATGCACCGCCGACCAGCGCCAGCCGCCGAATTCCGGCGGCCCGTGCGCGCGAACCACAGCCTGGTAGCCTTCCGCCAGCGCCGTCGCGAGCACGTCATCCCGGTGCTCGATGTCTCCAGTGCTCCGATCGTCCCACCACGGGTTGGCGGGGTCGTCGAGCAGGGCGATCATGGCGCCGGCGCCCGGCTGCACAGCCCCGTGCAGCTCGTCCCACAGCCTCGAGGCTGCCGCGCTCAGCGCCGCCTCGAACAACACGGCGCCCTCGTTCTCCCTGGTGTAGCGGCGATCCCACCCCTCGAGCAGCCGGGCCGCGTGCGCGAGCGCCGTATCCGCGGAGTGGGTCGCGGCGGCGCGCAGGAAGTAGGGCACGTAGAAGTCGGCGCGCGCGCTTCCCGGATCGGTCTGCCACTGGCGCATCGTCGCGGGCGTGACGGCCGAATCGGCGCGGAGCAGGGTGTTGATGCGCAGGGCGCGCCACGGAACGACCCAGTCGGCGCCGAGATACCGGAGCTGGTCGCGCGGGTCCTGCGGCTCCTGGTTGGCCGACGCCAGGAAGCCCTGTGCCGGCGTCGTGCTCTGGGGGTACTCCGCGACGGCCCAATCGCCCGTCCAATCGGTCGCCCGCGTCCGTCCATCGCGGAGCCGGTCGCCGCGGCCGTCGCCGGGGCGGATGGGAAACCGACCCGTCGTCCGGATGGCGATGGTGCCGGCGCGGTCCGCCACGAGCATGTTCTGCGGCGGCGAGCGGTAGCCCGCCATCGCGTCGAGCCATTCCCGCGCCGTACGCGCTCGCGCGGCCCGATGGAACACGCCGGTCTCGCCCGCGCTCTCGAGCGCCGTCCACCGGAGCGAATACCACGTGCCGGCGAAGCGACGCAGCGGCCCGCGATGAGTGAACCTCAGCGTGTCCGAGGCCAGGGTGTCGCCGCGCGGCCCGCGATACACCTCGGTGCGCAGCTCGAGCGGCACCCAAGCCTCGTCGAGCCGATAGCGCGAGGGCGCGGCCGAGTCGTCCACTTCCTCGACCCACCGATCCATCAGGTCGGCCTCGACGTTCGTGAACGTCCAGGCGACGTCCCGGTTGAAGCCGATGAGCACCGCGGGCAGCCCGGGGATGGTCACGCCATAGACGTCCAGACTGTCGGGCACGACGAGGTGCGCCTCGTACCAGATGGACGGCAGGGTCAGGTCGAGATGGGGATCGCCGGCGAGGAGCGCCGCCGCGTCGCGGGTCCGGTGGGGAGCCACCGCCCAGTTGTTGCTTCCCAGATCGTCGCCGTCCGTCCGCTCTCGAGGGCGAGGCGCCAAGGGGCGCGCCTGGGCGAGCCCGGATTGATCCGGCAGCCCTGGGGACGGGACGTCGAGCGGCAATCGGCGCGGCTCACCCTCCGCGGGCTGGACCGGCTCCTGAATGGGGGAGTGCAGGGGGAAGAGCGCGTCCGCCGCCTCGCGGCCGACCAACGCCGCGGCGCTCGCGTGGTCGAGCTCGGTCTCGTTCTGGGTGAGCGTATAGCCCATCCGGAGGAGCACCTGGATCGAGCGGAGCGCGCTCCAGCGCACCGGGTGGGCGTTCAGCAGGCGGTACTCGAGCGGCAGGTCCCCTGGTGGGAGCGCGTCGAGATAGGCGTTCACGCCAGCGGCGTATGCGTTCAGCGAGCTCCGAAGCTCTCCGGTGTCCGGCAGCGACGTCATGAGCCGCTCGGCCGCGCGAGACATGCCGAGGCCACGGGCCTCGCGGTCCAGCTCGAGCGCCGGGGCGCCGAGCAGCTCAGTGAGCGTGCCGCCGCCGGCACGGGCCTGGAGGTCGAGCTGGAACAGCCGGTCGCGCGCGGTCGCGTAGCCGAGCGCGCGGTAGGCGTCGAGCTCGCCCCCGGCGAAGATGTGCGGCACGGCGCGGTCGTCGTAGAGCACGGTGACGTCGTGGCCGAGTCCCGCGACCCGGCCCTGCGCGTTGGGCGGAAGATCGGCCGAGCGTGCGAGCGCCCAGACACCTCGCAGCGGGTCGAGGAGGGGGCCGAGCGGCGGCCTCGTTCCCTCGCCCCGCTCGCCGATCCAGAGCAGCCCGCCGAGGCAGCACAACGCGAGCGTCCGCACGAGCCGGTCGCGCCGCACGGCGCGAGAGTGCTTCCACATGGTCTGAATCTGTCGGTCGCCGGAGCCGACGGCCAGCGCGCACCTCGGTGGCTTGCGATCGCGCACCGACGCCGCCCTGAGCGCGGTCCCCTTCACTTCGGCTGGAGCGGGTCGCAAGTTACCGGCTCCATGGCCACCATCGTGCCCGACCCGATCACCGCCCGTCCGCCGTCCGCTCTGCTCGTGGCCGGCGGCGTCGTCGCGTACCGGCTATATGACGTCGGCTACGCGCTCGACCTGGAGCGGGCCGCCCGCCTGCTCGAAGGCCAGGCGACGGGGCGCACCCGGCCTACCCGCAGTGAAGCCAAGGCGCTCGTCATCGCGCAGCCGCCGCTCATCCTCGCGCTGGGCCCGGCCACCTTTCTGGCCGGCGGCGCTCGGCCCGCCGCCGCGGAGATGACCGCGTGCTGCTTCGATTTCGGCGTGGTCTCGCTGAGGTTGCGGGTCCCGGTGCCCGAGGGCACGCCCTGGGCCGATTTCCTGGGGATGGTCCGTGCGTTGGAGCGCAGCGACCTGCCCGGCGTGTTCGGGCCCGCGCTGTCCGCGCTGACGTCTCAGCTCCAGGGCGCGATCACACGCCCCGGCATCGCGCCCGTGGCGGAGGACTACACCATCTGCCGGTTGACCGGTCTCCAGCGCGCCGATGGCGGGACCATGGCGCCGAGCGCGTTGGACGACGCGGCGCTGGCGGAGCTGCTGCTCGGGGAACCGCGCGCCCTGACCGAAGACGCCCGCCGTCACCTGTTGTCCCGCCGGTTCAGCTACACCGACCAGGACCTCACCGTGCTGAGCTGGGATGCCGCCCTGGTCGTGGAGCCTGTGCAGGCAGATCAGGACGTGGAATTCCTACTGGAGTTCGCCAACGCGCAACTGCTCGAACTGCGGGTCTACGATGCCTATCTCGACGCCGAGCTGCCGCAGCTCTACGACCGGGCTTCCTTGGCGCGCCGCGGGCCTGCCGCGTTGCTGGTGCGGCGATTCGAGCACGTCCTCGCCGGGCTCCACACGCTCGTGGCCGACACGACCGAGGTGGTCGAGCGGGTGGAGAACGGCCTCAAAGTCACGAACGACGTCTACCTCGCGCGCATTTACCAGGCCGCACTGGCCCTGTTCCGCGAAGATGCCTGGCGACTGGGGCTCGCCCGCAAACTCCAGATCTTCCGCGATACCTACTCGATGCTGAACGACGAGGCCCAGACCGCCCGCGGCAACGTCTTGGAGGTCATCATCATCCTCCTCATCGTGATCGAGGTGGTGATGGGTCTCATCCGCCACTGAGCTCGGGGCTACTCCTCGTCGGCCTCCACCACCGGCACGTCCACCAGGTGCTCCGCCAGGAACCACACCTGAAGCTCGTTGGTGCGGATGACGTTGCTGACCAACAGGTCGTTGGTGCCGTCGTCGCCCGCATCGTCCGCCGCCTTGGCGGCCTCGTGGGCATGCTTCAAGATCAGCTCGTGCGCTTCCAGCAGTCGGGAGATCTGTACCGGCACTTCCTCGCGCCCGCGCGGCGGCCGCGGGATGCGGGTCTCCTCCGCTACGTCCGCACCCATCGCCAGGCTGATGCCCCCGAGCAGCTGAATCCGCTCGGCGATCATGTCGACCAGCTCGACCTGTTCGTCGTAATGCTTGTCGAACAGGAGGTGGAGCTGGTAGAAGGTGTGCCCGGCCACCTGCCAGTGGGCCTTCTTGTACAGGTCGCGCAGGCTGATGGCGTCGGCAAGCTGCTGGTTGAGCGCCTCGACGCTCTCCAGGCAGGTCGACTCGCCGAGCCCGTTGGGCAGCCGGGCGATCGTGCCGTACTCCTGGAGCTCCGGACCGCGCTGCCCGATCCGCGGCCTCGGGCTCGCTACGCCGGAGCGCTCCGAGCGTCCAGCCTCCTGTCGAGAGCGGTTCGCCACCGCGGAGCGGCGGCTACCGCCATTGGATCGATGAACCACACGCACCTCCAAAAGGGGGAAAGAGGGAAGTCTTGAATGGTAGCCGGGGGTACGCAATAGTCCCGTGAGCAGGCTCACCACTTGCTCCGGTCGCCACGGGCGTGTACGTTTGCCACAGTATCGGAGGCGCTAGGCCTTCCAACAACCGGCGGAGCATCGAGGGGCTGGCGTTGGCGCCGGCCCCTTTTTTCTCCCAGAAGGGCGGGGTCATGACAGAGGTGAGGCTGCGCGACGAGGACAACCTGGAGCGCGCACTCAAGCTGTTCAAGCGGAAGCTGCAGAAGTCGGGGCTGTTCGGCGAGTTGCGCCGCCGCCGGCACTACGTGAAGCCGAGCGAGGCGCGGGCCATCAAGACGGCGGCGGCGGCCCGGCGGAAACGCAAGAAGAACGTGGTGAAGAAGGAATGGTGAAACCCACCGGCTGAGCGGGATTCCTGCTCAGCCGGCGGTGTATTGGGCCTAGTTGTTCTTCTTGATGTTGTCGGTCTTCTTCACGGTGTCGACGTCGATGCTAGTGTCCGCCTTCACGACCGTCGTGTCCTTGATGCTGCTGGACTTGATGGTCGTATCCATGCCACTGCGCTCACGCTCGAGCGCTCCCGTGTCGTGGTCCGCCTTGCGGTCGCACGCGCCGAGAAGGGCCACCACCGCCAGAGCTGTTACGAGCTTCTTCATAGGTCGAGGTCCTCACCGCGAGAAAAGGTCATAATAAGAGACGGCCGAATCGTGTGATCATGTTGGCGCAAACCGTTGCCGGACGCCGTGATCACACTCACACGCAGGCCCGGCTGCCTACCCGGTGACCAAGGTCACCTGCGGAACCGAGCTCCCGACCGTCAGCCGGAGTCAGGGGTCTCGGCGGCCGGATTGAACGCAAGAGGGGGCATGCGTAGAAGCATGCCCCCTCTGTCATCCTGCCTGTCATGCCAGTCCCCGCGGGTCGAAATCAGCGCTGTCGCCGGCTGGGGCGTGGAACCGTTGGCGTCGCCCTGAAGGGCCGGTTATCCACCTCGCGCTCGGGGCCGCCCCAGATCTCGGGATGCTGGTCAAACCACTCGCGCTCGTCCTCTGGCGCGTCATTCCATCCGTTATAGTCACACGACATCACGTTTCACTCACCTTCCTTACGGCTCCGGGGCGTCTTCCCGGGGCGAGGGCTCCAGTGGAGCACGCTTCGTGCCATCTGCATGATGGAATGCCGACGTGCGCGAATCGGTTCCAGGGCCCGCTATCCTTACGCCCATGGCCGCTGAACCGGATCCCCTGCCGATCGAAGAGGCCCTTCCCGAGCTGCGCCTGGCCTTGTCTCGAGCCGGAGCTGCCGTGCTTCAGGCGCCTCCCGGCGCGGGCAAGACGACGCGAGTGCCGCTCGCCCTCCTGGACGAGCCATGGCTGGGCGGACGCCGCATCGTCATGCTCGAGCCCAGGCGGCTCGCGGCCCGAGCGGCGGCGTGGCGTATGGCCGAGAACTTGGGTGAGGAGGCCGGCGGCGTGGTGGGCTATCGCATCCGCCACGAGACTCGAGTCGGCCCCCGCACTCGCGTGGAAGTGGTAACCGAGGGCGTCCTGACCCGGATGCTCCAGGCCGATCCCGCGCTCGAGGCAGCCGGACTGGTGATCTTCGACGAGTTCCACGAGCGAAGCCTCCACGCGGATCTGGGACTGGCGCTCGCCCTGCAGTCGCGGGCGATCCTGCGGAACGACCTGCGCCTCCTCGTGATGTCGGCTACCCTCGACGGCGCGCCGGTGTCCGCCCTGCTCGGCCAAGCTCCCATCGTGACCAGCGAAGGCCGGCATCATCCTGTCGCGACCCGGTACGTGGGAGCGCGCCCTGGCAGGCGGGTGGAGGCGGCCGTGGCCGCCACTGTGCGCACCGCTCTGTCAGACGAGCCCGGCGACGTGCTCGCGTTTCTTCCGGGCGCCGGCGAGATCCACCGGACTGCCGCCCTCCTCGCCGGTGTATCCGCCGACGTGATCACGCTCCACGGAAGCCTGCCGCAGGCGACGCAGCGGCGGGCCATCGAGCCAAGCCAGCCGGGCCGGCGCAAGGTCGTGCTGGCCAGCGCCATCGCCGAGACGAGCCTCACCATCGACGGGGTCAGGGTGGTAGTGGATGGCGGATGGTCGCGGGTTCCCCGGTACTCGCCCCGCACGGGCATGACCAGGCTCGCCACGGTGCGAGTCACGCGGGCCTCGGCGGATCAACGCCGGGGTCGAGCGGGCCGGCAGGCCCCCGGCGTGTGTTACCGGCTGTGGTCCTCCGCCGAAGAGGCGTCACTGCTGCCGCGGAACGCGCCGGAGATTCTGGAGGCCGATCTCGCTCCGCTCGCGCTGGAGCTGGCGCTCGCGGGCGTGGTCGATCCGGCCGAGCTCGCCTGGCTCGACCCGCCGCCGGCGGCCGCGCTGGCGACGGCTCGGGCGCTGCTCACGCAGCTGGGCGCTCTCGATGAGGACGGGCGGATCACCCAGCACGGTCGTCGCATCGGCCGCTTCGCATTGCACCCGCGGCTCGCGCACATGGTGCTTCGAGGCCGGAACCTCGATGCGGGGGGGCTGGCCTGCGAGCTGGCCGCCTTGCTCGCCGAGCGGGATGTCCTCGGGCGTTCGTACCCGGATGCAGACGCCGACATCGGCCTCCGGCTGGACGTTCTGCGTGGCACCTCTGAGCGCGCCGGCGTCGACCACGAAGCCCTGCGTCGGGTGCGGGCCGAAGTGCGGACCTGCCGGGAGAGTGCTCGAGGCTCGCCAGCCAGGGAGAATCCGGCCGTCTCTCCCGGCGTGTTGCTCGCCTTCGCCTATCCCGACCGGATCGCCCGGCGACGGCCGGGGCAGGCCGGTCGGTTCCTGCTGCGGAATGGGGTGGGGGCCGTGCTCGATTCGCCGGCGCTGGGGACCGAGGAGTACCTGGTCGCGCCGGAGCTGGACGGCCGTCCGCCCGAGAGCCGGATCAGGCTAGCCGCGCCCCTCAGCCTCGGGGATATCGAAGCTCACTTCGCCAACGACATTCGGTGGGAACAGGTATTGGGTTGGGACGACGCGGCCCGGGCCGTCGTGGCGCGAAGCGAGCGGCGGTTGGGAGCCATCGTGATTGAGGGGCGTGCGCAGCCCGACCCGGATCCCGACGCTGTAGCCGGAGTCCTGCTCCAGGAGATCAGACGGGTGGGCATCCATCGGTTGCCCTGGGGCGAGCCGGCCCGGCGAATACGGGCCAGGTTGGGATTCCTGCACCGGCTCGATCCGGCCTGGCCCGACGTGTCGGACGAGACCCTTGCTGCCGACCTCGAGACCTGGCTCGGTCCCGCGGTGGCCGGCCTCCGGAAGTGGGAAGACCTGGAGGCGATCGACCTTGGCGCGCTCCTGCTGGGACGGCTGCCGTGGGAGCGGCGGGCGGCCATCGACAGGTTGGCTCCGTCGCACGTCGAGGTGCCCAGCGGATCCAGGGTGCCGGTCGACTACGACGACCCGGCCGGCCCGGTGCTGGCCGTGAGGCTTCAGGAGCTGTTCGGGCTGAAGGACACCCCGCGGGTCGGGGCGGGGCAGGTTCCCTTGACGCTCCACCTGCTGAGTCCGGCTCGGCGACCCGTCCAAGTGACGCGTGACCTCGCGGGTTTCTGGCGGACCGCTTACTTCGAGGTACGGAAAGACCTCAGGGGCCGGTACCCCAAGCATCACTGGCCGGACGACCCGCTCTCTGCCGAGCCGACCCGCCACGCGAAACGGCGCCAGCCAGGGGGAACCTGAGAACCCCGGCGCCTGTTGACTGGGGGTATGCAACGATAGGGGCTTGCCGGACATCAGGCCAGAATGCGGGGGTATGCGACCAGCCGCTCTAGCGTTGTAAGCCATTGATTTGAAATGAATAGGAGCGTTCAGTGCCTGTCACCAAGAAGCGGACCCGCCGGACCGGGCGCAGCCGTGCCGCGCAACTGCCCCGGGCGGCCGATGAAGGGCGCGAGAGCCTGGATTTCTACCTCCAGGAGATCAGCCGTATCCCCCTGCTGACCGTCCAGGAGGAGACGGCTCTTGCCCGGCGTGCCTTCCGGGGAGACGTGGACGCTCAGGAGAAGCTCGCGCGCCACAACGTTCGGTTCGTCGTGTCGGTGGCCAAGAAGTTCCAGAACCGAGGGGTGCCGCTCATGGACCTCATCGGTGAGGGGAACCTCGGCCTCATGACGGCGGCCCGGAAGTTCGACCCGGATCGCGGTGTCAAGTTCATCTCCTACGCCGTCTGGTGGATCCGTCAGGCGATTCAGGCCGCCATCGCGCGCCACGGGCGCCCTGTCCGCCTGCCGCTGAACCGGACCGCCGATCTGAACCGCCTCGGCCGGGCGACGACGCTGCTGACCGAGCGGCTCGGACGCGCGCCCGACGACCGAGGAGCTGGTGAAGGCGACCGGGCTCACCCGGGACGCGGTACGGGCGCTGAGCGCGCTGCACATCGAGGCCATGCGGCTCGATCACCCGGTGCGTGAGGCGGACGAGCGTGGTCGAATGGAACGATTCGTCCCGCTGACGCAGGAAGGCACGGACGCCACCACCATGGCGACCAGCCGGACCGACGACCTCGACGCAGCGCTCGCGGCGCTCCCAGCCCGCGACGCGAAGGTCCTGCGGCTCTACTTCGGTCTGGACGACGGGAAGGCCCGCACCCTCGAGGAGATCGGCCGCATGCTGGGGGTGACCCGCGAGCGGATCCGGCAGCTCAGGGACCGCGCGCTCCGCCAGCTGCGCGAGCAGCACGGCGACAAACTGCGAGATCTTGCCGCCTAGCGCCGGACGCAACCTGTGACCCCGCCACGTATTGCACGTGGCGGGGTCATTTTTTTGTACGGTGTTCAGAATCTGCCACTGGACGACGTGAGCGCTTTCTCCGAGATTACAGTTCGCCTCCATACGCCATTTGCCCCGAGGTCCTTGTGGTTTCGTTCCGGTCGCTCCGCGGAGGGCTGCGGGCACAGATTGCCGAGCACTTCGAGCTCATCCTCACGACCGCCGGCGTGCTGCTCGCCATCACGCTCACGTTCGCACAAATCGATCGCGGGACCCAGGGCCTCGCGATGACGTTCCTCGTCTGGCTGCAGGGCTTCCTGATCTGGGCGGTGCGGCGGCATTCCCGGCTCGCGCGGCAGCGTCTGATCCGGAAGCTCCGCGTCATGCTGCAGGACCGGGTCAACAACCAGCTGACGGTGCTGGTCGGCGTCGCCGAACTGCGCGGCGCCAATGCGCGTGCCTCCGACGGCGAAGAGGACGTCGAGACCGCCATGACAGCGGCCCGCGCGGTGTCCCACGAGCTCGAGAGCCTGTCACTCGAGTCGCTGCGGCACTGGGAATCCCGGTACGCTCGGCACCTGCCCATCCCGCTGCGCTAAGTCACGCTCTTGTAGGAACCTAGCGCGTTTTGCACGCGCCCGTCGCAGTGTGCCACGCATGGGCGCCGGAACCCACCCGCGGAGTCGACGACACGCCATAGAGATCGAGTCCGGTGGACGGTCGGACTGGATATTGCTGGCGGAGTTGCTTCCATGACGGTTCCCAGCCAGATGTCGATCCGGCGTATCCCCGAGGCGCTCCATCTTCAGGTGCGCGTCGCCTATGCCATGGGCTGGGAAGCGCTGATCGACACCCATACCCGGCAAGCGCTGCAGTTCGTCACCGAGTTCGCGCCGCGGATTCCGGTGCTGTCCGCGCTCGACCTGTACTTCCGCGTGACCGCGGTCCCCGAAGCCATGCAGGAAGTCGTGCGCTCGCGGACCCTGACGGCCATCGACCTCAAGAGCGTGCCCGAGCCGGCGGAGATGCCGGTCCTCACGGGGTGGGGTCGGCTTCGGCTCGATCTGGCGCTGGAGCACAGCCGCTACCGTCGGCGGTACCTGGAGCGGACCTTCGAGCTCGCACGCATGGTCGGAGCCCGGGCGGCCGAGGCCATGGTGGCGACGCACGTGGAAAACGCCCTTGAGCTCGCCTGGCTGCTCAAGGGCGTGATGACGGTTCAGGCCGCGACCGACCACTATCTCCGGGAGTTCGGGCTTCCGGCCGGCATGGCTCAGATGGTCATGCAGCGGGTGCAGGCGCGTGTGGCCGCCGACGAGCTGACTGCGCACGTGGACGAACCGCCGCCGCCCAGCCTCGAGCCCGCCGAGGAGTCGGCCGCCGGCTTCGAGGAGCCCGCCTCGAGGTTCGTCGAACCGGCGACCGACGGCGTCTGACCAAGCCCGCCCGCTAGAACTCGAATCCCATCGCCACGTTGACCTGGGTGCCGCTCACGTCGCCGGAGCCGTAGCGGGTCTGCAGCCAGCGCACCTCCGCACCCAGCACGGCCGGCGCCCTCCGCCAGCTCGCATGCCCTTCGACCGCGAGGTTCCGGAGACGTTGGGTCGCCGGATCCAGGTCGGCGTCATCGGGGTCGTCCATGCCGGCGCCGCCACCGATCTCCCAGCCACCGCCCGGTCGCCCGTTGAGCTGTATCCAGCCCCCTGTCGTGCTCACCACCGTGCTGTCGAGGCCGAAGTTCTGCCCGATCCCGCCCCCGCCGAGACCCGCGAGGGCCTCACCGGTATACGCCTCGCCCCGGACCTCGAGCCCGCGGGCGATCGGTGTCCAGACGCTCGCCGCCAGTGCGCGGGACGACACGCGACCGCCGCCCGTCTCGAGCCAGCCATAGTGCCCGCCGAGGTTCAGCTCGCCCTGAGTCTCCCCATCGCCCCAGCGCGCGCGCAGCCGTCCCTGGAGATACGGTCGGCTGGTTTGCTCGGCGATGTCCGGCTGGGTGAAGAAGGCGGCCTGCGCGTCCCCGGAGGTGGGCGCCAGCACGGCAGCCTCCACACCGAACCGGACCGCGCTGGTGGACGCGAGCGTGGCTCCGACGCGGACCTGGGGAATCCAGAGCCAGAGGTTGCCCGCCCCCGCGAACTCGGGAATGCCGATGCTCGCGAGCGAGGATGGGTTGATCTCCGCGATCGGCGGTGACTCCTGGCCGACGAACACATTCAGACGGCCCCGCGTGAGCTCAGCGAAGGCCCGGCGGATCCGGAGCAAGGGGAACGTGCGGCCGCCGGTGGACGGCTGCTGTCCGCCGAAAAAGTCCACGTCGAGCTCGCCGCTGAGCTGGCCGCCCGCAAACTCCGGAACGAGAGCGGTCGCCCTCACCCGGGATTGGCGGATCGTGGCCCCGGCGGCGCTCTGCGACTCGCCACCAGGACGCGGCGCGACGAACTGGGGCACGTCGCTGTTGTTGAACGCGTCCGAGTTGGCGAAGGCGTTGACCAGAATCAGCCCGTGAATCTGCGCCTGAATGTCGGGATGCTGAGCAGCCGCCAGGGCCGGAGATGCCAGCGCGGTGAAGAGGCCGACGAGGAAGTGCCGGATCATGCCCATCTCCAGGAATGGTCGCGTTGACTGCCTTCTGAGCCAACGGTAACCTTGGGAGCATGCCGGCCAAAGTACAGCATGGCGGGCGGTTCCGCCGAGTGGTCCGGCACGCCGCTGCGCTGGTCACGATCCTCGCGGCGACCCTGGCCGCGCAGCGAGTGGGCGTCGTGCGCGGCCGTGTCACCCTGTTGGACAAGGGAAATCGACCGGCCGAGGACGTGGGGCAGGCGGTGGTCTGGCTGGAAGGCGGCGGGACCCGCGGGCGCCGGTGCAGGCCGAGATCACCACCGCCGACAAGGCATTCACACCGCACGTGCTGGTCGTGCCGGTCGGCTCCACCGTCTCCTTCCCGAATCACGATCCCTTCAACCACAACGTCTTCTCGCTCTCGGAAGAGCAGCCGTTCGATCTTGGGCTCTACGGCCGGGGCGAGACGCGGTCGGTGCGCGTCACACGGCCGGGCATCATCCGGGTGTACTGCAACGTGCACGCGCAGATGAGCGCGCTCGTGGTGGTGCGCGACGGCCCGTACGTCGCGCAGCCGGCCGGTGACGGCAGCTTCTCGCTCGGGAAGGTGGTGCCCGGCCGCTACATGCTGCACGCGTGGCACGAGCGGGCGCCCGAGGTCACCCAGCCGCTCGACGTGCCGGCCAACGGGGTCGAGGCCCTTGCCCTCACGCTGGACGCCGAGCGGCTACCGCTTCAAGCCTCACCTCAACAAGTTCGGCCAGCCCTACCCCCAGCAGGGGCGGAGATACTGAGGATGCCACTCGGCACCAAGATCTTCGCCGGCGCGGCCCTGGTGGTGGTGGCGGCGCTCGGTACCGCCTTGCTGGTGACGCGAACGCGCACCGAGGCCGCGGCGGAGGTCGCGTCGGCGCGCGCCCTTCGGGCGACCCGCTCCGCGATCAGCGACGCGCTCGTGAGCCGGAGCCGGAGCCTTCGCGAGCTCACCGCCGCCCTGGTCCAGGTGCCCGCGTACGTGTCCCGCATCGGGGAATCCCTCCGCACCGACGATCGCGCCAACCTGCTCGACCAGGCCGACGAGCTGCGGGCGCAGACGGGGGCGGACTGGGTGCTGATCGTCGATGCCGCCGGTGTCCTCAAGGCGTGGACCGCGCAACGCGGCGCCGCCGACGAGGACTTCTCCGGCGGAGCATTGATCGGACGCGCGCTCGAGGGCCGCACGACCGAAGGGCTCTGGATCGAGTCCACGCCGCAGCGGGACGAGCTCTATCAGGCGGTCGGCGTACCGGTGGCGGACCCCGCGGGCGGGGCGCGCTATGGCGTGGTCGTCGCCGCGCTCCGGATCGACAGCACGTTTGCGGCGCAGCTCAAGCGGCATACCGACTCCGAGATCCTGTTCTTCTCGCGCGATACCGCGGGCGTTCCCGGGGTCGCCGTCTCGACGGTCGCCGGCTCGGGGCTGCGGGAGGCGGTGCGCCGGCTCCGCGTCGAGGCCACCCCGGGCGACAGCACCCCGACCCGGTTCCGGCTCAACGCGGGCGAGGAAGGAATACGAGGGCGTGACCGGGCTGCTCCAGACCGCGGACGGCGTGCCGATCGGCGGCTACGTCGGGCTGCACGACCGGGACACGGAGCTCGCCGCCTGGCGCCAGCTCAGCCGGACGATCGGCTGGGCATTCGCCGGTGGCCTGTTGCTCGCGCTGGCGTCGAGCATCGTGCTGGCGCGGCAGATCACGCGCCCCGTGCAGCGGCTCGTATCGGCGGCACGCCAGGTGAGCGAGGGCACGTACGCGGACGTGCCCGTCACCAGCCGCGACGAGATCGGCGAGCTGGCCTCGGCCTTCGGCAGGATGGTCGAAGAGCTGCGGGAGAAGGACCGGCTGGTCGCCTATTTCCGGACGCGCCCCGGCTCGACCCCGGTCCCGACGGTGGCGCCCGACCTCCCCGGCGATCGCTCCCTGACGCCGGGGAGCTTGTTCGCCGGGAGGTACGCCGTCGAGGAGGTGCTGGGTCGGGGCGGGCATGGGCGTCGTCTACCGTGCGATGGACCGGCAGCTGGGTGAGCGCGTCGCGATCAAGGTGTTGCGGCCCGAGCTCAGCGCGCTGGATCCGACCGTGCTCGAGCGGTTCAAGCAGGAGCTCCGCCTGGCGCGGCGGATCACCCACCGCAACGTGGTGCGCACCTACGACCTCGGCGAGACGGGCGGCACCTTTTACATCACCATGGAGCTGGTCCGGGGCACCACCCTCGCGACGTTCATCCAGGACGCGGGACAGCTGGATGTCCGCGCCACGCTCACGATCGGGAAGCAGCTCTGCCGCGCGCTCGAGGTGGCGCACGAAGAGGGGATCGTGCACCGCGACATCAAGCCGCAGAACCTGCTGGTGGATCCGGCCGGCTTTCTCAAGGTCATGGACTTCGGTATCGCGCGGCTGGCGGAGGGGCGGCCGGCGACCGGTGAGGCGCTGACGGGCGTCGGTGTGGTGGTGGGAACGCCGCAATACATGGCGCCCGAGCAGCTCTTCGGGGAGCGGGTGGATCAGCGGACCGATCTGTATGCGACCGGGGCGGTGCTGTTCGAGTGTCTCACCGGCCGGCTCGTCTACGCCTCGGCCAGCGTGGCCGAGCTCGGAGCCGTTCACCTGCGCCAGTCACCGCCGGACCCGGCGTCCTACAACCCGGCCATCCCCGCAGAGCTCTCGCGGATCATCCTTCGAGCGCTCGCGCACCGGCCCGACGATCGGTGGGCGAGCGCGGCGGAGTTGCTTCGCGCGCTCGAAGGCGTCTGACAGCAACTTTCAATCGTGTCAACAATTGCAGCCCCGGATCTCGCGAAATGCCCCGATCCGGGGCTTCGCATGTCGACGTAAACGTACAATAATCAACAACTTAAGCCATGGCTCAGCGCTTGCTCCTTCGCGGACTGTCGATCCTGTCTGTCGCACCACGTATCGCCGTCATCTACCGCCGAGTCATTCATGGCCCGTCGTCGTGTTGGGACGCTGGTCGCCGCGATCGCTTGCGGCCTGTTCGTCGCCACGTCGCTCGCGGCCCAAACCCTGGCTCCGAGCGAGCGAGCGGCGCTGGACGATTGGTATCGCCGCACCGCCGATCGGACGGGACGCGGCGAGTGGGGCGTGGCCGTGGGGACGATGGACGGGCGCATTCTCTGGAGCATGAGCGCGGAGGCCGCGCTCATTCCGGCATCCACCGCCAAGGTGTTCACGACCGGCTTCACCCGCGCGCGCGTCGGCGGCGACTCTCGGCTTACCACGCGGGTCGTCGGCAATGGTACGCTCGACCCGATGTCGGGCCGGTGGCAAGGCGTCTGGGCGCTCGAGCTCGGCGGGGACTGGACGCTCGACCGCTCCGGGCGCGATGGTCCGACCCTGCGTGAGCTCGCGCGTCGGCTTCGCGCGCGTGGCGTGCGTCAGCTCGAGGGTCCGCTCGCGCTCGTCAGCCGCACGGGGCCGGCAGCCAGCCAGTATCCCAGCGTCTGGCCGGCCGACTTCCAGGGCCAGCTGTACGCGCCCCCGGTCGGGCCGGTGGCCTTGCACGAGAACACCATCTCACTCACCTACCGCCCGGGCCGCGACACCGGCGCGCCGCCGACCCTCGTGAGCGCCTTCCCCGACGGCGTGGAACGCCTGGTGCGCATGGCGGCGACGACCGTGAGCGGGGCCGGCGGCCGGCTCTGGCTCACGCCGAGCGCGGACGGTGGGTGGACGCTCAACGGGACGATCGGCGTGCACCGGCGGACGGTCGGCTTCTCGGCCGTGGCCCACGATCCGTCGCGGCTTCTCACCACGGTCTGGGCCGCCGCGCTCGAGCGGGCCGGCATCCGCTGGCTGATGCCGGGCGGGCCCGTGGTGCTCGACGCGCGGCCCACGTCGGTGCTCGCGCAAGTGGAGTCGGCAACGTTCGACACCGTGGCGACCGAGGTCAACCGTCGAAGCCTCAACATCGGCGCGGAGCTGATGCTGCAGTGGGGCGCGGGCAGTCAGACCACGGGGCCGGCGCAGGTCACCCAACACGTTCGACAGGTGGTCGGCCCCGCGGCGCGCGTGTCGCTTGTGGACGGCAGCGGCCTGAGCGAGCTGAACCGGATCAGCCCGATGACCCAGGTGCTGTACCTCGCCCGCTACCCGCAGCTCCCCGGCAACCAGCACTTCCCGCTGCTGCTCCCGGCCAATGGTACCGGCACGCTGCGACGGCTTCGGGGCGGCATGGGCCGGGGCGTCGTGCACGCCAAGACCGGCACGCTCGATAACGTCGCGACACTGGCGGGCTACCTCGGGCGACCGGACGGCGTGCTGGTGATCTCGCTCATGTACAACGGCCGTCGGATCGGTCAGGCGCGTACCGCGGAGTGGGAGCTCTTCCGCCTGCTCGGGGCCGAAGGCGTGGATCTCCGGGACATGCTCGAGACGCACATGGGCGGGACCAGCACCCCTCGTGACGAATAAGGGCCTTCGGTCGCTGCTCCAGGTCGGCTTCACAGCGCTGCTGCTGGTGGTGCTCTACCTGGTCAGGACGCACCCCCGGCCCGCGCCATCGGGAGCGCCGGACGTGCCCACGAGCGCCGCGCCGCACGCGCCGCCTCCGATTCCCCCGGTCCGGGAGACAACCGAGGCCGCCGTCGTGGAGGCCTTTCGGGCGCACCGGTCGAACGTCGAGGTCGAGGCCGGCGGGCGAGTGGCTCGCGTGCTGCCGGATGATCGCGAGGGGGCGCGACACGAGCGCTTCATCGTGCGCGTGGGCGACGTCAGCGTTCTCGTCGCCCACAACCTCGACTTGGCGCCTCGCGTACCGGTGGCTCAAGGCGACTCGGTCGAGCTGCGGGGCGAGTACGAGTGGACCCCGAAAGGCGGCGTCATCCACTGGACCCACCGCGACCCGGACGGACGGCACCAGGCCGGCTGGATCCGGCACCAGGGCCGCCTCTACCAATAGCGACCGCAGCTAGCGACCGCAGCCCCAGGACCCCCCATGACGACCTTCGCCCCCTGCCGTGACGCCACGGCGTCGGATCTTCGCCTCTCGGAGATTCTGTCGGCCCTCTCGTATGCGCTCGACATCACGGAAGGGCAGCCGGAAGGGCACTCGGTGCGGACCTGCCTGATCGGGATGCGAATCGCGCAGGGAGCCGCGCTGCCGCCGGCGCAGCGCGGCCCCCTGTTCTACGCCCTCCTGCTCAAGGACCTGGGCTGCTCGAGCAACGCCGCGCGGCTCTGCAGCCTGTTCGGCGCGGACGACCGGGGCCTCAAGCGCGACCACCGCCTGACCGATTGGTCGTCACCACTGCCGAGCCTGGCGTACGCACTGCGGCACGCGGTCCCGGAGGCGTCGCCGATGGCCCGCGTGCTGCGGGTGGCCTCGATCGGCGCGAGGGAGAAAGGCGCGGGCCGGGCGATGACCCAGACCCGCTGCGACCGGGGGGCGGAGATCGCCGCGCTGCTCGGCTTCACTGAGGCCACCCAGGCGGCGATCCGGTCGCTGGACGAGCACTGGGATGGACGGGGGATGCCGCTCGGCCTCAAGGGCGAGGCGATTCCGCTGCTCGGCCGGATCGTCGGCCTCGCGCAGACGGTCGAGGTGTTCGCCAGCACCTTCGGAGTGGAGGCCGCGATGGCGATTGCCGCCGAGCGGCGGGGCACGTGGTTCGATCCGTTGCTGGTGGATGGGCTCCGCTCGTTCCGGCGGGATCACGGTTTCTGGTCCCTGGTCCTCGGCCCCGACCCACGCGCCCACCTGTCCGCCATCGAGCCCGAGGAGCAGGCGCTCGTGGCGGACGAGGCGACGCTCGACCTGATTGCGCAGGCATTCGCCCGGGTGATCGACGCGAAGTCGCCCTATACCTACCGCCACTCGGAGGGCGTCGCCGAATTCGCCGAGGCGATCGGACGGGCGCGCGGGTTCGACGGCGACGAGCTGCGTGATCTCCGCCGCGCGGCACTGCTGCACGACATCGGGAAGCTCGGCGTCTCCAACAGCATCCTCGACAAGCCCGGCCGGCTGACCGAGGTGGAGACGACGCAGATCCGACTGCATCCCCAATTCACCCAACGGATCCTCGAGCCCGTGCGGGCGTTCGCGGGCATCGTGGAGATCGCCAGTGCGCATCACGAGCGGCTCGACGGCAAGGGATATCACCGCGGCCTGCCCGGCGCCGAGCTATGCCCGCTGACGCGGGCCCTGGCCGTGGCCGACGTGTGCGAGGCGCTGTCGGCGGACCGTCCCTACCGCGCGGCTATGCCGTGGGAGCAGGTGCTCGGGATCCTGCGCAGCGAGGCCGGCAAGGGCCTGTGCCCCGAGAGCGTGGAGGCGCTGGCGTCGAGCCGGCTGTAAGACGCACGTTCGTCGGGTAGTACCCGAGCGGCCTCCCTACCATTGGGAGGCCGCCTGCATTTCGGCTCAGCCGTGAGGGCAGCACGGCTACCTGATCGAGGTCGGCCGCGACCGCCTCGCCGCGACCGCACGGCCCAGCGCCAGCCCCGCCTCGACGTCGAAGCGGTAGTGAAAACGAGTATCTCGCTCGACCCTCAGAGCCTGCTCACGCCGCGCTCATGGGCCGCTCAGCAGCTCGGTAGCCGCCAGAAGCGTCGCCACGACCCCGTCGAGCGCTGCCGCGTCCTTCACCGTCCCCTGCGCCAATCGCGCGTTCCCACCGCCCCGACCGCCGTGGCGCTCGAGCGCGGACTTGAGGGCTCGCCCCGCATCGATACCGGTGTCGGCCGCGGTAGCCAGGATCACTCCGGCGGGCTCCTGGACGACGCCCACCAGCACACCACCGGGCAACGCGGCCAGCGCCTGTGCCAACGGACGCAACCGCTCGATCGGCCCCAGCGGCTCGCGGAGCACGGTCACCCGGCGCCCACGCGCGTCCGCCGTGCTGGCCGCGTACAGCTCCCCGGCGCGATACCCCGCGAGTGCCTCCTCCAGCTCGCGCCGCGCGGCGGCGGCGCCCTTGAGCTCGGCGCGCTGCCGCTCGAGCAGCCCGGGGAGCTCGTCAGGGGTCGCGGACTGCGCTAGCGCCAGCGTCGCGACCAGATCCGCGTCGGCGCGCGCGCGGCGGACCGCCCGCCCTCCGCAGAGAAACTCGAGCCGGGTAAGCTGCTTCACGCGCTCCACCTTCCGGATGGCGATCGGTCCGATCTCGCCGGTCGCGCGGACGTGGGTCCCGCCGCAGGCGCTCCGGTCCAGTCCGTCGATGGTCACGATCCGCAGAATGCCCTCGCGGTCGGGAGCCTTGCGGAGCCCCATGGCCGAGGCAGCCTCCTCGAAGCTCACCCGCACCGACCGGTTCTCGGTGACGACCGCGTTGGCGACCGACTCGGCCTCGACCACCTGGGCGTGGCCGAAGGTGCCTGTGTCCAGGTCGAGGGTGGCACTCTCGCGGCCGAAGTGCACGCTCATGGTCGCGGGGCCGAACCGGTCGGCGATCACGGCCGACAGCAGGTGCTGGCCGGTGTGCTGCTGCATGTGGTCGAAGCGGCGCGGCCAGTCGACGACGCCGGCGATCCGGTCACCCGCCAGCGGTGCCTCGAGGACATGGGCGACCCGATCGTCCTCGTCCACCACGTCCAGGACGGCGACCCCGCCGAGGCGGCCGGTGTCGAACGGCTGGCCGCCGGAGGTGGGGTAGAAGGCGGTGCGGTCGAGGTACACCCGGCGGCCGTCGGGGTCCCTGGCCACGACGGCGGCGTCGAAGGCGATGAGGTACGCGTCATGGTAGTACAGGCGCTCGGTCATCCGCGGAATTGTACACGGCATCTTCCCGCTGCGGGCATCGGTTCGCATATTGGGCCGCGCGGAGTCGGGCCACGGCGGCCCTGGTCCGCCCGACCGTTACCGGAGGCTCCATGACACAGGCTACTGCTTCGAGCGAGACGACCGCGACGGGGGTTTCCACGCCCTGGCGGATGACGGTGCACAATATCGAGGCGTGCAACTGCCGCCCGGGCTGCAACTGCCAATTCACCGGGTTCCCCGACGACGGGGGCTGCGAAGCCATGATCGGTGGGGAAGTGCAGGAGGGCAGCTACGGCGACGTCGCCCTCGCCGGGGTGCGCTACGTGATCGCCTTCATCTATCCCAAGGCGATCCACGAGGGCGGGGGCAACGTCGCCGTGTTCATCGACGAGCGGGCGACGCCGGCACAGGCGGATGCGATCGCCATGATCCTCTCCGGCCGCGCGGGCGGGATGCCGTTCGAGGCACTCGCGGGCACCGTGGCGTCGCTGGACGGGCCGGTGCTGGCTCCCATCGAGATGACCGTGAACCGGACCAAGTCGGCGTTCCGAATTCCCGGCGTGCTCGAGCTGGCGATGACGCCCATCCTCGACGCGATATCGGGCCAGGAGAAGGCGGTCCAGATCGTCTACCCGAACGGCGGGTTCTTCTGGAATGTGGGCAACGTCGCCACTTCGGCCACGATGACCTGCGATTACGGCCTGATCCGCTTCCGCCATCCGGGCGGGTTCGCCAGCTACGCCACCCCGACCTGGACGAACCAGGCCTGACATGCTCGAGGCCACGCTGCGGCGTGACCGGTTCGTGATCGCGGCGGGCCTGGCGGCGCTCTCCGGGCTGGCCTGGGTGTCCGTGGCCCGGATGGCCGCCATGCCCGCCCGGGACATGTCGACCATGGCGATGCCGTCGATGCCGGGAATGGTCGGGGGCGAGGCGCCCGGGCTGGTCTGGCTGATCGGCATGTGGGCCGTCATGATGGTGGCGATGATGCTGCCGTCGGCCGCGCCCACGATCCTGCTGTTCGCCGGGGTGTCGCGCCGCCGCCGTCAGCAGGGCAGGCCGGCGGTGCCGGTCGCGGTGTTCACCCTGGGGTACCTGCTCGTGTGGACCGGCTATGCGGCGGTTGCGGCGAGCGCGCAATGGCAGCTGCACCGGCTCGCCCTGCTGTCCCCCGCGATGGCGAGCGCGAGTCCGCTCCTCGCGGGCGTGCTGCTGATCGCGGCCGGTGTCTACCAGTGGCTGCCGGTCAAGTCGGCGTGCCTGTCCCATTGCCGCTCGCCCATCGGCTTCTTTTCCCAGGAGTGGCGCGAAGGCGTAGGCGGCGCCCTCACCATGGGGATGCGCCACGGCACCTACTGCGTCGGATGTTGCTGGTTGCTGATGGCGTTGCTGTTCGTGGCGGGCGTGATGAACCTCCTCTGGGTCGCCGCCATCGCCGGGTTCGTGCTGCTGGAAAAGCTGGTGCGTGGCGGCGCGGTGCTCGGGCGGGTCGCGGGGGTGGCGCTGCTGTGCTGGGGCGTGTGGGTGCTCCGAGCCTGACTGCCCTCATTCGATCCTCCCACTCCCCTTCCAGCGAGGCTGATCGGTGAGTCGTCGGTGGCAGGACAGTCCCACCGCGTCCGTCATGGGGCGGGTGGGCCTGCCGGAGCCGGTCCGCGCCTTGGCGACGCGGCGGTGGGACGTGATCGTAGTCGGGGCCGGGCACAACGGGCTCGCCTGCGCGGCCTATCTCGCGCGCGCGGGCAAACAGGTCCTCGTGCTCGAGGCGCGCGAGCAGGTGGGCGGTGCCTGCACGCTGGAAGAGCCCTGGCCCGGTGTGCGCATGTCCCCCTGCGCGTACGTTGTCGGCCTGCTGCATCCCCTGGTGATGCGCGAGCTCGACCTCAAGGGTCATGGCTTCCGCTGGACCCCGGCGGCGGGCGGGATGTTCGTCCCGTTCGAGGACGGGAGCAGCGTCCAGCTCTGGGAAGACGACGACCGCTGCGAGGAGGAGGTGCGCCGCTTCGCGCCGCGAGACGTCGAGGGCTGGCGCGCGATGAAGTCGGTCAAGGACCGACTGCGCGACGCGCTGCGTCCCGACAGCGCGGACGACGTCTGGATCGGACGGTCGCCGACGCGCGAGGCGCTCGAGCGGCGCCTCGCGGGCGACCCCGAGGCCCGCGGCCTGCTGTTCGAGTGGTCGATGGTGGAAATGGTCGAGCGATACCTGAGCGACGAGCGGCTGCAGATCGCCTACCTCGGGCAAGGGGTGATCGGGACCAACGCCAGCCCGCACGAGGCGGGCACCGCGTCGGTGCTCTACCATCACGCGTCGGGCCGGATGGACGGCCTGCCGGGCACCTGGGGGTACGTCGAAGGCGGAATGGGGATGGTGTCGTTCCTGCTCTGCGACATCGCGCGCGAAGCCGGAGCGGCGATCGCCGCCGGGGTACCGGTGTCGCGGATCCTGCCGGGCGAGGGCGTGCTGCTGGAGTCGGGCGAGCGGATCCACGCCCCGAGCATCGTCTCCAACGCCGACCCGCGACGCACGCTCGGGCTGCTCGATGGCGGCGCCGATCCGGCGTGGGCCGACCAGGTGCGAGCGATCCCGACCGACGGCGTGACCGTGAAGGTGAACATGACGCTGACCGAGCTGCCGAATTTCGTCGCCCGGCCCGGCACGCACGAGCCGCACCACACGGGCCAGGTGAACACGCCGCTCTCCAAGCAGGAGTGGCGCGACTACCATCGGCTCGCCAACGAGGGCGTGCTGCCGCCGCGGACGTGGAGCGAGCTCTACCTCCAGACGGTGTTCGATGCGAGCGTGGCGCCCGAAGGGGTACACACGCTGAGCGTGTTCGCCCAGTACGTGCCCACCCGGTTCCGCGAAGGCACCTGGGACACCCGGCGCGAGGAGGTCGGGCGAACCGTGGTCGGGTCGATCGCCCGGTTCTGCAGCAACCTGCCGGGCGCGATCACGGCGCTCGAGGTGCTGGGGCCGCCGGACATCGAGCAACGGGTGGGACTCACGGGCGGGCACATCTTCCAGGGGGAGATCCTGCCGCAGTACATGTGGGACCGGCGGCTCTCGGCGCGGACGCCGATGCGCGGCGTGTATCTCTGCGGTGCCGGGACGCATCCGGGCGGGAGCGTCATCGGCATCAACGGGCGGAACGCGGCGATGGAGGTGTTGGCGGGAGGCTGACGGCGGCCTGTCGGGTAGGGGCGCTTGGGCATGTGTGCCGGCGGCGGCGCGGGCACGGCGGTCCCTTCGGTCGCTGCAGTGCGGGCGCGGGAGAGGGCGCAGGAAAGGCAGGGGCACTGACGCTCCCTGCGGGACCACCGTGCCCCCGCCGCTGCCTGGGTCGGGGTGTGCGGACGGGGCCGATGCTTAGCACGCCGATGCAGGCCGCCGTGAGCGCGTGGGGGTCCGGAGGGAGCGTCAGTGCCCCAGCCCCTTGGTGATCATCGGATTGTACCGCACTGCAGCGACCGGAGCATCTCCATGCGCTCACGGCGGCCGGGACGCATGCCCCGACCCCGTCAACCGGGCCCTATCCCCACCCCCGCAGCGCCCGAACGAAGTCGTGCAGCACCAGGAATTTTTCGTAGAGGATGACACCCTTCCGCTTCTGCCCGAACTCCGCGAACAGATCCCGCAGGCGTCCGCGCCGGGTGACGTAGAAGCGGAACGTTTCGGCGAAGTCCTCCTGCGGGTGCTTGGCGGCGTACGCGCTCACGAAATCGCGCGGCGCGATGGCGATGCGGCGGCGCTGGAAATACACCCAGGTGTTGTCCATCCCGCGATACGCCTTGTCGACCTCGCCGAACGCGCGCCGGAACCGGCGCGAGCGAGTCCAGTCCCAGTGGTGATACAGGAAGCTGTGGCCGAGCTCGTGGGTGAGGAGCCCGACGAGCATGGTCCAGGGGATCTCGTCCTGCCGGCGCTTGCCGACCACGTACCGCTGCTCGATCTCGACTGCCTTGGGGTAGCGGGGGTCCACGCCCGAGATGCCCGGGCGGAGCAGCACGCGGTACCCCCAGTCGCGTATGCGTGATACCAGCAGCAGGCGGCGCACGCGGGTGAGCGCGCGGGGGATGAGGTCGCGCCCGGTGGCATCCAATCCGCACCAGGGGCAGAAGTTCATCCAGTCGTCCACCCCGCGGTTGCAGTGCGGACATTCGCCCTCGAACAGGTCCTCTTCGTTCCACGACTGCGGCCGGCCGTCCCAGGGGCAGTAGCGCATCGGGTACTGCACGCCGCCGCCGCAGCCCCAGTCGCAGCGCGCGTCCATCCGGAAGCCGCGAGGCGCCTTCAGGGGCTGCTCGCTGGAATAGCCCTCCTCGTAGATGTCGGCGTCGCACCAGGGGCAATAGGAGAACCGGTCCGACACCATCCAGCCGCAGCGGTAGCACTCCGCGCCGGTGACGTGGTCCAGGTCCTTCCACTGCTGCGCACGGCCGCAGTTGGGGCAGTAGGACCAGAACTTCTTGAGCTCGTGTCCGCAGACGCAGTGGTAGCCGGCAGGCGGGGCCGGCTTCCGCCGCTTCCGTGTGCGACTACGTGTGGGCATAGCGGGCGACCGCCTCGTCGACGAGACGCTGGATGAACCGGTAGTAATCCATGCCGGCCTTGTCGGCGGCGTTGGCCATGTCGTGCCCGTAGCTGATGAAGGGGTTGGCGTTGGCCTCGAGAAACCAGACCTCGCCGTCGGGGGCGACCCGGACGTCGAGCCGCGCGTAATCCCGCAGCCAGAGCGCCCGGAAGGCCGCTCGGCAGATCGTCTCGATCCGCTCGCGGACCGCGCGGGCCAGCGGCCGCGCGAACACGTTGCGGATGCCCTTGCGGGCGCGATAGTCCTCGTCCCACTTGGCGAACTGGGTCGCGATGCGTTCCTCCGGCTTGGTCCGGCGCTTGTCGAACACCATCTCCGTGATCGGCAGGATGTCCAGCGCGTCGCCGTTGCCGATGAGGCTCACGTACAGCTCCCGGCCGTCCACGAACTCCTCGGCGATCGCCGGCTGGTCGAACCGGTCGTGGATCATGGTGACCCGCTCCGCGAGGGCGGCTGCATCCTGGACCACGGACGCCTGGGCGATGCCCGCCGAGGCGTCGCTCTGGAGCGGCTTCACGATCAGGGGGAACCGGACGGCCTCCGGCACCGCGACCGGCTCGCCCGGACGGTAGGTGACGAACCCCGGCACCCGGATCCCGTGATACGCCAACACCTTCTTGCTCATCGCCTTGTTGCGCGAGACCAGAAGGGCGAGCGGCGGCGAGCCGGTATAGCGGTACCCTTCGGCTTCGAGCATGCCGGGGATCATGTACTCGAGTCCGGCGTTGCCGTGGAATGCCTCCACCCCGTTGAAGACCAGGTCGGGGCGGATCTCGTCGAGGGCGCTCACCAGGTACTGCAGGTCGTTGCGCACCCCGACCAGGGTCACTTCGTGGCCGCGGGCCCGGAGCGCGTCGGCGATCTGGTATTCCATCTCCGGCTCGTCGTGCTTCCACGCCGCGACCTCGGTCGCCATCTGGCGCTCGTGGTCCGGATGCTCCCACCCCTCGTAGGGCGTGTCGAAGGTCACCACAATCCGCATGGCCGGGGCCTGGCTGAAGCGACCCGAATAGTGGCGGCGTCGGGGTGTGGCCGGGAGGGGTTGACGAGGGGACTCCGACCCCTGGTGGCTCGCCGAGGCGGGCTGCATTATCATGGCTCTCGTCGGCCCCCGTCACGGACGCGCCCGTCTCAGCACGCGCAGGAGGTAGCATGGAGTTCACCCCCCGGGAAGCCAGGCTCAAGCCGGAATTCGCCGAGCTCTATCCGCCCCTGGTCGCCGGGATCTGGGAGACGGCTGCGGAGATGGGGGCGAAGGTGCTGCTCTGGCAGGTGCAGCAGCAGGGCACCGATGCCCTGAGTATGCGGATCCTGGACGAGCGCCACTTCGAGTTCCGGGGCGGGTGGTACCGGGGGACCGAGACTGAGCTCCGGACCCGGGCGAGCGATCCGGCGTTCAACGGGCCGTCGTAGACGGCCGTCACGGGCGGTCAGGCGGTCAGAAGCCGCCCGGTGACTCTGGACCATATTCCGCGACGGCCTGGATCTCCGCCTGGTTCGGGACGGCCCACCGTTCGTGCCTGAGCCGTTGATCCGCACGAAGCCGGTGCCGGGCGGGCCGCCGCGGCGCCCCCCCGCGTCCAGCCCGCGCTCCTCCAGGCGGAGCACCCTCGGTCACTGCCGCCGTGTCCACCGCCCAATTCGCATCCCACCAGCCTGAGACGCCCCACCGCCGTCCCGCCGAGGTCGCTCGCGTTCCACAGGTGTCGAAGTTTGCTGCTGGTGTGGTCCACCCCGAGCAGCCCCCCGTCGCCCAGCGCATCACCTGCCGTCGCGGCCGACGAAGACAACCCCGTCGCTCACGCCCGCGACGACGTGACCGCGCGCCCCGCCGCGAATCGCCAGCGCTCGCTCCCCGCTGAGCGCGTCGAGTGCGTAGAGGTTGCCGTCGCCGCCTGCCGAGATAGACCACCCCGCCGGCGACGGCGGGCGTCGACTGCACCGGGCCGCCAGTCTGCACCCGCCAGCGGAGGCCGCCGAAATGCGCGAGCGAGTTTCGCGATATGCACCCGTGTGCGCGAGGTCGCCGCGAAACACCGCCGCGGGTTCTGGCGCCGACGAGCGTGCGAGGCCAATGCCGACCAGCGCGACGGTCGCAAGCGCCGCGACGGGGAGGATCGATCGATGCATGGTGACTTCGGAGAACAACCAACTCCTGACGACACTCAGTGGCCCGCGGTTTCGAGGAAACCCTTTGTGCAATTCGTGCGTCCAAGCATCTGTCGAGCGTCTTCTTTCCGATTTCCTCCGAGCGAGTGCGCATGCAGCTCGTTCCATCTCGTGTCGCGATTGGGCTCGCGTTGCTCTCTGCGTCGTCGATCGCGTGCGGCGACGAAGGGCCGCGCCTGCCGGCGGAGGTGCGCGTTACGGAAGGCGACGGTCAGATCGCGCCCGTCGGGACGCTGCTGCCCCAGCCGATCGCCATCGCGGTGCTCAACGCGGATGGGACGCCCGCCAAGGGCATTCGGGTGGAATGGCAGACCGAGGGCGACGGACTACTGCTGGCCGTGGATCACGAGACCGACATCGAGGGAAAGGCGCGCGCGCGGTGGCAGCTCGGCAGCAGCACCGGCGAGCGGCGGACGCAGGCCGTGCTGCCGGGCCTGGAGCCCGCGGTGTTCACTGCGATCGCCGAGGGGCGGGACGCCGTGCCGTTCGATCAGATCATCCCGCTCGAGTTCACCACCTACGACGGCTCGAACCAGGTCGTGCACCCCGATTTCGTCGCCACGCCCGACAACCTCTTCACCCGGCCGTTTCATCTGGCCATCACGCCGTATCCGTTCGGCAACCCGGCGTACGAGAACCCGTCGTTCTTCGAGTCCACCCGGCGCAGCACGTGGGCCCTGACCGAGGGCGCTCCCAATCCCGTCGTGCTGCCGCAGGACGGCTATCTGTCCGATCCCGATCTGGTCTGGGTCCCGGAGGCCGGCGAGCTCTGGCTCTATTACCGACAAGTCACCATCGAGAACACCGTGCGCCTGATGCGGACACGGGACGGGCTGACCTGGTCGGACCCGGTCATCGTGCTGCGCGCGCCCAACCATCAGCTGATCTCGCCGAGCGTCATTCGCCGGGCCGCCGACGACTGGTGGATGTTCGTGGTCAACTCGGGTCGCGGGGGCTGCGACGCGGCGTCCACCACGGTCGATGTGCGCCGCTCCTCCGATGGCATCCACTGGGGCGACCCGGAGTGGCGCGGGCCTCCTGCAGGAGGGTCTCTGGCCGTGGCACATCGACGTCCAATGGATTCCCAGCCGGGGTGTGTTCTGGGCGCTGTACAACGCCAAGACCGACCAGGGCTGCACGACGCCAGCGTTGTACCTGGCCGAAAGTTCGGACGGCTATGCCTGGACCGTCGTGAGCCAGCCGGTGATCACGAAGGGCGTCACCGCGACGCTCCAGGACATCGTGTACCGCTCGACGTTCGAGTACGACCCGGTCAGCGACGCCCTCACGTTCTGGATCTCGGGCGCGCGGTTCGAGCGCGGCCGGTACCACTGGGGCGCGGTGGTGGAACGCCGCCACCGCGCGTCCCTCTTCGCCGCCACGGCGGCCTTGTTCGACCCCCGTCACCTCGCTCCCGCGCCCGCTCCGCTCGAAGACTGGCCGTAGTAGATTCACGTTCATGACAACTCTTCCCGAGCGCTTCGCGGCCGACCCCCGCGCGGCGTCCGCCTTGCCGGATGCCGCGCGCATCGAGCAGGAGAGTCGGATCGTCGGCGAGCTCATGACGGAGCTCGGGCGGGTCATCGTCGGCCAGCGCGCGATGCTCGAGCGGCTGCTGATCGGGCTCCTGGCCGACGGCCACGTCCTGCTCGAGGGCGTGCCCGGCTTGGCCAAGACGCTTTCCGTCCGCACCCTGGCGAGCACGATCGCCGCCCAGTTCCACCGGATCCAGTTCACGCCCGACCTGCTTCCGGCCGATCTGATCGGCACCATGATCTACAACCAGCGCAGCGGTGACTTCACCGTCCAGAAGGGCCCCATCTTCACCAACTTCCTGCTGGCCGACGAGATCAACCGGGCGCCGGCCAAAGTGCAGAGCGCGCTGCTCGAAGCGATGCAGGAGAAGCAGGTGACGATCGGCGGCCACACCTACCCGCTGCCCGAGCTGTTCCTCGTGCTGGCCACGCAGAACCCGATCGAGCACGAGGGCACCTATCCGCTCCCCGAGGCCCAGGTCGACCGGTTCATGTTCAAGCTGGTCGTGACCTACCCCGAGCGGCGCGAAGAGCGCGAGGTGCTCGACCGCATGACCGGGCCGGAAGCGCCCACGGCCACGCGTCTGCTCGACCCCGAGCGCGTCCTGTCCGCCCGACGGCTGGTGCAGTCGGTGTACACCGACGAGCGGATCAAGGAGTACGTGCTGGACCTGGTGGGCGCGACGCGCCGGCCGGCCGATGCCAGGCTGGCCGACCTGGCGCCGATGATCGAGTTCGGCGCGTCGCCGCGCGCGGCGATCTTTCTGCTTCGCGCCGCGAAGGCGCACGCCTTCATCCGGGGCCGCGCGTACGTCACCCCCGACGACATCAAGGCTCTCGGGCTCGACGTGCTGCGTCACCGGGTGATTCTCACCTACCGCGCCGATGCCGAGGGGATCGGTCCCGACGCGCTGCTCGCCCGGATCTTCGAGGCGGTACCGGTGCCATGACCCCCGAGGAGGCCGGGCGCGAGGTGCGGCGAATCGAGATCACCACCCGCCACCTCGTGCGCGACATCGTGGCCGGCGAGTACTCGAGCGCCTTCCGCGGCCGCGGGGTGGAATTCGCCGAGGTGCGCGAGTATCAACCGGGCGACGACGTCCGCACCATCGACTGGAACGTGACCGCCCGGCTCGGGTCGGCCTACGTCAAGCGCTACCTCGAGGAGCGGGAGTTGTCGGTGCTCTTCGTCGTGGACCTCAGCGCATCGGGCGGGTTCGGCAGCCGGCTCCGCACCAAAGGCGAGCTCGGCGCCGAGGTGGCGGCGGTGCTGGCGCTGGCGGCCGCACGGAACAACGACCGGATCGGCGCGATCTTCTTCACCGACCGGGTGGAGTACCATCTCCGGGCCGCCAAGGGACGGCGGCACGTGCTGCGTCTCATCAGCGACCTGCTCGCCTTCTCCCCCCGGGGCACCGGCACCGACCTGGGGCTCGCCCTCGCCGAGCTGGAGCCGACGCTCCGGCGGCGCGCGATCATCTTCGTGCTCTCCGACTTCATGGCGACCGGGTACGAGGCCGTGCTCGGTCGGATCGCCCGGCGGCACGACGTCGTCGGCCTCCAGCTGGTGGATCCGCGCGAGCGCGAGCTGCCGACGGGCGGGATCGTCACCCTCTGGGATCCGGAGACCGGGACCTGGCGCCGGATCGACACCGGCGACGGACGGGTGCGGGCACACTTCGCCCGTCGGGCGGACGAGTTCGACCGCGGCCTGGAGCGGGCGCTGCGCGAGCGAGGCGCGGATCTGCTGCGGCTGGAGACCGGGCGGCCGTACGCGGAGCCGCTGCTGACGTTTTTCCGTCGCCGGGAGCGGATGCTGTGGCGATAGCTGGCGGTCAGGCGGCGGGGCGGTCGGACGATCGGAGAACCGTTCGATCTTGTCGGCGGCTGAGCTGGGCCGGCGGGCGTCGCGCGATCGCGGGAGCGTGGGTCGCGTTGATCCTGGCCGCCCCCAACCCGCTCGCCGCGCAGCTCCACGGACAGCATTGGAACGTGACCCCGACCGTCGAGCGGGCGACAGTCGGCGACACGATCACGCTCAACTTCCGGGTCCGCCTCGACGAGCGTGACCTCCTGTTCGACACCGTGCCACGCCCCGCGGTCACGCCACCCGACTGGGTCCGCATCTTTTCGGTGGACAAGCTCGAGCGCCAGCCGGACCGCATCTTCGTAGGCCGCGCGCGCATCGCCTTCTATCGCCCGGGGCGCCAGCAGGTCCCGATCTTTCAGCTTCCCTTCATGCGATCGGTGAAGGGACTGTCGCGCGGCACGTTCCTGAGCGACAGCGCCGCGGTAGAGGTCGTGCCCGTGCTGCAGGCGGGGGCCTCGGCCACGCTCCGAGACATCAAGGAGCCGATGCCGGCCCGTGGTCCGGATCCGCTGGAGCTGGTGGTCGGCCTGGCCGCGCTGGGCGCGGCCGGCTGGCTGGCCTGGCACGCGCGGCGCCGTGCGCCGGTGGCTTCGGTGGCGCCGGCGGTCGTCTCCACCGACGAGCCGCTGCCGCCCGATCCCTATTCGATCGCCCTCGGCCGTCTCGCGGCCATCGCGGAGGAGGGTTGGGCCACGCGCGACGTCGCGCGACACTACGAGGCGGTGGCCGACACCCTGCGCGACTACCTCGAGGCGCACGGCGTGCCGGCGCGCGAGCGAACCACCACCGAGCTCCGCTGGGTCCTGCCGCCCGCGCTGATCGCGGGATCCGCGCTCCGCAGGTTCGAGGACGTCTTCGGGGATGCCGACCTGGTGAAGTTCGCGCACTGGCGGCCGACGGTCACGGAGGCCGACGCCGTTCTGAGCCGCGCCCGGGATCTGCTCACGCACTGGCACGCCGCACACGCTGCCGGTGCCGATGCCCAGGTTGGGGACGCGATCCCGGCGGGGGAGGCGGTCGATGCGCTTCGCTGACCCGGCCTACCTCGTGCTGCTCTGGGTTCCGGCCGCGCTGGCCTGGTCGCGGTGGCGCGCCCGGCGCCGGGCGCCGGAAGAACGCATCGGGTTCCCGGCGCTCGCCTTCCTGGCGGACGCGCCGAGCACCCGGCGGAGCCGCTGGCCCTGGCTCCCCGACGCGCTGCGGACCCTCGGGTTCGCGCTGCTCATCGTCGCGCTGGCGCGGCCGCAGGTGCCGCACGAGGTACGCCAGATCCGGAGCAAGTCGCGCAACGTCATGATCGCGCTCGACATCTCCAGCAGCATGAAGGCAGGCGACTTCAAGCCCGGCAACCGGCTCATGGTCGCGCGGAGGACGCTGGCCGACTTCACCCGCGGACGGGAGGGAGACCTGCTCGGCCTGGTCATCTTCGCGGGTCGCGCCTTCCTGCAGGCGCCGCTCACGCCGGACGTCGAGCTGTTGCGGACGATGCTGGGCCGGATCGACATCGGCATGCTGCCCGACGGTACCGCGATCGGCACCGCGCTCGCCATGTGCCTCGCCCAGCTCAAGGACCTGCCGCCGAAGGCCAGCGTCATCGTGCTCATCACCGACGGCGCCAACAACACCGGCAAGATCTCGCCGCTCAAGGCGGCGGAGGCCGCGCGAGCGATCGGCGTGCGGATCCACACCATCGGCGTGAGCGCGGCCGACACCACCGGCCCCGACAAGCAGTTCATTTGGCGCGCGGGCGGCCGCACGCCGGACCGCCTCACCTCGGGCGACGAGGTGATCCTCAAGCGCATCTCGGAACGCAGTGGGGGCCGGTACTTCCGCGCCACCGATCCGGAGACCCTGACCCGGGTCCTCGAAGCGATCGACCCGATCGAGCGGCAGGAGGTCAAGATCAGCGAGACGCGCGACTACCGCGAGCTCTACGCCTTCGCCCTCGGCCCGGGGGTGGTACTGCTCGCCCTGGGCATGGTGCTCGGCGCTACCCGGCTCCGGAGCCTGCCATGAGCCGAGGCGCGCGATGAGCTTCGCCTGGCCGTGGGTGCTCGTCGTGGCCCTGACGGCGGTGCCGCTCGCGGCGTGGGCGGTGCTCCGCGGCGGCCGGCAGCGCGAGGCCGAGCTCAAGGCGTTCGGCGAGCCGGACGTGCTCGCCCGTGGCTCGAGCCTGGGGGATGCGCGGACGAGCGCACGGCGCCGCTGGCTGCAGGTCGCGGCCCTGGCCTTCGGGCTGCTGGCCCTGGCGCGCCCCCAACTGGGTGAGCGCGACGCGGAGCTGGCCCGCACGGGTCGGGACGTGTTGCTGGTGCTCGACCTCTCGCGCTCGATGACGGTGAACGATGTGGCGCCGAGCCGGCTCGCGGCCGCGAGGGCGGCGGCGTGGGAGACGGTGTCGGCGTCGCCCGGCGATCGGGTGGGACTCGTCGTGTTCGGCGGCAGCGCCTTCCTCCAGCTTCCGCTCACCTCCGACCGCGCCGCGCTCCGCCTCTTTCTCGATGCCGCGAGCCCCGACGATCTCGCCGATCCCGCCACCGACATCGGCACCGCGCTGGCGACGGCGGGAAAGGTGTTCGAGCACGAGGGCGACCGCGGCCATCGGGCGGTGCTGCTGGTGAGCGACGGCGAGACGGGCGAAGGCGATCTCGAGGCCGCCACCGCGAGCCTCCGCGCCGAAGCGATTCCGGTCTTCGCGCTCGGCGTCGGCACCACCGCAGGTGCCCCGGTGCCTGCCGACAGCTCGGAGGCGCCGGAGAAATTCCACCGCGACCACATCGGCCGGGTTGCCCTCTCGCGTCTGGAGGAGGGGGAGCTGCGGCAGGTGGCCAAGATGACTGGCGGCGCCTACGCCCGGGCGGACCGCGCCGACGACCGGGCCCGTCTCCGTGACTCCCTCTCGAAGGTGAGCTCGCGAGTGCTGTCGGCTCGGAAGTCGGCTGAGCGGGCGGACCGCTTCCAGTGGCCGCTGGCGCTCGCGGTGCTGGCGCTGCTCGCAGACGCGGCGCTCGGTCGGCGCCGGGCGCGTCGAGGTATCCCGGCGGTGGCACCGGTACCCGCTGGCACGCGGGGGGGTGCCCGGGCCGCGGCGGTCATGCTCGTGCTCCTGCCGGCGCTGGTCCTCTCCGGGTGTGCGCGCGGCGCGCTCGACGCGCGGAAGGGGGAGCGTCTCTACGCGGCCGGCGATTTCGCCGTTGCCGCGCAGGTGCTCGACCGCGCGCTCGCCGCCGATACGACACCCGTGCGCGCGTACCACGCGGGCAATGCCTACTACCGGATGAAGCGGTACGAGACCGCCGCCGCCCGCTACCGGGTGGCCGCGACCGGTCCCGCCGGCCTTCGCCAGGAGAGCGTGTTCAATCTCGGCAACGCGCTCGTCCGCGCGGCCGAGGACGCGCCGGAGCGCCGCCAGCTGCTTCTGGATGCGGTCGGGGCGTACGAGGAGGCGCTCCGCCTGGATCCGGGAGATCAGGACGCCAAGTGGAATCTCGAGCTCGCGCTCCAGCGGCTGGAGGAGGATCGGATGGCGGGCGGCTCGTCGGGGCGCGGGCGGGCGGCAGACTATGGGCGCGGGAACATGAACGTCCCGGGCTACGAGGGTAATCCGGACGCCGCGACCGGCGCCATGGCGGGCGGCGGCTACGGCGCGGGGCAGGGCGAGTCGGCCGATTCGCTCGATCCGGAGGAGGCGCGCCAGCTGCTCGACGCGATACAGCGCGAGCAGCTCGCCAGCCATGAGGCCCGACCGTCCCCGCAGGGTTCCACGGGAGACCAGGACTGGTAGGGCGGGACGTCAAGGCGTCGGAGGGGTCAGGCGATCGAGCGGTCGGCGCCGCCCGGTCGCTCGACCTGCTTGCGCGGCGAGAACCTTTCTTGTAGACTGGCCTTCACAACCGAAGCCCGTGGTCATTTGCGGCCTATTGCAGCCACGTTAAACAAATGCTAAAAAGCCTCGCGTCCCGAGTGTCTTTTTGGCACCGGGCGCTTTTCGTTGGCCGGGTGCGGAAGAGCGTCGGGGAGCGGGGCGAGGAAACCCGACATGACGAACGTCCTCGACCACCCCGTCACCGCGCGCGCCGCCGGCGCGCCTCTGGCACCGCCCGCGCCACGCCCGCTCGCGTGCAAGCTCTGCGGCACTCCCCACCCTGCAGCTCCCTCCGCCACCTGCGAGGAGTGCCTCGGGCCGCTCGAGCCGGTGTACGATCCCGGCCGCACCCTGCCCGATGCCGCGACGATCGCCACCCGCCCGCCGTCGCTCTGGCGCTACCGCGAGTGGCTGCCGTTCGATGGCGATCCGGTCGTCTCGCTCGACAGCGGATTCACCCCCCTGCTCGAGGCCCCCGCGCTGGCGCGCCGGCTCGGCGTCGCCCACGTCTGGATCAAGAACGACGCAGTCTCCCATCCGTCGCTCAGCTTCAAGGACCGCGTCGTCGCCGCCGCGTTGAATGCCGCCCTCGGTCTCGGGCTCGACACGGTGGGCTGCGCCTCGACCGGCAATCTGGCCAACGCCGTCGCCGCCCAGGCCGCGCGCGCGGGCCTCCCCGCCTGGATCTTCATCCCCCACGATCTCGAGGTCGCCAAGGTGGTAGGCACGGCGGTGTTCGGGCCGCGCCTCGTGCGGGTGCGCGGCACCTACGACGACGTGAACCGACTCTGCGCCCAGGCCGCCGACCGGTTCGGTTGGGGCCTCGTCAACATCAACCTTCGGGGCTACTACGGCGAAGGCTCGAAGACGATGGCGTTCGAGATCGCCGAGCAGCTGGGCTGGCGGCTGCCGACGGCGGTGGTGGCGCCGATGGCGGGCGGCTCGCTGCTGACGAAGCTGGAAAAGGGGTTTCGCGAGTTCCAGGACGCGGAGCTGGTGGCCGGCCCGACGCCTCGGCTGTATGGCGCGCAGGCGTCGGGGTGCGCGCCGATCGTCGACCTGGTGGAGCGCGGCGGCGAGACGCTGACGCCGGTGGTGCCGAACACGATCGCCCGCTCGATCGCGATCGGAAACCCGGCCGACGGTCGTTTCGCCGCCGGCGCGATCCGCCGCACGGGGGGCTGGGCCACGGGCGTGAGCGAGACCGCGCTGGTCGACGGGATCAGGCTGTTGGCGGAGAGCACCGGCGTGTTCACCGAGACGGCTGGCGGCGTCACGGTCGCGGCGGCGCTGGCGCTCGCGCACGCCGGCCGGTTCCGCCCCGACGACGAAGTCGTCCTCTGCATCACCGGCAATGGACTGAAGACCATCGAGGCGCTCCAGGGCACGTTGCCTGAAGCGCCGATCATCGCTCCACGCATCCGTGAACTGGAGGCTCTGTATGGCCGTGACCTTTAGCCTGCCCACCGTGCTGGCCCGTCTGGCGGACGGGCAGGCCACGATCAATGCGACGGGCGAGACCTTGGGTGACGTCGTCGCCGAGATCGCGGGGCGCTATCCCCGGCTGGCGCCGCGGCTCCGTGACGAGACGGGCGGGCCGTATCCGTTCGTCACCTACTATCTGAACGACGAAGACATCCGCTTTCGGAGCGGGTTCGCGACGCCAGTGACCGCGGGCGATGAGATCACGGTGGTGGCGGCGATCGCTGGGGGCTGACCGAGGCGCTGCGGGCGTCGGAGTCCACGGCTCCGGCGGGGGTGGGGCTCGCTCCGGTCGCTGCAGTGCGGCGCGCATTCGGGGATCGCGGGAGGGCTGGGGCACTGACGCTCCCTCCACGAGCCCCACCCCCGCCTGCGCCCAACGTTTCCGAAGCGCCCGAGCGTCCCCCGCCCGCTCGCTCGCCTAGTACTGCTCGATCAGGACCTTGGCCATGTGCTCCAGACCCCGCTGCCAGATCGGGCGGCGGCGCCACTGGGCGAGGTGGACTTCACGCGACCGGGTGAAGTCCTGCTCCAGTCCCTTCGCGATGGCGCATGCCAGACCTTCGTCCGCGACGCCGACGACGTTCTCGGCGTTGAGCTCCATGCTCCGCTCGTCCATGTTGGCGGAGCCGACGACCGACCACACATCATCCACCACGACGGTCTTGGCGTGCATCATCGACGGCAGGAACTCGAAGATCCGCACGCCCGCCTGGAGCAGCTCCTCGTAGTACGACCGGCCTGCGAGCTGCACCGGCACGGCGTCGGTGTGGTTGCCGGGGACGAGAATCCGGACGTCGACGCCCTGCCGCGCCCGGTCGACCACCGCGTTGCGCAGACGGAGATCGGGGATGAAGTAGGAATTGCTGATCCAGAGTCGGCGCCGGGCCCCGGCGAAGCTCATCCAGAACAACAAGCGGATCGGTTGGTGGTCCTCGGAGGGCGAGCTCGCCACCGACACGCTGCACGGCCCCGCCTTGGGCTCGGCGGGAGGGAAGAACCGATCGCCCGCCAGCACCTCGCCGGTGCAGTACAGCCAGTTCTCGACGAACGCAGCCTGGATCCCGCAGACGAGAGGGCCGACGATCCGGGTCATGCTGTCGCGCCACTCGTGCTTGGTCCGCACGTCGCCCGCCCATTTCTTGGACACGGCGGCGCCGCCGGTGAACGCGACGCGGCCGTCGATCACGATCGCCCGCCGGTGGGTGCGTCGATAGATGCGCACCAGGTGACGGAGCGCGAGTGGCCGAAAGCATTCGACCCGCACACCGGCCTGCGTCAGCTCCTTCACCTGAGCCTTCCGCAGCTTCCACGAGCCGAACCAGTCGACCAGCAGCCGCACCTCGACGCCGGCACGCGCGCGCTCCTTGAACGCCTCCATGAACTGACGGCCGACCTCATCGGGCTCGAAGATGTAGACCTCGAAATTGATGGAGTCGCGGGCCCCGCGAATCGCCTCCAGCATGTGCGAAAAGAAGGCATCGCCGTTCTGCAGCACGGTCACTTCGCCGCCGCGGTAGAGAGGAGCGCCGAGGGCGGAGGCCACCGCGATCGGGAACGCCTCGCTGTCCGGCGCCGCGTCCGTGCCGAGGAGGTAGTCCGGTTGCTTCCAGTCGGGCAGGAAGAGCGCGCCGATGACCGAGACGAGCGCGATGATGCCGGTCGCCATGAGGGCCCAGGTCCACCAGGGGAGCGGCGCTCCGACGAGATCACTCATGTCCGCGCTCCGGTCTGGGATGCAGGTCCACCCGGGCGACCAGAGGATGGTGGTCGGACCCGAACACCGTCGGACCGCGATCGCGCGCATGCTCGTCCAGTCGCTCCACGGCCGCGTGCGCGACGGCCTGGAGCCGATCGCGCACCAGTACGTAGTCCAGCACCAGCCTGGGCAGCGCGTGAAACGTGTGACGCCACCGCGGCGTGGTCGCCGGCACGCCGCCGACGAATCCGGCTTCATGCAACAGGCGCCAGCTTCGCTCGCGCCGGCCGCGGCCGAGATTGAGGTCGGCGGCGAGCACGACGAGATCGCCGGGGAGCTGCTGCAGCAGGTACTCGGTCTGTGTCGCGCGGCCGGCCACGCCGAGCCAGGCGTAGCCCGGCGGACCGCGCGGGTCGAGGTGCGCCGAGACCACGTGCAGCGGTCCACGCGACAGCGGCAGGGTGACCACGATCGGTACCCGGCGCTGCAGCACCATCGGCAGCTCGAACGCGAGCGCGTCGCCGAGCGGCAGATCGGACAGGATGGCGTTGCCGCGATCGGTCCGACCCGCGCCGTTCCGCATGGACGGCACGTAGCGCAGGTTGAGCCCCAGCGCCGTGGCGGTCTCGACGATGTCGGCGCGCACGCGGCTTCGGGGCGGGAAGCCGCCCGCCGCTCGGCGGGCCGTGCGGCCCGGTGCGCGCGCGGGTACCGTGGCGTCGGCCCGATAGGCTTCTTGCAGGCAGATCACGAGCGGCAGGTCGGTGGTCGCGCGCACCCGGGCGACGACCTCCTCGATGCGCCCGCGTCCGATCCAGCAATTCCAGCTCATCACCGCGATGCCGGGCACGTCGTCGAGCGTCCGTGGGCGCGCGATATCCAGCGACACGGGCGCCCCGACGTTCGCGCGCCAGGCCTCGAGGCGATCGCGTCCCTCGGTGCCGCGCCACGGCAGCAATCGGATGCCGGCCGTCGGCGGAAGGGTCGCGGGGCTAGCCGTGTGCCACCCCGGGCCGCCGTCTCCTCTCGTCCAGCATGGCAGCCTCGCGTGTGTGTGAGACGGTGACCTCGGGCGTCCTCCCCGCCGCGGGAACGTATCGCCCCGCTCGGGCAGCGGGCGGTGACTGCGGTCACCCGCGACTGGAGCTTACGGCCCCGCCGTGTACATTCCACGTCCGCGGAAGCCACCCCGGCTTCCGTCGAGGGACCGATTCCGGAGCTGCAGACCGATGAAGGCAAGCGATATCCGCCGTGGCCACGTGCTCATCATCGATGGCCAGCCGTGCCGCGTGATGGATTTCCAGCACCGGACGCCGGGCAACCTGCGGGCGTTCGTGCAGGTCCGGCTGAGGAACCTCACCAGCGGCAATACGTTCGACACCCGGCTGAGCGCCACCGAGTTCGTGGAGGATGCGCGCCTCGACACCAAGGACATGCAGGTGATGTATCGCGACGCCAACGGCACCCACGTCATGGACGCCGACTCCTACGACCAGTACACCTTGGACGACGAGGTGACCGGTGACCAGGCCCAGTGGCTGGAGCCCGGCATGACCTTCCAGGCCGAATGGCTCAACGGCCGCCCCATCGCGATCATGCTGCCCGCCACGGCGGAGCTCGAAGTGGTCGAGACGGCGCCCATCATGAAGACGGCCACCAAGACGGCGAGCACCAAGCCCGCCAAGCTGAGCAACGGCGTCACGATCCAGGTGCCGGAGTTCATCAGCGAGGGCGAGCGCGTACGGGTGAATCCGCGCGAGGGGGTTTACCTGGAGCGCGCCAAGTAGGACACCGCGACGGTCCGGCGCGGCTGGCGTGGCTCGCGGTGCTGGCTGAGGGCGGGCTGGCGCTGGTCGCACTGGGATTGGGAGCGTGGGCGGGCATCTCCCCGCTCACGATGATCACGTGGAACGGGAGGGGCCTGGCCGGCGGCATCGCGGCCACGGCCCCTCTGCTGTTGGGCCTCTGGTGGTGTCGACGAACGTCCGTCGCGTCGGTGGCCCGCTTGGTCGCGTTCGTCGAGACCCGTGTCGCTCCCATGTTCGCAGGGTGGAAGGTCGGGCACCTCGCCCTCGTGGCGGCGATGGCCGGCCTGGGGGAGGAGCTGCTCTTCCGCGGCGTGTTGCAGCCGGTGCTCGCCGAGCACGTACCCACGTGGCTGGCCGCGGTCACCGTCGGCGCGCTGTTCGGGCTGACGCACTGGCTCACCCCCAGCTACGCGGTCCTGGCCGGCGTCGTCGGGACCTACCTCGGCGCGGTGCTGCTCGTCAGCGGCAACCTGCTCGTACCGATCCTGGCGCACGCGCTGTACGATCTCGTCGCGCTCCTCCTCCTCACCCGTGTGAAACAGACCCCCGCCTCGTCCGTCCTGTAGCAGAAGGCCCGCGGCCGCCGGCCTCTCTCCCACCGCGCCCATCGCACCAGGAGGGACTGCATGCCCCTGACCGACACGTACGCTCCGGGGACGTTCTGCTGGGCCGATCTCGGCACCCCCGACGCCACCGCCGCCGCGCGCTTCTACAGCACACTCTTCGGCTGGACCGCCGAGCACCGGCCGATGGGGCCCGACGCGTTCTACACCATGTTCAAGCTCGATGATCGCCCGGTCGCCGCACTGTACCAGCAGGAGCCGGCTCACGGCCCGCCGCAGTGGCTGTCCTATGTCTCGGTGGCCAGCGCGAACGACGCCGCGGCCCGAACGAAGGAGCTTGGCGGGACGGTGTTGATGGAGCCGTTCGACGTGCTCGACGTGGGGCGCATGGCGATGGCGCAGGATCCCGCCGGCGCCGTGGTCGCGCTCTGGGAGCCGCGACGTCATGCCGGTGCCGGCGTGGTCGGGGAAGCGAGCTCGATGTGCTGGAACGAGCTGGCAACGACCGACACGGGACGCGCAGGCGCTTTCTACGCCGCGCTGCTCGGCTGGTCGGCCGAGAGCCGCCCCATGGGCGCGTTCACCTACACGACGTTCACCGCGGAAGGCACGGCGCGAGGCGGGATGATGGCGATCGCGCCAGCCTGGGGGCCGGTGCCCCCGCACTGGCTGGTCTACTTCGCGGTGCGGGACTGCGACGGCACCACCGCCCTCGCGCAGTCGCTCGGCGGGAGCGTCCGGGTTCCACCGACCGACATCCCCGGCATCGGCCGGTTCGCCATCCTCGCCGACCCGCAGGGCGCGGTGTTCGCCGTGATCGAGCTGCGTCCGGCGTAGCCCACAGCCCGCGGCTAGATTTGCCGCATGGACGCCATCGACGCCATTCACCGGCGGACTTCGGTCCGCCGCTTCCGTCCCGACCCCGTCCCCCGGGACATCATCGCCCGGCTGCTTGACGCCGCGGTGCGCGCACCGAACCACAAGCTGACCGAGCCGTGGCGATTCGCGGTGCTCACCGGAGCGGCGCGCGACCGGTTCGCCGATCTCCGGGCGGCCCATCGCCTGAAGCGGTACGACGACCCGGCCTCCGGGGAGGCCCGCGCGGCGGCGGACAAGGTGCGCCGGGAAACCGCGGAGACACCGGCGTTCGTCGTCGTGCTCTGCGGGGTCAGCGCCGACGAGGTCCAGCGGGAGGAAGACTATGCCGCGGTGATGATGGCCACGGCGAACCTGCTCATCGCGGCGCAATCTTTGGGACTCGGCACCTACCTCAAGACCGGGGGTATCATGCGAGACCCCGGCGTCGCCTCGCTGGTGGGGCTGGAGGAGGGGTTCCGGATCGTGGGCGTGGTCAGCCTGGGGTATCCCGCGGGCGAGGAATCACCCCGCCGCCGCCGTCCCAGCGGTGAACTGACTCGGTGGGTCGACGGTTGAGCCAGGGGTATTACGGGCTGCGCGGATCGACGATAACTTGGCGCTCCCGTTGGGTGGAACCAGTCACTTCGTGGAGGGTGTGGCCGTGAAAACCCGTCAGGTCAGTCTGCTGGTTGGCGTGCTGGTGGCCGGTGTCCTTTCGCCGCTGGCCGCACAGGAGCCGGTCCAGGCCCCCGACACCGCATCGCAGGGCTACGCGCCGACCGTACCGGTCCCCACCCCGCCGCCCGCTGCTGCCGTGCCGGCGGCCGCGGCCGCGACGCCCCCGGCCGCCACGGCGGCGGCTCCCGCCATGACTCCACCCGCGGCTGCGCCTGCGTCCGCCCCCGCCCCCACTGCCGCCGCTCCAGCGCCCGCCGCGGCGGTGGCCCCGGCGGCTGTGCCCTACGTCCCCCCGGCGGCTGTGCCCTACGTCCCCCCGACGGCTGCTACGGCGGCTACGGCCGCCACTGCGCCCTCGGCGGCGACGGCGCCCTCGGCGACCGCCGGCAGGACCGTGGCCCAGACCCTCGGCTTCATCGAGGTGATTCCGGCGCGGAGTCCCGAGCGCATCCGGAATGAGCTCGAGTCGGCCAAGGCCGCCCAGCGCGAGGCAGACGCCAGGATCTCCGAGACCAGCTCGCAGCAGGCGCAGACCAAGGCCATGGTCGACGTCAAGAAGCAGGAGCTGTCCACCGTGGAGGCCCGCATCAAGCTGGCCGACAAGCAGAAGCAAGCGGCCGACAAGATCACGTTCGAGGCCGAGCGGAAGGTGGGCCTGCGGCAGAAGCAGTTCCTCGAGCGTCGTCAGGCACTGCACGGTGCCGAGCTCGATCGCGCGAAGGCCGCCAAGAAGCTGGCGGTGGCCCAACAGAAGTCGCTCGAGCTCGAGCTGCAGCTCGCCGGCCGGAGGGGGAATGGCTCGGGAGTGGGCGCGTCGGATCCCACCGTGGCGCTGTCTCAGGACCAGGTGATCCGGGAGCTCGAGCGGCAGACGCTCGAGGCCCAGCGCCAGCAGGCGGACGCGGCGAAGGATGTCGCTTCCCGCGACGAGGACATCGCCAAGCGGCGGCTGGAACTGTACCAGGCGCAGATGGCGGCGGGCGGCGGCCGCTGACGCCGCCGGTTCCTGCGACGAGGGGGCATGCGTGGCGAGCGTGCCCCCTCGTTGCATTTTCGGCTCAGGGTCCGATTCTTCGGATGACCTACTGCATCACGCTCTCACCGATCCCGGAGTCGTTGCCGTCATGACCCCTTACGTCGGCGCCCACACGATCGATACCGGCGGCATTCAAATGGCCGTCCACCGGTCCGCCGGCGCGGGCGGCACCGCGCTGCAGCTCTTCACCGCCATCCCGAAATACTACGGCGACAAGTCCTCCATCCGTCCCGAGCGGGTCGAGCGGTTCAAGGCGGCGCTGGCCGAGACCGGCATCGCGCCTTCCAACGTGATCGTGCACGCGGCCTACGTGCTCAACACGGCGACTTCGGACGAGATCAAGTGGGGGCGGGCCGCGGCCGGGCTCAAGAAGGAGCTGGAGCGCTCGACCGCACTCGGGGTCGGAGGCGTCTGCTTTCATCCGGGAGCCGCCACCGACGGAGACCGGCTGGCGGCGGTGCAACGCGTTGCACTGGCGATGACCCAGGCCCTCGAGGCGGTGCGGGGCGACACCAGGTTGCTGGTGGAGAATACCGCCGGCGCGGGGACGACCATCGGCCGGACGCCCGACGAGATCGGCGCGATCCTGGCGTGCGTGCCGGAAGAGCACCGGGCGCGTGTGGGCTACGGTCTCGATACCTGCCACCTCTTCTCGGCCGGCCACGACCTGACCAAGTCCGCCGAGGCGCTCGGCCGCGTCCTCGACGAGTTCGAGGCTGCCGCGGGCGAGCCGCCGTCCTTCTTCCACCTCAACGACAGCGAAGGCGCGCTGGGCTCGAACAAGGACCGCCACATGCTGATCGGGGAAGGGAAGATCGGCGTCGCGCCGTTCGAGTGGCTGCTGCACGATCGGCGAAGCGCGGGCGTGCCCCTCATCCTGGAGACGCCGCAGGCGCGGCCGGACGTGCCGGAGGACGATCCCACGCCGGATCCCTGGGACGTCCGGATGATCGCGCTCGTGCGCGAGCTCAGCGCCCGCTGAGCCTCGCCAGCTCCGCTCGCGGCCGTGTGCGCGCTTCTTGCAGACGCCGAGTCGGACCCGGCAAACTCCGACCCCGACGCTGAGAGCGACCGATTCCGGCCAACTCGCCACCCGTCAACGATGTACGCACGACCCGCATGCCGCGGCGACCGTTCCTCGTCGCCTTGGCGGGGTCGGCGTTTCTTGCCGCGGTGGAATTCACGCCCTCGCGAGCGCTGGAGACGCCCCCGCTTTCCGCCGTGATCACTGCAGGAGCCCCGGGCCGAACCAGCGTCGCGGCCGCGGCCCCGGTCGCGCCGGTGGACAGCGCGCGGCTCGAGCGCGAGGTGCTCTCCCGTTCGGGCTACCGCCCGCTCGCGCGGCTGCTGGGCCGCCGGAACGGCGACCCCGTCACCGCGATGCGCATCGCGCGCGCCATCCTGAAGGAGTCGAGGCGCCTGCAGGTGGCGCCCAGCCTGCTCACCGGCATGTTGTTGACGGAAAACACCCGGCTCGAGCCCGAAGCGGTGAGCAGCCAGGGCGCGATCGGCCTGATGCAGGTGATGCACTTTCATGCCGGGGAGTTCGACTGCGAGTCGGACGATCTGATCGACGTGGAGTCCAACATCTGCCACGGCGCGCGCGTCTTCGGCCGCTACCTCAAGCGCACCGGCAACGTGAAGCGGGCGCTGCTCCGCTACAACGGCTGCGTGACCAGCGCGAACACGCCGCACTGCCATCGCTATCCGGCGAAGGTCTTTCGCGCGGCGGGGCAGGTGCGCCGCGATCTCTTCCGCTATGCCGGGATGACCGAGACGGATCCGGCGATCGAGTAGCTACAGGCCGAGCAGGTCCTTCAACGCCTTGCCCACCTTTCGACCCAATTCCTCCAACCGCTCCACCAGCGGCGCCGAATGCTCGCGGCAGATGCGCGTGGGCTCCGTGCCGGCTCGAAACCACTCGCGCTGGGTGACGGGGCACCACTGATTGGCGAGATCGCCGTTGAACGCATCGATGGTGCGGCTCACCATGCCCGCCGGCGCGGGCCAGACGTCGGGCTCGCGCTCGCGCCAGCCGTTCAGGTAGAACGCCGCCCACGCAGGCGCAGCGAGCCGGCCGCCCGACGCGGCGGGGGCGATCGGCCGCGGCGCGTCGTAGCCGAACCACACGGCGGCGACGACGGTCGGTGTGTAGCCCACGAACCAGACGTCGGTGCCCTCGTTGGTCGTGCCGGTCTTCCCCGCCACGACGCCCTTCACACCTCGATCGCGCACCACGCGCCCGGTGCCGCCGTCCACCACCGATTCCAGCATGGACGTGAGCTGAAACGCCTCCGCCGCGCCGAGGACGCGGTCGGCCTTGCGGGCGGGGGCGCGCCAGAGCACCGTGCCGTCGCCCGCGGCGATGCGCCGGATGAGGGAAGGCTGGATGCGGAGACCGCCGTTGGCGAACGGGGCGTAGGCCGTGACGAGCTCGAGCGGCGTCACTTCACCCGCGCCGAGGGCGAGCGCCGGCACGGCGGCGAGCGGGCTCCGGATGCCGGCCCGGCGGGCCAGCGAGGCCACGCGGCGCTCGCCGACGGCCTCACCCAGCCGCACCGTGGCGGCATTGGCGGAGCGCATGAGCGCGCGGCGGAGCGTGAGCGGCCCGGCGTACCGACCGTCGAAATTGGCGGGCCGCCAGATCTGTCCCTTGTCGGTGATCTCGATCGGTGTGTCCATCACCACAGCCGCCGGCGTGAGTCCGTCGGCGAGCGCGGCGGCGTACACGAACGGCTTGAAGGCGGAGCCCGGCTGCCGGCGCGCGACCAGGGCGCGGTTGAACCCACGCGGCACGTAGCGCCGGCCGCCGACCACCGCCCGGAGCTCGCCGTTCCGCGGATCGAGGGCCACGAGCGCGCCCTGCAGCGTGTCGCGCCGCGAGCGTCCCGGGGCCGCCGTGCGCTCGATGGCATCGGCCTGACGCCGGACCGCGTCCTCGGCCGCGCGCTGGGCCCGGCCGTCGAGCGAGGTGTACACGGTGAGGTCGCCGACCGGTGCGTCGCCCAGCACCGAGTCCACCGCGCCGCGCACCGCGTCCAGCGCGAACGAGCCGGCTTGGCGCGGGCGCCACTCCACGGGCGACAGCCGGAGCGGCGCGCGCCGCGCCCGCTCCGCGTCCGAGTCGCTGAGGTAGTGCTCGCGCGCCATGACGGTCAGCACCAGGTTCCGCCGCACCACCGCGCGCTCGGGATGTCGCCGGGGCGCGTAGAGCGACGGTCCGCGGGCCAGGGCGGCGAGCGTCGCGCCCTCCGCGACGGTGAGCTGCTCCACGTTCTTGCCGAAGAGGTCTCGGCTCGCCGCCTCCACGCCGTAGGTCCCGTTGCCGAGGTAGATCACGTTGAGGTAGAGTGCCAGGATCTGCTGTTTGGAGAGCGACCGCTCCAGTCGCCGCGCGAGGTAGATCTCGATCAGCTTGCGGCGCACCGAGCGCTGTTGCGCGAGCCGCGGCACGAATGCGTTCCGCACCAGCTGCATGGTGATAGTGCTGAACCCTTCGCTCACGTCGCCGCGACTCACGTTGCGCACCAGTGCACGCGCAGCACCGCGCCAGTCCACCCCGTGATGGTAATAGAACCGCCGATCCTCCACCGCGATGAACGCGGCCCGTACGTGACGCGGCACGCGCGCGAGCGGGACGTTGACGCGGCGGACGTACTCCAGCCGGCCGAGCATCGCCCCGGCGCGGTCGAGCACGCGACTTCCCTCGCTGGGTCGAAACGCCTGGATGTCGGCAGTGGAGGGGCACCCGTCGTAGCCACAGGTCAGCGTCCAGCTGCCCGCGGCCACGATCAAGGTTGCCAAGAGGCCGAGCGCCGCGAGACCGACGCGGCGCCCGAAGGGCAGGGACAGCTTCAGCTGGCGTGCGGCGCGGAGTCGGCGGAATCGATCCCGGTGCCGCTCTCCGTGGTCGGCTGGCCGTTCTCGCGGCGCCGCTGGAACCTATCCCAGCGCGCCTCGGCCTCGTCGCGCACCGTGGCCGCGGCTTCGCGAACCCGCTCCCGCGCGGGAGCGGCCCGCTCGCTGGTCATGAGGAACGCAGCGGCCGCCAGACCCGCGCCGACCGCGAGCACGGTGGACAGGCCACCGGACTCCTCCTCGTCCTCTTCGGTGTCTTCTTCGTAATCCTCTGTCTCCTCGAGAAGATCCTCATACTTCTTGCGGCCACGGCGACGCAGCTCCTCGGCGCGAGCGCGCAGCGCGCGGCGCGCGGGCCGGCTTCGTTCCTCGAGTCCCTCGAACCCTTCGCCCAGGTCTTCGCGGGCGGCGGCGAGCCGCTTCCGGAGTGCCCGCCGTGTGTCGGTGCCCGGTTGCGGTGCGGCCAGCAGGCCGACGCCGACACCGAGAACTGTTGCGAGTAGGACCGTGCCCAGTTGGCCACCCCGGCCGCGCCTGCGATCCTCCGTGCTCATGCTTCCTCCAACCGCCGCGATCCTGCCGGCGTCCGCGCTCGTGAACTGCTGGCCGGGACGGGCCCGGCGTGGGGGTACTCCGCACACTAATCAATCCCGGGGTGGAGCGAAACATCTTGCATTCCACCACCGCTTCCCGAAAAACGCACCCGGACGCCGGGCGGCCCTTCCGGCCATGGCAGGGGCCGCCGACCGGTGTGGAGCGGTGGGATTCCTTGGCAACGTCTTGCGGTGGAGAGGTTTAGGGGCCAGCGAGAGGGGTTGGAGCGGCGGGAGCGGTCGCTCGCAGGGGATGGCGCACAGATCTGGCACTTCCAGGGTGCCGAGGGTCGGCTGTATCCCCCATCCAGTGCGTCCCGTCACCCAGGGCCAGCGGGCCCGCGAATGGAATCGAGTGTCAGCATGTATCTCGTCGAACTGAGACCGGGCAAGGAGGAGCTGTACAGGACGGGCGACGAGCTCGCCGCGGCCATCCGGAGCGGCGACGTGGACATGCATTCCCGTATCTATCACCGCGCGACCTCCAAGTGGATCTCCGTCACCCTGCACCCGCAGTACAAGGCGATCGTAGCCGAGCGCCCCGCCGGCCCGCAGCTTCCGCCGTTGGAAAGGGCGAACTGGACTTTTTTTAACGATTCGGCCGACGCACTAGCGGGAGCGAGCGATGCGTCGGACGAGCCGCTCGGACTGAAAGACGGCGAGGACAGCGATCCGAACTGGCGGCGGCCGCTCGCGCTGAGCATCACCGGCGGCTTGTTGATCCTCGGACTTCAGCTCGCGGCCTCCGGCCCGAAGCCCCCCTGGGCCGCGCGCGAGGCTCGGGCGACGCCCGCGGTCCAACTGCGTTCAGCCGCCGCGATGGTGGAGCGCCCGGCGTTGGGCGCGGTCTCCTACACCAACACCGGCGATCAGTGGAGCGACGTGCAGAGCTACGCCAGCGTCGGCCACCAGTGGAACGACGTGGAGAGCTACGCTCCGGTCGCCGAGGAGCACGCGGCACCGCCGGAGCCGGCCCGGATCGATATCGCGCGTCCGCCGCTGCCCGCCGCGCCGCGGATCCGCGCGAAGGTGCTGCTGAAGGACGTGCTCGCCACGAAGACGGCGCCGCCCGTCGCGGCGACGCCCGCGTCCGCACCGGCGAGCCGCGCGCCGGCGACCCCGAGCGCGCCGGCGAAGCTGACCGTCGCCACGATGCTGCAGCGGTGGGCCGCGGCCCACGACTCGGCGCGCGCCCGGCTCGAGAGCGGTATCCGGGTCTCGCGGCTCAACCAGTTGTTCGCGCCGGGCCGGCTCAGTGCCGGCGGGGGCGTCACCGAGACGCGCATGAGCCTGGCAGGGCTGGCCAACTTCGTCCGGGTCTACCGCCAGCAGCAGATGACGATCGAGCGTCAATACCAGGATTCTTTCGCGGTCGCCTCGAAACAGCTGGGCTGGTCGGCGGAGACGGTGCGCGACTGGTACGCCAAGCCGGCGCGGCGCGAATCGCCGACCCTCGCCACGCTCACCACATCGCTCATCGACGGGATCGACAGCATGCTGGGCGTGCTGGACGCGCAGGCGGGGACGTACACCTTGACGAAGAACGTGATCAAGTTCGAGGATCCGAGCGCCGCCCGGCAGTATGCGGCGCTGCGTGAGCGGATCACCGCGACCGTGGATTCCGCGCGGGCCGCCGGAGGGGGCGAGCAGGCCGGCCCGATGGGCTACCTGCTGCAGGCCATCGGCACTACGCGCCTGCCCCTGGCGTCCTGACCGCGGGGTCCGGCTCCTCCACCGACTCGCCCCGCAGCACCGCGGCCGGCCGCTCGACCATCGCCCGGATCGCCGCCGCCTCTTCCCCCCGCGCGCGCAGGGCGGTGAACACCTCGAGCGGCGAGACACCCACCCGCCGCGGCCCATGGTGATCCGTGCCGATGATGTCGACCATGCCCTCCGCCACCATCGCCCAGGCCAGCGTGTCCGACCCGGGCCGGTGATCGCGATAGTACCCACCGAAGCTTCCCGCGTTGACCTGCAGCAGGGCGCCGGCATCGCGCCAGCGGCGCATCAAGTCGAGCGGCTCGTGTCCCGGCAGGTACGTGTACCGCTCCGGATGGGCGATCACGATCCGCCGTCCGGCGGCCACCGCCGCCTGCACGACGTCCAGGTGGGTCCCCTGCAGCTCGAAGCCGAATTCCACCAGCATCGCCGGTGAACCGTCGAGCCCGACATCGATGCGGGACACGACGCGCCGGAGCGTCGCGGCATCGGGAGCCCAGATCTCCTGACCCAGGCCCAGGACGGGCAGCTCGACCTGCCGGGACACGACGTCCATGAGGCGGTCGAATGCCCGGCGCTGCAGGTCCAGCTCGCGGCCGATCGCCCCGTCCGTGGCGAGACGCGGCACGAGAAGGTGCGGTGTGGTCACCAGCGTCCGAACGCCTTCCGCGTAGAGCTCCCGCAGGGCCGTCAGGGACTCGACCACGTCGGCGGCCCCGTCGTCCACGCCGGGCACGAGGTGGTTATGGAGGTCAACGAAGGAGGGGAATGAAGCGGGCGAAGTCATGGGCAGGATTTGGGGCAACGTTCGCGCCAGGCGGCCGGTCGGGGGGTCGGCTTGATATCTTCAAGCTAAGCGCTTGTTGGCCACGATCCGAGTTGTATGTACTCACGTCGCAAGTCCGTCGCGCCGCGCTGTCGTGTCCTTCCGCCCGACCGCCCGCTTACATTTCCCCACCCCCATATCGGAGCGCCTTCGTGACCACCGCCCGCCGCACCCATGGCTTCCGGGAGTCCGTGATCCGCGGAATGAGCCGGCTGGCGCGCGAGCATCGGTCGATCAACCTCGCCCAGGGCTTTCCCAACTTCGCGGCGCCCGACCTGCTCAAGGAGGCGGCGGCGCGCGCGATCCGCGACGACATCAATCAGTACGCCATCACGTGGGGGGCGCAGTCCCTCCGGGAGGCCATCGCCCGGACGTATGAGCGCCGGTACGGGCTCGCGGCCGATCCCGAGCGCGAGATCACCGTCACCTGCGGCGCGACCGAGGCGATGATCTCGACGCTCCTCGCGCTGGTCGATCCGGGCGACGAGGTCATCGTGTTCGAGCCGTTCTACGAGAACTACGGGCCGGACACCATCCTGGCCGACGCGCGGCCGGTCTACGTTCCGCTCGAGCCCGGCCACCCGCTCGACCTGGAGCGGCTGGCCGCGGCGTTCACCCCCCGGACGCGCGCGATCATCGTCAACACGCCGAGCAATCCGTCGGGCCGCGTGCTCACGCGCGCGGAGCTCGGCGCCATCGCGGAGCTCTGCCTCCGCCACGATGCCCTCGCCGTCACCGACGAGATCTACGAGCACATCCGCTTCGAAGGCGAGCACATCCCCATCGCCACCCTGCCCGGCATGCGCGGGCGCACGGTGACGATCAGCGGCGCATCGAAGACCTTCAGCGTCACCGGCTGGCGCATCGGGTGGATCCTCGCGCCGGCCGACCTCACCGACGCGATCCGGAAAGTCCACGACTTCCTCACCGTCGGCGCGCCCGCGCCGCTGCAGGAGGGCGTCGCCGCGGCGCTCGACGGCCTCCCGGCGGCGTTCTACGACCAGCTCGCCGCTACCTACCGCGACAAGCGCGACGCGCTCCACGCGGCGCTCGACGCCGCCGGCTTTCGCTGCCTCCGCCCCGAGGGCGCGTACTACATCCTCGCCGATTTCTCCGCAGTGCGCGCCGCGGTCGGCCTCGAGGATCCCATGGACGACACGGCCTTCGCCATCTGGCTCAGTCGCGAGATCGGCGTGACCCCGGTGCCGGGATCGAGCTTTTACCGCGAGGGCGGCGGTCGCTCGTCGGTCCGGTTCGTCTTCTGCAAGACCGAGGACATCCTGACCGAGGCCGCGCGCCGGCTGGCGACGCTGGGCCACCGCATGGCCGCCGATGGACCTCGACCGGCGCGGGCAGAGGCGCCGGCGGTGGAAAGCGGCCTGCAGCGCTGATGGCGCCGGGCGCGGTGCTCGTAACCGGCGCCACCGCCGGGATCGGGCGGGAGTTCTGCCGGCAGCTCGCCGGGCGCGGGCACGATCTCATCGCCGTCGCGCGGGACGCCGTGCGGCTGCGCGAGGTCGCCGGGGAGCTCGAACGGGCGCACGGCGTCTCCGTGACGGTGCTGCCGGCCGACCTCACGCGTGACGACGAGCTGGACCGGGTGGTCGAGCGAATCGCGGAGCGGCCGGAGCTTGCCCTGCTGGTGAACAATGCCGGGTTCGGCACCACCGGCGGCCTCGCCTCCGCGCCGCCGGAGCAGCAGGAGCGGATGCTGCGACTCCACGTCCTCGCGCCCATGCGGCTCACGCGAGCCGCGCTTCCCGGACTGCTCGGCCGCGGCCGCGGCGGCGTCATCAACGTGTCGTCGATCGCCTCGTTCCTCTACGGCGCCGGCACGGTCAACTACTGCGCGAGCAAGGCCTACCTCAGGATCTTCAGCGAAGGGCTCGCTGCCGAACTGGCCGGGAGCGGCGTCCGGATCCAGGCGCTGTGCCCCGGTTTCACGCGGACGGAGTTTCACCAGCGGATGGGACCCGGCGCCGGCGACCGGCCGCGGCTGCTGTGGATGAGCGCGGAATCGGTGGTCGGCACTTCGCTCCGGCAATTCGATCGCGGCGGCCCGGTCGTTTGCGTTCCCGGGCTCCGGTACCGGCTGCTGCTGGCCGGTCTCCATCTCGTACCGCGCCGCTGGCTCGGGCGATTCACCGGCCGACGCCAACGCAGCGTGTGACCTGCGCCATAGACCTCGCCATGGCGGGTTCATAGCCTGGGCGTATGCGCTCCGCGGCCACCTCTGTCCTGCTCGTGCTGGTGCTCCCCGCCTGCGGCGGCGGAGACCTGACGCTTCCCGGCCCGGGAGATCCCGCTACCCTCACCATAGTCGCCGGCGACGGCCAACAGGCTCAGCCTGGCGAGCTGGTGCCTGATCCCCTCATCGTCGCGCTGCAGGACGGCGTCGGTCAGCCGATCGCCGGGCGGGTCGTCGCCTTCCGATTCCTGGACGACTTCGCCGGTGCGGCGATCGACCCGGGCGAAGCCTCGACCGACGAGCAGGGGCGGGTATCGGTCCGGGCGCGGCTCGGCCAGGAGACCGGTGCCCAGCCCATCGAAGCCATGGTGGCGACGGCGGGTGAGGACCTGCGGGTGCGCTTCGGCCTCACGGCCCAGGTCCCGCCGCCGCCCCGTGGGGGTGGCGGAGGTGGCGACGACGGTGTCGGCGGTGGGGGCGGGACCGGCGGCGGGGGGAACAGTGGCGGTGGTGGAGCGGGAGACCAGGGCGGGGGCGGCCAGGGCGGTGCCGGCGGAGCGGGAGACCAAGGCGGGGGCGGCCAGGGTGGTGGTGGCGGAGGTGGTGATCACGGGGGGGACGGCGGAAACGGTGACGGGCATGGCCACAACGACCATGACAAGGGCCATGGCGGCAAGGGCCACGGGCACGACAAGGGTGGAGGCGAGGATTAGAACGGGTGGCTGAGCCTATCAGACGCGGGGGCATGCCCTTGGGCACGCCCCCTTATCGCACCCGGTCGCGCGACCAACTTCAAGTGAAATGTGATACAGATCACAATAGGTCGAAGAGGGGTAGCGACTTGTAGTACCCCTCATTATCCTTCGGGCGCCTAACGATCCAGCCTCGCAATCCGGAGTACGGCTCCCTCTGGCCGGCGCACCCGTCCCTGTGTGGGCGGGCGCTCTCGTGCGGACTAGGTCGCTGGGCTTTTGTGTCCGTGCCGGAGACCCATCATCACCGCAGAGTGGGAGGTGCGCATGAGGAAGTACGCTTGGACCGTGCTCGTGGCGGGCGCCTTGGCGTTGACCGGCTGCAACCAGGCCGAGCTGAAGAAGGCCCTGGCTGACGCGAAGGCGGCCGAGGCGCAGAAGGACAGCCTGCTGACCGAGGTGCTCGAGACGACCCAGTTCGTGACCGACATCAACGGCGAGCTGGCCAAGGCCAAGAGCCTCGCGGTCACGACCACCACCTCCGATCCGGGTCTCCCGGGTGCCCGCAAGGACCGCGATGATCGTAAGGCTGCTCTCGCGCGGGTCAACGCGGTCATCACCAAGCTCAACGAGAGCGAGGCGAAGCTGACCGAGACCGCGACGAAGGCCAAGCAGTCCCGCCAGCGCAACGCCCGCTTGCTCGCGCAGATCGAGACCTACAAGAAGACGATCGACGACCTTCGGACGACGGCCGAGACCCAGAAGGCCGACTACGAGGCGCAGCTCGCCGCGGCCAACACCCAGATCGCCACACTGGCGGGCCGGGTGGACACGCTGACGACCGAGAAGGGCCGGCTCCAGAGCGACAAGGCCGCGCTGTCGGACACCGTGGTCAACCTGACCAGCTACAAGAACACGGTGTACTACGCCATCGGCACCAAGGACGAGCTGATGAAGAAGGGCGTCATCACGAAGGAGGGCTCGAAGTTCCTGGTCTTCGGCGGCACCCGGCTGGAGCCCGCCCGGAACCTGAACCCCGAGGCCTTCACGGCGATCGACAAGACCCAGAACACGTCGATCCCGCTGCCCCGCACCGACAAGAAATACAAGATCGTCTCGCGCCAGAGCCCCAGCTATCTGGCCGCCGGCGTCTCCAAGGACGGCAAGATCTCCGGCACGGTGGAGATCGCCCAGCCCGAGGAGTTCTGGTCGGCATCGAAGTATCTCATTCTCGTGCAGGACTGAGCGCCGCCAGGGGGAGCCGAACCCCGGAGTAGCACGCGACGGCCACCTTCGGGTGGCCGTCGTCGTTTCCTCTCCGCGCTCAGCTCGCAGCCTGCCGCTGGGCCTCTTCCCGCAGCTCCTTGCTGGCGTAGATCGCCACTTCCACCCGGCGGTTCCGCCGCCGGCCCGCGTCGTCGGAGTTCGACGCGACCGGCTCGGTCTCGCCGAGGCCGCCCGTGGCGATCCGTGAGCGAGCGACGTTGCGCGACATCAGATATCGGGCCGCGGCATCGGCCCGCTGAACCGAGAGGTCGGAGTTGTAGATCTCGGTGCCGACGTTGTCCGTGTGGCCGAGGATCAGGATGTCCGACTTGGGGTACTTCTGCAGGCTGGTGGCGAGGGCGGCCAGGTTGTGCTGGGCAGTGGGCCTGACCACGTCGGAGTCGAAGTCGTAGAGCAGGCCCGAGTCGAAGGTGACCTGGATACCCTCACCCACGCGCTCGACGGTGGCGCCGGGGACCTGGAGCTCGATCTCCTTGGCCTGGCGATCCATCTGATCGCCGATGATGGCCCCCGCGGCGCCACCGACGGCCGCGCCGATGATGGCGCCCTTGGCGGTCGAGCCGGAGACCTTGCCGATCACCCCGCCGAGGACGGCGCCGCCGGCGGCGCCGATCACGAGCCCGCGCTGGGCGTTCCGGGCGCAGGAGAGCGTCGAGGCGATGGACAGGGCGGTGAGCGTGGAAAGGACCGCGGCACGAACGTGGGGCATGAGGGACCTCGCCGATTTAGGAGTGGACTGCTCCTGGATCCTAGCGGGAGCCTGTCCGGCGGCGCGGTGAGGCGGGTCATGGCTTATCCCCAGCCACATGTGGCAAAAATTAGGTCGTCAAAAAGCTACCCAAGCTGCTTTGCTGCAACACTTACCAATGCCTATGTCAACAATATCTACATTACTCTGGGGAGAAGCTCTGCGGCCGGCACGGGCGCCGAGTGACCCGGCACACAGGCGCCCGCCGCCACGGAGCGCAGATTGGGCCCAGTCAAGTCGGGCCAGCGCCACCACCACGCAACCGGGAGGTCCATGTGCGGAAGCTCACTCTGGCCGCGGGTATCGCGGCATTGATCGTCACCAGCGCCTGTAAGAAGACGGGCGAAGGCGAATACCAGGTCGAGAAACCCACCGTCGGCACCACCACCGACACGGTCCAGACGCCGTCCGTGGAGACCGGCACCGCCAAGGACACGCTGACCGTGCCCAAGGTGACCACGGAGAAGAAGGAAGTGACCGTGCCCAAGGTGGACGTGAAGACCCCGGACGAGCGCAAGCCGTAACGAGCGCTCGCGCGGTCGCCACACACCCTTCGGGCCGCGTATATTCACCGACCGGCGCCCTTCCGGCGCCGGTTGTCGTATCTACCCCCATCGCACACGCCGCAGGAGCCGATATGCCGACGAGCCGATCGAGGCTCGTGCTCACGCTGCTCACTGCCCTGCTCGCCGGCCTGGTCGGCAGCGCCGCCGCGCAGGAACCCGCGGGTCGTGGCCATCAAGGCCGGCCGCCTGGTGGACGTCGACCGCGGCGAGGTCCGCCGCGATCAGGTCGTGATCGTGCGCGGCGACCGCATCGCGGCCGTACAGCCCGCCTCGGCCAAGCTTCCCGCCGGCGCCCGGGTGATCGACCTGAGCCGCTACACGGTCACGCCGGGGCTGATCGACTGCCACAGCCACCTGATCGGCGAGGCGCTCGCCGCCGACGTGCTGCAGCCGCTCGAGCGGACCGAGACCCAGGAAGCGATGAGCGGCGTGCGGAACGCCAAGGCCACGCTGCTGGCGGGATTCACCACCGTCCGCGACGTCGGTACCTATCGTGCCTTCGTCGATGCCGGGCTCCGCGACGCGATCGACGACGGCACGGTGATCGGCCCGCGCATGCGCGTGGCCGGCGCCTACGTGACCGTCTCGACCGGCGGCGGAGAGCTGGTCGGCGCGGCGCCGGACGTGACGCTGCCGTTCGCCTACCGGTTCGGCGTGGCCAACTCCGCGGACGAGGTGCGAGCGCGCGTGCGCGCGCTGCTCAACGGCGGGGCCGACTTCATCAAGATCATCGCGACCGGCGCCGTGCTCACTCGGGGCACCAAGCCGGGCGTCTCCGAGTTCACCGAGGAGCAGATCCGCGCCGCCGTCGAGCAGGCCGGCGAATACGGCACGTTCGTCGCCGCGCACGCGCACGGCGCGGAAGGGATCAAGCGCGCGGTGCGCGCCGGGGTGCGCTCGATCGAGCACGGCTCGCTGATCGACGACGAAGGCATCGCGCTGATGAAAGCCCACGGCACCTGGCTCGTGGCCGACATCTGGAACGGGGACTACATCGACAGCGTGGGCCGCGAGCAGCACTGGCCGGCCGACGTGCTGCGGAAGAACACCGAGACGACCGAGGCCCAGCGGGCCGGGTTTCGGAAGGCCGTGGCCGCGGGCGTGCGGATCGCCTACGGCACCGACAGCGGCGTCTACCCGCACGGGATGAACGCCATGCAGCTCCCGTACATGGTGAAATACGGCCTCACGCCGATGCAGGCCCTTCAGAGCGCCACCCTCTCGGCCGCCCGACTGATGCAGTGGGAGGACCGGGTGGGGTCGATCTCGGTGGGCAAGTACGCGGACATCGTCGCTGTCGAGGGAGACGCGATGGCGGACCTGCGAAGCTTTTCCAAGGTGGGCTTCGTCATGAAGGGCGGGGTCGTCTACAAGACGCCTTGAGCGGAATCGAACGGGTTTCGTCGCGGTGGATTGCGGTTGGTTTCACCATAGAGACACCGAGGGCACAGATATGTCTCCGTGGTGACCTGATCAGGAGGAATGCGTGGGTAATGGAATGTCGGTGATGCTGTTCGCGGGCGCGCTACTGTCGCCCGCACTCGCCCAGGCCCAGCGCCCCGTCGGCGTTGGGGACCTGGCGCGGATCAAGGACGTGACCGACCCGCAGGTCTCGCCGGACGGGGCATGGGTGGCGTACACGGTATCGGTGGCGGACACGGTGAAGGACAAGGACGACACCGACGTCTGGATGGCGAGCTGGGACGGCAAACAGCAGGTTCGGCTCACCCGGAGCCCGGCGGGGGAGCACGCGCCCCGCTGGAGCCCTGACGGCCGCACGCTGGCGTTCCTCTCCGACCGCGACGACACGCGCGAAGTGGACCAGCTCTGGCTCCTCGACCGCGCCGGGGGCGAACCCGAGCGGGTGACCGATCTGCCCGGCGGCGTGAGCGACCTCGCCTGGTCGCCCGACGGTGGGCGGCTCGCGCTGATCGTCAGCGATCCCGATCCCAACGCCAAGACCCCAGGCGACACCTCCTCCCGCGCCCCGTCGCCGATCGTCATCGACCGCTTCCAGTTCAAGGAAGACGAGACCGGCTGGCTCGGCGCCCAGCGCGATCACCTGTACCTCTACGACGTCGCCACCCGCGCCACGACCCCGCTGGTCACCGGCGACTACGACGAAGCCGCGCCGTCCTGGTCGCCCGACGGGCGCTCGGTCGCGTTCGTGAGCCGCCGCCGGCCGGACTTCGATCGCACGGATAATTACGACCTGTACGTGGTCGACGCGTCGCCCGGGGCACAGCCGCGGCAGCTCACCACGTTCGAGGGACCGGACAACAGCCCGGAATGGGGCGGGCGCGCGCCCGCCTGGAGCCCCGACGGGACGCAGATCGCCTACGTCCAGGGCGGACCGCTCAAGCTGCTCTACTACGCCGGCCAGAAGGTCGCCGTCGTGCCGTCAGCCGGCGGTGCGGCGCGCATCCTCACGCCCGCGCTCGACCGCAACGTCCTGTCGCCCACCTTTTCCCGCGACGGCGCGTCCGTGCTCTTCCTGCTCGAGGACGATCGGGTGTACCACCTCGCGCGGGTGCCCGCGGCCGGCGGGACCGTCGAGCGGATGGTCGAGGGCCGGCGCGCGATCTCCGATTTCGCCCTCGGGTCGGACGGTCGGATCGCGGTGGCGTGGAGCAGCGCCGACGCACCCAGCGAGCTGGCCGCGGTCGACGGGCACGAGCTCCGCGCCATGACCCGGCAGAACGACGCGTGGCGCGCGGAGGTCCGCCTCGCCTCCGTGGAGGAGATCACGGTCCGGAGCCGCGACGGCACCGAGATCCACGGCTTCATGGTCAAGCCGCCCGGTTATCAGGCCGGACGCCGTTACCCCACGATCCTGCGCCTGCACGGCGGCCCCGTCTGGCAGTACTACCACGACTTCGTCAACCTGGACTGGCAGGTGCTCGCCGCGAACGGCTACGTGGTGCTCGGCGTGAATCCGCGCGGCAGCTCGGGACGGGGCGAGAAGTTCTCCACCGCGATCTGGGCCAAATGGGGGCAGAAGGACGGTGAGGACGTGCTCGCGGCGGTGGATTGGGCGGTGGCGAAAGGCATCGCGGATCCCGATCGACTCGGCGTCGGCGGCTGGAGCTACGGCGGCATCCTCACCGACGAGGTCATCGCGCGCGACCACCGGTTCAAGGCGGCGACCAGCGGCGCCGGCAGCGCGAACGCGCTGGCCGGCTACGGCACCGACCAGTACGTCAAGGAGTACGAGGCCGAGCTCGGCACCCCGTGGAAGAACCCGAAGGCGTACCTGGCGGTGTCGTACCCCCTCCTCCACGCGGATCGGATCGTCACGCCGACCTTGTTCCTGTGCGGCGACCAGGACTGGAACGTGCCGCTGATCAACTCCGAGCAGATGTACCAGGCGCTCAAGAGCCTGGGACGCGAGACGCAGCTCATCGTGTACCCGGGTGCGTCCCACGCGCTGGACAAGCCGAGTCACCGGCGCGACCGGATGGAGCGCTACCTGGCGTGGTACGGCAAGTATCTGGAGGGTGGGGAAGAGAGGACGACGAGGTAGGTCGGGTGAGCGGACGGACAAGATAAGGCGGCGGCGAGCATGGGTCTGCTCGCCGCCGCCTTGTTTCACGCTACGTTCTGACCGCCCGACCGCCTGTCAGGCGTCCCGATTCAGGCAACCATTCGAGTTCGGGTTGCTGCTGTCCTCGCTGCGCGGGATCGGGAAGTTCAGGTCGGTGCCATAGGCGCCGCCCTTGAGATAATCCCCGGACGGAAAGACGGCATCCGGCGACCGGCCGTACTGCCGCACCAGCCGGCGGAGGTCGCCCAGCCGGTGCCCCGTGGCGAACATCCAGAAGGCGCGCTCGCTGAACAGCTGGTCGATGGCTTCGTCGAGCGAGCCCGGCGTCGGCAGATTCGACAGACCGAGATCGGCGCCGGCTCGGAGGACGTTGAGCCTCGTCCGCATGCCGGAGAAATTGTTCGCCCGAAGCTGCGCCTCCGCCTCGATCAGCCGCGCCTCGATGCCGTCCGCCACCACGACCGGGGACGCGGCGTCTGGATACTTGTCCAGGGTGAACTGGGGGGTCGTGCCGTCCAGCCCGACGTCCTCCTGGTCGCGTGAAGGGCACCCGGGGGTCCTCCGCGAGTCCGGAACGGCAGGCCCACGCCTCCCTCGAGGTCCGACAGCGACCAGAGGAAGTCCTGGCCGTACTGGAAGATCGCGTTCCGGATCCGCTGGGGGCTCGCCGCATGCTCGGTGACGTACTGGAAATCGGTCGGCACCGAGGCAACGAGCGCCGCGGCGTCCGCGACGTCGGTCCCGACGTCCGCGATTCACCAGCGCGCGGGCCTTCCCGACCGTGGCGAGGTTGGCGATGTCCTCGCTGATCCCTGGATGCGCGAGCGCCGCATCGAACCGCGCGATGGCCAGATCGAAGACTTGTTGCGTGGTCTGCGGCTGCCCGAAGGCGATCGTGTCTCCGTCCACCTTGCTGAACGGCACGCCGGAGCAGAAATCCTCGCCGAACGCGATGTAGGTGTATCCCGCCACCGTCAGCATCTCGGCGATGCCCGGCTCCTCGTCGGGAGTCGGGGACAGCCGTTGCAGCGCGTCGGCGGCGTCCTCCGCCTCGGCGCGGGCGCGGTGCATCAGCAGGAACAGCGAGTCCGCCTCGATGCCGGCGACGGAGATCTTGCGCTGGTCGACCTCCTGCTCGCCCGGCGGCGTGGTCGACAGCACGAACTCGTCGGCCATGAGGCCGGTCAGCAGGATCTCGCCGTCCACGAACTCGGTGCCGTCGCCGTCCCGGATGAACACCCAGTCGGCGAAGGCACCGGCCCGTCGGGCCTGGGCCCCGGCCGGGGTCTCGGCCTCCGGTGGCTGCACGATATCGGGGGTCTCGGTATCGAGCAGACCGCACGCGGTAGTGAAGCGCGAGCAGGAGGCCCGGCAGGCCGACACGGCGGTACACGGACATGGTCATGGGTGTCGTCCCGGTCAGAAGCCGATGTTGAGCCGCGCGGTCCAGTATTGCACCTGCGGCTGCGACTCGAAGTCGCTGCTCGAGAAATTGTCCTGGCCGAAGGCGTTGACCTCAGGGTCCACGCCGCTGTAGTCGGTGATGGTGCCGAGGTTCCGGCCCGCCAGCGTGAGGCTCAGCTCGCCCGCGCGGAAGGCGCGCGCCCAGGAATCGGGTGCGAAGAACGTGAGCGACACCTCGCGCAGCTTGATGAACCAGCCCGGCTCGAGGAACGCGAACTCGTTCGCGCCGACGTTGAGCACCGCCGCGGCGCAGAGCCTGCTCGTCGAGAGGTGCGGTGCGGTCCACCAGGCCGCGGCAGTTGAGCACCGGCGTGCAGCGGAAGTTCTCGATCGAGTTGTCCACCAGGTGGCCGCCGCGATAGTCCACCTGGCCGCCCAGCCGGACGTGGCCGTTGAGGAAGGTGAACGCGGTGTTCACCGAGAGCTCCTTGGTCGGCAGCGCATTGCCGCGGAACTCCGACGTGTCGGACACGGTGAACTCGGTGGCGTCGATGATGCCGTCGCCGTTGGCGTCGTTGAAGCCGGTCAGAGTGCGCGACCAGAAGCCGCCCAGCGGATAGCCCGCGCGGTGTTGCTGGTAGAAGCCGACGTCGATCCGGTCCACGCCCTCGCCGAGCTCCTGCACCTCGTTCTTCGTGGTGGAGCCGCTCACCGCGAAGTCCCAGGCGAAGCTCGGCTTGTCGATGATCCGCGTGTCGATCCCGATCTCCCAGCCGGTGTTCTTCACCTGGCCGAGGTTGAAGAACTGGCTCCCGGTGCTTCCGGCCGAACCCGCGACCGGGCGCAGGATCAGCGCGTCCGTGCGTCCGCTTGTCGTAGTACGTGAGCTCGACGGTCACCCGGTCCTGGAAGAAACCCGCGTCGGCGCCGATCTCGAACTCGCCGGAGCGCTCGGGCTTGAGGCTCGCGGTTGCCGAGATTGCCGACGTGACGCCGGTCGAGGGTGAGCCGTCCTTTCGTCCGGACTCCGGACTGAAGAAGCGGAGCGCGTCAGTCGTGCCCGGCTGCTGGCCGCTCACGCCCGCCGCCGCGCGGAGGCGCAGCGTGTTGACGAAGCCCCGGCCGAAGAACGGCTCGTCCGACATCAGCCAGGAGACGCTGGCCTTGGGATAGGTCGTCGCGTCGAAGTCCCGGCCGAAGGCGCTGTTGTCGTCAAACCGAAGCGCGCCGGTCACGAAGAGGCGGTCCTTGAACGCGATCTCCTCCTCGATGTAGGCACCCGCCGAGCGCGATTCGACGGTCGAGGACGCCGCGTCGACGTTGGCGGCGCCGGTGATGGTTTCGACGCCCTCATTCAACCCGCGGCCGCTGGCGAAGGTGCCGCTTGACAGATCGCGAAAGAACTGCCCGCCGACCGACGTCTTCGAGGCGACGGACGACGAGAGCTGGAACTGCGCGACGGCGCCGAGATCCACGGTGGTCTGCGAGATCTGGAAGCGGTTGTCGATCAGCACGCCGGCGCGGTTGTCGCCCAAATCGGCCACCTTGCCGGTCGGGAAGAAGTTCAAGTCGTCGCGGTTCACCACGTCATACCCGAAGGTCGCCCGGGTGGTGAGCCACCCCATCGGGCGCCAATGCCCGGTGAGCGAGGCGGTGAACCGCTCGGCACCCTGCTTGGCCTGCTCCGCGAAGAGCTCGGCGGGAATAAAGAACCACCCCCGATTGACGTCGGGAGGAACGCCGCTGGCCTCGGCGCTCCCGGTAATCGTGAGGAAGCTGTTGTCGTTCTCCACGAAGCGGGAGTTGCTGGACATGTAGCCCAGCTCGGCGCTCACATCGGCGTTCTTGGCCAGGTTGCCGGTGAGGTTGGCGCGGAACGTCAGCCGTTCCAGCGCGTTGGGCCGGATCTGGGTCTCGGGGACCGAGCCGAGCAGGCCGCGAATCGAGTCCTCCTCGAACTGCGGCAGCCGGAACACGCCGTCCTCGCTCTCGTACCCGGCCGAGAGGTAGTAGGTACCGACATCGCTGCCACCGGACACGTTCGCGCCATACTGCTGGCGCAACCCGCTCTTGAGCGGGCGGGTGGACTGGTTCTCCAGCGGCGAGTACACGTCCACCGACGTCTGGACGCAATCCCCGTCGAGCTCGAACTGGAGGATGCAGAAACCGTCGAAGTCGAGGTTGTTCGCGTCGCGCCCGTTGTAGTTGAGCGGATAGGTATTGTTGTCGCTCACGCCGCCCATCTCGCTGTAGAGGTTCCAGCGCGCGGGCCCCGGATTACCGTGCCTGGTCGTGATTCGGACGACGCCGTTCGACGCCTGGATGCCGTACAGCGTGGCCGCGGCCGGGCCCTTCACGATCTCGATGTTGTCGATGTCGTCGGGATTGATGTCGTTGATGCGCGACGGGGACTGATTCGCCGGGTCGGTCGCCCCGAACCCGCCGATATCCAGCGTACTCGAGAAGGCCGAGCTCTCGACCCGAACGCCATCGATGTAGTAGAGCGGCTCGTTGGAGAGCGAGACGCTGTTCGAGCCCCGGATGCGGATGCGTGTGCCCGTGCCGGTCGTGCCGCCGCTCTTGAGCACCTGGACTCCCGGCGCGCGGCCCGAGATCAGGTTGGTGAACTCGGTGATCGGCGAGAGCTTGGCCACGGCCTGCGACGTCGATGGTCGAGATCGCGTTCGCGATCTCCAGCTTGCGCTGCTCACCGGTCGCCGTGGTCACGATCTCGTCGAGCTGCACCGGCGCGGGCGTCATGCCGAAATCGAGGGTGGCGGTCTCGCCGTCGGCCACGTGTTGCGGACTGCACCTCCGGCCGGTAGCCCACCCGGAGGACCCGGAGCTGGTAGGTGCCGGGGGCGACGCCGCGGAACGCGTACCGGCCGTCCCGATCCGACGTCTCGATGCGCGTGGTGCCGCTCAGGACGATGCGGGACGACTCGAGCGGCGTGCCCGTGGTCTGGTCGGTGATCCGGCCGCTGATGGTGCCGCTCTGCGCGTCGGCACGCGTGGCTGCGGTCAGGGCGGCGAGCGCCGCCAGGATAGGAACGAGTCGGCTGGTCAGTCGCTGACGAATGCCAGTTGCCATGGGCCTTCTCCCTGTCGAGCGAGGACTCCCCGGGGCGGTGCGAGGTCTGTGCGGCGATATGGGGGTTGGGCCGAACAGAACGATGACCTGCCAATGTGCAGGAGTCCGAGCCGGTTGTCAAAAGGGGTGGCGGCGCTTGACGATCTCCCGCCCGCTCTCTATCTACGTAGCACCGCCTGAGTTTGTTGCCGCATCTCCCGTCCCGTTCTTTGGCCCGACATCGCACCCCGGAGGCTCCGTGGACCTACGCCCGGTTCGGCTGTCCGTATTCCTCCTGCTGACCCTCCTCTCCAGCACCCAACTCGCGGCCCAGGTGGGCACGCTGCAGGGCACCGTCTCCGACAGCGGCGGCACCACCCTGCCCAACGTCTCGGTCACCGTCGAGGGCACCGGCCTCCGGGGGGCGACCGGAGCCAACGGCGGATACGAGGTGCGCGGCGTACCCGCTGGTACGTACACGGTCCGCGTACGGCTCATCGGTTTCCAGTCGGCGGCGGAGCGCGTGACGATCGCCGGTGGCGACGTCGTACGCCAGGACTTCACCATGGGCCGGAGCACGGTGCAGCTCGCGCCGATCGACGTGGTCGTCGGCTCGCGCGCACGCCACACCGCGGCCGAGGAGCTGGCGGTACCGGTGGACATCTTTCCGGCCGAGCAGCTCGCGCAACAGGGCAGCACCGAGACCAGCGTCATCCTGCAGGCCGTGTCGCCGTCCATCAACTTCCCCCGGCAGAGCGTCACCGATGCCGGTGACGTGGTGCGGCCGTTCACGCTCCGCGGCCTGAGCCCGGACCACACGCTGGTCCTGGTGAACGGCTGGCGCCGGCATCAGACGGCGCTGGTGAACAACTTCACATACGGGATGGGCGCCGGGTCGAGCGGCGTGGATCTGAACGCGCTGCCGGCGAGTGCCCTCGACCGAATCGAGGTCCTCCGCGACGGGGCCGCGGCTCAGTACGGCTCCGACGCCATCGCGGGCGTCGTGAATCTCGTGATCAAGGACGGGGTGTTCACCCCGTTCGTGAACGCCGACGCCGGCCGGTATACCACCGACGATTATCTGGACGACGGGACGACCGTGAACGTGAACGGCGGGTGGGGCATCCCGCTCGGGCGAGGCTCGTTGGGCGTCTTTGGCGAGTTCCGCGACCGGCAACCCACCAACCGGGCTTTTGCCGACGCCTTCGAGGACGCCGGGACCGGCGTGACCGACTCGGTGGGCAGCGACGGTCAGGTGGTGGAGAAGCGCAATCCCGTGACCCAGCCAAACCACCACTGGGGCGACGGCACGGAGAAGGATGTGCTGACCTTCGCCAACTTCCGGCTGCCCATCAACACGGAGGGCACGAGCGAGGTGTATGCGTTCGGCGGCTACAGCCACCGCGACGGCAACGGCACCGGGTTCCGCCGGTGCGCGGTCACCTGCGCCAGCTTCATCCAGAACCGCAACTGGCCGGAGATCTACCCGCTGGGCTATCTCCCGACCATCGACGGCACCGCCACCGACTATTCGGCGGCCGGCGGCCTGCGCGGCGTCGTGTCGGGCTGGAACTACGAGCTGGGCGCGGAGTTCGGCCACGACGATTTCGACTACAACATCAACAACACCCTGAACGTCTCGCTGGGCCCGTGTCTCTCGCTGCCATGCGCCGATGCGGCGCCGGGACCGGACCGTGTGGTCGGCACCGCCGACGATCCCAACATCCCGAACCAGCAGTCGTTCTTCGCCGGCCGCGTGCTGCGCGAAGAGTTCATCAGCGCCCTCAACATCGTGAAGCCGGTCAACCTCGGCCTGCCCGCGCCGGTGAATCTCGCCTTCGGGGCGGCATTCCGGCGGGAGCGCTACGCGATCCGCGAGGGGGAGCTGGCGTCGTTCATCAACGGTTTCCATCTCGGCCAGGACAGCTCGGTCGCGCGGACGGGCTCGCAGGTGTTCGCGGGTTTCACGCCGAGCGATGTTACCGACCAGCATCGGACCAACTTCGGGATCTACACCGACGCCGAGACCGACCTAACGCCGCAGTTGCTCGCCGACGTGGCCGCGCGCTTCGAGACGTACAGCGACTTCGGCGAAAAGCTCACCGGCAAAGTGGCGCTGCGGTATCAGCCGTCCCCGACCTTCACCCTCCGGGGGGCCATCAGCACCGGATTCCGTGCGCCGGGGCTGAGCCAGGAGTTCTACAGCAAGGCCGTCTCGAACGTGATCGGCGGACAGGCGGTCGACATCGGCATCGTCCCCGTGGACAACCCGGTGGCGCTGGCCCTGGGATCGAAGCCGCTCAAGGAGGAGACCTCGGTCAATTTCAGCGGCGGCGTGGCGGTGACGCCCATGCCGAACCTGACCTTCACCGCGGACTACTTTCACATCCAGATCAACGACCGCGTACTGCTCGGCGCCACCTTCGATGACGACGCCACACTGGGCATTCTCGCCGGCATCGGGGTAACGAATCTCGGAGGCGTCCAGTACTTCACCAACGGCCTCGACACCCGGACGCAGGGCCTCGACGTCACCGGAAACCTGCGGCTCCCGGCCGGCGGCGGGACGCTCGACCTCAATGCGTCGGTCAATTACACCACCAACACGATCACCCACGTGGATCCGCTGCCCCAGGTGCTGCAGGACGCCGGGTCGACCGAGCCAGGCCTCCTGGACTCGGTCACGGTGATCGGGATCGAGGACGAACGGCCGGACTGGCGCGGGACGTTCCAGGCGAACTACACGCTCGGCCGGTTCACCGCCCTGGGCCGGTTCTCCTACTACGGCGGCTTCTCCTCGGCCCAGCCGGGGTTCTGCGATCTGTGCCGCGAGAACTACGGCGGCAAGGACCTGGTGGACACCGAGGTCGGCTACCGGTTCAACCTGATCCGGCTGGCAGTCGGCGTCCGGAACCTGTTCGATACCTACCCGGACCGTCCGAGCTCGCAGGTCGTCGTGGACGAGTTCGGCGACACCTCGCAGAACTTCAACGACAACTTCGGAACCTTCCCCTGGGCGGCGGCCTCGCCCTTCGGGTACAACGGACGCTTCGTGTACGGGAGGACGGAGATCACGCTGGGCTGGTAGAGAAAGGACGGAAGAGGACGGAGACGACGGAGAGGACGGAGAGGGAAAGCGGCTCCCATCAGGTTTGTCCCTCTCCGTCTTCTCCGTCCTCTCCGTCTCTCTACCCAACCTTCCAAACCTTCCCGTTCCCGCCTAAGATTCGCCACCTCAACCCCGCGAATCTCATGTCCGTCTCCTACGATCTCATCGTCATCGGTGGTGGCCACAACGGGCTGGTGACCGCAGCCTACGCCTCGCGCGCCGGGCTCAAGACGCTCGTGCTCGAGCGCCGCGACGTCATCGGTGGCGCGTGCGTCACCGAGGAGATCTGGCCGGGCTACAAGGTCTCGACCGCCGCGTATGTGAACAGCCTGCTCCGCCCCGAGATCATCCGGGAGCTCGAGCTCAATCGGCACGGCTTCGAGATGCTGCCGCGGAGCCCGTCCTCCTTCACGCCGTTCCCCGACGGCCGCTCGCTCATGCTCGGCCCCGACAAGGCGCTGACCCATCGCGAGATCTCGAAGTTCTCGGCCAAGGACGCCGAGGCGCTGCCCAGGTACGAGGCGATGCTCGAGCGGGTCGCCGATTTCCTCGAGCCGACCCTCACGATGACGCCGCCCAACCCCTGGTCGTTCCGGCCGGGCAACCTGCTGGATCTGGCCAAGCTCGGCCTCGCCTTCGTGCGGCTCGGCACCGACGGGCAGAAGGCGGTCGAGATCCTCACCGGCGCGGCCACGCCGATCCTCGACCGGTGGTTCGAGAGCGAGCAGCTCAAAGTCACGCTGGCGACCGACGCGATCATCGGCGCGATGGCGTCGCCCTCGATGCCGGGGACGGCGTACGTCCTGTTCCACCACGTGATGGGTGAGTGCAACGGGGTCCGGGGCGTGTGGGGCTACGTCCGCGGCGGGATGGGCGGGATCAGCAACGCGATCGCCGGCGCGGCGCGCGAGCGCGGCGCCGAGATCCGGACCGACGCCGAGGTGGCGCGGATCCTGGCGAGGAACGGGACGGTGCAGGGGGTGGCGCTGGCCGACGGGACCGAGATCCGGGCGCCGCGTGTGGCGTCCGGGGTGGACGCGCACGTCACCTTCCTCAAGCTGATGTCGAACGGCGACCTGCCGGCCGAGTTCGTGCAGGCGGTGCGCAACATCGACTACGCGAGCGCGAGCTGCAAGATCAACGTCGCCTTGAGCGAGCTGCCCGACTTCACCGCGGTGCCGGGCACGGCGCCGGGCCCGCAGCACCGGGGCACGATCCACATCTCGCCGACCATGGAGTACATCGAGCGGGCCTACGACGACGCCAAGTACGGCCGCCCGTCGCAGCACCCGATCATCGAGGCGACGATCCCGTCGGTGCTCGACGACACGCTCGCGCCTCGGGGCAAGTACGTGATGTCGATGTTCACCCAGTACTTCCCGTATCACCTCGCGCCGGGGCTGTCGCTCGAGGCCGAGAAGGAGAAGTACGCGGACCGGTGCTTCGACTTGATGAACCAGTACGCGCCCAACTTCACGCGATCGGTCGTCGCGCGTCAGATCCTGTCCCCGGTGGATCTCGAGCAGCGGTTCGGGCTCACGGGCGGGAATATCATGCAGGGCGTGATGTCGCTCAGCAGCCTGTCGTTCATGCGGCCGGTGCCGGGATATGCCGACTATCGGACGCCGGTGCGCGGCCTGTACATGTGCGGCGCGGCGACGCACCCGGGCGGCGGGGTGATGGGCGCGTGCGGCTACAACGCGGCGCGGGAGATCGTGAGGGACCTGCGGGCATAGGCTCGAGCCTCAATCCGCCGCTGTCATCCTTCGAAGGGTACGCCAGCATGCCCAAGCATCAGCTCACCGTCACGCAAGGACTGTCCCGGCTGCCCGGCCCCGACGGCGAGCGCTTCGTCGAGCTCTTCGGCCACGGAACGCTGAGCGTCGAGCTGTACGCGCCGCGAGGGACCGATCCACAGACGCCGCACACGCGGGACGAGGTGTACGTGGTCGTGGCGGGGCGAGGGCAGTTCCGGAACGGCGCCGAACGGCATCCGTTCGCGCATGGCGACGTGCTGTTCGTGCCGGCGGGCGTGGAGCATCGGTTCGAGGAGTTCAGCGACGACTTCGCCGCCTGGGTGTTCTTCTACGGGCCCGAGGGCGGAGAGGTCCCGACGTGAGCGTGGACGCGCGCGCGGGCGGCGGGCTCGAGCGGACGCTGTCGCGCGAGCACTATCTGTCGCCCGAGCTGTTCGAGCGGGAGAAGGAACGGATCTTCTGCCGCGAGTGGTTCTGCGTGGGCCGCGAGGAGGAGCTCGCCGCGCCGGGCGACTACGTGGTGAAGGACGTGGCCGGCGAGAGCATCCTGCTCGTGCGGACGCGCGAGGGCCGGCTCGCCGGGCACTACAACGTCTGCCGGCACCGCGGCTCGCAGCTCGTCCCCGACTGCCGCCCCGGCAGCTTCGCCGGCGGCATCCGCTGCCCCTACCACTCGTGGACCTACACCCTCGACGGCGAGCTGCGCACGGCGCCGTTTCTCGACGAGACCGACGGCCTGGCCAAGCGGGCGCTGTCCCTGCATCCGGTGGGGGTCGACGCCTGGGGCGGATTCGTCTTCGTGCAGCTCACGCCGTCCGACCCGGCCGCCGGCACGCTCGCGGCGCAGCTCGCCGGGGTGCCGGAGCGGCTCAGGCGCTATCCTCTCGCCGAGCTGCGCGTCGCCAGCCGGATCGTCTACGAGGTCGCCGCCAACTGGAAGGTGATGCTCGAGAACTACAACGAGTGCTACCACTGCGGACCGGTCCACCCGGAGCTCTGCCGGCTGGTGCCCGCGTTCAAGCAGCGCGGCGGCTCCGACCTGGACTGGGAGCGGGGGATTCCCCACCGCGACGGCGCCTGGACCTTCACCGCGAGCGGCACCACCTCGCGCCTTCCCTTCGCCGGGCTCAACGACGACGAGCGGACGCGCCACAAGGGTGAGCTGATCTATCCCAACTTCCTGCTCAGCCTCAGCGCCGAGCACGTCGCCGCGTTCTATCTCTTTCCGCACGCCCCGGATCGCACGACCATCGTAAACGAGTTCCTGTTCCATCCGGACGAGATGGCCAGGCCTGGCTTCGATCCGGCCGACGCGGTGGAGTTCTGGGACCTGGTGAACCGGCAGGACTGGATGATCTGCGAGTCGGTTCAGCGCGGGATGTCGTCCCGGGTCTTCCAGACCGGATATTACGCGCCGATGGAGAGCTGGAGCCTCGACATCCGGCGGTACATCGGGGAGCGGCTTGGGGGGACGGAGAGGACGGAGAGGACGGAGAAGACGGAGAAGACGGAGAGGTCAGGGTGAGACGGGATTACGAGTACATCGTCGTCGGGCTGGGCGGCTGGGGCAGCGCCGCGGCCTACTGGCTCTCCCGCCGGGCCGGTGCCGGCGTGCTGGGGCTCGAGCAGTTCGAGCTGGGCCACGTGCGCGGCGAGTCGCAGGACCACTCGCGGATCATCCGGCTCTCCTACCACACGCCCGGCTACGTGGAGCTGGCGAAGCACGCGTACCGGGCATGGGAAGAGGTCGAGCACGACGCCGGTGAGCAGCTCGTGCTCAAGACCGGCGGGCTCGACTTCGCGCCCGCGGAGAGCGCCATCCCGCTCACCAACTACAGCGGCAGCATGGACGCGGCGGGCGTCCCCTATGAGCACCTGGACGCCGCCGAGATACGCCGCCGCTGGCCCCAGTTCGCCGTGACCGACGACATTCACGGCCTCTACCAGCCCGACAGCGGCATCGCGATGGCGGCCCGAGGCAACGCCGCGCACGTGCGGATGGCGCGGGAGCACGGCGCGACGCTGCGGGACCACGCCCCCGTCGAGCGGATCCGGCCCACCGGCGGCGAGCTCGAGGTGGTGGCGGGCGGCGTGGTCTACCGCTGCCGTCGTCTGGTGATCGCGAGCGGCGCGTGGTCCAACGAGGCGCTGGCGCACGTCGGCATGCACCTGCCGCTCCGCGTCACCAAGGAGCAGGTCACCTACTTCGCCACGCCGCATGCGGCGGAGTTCCAGCCTGACCGGTTCCCCGTCTGGATCTGGATGGACGACCCGTGCTACTACGGGTTTCCGACGTTCGGCGAAGCCGGCCCGAAGGCGGGACAGGACGCGGGCGGGCAGGAGGTCACGGCCGACACCCGGAGCTTCGAGCCGGACCAGGCGGCGCTGCGGCGGACGGTGGACTTCCTCGGCAAGTACATCCCGACGATGCTGGGTCCGATCATCTACACCAAGACCTGCCTCTACACTCTCACACCGGACCGCGACTTCGTCCTCGACCGGCTGCCCGACTTTCCGGACGTCGTGGTGGGGATCGGAGGCGGGCACGGATACAAGTTCGCGTCGCTGGTCGGCCGGATCCTCGCGGAGCTGGCGATCGACGGGCGGACGGACCGGGACATCGAGCCGTTCCGGATCGACCGGGCCATCCTGCAGCTGGCGAATCCGCCGGTCAACTACATGGTCTAGCGGGGCGCCCCGGAGGTCAGCTCCCGCGGCACGCCGCGGTGAGCCACGGGAGTTGGTCGGCGAGAGGCGGGAGGCGGAAGATCGTGGACGCCGAGCTGTCGGCGCTCACCGGCAACGCCACCCGCAAGGTGGACCCCGCCGGCCATTGGTCGGGCGAAGGCACCGGCCCTGGGGGAGGCGAGAGCGACCGGAAGTCGCGCGTGACGACCCACATCGTGCTCGCCTCCGGAGCCTGGTCGAGCTGAGTGCGGACGCGGGCGTGCCGGTCGCGCCGGAACCACACGGCGTAGACCTGCTTCGGCGCCACGATGCTCACGAACGGCGCGGCACGGGCGGAGGTGCAGGAGACGAGGAGATCGGCGGCGGGCCAGCCGGCCACCGAGTCGTGCGCGGAGCCGCGGAGGCTCAGAGCGTAGCTGCGCGTGCCGTCGTCGGCTCGGCTGCTGTCGCGCACCCAGCCGCCGGCGGCGGGCGCTTGGGCCCGGACGGCCGGGTGGACGAGCGCCGCAAGGAGCGCGACCGCGGCGGCCGTCCGCCTCATTCGCCGCGGCAGGCTAGGGATGCTGCCGTCCGAGACTCCGGAGGACTTCCCGATCGAACTGAACCGACAGGCTCTCCCGCTTGGAGTACGGCCCCGGCGTATACGCCCGGGATTCGATCCCGAGCTGGCTCTGCTCGCAGATGTGCCAGTCCTGCTTGTTGGTCATGTCCCAGAACTCCACCCCGTCGTCCGGATTGAACGTGGGGTCGCCTAGGGTGGCGGGATGGAAGAGCCACGAGCAGTTGATGAACGTGCGGTCCGTCCCCTGCGGCCAGAGGGTGTGGAACATCACATAGTCCGGGTGCAGGCTCAGCAGCATGTTGGGGAAGATGGCGTAGTAGTACACCCGGTTCATGTCCTCGTCGGGCAGGTCGCCCACGGACACGCCGCACGCCTGACCGCTCATGGTCATGCTCTCGGCGCCGCGATTGAGCACCATGTAGCCGCCGGTGAACGGTCCCTCGGTGAGGTCGTTCTCACCACTCGTGGGCGGCGTGAGCTTGGCCAGCGCCGGGTGGACCGGGCCGCAATGGTAGCACTCCGAGTAGTTCTGGAACAGCAGCTTCCAGTTGGCCCGCACGTCGTAGTCGATCGTCCGCGCCACCTTGAGATTCGCCAGGTTGAACCGGCTGAACCGGCCCACCAGCGGCGCCCACGCCTGATCGAACGGCTCCGGCTGCTCGGCGAGGTTGATGAACAGGAACCCCTCCCAGGTGGCCACGGCCACCGGGAAGAGGGGCCAGTCGGCCTTGTCGAAGTGCTCGATGTCCTGGGTCGAGGGCGCCCCGATGAGCCGACCGTCGAGGCCGTAGGTCCAGGCATGGTAAGGGCATTGGATCGTGCCCGCGAACCGGCCGGAGTGCTCCTCGCAGATCCGGGTGCCGCGGTGACGGCAGACGTTGTAGAACGCGCGGTAACCGCCGTCACGGTCCCGCAGCACGATGATGCTTTCCTTGCCGATGGCCTGGGTGAACCAGTCGCCCGGGTTCGGCAAACGGTCCTCGCGCCCTACGCACAGCCACCGTTTGGTGAAAATGTGTTCTAGCTCATCGACGTACAGGTTGGGGGAGGTATAGTACTCCCGCGGTAGGGTGCGCGCGCCGTCGACCGAGATTTCGGTGGTCTTGAGGAAAGTGCCCACGAGAGATCTCCCTGGAGGTATGCGCAAAATATGCCACGCGGCCCGGGGTCCGGGAAGGCGGATGCCGGCCGCTCATGATAAGTGGAGGAGTCATGCGGGCGATCTCACGGGGCAGACTGATCCGTGCCCTGGCGTTCAGCTTAACCATCGGCACCACCGGGTGCGTCGCGGCGGCGGCGGCCGGCGCGGCGGGCGCGGTCTACGCGACCAGCCGCGGGGTCGAGTCGCTGGTCAACGAGCCGGCCGACGCGGTTGCGGCACGGACGCGCGAGGTGTTCAAGGAGATGGGCATCACCGAGGAAGCTGCGAGCACCAAGGAAGCCGGGACCAAGCGCGAGATCAAGGGCAAGCAGGGCGACCTCGACGTGACCGTCGAGATGGAGCAGCAGGACAGCGCGACGACCAAGGTCGACGTCGCCGCCCGCAAGAACCTGGCGGAGTGGGACAAGGACTACGCGCGAAAGGTGCTCGAGGCCATCGTGAAGAAGAGCTAATGGGGGGAGGGCGGGCGAGCGGGCCGGCCGACGGGGCTCCTCCCCTGCGGGGCGTGCTGGAGACCGCGATCTACGTCGCCGACCTCGCCCGTGCCAAGCGGTGGTACCAGGAGCTGCTCGGCTGCCCCCTCATGGTGGAGGACACGCGGATGTGCGCGTTCAACGTGGGCGGGCGCGACGTCCTGCTGCTGTTCCTCGAGGGCGGGACGCCCGTCGCGGTGGAAACGCCCGGCGGGTCGATCCCGCCGCACGACGCCCACGGCCAGATGCATTTCGCCCTGGCGGTCGCCGCCGCCGATCTGCCTGCCTGGGAGCGCCGCCTCGCCGAGCGTGGCATCGAAATCGAGAGCCGGGTACACTGGAGCCGCGGCGGGACCAGCCTGTACTTCCGCGATCCCGACGGTCACCTGGTCGAGCTGGCGACGCCGGGATTGTGGGACAACTATTAGGGCGATCGGTCGAACCGCCCGACGACCACATCTCAGCGCCTACTCCACCACCATCCCGCGGCATTCCCCGAAGCCGATTCGCACCGCGCCCTCCCGCTCCGCGTAGCCTCGCAGGATCACCTCGTCGCCGTTCTCGAGGAAGGCGCGGGTCTCGCCGGTGGGGAGCCGGAGCGGCTCGGCGCCGCGCCAGGTCAGCTCGAGCAGACAGCCGCGCGCGTCCTTGGTCGGGCCGGAGATGGTCCCGCTGGCAAAGAGGTCGCCGGGCCGGAGATTGCAGCCGTTGCTCGTATGGTGGGCGAGCATCTGCGCCGGCGTCCAGTAGAGGTCGGCCGCGCGTCCGCGGCTCACCCGCATCGGCGCGACCCCCTCGGCCCGCATGCGCGCCGAGACCAGATAGACCTCGACGGCGACGTCCACGCCGCCGCCGGCCTCGTCGGCGGGCGAAGCCAGATAGGGTAACGGCGCGGGATCGCCCGCGGGGCGGGGGGCCGCCGGCACGCGGAACGGCGCGAGCGCCTCCATCGTCACCACCCACGGCGACACCGTCGTCGCGAAGCTCTTGGCCAGGAACGGTCCCAGCGGCTGGTACTCCCAGGTCTGCACGTCGCGCGCGGACCAGTCGTTCACCAGGCACATCCCGAAGAGATGCGCCTCCGCGTCGCCGATCGGCACCGGAGCGCCCAGCGCGTTGCCGCGGCCGACCACGTAGCCGACTTCGGCCTCGTAGTCGAGCGCGCGGGTCGGGCCGAACACCGGCGCGTCAGCCTTGGCGTCCTTGAGCTGGCCGCGCGGCCGACGGACCGCGGTCCCGCTCGGCACGATCGAGGAGGCGCGGCCATGGTAGCCGATCGGCATCCACTTGTAGTTGGGCAGCAGGGGATTGTCGGGCCGGAACATGCTTCCGACGTTGGTGGCGTGGTGCACCGAGGCGTAGAAATCGGTGTAGTCGCCCACGGCGACGGGGACCAGCAGCTCCGCCTCGGCCATCGGCACGAGGATGTGGTCGCCGATCCGCCGGTTGGCGCGATAGGCGGGCGAATCGCTCGCGAGCACGGCGCTCGCCTGTTGCCGGACCGCGCGCCAGGTCTCGGGCCCGGCCGCCAGCAGCGCGTTGAGCGACGGCTCCGCGAGGGCGGCGCCGGCTGTGTCCGCGGCCCCGGTGAACCAGCCTTCGTCGTGGCACGCGGTCAGGTCGAGCACGGCGTCCCCGATGGCGATGCCGACGCGCACGAGCGACGGGTCGTCCTTGTCGTCGACCCGGTGGAAGACGCCGAACGGCAGGTTCTGAATGGGAAAGTCGGGGTGACCCTGGGCCGAGCTGACCCAGGAGGTGAGAGCGGGGTCGTGCGTTGCGTCCACTGGGGACTCCGAGGATCAGGGGGCGGCGCGCTTCAGGGCGCCGACAGCAGCTTGAGCACGGCGAACACGGCCACCAGCGCCACCACGATGAGGGCGAGGCCGAACAGCGCGAGGCGCAGCTTCGGACCGGGTGCGGTCGGCGCCGGCGACGCGGGCGGCGCCGGCTCGTCGATCGCCGCCACGCCGCCGGGCGGAGTAACCATCGCCGCCACCCCCAGCGCGCGCACGAAGTCGATGATGGAGGCGAACCGCTGTCCCGTCTCGATCGACATCGCACGCCGGAGGGCGCGGTCGGCCGATTCGGCGACATCGCGCCGCTCCACCCGCACGCTCGGCGCGGGCGAGGTGAACCGCTGCGCGATGACCGCGGCGACCGACGAGCCCGCGAACGGCGGGCGGCCCACCAGCATCTCGTAGCAGACGATGGCCAGCGAGTACTGGTCGGTCCTCGCGTCCACCGTGCGCTCGCCCGTGGCCTGCTCGGGCGCCATGTACGCGGGCGTCCCCAGCGCGAGGCCCGCCTGCGTCAGCCGGTTCTCGTCGCTGGCGCCGAGCGCGCGGGCGATGCCGAAATCCGCCACGAGGGTGTCGCCGTCGAGAGTGAGCAGGATGTTCTCGGGCTTGATGTCGCGATGGATCACGCCTTCGCGGTGGGCATAGTCGAGCGCGCGGCCCGCCTCCACGGCGATCCTGAGGGCCTCCTCCAGCGGCAGCCGGCCCTCACGCTTGAGCCGGTCGCGGAGGCTCTCGCCCCGCACGTAGGGCATGGTGTACCACAGCAGGCCCTCGGTCTCGCCCGAATCGTGGACGCTCAGGATGTGCGGGTGCTGCAGCCGGGCCGCGGTGGTGATCTCCCGCCGGAACCGGTCGGGTCCCATCGTCACGGCGAGCGCGGGCCGCAGGACCTTGAGCGCCACCGGCCGCCCGTGCTTGACGTCGCGTGCGAGATAGACCGTGGCCATGCCGCCTCGGCCGAGCTCGCGTTCCACCACATAGCTGCCGCTGAGCCCGCTCTCGAGTACCTCTCGTGGATCGTTCAGGGGACCACCGCTAGATCCCCCCCATCGCCCGCAGCTCACCCACCGGCTCGGTGAACGAGCACGACCCGAACCCGCCGATCCCCTCGGCGCGGGTCGCCGCGATCGTGGCCCGATCCACCCGGTGTCCGCGCCACTCGATCGCGTCCGGGAGGAACCGGAACGCGTCCGGTGAGCGCTCCTCCACCAGGCGCAGCGCGTCGGCGTCGGAGAGGCCGGCCCGCAGGAACGCCGCCACGAGGAACACGTTGAGGAACCCGTACATCGTGCCCCGCGGGCTGTCGGCCTCATAGGTCAGCCGATACTCGGCGCGAAGCGGGTGATGCAGGCCGGCGGTCACCTTGAACGGGATAGCTCCGGCGGTGCAGGCTCGGAGGAAGCGGACCAGCGCGCCCGGCTCGGGAAACACCTCGGGCGTGACGCCGCCGGTACGCGCTTTGGCGCGCGCGCCGGCGCGCGCGATCGCCCCCAGCAGGGGCGCGGGGTCGGGCTCGAGCGGAACCTCGATGTAGGCCGTGGCCCACCGCGGCACGACCCGGACCAGCCGCTCCACGGCCTCGACCGTCGCGGCCTTGGCTTCGACCACGTCGCCGGACAGCGCCGCCACGCCGGGGGCCGCGTGCCGACAGTTGAGCTCGCCGAGATGATCGAGCTCGGCGGCGGCGTCCTCGCCGAGCAGCACGCTCAGCCGCCACGGCTCGGCCGGGCTCCGCGGCGCGACGGACTCGACCTCGCGCTCCAGCTCGGGCAGGCGCGCCGCCGGCACCACGAAGCGGCCGAGCGCCCACGCATCCGCACCGGCGCGATACTGCGCGTAGGACCGGACGGCGGCAGCCATGCCCAGCCCGGCGGGCGGGAACAGGCCGGCGTAATCGATGCTGCCGGCGAGCAGCGTGTGGAGGGCGCTGTCGCTCATCAGCCGGAAGAATAACCGACCGCGCCGCGACCATCACGATTCAGCGGACGAGATGGTGGGTCAGACTGCCGGGGATGCCGCCGCCACCGAGACGAAGGTGTCGTTGTACGCGGGCTGGCCGCCGGCGGACCAGAGCGAAGGAGTAAGCAGGTTGGCGACGGCGCTGGTGTCGGCCGGATGGCGCCACCACTTGCCCGGCAGCGCGACCACGCCCGGCCGAACCTCGGTCGTCACCCGGAGCCAGACGTACAGCTCGGCACTGCCGTTCGACAGGACGACGCGATGGCCGTCGGCGAGCCCGCGAGCCTCGGCGTCCGACGGATGCATGTCCAGCGTCGGCCGCTGCATGCTCCGGCGGTGACGCGACATGTTGCCGAAGCTCGAGTTGAGGAAGTAGTGCGACTTGGGCGTGAGGAGCTGGAGCGCGCCGGCGTCGGGCTGCACGTCGGCCCCGGCCACGATCCCGCACAGTCGCACCTGGTGACCGCCCTCGAGCACCGCCGCCCGAGGCGGGGCGGTCTTCCACCACCCGGAGGTCTTGAGCTGCTCGAGGTCGAGACCGTCCGGCAGGGCGGACGCCGCGATCTGCTCGTCCGTTTCCCCAAAGGCCGGGTCCGTGAGCCCGAGCCGGGGGGCCAGCAGCCGCATCACTTCCCCGTGAGGCTTCGACTCGCCCAGCGGCGGCACGGCGGGATGGTTCACCGAGATGTAGTGGTGTCCCCAGGCGCCGACGACGTCGAAGTGCTCGAGCTGGGTCGTGGAGGGGAGGACGATGTCGGCGTAGCGCGCCGTGTCGGTCAGAAAATGCTCGAGCACCACCGTGAACAGGTCATCGCGCGCGAGGCCGCGGCACACCCGCGCCGAGTCGGGCTGGACCACCACCGGATTGGTGCCCCAGATCATGAGGCCGTGGATCCGTGGGGCCAGGTCGGTGCTGGTCAGGGTCTCGCCCAGGCGGGCGAGATCGAGCTTGCGCGGGGTCCCGCGCACCAGATCGGGTCGGGCGGCGCGGCCCTCGTGCAGCACCGGGCTGGCCTCGATGAACAGGCCTCCGCCCGGATGGCGCCAGTGTCCTCCCAGGATCGCGAGCGCCGAGAGCGCCCGCACGAACGCTTCGCCGTGCACGGTCTGCTGCGGCGAGATCCCCGCCCGGATCGTGGCCGGGCGCGCGAGCGCGAACGCGCGTGCCGTCGCCGTCACCTCCTCCGCGCGCAGGCCACAGACCGCCGCCACGCGGTCGGGCGTCCATGGCTGCACCTCCTGCCGGAACGCATCCACGTCCGCGGCCGCGCCCGCGGCGAACGTGAGGTCCGCGGTCCCTTCCTCCAGCATCACGCGGGCGATGCCCGCCGCGAGGAAGCGGTCGGTCCCCGGCCGGATCGCGAGATGGCGATCGCAGCGCTCGGCCGTGCGCGTCCGCCGCGGGTCGATGCAGACGAGCTCCGCCCCGTGCCGGCGCCGGGCTTCCTCGATGAAGTGCCAGTGGTGGTGGCAGGTGGTGAGGGGGTTCACGCCCCAGAGCAGCACGAGGCGGCTGTCCACGATCGTTTCCGGGTCGAATCCGCGCGGATGTCCTTCCTCCGCCACCACGTTCCCGGACGCACCGCAGATGCTGCCGTACATGCGGCTGGCGCCGAGCGCGTGGAAGATCCGCATGAGCGCACGGCGCTGGACCACTCCCATGGAGCCGAGGTAGTTGAACGGAAGGAGCGCCTCGGCGCCGTGGGCCGCGATGATCGCCGTGAACCGCTCGGCGATGGTGTCGAGCGCCTGGTCCCAGGTGATGCGCTCGAACGCCCCCTCGCCCTTGGCCCCGACGCGCCGGAGCGGGAAGAGCAGGCGGTCCGGGGCGTAGGTGCGGGTCGGGTAGTCGTTCACCTTGGCGCACAGCGAGCCCCGGGTGAACGGGTGGTCCCGCGCGCCTTCCAGCCGCACGACCCGGTCGTCCTTCACGTGGGCGACCCACGCGCAGGTATCCTGGCAATCGAGCGGGCAGCAGCCTTTGACGAGACGCGTTTCTGTCAGGGCCGATCCTGGCGAGTGGGATGCCGGGAGACTGCCATCGGGAAGAGCCCGGCGCAAGGTGGCCTCGACTCGCTGTTGCCGTCCCTCCGGGATAACTTCCCGGCATGGCCATCGCCACGATCAACCCCGCCACGGGGGAAACCCTCCGGACCTTCACCCCCCTGACCGCCGACCAGCTCGAGGCGCGACTCCAGTGCGCGGACGCGGCCTACCGGCGCCACCGCCGCAGCGCCTTCGCCGATCGGAAGCGGATGATGCTCAAGGCCGCCGAGATCCTGGAGTCGGAGAAAGAGGCCTTCGGCCGCCTGATGGTGACCGAGATGGGCAAGCCGCTCAAGGCCGCCATCGAGGAGGCCGCGAAGTGCGCGCTCGGCTGCCGTTACTACGCGGAGCACGCCGAGCGGTTCCTGGCCGACGAGACCATCGAGACCAGCGCGTCGAAGAGCTGGGTCGCCTACCAGCCGATCGGTCCCGTGCTCGCCGTGATGCCGTGGAATTTCCCCTTCTGGCAGGTCTTTCGCTTCGCCGCGCCGACGCTCATGGCCGGCAACGTCGGCCTGCTCAAGCACGCGTCGAACGTGCCGCAATGCGCGCTGGCGATCGAGGACATCTTCCGGCGGGCCGGCTTCGCCGAAGGAGTGTTCCAGACGCTCCTGATCGACACCGATCAGGTGAAGCGCGTCATCGAGGATCCGCGCGTGGTCGCGGTGACCCTGACGGGCAGCACCAGCGCGGGCAGTCACGTCGCCAGCGCGGCGGGCAAGGTGATCAAGAAGTCGGTGCTCGAGCTGGGCGGGAGCGATCCGTTCATCGTGATGCCGAGCGCGGACCTGGAGGCCGCGGTGCGGACGGCGGTCAAGGCCCGCACGATCAACAACGGCCAGTCCTGCATCGCCGCCAAGCGGTTCATCGTCGCCGAGTCGATCGCGGACGAGTTCGAGCGCCGCTACGTCGAAGGATTCCGCGCCCTCCGCGTCGGCGATCCGATGGACCCCGCGACCGACATCGGCCCGCTGGCCAACGAGAGCCAGGTGGTCACGATCGCCGAGCAGGTGCAGCGGTCGGTGGCCGCGGGGGCCAAGCTCCTGACCGGCGGACGCCGGATCGACCGGCCCGGCTACTGGTACGAGCCCACCGTGCTCACCGGTGTCACGCCCGAGTCGCCGGCCTACCACGACGAGGTCTTCGGACCGGTGGCGATCCTGTTCCGGGCCCGGTCGGTGGACGACGCCATCCGGCTCGCCAACGACTCGCCGTTCGGGCTCGGCGCCAGCGCCTGGACGAACGACGCCGCGGAGCGGCGCCGGTTCGTGGACGAGATCGAGGCCGGCATGGTCTTCATCAACGCCATGGTGGCGTCCGATCCCCGGGTGCCGTTCGGCGGCGTGAAGCAGAGCGGCTATGGCCGCGAGCTCAGCCGGCACGGCATCCACGAGTTCGTCAACGCGAAGACCGTCTGGGTGGCCGAGGCCCCGGCCGCGACCCAGCAGCTTTCCGACTCGGAATAGTCCCCGCTTTCCCACATCCTCCGGCGGCTGGTGATCCAGGCCACAAGCCGCCGGCCCGCCGTTTCGCTATCTTAGCCATATCGTGACCTCGTTGTGACTTTCCCTCAATAGCGCGGCTTCCGCGCGCCGGAGTGCTATGTACATCGATCCGACCAGCGGCAGCCTGGCGCTGCAAGTCCTCGCCGCGGGGGCGCTTTCGGCCCTGGCGATGTTCTCCCGGGCCCGTGAGGCCACCAAGTCGTTCTTCCGGAGCCTGGTCTCCCGCGGGCGCCGGTGGTCGGGCCGCCGCTAGCCAGCTCGTTCCGCGATCCCAGCGGCTTCGTCTACAGCCGGGCGGGGGTCCTCTACCGCCAGGTCAATCGTGTCTTCCAGGATGAGTTCGAGGCCGTCACCGCGTCGGGGCTGTACGACGACCTCGCGCTACAGCGGCTGCTGATCCCCCACCGCACCGTCTCGCTCGAGCTGGCGGCCACGGCCGAAGCGGCCACCGTCCTCCAGCCCGAGCCGGTCGATTTCATCTCCTATCCGTACGAGTGGTCGTTCGGGCAGCTCCGCGACGCAGCGCTGCTCACGCTCGACATCCAGGAGCGCGCCCTGGTCAGGGGCCTCACCCTGCGCGACGCCAGCGCCTACAACGTCCAGTTCCACGCGGGCCGCCCGGTGTTCATCGACACGCTCTCCTTCGAGCGCCGGAAGGAGGGAGCGCCGTGGCAGGCGTATCGCCAGTTCTGCGAGCATTTCGTGGTGCCGCTCGCACTGATGAGCCGGGTGGACATCGGACTGGCGCTCCTGCTCCGCACGCATATCGACGGCATCCCGCTCGAGCTCGGCAGCAGGCTGCTCGGCGGTCACGCCTGGCGCAGCCTCGGGCTCCTGTTCCACGTGCGCCTCCACGCGGCCGCGCAGCGACGCTACCGGGACCAGCCCGCCCGCGTCGTGAGCCAGCGCTCCGTGACCGCGCAGACCGTGCTGAATCTCGTGCGGAGCCTGCGCGGCCTGATCGAGGGGCTGAGCTGGACTCCGGCGGGCACCGAGTGGGCGGACTACACCTCGGACAACAACTACACCGACCAGGCGGCGCGCTCCAAGCGCGAGCTGGTGACGGCGATGCTGCAGCCCCGCGGCGTCCGCACCGTGTGGGACCTCGGCGCCAACACCGGCGACTACAGCCGCGCCGCCCGCGGGATCGGCGCACGGGTCGTCGCATTCGACGTCGACCCGGCCGCCGTCGAGCTCAACTACCGGCGGGTGCGGGCGGAGCAGGAGGAGGGCATCCTGCCGCTCCGGATGGACCTCACGAACCCGTCTCCGGCGCTGGGGTGGGCGCACCGCGAGCGGATGTCGCTGGAGGAGCGGGGCCCCGCCGATGCGCTGCTGGCCCTCGCGCTGGTGCACCATCTCGCCATCGGCCACAACCTGCCGCTGGAGCGCGTCGCCGGGTTCCTCGCCCGACTCGGGCGCACGCTGGTGATCGAGTTCGTCCCCAAGACCGACTCGCAGGTGCAGCGCATGCTGCGCTCCCGCGAGGACATCTTCCCGTCCTATAGCCGGGAGGGGTTCGAGGCGGCGTTCAAGTCCGCCTTCCGGATCGACGATGCCCAGCCCGTGGCGGGGTCGGAGCGGGTGCTCTACCTGATGACCGCGAAGGGTGACAGGGCGCAGGCCGAATGAGGCGCCCGTGGGCCGCGCTCGCGTATCCCTTCCTCTGGGCGATGGTCCCGGTGCTGTTCCGGGCGCACCAGAGCCCCGGCTACTTCACGCTGACCGACGTCGCGACCGTCGCCGGCGGGTTCGTCGCGCTCGCGGGTGTTGCCTACCTGGTCTCCGCGGCGGCGTTCGGCGATCGGGCGGGAGGACTGCTGCCGGCGCTGTGCGCCATGCTCGCGGTGGTCTGGCTGTTCGGCTTCGATCCTGCCGCCCACCGCCTGCCGCGCCTCCCGCATCACCTCTCGTTCGTTCTCCTCGGGGTGGTCGGCGTGGTCGCTACTGTGGCGCTGATCCGCTGGCTGGAGCGGCGGCCGGCGATGCTGCGCACGGCGTCGGTATTCCTCTCGCTCACCGGGGCGCTGCTCGTCGTGCGGTTCGCGGCGGCGGTGGGAATGGACCGGTATCGCGAACGGGAGGAAGTCGACGAGAGCCCGCTCCGCCACGCGCTGGCCCGGCCCATCCCGGCGCCGGCCCGCACGGGGGAACCGCTCCGCGACGTCTACCTTATCGTGCTCGACGAGTACGCCAACGAGGATGTGCTGCGCACGGTGTTCGGCTACGACAACCGGCCGTTCCTCGACAGCCTGCGGGCGCTCGGCTTCTACGTGCCCAAGTCGGTGGGCAGCAACTACGCGCACACGACGCTGTCGCTTCCCTCGCTCCTGAATGCCGCGCACGTGTTCGCCGCCGGCCGGGAGCTGCCGCGCGGAAGCAGGGATCCGACCCTGATGAACCGGCTGCTGGGCGAGAGCCGCGTCGCGCGGTTCCTGCGGAACCGCGGGTATCGGTTCGTGCTGTTCCCGTCGCTGTGGTGGGGCTCGACCCAGTCCAGCCCGCTGGCCGATTCGGTGGTGCGGGTGTGGGGTGAGGACGGGTTCCACCTCGACCGGGAGCTGAGCCGCACGGAGCTCCGCCGGGTGCTTCGTCGGACCACGATCCTCGACTACGTGCACCGCGACGAGCCGTGGGATGCCGAGTTCGTCCGCCGGACGCTCGACGGGGTGGGCCGGTTGCCCTCGCTGAGGGAGCCGGTGTTCGCCTTCGCGCACGTGCTGAACCCGCACTGGCCCTACGTGTTCGATCGCACCTGCCACACGCCGCGGCGGCTCACCGGACGCGAGCCCGAGGCCGCGTACCTCGGCCAGCTCGAGTGCCTGAACGGCCTCGTGCTCGCGACCGTGGGCCGCCTGATCCACGACTCGAACGTGCCGCCCGTGATCATCCTGCCAGGGCGACCACGGCTCGGCCATGCGCGGGCACTGGATCAAGACGGGGCGCTCCGCGCGGGTGGAAAGCGTGCCGGCCGGCGTCGCGTGGGAGCGATTCGGCGCGTTCGGCGCGTACTATCTTCCCGACGGCGGCGCGGCGGCCTTCGGAGACACCGTCACCGTGGTGAACGTGCTGGGCAACGTGCTGCGGCGCTACTTCGATGCCGAGCTCCCCCGCGAGTCCAACGAGCAGTACCTGTCGGTCGAGCCGGATCCGTACCGATTCCGTCGGGTGGAGCCGGCCTGGCTGACGAGCGGGCGCCTCGCGCCACAGGCCCGGCAGGCCAACCCCGAGAGGTGAGCCGGGGGGTCCGGCCTCACCGCGCCCAACCGTCCGGCCGTCGCGCCGACGACGGCGCCCCTTCACCTGCGACCCCGGAGGCCGTCCGGTTGCCGACCAACCCTGGAGCGCCGAAGCTGACTGGGAGGGCCCTCTGGCAGGTGCTCAAGCGGGCGTTCGCCGGCTGGTGGGGCGACAACGTCCCGCGGCTCGGCGCATCGCTCGCCTACTACACGCTGTTCGCCCTCGCTCCCATTCTGGTGATCGCCATCGGCGTCGCCGGCCTCGTGTTCGGACGCGATGCCGTGCGGGGCGAGATCGTCGGGCAGATCGAGGGGCTGGTGGGGCGCCAGGGCGCGGAGGCGGTGCAGGCCATGCTCGAGGGCGTGGCCCGGCCCTCGTCGAACATTCTGGCCACCGTGATCGGGGCGGTGACCGCCTTCCTCGGCGCCACCGGCGCGTTCATCGAGCTGCAGACGGCACTCAACGCGATCTGGCGGGTGAAGCCCAAGCCCGGCGTCAGCATCAAGGCCTTCCTGCTCGAGCGGCTGATCTCGTTCGGGCTGGTGGTGGGCGTCGGCTTCCTGCTGCTGGTCTCGCTGCTCGTGAGCGCCGCGCTCTCCGCGCTCAACCGCTATCTGGGCGCCGCGTTCCCGGCGCTCGCGGCGGTCTGGCAGGCGAGCAACGTGCTGGTGTCGCTCGGCGTCGTGACGCTGCTCTTCGCGATGGTCTACAAGGTGCTGCCGGACGTGGAGCTGCGCTGGCGCGACGTGTGGGTGGGGTCGCTGGTGACCGCGGGGTTCTTCAGCATCGGGAAGCAGATCATCGGCCTGTATCTCGGCACCAGCTCCATCGCGTCCGCCTACGGCGCGGCGGGGTCCGTCGTGGTGCTGCTGATCTGGGTCTACTACTCGGCACAGATCGTCCTGCTGGGCGCCGAATTCACCCGATTCTACGTCGAGCACTTCCGGGGGAAGCCGCCGCCCGAGAAGCACGCGCAAGCGGGACCCGGCGCCGCCTCAGCTCGACACCGCCAAGCGCGACTGACTCCGCTACATCATCTGCGCCGGCTCGAAGCCATCGCAGCCGCTGATCGGGGTGACCTTGAGGTTGAGCGACGCGTGCCGGGGATGGCCGCACTCGTCCACCAGGGTCTCGGGCGCGTTATGGCTCTTCCGGATCTGGATCAGCTGCTGGTCGCGCATGTGGTGCTCGCCGAAGTGCGTACACAGCCCGCACTGTCCCTCCTGCACCTGCTGCATGAGATCCTCGACGGGGTTCGGGTGGTGCCGGGTCCGTCCGGCGGTCTGACCTAAGAAAATCACGCTGGAGGGCGCCGGCGGGGACGTACATCACGAGCGGCCTTGTCGGATTTTCCGGGTCGAGGCTCCCGCCCGGTGCTGCCCTAACGATTCGCCCGTCCCATCAGGGGCGCCCCTTCCGGCGGCTCGTACGCCCTGAGTCGCTCCAGCAGCGCCTTGGGGGTGGACTCCACCATCACCGTCTGGCGGTGCGCCTCGGTCAGGAAGTCCTCCTTCACCGCGTGGTCCAGGAACGCCGTCAGGGCGTCGAAGTACCCGGCGATGTTGAGGATGCCACAGGGCTTGGCGTGGATGCCGAGCTGGCCCCAGGTGAGGATCTCCAGGAAGCCCTCCAGCGTCCCGATTCCCCCCGGCAGCGCGATGAACCCGTCGCTCAGGTCCGCCATCTGCGACTTTCGCTGGTGCATGGAGGCGACGACGATCAGATCCTGGATCCCGCGATGGGCGGCTTCCTTCTGGATGAGCTGCTGCGGGATGATGCCGGTGACGTGACCGCCGCCCTCCTGCACCGCGTCCGCCAGCTCGCCCATGATGCCCACGCTCGCGCCGCCGTACACCAGCTCGATGCCTTCCTCGGCCAGGAGCGTCCCGAGCTCGCGCGCGGCGGTCCGGTAGTCGGGGCGGGAGCCGGTGTTGGTGCCGCAGAAGACGCAGAGCCGGGTGATCTCGGTGGGCATCGCGGGGGCCTCGGGGTCAAGTAGTAGTCAGGCTTGAAATTATCCCTGATGGCATCCGGCTGGCAGCGGGGATGGTGGCGTGCCGCTGAGTTGGCCGAAATCGGCGAGCCCTGGGGCAGCTCCGGCACGCCGCTCCGTTTACGTTGCGATCAGGCAACCGCCACGGGACGGGGGACGCCGCCGCCGGGCCGCCCCGACCGTGATCCTGGGCAACGGTCTTCCGGAGTTCGTCATGTCCGAATTACCACACCGCACCCTCGGTCGCGATCGCCTCTCGGTCTCGGCCGAAGGCCTAGGCTGCATGGGAATGTCCGAGTTCTACGCCGGCCGGAACGACGACGAGTCCGTCGCCACGATCCACCGGGCGCTCGACCTCGGCATCGACTTCCTCGACACGGCCGACGTGTACGGCCCGTTCACCAACGAGCGGCTCGTCGGCCGCGCCATCAAGGGACGGCGGGACGGGGTTGTGGTGGCCACCAAATTCGGCAACGAGCGGGCGGAGGACGGCTCGTACCTCGGCATCAACGGCCGGCCCGACTACATCCGCCGGGCGTGCGACGGATCGCTCAAGCGGCTCGGCGTGGACCACATCGATCTCTACTACCAGCACCGGGTGGACCGCTCGGTCCCGATCGAGGAGACGGTCGGCGCGATGGGCGAGCTGGTGCGGGCGGGCAAGGTCAGGCATCTCGGGCTGAGCGAAGCGTCCGTGCCAACCATCCGTCGCGCGGTGCGCGAGCACCCGATCACCGCGCTGCAGACGGAGTACTCGCTCTGGACCCGCGACCCCGAGGACGAGATCCTGCCCACCTGCCGCGAGCTCGGTATCGGCTTCGTTGCCTACAGCCCGCTCGGCCGCGGGTTCCTCACCGGCCGGTTCCGCTCGCCCGAAGATCTCCCACCCGACGACTACCGCCGCACAGTCGCCCCGGTTCCAGGGCGAGAACTTCCAGAAGAACCTCGACCTGGTGAAGCGGGTGGAGGGCATCGCGCGGCGGAAGCGGTGCACGCCGTCGCAGCTCGCGCTGGCCTGGGTGCTGGCGCAGGGCGACGACATCGTGCCGATCCCGGGCACGAAGCAGCGGAAGTACCTCGAGGAGAACGTCCGGGCGCTCGAGGTGGAGCTGACGCCGGCGGACCTGGAGGAGATCGACGCGGTGGCGCCGGTGGGCGTGGCGGCGGGGGAGCGGTACAACGAGGCGTCGATGCGGACGGTCAACGGGTGAACGCGGTGGAGACGAGGAGCTGAGGCATGACGCACAAGCTGGAGAGGGTTGCCCGAAGGATGGCGGTCGCGGTTGTCGTCTTCGCCGGCGCGTGGGTGCTACGACGCGTGGCGCGGAACCGACGACGCCCCGTCGCTCCCCGCCGCGCGCTGTTCCGACGACCCGGGCCCGTTACCCCGTCGCTGGTTGCCATCAACCCCGCCGATTCGCCGTTGGGCGAGCCCGGCCGCAACCAGGAGCTGCGGCTGGACGAGGCCCTGCAGGAAACCTTTCCGGCGAGCGATCCGATTTCGACGGGTATCGAGTAGCGGCGCGCCAGAGTGATCCGCGATCAGGGCGTGAGCGCGGCGCAGAGCTTCGCTGCCACGGCCGGTTCGTCAGGGGCATGGAACGCCCCGTGATGGGCTCCCTCAGGGTCGTCGAGCCCAGCGATGTGGCTGATCACGCCGAAGCCGGGGGCCCGAGCCGTGAACTCGCCGTGCGCCGAGCCCACGCCGCTGTCGATGTCGGTGGGATCGGCGTACTGGGCGTCGTACCAATTGGCGTGCACGGCGATGGTGACCGTCGGGCCGGTCCCGTCGGGCGACAGGCTCCAGCTGCCCTCGAGGTCCTGTCGCACATGCCGCTTCACGATCACGCTGTCGGCGGCATCGTACCACCGGGTGCCGAGTCGGACGTCGGTGCTCGTCTCGTAGATCGTACCGCAGGGCAGGTCGAAGACGGGTTCGTTGGCGAGCTCGAACGTCACCACCGTATGGCACAGGATCCATTGCCCATCGGCCCGGCATTCGGCCTGGGCTCCCACGAGCGCCGGTGCCGGGGTGAGGGCCGCGGGGTCGACGGACTTGCCGGCCGCGGCGAAGTCGGGGGCGTCCGTCGTCGGGGCGACCAGCGGATCGGTGGATCGATCGCAGCCGGCCGCCAGCATGAGCAGGATGAGGCAAGGCGCGAGTCGTGGCATGGGACCTCCAGGCGAGGGTAGGCAGGACTTCCCGCACTAGAGGCGAGATTCCGTCGGAACCCGACATCGGCCGGCGTTGCGCTACCGTCATCGCCAGCTGGCCGAGCGCAGGCGACTGCGCTGCCTGCATTCCGCCGTGGCGTTGAATTTCTACGTTTCCTCGGGGTATCGAGCTACCGTGCGAGGAGGGTCGCGTGGCGGCCCTCGTCATGCGACACCGCCGATGCCATCCGCGTGGACCAGCACGACCTCGCGCTGCGCCATGGCCCTGGCCGGAATTGCAGCCGAGGTTCAGGACGTTGCGACAGCGACTAGCTGCGCTACAGCAGCGTCACTGAGCACGGCGTGCCTACTGCATTCGACTCGTTGAGTCGTTCTCGTCGACGGTCGCACCGATTCGCGTTGATGGTCAGATGAAACGTCTCGGCGATACCGGGTACCGGTTGAGCCCCGTGCCCGTCGTTCCTTTGTCGTTGATGATGAAGTGAACGTGGGTTCGTCCCTGGGAGTCCGTCGATTCGTGCGTCACGAGCTGCTCCCGGACGTCGAGCTCCACCGACTCCCCGTTGTCGCCCGCGCAGGGCACGAAGGCCGTGTCGATCAGCTCCACGGGCGCCTTGACGACCGACGGGCGCAGGCCGCTGGACTCCCCCGCGTCGGGGCTCCCAGTTACCGCATCGCCGCCGCATCCGTACAGCAGAACGAGGCACAGGCCAAGCGCACCCGACGGTCGCGCAAACGCCCCGGACCGCCGGCTGAACAGCTCGAGACTGGACATGGGACCTCCGTGTGGTGAGGAGCGGTCGTCACCGACCGCAGGTCACGGATTCGATGTCCTTCGTGATCAGGACATCGTCCGCCGGCGGCTGGTGGACGAGATGGAAGAGCACTCGCACCGTGAAACCCAGCCCCGGCGCTGAGCTGGTGACGTGCAACGTCTCGCGGAACGAAACGACGAACTGCGGTGCCGGCACGCTCGGCGACTCGAACCCCTCGTGGAACACGTCGTTCAGGCTGTAGATCGCCCCTGTCGTCGCGCCCGTGCCGGTGGCCACGGCCCTGCCGAGATGCTCGAAGTGCACCGAGTTCCCGTTGTCCAGGTTCTCGCGCGTGTCGACCGCGTTGATCTGGCCGGTCTCCTGCCCGACCAGGTCGATCAGCTCACCGTTGCAGGGACTCTGGAGCTGAAATGCGATCGGCTCGTCGATCTTGAAATGATCGGCGGCGTTGTGGCCGGCATCCTCGGCGAACGATGGCGTTGCCGGAGCGGTGGTCGGCTGGTCGTCCGCACAAGCGGTGACGAGAGCGGCCGCAAGCAGCAGACCGGCGGCCTGGCGATGAGCGTGCATGGTTCCTCCTAGGTGGACGGCGAGGAAAGTCGATTCCGACCACCTCAAGGCGGAGGAAACGGCGAAATCACGACACCCGGCGCGGACGCGGTATCCCAGCTCGGCGTCCCATCCCGTCGCCTCGGAGCCCTGAGGTAGGCGTAAGAACCAGTCCGATCCCGACATCCATTGCGGACCGTCGCTTTCTCGCCCATGGTAGGGCAACGCCGACCCGCGGTGCACCGATGCGCCCTGCGCGTTGCCTTCACGCCTCCAATCCGAAGCTCGATACGCGGTTGCGACCCCTCCGGCCGCGGTCCATCTTAGGCCGAGGGCTCGTGGTACCTCATCCCTCCCGCACCATCCGACGTTGGCCGATGACCGAGCCGGCCCAGATCACCGACCTCCTGCTCCAGCTCCGCGACGGAGACCCGCTCGCGGTCGACCGGCTGTACGCCGCGGTCTATCCCCAGCTCCGGCGGATCGCCCATCGCCACCTCCAGGGCGAGCGCGAGGGCCACACCCTCGGCACCACGGGCCTGGTGCACGAGACCTACGTGAAGCTGGTGGACCTCGCCCGCGTCGACTGGCAGGACCGCGGGCACTTCTTCCGCGTCGCCTCGGGCGCGATGCGGCGCATCCTGGTGGACTACGCGCGGAAACACCGGGCGGCGCGCCGGCGGGGCGATCTCAAGACCGGCTTCCTCGAGGACCAGGTGCCCGCGGTCGAGCGAGGCGAGATGCTGCTGGCGCTGGACGAGGCGCTCGAGCGGTTGGCCGTGCTCAGCCGGCGGATGAGCCAGGTGGTGGAGTGCCGCTTCTTCGGCGGACTGACCGAGGACGAGACGGCGGAGGCGCTGGGGGTGACGTCGCGGACGGTCCAGCGCGACTGGGCCAAGGCGCGGGCATGGCTCTACCTGGAGCTGTGCGAGTGAAGCGCGACCGAGCGGAGGCCCTAATGGCCGACGGGCCGCCGGCCGTCGCGCCCGACTGGGAGGCGATCGAGCGCACTGCTCGACCGGGCGCATCGAGCTGCGCACCCGACGAGCAGGACGTGCTGCTGGCGCGGGTCGGCTCGGACGACCCGGCGCTGGCCGCGGCCGTGAAGCGGCTGGTGGACGCCGGCCGGCGAGCCGGCACGTTCCTCGAGCAGCCGGCGGCGTCCTACGCCGGCCCGCTGCTGGCCTGGGTCGCCGGGCGGGAGCCGCTCGAGCCCGGGGCCACGCTCGGCCCGTACGAGATCGTGCGCCGGCTCGGGCGAGGCGCCACCGCCACGGTCTTTCTGGCGCGCGACCCGAAGCACCGCCGCTCGGTCGCGGTGAAGGTGCTCCATCCGGATCTGGCGGCCGCCGTCGGCGCCGAGCGATTCCTCCGCGAGATCGAGATCGCGGCCACCCTGCAGCATCCGCACATCCTGCCGCTGTTCGACTCGGGCGCGGTGGACGGGCTGCTCTACTACGTCATGCCGCACGTCGAGGGCGAGTCGCTGCGGCAGAGGCTCGTCGTCCCGGGACCGGCTGCCGCTCGCGACGGCGCTCCGCATCGCCGGCGAGGTCGCCGGCGCGCTCGACTACTCCCACCGCCGCGGAGTCGTCCACCGGGACATCAAGCCCGAGAACATCCTGCTGCAGGACGGCCAGGCGATCGTCGCCGATTTCGGCATCGCCCGCGCGCTCGACGCGGCCGGGCCTGCCACCGGGGGCGAGCCCACGTTCGGGACCGGCACGCCGGCGTACATGAGCCCCGAGCAGAGCCGCTCCGGGGCGGTCGACGGGCGCAGCGACCTCTACTCGCTCGGCTGCGTGGTGTACGAGATGCTGGCGGGCCAGGCGCCGTTCGATGGATCGCCGCGGGAGGTTCGGCAGCGGCATCTGACCGAGGCGCCGCCGCCGTTGCCCCACGAGCTGGCGCCCGAGCCGGTCGCGCGGGCCGTCGCCCGCGCGCTGGCCAAGTCGCCGCCGACCGGTTCGACACCGCGGGCGCGTTCGCCGAGGCGCTGCACGCGGGTGCGGGCCGAGCCCGGCCCCGCGCGCGACGGCGGCTGTGGCGTGCCGCCGGAGCGGCGGCGGTGGTCGCCGCCGTGGCGCTCGCGGCGACCGAGCTGCGGTCCCGCGGGCCCGTCGTCGTTCCCGAGGCCTCCCGTATCGCGGTGCTGCCTTTCGACCCGGTCACGACGGACTCGGTGCTGGCTCGCGTCGGCGAGGACGTTGCGGCGACGGTGAACGTCACGCTCGACCGGCTGGGCGGGATCACGACCGTGGACCGCTTCGCGACCCTGACCCGGACGGCGGCCGGGCGCCGGTCCGCTCGGTCGAGGACGCGCTGGCGCTGGGACGGCGCTTCGGCGCGGGGAGCGTCCTGACCGGCACGGTCGCTCGGGCGGGCGACGACCTCCGGATCGAGGCGACGCTCTTCCGGAGCGACCGGCCGGTGCCGGTGGCGCGGGCGACCGTGGTCGCGCCGGCGGAGAGCCTCGCCGTGCTCACCGATTCGCTCACGCTGCAACTGGTCCGGCAGGTCTGGCTCCGTCGTGGCGCGCCGACGCCCAGCCTCGCGGCGGTGACCACGCGCTCGGTGGCGGCGCTCCGATCGTTTCTCGACGGGGAGCGGGCCGTGCTGGCCGCCAGGTGGCGGGAGGCCTGCGATGACTACCGGGCGGCCTTCGATGCGGACACCGGATTCACGCTGGCCTACGCCCGCTACGCAGAGGCCGTGACGTGGCGCCGGGACGAGCACGTGCACGACGTCGAGCCGGAGGTCCGGCGCCATCTCCGCGCGGGCCGGCTCCGGCTTCCTGAGCGCGAGCGCCTGCTGGCGGACGCGCGCCTGGCGGGCGACAACAGCAGCGCCGTCCGCCTGGGATTGCTCGAGGAGGCGACCCGGCGGTACCCCGACTACTGGCCCGGGTGGCTCGCCTATGGCGACGCGCTGGTGCACTTCGGGCTGCTGCACGGCCACTCGTGGGCTGAGGCGCGGACCGCGCTGCGCCGGGCGCTGGCCGGCAACCCCGACATCGTCTCCGCGTGGGAGCATCTTGAGTGGGTCAGCCTGGGATCGGACGCGGCCACCTACCGCGAGGTCGTGGCGCAGCGGATCCGTCTCGGGTCCTACCCCGGGCCGAACGGGGCAGCCAATCTCCGAACCGCACGGCTGCACATCGGGATGCAGGAGAGTCACGACACGATCTCCGCCCGCTTGAGCCCGCTGGCCGACAGCGTAGCGCGCGACCGGGCAGCACTGCCGTTCCAGGACCTCCGCTGGAGTGTGCTGGCGGAGCTCGGATTCGGGTTCCCGGCCGCGCAGATCGACCTCGATCGCCGCATGCTGCGCGAGCCGCTGTCACCGGCGGCGAAGGCCGAGGTGGTTCGCTCGATCGCGCTCTCGTGGGCCGCCCGCGGGTCGTGGGACTCCGCATTGGCCGATGTCGATCGATTCGTGTCGATGGGCGCCAACCCCAGTGCCGCCAGCCACGCGTACTCGCTGACCGTGCTCGGCGCGTTCCTCGGTGCATTGGCTCCCGCGACGGTGGAGGCCCGGCGAATGGCGGCGCACGCGGCGCTGCCCGCGTTGCCGGACGACGTCCGCGCGATCCGCGAGGTCTGTCTCTACTGGCTCGACGGCATCCTGGCCTATCTCCGGCATGACCGGGCCGCCCTGGCGGAAGCCCATGGGGCGCTCGCGGCACTGCACACCCGAGCGGGCGACGAGAACGCCGCCGTTCTGTCGGCATTCGCGTTGGCGCTCGACGGCCGGCGGGCCGAGGCCGGCCGGCGGGTGCTGGCGCTCGAGTGGAAGGCGGCCGACTGGCTGGAGGGCGACCTGTCGCGCTACGACATCCTGATCACCCGGATGAGCGGGGCGCGCTGGCTGGCCGAGGCGGGCGACACCAACCAGGCCGTGCGCCTGCTCCGCGCGGCCAACGTGATCGGCGCCGGCAAGCTGGCCGACGCTTACGTGGCGGCGGGCTTCGCCCAGCTCCAGCTTGCCCGGCTGCTGGAGGCGAGGCGAGACACCGCGGGTGCGGTCGAGGGCTATCGGCAGTTCGTCCGGCGGCTCGACCTGCCGGGCCCGAGCCAGCGCGCGCAGGTGGACGAGGCGAAGCTGGCGCTGGCGAGACTGCATGCTCGGGGCGTCTCCTAGCTGGTGAGCTACGACACCGCTCGGGCACGTGGCGTCTACCGGATCCTCGGACCGGGGTATGCGAGGTGGACAGGCGAAGGCACGCGCTGGTGAACCCGATTCAGCCTGCGCTACGCGTTTTTGATCCGCTCCATCCGGTCGGTAGCCGCGCTCACATAGGGTAGCTCGTACGGCGACCGCTCCGCCATCGAGCGATACCACCCCTCCGCCTCCGTCCTTCGCGTCCCACCTCCTCCAGCAGGCGCGCCCGCAGGAATCGCTGCGACGCCAACGTGAAGAACGGCGACGCCACCGTGAGCTGGTACCAGAGCTCCGGCCGGGCGCGCTCCAGCCGCGCCAGCCCCTCGGCCGGCTTGCCGCGCGCCCAGGCGAGGGCCGCATCCAGCTCCACCGTCAGGTTCCGCACCAGCGGTCCGGTCACTTCCAGTTCAGCCAGCGCCTCGAGCCACTCGGCCGCGCTCGCGGTGTCGCCGAGCCGGAGGTCGAGCAGGCCGAGCAAGTACACCCGGATCGCGGGGTGAAGGTCCTGGTGCATCGCGAAGATCAGGAACTGGCTCGGCGGCGAGTCGGCCGGCGTCCAGCGCTCGAGCGCGTCGCGCACGGCCCGGAGCTCGGCGTCGGAGGTCGCCAAGAACGGCAGCGTGGCGAAGAGCCCGCGAAGCTCGATGCCCCAGGTAGGGTCGAGCGCCTCCGCCGCCGCGAGCTCGGCCTGCGTCCCCTCCACATCCTCCAGCGCCAGAGCGAGGTGCGCCAGCAGCCCGTGGCAGAGCGCCCGGAGCTCGGCCGAGCGCGCCACCTGGAGGAAGCCGCGGGCGAAGCGCTGCGCGCCGGGCAGGTTGTCCGAGTAGAGCGCCACGTCGGCGAAGGCGATCGCGACCGTGATCGCGCGAGCCTGCTGCAGCTCGGCGTCGACCTGCGCGATCGCGGCGGCATCGCGGGTCGCGTAGGCGCGGAGCGCCCGCATGGCGAGCGCCTGATCGCCCTCCGGGCTCGCGCGCACCACGCGGTCGGCGAGATCCAGCATCGCCTGGGTGCGCCCCGCGATGGCCGCGATGCGGGCCAGGTGCACCATCGCCCCCACGTGGCCGGGGTCGAGCCGCAGCACGCGCTCGAACGGCTCCCGCGCCTCGACGGCGGACCGGCCGCGGAGCGGGTTCGAGTGGAACAGCAGGTCGCCCAGATGGAACCAGGCCTCGACGTCGTCCGGGTAGCTTCCCGTGATCGTGGTGTAGAGCGCCTCGGCCTGGTCCACCATACCGTGCAGCCACGCACGCTGGGCGGCGAAGACCAGCCGGTCGTGCGGCGAGAGCCGCTCGTGATGCGGCGCGCCGCGGTCGGCGGTCTCACGCGCGAGATCGGGGAGCGCGCATCCCGCGGCCGCGGCGGCCAGCCGGTAGTAGGCCAGCGCGAACGACGGGTCCGCGTCCACCGCCGTCTGAAACCCTTCCATCGCGTCGAAGTAGCGGCCCGCCCGGAGCTCGCGCTCGCCCTGGAGGTACGCCTTGAGCGCGTCGAGCGAGTCGGTGGTGAGCGCCGCGATCCGGGTGAGTCGCGTGCCCTCCGCCACGCCGTGGGCGGCCAGGAGCTCGAGGGCGAGCTCGTCCACCAGCTCGAACAGCTCGCTCTCCCCGGCCGCGACGGCCTCGACCCTGGCGACGGGCGCGCCGTCGCCGGCGTAGAGCGCGGCGCTGGCCTGGAGCCGGCCGCCGCCTTCGACCACGCTCCCCAGCAGGTAGCGCCCCGCGCCGAATCGCCGCGCCAGCATGCCCGCCTCGTCGGGCGTCAGGTCCCGCCCGGCGGCGGTGCCGGCGTCGCGCGCCGCGGCCTGCAGCAGCGCCCGCGGATCGACGGTGCGGATGTCGCCCGCGCCGTCGAGCTTGGTGGCGAGGAGGTCGACCATGCCCTCGCGCAGGTACGCCAGGCGGGCATCGCCGCGAACCGAGAAGGGCAGCACGGCGATCGTGGACGGCGACGCCGCGGCAGCGGCAGTCCGGGCCCGCAGACCCTCGGCCACGGCGCGGGTCTCGGCCGACGGCTCGAGCTCGAGCTCCTGGGCGAGACGGCGCGCGAACTCGTCGTAGGCCCGCAGCGCCACCAGCCGCTCGCCGGTGCGGTCGAGCACGCGGAGGTAATGGCGGAGGGCGGCCTCGTCGTCGGGAGCGAGCTCGAGGACGCGCCGCGCCCAGCCGGCCGCGGCGTCCAGACGGCCGTCGCCCTCGGCCTGGGTCACCAGCGCGCGGGCGGCGTCCGCGGCGCGCTCCCGCAGCCGGATCCGCTCGCGGTCGAGCCAGTCCTGAAACTCGACCGACGCGCCGGCCACGTAGAGACCGTCGAGCAGCGGGCCCGGGTAGAGCGCGAGCGCGGCCTCACTGTCGCCCGCGGCGAGCAGCTGCTCCATCGCGGCGGCGTCGCACCAGAGCGCCCCATCCGACACGCCGACCTCGTCGTCGCCTCGGCCCGCCACCGCCTCGGCGCCCAGCGCGGAGCGCAGGAAGTGGAGCGCGCGCCTGAGCGCCGCCCGCGCGTGCTCCTGGTCGAACTCGGGCCAGAACAGCGCCAGGAGCGTGTCGCGGCGGTGGAACCGGTGTGGAACGGCGACGGCGAGGTAGGCGAGCAGCGCGAGGCGCTTCGGCTGCCGGAGGACGGCCTCCAGCGCCTCACCCTTCCCGTCACGCAGGTCGAGCACGCCCAGCGTCTGGAGGCGAATCATCGCTGGACGATGGACCGGGCCGGGCGATCGCGCAACAGGAGGCGGTCGGGCGGTCAGGCGGTCGGACGGTCAGGTTGATTAGCCAGTGTTACGAGCCAGAACATCTTCGCGTTGTACGTGGTAGGCAGCGACGTGACCGCCCGCCCGCCACCCGCTTGCCTGCCCGAAAAGAGAGTACCCGATTCCGGGCCCATGCATTAATATGTGCCACGCTCCGATTCCGGGGCTCGCACCAGGTACGATGGGCATGTCAACGCAGGCACTGCTCGCTCCACCCGCCGTCTTTCAGCTCCCGCCTCCCTACGAACGGTTCGAGGCGGTGGGCGATCCTGTGGCCCTGGCCCCCGAACAATTGCCGGACGCCGCCCTGCTGGCCGTGGGGGTGGCCTCGCCGGAAGAGACCTGGAGCGACGTGGCGTCGCTGGTGCACCAGCTCCGGCTGCGGTTCCCGGCGGCGCCGGTGGTGCTGCGCGGGGGACAGCCCGGCGAGGAGGGCGACGCCGAGTGGGCCCGCCGCGCGGCCGAGCTCCACGTCCGGGCGGTGGTGTTCGAGGGAGAGCCGCTGCGCCCGACCCTCCGCCGCGCGCTCACCGACCCGACCAACCTCGCCGACGACATCGGCGAGTGGTTCACGCTGCGCACGCCGGGGGTGGCGCCCCCGGTCGTGGCGCTGGCGACCGAGGTGGTGCGGCTCGCCCCGCGCTTCGGGGAGGTGAGCGCCCTGCTCGCGTCGCTCGGGCACGCGGAACGGACCGTGCGAACCTGGTTCCGTCGGGCGGGCGTCCCGGGGCCGGGGAAGTGGCTGGCCGCGGCGCACGCGACGCGCGCGGCGCTTCGTATGCAGGCGGAGCCGGCGGCGCCGCTGCTCGCGCTCGCGGTCGAGTGCGGCTACAGCGACCACTCGTCGTTGAGCCGCCAGTGCCTCCGCCTCTTCGGCGTGCGACCGGGGCGGATCCGGGGCATGTTGGGGTGGGAATGGCTGATGGATCGGTGGCTTGAGAGGACGGAGAGGGACGGAGAGGAGAGACGGAGAAGACGGAGAGGGACGACCGCTGATCAGCCGGTTTTCCCTCTCCGTCCTCCGTCCTCTCCGTCCCGTCCTCTCCGTCCTCTCCGTCTTCTCCGTCTTCTCCGTCCTCCCTCACCCGCCCGGCCATTTCCGCCATCGCCTGCGCGCGGACGATCACCTACTGTCGAGTCGCGCCACACGCCATACCGGTGTCCGGCTACGCCGGCCGGAGCTCCCGAAGTTCTGGGAGCGGCGCGCATCCGGTCGTGTCGAGAAGGTTTCGACGATCGGCCCATCGCTCCGGCCGGATCGGCCAGAGCAGGCTGCGCGGCCTCCGCGTCGTCAGACCCGGTCAGCCAACCGCGCCGCCACGAGGAAGCGCGACGCGTGCCATCGAGCCCGTCGCGCTTTTCCTGTGTTTGGGATGGATGAAGGGGGGAGAGACGGAGAGGACGGAAGAGGACGGAGAGGACGGAGAGGGAAAGCCGCGGATCGCAGGTTTGTCCCTCTCCGTCGTCTCCGTCCTCTCCGTCTTCTCCGTCTTCTAGTTCATTCCCATCACGTCCAGCACGAAGGCATACTTGAACGCCACCTCGCGCAGGAAATCCCACCGGCCCGAGGCGCCGCCGTGGCCGGCGCCCATGTTGGTCCGGAGCAGCAGGCGGTTGGTGTCGGTCTTGGTCGCGCGCAGCCTCGCGACCAGCTTCGCGGGCTCCCAGTAGGCCACGCGCGGGTCGTTGAGGCCGGCGGTGACCAGCATGTGGGGATAGGCCTGGGCGCGCACGTTGTCGTACGGGGAGTAGGAGCGGATGCAGCGGTAGAACTCGGGGTCGTTCGGATTGCCCCACTCGTCGTACTCGATGACGGTGAGCGGCAACGACGCGTCGAGCATGGTGTTCACCACGTCCACGAACGGCACCTCGGCCAGCACGGCGCGGAACAGATCTGGCCGGAGATTGGTCACCGCGCCCATCAGCAGGCCGCCCGCGCTGCCGCCGCTGATCACCAGCCGCTCCGCCGACGTGTAGCCCTCGGCGATCAGATGCTCGGCGGCGGCCACGAAGTCGGTGAAGCTGTTCGGCTTCTTCAAGAGACGCCCGCCGTCGTACCACGGCCGTCCCATCTCCTCGCCACCCCGGATGTGGGCGATCGCGACCACGAAGCCGCGGTCGAGCAGGCTCAGACTGCTGGACGAGAACGACGGGTCGAAGCTGATGCCGTACGCGCCGTAGCCGTTCAGCAGCAGCGGCCGCGGTCCGCCCGGACGCTCGAGCGGAAGCTGGTAGACCAACGAGATCGGCACCCGGGTCCCGTCGGGCGCAGTCGCGAACAGGCGCTCGGACCGGTAGCGCGCCGGATCGTAGCCACCGAGCACCTCGGTCTGCTTCTTCACGGTCCAGGTGCGCCGGGCCATGTCGTAATCCACGACCGACGACGGCGTCACCATGGAGGTGTAGGAGAAGCGGAGCAGGGACGTGGCGAACTCCGGGTTCTCATGCTGGCGCACGGTGTAGACGGGCTCCGGGAAAACCACGAGGTGGTTGTGAGAGGACGGAGAGGACGGAGAAGACGGAGACGACGGAGAGGGAAAGCGGTCTCCGGCATGCGTTGTCCCTCTCCGTCCTCTCCGTCCTCTCCGTCCTCTCCGTCTCTCCACCGAGCTCGAGGATCCGAATTTGCCTCAACCCGGCCTCCCGCTCGTAGACCACGAGGTGATCCTGGAACGCGTCGGTCGAGTCCACCTTCACGTCGGGGCGGTGGGGGAGGAGCTCGGTCCAGCGCTCGCGCGAGGGATCGGCCACGGGCGCGCTCACCAGCCGGAAGTTGGGCGCGGCGTCGTTGGTGGTGATGAAGAACCGGTCGCCGTGGTGGCTCACGCCGTACTCGACGCCGGCCCGGCGCGGCTCGATCACCCGGAACGGCTCGTCCGGTCGGTCCGCGCTGGCGAACCGCACTTCGGAGGTCGAGTGGCTGGCCAGCTCGAGCAGCAGGAACGCCCGGCTCCGGGTGCGGTCCACGTCGACGAAGAAGGACTCGTCCGCCTCGAAGTGCACCAGGGTGTCGTCAGCCGGGTTGTCGCCCAGCCGGTGACGGTACAGGCGGCAGGGCCGCCGCGCCTCGTCGAGCACCACGTAGAACAGCGTCCGGCTGTCGTTGGCCCACACGACGCTCGGCGAGACGTTGGCGATGGTCTCCGCCAGCAGCGTTCCGGTCGCCAGCTCCTTCACGACCAGGGTGAACGACTCGGCGCCACTCGTGTCCACCGCGTAGGCCAGCAGGCGATGATCGGGGCTCACTTCGAAGGTGCCGAGCCGGAAGTAGGCGTGGCCGTCGGCGAGGGGATTCAGGTCGAGGAGAACCTCCTCGGCGGCGGGGTCGTCCGCGGCCCCATCGGCGGGCCGGCGGCAGTAGATCGGATACTGCGCCCCTTCCGCCGTCCGGTGGTAGTAGAGCCAGCCGTCGATCCGCTCCGGCACCGACAGGTCGGTCTCCTTGATGCGCCCGCGCATCTCGGCGAAGAGCTGCTCCTGCAGCTCCTCGGTCGGCTGCATCACCGCCGCGGTGTAGGCGTTCTCGGCGTCGAGGTACGCCAGGACCTCCGGATCCTCGCGGTTCCGGAGCCAGAAGTACTCGTCCGTGCGGATATCGCCGTGGATCGTACTCGTGCGCGGGACCGCGCGGGCGACGGGCGGTTCGGCAATGGGCATCGGCCCCGCGCGCCCGCCGGGGGCGCCGTCGGCGGGCAGTCCAGGGCGCGAAACGAGGGACGGCAGGGTACGGCTCGGGGTCGTCGACATCGGGGCTCTTTCAATTCGCAGGCGGTTGTGCTGGGGCAACTCCGCGGAATTACGACCCCTGAAAACGGCAAGTCAAGCCTCTGCTAACTCGCCGAGTACCATAAACTTGCGCCGCCCTGCCCGGCTGCCGAAATGACCTCCCCCTGGTGACCGGTCCGGCCCCGGCCCGGATGTCCGCGCGGGGTACCGAGATATGCGCACTAAGATCTCGGCAGCCGCCACGACCCGCGAAATGAAACGGGCGAGCCAGTCCATCGGCTCGCCCGTATCCCCTATCGGCGGGCTCACTTAGCCCGCCGCCGTCGCCCAACGCCACCATCCAGCCAGCTTACTGACAGGGTTGGGCGCGAGTCTGGTCGCTGAAGCTCCAGGTGCGTGCGTCCGCAGCCGCAACCACAACCACGTCAACCGGTTGGGTGAGCACTTGGGCAGCCACGCAGTTGGGCCCCGGTGTCGTCTCCACCACCTCGACCGCCAGGCCGTCCCCAGTCCGGGTCACCCGCTCGACCGCGATCGCGTTGCCGCCGGTCGTCCGCTGACCGGTAGCCGCGGCGATGACGATGTCCCGGCTGAAGTCCACCGCAGGCCGCTGACCGGCACCCAGGGAGGCCCAGAACCGGGCGTAGGAGCTGTCGTCCCGAATCACCAGCCGGGCGGGTGCGGTGATACCGCTGGTGCTGTACTGGCCGATCCGGCGGAGCTGGAGCGGCTGTACGCCATAGGGCGCGTAGCCGGCGCCTGCCGCGCCACTCGCGGGCGCCGCGGCGGGGGCCGGGGCCGCAGCCGGGGCGGGCGCGGGGGCCGGGGTCGCCTGCGGAGCCGGCGCCGGGGCGGCCTGTGGCATCGGCTCGCCCGGGCCGTTCGCGGCCGGGGCCGGGGTGTTATCGGGCTCGGGCGAATCAGATGGCACCACCCGGCCCGACCCGCACCCCGCAACGGAGGCGAACAGCAGGAGACCCAGGATGCGGCGTGTCATCGGACCCTCCTCAGAGGCGAGCAAGCTGGCTGGTGGCTCAGATTTACAATGTAGAGGCTGGGGACACCGGGCGCACCGCCCCACCACCCACCGAAAGGCGTGATCCACCACACACAATGATGACGCTCACAGCCGAATTGGCGCAAACGGCCTATCCTGGTAGGCCTTCGGAAGCAGGGCGGCGGCCGTCGGCCGCCATCAACCGATCGAACCAAATGAGGATCAAGGATGAGACAGCTCAGAACAATCTGCGCGGGCATGCTTGCGGGTGGCGCCGTGCTGGTGGCGGCTGCCTGCAACGAGACCCGCGATACCGGCGCCGTGACGTCGAAGACCGACGCCGGCACCTCGAATGCTCCGGCGGCGGAGGCGGTGGAAGATCGCGACATGGCGCTCGTGCGGGTGGTCAACGCCATCCCGGGCGGCTCGCCGATCAACATCTGGGCGGGCGACAGCACCGCGTTCTCGGCCGTGGCCTACAAGAAGGCGACGCCGTACCGGGAGATCCCGGACAACATGTTCAACTTCCAGATCAAGAACAGCGCCGACGGCAAGGCACTGGCCGAGAACCGCGAGAACCTGAAGGACGGCGGCCACTACACCATCGTGGCGCTGCCGGACCAGGGCGGCGCGGACAAGCGGAACCTGCGGGTGCTGGACGACGAGCTGAAGCCGATCTCGCCCGACAAGGCGCGCGTGCGGTTCATCAACGGCGTGCCGAGCGACACCGACGTGGACCTGGTGCTGCGCGGGCGTGAGGACGCGCTGTTCGACGGGGTGAACTTCAAGAGCGAGGCGGGGTGGAACGAGCTCGACCCGATGGCCGGCACGCTCGAGGTCCGGCCCGACAACGGGAAGAACGTGCTCGCGACGCTGGCCAACGTGAAGCTCGAAGGCGGCAAGACCTACACCTTCGTGCTCAGCGGCAAGCCGGGCAAGATGGAGCTCATCAAGATCGAGGACACCGTGGCGGAGGATCACACCAGCTAGGTTCGGGGCTTTGCGACGTGAGGAGCGGGGATCGGCGCGGCCACAAACGATCGCAGTGGCCGCGCCGATCCCCGCTCCTCACGTCGCCCCGACCATCTTTCTCCGACCGCCTGCCCCGACCGCCTGACCTCCCGACCGCCCGACCGCCTGACCGCCTCACGCCGTTTTCTGCTTCTCCCCCGACTCGAGCAGGTGAATGCCCGGCTCGACCGGTCCCCCGGCTTCGAGCACCGCGTCCACGCCGCTCGCGGTGATGGCGAGGCCGCTGTCGGTGCGCTGGATGAGGCCGTTCTCCCGCAGGTACCAGACGTGGAAGCGGAGGTGGGTCTCGGGACAGCCGAGCAGGCGCTCGAGGTCCATTTCGCCCATGCCGGCGCGCTCCGAGTCGTTGCGCCGGGCGGTGTACAGCACGGCGAGGAGTGCCGAGCGCATCCGGCGGTCGGCCGCCACGTCGTCGAGCGCGGTGCTCTGGTCGAAGATGCGCCACCGGCGCTCGACGCGGTCGCTGTACTGCACGTCGTATCTCGCGCGCTCCCCTGGATCGGACAGCACCTCGAACGCGTCGACGAGCTGCTTGAACCGCGCGGCGTCGCCGCTCTCAGGATTGTCGGGATGGAAGCGCTTGGCCAGGTGGCGGAAGACGCGCTGGATGGTGTCCTGGTCGGCCCGGGACGAGACCTGAAGGACCTCGTAGTGATTCGGAAGCTCCGCGGTGTTCATGGGTGCCCGGGGTCGCGTGAGGGGAGAAGAAGTCCGGCGAGAGCGAACCCGGCGATGCTAAGCAAGCCACGGGCCGTGAGACCGGGAGATGCTAACTCCCGAACTGCACCCCGGCTAGAGCCCCGCCCGCGACCAGAGTGTCGCCCGTTATCCACGAACCCTTTCCCCGCTGAGGCAACTACTCCACACCTGACCGCCCGCCCGCCCGCCTACTGCCTGCACGTCCCCTCCGGATCCGGCTTCGGCTTGTCCACCACGACTCGATGGTCCAGGTCAGCCACGTGCCGCGCGACGTCTTCGACCAGCGAGGCGACCCGCGCCATCTTGTCGAAGTCGATGTACTCGACCTCGTCGGTGAGCTGGTGGTAGTCCAGGTGGCCGCCGGTGGTGAAGAAGGTGATCGGGATGCCGTAGCGGGCGTACATGTAGTGGTCGCTGCGGCAGTACGAGTTGCTCGGGTGGCCGTCCGCGTCCCACTCGTAGTTGAAGGCCAGCCCGTGCCGGCCGTCGGCGTTCACCCGCTCGACCAGATCGCCCAGCTCGGTCGAGAGCCGGCGCGAGCCGATGAGCTGCACGTAACCCGGGCCGCCCCCGGGGATGTCCGCCGGCCCGCCCCGCCCCACCATGTCGATGTTGAGCTGCGCCACGATCGAGTCGCGCGGGACGGTCGGGTGGCGGGTAAACCAGTCGGACCCCAGCAGGCCGAGCTCCTCGGCGGTGTGCCAGACGAACAGGATCGAGCGCTTCGGCCGGTCGGGCGACTTCGCCAGCGCCTCCGCGATCTCGAGCACGCTGACCGAGCCGCTGCCGTCGTCGTCGGCACCGTTGAAGACCGAGTCGCGCCGCGCCGGATGCACCCGCCGCAGGCTGTCCAGCAGCGCGCGGATCTTCGCCGCCTGCTCGGCCGTCGGCTTCCCCGGCGTGTCGTCGGCGCCGCGCGGACGCATGACGCGGTTCCACGCGCGGAGCGAGTCGTGGTCCTGCGGCGTGGGAGCGGTCCCGACGTGGTCGTTGTGCGCGCCGATCGCCACCAGCTCGCCGCGGAGCGCGGGGTCGCTGCCTGGAAGCAGGGCGACGACGTTCCGCGCGGCCGCCTCGGGCGGCGTGTCGGCAAAGGCGATCGAGCCCCGCACCGTGCCGGCCTGAAGCAGGGCCTCCGCCATCCGCGTGGTGACGTACATGAACGCCGGCTGCTCGGGCGCCTTGCCTCCGGTGAGCTGCGCGCCGGTCGCGCGCAGACCCTCGCGATCGGTGGCGCCGATCGCGTCGAGCGTGGCGACGGCGATGCCGGCGGCGGTCTTGTACCGCTCGGTCACCACCGCGCGGCCTACGGTGCCGGCGGGCGTGCCGTCCGCCTGGGGCGCCACCCGAACGACGACCAGCTTGCCGGCGGCCTGGTCGGGCGGAAGCGCGGGCCGGGTGCTGTCGCCGAAGATCCCGCCGTCCACCACCGGCACGCCCTCGATCGCACGGGTCCCGCTCCCCTGGTCGCGCGGGACGAAGTCGGTCCACGGCGCGAAGGTCGCCCCGCCGGCCTCGACCTTCGCGCCGGCGGCGAGGGTCCGCCTCACCAGCGGCACGGCCTGGAAGTAGGTGCCGCTGTCGCCCGCGGGCTGGAGGCCGATCCGGCGGGCCTCGGCGGCGAGGTAGTCGGTGGCTTTCAGGTTGCCGATCTCACCCGCCTTCCGGCCGAGCATCGAGTCGTCGGCGTAGAGCGTGAGCCGCGACCGGAGGTCGCCGGCGGTGATCGCGGGCGAGGTCGCGGACGGCGCGGCGGCGGTGGAGGCCGGCGCCCCGGAATGGCACGCCAGGGCGGGGAGCAGGAGCGCGGCGCCAAGCCTGGCGCGGGCTGCAAGAAGACGCACGAACGTTCCTCGACGGGAGTGGGCTGGCCCGGTAGGCGGTTTCCGGGCCGTACGGCCAGGCGACGGCGGGGGTTTCCGGCCCCCTCTTTACGACGGCCGATTCGGGGCGCACCTTTGCACCCTCCCCATCATGCACGCCACACCGCCAAGGAGTGCCCGATGAGCCTCGTCGAGCGCGTCAAGCGCATCCTGCTCTCCCCACATCAGGAGTGGGAGGTGATCGAGGCGGAGGCCACCACGCCCGCCCAGCTCTACAAGGGCTACATCATGCCGCTCGCGGCGCTCGGGCCGGTCGCCCAGGTCATCGGCTTCTCGGTGCTCGGCATGCGGGTGCCGTTCGGCGCCACGGTCTACCGCACGCCGATCGGCAGCGCGATCATCTCCGCGGTGGTCACGTACGTGCTTTCGCTCCTCGGCGTGTACGTGCTCGGCCTGATCATCGACGCCCTGGCGCCGACCTTCGGCGGCACCAAGAGCCCGATCCAGGCGCTCAAGACCGCGGCCTACTCGAGCACCGCGAGCTGGGTGGCCGGCATCTTCACGGTGGTGCCGGGGCTCAGGGTCCTGGGGATCCTCGGGCTCTACAGCATCTACCTGCTCTACGTCGGCCTGCCGGTCACGATGAAGGCCCCGAGCGACCGGGCGGGCGCGTACACCGGCGTGGTGATCGTGGCGGCGATCGTGCTGTTCTTCGTGGTGGGGATGATCGGCGGGCAGCTGATGGGGGTGCCGGGCTACTGACGGCGCGGCACCAGTGAGTCCGCCACGAGCCGCTCGGCGATCAGCCGGGCGGCTCGATCGTGGGCCTGCGGCGTCGGGTGGTAGTCGCCGGGGATCACCCAGCCGGCCCATCCCGGCGGCGCGCCGGCGGTGAGATCCAGCACTTCGGCGCCGGTGCCCCGGAAGACGTCGAGGCGGGAGGCGTCGCCGGGCGCGAACGACCAGTAGACCACGAGCAGCCGCGCTCCCTTCCGGTCGCAGTACCGCTTGAGCTCCCTGATCAGCGCCGTGGTGAGCCGGACGTCCGGCCGGGGCCCCCAGCGGGTCCAGCCGATCTGCGCGACCTGCCACAGGTGAAGGTTCCCCAGCTCCCGCGCCCGGGCCGCCGGCTTCCGCAGATAGACCTCGCCGTCCTCGCCCACGCCGAACAGCGGCTTCGCGCCCGGCCAGTCGCCGTCGGGGTAGTAGACCCGGCGATCGTAGTTGTCGTTGCGCCAGACGTGATCGGCGATGAAGGTGTAGACCACGACGCGGGTATCGAAGCGGTCGATGTAGCGGTGGAGCGAGAGCAGCGCCTGATCGGTGCCGTATCCCTCGACCCCCAGGTTCACCGCCTGGAGCCGGCCGCCGAGCCGAGCCTCGACGCGCGCCGGAAACGCTTCGCGGGCCTCGACTCCGTGACCCATCGTGAACGAATCCCCGATGAAGAGGACGCTGGGCGCCCGCCGGCGCCAGACGTGATCCGTCCGCTCCACCCGGATGCCCAGGCTGTCGAACGCGGTCGTGACCCGGCGAGGATCGTCGCCGTACGTCCCGGTCACCCGCCGCCCGGGCACGTAGGCCCACCCCAGCTCCGGATCGAAGCGGGCCAACGCGGTCTCGCTCGGCCTCCAGGTGCCTCGGAACGGGTAACGCGCGAAGCGGAGCGCGGCCTCCGCGGAAGCCAGCGTGGCCACAACGGAGACCACGAGCAGCACTCCGCCGGCGACCGCGCCCAACAGGCTCAGGCCACGCCACGACGCGGCCATCCGGTGACGCCGGACGATCACCAGCGCGGCGGTGATCGCGAGCATCGCGCGGAGTCCCTGCAGCAGCGGCGTCATGTCGCCGATCCGCCAGTCGAGGCTCACGATGCGCTCGACCCGGGCGGGGCTCGCGCCGATGGCGATCGCGGCGAGCGCGGCCGCGAGCAGCCAGGCCAGCACGGTCCACACGTCCGTCGGCGCCGGCTCGGCCGCCTGCTTCGCCGCGGTCACGGGCCGGCCGTCGCCGAGGGACGAACCCACACGCGGTAGCCCTCGACGTCGGGCCGCGGCAGATACCGGGCGAGCAGCGCCGAGATCGCGGTGTCGGCCGCGAGCACCTGCGCGCCGTCGGGGCCGCCCGTCGTGTCGCGGGCGATGAGGACGAGGTCGGGCGGGTCCCGGCGCGCCGCCTGCGCGATCCGGTCGGTCCACCACGGCAGCTTGGCGGGCCAGTCGGGCAGGTCGAGCACCCAGACCATCGGGAAGGGCGACACGAAGCGCGCGCCACCGTACGCGCTGAGCACGAACGCCTGGCCCGAGTGGCGGTAGAGCGCGAGCACCGAGCGCGGATGGCCCGCGTCGCCCAGGGCGGCGACCAGCCGGTCGTATGTCGCGCGATCCACGCCCGGCCTGGCGACGGCGCCCGCCGGACGCGGCGCGAAGCGGCCACGCAGGCCCTGCGCGACGAAGCCCACGAGGAGCGCGGCGGCGACGCAGCGGGCCAGCAGCACCGCGGGCCGGAGCGGCTCGGCGGCCACGAGGTAGAGCAGGAGGCCGCTCGTCGTCACGGCCGGCGCATAGTGGTAGTTCCAGCCTTTGGCCTGCACCACGGCGCCGGCGAGAAAGCCGAGCGTCGCGAGGGCGAGCCCGTCGCCGACCTGCCGGTCGCGCGCCCGCCGCCGGACGGCGAGCCACGCCGCGGGGCCGAGCAGCGAGAGCCAGGCGCAGGGGTTGGTCCACAGCAGGCCGGCTGGCGCCGCGCGGTTGTAGGCCAGGTAGTCGGGGCCCAACCGGCGCACCAGCCAGAAGTAGTCCGGCGTGAGCAGCGCGACCAGCAGGGGATAGATCCCCACCACCACGAGCACGGCGACCGAGCCTCGGTCGAGCCGGCGCGTAAAGAACGTCACCAGCGCGAAGGCGAGCAGGAGCTGCGGCTTGAGGCTGAAACCGATGCCGGCGAGCACTCCCTCGAGCAGCCCGTCGCGCCCGCGGAGCGTCCCGAGGAGCCAGGGGAGGATCAGCGCGATCGCGAGGTGCTCGCGCTGGCCGAACCAGCCGATCGGCACGACGAGCAGCAGGGCGAGCGCGGCCACGAGCATGCCCGGGCGGCCGAAGGCGCGCGCCGCCAGCACGGACGAGGCGACCGCCAGCGCGACCGTGCCGGCGAGAAACCACTGGAGCGGGTGCGCGGTGCGGGCGAACGGCAGCAGCAGCCAGACGATGAGCGGCGGGTTGATCTCGAGCACGTCCCGGTAGAGGACCTGGCCCCGCGCGACGCGGCGGGCCACGTCCACCAGCCAGAGCACGTCGGCGGACGGCGTGCGGGTCCATGCGATGGCGATGCCGAGGGCCGCGACGGCGACGGCGGCGAGGAGGATTCCGGGCGAGCGCCGGGCGACCAGCCCCGCGCTGACGTCCGCTGGCCCGCTGGTCCGCACGGTCAGCGAGACAACTCCGCCTCGTCTCGATGCGGCCGGCGGAGCACCATGACCAGGGCGGGCAGGTACGCGAGGCCGAGGACCCACCACCACGACCAGGCGAGCGTGTCGCCCACGACGACACCGGGGCCCAGCGCCACGCGAGGGCCGCCACCAGCGTGGTGCCCGCGAAGATTCGCATCTCGTTCTTGCTGGCGGGAATGAGGCCGAGCGGCAGGGTCTCGTCGATCAGAATGAGTCCACCAGCAGGCCAAGCGCAACCGCGAGTCACCAAGGCTCGGTGGGGCGATCACGGTCCCTCCCGTCGGGCAGTACGGGGGCAGTGCGACGCTGGGGGCTGCCTGAAGAACATGCTGGCGAAGGGTGCGACGACATCGCTGGAGGGTCGTCGGTGCAGAAAGTTAGGCGGTGGCCGGAAACGAAGCTAGCGGGCGTCGCCCCTGAGCGTGCGGCGCCCGCGAAGTGAGGCTACTGGACCAGCTGGGACGGGACGATCGCGCCGTAGCTCGGTCCGCCGCCGGTGGCGAGCGGCTCCTTGTAGTTGTTGACGAAGTGCCCCTGGATGAACTTGCCGCTGCCGCCGACCGACGCGGGAATCCACCGGCGTTCTTGGCGTGGGTGCTGATGTCCATCACGATCGGGAGCAGCACGTCCTCGCCCACGGGGACGTCGGCGTAGAGCGCGGTCTTTGTCGCGGTGCGTCGCGGACCGGCCGTACTGGAGGAGGGGAAGACTCAAGACTGATGCCGCTCGAGTCCGCGTTCGGCTAAGCGCGCGACGAGCAACGAGATCGTGCGGAGGCGCGGGGCGCCGGCGTGGGGCGGGAGCGACAGACTGGAGAAATACTGAGGGCCGGCTCACACAGCAGCCGGCCCTCGAGGTCTTGTCGGTACGGCGGGATCGCGGCGGCGATCCCGCTATTGGACTAATGTGGGTGGTATCAGTGCCCCCCAGCTCGGCCCGCCCGGTCCCGCGATCGGGACGATGAGGCCGGCGGTGAAGTGCCCCTGGATGTACTTGTTCGAGCCGCCCTTGATGTCGTCGATGTGGAACGCGCCGAAGCCGACGATCACCTGCCACGTCCCACCCTCGAGCCCATCGGTGACCGGCACGAGAATGTCCTGCCCGATGAGCCCGTCCTTGATGCTCTCGACATAGCCCGACGTCTCGGTGCCGTCCTGGACGTAGATCGTGTCGCCGATGGAAAGCGGGGCGCCGTTCCCGTTCCGGATCAGGCCCTTCATGTCGGCGGCGCTCTGGGTGCCCAGATTGAACGAGGTCCACTGCCCGGACTCGCAGCCCTCGTAGTGATAGCTCGAGCCGATGAGGAACTCGTAGGGCGCGCCCGTGCTCGGGTCGATCTTGGGCGAGTTGGTTCCGGTGTCCCAGAACGTCCGGAACAGGCAGCCGGACATCGACGTGGGATACAGCTGGCCTTCGGAGACGGAGCCGGGATACGACACCACGGCGACGGCGCTGGCCTGGATGGCTTCGCTCTGGACGCCCACCATGGGCGCCAGGAAGAGCGAGATGGGCCCGCCGTTGGTGCCGGGCGCCTTCTTGATCTGCACCCGGACCGCGGCCGCGTCGTTGATCAGAATCGGCGTCTTGGTCGTGGCCTGCATGCCGGCCGGCGTGCCGGCGATGTTCCACCAGCCGGTGGTGATGGTGCTGTTGGCGAGCGCCTGCCGCATCGACTGGTTGTAGGGGACGGCGTTGCTGGCCGAGTCGCGGGCGCGGGTCCAATTGGGGAACGCCTCGAAGGTGCCGTCGTTGCGCTTGTACATGGCGCCGGCGCCGGCGAGCGCCGCCGCGTCGGCCGCGTTCTGCAGCTCGTTCCGGGCCAGCATCAGCATGCCAACGTCGATGGCCAGTCCGATGAACCCCAGCATGACCACCAGGCTCACGGCCATCGTCACCAAGGCCTGTCCCCGCGGCTGTCTGCGTCCTTCGCGTCGCGTCACCATACTCGTCACCCTTTCCGGGACCGGGTCCGTCACGCCATCCGCATCACAGTTACCGACGTCAGCCGCCCTGCGTGTGAGGGTGGGCATCGAAGACGGGGTTCTCTATTGGGTGGAGCCGAGTGGCGCCGCCGCCGCAGTGTTGCGTCGTGTCGCGGACCGGGCGTACTCGGGATGGGGAAGATTCAAGAGTGATGCCGCGGTGACTCGTTCGGCTAAGCCCGCGACAAGCAACGAGATCGTGCGGAGGGCGAGGGCTCTGGCGTGGGACGGAAGCGACAGGCGGGAGAAACGCTGAGGGCCGGCTCACACAGCAGCCGGCCCTCCGAGTTGTCGCGTCGGTGCGGCGGGATCGCTGCGGCGATCCCGCTATTGGACTAATGTGGGTGGTATCAGTGCCCCCCAGCTCGGCCCGCCCGGTCCCGCGAGCGGGACGACGAGGCCGGCGATGAAGTGGCCCTGGATGTACTTGTTCGAGCCACCCTTGATGTCGTCGATGTGGAACGCGCCGAAGCCGACGATGACCTCCCAGGTCCCGCCCTCGAGCGCCCTCGGCGACCGGCACCAGGATGTCCTGCCCGATGAGCCCGTCCTTGATGCTCTCGACGTAACCCGAGGTCTCGGTGCCGTCCTGGATGAAAACGGTGTCGCCGATCGACAGGGTCTCCGGATTGCCATTCTCGATCAGGTCTTTCATGTCGTCGGCGCTCTGCGTGCCCAGCTTGAACGAGGTCCACTGCCCGGACTCGCAGCCCCCATAGTGATAGCTCGAGCCGATGAGGAACTCGTAGGGCGCGCCGGTGTTCGGGTCGATCTTGGGCAGGTTGGTCTCGGTGTCCCAGAACGTCCGGAAGAGGCAGCCCGACATCGCCGTGGGGTACAGCTCGCCTGTGGACGACGGAGCCGGGATACGACACGACCGCGACGGCGCTGGCCTGGATGGCCTCGCTCTGGACGCCGACCATGGGCGCCAGGAAGAGCGAGATCGGGCCGCCGTTGGTGCCCGGGGCCTTCCTGATCTGCACCCGGACCGCGGCGGCGTCGCTGAGCACGAGCGGGCTCTTGCGTCGTGGACTGCATGCCGGCGGGCGTGCCGGTGATGTTCCAGTAGCCGGTGGTGACGGTGCTGGTGGCGAGCGCTCGCCGCATCGACTTGTTGATGGCGACGCTGGCGCGGGCGGAGTCCTCGGCGCGTCCAGTTCCGCGGGACTGCGTGTGCAGTCGGTGCAGCCGTTCTTGTACATCGCGCCTGGCGCCGGCGAGGGCGGCTGCGTCGGCCGCGTTCTGCAGCTCGTTCCGAGCCAGCATCAGCATGCCGACGTCGATGGCCAGGCCGACGAAGCCCATTATCGCGACCATGGCTCACCGCCATGGTCACCAGGGCCTGTCCCCGCGGCTGTCTTCCGTCCTTCGCGTCGCGGCGTCATACTCGTCACCCTCTCCAGGACCGGGTCCGTCACTCCATCCGCATCACGGTCACCGCATCGAGATTGAATGGCCGTTCAAACCGGCGAGAAACTTGGGCAGCAGGAACGAACGTGTAGTGTACGTCCGGTGACGTCACGATCATCAGCACCCCGGACGTCCGCTGCGCGGGCGTGCAGTTCGTCGGCGCGGGCGCCTGGCAGGTGATCGTCGTGATCGCGGTGTCGGCGGCGGTCTGCTTGTAGTTGATCATGTTGCGTCTGGGAGTAAGTTGCTGACGACGTCCTGGATCTGCGCGATTGGTCTTTCGCGGCGTGGTGGCGACGATGCCGAAGCGCGCGCCCTCGCGGCTGGCGTTGGTGAGCACGGCCTTGTCGTACATGGCGGTGCCGAACTCGACCGCGCCGAAGATGACGGAGCATCATCATCGGCAGGGCGAGGGCGAACTCGACCAGGCCTGGCCGCGACGCGAGCGCGACGGCGGCGAGCGCCGACCAATGGGACGAGAACTCACCTGCACGTCAGTCGCCCTGCGTGGGAGAGTGGACATGAAATCGGGTTCCTGGTGGCGCGTGGTACCGCACGAAAGTGCAACAACGGATGGCTTTTGGGAAGTCTGCAACCACCTGCACGAAAGGCGGTGCTGGAGGTGGGGAACCTTCATTTCCCGTGCCCTTTTTGCCGGCGTCGCCCTAACCGCTTGCGGGGTGAGCCTTTACTAATCCGGAGCGCCGGCACGGGGGAAGGGCGCGACTCCGGCGGTTCGGGGCGGTCCGGCCCGGAATCGCACGGGCTCAGCGGTCGCCGTGCTGGTCGTCCCAGGTCGCCGTTGGAGCCGCCGTTGCCGTTACCCTGGCCGTTGTTGCCCTGGCCGTTGCCGTGGGCGGGCCGGCCGTGCCGACCTCCGCCCGCGAGCCGTCGCCCGGGTCGCCGGCGCCGCCGAGGGATTGCGGGATCAGCGGGAGGCGCTCGGCGGTGAGCCCGTCGAGCTGGTTGGACGAGCCCTGGACGGGCGAGCCGATCGAGTCGCGGAGCAGCATGAGGGCCAGGATCATGCCCAGCGAGGTCAGCGCGAGAATCACGGCGTACTCGACGAGTCCCTGCGCATCGTCCTGCGCAAGCCATCGGGCACGGCGCGGCATCGAATCTCCTGAGAGCGTAACGACCGGTACGGGAAGGCTGGGGCCCGGCACCTCGGAAGGACCGACCAAGCTACGACGGAACGGGCCCCGAGGCCAGAGCGGACCCGGCCGTGCGATCCGCGGGCTTGGCTTTGCGTGCGCCACCGGGGTATGGTTTTCCTGCGCCCTCGGGCGCGCTCCCTCTCGACTCCCTAGCCCGCCGGGCCTATGTCCACGAAGCTGATCAGCGTCGTGACGCCTTGCTATAACGAGGAGGCCAACGTCCGGGAGCTGTACGAGCGCATCCGGACGGTGTTCGCCGGCCTGCCCGCCTACCGCTACGAGCAGATCTTCATCGACAACGCCTCGCGCGACGGCACCGCGGCGGTGCTCCGGGAGCTGGCGGCGGCGGACTGCAACGTGAAGGTGATCCTGAACGCCCGGAACTTCGGCCACATCCGCTCGCCGTACTACGCGCTGCTGCAGGCGCGCGGGGACGCGGTCGTGGGGATGGCGTCCGACCTGCAGGACCCGCCCGAGCTGATCCCCGCCTTCCTCGAGCGGTGGGAGCAGGGGGCCAAGGCGGTGATGGGCGTGAAGGAGCAGAGCGACGAGACGCTGGTCATGTACTCGGTGCGCGGGGCGTACTACCGGCTGCTCGACCGGATCGCCGACATCCGGATCGTGCGCCAGGCGACCGGCTTCGGGCTGTACGACCGGGTCGTGATCGATCAGCTCCGGCGGCTGGACGACCCCTATCCCTATTTCCGGGGCCTCGTCGCCGAGCTGGGGTACGAGACGGCGACGGTGCCGTACCGCCAGCCCAAGCGCCGGCGGGGGATCACCAGCAACAACTTCTACTCGCTGTACGATCTCGCGATGCTGGGGATCGTGAACCACTCCAAGGTCCCGCTCCGGCTGGCGACCATCGTCGGCTTCGGCATGGCGCTGCTGAGCTTCCTCATCGCGGTCGGCTACCTCGTGGCCAAGTTGGTCTTCTGGGACGAATTCAGCCTGGGCCTCGCGCCCATCCTCATCGGGTTCTTCTTCCTCTCCTCCGTGCAGCTCGCCTTCGTCGGCATCGTGGGCGAGTACATCGGCTCGATCTACACCCAGGTGAAGAAGCTGCCGCTCGTGGTCGAGCGGGAGCGGATCAACTGGTGAACGGCGACCTGCCGTGAACGGCGTGAGCGACCGATCGGCTCCGCTCGACGCGCTGCGTGGACTCGCCGTGCTGGCCGTGCTCGGTGTTCACCTCCAACCCGGCGGGGCGGGCGGTCCGCGCACGCAGGCGGTGCTGGCCTTGTGGGAGGCCCATGGGTGGGTGGGCGTCGATCTCTTCTTCGTGCTCTCGGGCTTTCTGATCGGCAGCTTGCTGATTCGCGAGCAGGAGCAGACAGGCGCCGTCCGGGTGGGCCGGTTCCTGATCCGTCGGGGATTCAAGATCTATCCGCTCTATTACACGATGCTGCTCTGGACGATGCTGCCGCTCTGGGTGGTGGGGAACGCGGTGCCGCTCCCAACCGTCTTCTCCGAGGCCCTCTTCGTCCAGAACTACGGCCCGTCGCTCTACCCCGTCACGTGGTCGCTCGCGATCGAGGAGCACTTTTATCTGCTGTTCGCCGGCGCGATCTGGCTGGCGCGCGGCCGCAAATGGACGGAGCGCGTGCTCCCGGTCGTCGTCGGCCTTGGCCTCGCCGTCCTGGCCGTCCGCGCCCTGACCGTGCTCGTGGTCCCCCCCGAGCAATGGCCCATGCACGCGACCCACGTACGCCTCGACGCGCTGCTCTGGGGCGTGGCGATCGCCGCCGCCGTGATCAAGTCGCCGGAACGAACGCGCTCGTTCGTACGGTCGTGGCGGTGGGCTCTGGCCGCGGCGGCGGTGGCGTTGCCCGCGGGAGTCCTCGCGCTGCCGCCCTACCATCCGATGGGCTACACCCTGGGCCTCACCGCCCTGGCCTGGGGAGCCGGCGCGCTCGTGCTGCTCGCCGTGTACGCGCCGTTCGGGCCCTGGCGCGACTGGTGGATTCGACCCCTCGCCCGCGTGGGCGGGGCGTCGTACGCGATCTACCTCTGGCAGGTGCCGGTGCGCCGCTGGGGAGGAAGCCTCGCGGCCGCGCTGACCGGTGTGGAGGTGCCGACGCTGGGTGGGCTTCTGCTCTATGTGATCGGGGCGGTGGCGGTCGGTTGGCTCATGACCATCGCTGTCGAGCGGCCGTTCCTCCGTCTCCGCGATCGACGCTATCCCAGGGTTGCCCGAGTGCCGGCGGAGCCCCGGCCACGACCGCTGCTCGAACCCGTGCCGGCGGCATGAGCCTTCGTCGGCATCGTGGGCGAGCACATCGGCTCGATCCACACTCAGGCGAGGAAGCTGCCGCTCGTGATCGAGCGGAGCGGAACAAGCTGGTGAATCTCCCGGCTTGGTTCGTTCGCGCTGGTGGTGCGGTCCGGCTCCGCGCTGCAAAGCGTGAGATCGTCGCTGTCGACCGGCTGGGCTACGTCAACGAGGTCGACCTGCCCGCCGCCTTCGCACGGGTACCTGCGGAGTGCCGGTTCCTGATCTCATGGGCGCCGCGAATCCCGGCGACCGGAAGGCGCTGGGGTGTCTTGCCGCACACCTTGGAGCGCGCCGGATACTGGAGATCGGGACGCACATCGGCGCATCGACGACGGCGCTCGCGAGTGTAGCCGATGTGGTATCCGTGGACGTGATCGACGTGAATGCGAGTGACGGACCCTGGCGCGCACTGGGCGCGGCCGAGTCTCCGGAGGCGATGCTGCAGCGCCTCGGATGGCGCTCACGCGTGCGGTTTGTGAGGCAGTCGTCCCTCGAGTTCATGCGGACGACCTCCGAACGATTCGATTTGGTGTTTCTCGACGGCGATCATTCGGCGGTGACGGTCTACCGCGAGCTCGCGGCCGCCTCTCGCCTCGTGAATCCGGTCGGGTTCATCCTGCTTCACGACTTCCTTCCCGGGGGTCAGGGCTCTCATTCAAGGCATCGAGCCGATCCTGGGACCGTTTCGAGCCGTCGCTCCGCGCCTGCCGAGAGAATCCGACGCTGACCGTGCGACCGCTCGGCCATCTGCCGTGGCCGACGAAGCTCGGGCTCCTCCGCTACGACCCTGGCGCTGGCGGGGCGACGGTGACCGCCAGGCGGGGACATAGATGTGCGGCCTCGCGGGGATGTACGTGCCCGGCGGGCTCGACCGCGACGCGGGCGAGCAGCTTCGGCGGATGACCGACCGGCTGCGGCACCGTGGTCCCGACGACGAGGGCTGGTGGCTCGACGCCGAGGCCGGCGTCGGGCTCGGCTCCCGCCGGCTCGCGATCATCGACCTCTCGCCGCTCGGCCACCAGCCGATGTGCTCGGCGGACGGCCGCTGCGTCATCGCCTTCAACGGCGAGATCTACAACTTCGCCGACGTGCGGCGCGAGCTCGAGGCGGCGGGGCAGCGCTTCCGCGGGCACTCGGACACCGAGGTGCTGCTCGAGGCGATCGCGCGCTGGGGCCTGGTGCCGGCGCTCGAGCGCTGCGCCGGGATGTTCGCCTTCGCGCTGTGGGACCGCGCCGAGCGGACGCTGCACCTGGTGCGCGACCGGCTGGGCGAGAAGCCGCTCTACTACGGCTGGATGGGCGGCGCGTTCCTGTTCGGCTCGGAGCTCAAGGCGCTGCGCGACCACCCGCGCTGCCGGGGCGAGATCGACCGCGACGCGCTCGCGCTGCTCCTCCGCCACGGCTACATCCCGGCGCCGTACACGATCTACCGGGACGCGTTCAAGCTGCCGCCGGCCACGCGTCCTGACCGTTCGGCGCCGGCGTGCCGGACCGGCTGACGGAGTACTGGACCTTCGCGCCGTGGCCGAGGAGGGGATGCGGAGCCCGCGCGCCGGACCCGCCGGAGGCAGGTGACGGACGAGTTCGAGGCGCTGCTCCGGCGGACCGTGGCGCGCGAGATGGTGGCCGACGTGCCGCTGGGCGCGTTCCTCTCGGGCGGGATCGACTCGTCGACCGTCGTGGCGCTGATGCAGGCGCAGAGCCCGCGGCCGGTGCGGACCTTCACCATCGGCTTCCGCGAGAGCGACTACGACGAGGCGGCGCACGCGCGGGCGGTCGCGCGGCACCTGGGGACCGAGCACACCGAGCTGTACGTCAGCCCGGACGAGGCGCGGGCGACGATCCCGGAGCTGCCCGCGATCTACGACGAGCCGTTCGCCGACTCGTCGCAGATCCCGACGCTCCTGGTCTCGCGGCTGGCGCGGCGGCACGTGACGGTCAGCCTCTCGGGCGACGGCGGCGACGAGCTGTTCGGCGGCTACGACCGGTACCACTGGGGCGGCCGGCTGTGGCGGAAGCTCGCGCGGATCCCGCGGCCGGTGCGCGCGACGGCCGCGGGCGTGGTGCACGGAATCCCGGTGCGAGCCTGGAACGCGGCGGCGAGCCTGGGCGCGCCGCTGCTCCCGCCGCGGCTCCACCCGCCCTCCTTCGGCGACAAGCTGCGCACGGTGGGCGATCTGCTGAGCGCGCGGGACCGAGGACGATCTCTACGTCCGGCAGATGTCGTTCTGGGACGAGGACGACCGAGGTGGTGGTCGGCGCGCGCCCGCCGCGCACGGGGCTGACCGACCGCGAGCGCTGGCCGCGGTTCGGCGACCCGATCGCGCGGGCGATGTACGTCGACGCGCGGACCTACCTGCCGGACGACATCCTGGTGAAGGTGGACCGGGCGAGCATGGCGGTCAGCCTCGAGGCGCGGGTGCCGCTGCTGGACCACGAGGTGGTCGAGTTCGCCTGGCGGCTGCCGATGTCGCAGAAGGTGGAGGGCGGGCGGGGGAAGGCGCTGCTCCGGCGGGTGCTGGCGCGGCACGTGCCGCCGGAGCTGACGGAGCGGCCGAAGATGGGATTCGGGGTGCCGCTCGACGCCTGGCTGCGGGGGCCGCTTGCGCGAGTGGGCGGAGGATCTGCTCGAGCCGAGGCGCATGCGGGCCGACGGCTTGCTCGACTCGGCCGCAGATCCAGCAGATGTGGTCGCGCCACCTGCACGGGCAGGAGGACCTGCAGTACGCGCTGTGGCCGGTGCTCATGTTCCAGGCGTGGCGCCGCGCATGAGGAAGCAGGCGGTCGACTCGTTAGTCGTCAGTGGGTTGAGCGCGGTCGCCCTAGCGACGACACTGGTGCTGTACCGACTCGTCACCCGTCACTTCGGCCCAAGCGACACCGACGCCTATTTCCTCGCGGCCGGCGTACTGAATGTCCTGATCGTACCTGCCTACAACGCCATCAGCAGCACACTAGTCCCCGCACTCGTGAGGCGCACTGCGCTGCGACCTGGAGAGGTGCCTTTGCTGCTTGGCACTGCTCTCGGCTCTTGGGCCAGCCTGCGCCAGCCCGGTCGGTACGCTGTTGGTTGCGGGCTTAGCGGCCACGGGCATTCGCCTGATCATCACGGGGTTGCCGGCCGCTACGGCCGGGCTCGTGGCTGAAGACGTGCTGATCCTGGGCCCGCTGATCACTTTCCAAGCTGTCGGGGCCGTGATCGCCGCAGCCAGCCAAGCCGCCGGCAGGTACTGGGTACCGGCAGCCGCGGCCGTCTGCCAGCAGGGCGTGACGACCCTACTGGTGACAACTGGTCTCCCTGTCTCGAACCGGGTGCTTCTTCCGCTGGCCTTTACCCTTGGAAGCTCTCAGCTACCTCCTGTTCCTGGTTGGAGTGTGGCCGTGGCGGCAGGCGCGAATAAAGCCCTCCTTGAGGCTCCCGCCTGATCTCATCGCGTCGGCGCGTCTCGCCGTGCCACTGGCGGCCGGGACGGTCGCGTTGCAGCTAGGCCTCGTGGGGCTACGGTTCTTTGCGGCTCGCCTGGCGCCTGGGACCGTGACAGCATTCGATCTGGCGTATCGAGTTCTTATCGCCCTCGTCGAAGTTAGCGCGAGCGGTGTATTGGCGGTCGCCCTGACGGAGTGGTCCGCCGCGGTTGTGGCCGGCAAGACGGACTCTCTGAGGTCTCGTCTTCGAGACACGTTGGCGCTCGTACTGTTCGTGATCTTGCCTCTTGCCGTGACTCTTCACGCACTCCGTGTTCCGCTCGTGAGCTTGTGGCTCTCTTCGCATGCGTCGGGACCGGCTGTCATCGGCATGACGATCGCTGCCTTGGGAATTCTCTTGATAGGCGTCCCACTGGACATCGCGGGCCGTCTCTACGTCAGGGTCCTCGTTGCACGAGAGCGAACTGGAGTGCTTGGCTGGCTGTCGTTGCAGCGTATGCTCATCACTCTGGCCTTGGCCGCTCTGCTCGTCACCCCACTAGGGCTTCGAGGTCTGGCGCTGAGTGATACTCTGGCTATCGCCGTCACGTTGCTAGGCCTGCATTGGGCAACGACGGGGAGCTGGGCATGGGGGCAGGAGTTGGGGTGGAGGAGCAGTTTCCCGGCGGTTTGCAATTGCCGCGGCTATTGCTTGGACGGCCGCCACGCTTGTTGGCTCCAGCTCAAGGCTCCCGTCTCAGTGGCTCCAATGCGCGTTTGGCGCAGGCGCGGCGTTGAGCGTCTACCTCATTGCTGCCCGAATCATGAAAATGCCCGAGCTTGAGACGGTGGTCAGGTTGCTGAGCAGGGCGCGGTCCCTTCCGGGTCAACCCCAGCGTGCCTCTGGGAGCTATCAAGTGTGAGCTGGTCACCGGCGAAGCCTTGGCGGCTGGAGTGGACCCCCGACCGCATTCGGGCGTTCTGGGACTGGTATTGCGAGCACCCCGCTCTTCAATCGGAGTATTGCTCAAACTCACTTGGGGACTCGATGCTCGATCAAATGGGCAAGCATATCAGGATGTCCGGCACGTTCGTTGATCTCGGTGCGGGTCCGGGCTTTGTCACCGAGCGTCTTCTGGCGCGTGGTATCAACACCTATGCTTTCGACAGTTCACCCAGATCCGTGGAATCCCTTCGTGCTCGATTTGGTTCTCACCCGTTCCTCCTCGGCGCGTCTGTTAGCAACAGGCGTATCCCACTGGACGACGGCACGGCGGATGTCGTACTCCTCATCGAAACGATCGAGCATCTCGAGGAAGGCGATGGTCGATTGTTATTGGAAGAGGTCCGGCGAGTGCTCCGCCCTGATGGCCACGTGATCATGACGACCCCCCATCGGGAAGACATGGGAAAGAGCGAAGTTCTGTGTCCGAACTGCGGATGCATATTTCATCGCATGCAACATCTGCGAAGCTTTGGAGTCGTCGACCTCAAGGCCACGGCTGAGCGAGCACTGTTTCAAACGGTCGTGTGCCGAGCGACCTACTTCTCACCCTATCACGGCCTCCACAGACGCTTGGAGCGAATTCGCCGCCGCATTGAGCGCCTCTCGAATCCGCATTTGCTTTACATAGGACAACGTGTCTAGATGGCTGCCGCGGCAGTGGAGGAAGCCAGGTTTGAATTCGGGGCCAATTGGGCGCGATTTCTCCGTCGCCTGGACGAGCGTCGCATCGAGCGGGCCCGAGATTCGCTCGCCACTATGCTCGGCACAACGGACCTGCGAGGGAAGACGTTCCTTGATGTTGGCTCCGGCAGCGGGCTATTCAGCCTTGCCGCGAGAGCGTTGGGCGCTTCAGTCCATTCGTTTGATTATGACGCAAGGTCGGTAACGTGTACTGCCGAACTCCGCCGCCGCTATTTCGCTAATGATGCGAACTGGCAGTGTGGAACGAGGGTCGGTGTTAGATCAGCCCTATTTGCAGGGCCTGGGTACCTTCGACATCGTGTATTCCTGGGGCGTCCTGCACCACACGGGAGACATGTGGCACGCGCTCAAGTTGGCCACGATCCCGGTCAAGCCGACAGGAATTCTCTACATCTCGATCTACAACCGTCTGAGTCCAATACGGCACCGGCTCGCTACTACAATGAAGCGGGGATATGTCAACGGTCCACCCGCAATGCGGTGGGCCTTACTGGGGGCCTATGGGGCGTATGCCGGTGGTGTGGACATACTCGCCGCGATCATGCATGGGCGCCATCCGCTTGCGCGCATCCGGGAATACGGCTCGACTTCTCGCGGTATGTCGTGGTGGACTGATGTTATTGATTGGGTGGGCGGATATCCTTACGAATCGGCGAAACCGGAGGAAGTGTTCGACTTCTTTCGCGCACGCAAGGATTTCTACTTTCGCGTTTGACGACAAGTCCCGGGCACGGCCTCAACGAGTTCATCTTCGTGCGCGGGGCTTTGCCCGAGGCCTCGCGATGACGGTCAAGCCGGCGGGCTCGGATGGCCGCTGTCTGCGTATCCTATTTCTTGTTGCGAGGCTCGGCGGAGGTGGAGCAGAGCGGCAGCTCGCCGCTCTGGCCAACGGGCTCGCACGGCGCGGCCATGACATAACCATCGGAGTCTATCGGCGAGGCGGCGAGTATGAGGCCGACGTCGAGAACACATCGGTGCGATTGCTCTCGTTTGACAAAAGGACGTTCTGGGATTTCTTGGGCTTCTTTCATCGAATCGTCAAGGTCACCAAGAACCTCCGGCCTGACGTCATTCACGGGTACATGGACACCGGCAACTTTGTCGCAGCAGCGCTACGGCTAGCCTCTCCGAGGCCGAAGGTCGTGTGGGGCGTGCGGTCATCTCGCCTCGACCTTGGCCTGTACGATCGTGCCGGAAGGATTCTGTTCCACCTCGACTCGACCTGCCTCGCGCGCCGCCGATCTGATCATCGCCAATTCCTCCCCCGGCGCCAGGGACGTGATCGCTGCTGGCTATCCGGCCAGGCGCGTGATCGTCATTCACAACGGCATCGATACCGAGCGATTTCGGCCTGATTCCGCTGGGGCGAGGCGGTTTTGCCGCGAGTGGAAGGTCCCTCCCGGCGCACCCGTCGTCGGCATGGCTGGCCGCCTCGATCTCATGAAGGGGCATGACATCTTCACCAAGGCGGCAGAGTTGCTGCTGGCTCGACGCCCAACCGCAACCTTCGTGTGCGCCGGGGAGGGCGCAGAGCCACACCGTTCCGCCGTTCTGAGCACGCTCGAACAAGCCGGCCTTGGCGAGAGGTTGGTGTGGCTGGGAACCGTGCGAGACATGCCGGCCTTCTACAGCGCCCTGACGGTAGCCACCTGCTGCTCACGGTTCGGTGAAGGATTCTCCAATGCCATCGCGGAGGCGATGGCCTGCGGCGTGCCCTGCGCGGTCACAGACGTCGGCGATCTGTCGATGATCGTAGGTGGCACGGGCATCGTGGTTCCCCGGGAAGACCCAGCGGCACTCGCGGCCGCGTGGGACCGGTTGATCGATGTCGCCGGCCCCGACCGCTCCGCGGCGTGCCGAGCTCGGATCGCGGAGAACTTCGCCCTGCCATCGCTGGTCGACGCAACGGAGAAGGCCCTGCGCGGACTGGTCCGGTGACCTCGAGGGAGGCACAGGTCCGCATCGTCCTCTGCGGGCCCTTCCCGCTCGATGACGAAGACCTGCGGCAGGCCGACGGGCTAGTGCATTCCATTATCAATCTCGCCCGCGCGCTGCAGCGAATTAAGGAGCTCGACGTTCGGGTACTCTCCCGCTCGACCAAGGTGCAACGGGAGACCGACACGGACTCCCTCGGGCTGCCGGTGACGTTCGTGCCCGGATCCCAGACCCGCCATAGACTACCTGCTCGGCCGGCGACGGCTCACCAGCCGTCTGGTGAGTGCTCTCCGGCGGCTCCGGCCCGATCTGGTCCATGCTCATGGGGAGCCGTCCTTCATCTTCGCCGCGCTGCGCTACGACGCACCCCACATCATCACGCTTCAGAGCCTGTTCCGCGAGCAGACGCGGCCACCCGGCGCGAAGCCTCCGTTGCGCTATCGGTTCGCGTACTGGCGCCTGCGTTCTTGGGAACGACAGTACATCCCTCGGATCCGGAACCTGTTGGCCGTGAACGACACGATTGCCGCCTATGTCAGGCAGGCGGTGCCGTCCGTGCGCGTCTTCTCGACGACGAACACGGCCGCCGAGAGCTTCTTCTCGACCGGCTCGACAGAGTCCGCACCGGTCATCCTGACCGTCTCGCAGATCAGCCAGAGGAAGGGACTGCACCATCTGCTCGCCGCCTTCGCCCGGATCGCCGCTACGGTGCCCGACTGCCAGCTCCGGATCGTCGGAGCCGAGATCCAGGACCCGCCCTACGCAGCGCGCTTGCGCGAGCAGTATGCGGAGTTGATCGCCGCGGACAGAGTCGCCTTTCTAGGAGGGATGCGGCACGAGGAAATCCGGGGGGAGCTCGGCCGCTGCACCGTGTTCTGTCTCGCCTCACTCTACGAGGCCTCGCCCTTGGCGGTCGCCGAGGCGATGGCCGCGGCCAAACCGGTCGTAGTGACGCGGGTCGGTGATCTGGACGAGCTAGTCGGGGCGACCGGCTCCGGCGTCGTGGTGGCGGCGGGAGACGTCGACGGGCTGGCGGGGGCCCTGCGGCGTGTGCTCACGGCCTCTAGAGCGGAGCGGGCCGCCATGGGCCAGAGAGGCCGCGAGGCCGCGCGGCGACGCGCCCATCCGGATGTCGCCGCGCACGACGCGTTGGTCGCGTACAACCAGATTCTCCAGGTAGAGAGTGGCGGCCCACGACCGCTCGATCCCTGATCCTCACGCCCTTGTGCCGAAGGGATTGCGAGTGTTGAATGACAGCACAGCCTAACAATCACACAGTGAGTCCCCGGCTGCGTGACGCTGGTCGGCGGCGGCGTATGGGTCCTGGCCATGGAGCACGGACATCCATGCCCCGATAGGCGTAGTCGAAGTCGCTCGGGGTGCCCGCTGGCAAGCCCCGGTACGCCGCGCCCACCCACGCGGCCGCGAGCACGCCGATCGCGAGTGCCGCCAGAGCCCTCGGCCAGCGCCGAGGTGCCAGGAGTGGACGAGGCTCGGTATGCGGGTTGAGGATCGAATCGGCCTTCATCAGCGCGCGGCCTAGAGTCCGCGTTCGGCGATCGTCTGGCGCAGCTCGGGCACCCGTGAGTAGGGATTGTCCAGCATGTCGATCGTGATCGGCTCGTGCGCCTTCACCGGCTTCACCAGGACGTCCGCCGTGATCAGCTCGCGGCACGAGATCTGGCCCTTTTGAAGCGGTACCGCCAGGTAGTAGTCCTCGTCGGTCAACGCATGACCCGCCGGCAGGTCCCGGATCGCGTACACGCCCCGCACCAGCGCGTCGAGGTATTCGACCTCCTTGCTGCTCAGCCGCCGTCGCTCGTCCGGGCTTCCGCCGCACATCTCCTTCGCCTTGTGAAACGCCTCGAACCAGTGGCGGATCTGCTCCGGCGTCGAGCAGTAGGGCGAGATCGGATGGTCCGGGGTGTCGAGATCGATGTGCCGCTCGAACGTCCGCGCGCCCTTGGCGTACGCCATGATGAGTGAGTAGGTCCAGCTCCGGTGCTCGTGCGTCGACAGCCCGATGGTGACGGCGGGATACCGATGCTTGAGAAAGTCGATCTGATTCAGCTCGAGCTCGTGGTCCTCGGTCGGATAGAGCGACACGCAGTGATTGATGGCGAGCGGGATGTTGCGGTTGCTGAAGAACGTCACCATCGCGTCCATGTCCCGCACGGACGCGCCGCCGGTCGACACGATCACCGGCTTCCGGGTCTTCGCGATCTTCTCCAGCAACACCCAGTCGGTGACGTCCGAGCTCGCGATCTTGATGATCTCGATGCCGAGCTCCTGGCACAGGTCCACCGACTTCTCGTCGAACGGCGTCGCCATCCGGATGCAGTTGTTGCGGCGTATCGCTTCCACCAGCTCGGCGAATGCGTCCTTCGACATCCGGGTCGCCATCGTCTTCCTGATGTAGCGGATGTCCTGCCGATCCCGGAAGTCCCGGTGGATGAAGGTGTCCACGTCCCGCAACTGGAGCTTGATCGCCGCGCGCACGTTGCTGTACCGCACGACCGTCGCGAAATCGCGCACGATCTGCAGGCCGCGCTCCAGGCTGCCCCAGTGGTTGTTGGCCAGCTCGAGCACGAAGAGCTCGTGGAAGATGTCGCGCTGGATCATGGGTGGCCCGGGCAGAGAGGTCTCGAAATGTGCAAGTCGCGTGCCCGCCAAGGCCTCCGGCCCGCCGTCGGATGGGGTCATTCCTCGCTCACTGTCGGTACGATCATGTTGGCCCGGAATTCCTCGCGCGGCAGGAACGGAAACATGTCCTCCAGCGGCGCCGTGACCATCCGCCCGTCCGGCAGTCGCTTGGACGACACCCGTGGGCTGAACGGCTGCTCGGGGTCCAGCACGATCTCGCACAGCTGGGGTCCCTCGCCGTCCAGCGTCTCGCGGATGGCGTCCCGCAAGCCCGCGTGCGTGTCGCAGCGGCGGTACGGGAGGCCGAAGCCGTAGGCCAGCCGCTCGAAGTCGGGGAAGGTGACGCCGCTCTCCGGTCCCGCGCCCACCGGGTTGTCCGGGAAGAAGGCGCGCTGGGTGAGCCGGATCGAGAGGTACCCGTGGTTGTTCAGCACGAAGATCTTGATCGGCAGCCCGAGCCCCGCGATGGTCTGCAGCTCCTGTACGTTGAGCATGATGCTGCCGTCGCCCGCGAGGCACACCACCCGCCGGCGCCCCTGCGCCACGCACGCGCCGATCGCGGCCGGCAGGTCGAAGCCCATCGGCGCGCAGCCCGAGTCCGAGAACAGCCGCTGGCCGCCGCGGAGCTTCGCCGCCTGAAAGGTGGTGATGCAGGCGGTCGCGTCGCCGGTCACGATCGTCTCGTCGTCCGCCGCCAGCTCGAACAGCGCCTCGGCGAAGCAGTACGGGTTCACCAGCCGCGGCGACGACCAGTACTCGGGCAGCACGACGGGATAGCGCGCCTTCCGCTCGCGGCACCACCCGAGCCAGCGCTCGTGGGCCGGAGGCTGCCGCCACTCGGCGGTGGCTCGAAGCAGCTCCGGCAGCAGTACGCCCGCGTCGGCGTGGATGGGCAGGTCGATCGCGAGCGTCGGCTTGGCCAGCTCCGCCGCGTCCACGTCGACCATCACCTTGGTCGCGCCGCGGGCGAAGTGCTGCCACGCGTAGCTCACCTGCCGGATGTTGAGACGACAGCCGAGGATCAGCACGTAGTCCGCGTTCTGCACGGCGAAGTTACCGGCGCGGTCGCCGATCGTGCCTTGTCGGCCCACGTACGCCGGGTGGTCGGTCGGCAGCAGGTCGTGGGCATTGAAGCCGGTGACCACCGGGATGCCCAGGCGGTCGGCCAGCAGCGCGAACGTCTCCGCGGCCCCCGCGAGCCGAACGCCCGCGCCCGCCAGCACGACCGGACGCTCCGCTCGGCCAAGCCCTCGCACGATCTCGGCGCACGCCGCCGGCACGTCGGTGCCGGTCCAATCGCCCGGCTCGGGGCTGAAGCCTTCGAGGGCGGCCGGGTCCACCATCGCCGCCTGCACGTTGCTCGGAACGTCGAGCCACACGGGGCCGGGCCGGCCGGTGCGCGCGAGATGGATAGCCCGATCCAGGTGATAGCGCACCCTCGCGGGATCGTCTACCAGCGCGGCGTACTTGGTGATCGGCTCGACCAGGCGAACGATGTCCACCTCCTGGTCGCCGAGCTGGCGGAGCGGCAGCCCGGTGCTGCGGACCAGCGTCTCCCACTTGACCTGGCCCGACACGACGACCATGCCGAGCGAGTCGGTCCAGGCGCCGAACACGCCGGTGATGGCGTTGGTGGCGCCGGGGCCCGCGGTGACGTTCACTGCGGCCAGGCGGTTGGTGAGCCGGTAGTAGCCCTGCGCCGCCATGCTCGCCGCCTGCTCGTGGTGCACGCACACGTACTCTAGGTCGCGGCAGCGCCCGATGGCGTCGTTGAGGTGCATCGCCGCGCCGCCGGTCACCATGAAGACGTGGCGGATGCCGTGTGCGGCCAGCGCCTGGGCGACGTAATCGGCGACGCGGATCATCGCGCGCCGAGCCGGATCACGGGATTCCCGGCGCCGAGCTCGCGCAGGCGCGCCTCGATGGCGTCCGCGTGCAGCAGGGTGCCCACCAGCACCGGCTCCGCGAAATCCGTCACCGCGTCGGGCGCGAGGATCGGAGCGTCGCGCAGGGTCATCCCGTGGTAAGCGGGGTTGGTGTCGAGGAAGGCGCGGATTGGCACGTCGGTCAGCCGGGTCATGGCCAGCAGCTTGAAGGTGAGCTGCCCGACGCCCCACACGAGGATGGGTGTCCGGTGGTCGGCCAGCGCGGCCAGGCCCTCGTCGAGCCGTCGCATGAGCGCCGCCGAGCGGCGCGTGTACTCCAGCATGGCCGGCCGGAGGTCGTCGTCGCGGGGCTCGGGATCCCGTTGCCGAGTCCGTCGGCCAGGCGACCCGCCGCGTAGACGGCGGGGTAGGGGATGCCCGGCGCGGCCTCGATCGTCTTCTGCCGCACCGTGAGCACCTCGAATCCCTCGCGGGCCAGCAGGCTCGCGAGCGAGAGCGGGCCGAAATGATTGACGTGCTCCGTGTTGAAGTCCTGGTACGGCGCGGCCAGGCAGTCGGCGTACCGCGTGGCGTCGGGCACCTCCACGTAGACGACACCGCCCGGCCGGAGCAGCCCTCGCGCCGCGGCCAGGCCCCCGCGCACGTCCTGCACGTGCTCCAGCACGTGGGAGAGGACGACGGCGTCGGCGTCGCCGGCCTTGGCGGGGAGGGAGAACAGCGAACCGACGAGGCCGGTCGCCCCGGCCACCGTGTCGGTGGCTGCCGCGCAGCGGGGCGACGGGTCCACGCCGACGAGGCGCCGAAAGCCCAGCCGGCCGAGATGACGCAACAGGCCGCCGTTGGCGCAGCCGACGTCCACGATCTTCGCGTCGCGGCCGGTGACGTGCGCCGCCACCGTCTCGGCCATGCCGGCGAGCCTGGCGTCGTCCCAGGCCTGCTCGCCGCCGCCGGTGCCGGTGTGCGGGTCCTCGTACTTGGAGAGCCTGGCGTAGTAGGCGTCGTACTCGGCCTGGGTGACCCGGGTGTCGGCGTAGACGAACCCGCAGGCGTCGCAACAGACGACGTCGTACCCCGCACCCAGCGGATGGCCCTCGGGCAGCACGAACGGCTGCCGGTGCAGCACCTCGGCGCTGCTCCCCCGGCAGATCGGGCACGGCCGCGCGGGCGCGTGCGGCGCCTCCGCGCTCATCGGCCGGCCGCCCAGCGCAGCGTCCGCCGGACGCCGTCCTCGAACCCGATCCACTCGTCCAGCCCGAGCTCCGCGCGCGCGCGCGAGGTGTCGGGGACGTACCGCGCCGGCGCGAGGCCCGTGACCGGCGCCTTCGCGCGTCGCACCGGGACCGCCGGCGGCTCGGCCTCGGCCACGCCGCGGGCGATCTCCTCGATCGAGCGCGCCCGCTCCGAGCCGACGTTGTACGGCCGGCCCGTCCGGCCGCGCACCAGGATGGTCCAGAGCCAGATCGCCAGGTCGGCGCCGTACAGATACGAGCGCCGCGGCGTGCCGTCCCCGGTGATGTGGATCGGCCCACCCGCCAGCCGGTCGCGGATGAAGTTGCCCACCGCGAGGTGCCGGTCGAGCGGCAGGTACGGGCCGACGAAGGCGAACAGCCGCGCGATCCTGACCGCGAGGCCCGATTCCCGCGCGTGCACCGCGCCGAGCAGCTCGGCGGCCCGCTTGGCCTCGGCGTACAGCCTGGCCGGGGTCCAGCGGATCGGGGCCGCCCCGGAAGTCTTCGGGCACCTGCTCGAGGTCGGGCGGCTGCGGGCCGTAGACCGCGCCCGAGCTGATCAGCAGCACCGGCGCGCCGTCCGCCGCCGCGCGAGCGAGCGTTCGGCGCGTGCCCTGGACGATGGTGTCGAACATCGCCAGCGGCTCGGTTGCGTAGAGCCCGGCGTCGGCCGAAGCTGCGCCGTGGATCACGTGGGTGAAGGCACCGGGCGGGTCGAACGAGCGTACGTCGCCCCGATGCAGGGCGATCCCGCGCGCATACGCCAGACGCGGCAGCCGGGCCGCGAAGCCGTCCGGGTCCCGGGTGAGCACGAGCGCGGCGACGTCGGTACCGAGACCGTCGTTGGCCCAGCGCAGCGCTTCCAGCAGCCACGCGCCGACGAAGCCCGTGCCGCCGGTGATCAGCACGCGCGCGCCGCGCAGGTCCCGCCAGAGCGGCTCGGTGCGCGCGAGGACGTGCGCGCGATCGGCCTCGAGCGCCTCGGCCCCGCTCAGCGCCGGCACCACGATCGGATGGTGTCCACCACGAAATCCAGCATCGGCGGTGTGAGGCCCGGATAGACGCCGAGCCAGAAGGCGTCGTGCATCACGCGGTCGGTGTTCGGCGAGGTCGCCGACGACGCGATAGGTCGACTCGGCGTAGGCCGGCTGGCGCATCAGGTTGCCGGCGAAGACCAGGCGCGTCGCGATCTTCCGCGACTCGAGGTGCGCGATCAGCTCGCCCGCGGCTGAACGGCGCGCCGGCGCGGACGAGCAGGGGGAACCCGAACCAGCTCGGGTCCGAGCCCGGCGTGGCCTCGGGCAGCACGAAGAACTCCTGCAGCTCCGCCAGCCCCGCGTGCAGCCGGCGGAAGTTCGCCCGCCGGGCGGCGATGAAGCCGGGCAGCTTGTCGAGCTGCGCGACGCCGACCGCCGCCTGCATGTCGGTGACCTTCAGGTTGTAGCCGATGTGCGAGTAGGTGTACTTGTGGTCGTAGCCGTGCGGCAGGTCGCCGAGCTGCCAGTCGAACCGCTTGCCGCAGGTGTTGTCCTTGCCGGGGTCGCACCAGCAGTCGCGGCCCCAGTCGCGGAACGACTCGACGAGCGTCTTGAGCGCGCGGCATGTTCGGTGAGCACGGCGCCGCCTTCGCCCATCGTGATGTGGTGCGCGGGGTAGAAGCTCACGCGTGGCCAGGTCGCCGAAGGTGCCGACCATGCGGCCGTCGTAGGTCGAGCCGACCGCGTCGCAGCAGTCCTCGACCAGCCAGAGATCGTGCTTCTTGGCGAACGCCGTGACCGCGCGCGAGATCGAACGGGTTGCCCAGCGTGTGGGCGATCATGACGGCGCGGGTGCGCGGGCCGACGGGCGGCCTCGAGCTGCGAGGCGTCGACGTTGTAGGTCGGCACCGTGACGTCGACGAAGACCGGCACCAGCCCGTTCTGGAGGATCGGATTGACCGTGGTCGGGAAGCCGGCCGCGACGGTGATCACCTCGTCGCCGGGCTGCAGCCGCTCGTCGCCCAGCGTCGGGCGAGGTCAGCGCGGACAGCGCGAGCAGGTTGGCCGACGAGCCCGAGTTGACCAGCATGGCGTGGCGGACGCCGAACACCTGCGGCGAACTCGCGCTCGAACTCGCTCGGCGAAGCGGCCGGTCGTGAGCCAGAAGTCGAGCGACGCGTCGACCAGGTGACTGCAGCTCCGTCGGCGTCGAAGACCCGGCCCGACACCGGGCACCGGCGACTCGCCCGGGCACGAACGCGCGCGGCGGCGAAGGCGGCCGCGTGATACTCGGCGCACCAGAGTCGAGGATCTGCCGGCGCGAGCTCGTCGGCGGCTACGAGCCATCGGGCAGGAACTCCCGGTACCAGCGCGATGGTGCGCTCCAGTCCCTGCGTCGAGCGTGAACGCCGGCGCCCAGCCGAGCATGCGCGCGCGCCTTCGCCGCGCTCAGGATACTGGTGCGTGATCTCGTGCGACGCCTCGTTGCGGACGTCGGGCTCGAGCGTCGCTGCCCATCTGCGCCGAGGATGCGTCCGGACCAGGTCGAGCACGGTGACCTGGAGCTCGTTGGAGAAGTTGAACGCCTCGCCGGCCGAGCGCGGGCCGGCGCCGCAGCGCGCTCGGCCAGCAGCATGTAGGCGGCGACGCCGTCCTCGACGTAGAAGTAGTCGCGGACGAACGTGCCGTCGGAGCGGATCACCGGACGCTCGCCGCGGAGGACCGAGCGGATGGTGCCGGGGACGATCCGGTTCCAGTTGAGGTCGCCGCCGCCGTAGAAGTTGCCGCAGCGGGTGATCGGCGACGGGCAGCCCGTACGTGCACGGCGTAGGTCTGGGCGATCAGGTCCGCGCACGACTTGCTCACGTCGTACGGGTGGCGGCCCTGCGAGCGGCGTCTCCTCGTCGTAGGGCAGCTGCTCCTGGTCGCCGTACGCCTTGTCCGACGACGCGACCACGACCGCTTGCACGCGTCGGGCGAGCGGCGGCAGGCCTCGAGCAGCGCCCAGGTGCCCCTGGATGTTGGCCTCGAAGGTCGAGACGCGGGTTCCGGTTGGCGATGCCGACGATCGTCTGCGCGGCGAGGTGGAAGACGGTGTCGATCTCGTACTCGCCGAGCACGCGCTCGAGCAGCGCCTGGTCGCGGACGTCGCCGCGGACGACGCGCACCCGGTCGAGCAGTGCCGGCGCGGACCAGCTCGCTCTGCGGGACCCAGTCGCGGACCAGGCAGACGACGTCGGCGCCGGCTCGACGAGGCGCCGCACGAGCCAGCCGCCGACCAGGCCGGTACCCGCCGGTGACGAAGGTCGGGCGGTCGCGCCAGAAGCCCGGCGTCACGCCCACACCTTCCACGGGGCGTCGCCGCGCTCCACAGCCGTTCGAGGTAGGCTGACGTCGCGCAGCGTGTCCATCGGCTGCCAGAAGCCCTCGTGCCGGTAGGCCATGAGCTGCCCGCTCGGCGGCCAGCCGCTCGAGCGGGTCGCGCTCCCAGAGCGTCCGGTCGTCGGCGAATGCAGGTCGAGCACCTCGGGCGAGAGCACGAAGAAGCCGCCGTTGATCCAGCCTTCGCCGATCTGCGGCTTCTCCTCGAACTCGGCCACGCGCTCGCCGTCGAGCCGGAGGCCGCCGAAGCGGGACGGCGGGCGGACGGCGGTGACGGTGGCGAGCTTCCCGTGGCCGCGGTGAAAGGCGACCAGCTTGCCGACGTCCACGTCGGCGACGCCGTCGCCGTAGGTCAGCATGAACGGCGCGCTGCCGATCCAGGGCTTGAGCCGGCGGAGCCGGCCGCCGGTCTCGGTCTCGAGGCCGGTGTCGACGAGATGCACCCGCCAGTCGTCGCAGGCGTCGTCGTGGAAGATGGCCGAGCCGTCGCGCGAGGTCGATCGAGACGTTGCGGTGGAGCCGGTGAAAGTTGAAGAAGTACTCCTGGACCATCTCGGCCTTGTAGCCGAGGCCAGGACGAACTCCCGGAACCCGTGGGCCGCGTAGATCTTCATGATGTGCCAGAGCATCGGCCGGTCGGCCGATCTCGACCATCGGCTTCGGCCGGACGCTGGTCTGCTCTTGCAGCCGCGAGCCCATGCCGCCCGCGAGGATGACGACTCTCATCTGATGAGCGTCCGGTGTCAGGTATTGGGTGCGCCGCGGGAGCCCGGGCACCTGCAAACTTAACGCCCCTTTACGCCATGGGACGACCCCTCCAGAATTGGGCGTCCCCCACCGTCCCCCGACCGCCAAGATCCTCGTGCAGCCATCCCGGCGCCCGTGAGGAAGTCGATCGCTCCGTCCCGCGCTCGGCGGACCGCCCCCGGTGGCGCCGGGTGAGGTCGCCGTCCGCCCGGCCGGACTGGCGCGAGCTGCTGCTGCTGGCCGCGTTCATCGCGGTGGGGGTCGGGCGGATCGTGGCCACGTACCGGCAGCTCAGCGCGACGTTCGACGAGCCGGTGCACCTCGAGTCCGGGATCGAGTGGCTCCAGTACGGCCGCCTGACCTACAACCAGATGCACCCCCCGCTGAGCCGGGCGTTCATCGCCGCCGGCCCGTACCTGGACGGCGTCCGGTGGCAGGGCCGGCCCGACTGGCAGACCGAGGGCATCGCCGAGCTGCACGCGCGGCGGGACTACTGGCGCACGCTCGCGCTGGCCCGCGCAGGGGTGCTCCCCTTCTTCGTGCTGGCCGTCGTGGGCACCTGGTGGCTGGCGCGGCGGATCTTCGGCCGCGAGGTGGCGCTGATCTCGGCGGGGGCGCTCACCATGGTGCCGCCGGTGCTGGGCCACGCGGGCCTGGCCACCACCGACCTGCCCGTCGCCGCCCTCATGCCGGTGGTGATCGCGGCGGGGATCACGTGGCTGGAGCGGCCCACGCGCGGCGCGACGCTGGCGCTCGGGGCCGCGTGCGGCATCGCGGTGCTGCTCAAGTTCTCCGCGCTGGTGTTCGTGCCGGCGAGTCTGATCGCGATGGTCCTGCTGAAGGCCGCGCTGGAGCCCCGGCGCGCGTCGCGTCCGCCCGTGCCTGGGTACAGCTACGGCGGCCCCATGCTCGGGGTGCTGCTCACCGCGTTCCTGGTACTCTGGGCCGGCTACCGCTTCCACGTCGGCTCGCTCGACTCGATCCAGCTCGGCGGGCTCCGGCTCGGCGCCTTCGTGCCGCCGGCCGTGGCGCGCGCGCCGGTGGTGCCGGCGCCGGAGTTCTGGACCGGGCTCCTCATCGTGCTCTGGTACAACCGGCTCAGCATCCCGGCCTACGTGCTGGGCGAGGTCGTGCCCGGCGGCACCTGGTACTTCTTCCCCCTGGCGCTCGGGGTGAAGACGCCGCTCGCCTTCCTGGTGCTGATGGTGATCGGCCTGGTGGTGACGGCGTACGTCGCCTGGCGGCACCGGCTCTGGATGACGGCGATTCCGCTGGCGACCGCGCTCGCCGTCCTCGCCGCCGGGATGACCAACCGGATCGCGCTCGGTCTCCGGCACCTGCTCGCGATCTACCCGATGCTGGCGATCATGGCGGGCGTGGGCGGCCTCTCGCTCTGGTATCTCAGGACCGGCCGGCGGCTGGGACGCCTGGCGATCGGCCGGGTGGCGTCGGGCGTGCTCGCCGCCTGGCTCATCGCCTCGTCGCTCGCGGCGCATCCGGACTACCTGTCCTACTTCAACGAGGTGGCGTCGTCGCGCCCGGAGCACTTCCTGCTCAACAGCGACCTGGACTACGGCCAGGACGTCGGGCGGCTGGCGGACACGCTGCGCGCCCGTGGGCATCGACTCGGTCACGGTGTACCTGTTCGCCTTCCGCGACGACCTGCTGCTGAGCGGGCCGAGCCACGTGGCCTATCCCGACTGGCGGTCGGGCCCGCCGCCGCCGGTGACCGGCTGGGTGGCGGCGAGCTCGCTGCTGCGGCGCGCGATTCCGGGCATCCCCTGGCTCCAGGGCCGGCAGCCGGCCGCCCGCATCGGCACGTCCATCGACCTGTTCTACCTGCCACCCGACGGTCGGCAGCCGCATGACGTCGCGCCGAGATAGCCGGCTGCACGCGGCGGCGCTCGCGCTCATCGCCTTCGTCGTGCTCGCCCTGTACCATCCGCTCCTCACCCGGCACGCGCTCCGGGTGCACGACAGTCTGGACACCTACCTCCGGGCCGAGGGCTACGTGCGCGAGCTCGCGGAGGGCCATGTTCCGCCGCAGCTCTTCGGCGGCGCCATCTCGGGCGGGGGCTACGCCCTGCCGCGGTTCTACCCGCCGCTCGGCTACGGCGTGGCGGCGGCGCTCGCCGCGGCGGTGGGCGACCTGGTGCTCGGCGTGCACCTGGCCTTGCTGCTCTCCGTGGTGGCGTCCGGCTGGGCGATGTACCACCTGGCGCGCAGCCTGACCGGTCGGGCCGCCGTCGGCCTGCTGGCCGCGCTGCTGTACGTCACCTTCCCCTACCGATTCACCGACGTGCTCCAGCGGTCGGCCGTCGCCGAGTCGTGGACCTTCGTGTGGTTTCCGCTGCTGTTCGCGGGCGCATGGCACGCGATCCGACGAGGCCGCGTCCCGTGGTACTTCGGGCCGAGCGTGGCCGGGCTGCTGCTGACGCACACGACCACGGCGCTCTACTTCGCCGTCGTCTGCGCGGCGATCGCGCTGCTGGCGCGTCGGCACGTCCCCGCGGGCGTGACGTCGCGGCTCACGCTGGAGACGCTGGCCGGCGCCGCGCTGGCCGCCTGGTTCCTGGTGCCGCAGGCCTGGTACCTGCCCGGCGTGTGGGCCGGCGATCCGCGGTTCATGTGGGCCACGCCCGAGCACGCGGACCTCAACCGGCTCACGATCGATCTGCTCGCGCACCGCTTCCCCGCGCCGAACGGGCTCGACCTGGGCGTGGGCCTGCTCGGGGCGGCGCTGCCGATCGTCGCCGTGCTCCGCTGGCGTCGTCGCGCGGCCGCGAGCGAGCTGGATCCGCGGGTCCTGCGACTCGGATACGCGCTCGCGCTCACCTGGGTCGGCTGCATCGCCTTCATGCTCGCGCCGCTCCCCGCGCTGGTCGTGCTGCCCACGCCGTTCGCGTACATCCAGTTCCCCTGGCGGCTGCTGGGCATCGCCGGCTTTCTCGCGGCCATGTCGGTGACGCTGATGGCCGCCGACCTCGGCCGCGGCACACGGAGCGCGATGGTCACGCTCGCCGCCGCGGCGCTCGTCGCGGCGGCGCTGCCCGCGGCGCACCGCCGGGTGGACACGATCCCCGAGTGGACCTCGGGTGAGATCGCGACGATCGGTCGGGGCTCGTACGGCCGCTTGGGCTACACCATCCTGGGCGAGTACCTGCCGCGCGGTGAGTCCGCGGACAGCGTGAACGCGCGCGTGCAGCGCGGCGTGCAGGGAAGCGACGGCGTGCGCCCGCTCTCCTGGCGCGGAACGGACGCCGGATGGGTGGCCGAGGTGGAGGTGGATGGCCCAGAGGGCGATGTCGTGCTCCCGCTGGTCGGGTACGACGTCTATCGGATCGTGGACGAGCGGGGCAGGGAGGTGACGTCGCGTTCGCAGGGCGGCCTCCTGTCGGTGCACCTGGATCAGGGACGTCACACGCTACGGCTCGCCAGGCGGCGGACGACGGCGGAGCTGGCGGGGATGGCGCTGACGCTGGTCGGCCTGCTCGGCTTCGGGCTCCTCCGCCGCGCATGAAGATCGGCGAGTCGCCGTCGGGGCATCTGGCATTTCCCTACGCCCTCACCCAGATTCCCGGGGTCCAGCCCCACGTCCGCACAGCATGTGGCACGGCCACGACAGCCTCGGCGGCGCGCGCCTCGAGCCGCCCTGGGCGACCTGGCTAACCGGCTGGCGCTCCTTCTCTTGGTGGCCGTGTCGACCCGTCCGCAGCGGGCACCCGAGTTGCATGGAGGCCTCCTATGGCCCTGGTGCCTGACCTCTCCATCGTCATCCCGGCGTACAACGAAGAGCAGCGGCTCGAGCGCACCGTTCGGGACGCGGTGGCGTATTTCCGTGCGGACGGCCGCGCCTTCGAGCTGATCGTGGTGGACGACGGGAGCCGGGACCACACCAGCGCCCTGGTGCGCCGGCTGTCCGACGAGCTGCCTGAGGTCCGGCTCATCCGGCTCGCCGCGAATCACGGCAAGGGCTACGCGGTGCGCACCGGGGTCGTGAACGCCCGCGGCCTGACGGTGCTGTTCGCCGACGCCGACGGCGCCACGCCGTTCGCCGAGATCGAGCGGCTGGAGTCGGCGCTGGCGGACGGTGCCGAGGTCGCGGTCGGCTCGCGCGCGCTCGAGGCGCGCGGCGTGCGGGTGCAGGCCAAGCTCTACCGGCGGGTGATCGGCCGGACCTTTCACGCGCTGGTCGAGCTGCTCACGGTGCGGAACGTCAAGGACACGCAGTGCGGCTTCAAGCTGTTCCGCGCGCCGGTGGCGCACGACCTGTTCTCCCGGATGCGGATGAACGGATTCAGCTTCGACGTGGAGCTGCTGGTGATGGCGGCGCGGCGCGGCTATCGGGTGGCGGAGGTGCCGGTCAACTGGTGCCACCAGCCGGGCTCGAAGGTGCGCCTGACCGTCGACTCGCTGCGGATGGCGATCGACCTCTTCCGGATCCGCAAGCACTGCCTGAGCGGCGAATACGAGAATCCGCACGTCGCCCGGTGGCAGACGCTGCGCGAGGCCGATCCCGAGCCGCGATGAGCGCCTCCGTCTCGCCGCAGCCCGGCGGCCCCCCCGTCGCGGGCGACCCGCTGGATCGCGTAGGCGCCGACACGCTCGAGGTGATGAGCGCGGCTCCGCGCTACAACGCCTGGCAGTACCGCCGGATCGCGCCGTTCCTGGGCCGCCGGATCTGCGAGGTCGGCGCCGGGATCGGCAACATGTCCGCCCTCCTCGCCGGCCGGCCGCTCGAGCGCCTGGTCCTCACCGACACCGATCCCTACTACCGCGAGATCGTCCGCGACCGGTTCCGCGCCCGCGCCGAGGTCGTGGTCGAGCCGCTGACGCTGCCCGATGCCGATGCCGCCGAGCGGTTCCGCCATCACGCGCTCGACACGGTCGTGGCGCTCAACGTGATCGAGCACATCCCGGAGGACGTCGCCGCGCTCCGGTGCGTGGCGGGCATGCTCGCCCCGGGTGGGCGCGCGGTGGTGCTGGTGCCCGCGCTGCCGGGGTTGTACGGCTCGCTCGATCGGGAGCTGCAGCACGCGCGGCGCTATCGGAAGCCGGACCTGTGCGCGGCCTTCGCGCGCGCGGGACTGCGGGTGACCGACTGCTTCTACTTCAACGTCGTCGGCACCGCGGGGTGGTTCTGGAACGCGCGCATACGCCGGGTCAAGCAGCTGCCGCTGCGCCAGGTCCGCTGGTTCGACGCGCTGGTGCCGCTGCTCCGGCTCGAGGATGCGGTGCCGCTGCCGTTCGGACAATCGCTCGTGGCCGTGGGAGTGCGCGATGGCTGACCGGCTCAAGGTCTCCGTGGTGATCGCCGCCTACAACGAGGCGCAGACCATCGAGGCCGTGGTCGCGCGGGTGCGGGCGGTCCCGCTCGACTTCGAGATCATCGCGGTGGACGACGGCTCGTCGGACGGGACGGGCGCGGTGATCGACCGGCTGCAGTCGGCGGGGCTGCTGGACGCGGCGCTGCACCATCCGGTGAATCGCGGCAAGGGGGCGGCGCTCAGGACGGGGATCGCCCGCGCCACCGGTGACGTGATCGTGGTGCAGGACGCCGACCTGGAGTACGACCCCGCGGATCTGCCGAAGGTGCTCGGCCCGATCGCGCGAGGACAGGCCGACGCGGTGTTCGGCTCCCGCTTCCTCGGCGGGGAACGACGGGTGCTGTACTACTGGCACTCGGTCGGGAACCGGCTGCTCACGGTCCTGTCGAACATGCTCTCGGACCTCAACCTGACCGACATGGAGACCTGCTACAAGATGGTCCGGGCGCCGCTGATGAAGTCGCTCGTGCTCCGGAGCGACCGTTTCGGCTTCGAGCCGGAGATCACCGCCCGACTGGCCCAGGCGCGCGCTCGGGTGTGGGAAGTGCCGATCTCCTACGCCGGCCGGACCTACGACGAGGGGAAGAAGATCGGATGGCGCGACGGCCTCGCCGCGCTGTGGCACATCACCCGTTTCAACCTCCGGCCGAAGGCACCGCGTCCCGCCTTCGCCGCGCCGGACGCGCGGGGGGACGCGGCTCCCGCGCCGCACCGCGGCACGACCCAGCAGCTCGACCAGGGGTGACTAGACCGTTTCCCGACCGGATACCGCCGTGGCTGTTCGCGACCGCGCTGGGCGCGGGCCTCGTGCTCCGGCTCATCCGGTACCTGTGGCGCGACTCGCTGTGGGGCGACGAGGCGATGCTCGCCACGAGCATCGTGAGCCGCTCGTTCCGGGGCTTGCTGCACCCCCTCGACTACGGCCAGCTCGCGCCGGTCCCCTTTCTGTGGCTCGAGCGCGCCGCCGTCGTTGCCGCCGGCCCGACCGAGCTGGCCCTCCGCGCCGTTCCCTTCCTGGCCTCGTGCGCCCTCCTGTTCGCCTTCGTTCCCTTCGCGCGCCAGACCCTGTCCGAGCTCGAGACGTTCCTGGCGCTCGGCTTCGCCGCCACCTCCACCAGCCTGCTGCGCTACGCCGCCGAGCTCAAGCCGTACGCCTCTGGATGCCCTGGTCACGCTGCTGCTGGTCTGGTCCGCGCTTCGGGTCGTCCGCGAGCCGGCGCGCCGCGCGGGCTGGACGATGCTCGCCGCGCTGGTCGTCGGCGGGGTGCTGGTGTCCACCCCTGCGGCATTCGTCTGCGCCGCCATCGGGATCGCGCTGTGCGCGGAGTTCCTGAGCACGCGGTCGGATCGACCGGGCGGCCGCGGCGGCCGGCATCGCCGCCGCCGGCTGTCTGGTGGCGGTCGTGGCCTATTGGGCGTTGTATCGCGGCGCCGCGGGCAGCCCGTACATGCGGGACTTCTGGCAGGCGGGAATGCTTCGGCCGGGGACGCCCGATCTGCTGTGGCGGACGTGGGCGGCGCTGCAGGAGACCGCGATGCCTGCCATCGAATGGCCGGTCGCGCTCCATCTGGGCCTGGGGCTCCTCGGCCTGATCGCCGTGGGCGCGTTCCGGCTCGGCCGGCGCTCCGGCGCCACGCCCGTCCTGCTGTTCCTGCTGCCGGTGGCCGTCGCCTTTGCCGCGTCGGCCGCCGGCGCCTACCCGATCGCCCTCCGCCTCATGCTGTTCGCGGCGCCGCTCCTGCATCTGCCTGCTGGCAGTCGGGGTCGTGAGCGCCGCGGCGTGGGTCCACGCGAGGGTCCCGTCGGTCCGACGGACAGTGCTGGCCATCGCTATGCTGATCCCGTCGAGCGAGATCGCCGTACGGGCGATCCTGGCCCATCCGCAGGACGAAGCGATGCGGCCGCTCGTCGTGGGGCTGGCGTCGCGCGCGGAGCCCGCGGAGCCGGTGTACGTGTTCCACCGCTGCATCCCGGCCTGGGGCTTCTACACCACCGACTGGGCACACCCGGACACCGCCCGGAGCCGGTGGCTCTCGGCGCTCGCGGGGCCGGGCGGGCTGGCCCACGAGAACGGGGCGACCCGCGGCCCGCGTGCCCCGGGCGAAGGCGCCGAGCTCAGGCGGGTCTATCGCGGACGGACCGAGCTGCTCGGCGTGGCCAGCGGCATCAGCGGCCGCCAATGGCTCGGCTACGAGCCCGCGGTGCCGGACCCGGGCTGGTCGGCCAACGAGGCCGATCGGATCCGCGGCGCGGCCGCGCCGGGGATCTGGCTGGTGCTGGTGAACGCCGACAACCGGTCCGAAGGCGATTCGCTGCTGGCGGCGGTGGGACGGGCGGGCGGCGTGGAGCGCGACAGCATCGTCGTGCCCGGCGGCAAGGCGGTGCGCGTGACCTTCGAGCGGAGCGTCCGCTACGCCGTGACCGGCACTTCGCTGGCCGGGGCTTCGTTGGCCGGCGCTTCGTTGGGCCGCAGCATGACCATCACCAGCGCGGGCAGGTAGAGCAGGAGGAGCAGCACGGGCCACCGTCCCACGACCTGCTCGAGCAGCGAGCCCGTCGGCACCAGCCAGGCCTGCACCACTGCCGCGACGTAGCTCAACACCAGGAGCAGGTAGGCCTGGTGGCGGTTGGAGGTCACGAGGAACAGCGGCACCGTCTCGTACAGCGTGGTGACGTGCGGCAGGCAGCACAGCGCCGCGAGCAGCCGGGCCTCGGGACGCCGCCAGCGGAGCAGCGCCGCGAGCAGCAGGAACCCGCCGGGACGAAGCAGCGGCGGCGCGTGCACCGGGCTGCCGAGGACCTGCCGCCACTCCGTCAGCCACGAGGGCATGATGATGAAGCTCAGCGCCAGCAGGGCGAGTCCCCCGAACACCGCCCACCGCGACGGGTAGCCGCACCACAACGCGAGCCCGATGCCCGGCTTGCACACCCAGAACACGCTGAGCCACGGCACCGCGGCGCCGGCCGTCAGCAGGGGCGACCACTGCCCGCCCACGCCGCCGATGATCGCGCTCGCGCTGAACAGTCCGACGAAGAGCCCGCCCTTTCGCCCCGCCGCGGCGTACGCCAGCGCCGCATAGCCGAGGCCCGCGAACACGATCCGCGCCACCGCGGCGGAGACGAGCCCCAGCGGCGCGAGGGCGACCAGCGCGGGCAGCGGATAGTACAGCGGCCCGCGGACGTGGGCGTCGGCCACGGCGCGATACGGGTTCTCCCCGTGCACGAAGGCCCGGAGCCCGAGCCAGATGAAGTCGAAATCCGACTGCATCGGCGGCTTCAGGCCGTACGCTCGGTAGGTCAGGGCGGCCATCAGCGCGCCCGCCACGACGGCGATGGCGGCGCGATGCCTCGGCGCGAGGATGTGCTCGTCCGTCATCGGCCGCAGAGCCACCAGATCGCCGCGACGCCCGCGGCGCCGACGTAGCCGTCGATCGCGTAGTGCCAGCCCAGCGCCACCGAGCCGAGAAAGATGACGACCGCGAAGGCGGCGAGCGCCCATCCCAGACGCCGCGACGCCCGCCATCCCGCGAGCGCGAAGAGCGTCGGCATGGCGACGTGGATGCTGGGCATGGCGGAGATCTCGCTGAACGAGCCGGCCATGTTGCCGACGTGGCTCTGCCAGAGTCCGTCCTGGATCAGCAGCGCGGTGAGCGGGGTCGCCCGATGCACGCCGTTCAGGTACGCCATGAGGTCGGCGTACGGGTCGGGCAGTCCGGTCACTCGGCCGTAGTAGCAGGGGCCGGCCGAGGACAGGGCCACGGCGAGGCCGGTGCCGAGCAGGATCCACGCGAGCACGAAGGTGAGCAGGAAGCGCCGGCGGAGCGCGGTATCCGTCGTCCAGCCCTGCCAGACCGTCACGCCCACCAGCAACGCCAGCAGCACCGGCACGTAGGCGAAGTCGAGCATCCGCGTGATCGGAGGGTGTCCCAGCGCCGGCTGCAGGATCCGCCAGGGGAAGTGGCCCAGGTGGACCCGCGCGTCCAGCGCGCTGAGCGGCGGGTCCCAGCCGAACGGCTGAACCACATGGATCATCAGCTTCCAGCGCCCGAAAGCTCCCAGGAAGAGCGGCACCAGGAACAGCGACGAACGCGAGGCGGCTGAGCCGGGCCGCCGAGAACAGCTCGGCTCGGGACGCGGTCCACGCGGCGGCCCATCCGGCCGGACCGGGGACCCGCCGCCCCGCCGTGTCGCGGACCTGCCACCGCCGCGCCACCACGAGCACGGGGATCGAGCATACCCCGCCGGCGAGGAATGCCTGAAAGGTCGGGAGGTGCCAGATGCCGTGCATGAGGCCCGGTACGGCGACGGCCTGCACCACGTACCCGAGTGCGATGTACGCGGCCACGATCAGGATCACGGCGCGGTGCTCGCGCCAGATCTCTCCTGCCGCACCGCCCACGCTCGCTCCCGCTGAGGTCACGACGACTGCTTCGCGAGCCGCGGGCCGAAGGCTCCGACCCGCCGGCGATAGGCCTCGTACTCGGGAAAGGCGGCCGACAGCACCGCCTCCTCGTAGCGCACCCGCAGCGCCAGCAGCGCGAACCAGGCGAGCAGCACGATCAGGAAAGGGAGGCTGAGCGTGCGGAGCCAGATGCCGGTGTTGTTGAGGATGTAGACCGTGTAGATCGGGTGCCGCGCCAGCCGATAGGGCCCGGCGACGACCAGCGACCGGGCCTCGGGCTCGAGGCTGAACGAGCGCCGCAGGTACCACAGCGGCCACAGGCCCAGGATCGAGCTGATGAGCCAGAGATAGGAGCCCGCCAGCTTCGCGGTCTCGTTGGCGCTCGCCGCGATCCACTCGGGATGCCAGACCGACGCGAGCTTGAGAAAGCCGATGATCAGGAAGGTGTGCAGGTAGCCGATGGCGCGCGGCAGGACCCCGATGGCGGTGCGCTGCGCGGGGCCGCGGAGGACGAACGCCGCGGCCACGAGCAGCTCGTGCAGCAGGCTCGGCAGGATGAGGATGCCGAGCTCCCGCGAGCCGAGCGCGATGTTGACGGCCAGCGCGGTGTAGCAGACGACGCCGGCCCAGTCGCTCCAGTGATGGCGGCGGACGGCTCCCTCGACGGCGGCGCCGGTCACCTGGTCCGCTGGCTCTGGTCGACGGAGGCGAGGTACCGCGGGACGAACCAGCCCGTCGTCCGCCAGACGGCGATCATGACCAGCACGCTCACGTAGCCGTCCACCGCGTAGTGCCAGCCCAGGTGCACCGAGCCCAGGAACACGACCACGCCGAAGGCGGCGAACGCCGCGCCCAGGATCCGGTCGCTCTGCCATGCCAGCATGGTGAACACCACCGGCATCGCGACGTGAATGCTGGGCATCGCGCTGATGGCGTTCCAGGGGCTCACCCGACCCAACTGGTACTCGTGCAGCAGAATCCCCTGGACCTCCAGCGAGATCAGCGGTTGCCCCGCGTTCACCGAGTGGAGGTAGGCCATGAGGGGCGCGTACGGGCTGGGGGCTCCGGTCACCGCCGAATAGAAGCAGGGTCCGGCCGAGGACAACAGCGTGGCCACCACGGTGCCGAGCAGGATCCAGCCGACGGTATAGGTGAGAAAGAAGCGGGTGCGCTGCTCGCGGTGCGGGCTCCAGGCCTGCCAGTAGACCAGGCCGGTCACGAACGGAATCCAGACGTAGTACAGCATGTCCATCAGGATGGTGACGTCGGTATGGCCGAGCAGCGGCTGCAGCCACATCCAGGGCGCCATGCCGAAGTGGATCCGCTGGTCCGCCTGCATCAGCGCTTCGTCCCAGCGGAACGGCTGGATCTTGGGAATCGCCGCCTTCCAGCAGAGCGTCGTGTTGATGAACAGGGGCAGCAGCAGCGAGACGATGACGAAGCTCCCGCATCGCTCGACCGTCCCGAATCGCCGGCCGAAGAGCGCCGCCGCCTCCCGCCAGCCAGGGGCGAAGCCGAGCCGCTGGCCGTCGGGGTCCCGCACCTGCCACCGGCACCAGACGAGGAGGACGACCGCCGAGTACACGGCCACGAGCAGGAAGTAGACGTACGTCGGGGTGTACGCCAGCGGCTCCATCATGCCCCGGATGCCGAAGACCCGCTCGGCCAGCAATCCCGCCAGGATGTAGGTGGAGACGACGGCCATGAGCGGCAGGTGGTCGCGGGCCACCTGGCGCCAGGCCGCGGCGCGCTCGCGGGAGACCGAGGCGAGGGCGTCGGTCACGCTGCCTCGGCGTCGGCGGACTGCTTCCGCCGGTAGCAGACGGCGAGGTCGGCCGTGGGGCCGCCGGCGTCCGCCGCGCGGCGCTCGAGCAGCACGGCCGTCTCGTCGCACCAGCGCACGGCCCAGCCGGGCTCGCGCGCCAGCTCGTGCGCCAGCGGCGCGTCCGTCGCCAGGAGGGCCAGGGAGATGTTCCACCGCGTGAGCACGTCGCGCCAGCCGGGCATCAGCGACGCGAGCCGCAGGTGCTCCTGGACCAGGTCCTGGCCGTAATGATCGGTTCCGCCGTCGATGAACACCTTCTGCTCCGGCCAGGCGTAGAGCAGGTAGCCGCCCCAGATGAACTCGCTGTAGATGCGGCCGGTGAGGTGCGCCTGCCGCGCCTCCGCCACCGCGGCGACGGGAAAGACCTTGGGGTCGAAATGGTTGGCCACGATCTCGACGCCGCCGACGGTCCCGTGCACGGCGCCCAGGGCGATCATCTCGGCGGCGAACAGCGCGCTGGGGACGCCGCGATAGCGCGCTTCGTACTCCTGCGCGAAGGCGCGGCGGATCCGGGTGAGGCCGGGCAGCGCACGCCACTCCGGGTCGAGATGCCACGCCATGAGCGGGAGCGCCGTTATCGCGAACAGCTCCACGTTCCGCTGCGAGTGCAGCGCGAAGGCGATGTTCGCCAGCAGGACCACGAGATGGGGACCGGACGGGCGACGGCGACTGAACGCGAGCCCCGCGACGATCGCCAGCAGGGCGCAGAGGAAGAGCTTCCCGTTCAGGACGTGGAAATCCGGGCTCAGGAACTCCTGGGTCTTCTCGAACAGGAGAGGCTGGCCGAAGAACGAGATCAGATGGGCGAACAGCCGCCAGCCGTTAGCGTTGAGCGCGACACCGGCCACCGCGAGCAGCAGCGCGAGCGCGTGATGCCTTGCGCGGTCGCGCCACTCCGGTTGCCGGCCGCCGAGCAGCCACTCGAGTCCGTCGCCCACGAGGTACAGGCCGATCAGCATCAGCCCGTAGGTGAACCCGCCGTGCAGATTGGTCCAGAGGCAGAAGAGCGGGAGGTACCACCAGAGCGAGCGCCGGTCCGTCCGCTCGACCAGCTCCAGCAGCAGCACCACGAGCAGCAGGGTGACCAGATGCGGCCGGGCCAGCCAGTGGGAGGCGCCCAGCAGCGCCGCGGCCATGGCGGTGAGATAGGCCAGCAGCGGTTCCACCCCGCGGCGCAGGAGGAAGCGCACCACCAGCGCGTAGGTCAGGGCGAGCAGCAGGCCGGCCAGCACGGCGACGCCCGCGAGGCCACCGAGCCGATAGGCCCAGGCGTACAGCACCTCGCTGCCCCATTCGAAGGCGACGAAAGGCGTGCCGGCTCGGGTATAGGAGAAATTGTCGATCGTGAGCAGCCGGCCGTGGCTCAGCATCCACTCGCCGAGGCGCAGATGTCGCGGCAGATCACCGTCGGTGCTGAGGAGCCGACCCGACAGCGCGATCGGGATGACCGTTACCCACAGCACGAAGACGAAGTCGAACAGGGACGGCTGGATCCGTCGGCTGCTGGGCATCGGTGGCGTGATCCTCGCGAGGACGCGAACCGTTTGTCGTTATGATCGGGGTGGCAGTCACCGGCAACTTGCGAGCCAATGCTGCGGCTGGCGTGAGGGCTGTGCGCCCAATATACTCGCGTTCCCCGCCGTCACTTACGTTCCCTCATCCCGAGTCGCCGAGCGCCGATGGAGCCAGCCGAATACGGGGTCATGCACGAGCAGGAAATGGTGCACTGGTGGTTCCGCGGGCGCCGGGCACTGCTCGAGCGCCTGCTGGCGCGACACCTCCCCGCCGGACACGCGCCGCCGCGGCTGCTGGACTTCGGCTGCGGGACGGGCGGCAATGCGGTGGGCTACGCCGCGCTCGGGCCGGTGGTAGGGGTCGAGCCGGATCGCGAGGCGCTCCGCTTCGCCGCGACCCGCCCCGGGACGACGCGACACCGCCTGGACTACTGCCGCGCCGGCGGCACCGCGCTCCCGCTCCGGACAGGCAGCTTCGACGCGGTGATCGCGTCGGACGTGCTGGAGCACATCGCGGACGACGGCGCGGCAGCCCGGGAGATCGCCCGGGTGCTCCGGCCGGGCGGCGTGTTCATCTTCTCGGTGCCGGCGCACCCATGGCTCTGGAGCGCGCACGACGTGGCCCTCTGGCACCAGCGCCGCTACCGCCGCGGGGAGCTGGTGCGGCTCCTCGGCGGAGCCGGATTCCGGCTCCGCTGGCTGTCCTACTGGAACTCGGTGCTGTTTCCGGTCGTGGCCGCCCGGCGGGTGCTGGCGTCCGGGCTCGGGGACAATACGGCTGTCTCGGATACCGTCCTGCCCTCGCCGTGGGTCAATCGGGCCCTGACCGGGATCCTGCGCGCCGAGGCAAAGGCGTTGGGGTGGATGCGGTTCCCGTTCGGGGTCAGCCTGGTGGGGGTGGCCACATCATCCGGCCACTAGCCAAACAGTGTACCGTTTACTATCCTCGATAAGCCGCTCCCCCGGCGGGCTCTGGCAGGAGAGGCGCACTCCGTGCAAATTACGGCACTCATCCGGTCGTAGCACCTTTGCAACAAATTGTAAGGTGTGAGTCGCATCACGTCCGCGGCTGGTCCCTCTGGGTCCTCCGGTTCGCCGGCGTCGACTCCCCCGGCAAGGTGTTCAAATACCTGGATGTTAGGAGTTCCAGGCGCGCGGTGGCGCAGATGGGCACGTTGATTGCCCATGCTGCGGCCGTTCCCTCCCCTCTTCTCAGCTGAGTGGACGGTTGTACCCCCGGCCTCGCTTCGAGGCTTCGCAAGGGCGTCTCTGAACGGTTCAGGGAGCCCGGTTCTCCTCAACCTGGCCGCGCGGCCACGGAGGATGGTATGACGGCAGTCTTGAAGGCGCTGTGGAACGATGAGGCCGGCCAGGGCCTGGTGGAATACGCCCTTATCATCGCGTTGGTCTCGATTGGCTTGATTCTCGCTCTCACGGTGCTCCGGAACTCCATCGCTACCATCTTCGGCAAGATCGGCAACACGCTGAACGCTAACCCGAGCACCTGAGTCTCGCGCCAGGCAGACGGCGAGGGGCGGTGCCCGCGCGGCGCCGCCCCCGCCAGTTCCCCACTGGGGTCATGAGGGATCGAGCATGGACCAGTGGCTGGGGCAGATAACCAGCGGTGTGTTCGTGGTGGCGATGGCGGCGGCAGCGGTGTGGGATCTGAAGTACCGCCGGATACCCAACCTGTTGACAGTATCGGGTTTGCTCGTAGCGTTGATCCTGCGCGGCATCCAAGGGGCCGATCCTCTGATTGACGGGGTGATTGGAGCCGGGGTGGCCGCGCTCGTGTCGTTGCCCCTGTTCGCCCTCGGCGCCCTGGGCGGTGGGGACGGAAAGCTGCTCATCGCCATCGGCGGCTTCATGGGCCCGGGCCGGTTGGCCGGGGCTTTGCTGATGATTGCGCTGGTCGGCGGCGTCATGGGTGGGCTGGACGCGTACCGGCGAGGCGTGCTGGTGCCGGTCATCCTCAACTGTCTCGATCTCATGAAGCATTGGGCAACGTTCGGCCACCGGGGCCGGCGGGTAGCCCTGGCGATGCCGGGTGCGATCACCATCCCCTACGGGGTGGCCATCGCGATCGGCGCGGTCATGTGGTGGTTCTGGGGCGCGCGGATCGGCTGAGCCCGGTCGATCGCCCGCAGTCAACGCGGACGATTCATCCTGCAGGCCATGTAGCGAACGGCTCATCAGCGAAGGCGGGAATGCGCACACTCAAACCGTGGCTCATGCTGCTGCTGGCCCTCGCCTCCGGCGGGCTCGCGGCCTACCTTGCGCTCCGCTATCTGCGCCAGCAGGCGACGCCCCTGCTCGCGGAGACGCGCACTGGCGAAGTCGTGCTCGCGGTCCGCGATCTCCCTGTCGGGCACCTGGTCACCGAGGGCGACGTCAAGGTGGTCGGATGGCCCGGTGAGGCCCTCCCCGAAGGCTTCCTCGGCAACACCGCCGCCGCGGTCGGCCGCGGGGTGATCATGCCCCTCCATCCCAATGAGCCCCTGCTCGAGTCCAAGCTGGCGCCCAAGGACGGCGGCGGTGGTCTCCCGGTCGCGATCAACGAGGGGATGCGCGCGCTCAGCGTCAAGGTGGACGAGGTGATCAGCGTCGCGGGCTTCGTGGTGCCGGGCACCCGAGTGGACGTGCTGCTCACCATGGATGACCCGGGTGGCAGCAAGGAAGCCGTCACCAAGGTCATTCTGCAGAACGTCCAGGCCCTGGCCGCGGGCCAGTCGGTCGAGAAGGACAAGGACGGCAAGCCGCAGCCGGTGGGCGTCCTCACCGTGCTGGTCACCCCCGAGCAGGCCGAGTCGCTCGCCCTCGCCTCCAATCAGGGCAAGATCCAGCTCGCGCTGCGCAACACCCTGGATACGCTCCACATCAAGACCGATGGCGCCCGTGCCGGCTCGCTGATGGCGCTCCGCCCCGCGGCGGCGCCCGGCCCGCGGACCAACCGCGGCCCCCGAGCCGTTGCGCCCACCCCCCGCTCGGCCGAGACCGTGATCGAAGGCTACAACGGCGGCGTGCGGACTCTGCTGAAGTTCTGATGATGAACCCCCTGCCGACCCCATACTCCGGGAGCTCCGTGACTATTCTCCCCCGCGTCCGTGATCGGCTCGCCTTGGCGGGCCTGCTGACGGCGCTCCTCGCCGTGACCCCCGCTCACGCGCAGCGGGTCGTCCGCCAACCGGAGCAGGTCGTCTCGGTCTCCAAGGGCGCATCGGTCCTGGTGATCACCCAGACACCGCTGCAGCGCTTCTCGGTCGGTGATCCGACGGTCGCGGAAGCGGTCGTGGTCTCGCCGACCGAAGTCCTGGTCAACGGCAAGGCCCTCGGTACGACCACGCTGGTGCTGTGGGACAACGCCAACGCCCCGCGGCTCTACTCGGTCGAGGTGACCGCCGACGCGCCGGGGCTCGAGCGCTACCTGCGCCAGCTCCTGCCGGACGAGCAGATCACGGTCAGCGCCACCGGGAACTCGGTCACCCTGTCCGGCCAGGTCCGCGACGCCAGCTCCGCCAACCGCGCGGTCGAGATCGCCCGGGGCAGCGGGGCGACGATCGTGGACAACCTGAGCACGCCCGACGCGGTCCAGGTGCTGCTGCAGGTCCGGTTCGCCGAGGTCAACCGGAGCGCGGTCAAGCAATTCGCCTCGCAGATCACCACCCTCAACCCGCACAAGCTGAACAGCGACGGCGACTGGCGCGGGTCGTCCAACGGGCTGATCGACGGGACCACGCTTCAGGGCGCGCTCAACCTCGGGCTCTTCAACCCCAACGCCAACATCGTGGCGCTCATCCGGGCGCTCACGACCAAGGGCGACTTCAAGAGCCTGGCGGAGCCGAACCTGATCGCGCTGCCGGGTAAAGAAGCCTCGTTCCTGGCCGGCGGCGAGTTCCCCTATCCGTCGGTGCAGGGCGGCGGCGCGAGCAACGCCGTCACCATCACGTTCAAGGAGTTCGGCATCCGGCTCAACTTCACGCCGACCATCACCCGGAACGGCAGCATCCGGCTCAAGGTGGCGCCCGAGGTCTCCGCGCTCGACTTCGCCAACGCGCTGGTGTTCGGCGGGTTCACCATTCCGAGCCTGATCACCCGGCGGGCGGAGACCGAGGTCGAGATGCGCGAAGGCCAGTACCTCGCCATCGCGGGGCTGATGGACAACCGGCTCATCGACAACGTGTCCAAGATCCCGGTGCTGGGCGATATTCCCATCCTGGGCCAGTTCTTCCGCTCCAAGGAGGCCCGGCAGAACCGCACCGAGCTGCTGGTGCTGGTGACGCCCAAGCTGGTTCGGCCGAGCGACGAGGCGATCAAGCTGCCGACCGGCGAGCCAGATGCGTGGAGGTGGACCGGCTTCATGGCGATGCCCAAGGACGGCCTCAAGCCGTCGGAACCCCAGAAGAAGTAGGCCGTGTCGATGTCGTCCTCCCGCGGTGCCTTGCTGCACGGTGATCGTCGCCATCGACGGCGGCAGTCGCCGGCACTCCGCCGCGGGATGACGGCGTCTCACCTGGCCGCGACGATACTCGCATGACCGATCGAAGCCTGCGCGGTGCCGTGATCTCGTCGGACCCCCGGTTCCGCACCGAGCTGAAGGAGCTGCTGGCGGGAATAGAGCCTCGCGTCGGGATCGTCGCCGAGATCACGGAGCGGTTCGTCGATTTCCGCGAGGATCTGGTGCGGCAGCTGCGCCAGGCCAAGCCGGACCTGCTGCTGGTGGACCTGGAGCAGGAGCCGGAGCTGGGCGTGAAGTTCATCCAGTTCCTGTCCGATTCCCAGCCGGGCCACCGGTTCATCGCCTTCGGCGGCGACCTTCCCGCCGACCAGCTCGTGGCCGCCATGCGGGCGGGCGTGGCCGACTACCTGCACAAGCCGGTCGCTCCGGAGCTGCTCCGCGGCGCGCTCGGGCGGATCGGCCAGACGATCGGCGCCCGGGCGAAGCAGGAGGAGCAGGATCGGCCGGATGGCCAGATCTACGCCTTCTTCAGCCCGAAGGGCGGGTCGGGGTCCACGACCGTCGCCACCAATCTGGCGGTCGTGCTCCGGCAGCTCACCAACAAGAAGACCCTGCTGGTGGACCTCGACCTGGAGCTGGGCGAGACCGCGCTGATGCTCGGCATGCGGCCGCGGTTCAACTTCGTGGATCTGGTGCAGAACTTTCACCGGATGGATGCCGACCTGCTCGCATCCTTCATCGAGCGGCACGACTCGGGCGTGGACCTGCTGTCGGCGCCGTACCATCCCGAGAAGGCCGAGACGGTGACCGGCGACCTGATCCGCCGGATCCTGCTGTTCCTGCGGCAGCACTACGACTACGTCGTGGTGGACACCTCGAAGTCGTTCTCCCAGTCCACCCTGGCGACGTTCGAGCAGTCGGACCAGGTGTTCCTGGTGACGACGGCCGATCTGCCCTCGCTGCGGAACATCCAGCGGGGCCTGCCGCTGATGCGCCGGGTGCTGCGGGGCGAGGATCAGCTCCGTCTGGTGATCAACCGGTTCGACCCGAAGGACCAGATCTCGGTCAAGGACATCGAGCGCAGCCTGGGCTTGAAGGTGTTCTGGAAGCTGAGCAACGACTACGAAGCCGTGCTCGGCTCGCTCAACACCGGGAAGCCGATCGTCATGAACGGGACCTCGAGCTACAGCAAGGACCTGAAGAGCCTCGGCGTGACGCTGGCCGGCACCGAGGGACAGACCGAGCGCCGTGGCCGGATCATGGGCGCCTTGAGCCGGTTTACCGGCAAGAAGAAAGAAGGAAAGAGCCATGGCTGAGCCCATCGGACCCGCACCCAAGCCCGGCGCTCGGGAGGCAACGGACGCCTGTCGCTCCCCTGGGAGGCGCCGACCCCGACTCGAGGCCGCCGCCGCGAAACCGGCTGACTCCCGCGGCCGCGGCGGACAAGCCCAAGGTGAGTCACAGCATGCAGGAGGTGAAGGGGCGGATCCACCGCCGGCTGCTCGAGCGGCTCAACCTGTCGAACCTCGACAAGCTCGAGCGCGAGCAGGTCATCGAGGCGATCCGCCGGGTGACCTACGACCTCCTCACCCAGGAGTCGGTGCCGCTCAACTTCGAGGAGCGCGAAGCCCTGGTGAACCAGGTGCTGGACGAGATCTTCGGCCTGGGCCCGCTCGAGCCGTTGATCCAGGATCCGGAGATCTCCGACATCCTCGTCAACACCTCGGCCAACGTGTTCATCGAGCGCCACGGCCGGCTCGAGCGGACCGATGTCCGGTTCCAGAACGACCGTCACCTGCTCCAGGTCATCGACCGCATCGTGTCGGCCGTGGGCCGCCGCATCGACGACTCGTCGCCGATGGTCGATGCCCGCCTGCCCGACGGCTCGCGCGTCAACGCGATCATCAAGCCGCTGGCGATCGACGGGCCCCACCTCTCCATCCGTAAGTTCAAGCGCGACGCGCTGAGCGGTGAGGACCTGCTCAGGACCGAGAGCCTGACCGAGCCCATGCTCGAGTTCCTTCGCGCGGCGGTCAAGGCCCGGCTCAACATGCTGATCTCGGGCGGCACCGGCGCCGGCAAGACGACGCTGCTCAACATCCTCTCGATCGTTCATTCCGGCCAACGAGCGCATCGTCACGATCGAGGACTCGGCCGAGCTCCAGCTCCGCCAGCCGCACGTGGTCCGGCTGGAGACCCGCCCGCCCAACATCGAAGGGTCGGGCGAGGTGCCGCAGCGCATGCTGCTGGTCAACGCCCTGCGTATGCGGCCCGACCGCATCATCATGGGCGAGGTCCGCGAGCGCCGAGGCGGTGGACATGCTCCAGGCCATGAACACCGGCCACGACGGCTCGCTGACGACCCTGCACGCCAACACGCCGCGCGACGCGCTGAGCCGCCTCGAGACCATGATGTCGATGGCCGGCCTCGAGCTGCCCGAGAAGGCCATGCGGCAGCAGATCGCCGAGCGCGATCAACGTCGTGGTCCAGGTCGAGCCGGCTCTCCGACGGCACCCGCAAGGTCATGCAGATCTCCGAGATCGTCGGCATGGAAGGCGACATCATCACCATGCAGGACATCTTCATCTTCGAGCGCGAGGGGACCGACGAGAGCGAGCGGGTCCTGGGCCGGTACGAGGCGACCGGCATCCGGCCGCGCTGCGCCGACCGGCTCAAGGCGTACGGCATGGATCTCTCGACCGTGCTGTTCTCCAACGCGTCTGCTCCCGCGCCGCACGGCCCGGCGGTCGAAGTGGTAGCCGGACTGCCCGCCACACCTGGATCGCGCGCGGCACTGATCTTCCTGGCGGTCTCGCTGGGGACGATGTCGCCATCGCGCTCCTGCTCGAGGTGTGGCGGGAGCGCGGCGCGCCAGCGGTGGTCGCTCGAGCAGCTCCGGCAATTCGGCGAGCAGGCATTCGAGCAGAACGCCGGCCAGGATCTGTTTCGCCGCCTCGATGAGAGCGGTGCCTTGCGCGGGATTTTCGCGCGGGTGCCGCAGCTTCGCGATCTCGGCCTGACGCTCCAGCAGGCCGGGTCGACGATGACCATCCAGAGCTTCATCCTCACCTCCATGGGCATCGGCTTCGGTCTCGGCCTGGCCGCCCTGACGCTCACCCGCTCGCTCCTGTTCGCCATCCTGGTGACGGTCGTGGGCACGCTGCTGCCCTACTGGGTGATGCAGAAGAAGCGGGCCCGGCGAATGGGGAAGTTCGAGGAGCAGCTGCCCGAGACGATCGACCTGCTGGGCCGCGCCATCCGGGCGGGACACCCGCTTTCCGCCGGCCTCCGCATGGTGGCGGACGAATCGCCCGAGCCGATGCAGGGCGAGTTCCGCCAGGTCTTCGAGGAGCAGCGCTTCGGCCTGGCCCTCGAGGATTCGCTGATGGGAATGGCCGACCGGGTCGGGCTCGGTCGACGTCCGCATCCTGACGACGGCCATCCTGATTCAGCGCAGCGTCGGCGGCAACCTCGCGGAGATCCTCGACAACCTGTCGTACACCATTCGCGAGCGCTTCAAGATCCGGCGGCAGCTTCGCGTCTACACGGCGCAAGGCCGGATGAGCGGGTACGTGCTCGCCCTGCTGCCGTTCGGCCTCGGCTGCGTGTTCTACCTGCTCAATCCCGACTACATCTCGATCCTGTTCACGGACCCGGCCGGCAAGTTCGGCCTGGTCGTGGCCGTGATCCTTCAGCTCATCGGGTTCCTCTGGATCCGCAAGATCGTGGACATCGAGATCTAGGGAGCTCGCCCAGTGCTCTACTTCGTCGCCGCCTGTGTCGCCACCTCCGTCGCCTTCGCGGTGCTGTTCATGCTGCAGATCAATCCCGGCGCACCGACGTCACCCGGCGGCTTGGACGAGCTGGAGCAGAGCCGGTATCGGCCCGCTGGAGCAGATGAGTCGCCGCCGCCGCCTGGAGCAGTCGGAGCGACTCAAGGAGATCCTGCAGCTCTGGGGCGAGAAGGTCGAGCAGACCCGCGGCGACAACGAGACTGTCCGGCTCTTCCTGACTCAGGCCGGATACATGAGTCCGAACTCGGTCGCCTACTACTGGGGTGCACGGCTGCTGCTGACGGTCGGGCTGGCGGCGGTCGGCGTCCTGTTCGTGCCGCTTGCTGGGCAAGTCGGCGATCTTCAGCACTCTTACGGCGGTCGTGGCTCGGCGAGCGCCGGGTGGATCTTCGCTGCCGTTCTATCTTCGCCACCGGGTCAAGTCGCGGCAGAAGGCAATCATCCAGGCCCTGCCGGACGCGCTCGACCTGATGGTGGTCTGCGTCGAGGCCGGCCTCGCGCTCGAACCAGGCGCTGCAGCGGGTGTCCGAAGAAATCACGCACGCTGAGCCCGCTCATGGGCGAGCAGCTCTCGCTGGTGAACCTCGAGATCCGGGCCGGCACCGCGCGCGAAGAAGCCCTGCGTAACCTGGGCGAGCGCACCGACCTCGAGCGACGTCCGGTCGCTCGGTCACCATGCTGATCCAGACCGACCGGTTCGGCACCTCGATCGCCACGCGCTCCGGGTACAGTCGGACATGCTCCGCACCAAGCGGCGCCAGCGGGCGGAAGAAGCCTCCGCCAAGACCACGATCAAGATGATCTTCCCGCTCGTCTTCTTCATCTTCCCGGCGATGTTCGTCGTCATCCTGGGCCCGGCCCTCATCTGCAGGCGTCCGAACGCTCGGCAGGATGTGAGGAGGCTGCGCGTGCGTGAACCTCGACCGCGACGCCGACCTCGGCACCAGCGTCGGCCTGGCCGACGGCTGGTGGTCGCGCGGCCGAGGGCTGGCTGGGGCGGCCGGTCGCTGGTCGACGGGCGAAGGGCTGCTGCTCACGCCCTGCCGCTCGCATCCACATGATCGGCATGCAGTACCCGATCGACGTGGCATTCCTCGATCGCGAGGGCACCGTGGTGGCGACGTACGCCGAGCTGCAGCCGGGCAGCGCACGCGGAGGCACAGGACGGCGCGATCACGCGCTGGAGCTCCCCGCCGGCACCCTCGCGCCACCGGCACCGTTGTTGGCGACCGGCTCGCGTGGACGTCCGATCCCGCGCGCGCCACGTCCGACCCACCCCCAGCGACGGCGAGGTCCCTCCGATGACGACGACCGGCATCTACGTGGCCCAGGCCGCGGGGAGCGGCGGTGTCGAGCGCCGGCACGCGCCGCGGATACCCGTCACGGTCGATGACCTCGGGCTGTCGGAGGAGTTCCTCATCGACCTGCTGCTCAAGACCCTGTACATGCAGGGCGCCCGGACCGGCAAGCAGCTGATCGACGTCGCTCTGCCTGCCGTTCCCGTTCGTCGACGAGCAGCTGCTGTCCTGCAGCAGCGCCGGTTCGTCGAGGTGCAGGGCACCCGGGCGCGAGCCGGGCCGGCTACATCTTCGACCTGACCGGCGCGCGGCCGCGACCGGGCGCGCGAGGCCTCGGCCGTCGAGCAGTACGTCGGTGCCGGCGCCGGTGCCGCTCGCAGCAGTACCGGCACTGGGTGGAGGCGCAGTCGATCCAGCAGGTCCACGTGACCCGGCCCGATCGTCGAGGACGGCTTCTCGTGGCTGGTGCTCACCCAGGAGATGATCGACGAGATCGGCCCGGCGATCAACTCGGCCAAGTCGATGTTCCTGCACGGCGAATCGGGGAACGGCAAGACCAGCCATCGCCGAGACCATCGCCCGAGCATGCTCGGCGGCTCGATCTTCATTCCGTATGCGATCGAGATCGACGGACAGATCATCGTGATCTACGATCCGGTCTATCACCATCCGCCCGACGACGGGAACGAGCAGGACAACGCCCGCTCTCGGTGGACGACGCTCTGGGTCGGCGCCGACACCGATTACGACCGGCGCTACGTCCGGGTGAAGCGGCCCGGTGGTGCTCACCGGCGGCGAGCTGACGCTCGATCAGCTCGACCTCGAGTACGACTATCACCAAGATGTATCAGGCCCCGTTCCAGGTGAAGGCGAACGGCGGCGTGCTGATCATCGACGACTTCGGCCGCCAGCGGGTGCCTCCGCGCGACCTGCTCAACCGCTGGATCGTGCCGCTCGAGAAGCGGGTGGACTTCCTCACGCTGCACACCGGGCAACAAGTTCCCGGTCCCGTTCGACGTGCCTGCTCATCATCGCCACCAACATCGACCCCGAGCGAGCTGGTCGAGGAGGCGTTCCTGCGGCGCATCCACTACAAGATCCGCGTCGGAGAGCCCGACCCGGGAGCAGTACGAGCAGATCTTCGAGCGCTACTGCGACGCCGCCGGGATCCGGTATGAGCCGGACGCGGTGGAGCAGGTGTACCGGGACTTCTACGACGTGTACTCGATCGCGCCGCGCGGCTGCCATCCCCGCGACCTGGTCGACCACCTGTGCGACATCGCCCGGTTCCTGGAGCAGGATCCATCGCTGTCCCGCGACCTGGTGGAGCGCTCGTGCAAGTCGTACTTCCTCGATTTCCCGACCTCGACCTGAGCTCACGTCCCGCCTCGCGGGACGGCCGGAAGGGTATGCATGCCTGAGTCACGCAGCGCCGACGCCGCCGTTCGCCCCCCCGATGGCTCGCTCGAGTCGGCGGTGCTGCGGCGGCTGGAGGACTTCGAGCGGGAGAATCAGCGGCTGCGCCGCCTGGCCGTCTGGGTGCTCGGCTCCGTCGGCGCGCTGCTCGGTCTGGCCGCCGCGTTCGTGGTGGTCGCCGCCCGCCACGGCATGCCGGGCTTCGTCCCGCAGGTCACCGAGTCGCGCCGGTTCGTCGTGCGGGACGGAGAAGGCCGCGTCCGGGCGACGATCGGCACCAATGCCGAAGGCAGCTCCCAGCTCATGCTGCAGGACGAGGCCGGGCACGAGCGCTTGCGCATGAGCGTCCTGACGGACGGCGGGGCAGGCGTGGCCTTCGTCGACTCAGGGGGCCGCTCGCGGATGGTGCTGGGGTTGCTGCCAGACCAGTCCGCGTCGGTCGTGCTGGCGGACGGCGGGGGCAAGACCCGCACGGTCCTCAATCTCTCGCCCAATGGGGCGTCCACGATCCTGTTCGCCGACAAGGGCGGGACGGCCCGTGCGGGTCTGGGCGTCGACGCCCGGGGCGTGGGGACCTTCACGCTGGTCGATCGGTCCGGCGGCGACCTGACCAACGAAAGCCCCGAGAGCGCGCCCGAACAGCAGCCGCAGCCGGCCGACACGCCGCGGGCGCAACCGACTCCGCCCCCAACCAAGCGGCGCTGAGGCATGCGGATCCTCGTCACCGGCGGGGCCGGGTTCATCGGCTCCCATCTGTGCGACCGGCTCCTGGCCGAGGGCCACGCGGTCGTCTGCCTCGACAACTTCTTCACCGGCCGGCGCGACAACATCGAGCATCTGCTCGACCACCCCGCGTTCGAGCTGCTGCGTCACGACGTTTGCGAGCCGCTGTTCACCGAGGTGGACCAGATCTACAACCTGGCCTGCCCGGCCTCGCCGGTGCACTACCAGTACAACCCGGTCAAGACGGTCAAGTCGAACGTCATGGGCACCCTCAACATGCTGGTGCTCGCCAAGCGGGTCCGCGCGCGGATCCTCCAGGCGTCCACGTCCGAGGTCTACGGCGATCCGACCGTCCACCCGCAGACCGAGGCGTACTGGGGCAACGTGAATCCGATCGGGCCGCGCGCCTGCTACGACGAGGGCAAGCGGGTGGCCGAGACGCTGATGTCGGACTACCATCGCCAGGACCGGGTGGACATCCGCATCGCGCGGATCTTCAACACCTACGGCCCGCGTATGGCGGAGAACGACGGCCGGGTCGTGTCCAACCTCATCGTCCAGGCCATCCGGGGCCAGGAGATGACGCTCTACGGCACGGGCGAGCAGACCCGCTCGTTCTGCTACGTGGACGACCTGGTCGAAGGCCTCGTACGGCTGATGAACAGCGAGGGCCGACACGAGCCGTGCAATCTCGGCAACCCGGTCGAGTTCACCATTCGTGAGCTCGCCGACGAGGTCGTGAAGGTGGTCGGTGGTGAGGCGCGCGTCACCTTCCGGCCACTGCCGCAAGACGACCCGACCCAGCGTCAGCCCGACATCACCCGCGCCCGCGAGTGGCTCGGCTGGGAGCCGCGCATGCAGCTCGCCGAAGGTCTGGTGCGCACGGTGGCCTACTTCCGGATGCGGCTCTCGCGGCGGAACCGGGCGTCGATACCGACCGTGGACGAGTCGCTGACGTCCCCGGGCCTGCTCGACTGACGGAAACGGCCGGTCCGGGGGGTCGAAGTGACCGAAGGGTAATGGGTTAGTCCGCAATGCCCGCACGGCGATGGGGATCACAGCCTCCGTCGCCTTTTTCATGTACATATTGGTCGGAAGTCACTGCGGTCGAACGCGAACCGAGGAACGTCCATGATGCGCCGTCCCGTTGTCGCTCCGATCTCCGCTCTGATGGTGGCCGCGGGGTTGACGCTGGTGCCCAGCGGCTGCGCCCGCAATCCGGTGACCGGCAAGAACGAGCTGGCCCTCGTCTCCGAGTCCCAGGAGATCGAGATGGGCAAGGAGTCCGCGCAGCAGGTGGCCCAGTCCATCGGCTTCTACGAGGATCCGGCGGTGCAGGCGTACGTGTCCGAGATCGGGATGAAGATGGCCAAGGCCTCGGAGCGTCCGAACCTGCCCTGGGAGTTCCACGTGGTGAATGACGCCTCGGTCAACGCCTTCGCGCTGCCGGGTGGCTTCATCTACGTGACCCGTGGGCTGATGACCTCGATCAACGACGAGGCGGAGCTGGCCACGGTGGTCGGCCACGAGATCGGCCACGTCACCAACCGCCACTCGGTGCAGCAGATCAGCAAGGCCCAGCTGGCGCAGCTCGGCCTGGGGCTGGGGAGCATCCTCTCGTCCGACGTCGCCCGCATGGCCGGGCTGGCGAGCCAGGGGCTCAGCATCCTGTTCCTCAAGTACAGCCGCGACGCCGAGAACCAGGCCGACCAGGCGGGATTCAGATACGCGCTCAATGAGAACTACGACGTGCGCGAGATGGCGAACGTCTTCGAGACGCTCGACCGGATCAGCCAGACGAGCGGCGGCGGGAGGCTGCCGGAATGGCTGGCGACCCACCCCAACCCCGGCACGCGCATCGAAAACACCCAGGCGCGGCTCGACACCCTGCACCGAAGCCTCAGCCAACACGATCGTGAACCGCGAGGGGTATCTCCAGCACGTCGCGAACATGACCTACGGCGAGGACCCGCGGCAGGGCTTCTTCGAGAACGGCACCTTCTATCATCCGAACCTGCGGTTCCAGATGGCGTTCCCGCAGGGGTGGAAGACGGAGAACGGCGCAGCCGCGGTGGTGGCGCAAAGCCCGGAGCAGGACGCGATCATCCAGCTCGCGCTCGCGGGCAAGGCGTCGCCCCAGGAAGCCGCGCGACAGTTCCTGTCGCAGCAGGGCGTCCAACCGGGCAACACGTCGACGGCCAGCATCAACGGCCTGCCCGCGGCCAGCGGCTATTTCTCGGCCCAGACGGAGCAGGGGACCATCCAGGGTCTCGTCGCGTTCATCGCCTACAACGGGGTCACCTACGGCATCCTGGGCTACACGCCGCAGGGCAAGCTCAGCAACTACGACGCGGCGTTCCGCCAGACCATCGGGAGCTTCAGCGAGCTCCGGAACCAGGCCGCGCTCTCGGTGAAGCCCGCGAAGGTGGAGCTGGTCAAGCTGCCGCGGGAGATGACCCTCGAGCAGTTCAACCAGCAGTACCCGTCGAGCATCCCGCTCGAGGAGCTGGCGATCATCAACGAGCTCGAATCGCCGCAGACGGCGGTGCCGCAGGGACGGGTGTTGAAGCGGGTCGTCGGGGGGACGAAGCCGGCGGGAGTGAGGGGAAGTCGCTCCCGGATCCTCTCGAACACGCCGTACCACATCGCTCGTGTCAAGCGACCGGTGTTGGTGTTCTGACGGCTGGGATGAAACGACGTCACCAGCACCATACCGTCGGGCAGCGTGGTCTCCGCGCCGTGCGCGAACGGCGGCCGCGCGCGTGGCGGTAGCCGTTCCCACCAGCCGGATGCCCTGAGCCAGCTCTCCCACCCGATCCGACCCAGCGCCAGAACAACCCGCGTTCCCCGCAGCAGCCGAAGCTCCGCCTCGAGGTAGGGGCGGCAGTTGGCGAGCTCCTGGGGCGTCGGTCGGTTATCCGGTGGGGCGCAGTGGGCGGCCGCGGTGATGCGGCAGTCGGTGAGGACGAGCCCGTCGTCGCGCCGAAGGGAGTTCGGCTGGTTGGCCCAGCCGAAGCGGTGCAGCGCCTCGTAGAGCCAGCTCCCGCTCGAGTCGCCGGTGAAGAGCTGGCCGGTGCGGTTGGCCCCGTGCGCGGCCGGCGCGAGGCCGATGATGAGCAGCCGGGCGCCGGGGTCACCGAGCCCGGGAACGGGCCGTCCCCAGTACTCCTCGTCCGCGAAGGCCCGCTTCCGTACCCGCGCGATCTCCCGGCAATGGCCGCGCAGGCGGGGGCAGCGCTCGCAGGCGACGATGGTCTGGGCGAGGCTCGCGAGCGACGAGGTGGGGCGGTGGGTCATGGCCCCTAGTCCGGCAGCCGCAGGAGCAGCCGCTCGTGGGCGCCCGGCTTCGACGGCACGACCTGGGCGAACACCAGCACGAGGGTCTGCCGCAGGATCGATGGCGCGCATGCCGAAGGCACCAGCCCGCGGACCTCGACCGTGGTATCCGGACTGCCGAGGTACCATGCGCCGGTTCGCTGCCCGGCCAGCAGACCCGGCGCGTAGACGCACCAGCCGAGCACGCGCACCCGTTTGCCGACGATGGTATCGGAGTCGAGGACGTCCAGGAGGCCGACGATCGGTGCCTGGTTAGCGCGGAGCACGCCCACGTCGAGCGGGCTCGGTGGGGTGCCGGAGCGAGAGCCGAGGAGGCCGGCGCACGCCGCCGCGCTCAGGAGAACCCCCGCGGCGACGATCGGAAAGTGGGCCGAAGCGATGCGCACCAGCGATCGCGACTCAGCCGACCTTGCGGGTCTTCCGCTTCAGGAAGTCCATGAGGATGAACTGGCCCAGCGTCATCGTGTTGGTGAAGTACGCCTTGCCCTTGCAGATGGACGCCACCTGCTTGACGAAGTCCACCAGGCTGCGGTCCCGCGCCAGCATGAACGTGTTGATCATGATGCCGCTCCGCCGGCAGTGGGCGACCTCGCGGTACGTGGCCTGCAGGATCTGCGGATCGAGCCCCATCGAGTTCACGTAGATCCGCCCGTCGGGCATCGTGAGCGCCGATGGCTTGCCGTCGGTGATCATGATGATCTGGCGCATGTCCTTCTTCTGCGCCAGCAGCAACCGGCGGGCCAGCTTGAGCCCTTCGGCGGTGTTCGTGTGGTAGGGTCCGACCTGGGCGGTGGCCAGCGCGCTCAGCGGAATCTCCTCGGCCGAATCATGGAACAGCACGACCCGGAGGCTGTCGCCGGGGAACTGGGTGCGGATCAGGTGGGTGAGCGCGAGCGCCACCTTCTTGGCCGGGGTGAAGCGGTCCTCCCCGTAGAGGATCATCGAGTGGGAGCAGTCGAGCATGAGCACCGTGGCGGCGCTCGAGCGGTACTCGCTCTGGCTCACCATCAGGTCCTCGTACTCGATGTTGAGCGGGACGCCCAGCCCCTCGCGCGCGATGGCGTTGGTCAGGGTCGCCGGCACGTCCAGGTTGAGCACGTCCCCGAACTCGTACGGCTTGCTCACGCCTTCGGCCTCGACCCCGGTGGCGAGATACGGCGTGTCGTGCGCGCCGAAGCTCGACTTCCCCACGCTGCCGAGCAGGTTCTTGAGCGTCTTGTAGCCGAGGAAGTCGATCCCCTTCTCGGTCAGGTTGAACTGCACCTGCTGGGCGGCCGACCGCGCCTGGCCCGTGGGGCCGAACATAGACTGGTATCCCTGGGGGACCTGCGGCGTCTGGCTGACGTTGAGGTACCCCTCGTCGATGAGTCGCTGGACGATCTTGTCCAGCAGCTCGCCCAGCTGGCGCTCGATCTCCTTGTCCTGGGCGGCGTCGCCGGTGGACTCGCCGCGGAGGACCTTCAGCATGTCCGGCGTGAGCTGTCCCGAGTCGATCAGCGCCTGGAGGACGGCCTGACGCAGCGCCTCCATGGAGCGCTCGCCGTCGGGCATGTCGTCGTGCCAGAACGACGGCGACCCGCCGGCGAACCCGCTCTGCAGCAGGAAGTCGCTGAGCTGATCGAGCAACCCCTGGAGATTGACCGCGTCGGCCAGCTCGGGGTGGTACTTGGAGTAGGTGGTGAAGCGCATGGTTAATTGATAGTTGGAGATCGGGGATAGGGCTAGAGACGGAAAGGACGGAGAGGACGGAGAAGACGGAGAGGACGGAGAGGCAGACGGCCGTCCCTCTCCGTCCTCTCCGTCTTCTCCGTCCTCTCCGTCTTCTTATGTTTCCCCCGTGCCACCCTCCACAGTCTTCGCCGCCCTCCGTCACCGCAACTTCCGGCTGTTTCTGGTCGGCCAGTTCGTCTCGCTCTGCGGTAGCTGGATCCAGGTCGTGGCGCAGGGCTGGCTGGTCCTGCAGCTCACCGATTCGGCCTTCGCGGTCGGGCTGGTCACGACCATGGGGTCGCATCCCCATCCTGCTCTTTACCCTGTACGGCGGGGTGATCGCCGATCGGGTCAACAAGCACCGACTGGTGTTGATCCTCCAGTCCCTCATGCTCACCGAGGCGCTGCTGCTCGGGATCCTCACCCAGCTGCACCTGATCACGGTGCACTGGGTGATGGGCCTGGCGGTGTTCTTCGGCTTCCTCTCGGCGTTCGAGGTGCCGACGCGGCAGGCGCTCATCAGCGAGATCGTCGAGCGCGAGGACCTGATGAACGCGATCGCGTTGGGGTCCAGCGCCTTCAACGTGGCGCGCGTCGTGGGGCCCGCGATCGCCGGCGCGCTCATCGCGACGGTCGGTGTGGCCGCGTGCTTCTTGGCCAACGCGGCGAGCTACCTGGCGGTGATCGCGAGCCTGCTCCGCATGCGGGTGGAGCAGCGGCCGCGCCCGGCGCCCAAGCCCGCGCTCCAGGCGATGCGGGAAGGGTTCCGCTACGTCTTCGGCAACCGCTGGCCGCGCGCCATCATGACCATCATCGCGACGTTCGCCGTGTTCGGCTTCTCGTTCATGACGATGATGCCGGTCTTCGCCCGCGACGTGCTGCACCTCGACGCGAGGGGCTACGGCGCGCTGGTCTCGGCGATCGGCGTCGGGGCGGCGGCCGCGGCGCTGTTCATGGCCGGTCTGGGCGGACGCACGCGGCGGGCGCGGCTGGTGCTCGGCTCCTCGGTCCTGTTCGGGCTGGTCCTGATCGCCGCGGCACTCGCGCCGGGCTTCTGGTCCGCCGCCATGTTGTTCACCGTCGCCGGCTGCCTCATGGCCCTGAACGGCATCGCGGCGAACACCATGCTGCAGGTGCAGGCGCCAGACCGGCTCCGGGGCCGGGTCATGGGGTTCTATTCGTTCGTCGTGCTCGGCCTGGCGCCGCTGGGCTCCCTGCAGGCCGGGTGGATGGCCGAGCACTTCGGGGTGCGTACCGCGCTGGCGGCGGGAGGCCTCGTGTGCCTCGTCGTCGCCGGCACGGTGGCCTGGGGGATGTGGCGGACCCGGGGTCTGGTGCCGGGCGGTCCGGGGCCTCTGGTGGCGGAGGTAGAGATCCGGCCGGCTGGCCCGGTGGCCAGCCCCCTGCCGGGCGTTGACGCCGTCGAGGGCGTGGGCGCCGACGAGGGCCGGCGGTAGCGGGCCCGCACCCTTTCACACCCACCCTCCGCGCCGCATCTTAGCGCCATGCTGATCACCATCTCGCGCCAGTTCGGCGCCGGCGGCTCGGAAGTCGCCAAACGCGTCGCCGCGGCCATGGCGTGGCGCGTGGTGGACAACGAGCTGGTGGAGCAGGTGGCGGCGCGGGCGGGGCTCCCGCCCGAGCGGGTGGCGCAGCGCGAGGAGCGGGTGCCGACGTTCGTCGAGCGCCTGGCGCGCACGCTGGCCGCGGCGACGCCCGAGGTCTTCCCGCCGCCGGACTCGGCCGGCGCCATCATCGACATGCCCGAGGCCGATCTGGTGAAGGTCACCGAGCTGGTGGTGGCGGAGATCGCGGCCCAGGGAAAGGTGGTGCTGGTCGGCCGCGCCGCGCCCGCGGTGCTGGCCCGCGAGCGCGACGCCCTCCACGTGAAGCTGGTGGCGCCGCGCGCGTTCCGCATCCAGGTCGCCGCGGCGCGGCTCGGCTGCGCCGCCGCCCAGGCCGCGGCGATCCTCGACGACACCGACAAGATGCGCGCCCGCTACAACCGCGAGTACTACCGTCGTGACTGGGAGGACCCCGTCAACTTCCACATGGTGCTGAACACTGGCGTGCTCGGCTTCGACGGGGCGACGGAGGTGGTGGTCGGGAGGGCGAGAGCGCTGGGCTGGTGAGACGACGGAGAGGACGGAAAAGGACGGAGAGGACGGAGAGGTAATGCTGCACCGAGCATCGCTGTCCCTCTCCGTCCTCTCCGTCCTCTCCGTCCTCTCCGTCCTCTCCGTCACTCACCCGAACGAGATCCCACCCTTCCCATATCCCGGCTCCCGCCGCTCGGGCTTCATCCGGGTATAGCCCAGCTCCTCGCTCCGACTGATCCGCTTCTGGGCGGCGAGGCCCTCGAGCACGAGCTCGCAGGCGGCGACGGCCCGCGGGTGGTCCGACTTGGGCGAGAGCCCGTACTCGACCACCGTGTCCACGAGGCCAGGCACGACGCTGAAGCCCTGAAAGCAGAGCTCGGCCTTCTCCTCGCCCGGCACCTTCAGTGCGCCGCCCTGGTCGAACCAGGCGACGATCTTGCCGAGCTCGGCGCCGCCCATCCGCTCCTCGAGCACCTTCCCCGCGGCGCGGCGGATCAGCTCGCGGGCGATCACATCACCGCCCTGCAGCTCGCCCTCGTACTCCAGCTCCAGCTTGCCGGTGATCGACGGCACCGCGGCGTAGACGTCGCTCACCCGCGGAACGATCCGCTCCTCCCCCAGCAGCGCCGTGCGCCGCTCGGCGTTGGACACCGCGTTCTCCAGCACGCTGATCGGCAGGCGCTGGCTTACGCCCGAGCGCTTGTCCACCCGCTTGTCCTCCCGCGCCTCGAACGCGACCCGCTCGATCACCTCGAGCACGAAGTCGGGAATGTCCAGCGGCCGACCACCCCGGCCGGTCCACGCCTCCTGCGCCGTGATCTCCATGCCGAGCTGCACGGTGCGCGGGTAGTGGGTGATGACCTCGGAGCCGATCCGGTCCTTGAGCGGCGTGATGATCTTGCCGCGGGCCGTGTAGTCCTCGGGATTGGCGGTGAACGCGAGGAGTACGTCCAGCGGCAGGCGCACCGGGTAGCCTTTGATCTGGACGTCGCCTTCCTGCATGATGTTGAACAGGCCCACCTGCACCTTGCCGCTGAGGTCGGGCAGCTCGTTGATGGCGAAGATGCCGCGGTTGGCGCGCGGGAGCAGGCCGAAGTGCATGGTCAGCTCATCGGACAGCAGGTGGCCGCCGCGCGCGGCCTTGATGGGATCCACGTCGCCGATGATGTCGGCGATGGTGACGTCGGGGGTGGCGAGCTTCTCGACGTAGCGCTGATCCCGCCGGAGCCAGGCGATCGGGGTGGCGTCCCCGCACTCGCCCAGGCGCTCGCGCGCGAACTTGGAGATCGGCGCGAACGGGTCGTCGTTGACCTCGCTCCCCGCGACGATCGGGATGCGCTCGTCGAGCAGGCCCGTCAGCTCCCGCAGGATGCGGCTCTTGGCCTGACCGCGGAGGCCCAGCAGGATGAAGTGGTGCCGGGCAAGGAGCGCGTTGGCGATCTGGGGCAGGATCGTATCCTCGAAGCCGACGATCCCGGAAAAGAGCGGGCCGCCGGCGGCGAGACGGGCGAGCAGATTCGCCCGGATCTCGTCGCGGACGGTCCGCCCGCGCAGCGGCTCATCCGCCCACGGGCTGTTCTTGAGGTCACCTAGGGTGCGAGGCTGAATCATGGTCGGTCGTCACTCGTGGGGAAGGAGAAGCCACTCGTATCTCAATATAGCGATTGATCTTAACGCCGGGCTCCGGCTCGGGGCGGCCGCACCGCCGGGCGACATTCGGCTTGACAAAACGATGTCCTGGCTTAGGTTCGGCGCCGTACACCCGGCGACGGTGTAGCCCGAGATCCCAGGCTTTCTGCACGTAACCTTAGCGTATCTGGAGCTCCGATGAAGAAGACCATGATGCTGGCGGCGGCGCTTGTGCTGGTTGGCTGTGGTGAGAAGAAGGGCGAGATGCCGGCCGCCGATACTGCCGCGATGGCCCCGGCGGCGACGCCGACCGATACGGGCATGGGCGGGATGTCGCACGACACGCCTCCGACTCCACGATGGCCCGCGACACGACGAAGAAGTAAGCGGTCGATCGACTGCCGCATCGGGCCCCGGGCATCGCTCGGGGCCCGTTGTCGTTGCGTCACCCGTCCACCTCGTCCACCCCGAAGGGCAGGGCCACGACCTTCGCCCGCCGGCCTCCGGCGGTGACGGTCTCGCCCGGGCTGACCTCCCGCCGCAAAACGCCGAGCCCCAGAACGCGATCCTCCAGCGTGAGCGTCGTGCGCACACTGCCCACGTCCTTTTCGCCGTACACCACCGACCGACCGTCCAGCGGCGACGTGTCGGACCAGCGGAGGCCACGGAGCTCGCGGTTGGTATGTCCGCGGAAGTGGAGGCGGGCGACGGTTTCCTGACCGGTGTAGCAGCCCTTGGTATATGAGACGCCGCCGATCTCATCGTACCGCACTTCCTGCGGCAGCGTCCGCTCGTCGATCTCCACCCCGAGCGCGGGCCAGCCCGACAGCACCCGGGCTGCGTGCAGATCGCCTTCGTCCCCGGTCACGGCACCCGCAGCCTTCAGGCGGGCCACGATGGGCTCGACCGCCGGGGCCAGGCCCACGGCCAGGGCGACGAAGGGCGCCGTCTCGGGGGCCAGCGCCACGGCCACGGGGCTCAACTCCCCGCCGATCGACACCACCCGGCCGGCCGACTCCGGAACGCCCACCCCCGACTTGGCCAGCACCTGGAAGCCGTGCGAGCCGAGCACCCAGGCGGCCGTTGCCTGCCCCGTGAGATCGGTGGTGCGCGCGAGCCGGGGAGGGAGCTGGCGGGTGAAAAGCTCGAGCGCGGCCACGTGTCCGCCCGGGGGCATCACCAGGGTGAGGGTGTCGGGCTGGCGGAGCACCCAGGCATCCACCACGATCATCCCCTTGGGCGTGAGCAGCGCCCCGTAGACCAGGCTGTTCTCGCCGGGCTTCTCCAGATCGTTCGTCAGCAGCCCCTGCAGGCAGGCCAGCGCCCCCGGCCCCGCGATCCGTACCACGGCGGGGCTGGTCGAGACCACCGTCGCGCCGTGGCGCACGCGGTCGAGCCGAGCCCGATCGAGGCGGAGGTCGAGGTCAGGCATGGGCCCAGGGCAGGTCGCCCGGTCCGTGGCCGGTGAAGTCGCGCCAGACGAGATCGGCGCCGGCACAGGCGTCCTCCCCGTGTGAGGTGGCCAGCATGGCGCAGCGGAGGCCGGCGGCGCGGGCCGCGGCCAGGCCGGGCAGCGAGTCCTCGATCACCATGCACCGCGTCGGCGCGATCTCGAGGCGCTGCAGCGCCCGGTTGTAGCCCTGCGGATCCGGCTTGCAGGCACTCACGTCCTCCGCGGCGACGATCTCGCTGAAGTGCGGGCGCAGCCCCGCGAGGTCGAGCACCAGCTCGATCTCGCGTCTCAGGGCGCCGCTCACGATGGCGAGCTGAAACCCGTCGAGCGCGGCGTTCTCGATGAACTCGGACGCGCCCGGGCACCAGCTGCATCGACGCCCGAACGGCCCGTTCGTAGTGCCGATTCTTCCCCTCGATGGCCTCGCGCAGCGCCGGCTCGTCCGCGTCGCGGCCCATGCCCGCGAAGGTGAAGCGAAAGCATTCCCGATCGTCGAAGCCGAGGTAGTCGCGGTAGTACGTGTCCCGGTCGAGCTCGAAGCCGTACTCGCGAAGCGTCGCGATGAGGGCGTCGCAGTGCTGCGGCTCGTCGTCGATGATGACGCCGTTGAAGTCGAACAGGATGGCAGCCGTCATATCGGGAAGGTATAACGCCGTGGGTGACGGGCGGCCAGACAGGCGGTCGGGCGGTGGGGCGGTCGGATGGTCGGAGATGGACTTGACGTATATGGAGTCTGTCATCCCGAGCGACGCGAGGCATCGGCGTCGCGCATATCCATCATCGTCTCGCCCGGCGAAGCATCTTCTCGTACACCCCGCCGAGTCGATAGCTCTCGTCCAGCAGCTCGACCGGATGCACCACGCGGATCGGAAGTCCTGCGGCGCGCACCCCGGCGCCGATCTGCATCAGGCACCCGGGGTTTCCGGTAGTCACGACCGCCGGCACGGGATCCGCCGCCGCGAAGCTCTCGATCTTGAGATCGAGCACCGCGCGCGCCATGGTGGGCCGGACGATCGAGTAGATGCCCGCGCTGCCGCAGCACTTGTCCGAGCTCGGCAGCAGGCGCAGGCGAAGCGAGGGAATTGCCCCGAGCACCGCGAGCGGGGCGGCCTGTACCCGCTGGGCGTGCTGCAGGTGACAGGGGGCGTCGTAGGCGACGTCCAGCGGCAGGTCGCCCCCCGGCCGCGGGCCCCGCTCGGCGAGGAGCTCGGACACGTCCCGGACCTTGGCGGCGAATGCGGCGGCGGCCTCATCGTCGAGGAGGTCTCCATACGCCTTGAGCAGCGCGCCGCAGCCGGCGCTGTTGACCACGACGTAGTCCGCCCCGTCCGCGAACGCGCGCACGTTCAGCCTCGCGAGCGCCTCCGCCGAGGCGCGGTCGCCCGCGTGCTCGTGGAGCGCGCCGCAGCACGCCTGTCCCGCGACCTCGACCACCCGATAGCCGTTGGCCTCCAACGTGCGACGGGTCGCGTCGTGCACATGGCCGAACAGCGTGTCCATGACGCAGCCGCGAAAGAGGGCGACGCTGGGAGAGGACGGAGAGGACGGAGAAGACGGAGAGGACGGAGAGGGACGACCCTGCTGGGAGCCGCCTTCCCTCTCCGTCCTCTCCGTCTTCTCCGTCCTCTCCGTCCTCTCAGTTGCCGCCAGCATTCCCATGCCGAATCCCACCCGGCCGCCGCCGGCCAGCAGCCGCGGGAGCGCAGTGGCCCGAAGCAGCCGGCTCAGCGTGAACAGCGGGCGCCAGAGCCGTTCGTGCCGAAAGATGCCAAGCACGAGCGAGGCGAGCGGCACGAGTGGCCTGACAGCGAAGAGTTGTTCCCGCGCCGTCTGGATGCCCCGGCCGTAGCCCACGCCCGACGGACACACCGGCTCGCACCCGAGACAGCCCAGACATGCATCGAGGTGCTGCACCAGCGCGGGGTCCGTGGGATCGAGCTCACCGCGCTCGAGCGCGCGCATGAGCACGATGCGCCCGCGTGGACTGTCGGATTCGTCGCCCGTAGCGAGGTAGGTGGGACAGGCGGGGAGGCAGAAGCCGCAGTGCACGCACGGGTCGAGGGACGAGTAGTCGTGCTGACCCAGCAGTTCGCTCACGCCCCCGCCTGACTGCCCGCCGACTCGCCCGCCCACCTCACTCACCGGCGCCCTCCAGTGCCACCTGCAGGCACTGGCCGGGGTCGAACGTGTCCCTGAGCCGGCCGACGAGCTGGCCGACGCCCTCGCGATACGCGCCGAAGTGGCCGAGCGCGCGGCGCACGGCCCACGGCGCCCGCTCGAGCGTCATCGGAATCTCCCGCGCCGCCGCGGCCCGGCGCACGGCGCGGAGGCGCTCGACGGGCGCGTCGCCGGTCCAGCGAATCATGCCGGCGCCCGCGCCTGCGGAGAGCAGGGCCTCGTCGAGGTCGTGCGCCAGCAGGTCGATGGTCTCGTCCACCCCATCGCCGAGGACGCCGAGCCGGATCGTCACCGGACCGCCTTGACTGCCGCGGGCGACCAGACCCCAGAACGCCGCCGTGCGATCGGGCGGCAGCGGCTGCCAGGCGAGGCCGCCGATCGGCGCCAACCGCCGCACGTCGCCCTGCACGGCGGCGTCGGTGCCGAGGAACCGAGCCGCGAGGACCCAGTCGGCTTCGCCCGCCAGGGCGGGCGACAGCAGCTCGAGCGCCGCCGGAACGAGCTCGGCGGCCATCACCTCCCGGGCGGCCGACGTCAGGGTGTCGCGCGTGCCGCGCGCCATCAGGGTGACGTCGGCGCGCGGCAGCGCCCGGAGGCGCAGGTGCACCTCGGCGATGATGCCGAAGCCGCCGAACCCGCCGACCTGGAGCTTGGTGAGATCGTAGCCGGCCACGTTCTTGACCACGCGTCCACCGGCCTTGACCAGCCGGCCGTCGCCCGTCGCGACCGTACAGCCGAGCACGTGATCGCGGACCGGGCCGAACCCGTGGCGCAACGGCCCCGCCGTCGCCGTGGCGACGACCGAGCCCAGGCTCCGCTCGGGGCGGCCGGGAGGATCGAGCGCGAGCCACATCCCTTCGTCCGCCAGCCGGCGGCGCAGCGCCTCGAACGGGGTCCCGGCCTGCACGGTCGCGACCAGGTCCGCCGGACTCACCGACACCACCTGGTCCAACCCGCGGGTGCTCACGGCGAGATCGGCCGGGGCGTCGGCGGAGAGCCAGGTGGCCTGGCCCTCGACCCGGATCTTCCACCGCTCCTCGTGCGCCAGCCGGCAGACGAGCGACAGCGCGTCGGCCGTGTCCGGGATCGCTCGGGGGAGCCCGGCGGGATCGCGCTCGACGCCGCTCGTGCCGAGCAGCGCGCGCAGGCGGCCGTGCACGACGTCGCTCATCGCGCCCCCGGCGCCGCCCGCCATTCGCGGCAGGCGTGAAACGGGACGACCTTGCCCGGATTGGCGCGCTCGGTCGGGTCGAACACCCGCCGGACGGCACGCATCGCGCCGAGGGTCTCCGCATCGAAGATCCACGGCATGTAGTCGAGCTTGTCGGAGCCGACGCCGTGCTCGCCGGTGATGCTGCCGCCGGCATCGACACAGGCCGCCATGATCTCGGTGCAGGCCACGTGCACGCGGCGGGCGACGTCGGGATCGCGGCGGTCGAACGAGATGTTCGGGTGCAGGTTGCCGTCGCCGGCGTGGAAGACGTTGCTGATGCTGAGGCGGTGCCGGTCCCGGATCTCGGCGATGCGGTCCATGATGTCGGGCAGCGCCGAGCGAGGCACCACCGCGTCCTGCACGGCGAGGTCCGGGGCGATGCGGCCCATGGCGCCGAAGGCCTTCTTGCGGCCCTGCCACAGCCGGGCACGGTCGGCGGTGCTGGAGGCGCTCCGCACCGTGCGCGCCCCGCGCTCGCGCAACAGTGCCTCCACCGTCGCGGCCTCGGCGTCCACCGCGTCCGCCTGGCCGTCGAGCTCGACCAGGAGGACGGCGGCGGCGTCGGTCGGATAGCCCGCGGCGTAGATCGACGCCTCGACGGCGGCCACGCAGGCCCGGTCCATCATCTCCATCGCGGCCGGCACGATGCCGGTCGCGATGACGGACGAAACCGCCTCGCTCGCCGCGCGGACGGTCGGGAAGTCGGCGAGCATCGTGCGCACGCTCGGCGGCATCGGCTCCAAGCGGACGGTGATTTCGGTGACGATGCCGAACATCCCCTCGCTGCCGACGAACAGGCCCACGAGATCGGGCCCCCAGGGCTCACCGTGGGGCGAGCCGAGCTCGACGACCGAGCCGTCGGGCAGCACGACCTCGAGTCGCACGATGTGGTTGGTGGTGACGCCGTACTTGAGGCAGTGCGGTCCGCCCGCGTTCTCGGCGACGTTCCCCCCGACGGTACAGGCCGCCTGGCTCGACGGGTCGGGAACGTAGTGCAGCCCGAGCGGGGCGACCGCCTCCGAGAGCCGGGCGTTCACCACCCCGGGCTGGACCACCGCGCGCCGGCGGGCCCGATCCACCCCCAGGATGCGATTCATGCGGGTCACGGCGATGAGCACCGCGTCGCCGTCCGCCACCGCGCCGCCCGAGAGCCCGGTGCCGGCGCCCCGCGCGACGAACGGCACGCCGGCCAGGTGCAGCAGGCGGACGATCTCCCGTACCTCGGCGGCGGTCCCCGGCATGACGACCAGACCCGGATACGACTCGCGGGTGGGCAGGCCGTCCATCGTGTAGGTCTTGAGCTCGGCCCGCCGGTGGCGGACCCAGCGGGGTCCGACGAGCCGCCCGAGGGCCTCGGCCAGGGCGGGGACCATCATGCGGAGGGCAGGCTCGGCCGCGCGTGCCCCCGCCCGTTGGTGTGTGCATGGCGGTGGACCTGGAGCGCCCGCTCGACCGCACTGGACAGGGTGGGCAGGACGAGGAGCAGCGCGTCTACCCGGCGCGCCGTTGAGCGCTCCACCAGAAGCCGCTGCTTGACGGTGGCGTCGATGTCGATGCCGGCGGCGACGTGAAAGGTGAGTGAGCGGGCGTCGTCCGGCAGCTCGAGCTCCTCGGGCTCCACGTCACTCAGCTCGCGCACCAGCGCGGCGTAGCGCACGAACGCGGCGCGCAGCTCGGCGGCGGGCGCCTCGGCCGGCAGGGTGCCGGGGTCGTCATCGAACGAATCCACGGAGGCCACGTGATAGGGCAGCGGCTCCTCGAGCACGCGGGCCACCACGAAGCGATCGCCCCCCAGCACCACAATGTTCGACCGGCCGTCGGGCAGCTCCTGGTTCACCCGTACCTCGGCGGTGCAGCCGACCATGCCCGGGTCGGGGGCCTCGCCGTCGGCGCCCGCGGGCGTGATCCCGAACCGCCGGTCACCGGCGAGGCAGTCGGCGAGCATCTGGCGGTAACGCGGCTCGAAGATGTGCAGGGGAAGCGGCGTGCCCGGAAACAGGACGACCGACAGCGGAAAGACGGGCAGGCGGGTGGGCATGGTTGGGAATCTAGCAGATGTCGGAAGGCTGAGAGGACGGAGAGGACGGAGACGGAGAGACGGAGAGGACGGAGAGGACGGAGAGGGACAAAGGGTATGTACGGCGATTTTGGTGATCCAGGGTGGGTATCGGGCGCCGGTAAGGTTTCGGCATGCTGGCGTACGAACGACTGCGGGCGTGGTCGCTGGGGCATGAGCTGACGCTTGCGATCTACCGGGCCACCGAGGGATGGCCGCCTCAGGAGCGCTATGGCCTCACGTCGCAGCTACGACGAGCGGCCGTATCGATCCCTACGACTTTGGCCGAGGGGTCTGCCAAGCGTGGCACGAGGGAATACCGCCGTTTCGTGGACATCGCCCTTGGCGCCATCAGCGAAGTGGCGTACTTGCTTCGCCTCGCGCACGATCTCGGACTGCTGGCCCCGCCCGACTACGCCACGCTCGACGACCTGCGCAAGCGAACGGGCGGTCTGATCTGGCGCCTTGCCCGCGCCCTCGACCAGTGCCGCCCGTAGCGTCCCGCAATCCGCCCCTACGTTCCCTCTCCGTCCTCTCCGTCCTCTCCGTCCTCTCCGTCCTCTTATGCCGCTCCCCAGAACCCCCGCAGTGCCCGCACGTCCGGCGAGTCCCGCAGCTTCTCGAACGCACGCTCGCGGATCTGGCGGATCCGCTCGCGGGTGACGCCGAGCAGCTCGCCGATCTTCTCGAGCGTGAGGGCCTCGGAGCCTTCCTCGAGCCCGTAGTACAGCGAGAGGATCTTGCGCTCGCGCGGCGTCAGGTGGCGCTGGAAGATGCGGTCGATGAACTCGCGCTGGAGCCGGCAGTCCGTCATCTCCTCGATCTCGCCGCCGCCGGTGCCCGCCACCCGCTCGCCGAAGGTGCTCGCGCTTCGGTCCTGGCGCTCGACCGGGGCATCGAGGGAGACCTCGGTCGAGGTCATGCGCCGGGCGCTGCGGATGTTGTCGACCGTGTCGTTGAGCGCCGTGGCGATCTCCTGATCGGTCGGCTCGCGGCCGAGCTCCTGCGCCAGGAAGCTCTGCGCGCGGGCCATGCGCACGAGCGCCGAGTTCTGGTTCAGCGGAATCCGCACGCTGCGGGTCTGCTCGGCGAGCGCCTTGAGCACCGCCTGGCGGACCCACCAGACCGCATAGGAGATGAACTTCACGCCGTGGTCGGGATCGAATTTCTTGACGGCCTTGAGCAGCCCCTCATTGCCGATGGCGACGAGCTCGGAGAGGTCGAGCCCGTGGCCCTGGTACTTCTTCACGTAGGAGATCACGAACCTGAGGTTGGCGGTGACCAGGCGTTCGGCCGCGGTCTCGTCGCCGGCCAGGGCCCGCCTGGCCAGACGCTTCTCTTCCTCGGGATCCGAGATCATCGGGAGCTTCTGGATGTCGAGGAGGTACTGATCGAAGGCGCCGGACGGAGCGGAACGGACCAGCATACGAGCTTTCGTACGGACGTGGGCCATAAACAACCCCAGGCGTGAGTTGGACGGACGGCGATGTCGACGAATGGGCGGCCGGGTCGGCCGAGGTGAGAGGACCGAATATAGGAATCGCCGAGAGCGCGGTCAAGCAAAACCTGATTTCCACATCACAAATCGTTTCGCGAGCTTGGGTTTGCCGTTTTGTCCACCTCCCGGGCCCGCTCTGTGGATGTCTTTGGCCGGGTAAGGCCATCTAACATCAATATTAACAGCAGCTTACCTGTCTGGGCCGGCACCGGCCTGCCCGTCCGTTCGCGCGGGAACGAGGCGCCCGGACCACAATCCACATGCGTTCTCCCCACAGGTGTTGCGGGCACTTGAGGTCTGCTTGAGAGCCGGGCGATAGGTTTGCGACCATGAATGAGGATTACTTCGGTCGGCCTGGTCCGGTGGGTACCGTGCTTTACGCGATCGCCTCCATCGCCGTGCGGATCGCCGGGTCCGGCGCTTCCCGGGTCCAGCCCTCCGCTGAATCCATCGCGCCGAGCTCCCGGGGCAACGCGAAGCGGACCCGGCCGCTCCGGTTCTTCTTGTCGGTCGCCATCGCATCCATCAGCCGGTCTGGGTCGATCGCCTGGGCGAGTCTCACCGGCAGGTCGAGCCGGCGGAGCAGCGCGGCGACGCGCGCGCCCATGCCGGCGGGCGCGACACCTAGCCCCTCGGCCAGCGCGCACTCCGCCACGAGGCCGAGCGCCACCGCCTCCCCGTGCGGGATGTCGTAGCCGGTCGCCTGCTCCAGCGCGTGGGCCACCGTGTGGCCTGCGTTCAGGATCGCCCGGCGGCCGCCCTCGCGCTCGTCCGCGCTCACCACCTCGGCTTTGATCTCGACGCTCCGCCGGACCAGCCGCGTCAACGCGATCTCGTCCCGGCGGAGGAGCGCGTCGCTCTCGCGCTCCATCCATGCGAAATACTCGGCGTCCGCGACGAGTCCGTGCTTGACCGCCTCGGCCATGCCGCCGCGGAAGTCCCGCTCGGGAAGCGTCGCGAGCACCCGTGGATCCGCGACGACCGCCGCCGGCGGATGGAACGCACCGATCAGGTTCTTGCCCTGGGGAGCATCCACGCCCGTCTTGCCGCCGACCGACGCGTCGAGCATCGCGAGCAGCGAGGTGGGGGCCTGCACGTAGGGGATGCCCCGCAGGTAGGTCGCGGCCACGAACCCGGCGAGATCGCCCGCGACTCCTCCGCCCAGTGCGACCACCGCGCTGTCGCGTCCGTACCCGTCCGCCAGCAGCGCGTCCGTGAGGCGGGCCCACTGCTCGCGCGTCTTGGAGCGCTCGCCGGATGGAAACAGCAGGGCCGGCCCGATCCACGGCTCGCGCCCGAGCTTCCCGCTCTGAAGCAGTCCGTGCACCGTCGCGTCGGCGATCATCACCACCCGTCCCGACCCGGCGTGCTCGCCGACCAGCGACTCGAGCCGACCCAGCACCCCGGGCGAGACGTACACCGGATAGCGACCCAGCGCGTGAGCGACGAGAACCGGGCCGGACGGCGTGGCTACCACGTCGCGTCGCCCGTGCCGCCCCGGTGATTGGCCAGCCGTGCCAGCGTGAAGAGCAGGTCCGACAGGCGATTGAGGTACACGATGAACAAGCCGGGCACCGGCTCCGCGTGCGCGAGGCGCACCACGCTTCGCTCCGCGCGCCGGCAGACGGTCCGCGCGAGGTGAAAGGCCGCGGCCTTCGGCGTTCCGGCTGGGAGGACGAAGGCGCGGAGCGGCGGGAGCTCCTCGTCGGCCGCGTCCATGATCTGCTCGAACTCGACGACCCGTTCCTCGGCCAGCGAGGCCTTCGCGAGCGCCTTCGCCACCTTCTCGGGATCCGGGGTCGCGAGATGGCCGCCGATGGCGAACAGATCGCGCTGCACCGAATCGAGCAGGTCGTCGAACGCCTCGGTCGGCGCCGTCGCGCGCGCCACCCCGATGGTGGAATTGAGCTCGTCCACGTCGCCGTACGCGGCGACGCGGGGGTGATCCTTGGCGACCCGCCCCCCGCCGAACAGCCCGGTCTCGCCCGCGTCGCCGGTCTTGGTGTAGATCTTCATCGACATGGTCCGTCGACCTCCGCTGCGGCCACCACTACGTTCTCCCGCGGCTGCACGATGCCCCATCGCACGCTGCCGTCCCGTACGTCCACCTGCTCCATCCAGAGGTTGTCCCGCCGAAAGGCGAAATCGCTGATCGGCTGAAGACGGCGCCAGTAGTGCGGGCGTCCGCGTCCGCTCCGGGGAACGAGCCGGCCGCCGCGAAGGAGGAGGAGGGTGGGGCGGAAGATGTCCTGCCGCCACGCGCCGGCGCTATCCCACACCATGACGGCCGCGCCGATCAGGGTGTCGCCGCGATCGCTGAGGCGCCGGGCGCGGAGCGAGACGGCGTAGCGAACCCGGTCGCCGGTCACGCGAAAGGCGATGACGTCCGCGGCATCCACGTCGGCCAGCGTGTTGATCTCGAGCCGCATGCCCGTGTCGGCCCGAAGGACCAGCGAGCGGGCCTCGATGGCGAGGGTGCTGTCGAGCGCCCGTTCGGTCCGCCCGACCAGCTCGCCGATGAGGCCCACCGACGGCCCGGCGACCGAGTCCCGGAGAACCAGCCCGCCCTCCGACTCGCGCGTCGCCGCCAGCCCGGTCCGGAGCGAGCCGAGCACCGGCCCCCGGAGCGGCGGGTCGCCGCGGATCCGCTCATCGGCCACGATCAGCTCGGCCTGGGCGCTCCGGGCGCCGCACGCGCCCCCGCGCAGGACCGTCGCCTCCACGTCTACGCCCGTATGGCCGAGCGGCGAGCCGACCACCGCCGACTCGACCCGCGGCGCGGACCCACCGACGGTCCGCCGCCGGCCGCCCTCCAAGGGAACGACGCGCTCGCGGGCGAGCGCGCGCCACTTGTCGGGGGCGGCGGCAAGGTCGGGGCGGTATCGTTGGAGGAGAGCCGAGATGAAGGCGGTATCGCTCGACAGGAGATGCACCGCCCGGCTGGTGCCCTCCCCGACGAAGCTGCCCGCCAGGCGTCCGGCCGAGTCGAGCCGGGCATCGCTCGCCAGGGGCAGCGAGTCCAGTGGCGCTGGCGGTCGCTCCTCGAGCAGCCGTCCCAGAAACCGACCCGCCCCGCCGCAGCCGGCCGCGGCGCCGGCGAGCAGGATCAGGCCGAAGGCGAGTGCGCCGCGCGAGATCGGACCGGCCGGTCGGGACATGGCGGGCAATGTGCCGGGGGCCTGGGTCCAGCGGAAGGGCGAGCCGCCCGGCGGGACATGACACCGATGGTAATTTTTATACATTCCACCGCTTGTTTCGCGATCCGGGACCCGTTCACGCAGGAGCCGACGTGGCAGAGCAGGAGCTGAAGGACATCTCGATCATCGGCGGAGGCCCGACCGGCCTCTTCGCGGCCTTCTACGCCGGGATGCGCGGCGCGTCCGCCAGGATCATCGACGCGCTGCCCGCGCTCGGCGGCCAGCTCATGGCTCTGTACCCGGAGAAGTACATCTTCGACGTCGCCGGCTTCCCGAAGGTGCTCGCCAAGGATCTCGTGCGCGACATGGCGACCCAGGCGCTCCAGTTCGGCAGCACCACGCATCTGGGCGAGATCGTCACCGGCCTCAGGCGGGTCGAGGACGGCAACGGCGGCCATTTCGTGCTGGAGACCGACGGCGGCGATTATCCGTCACGCACGATCGTCATCGCGGCTGGCATCGGCGCGTTCGAGGCCAGGCGCCTGGGCATCGAGGGCGAGGACGCCTACGAGGAGAAGGGCCTGTACTTCAAGGTGCTCGATCCGAAGGCGTTCGTCGGCCGGCGGGTGCTGCTGGTCGGCGGCGGCGACTCGGCGTTCGACTGGGCGGTGAACCTGCAGGGCGTCGCCGACTCGATCATGCTGATCCACCGCCGCGATGGATTCCGCGCGCACGCCGCCACGATCAGCCAGGTGCAGGAGCTCTGCCGTCAGGGGCGTTGCGACCTGCGGACGTTCTGGGAGGTCAAGAAGATCGAGGGCAACGGGAAGGTCGAGCGGGTGACGATCTTCAACAACAAGACCAAGGAGGAGGAAACCCTCGAGCTCGACGCCATCATCCCGCTGCTCGGCTTCCATTCCGACCTCGGAGCCATCAAGCAGTGGGGGCTGGACACCGAGAAGGCCGACATCAAGGTCAACCAGCTCATGGAGACCAACGTCCCCGGCATCTACGCGGCGGGCGACATCACGGCCTACCCCGGCAAGCTCAAGCTGATCGCCACCGGCGCGTCGGAGGCGTGCATCGCGGTGAACAACGCGGTGCACTACATCAATCCCAAGGCGAAGGTAAACCCGGGGCACTCCTCGAACCTGGCGATCTTCGGGCAGAAGGAGGACTAGAAGGACGGAAGGACGTCCTCCTACGCCATCTTCGGCCGCATGAGGAACCGCAGCTCCCCCGCTCCGGGAAGCGGCCGCTCCACCTGGATCCCCATGACGCCGCTCTTGGGATAATCGATCCGCAGCCCTCCCGTCGAATCGGTGAGCAGCAGCGCGGCCAACTCTTCGATCCAGGGCGAATGGCCCACCAGCGCCACGACGGCGTCCGGCCCAGGGTCGCCGATGTCGTCCGCGAGACGGACGAGATCCGGCTCGGTGGCGAGCGCGGCGCAGGGAATCGGCGGCACACGAAGGCCGAGCTCCTGGACCAGGATCTCGGCCGTCTGCACGGCCCGGAGCCAGGGACTGGTGAGGACCTTGGCCGGTACCAGGTCGAGCTTGCCCAGCGCGCCACTCACCTTGCGCTGGGTCTTGCGGCCCTTGTCGGTGACAGGGCGATCGCGGTCGTCCGGCCAGCGCTCCGGATCCCGGTCGCCGGCGTGGGCATGGCGGATGAGGAGGAGGAGCATATCGAGTCGCTGTTGATGTGAATCGAAGGCGGCGTCCAGTCGGATCATCCGCACCGGCCTCCCCAGCTTAGCTACTTCCCGGCGTTTCTGCTCATCTCCACCACCAGGCTGTCGATCTGCGCGATCATCGCGCGGCTGGGCAGGGTGTGGTGATTCGCCTGAATGGAAAAGGTGAGTACCCGGCCGTCGGGACGCTCGAGGAACCCGGACAGGGAGTTCACGCCGCCGATCGTTCCGTCCTTGGCCTGCACCCGACCCGCGAGCGGCGTTCGGAGGAATCGGCTGTGGAGCGAGCCGACGTCTCCCGCCCGCGGGAGGCCACCCAGAAAGGTCTTCGCGCGCGGGTGCGCCCGGATGAAGCGCAAGACCTTCGTGAAGGCCAGCGGCGTGATCAGGTTGCCGCTGGCGAGCCCGGATCCATCCTCCAGGGCGAACTCGGTCGAATCGATGCGCACCGAATCGATCAGGAAGCGGCGCTCCACGGCGAGCCCGGCCGGCCAGGAGCCCGCGCCACCGTAGAGACGGCCGAGCTGCTTGAGCAGCATCTCGGCGTAGAGGTTCTGGCTCCGGTTGAGCAGGGGAAACACCCATTCCCGGAACGGCCGCGACGTGATCTCGGCCAGCGGGGCGCCCGACCGGGCCTGCCGGTAGCGAAGTGAATCGGTGGTGGAGCGGGTCGTGCCGGTGATCGCGATCCCGGCCTGCTGCAGCACCTGCCGGAGCGCCCGGGCGGCGAACAGGTTCGGATCGGGCATCGCGAACGACTCGGTACCGGGCGGCTGGTTGAGCGCGACCGTGCCCTCGGCCCAGACGTTGAGCGTGCCCGGCTCGCGGAAGAAGCGATCGCCGATGTCGGTCCGGCCGCCCGCTGGCGAGGTCACCGTGCGGTTCTCGAAGACCACATCACCCACGTCGGGCGACATGGTGATCACGGCCGGCGCACCTGCCGCGGTGCCGGGACTCCAGTCGAAGTCCACGCTGTTGTCGTTGAAGGCCAGGGCGGAGACGGGGGCGGCGTACCACCAGTTGAGATCGAACTCCTCCCAGCCCGAGTGCACGAGCTTCGGCTCGAAGTAGCTCCCGTCGCCGACGAGGTCGCCGTGCACCTCGCGGATGCCGCGCGCGCGGAGTCCGTCGGCCAGCTCGCGCAGGCGGGTGACGGGATCCCGCTCGCAGGCACCTTCGGCGAGCGTGTCGATCGCGAAGCAATGTTTGCCGAACGTGGGATCACCGCGGCCGTAGAGCACGAGGTCGCCGTTCAGCACGCCGCCGCTCACGGGCCCCGCGGCGTAGAGGCTCGTCTTCACCGTCCAGTCCGGACGGAGCAGCGCCGACGCGACGGCCGCGACCACCAGCTTCGCGTTGCTTGCGGGGATGAAGAGCTGCCGCTGGTTGTGGCCGTAGAGCAGCGTGCCCTTCTCGTCCACCAGCGCGATGCCCCAGAGCGCGCGGTCGATCGGCGGCGCGGCGAGACGGGCGTCGAGGCGCTGGGGGAGCGACTGGGCATGAAGCAGGACGGAGAGGACGGAGAGGACGGAGAGGAGCGGACGGAGAGGGAACGCGAGGGCAAGCCTCGAGCCGACCACCCAAGCCCGAACCGGGCGCCCGACTCGCATTCCCTCTCCGTCGTCTCCGTCATCTCCGTCCTCTCCGTCCTCTCAGTCATACGCCACCCTCGGATCCACCCTCGCGTACAGCAGGTCCGTCAGCAGGTTCACCAGCACGAACACCAGGCTCAGGAACAGGATGCTCCCCTGGACCGCGGGCAGGTCCCGCTTGTCGATCGCGGTGAGCACATACCGCCCCACGCCCGGCCACGAGAAGATGGTCTCGGTGAGAATCGAGCCCGTGAGATAGCTCCCGAAATCGAGGCCCAGCACCGTCAGCACGGGAAGCAGCGCGTTCCGAAATGCGTGGCGCAGGACCACCCGCCCCTCGCCGAGGCCTTTGGCCCGGGCCGTGCGGACGAAATCGCTCTGGAGCACTTCCTGCATCGCTGCGCGGGTCATGCGCGACAGGAACGCGACCGACCGCATGCCGAGGGTCAGGGCCGGCAGGATGATATACAGCGGGCCGCGGGCGCCGGATGGCGGGAGCCAGCGGAACGTGACGGCGAAGACCAGGATCAGCAGCAGGCCTACCCAGTAGACCGGAAACGAGACGCCGAGGTAGGCGGCGAACGCCGACAGCCGGTCGGGCAGGCTCCCGGGCCGCCACGCGCCGTAGATGCCGATCGAGATGCCGGTGACGGCGGCGAACAGCATGGCCGCGCCCGCGAGCTGCAGGGTCGCGGGAAACCGCTGCAGCAGGTCGCCCAGGATCGGCCGGCGGGTGATGTAGCTGGTCCCCAGGTCTCCGCGCATGACGCCCCCGACGTACCGCACGAACTGCACCGGCAGCGGGTCGTCCAGGTGGAGCTCCGCCCGGAGCCGCGCGATGGTCTCGGCGTCCGCCCGCTCGCCGACCATGGCCTGCACCGGATCGCCCGGAGCGACGTACAGGAGCAGGAACGTGACGGCCAGAACGCCGAGCAGGGTAGGGATGAGCAGGCCGAATCGGCTCAGCAGGAACCGCGTCATTGGACCCGCTCCGCGTCCAGCCAGCGCTGCCCGGTGAAGACGGCGGGGATGCGCCACCCCTTCACCTTGGGGTCCACGGCCCAGACGTCCACGGGAAACCAGAGAAAGATCCAGGGCGCGAGCTCGAACACGCGCGCGTCGATCTCCCGCGCGAGCCGCGCCTGCTCCGCGGTGTCCGGGGTGCTGCGCGCCCGCAGGATCATCGAGTCCAGCGCGGTGTCGGAGAGAAACGCGTAATTGCCGCCCGGGCCCTTGTTGCTCGAGTGGAACAGGGGGAACGAGAAGTTCTCGGGATCGGGATAGTCGGCGTACCAGTCGCCCAGGTAGAGGTCGGCGCCGCCGTTCCGCACCGTGGCGCGCACGCTCGGCGCGTCGCGCTCGACGATTTCGACCCGGATGCCGAGGAGGCCCAGATCCTGCTGCACCGACTGCGCGATGCGGACCAGCTCCGCCCGCTTGCTCCGCCAGAGCTGCAGCCGGAAGCCCTTCGCGTACCCCGCCTCGGCCAGGAGACGGCGGGCGCCCGCGGTGTCCCAGGGGTAGGGCGCCCGGGTGGAATCGTAGCCCAGGATGCCGGGCGGGATCGCGCCCGCCGCACGGACCCCGCGGCCGGCCATCTGGGTGCGCAGGATGGTGGCGACGTCGGTACCCAGGTTGAGCGCCCGGCGGACGCGCACGTCGCGCAGGGGGCCGCGCGTCGTGTTCATCGCGATGTAGAAGTCCCGAAGCGCCGGCCGGCGTTGCAGGTTGTCCGGCAGCGCCACCTCCCATCGCCTGGTCTCCCCGAACGGGATCTCGACCACGCTCAGATTACCGGTCTCGAATTCGGCGCCCTGCGTCAGCGCCTCGGGGATGATCCGCACGGTGAGCGAATCCGCCTTGGGCGGACCCGCCCAGTAGACCGGGTTCCGGGCCAGCACGATGGCGTCGTCGTGCGACCACGAGACGAATCGCCACGGCCCGCTCCCGATCGGCGCCTGGTCGAAGCCGGGCGGCGTCGGGGTCGGCACCACGGCCGTCACCGGCATCGCCATGAACTTGGGAAAGATGTTGAGCGGCTCGGCCAGCGTGAACACGATCGTCGTATCGTCGGGCACCCGAATCCCCTCGACCGACTTCGCCTTGCCGGCCGCGAACTCGCGCGCGCCCTGGATGGGGAACAGCGGCCACTGCCGGGCGGCTCGGGTCGCCGGATCGAGCGCGCGGACCATCGAGGCCCGCACGTCCGCCGCGCGGATGGGGCGCCCGTCGTGAAATGTCGGGCCAGTCCGGAGGTGGAACGTGTAGACCCTACCGGTGGAGTCGGACTCCCAGCGGGTGGCGAGGTCCGGCTGGAGTCGTGCGTCGGCGTCGAACTGCACCAGGTTGTCGAACAGGAGCGTGACCACCTCGCCGCTCTGCACGTCGTTGGACAACGCCGGGTCGAGCGAGGCGGGGTCCGCGCTCAGGTAATACTGCAGGCCCGTGCCGTGCGGCCCGTCGCCGACCGCGCAGGCGGCCAGGAGCGCGAGAGCCAGCGCGGTCGAGCGAAGTGGACGCAAAGTTGACATGAAGGCGTAAGGTGGTCAAACTACCGGGCTTACAGGATGCCGTCAATCGCGCTTCCGCCCCCCTCCGTCCCTCGTCGCCCGGCGCCGGTGCCTCAGTGAGGGGCCTGGTCGCGGTGGCGCTAGCCTTGCTGCTCGCGGCCGCATCACCGGTCCTGGCCCAGGAGCCCCAGCGGGTGGTCCGGCAGCTGAACTTCGAAGACAACCGTGCCATCTCCGACGAGGTGCTCGCCAGCGCCATCAGCACCACCAATTCGAGCTGGTTCGCCCGTTTCTTCCTCTTCCGCTGGCTCGGACTCGGCGAGAAGCGCTTCTTCGACGAACAGGAGTTCAAGCGAGACGTCCTCCGCCTGATCGTGCTCTACCGCCGCAGCGGCTATCCCCTGGTCCAGATCGACACCCTCGCCCGGCGCGAACCACGAGACGTCTACATCACGTTCCGGATCAAAGAAGGCCCTCCGATCCGGCTCACCAAGCTCGACATCATTGGTGTGGATTCGCTGCCGGAGAAACCCCGCCGGGAGACACTGGTCGACCTTCCCCTCCACGAGGGCGACCCGTTCAACCGGTTCGCCATGCAGTCGACCGCGGACACGATCACCCGCCGACTGCGAGACCGCGGCTATCCCGCGGCGAGGGTCTTCACCAGCTTCGAGAGCAACAAGCAGACCCTGACGGCGACTGTCACCTTCGAAGTCGCCCTCGGCAAGCTGTCGGTGGTCGGCGAGGTCAACGTGGTCGGGACCCAGCGGATCGCGCCCCAGGTGGCTCGCAGTCTGCTGATCGCGCGCCCCGCCCGGCTCTACTCGCAGGATGAGCTGTTCCAGAGCCAGCGCAATCTCTATGCGTCCGATCTGTTCCGCTTCGCCACGGTCAACATCGACTCCACGAAGTATCAGCCGACGAAGGACTCGGTGCCGATCGTGGTGCAGGTGAATGAGGCGCGCCGGCGGCGGATTCGCGGCGGGATCGGGTACGCCACCGACGACTGTTTCCGCGGCTCGCTCGGCTGGACCAGGCGCAACTTTCTGGGGAGCGGCGGGCGCATCCTGGACCTGACGGGCCGCATCTCGAAGGTGGGCGTGGGGAAGCCGTTCGACTGGGGATTGGCCGACGGGATCTGCAACAACTCGAGGGAGGATCCGGTCGGGTCCGCCGACGTCAACTTCAGCCTGGGTGCATCCGTCAAGCGACCGGCGTTCCTCTCGCCGAACAACACCATCGCCGTCACCCTGTTCTCCGAGCGCCGCTCCGAGTTCAAGGTCTACCTCCGCCAGGAGACCGGGACCACGGTGACCCTCTCGCGGGAGACGCCCCGCCATCGCTATCCGCTCTCGCTGGCCTACACCCTTTCCTACGGCCACACCGTGGCCACGGCCGAAAGCTTCTGCGCGTCCTTCAACGCCTGCACTCCGGAAGTGGTCGCGCTGCTGCGGCAGAACCGCGTGCTCGCGACGCTCACGGCCACCGGCACGCTGCCGAAGGTCAACAACACGTTGGACCCATCGCGCGGATCGCTGGCATCGGGCCAGGTGACCTGGAGCTCGCGCCTGCTCGGCTCGAGCTCGTTCCAGCAGTTCGTGCGCACGCTGGCGGACTACTCCTGGTATCGTCCCGATCGCACGCGACGTAGTGTTCAGCTGGCGCGTGCGCGGGGGCATGATCTTCGCGCCCACAGTGGACGTCGCCACCCAGAGCGGCAACTTCGTGCCGCCCGAGCAGCGGTTCTACGCCGGCGGCCCCAACGACGTGCGAGGGTTCGAGCGCAACGAGCTCGGTCCGGTGGTCTACGTCGTCCCGCAGGGCGAGGCCGACAGCGCCGCGAGCCAGGGGCGTCCACTCAACCCCGACTCGGTGACCGTAGCGGCCACCGGCGGCAATACGCTCGCCGTCGGCAACGTCGAGCTCCGGGTACCCAGCCCCATCTTCAGCTCGCGGCTCCGGCTCGCCATGTTCGTAGATGCCGGCGGCGTCTGGGAGCGCGGCAGCGACATCAGCGGCGCGGTCATCCGGGTGACACCGGGTATGGGGCTCCGGCTGTCCACCCCGCTGGGCCCGGCCCGGCTGGACGTCGCGTACAACCCCTACAAGCTGCAGGCGGGGCCGCTCTTCCAGGTGGATACGCTGGGCGGACTCACCCCCGTGCCGGGGCAGGACTCGTACACGCTGGGTCGGAACCGCAAGTTCACCTTCCACGTCGCGGTCGGACAGGCGTTCTGATGCGACGCCGGATCGCGCGGTTCTTCTTCGTCTTTCTGCTCGGCACCGCGGCCATGGTGCTGGGCGTGGTAACCTCGATGACCCTCACGCCGCCAGGCCGGAGCCTGCTCGCGCGCACGGTGTCGACCATCCTCGACCGCATCGTCATCGGCCAGATCAAGGTCGGCGCGATCTCGGGGTCATTCCTGTACGATCTGACGTTGCAGGACCTGGTCGTGCGGGACACGGCCGGCGCGCTCCTGGCCGATCTGCCACGGGTGCGGGTGACCTACCGGCTGCCGAACCTGATCGCCGGTCAGGTCCTGCTGAGCGGGGTCCAGCTCGATCACCCCACGATCCAGCTCATCAAGCTGCGCAACGGCCGGATGAACTTCGAGGAAGTGCTCGGCCTCAAGAAGGGACCGGGCGGCGGCACCTCGCCGCTGATCGACTTTTACAAGGTGAAGGTGACCGGCGGCACCCTCCGCATCGCGCTTCCGTGGAACCCTGACCGCTCGCTCCGGACGGCGGCGCAGCGCGACTCGGCGCTCGCCGCCGAGCGCGCGAAGCCCGGCCGCATCATCGAGGACGGGTCCGACGGCCTTCGGCGCGTGATCCTGTTGTCCGATCTCAACGCCCGCTTCGCCCGCCTCCGGATCACGACGCCGGACCGGAAACCGTTCACGGTGGACATCGACTCGCTCGCCACCCGGGTCAACGATCCGGGCGTGACCATCCGCGACGCCGTGGGACGCGTCCGGCTGCACGGCGACAGCGCGATCTTCAGCCTGTCGCGCGGCGCGCTCCCGGACACTCGGTTCTCGGGCGGCGGCGCCCTCACCTGGCCTCACGATACCCTGCTGTTCGACCTCCAGGTGACCTCCCCGCACGTCAACCTGGACGACCTGCACTGGGTGTCGCCCGACTTTCCGGCCATGACCGGCAGCGGGGTCCTGGCGGGCAAGTCGGAGACCGGCGCCCGAACCGCGTACGACATCCGGGACCTGCACCTGCAGAACGGCGAGCAGCGGATCGACGGCGCGCTCGTGGCCATCACCGACCGCCGGCGCGGCCTCGGGTTCCGCGACATGAAGGTGACCCTCACCGCGCTCGACCTCGATGCGGCGCGAGCGTATATCGACTCGCTCCCCTTCTACGGCACGCTGAGCGGCACGCTGGGGGGCGCGGGGTTCCTGGACGCGATGGACGTCGATATCGACTGGGCGTTCGCCGACGCCCGGGTGCCGGGCGAGCCGATCTCCCGCATCGCGGGGAAGGGCATCACCGGCGCCACCAAGGACAGCGGTCTCACGTTCACCAACTTCGAGGTGCGGCGCTCGGACATCGATCTCCGCACCGTGCGGCTGCTCGCGCCCGCCGTGATCATCCAGGGCCGGCTCGCGGCGGCCGGCGTGCTCGACGGTCCCCTCCGCAACGTGACCTTCCGCGGCACCGCGCGGCAGCAGGACGGCGACCGTCCGCCGAGCATCGCCACCGGCACCCTCCACCTCGATACTCGGCGCGACTCGCTCGCGCTGGCGACCGACATCGATCTCGAGCCGCTCTCGTTCGAGGGGATTCGACGCGCCTTCCCCACCCTCAAGTCGAAGGGCGACCTCCGCGGCCGGTTCGTGAGCGAAGGCACCCTGAGCCGGCTGGCCGTGGACGCCGACCTCGCCGGCGACCTGGGCGCCGTCCGCGCGCAGGGCTTCGTCACGCTCCAGCCTCCCAAGTGGGGCGCCGAAGGACTGCTGCTCCGGTTTTCCCGGCTCAACCTGGCGGCGCTTACGGGCAAGGATCTGCCGACCGCGCTGGCCGGCGAGCTCCGGGCCACCGGGAGCATCGACACGCTGCGCGCCCCCGAGGGCGAGCTCGAGCTGGCCCTCACGCGCAGCCGCATCCGCGAGTGGACGGTGGACAGCCTGTTCGGTCGCGGCAGCGTGCGCGATAGCGTCATCCGCGTGGACACCGCGTACGCCGAATGGCAGGGCGCCAGCGCGTCGGGCGGGGGAACGCTCGGCTGGCACGCCCCGCACGACGGACGGATGCGCTTCGTCCTCGCGGCGGACAGTCTCATCGGCTTCGACTCGCTGCTGCTGGCGGTCACCCAACAGAAGCGCGACACCAGTGCCGACGCCCGGCCGCTCAACGGCCGCGCGACCGGCCGGGTGGACCTGGCCGGCAGTCTCGACTCACTCCAGGCCGGCGCCAGCTTCGAGGTCGCTGGCTTCGAGTGGCAGCGCATCCGCGCGCCTCATGTTGCCGGCGCGCTGACTTGGCTCGGCGGCCAGCGGCCGCGGATCACCGCCCGCGCGTCGGCGGACACCATCCACGTCCAGCAGTGGTTGCTCCGAGGCACCGCGGGCTCGGTCACCGGGTTCGCGGACTCACTCGACTGGGGCGCCGGCTCCGACCTCGGCGAGACGACCCGGCTCGACGCCGCGGGCCGCTGGTACAGCAAGGACTCCGCCCGCGTCGTCTGGGTGGACACGCTGATGGCCAAGCTCGCGGTCCGCCGATACCGGCTCGAGCAGCCGGTGATGGTGTCGCTCGCCGACTCGGCGCCGGAGCTGAGCCAGCTGTCGCTTCGGGCGCTCGACGGCTCCAGTGTGCTCGCCGCCGCGGGCAAGGTTCCAGGGCAAGGCTCCCGGCGACCTTCGAGTGCAACTGCTCGGGCTCGACCTGCATGATGTCTACGGGCTGATCCAACGCGACACGCTCGGCGTGGCCGGCGAGGTCGAGCTCGACGTCCAGGTGGCCGGCACGTCCGCGGCGCCCACGTTCCGGGGCATCACCCGGCTGGCCGATGGCCGGTTTGGCGACTTCCAGTCCCCGTTCGTGCAGGGCGTGCTCAACTACGGCGATCGCCGACTCGACGTCAACCTGGATCTCTGGCGCACGGGCGAGCGGCTGCTCCAGGTGGAGGCGCACCTGCCCCTCGACCTCGGACTGACCGGCGTCGAGCAGCGGCAGATCGACGGCCCGCTGTCCGTCCGGGCACGCACCGACAGCGTGTCGCTCGGACTGCTGGAGGCCATCACCCCGGCGGTCACCGGCGTCGGCGGCAGCCTCGCGGCCGACGTGCAGGTCGAAGGCACCTGGGAGCGGCCGCGGCTGATGGGCAGCGTGAACGTCCGCCGCGGCAGCATGTCGCTGCCGGGGCTGGGGGTGCGCTTCGGCAGCGTCTCCGGCGGTGCCGTGCTCGCCGGGGATTCGATCGTCCTCCGCGACGTGCTGCTGACGAGCGGCGGCGGCAGGCTCCGCGTGGGGGGCTCCATCCGGTTGGAGAAGCTTTCGCGTGCGGTGCTGGGCCTCGACTTCCGGGCCGACCAGTTCCGCGCGATCGACGTGCGTAGCTTTCTCACCCTCGTCGCCACCGGCGACCTGCAGCTCCGCGGCCCCGTGTTCGGCGCCACGCTTACCGGCAGCCTGCTCGCCAACAGCGGCGTGCTCTACTTCGCCGACCTGGTGAACAAGCGGATCATCGACCTCGAGGACCCGACGATCGCGGATCTGGTGGACACCACCCTCATTCGCCGCGAGAACCTCGGTGCCAAATTCCAAAACCGGTTCCTCGACAGCCTGCGGATCGACGACCTGCGGATGGAGATGGGATCGGACGTCTGGCTCCGCTCGGCGGAAGCCAACATCCAGCTGGAAGGTCGCGTGCGGGTGAGCAAGACGGGACAGACGTACAACCCGATCGGCACGCTGGGCGCCCCGCGCGGCACCTACACCCTCAAGATCGGTCCGGTGGCGCGCGACTTCACCGTGACGCGCGGCGACGTCACCTACACCGGTGACCTCAATGCCGCGCTGGGCATCGAGGCGCGCCACACGGTGCGCAGCGTGCGCGGAGACGAGATCCCGGTCATCGCCAACATCACGGGCACCCTGTATGCGCCGAAGCTCGCGCTCACGAGCACGATTCGCCCGCCGATCTCGGAGACCGACCTCATCTCGTACCTCATCACCGGGTACGCGGCCAACGAAGCGACGCTGCTGGGTCAGGGGAGTGCGCTGCAGACCGGCCTCTCGTACTTCTCTAGCGCACTCTCGAGCGAGCTCGAGCGGGCACTGATCCAGGACATCGGCGTGCCGATCGACCTGATCGAGATCCGCCCGGGCGTATCCACCGGCCCCGCGGGGGCGGCATCGCTGACCCAGATCGCCGCCGGGTGGCAGATCGGCAAGAAGACGTTCCTCACCTTCAACGCCGGTTTCTGCCCCGACCTGAGCCAGCTCAGCTACAAGAATCTCGGGGCCGGCCTGGAGTTCCGCTTCAGCAAGGAGTGGAAGCTCAAGAGCGCGGTCGAGCCCACGATCCAGAGCTGCAGCAATTTCGGCGCGACCAACCGGCTCAGCAGCACGAGCCTGTACCAGATCGGCTTCGACATCCTGTGGGAGCGGGAATTCTGATGACCCGGGTGCTGGTCATTACCAACCCCGCCGCCGCGCGCACCCGGCCTCAGAGCGTGGACGCCGTCATGCGGACGATCGAGGCCGCGGGCTGGCAGGCGGAGCTGGTCGCGACCACCGGACCCGGCGATGCGCGCCGGCTGTCGGCCGAAGGGGTGGCGCTGGGCGTGGACGTCGTGGCCGTGTTCGGCGGTGACGGCACGACGATGCAGGCCGCGGCCGCGCTGGTCGGCACCGACGTGAGCCTCGGCGTCATCCCGGGCGGCACCGGCAACCTGCTGGCGGGGAACCTCCGGATCCCGACGGCACCGGCCCGCGCCGCCCGTGCGCTGGTCACGGCGCGCCCGCGGCCGTTCGACCTCGGCCGGATGGAGCGGGCCGACGGGTCGCACTACTTCGCGGTGGCCTGCGGGGCGGGCTACGATGCTCGGGTGATGGCCGAGACGCTGACCGCGCAGAAGCAGCGGTGGGGGATGGGCGCCTACGTCGCGACCACCCTCCGCCTGATCGGGGAGATCCGCAGCACCGACCACGTGATCACCATCGACGGTGTCGAGTACGACGCCAATGCCGCGATGGTGCTGGTCGCCAACTGTGGCGAGGTGATCCCTCCCTACGTCCGGCTCGGCGCGGGCATCCGCCCCGACGACGGGCTGCTCGACGTCATCGTCATTCGGGCCAACAGTCTCACCCAGAGCGTCCGCGCCGTGTGGGATCTGCTCCGGATGGCCCCCGTGGTCGAAGGACTCGACACCTCTGTCGGGTACGCCCGCGGCCGGGAGATTCGGGTGGAGAGTCAGCCGGTCCAGCCGGTCCAGCTCGACGGGGAGCCCGGCGGGGAGACTCCGTTCACGGCCACGGTGGTTCCGCGCGCGATCAACATCATGGTGCCTGGCGCGTGAGCCGAAGGATCAGGTGACGGATCGGCTGGGAGTGACTAGTTTCTGTACTGTCGTCCCGAGAGAGCGTCAGCGACCAAGGGACCTACTCACCGAGAGATCGATGCAGGCGAAGTAGGTCCCTCGCTTCGCGGGAGACGACAGACCTGTACACCCCCAGAGGCGTCCCGCATGGCCGGATCGGTCCTCCTGATCGATGACGATGTCGACGTTTTGCGCAGCATCGGCAACTACTTCGAGCGGCTTGGCTACGAGGTTACCCGGGAGCTGAGCGGCGAGGCGGGCCTGGCCACGTTCGACCGGCTGCGCCCCGAAGTCGTGATCCTCGATCTCCGGCTTCCCGGGATGGACGGGATGGAGGTGCTCGAGCACCTCCGGCAGCGGGACGCAGCGGTCATTCTGCTCACCGGCGAAAGCGACGTGGCGACGGCCGTCCGCGCCATGCAGCTCGGCGCCGAGAATTTCCTGGCCAAGCCCGTCGATATGGAGCATCTCGCCGCGGCCACCGCGCGCGTGGCCGACAAGGCGCGCCTCCGCCGGGTGAACGAGGCGCTGCTGGTCCAGAGCGCCCCGGGGCATGGGCTCGACTCGCTGGGCAACTCGTCGGGCATGCAGGATTTCGCGCACCAGGTCGGGTTGCTGGCCCAGAGCGAGCGGACGACCGTGCTGCTCACCGGCGAGAGCGGGACGGGGAAGGGCTGGGTGGCGCGGATGATCCACGACCTGAGCCCGCGCGCCCGAGCCCCCTTCGTCGAGGTCAACTGCGCCGGCCTCAACGCCACCTTCCTCGACTCCGAGCTGTTCGGCCACGAGAAAGGCGCCTTCACCGACGCCAAGGACCGGAAGCAGGGCCTGTTCGAGATCGCCGACCGAGGCACGATCTTCCTCGACGAGATCGGCGACCTCGCGCCGGAGCTCCAGCCCAAGTTGCTCAAGGTGCTGGAGACCAAGACCTTCCGTCGGCTGGGCGGCACGCGCGAGATCACGGTGGACGTGCGCCTGGTCGCCGCCACCAACAAGGATCTCCAGAGCGAGGTCGAGGAGCTTCGGTTCCGCGAAGACCTCTACTACCGGCTGAGCGTCATGCCGCTGATGCTTCCGGCCGTGCGCGATCGCTCGCGCGAGGACCGGCTGGCGCTGATCACGCGGCTCCTCACCGACCTCCGGGCCGAGCTGCCGGACGGGCCGCCGACGCTCTCGAGCGAGGTGCTGGACCGGCTGCTGGCGTACGCCTGGCCAGGCAACGTCCGCGAGATGCGCAACGTGCTCGAGCGCGCCCTCATCCTGGGCCGCGGCGCCCCGGCGGTGAGCGTCGAGCATCTTCCCGGCGAGTTCCGCGCCCGCCCCGGCATCGGCGACCGGCGCCACACACCCTTGAGCCTCGAGGATCTCGAGCGGCAGCACATCGAGCGCACGCTCAAGCACCATACGGGCAACCGGACGAGGGCGGCGATCGAGCTCGGGATCTCGCGCGCCACGCTGATCAACAAGATCAAACGCTACAACATCACCGCCTGAGGGTCGCCATGGCCGACATCCACGAACACGACGCCATGGGTTGCCGCGCCTGCGGCCGCGAGGAGCGCGCCTCCGAGGGCTATCCTTGCGAGAAGTGCGGGACGTTCATCTGCCTCATCTGTACCTTCCGCGGCGTGACGCTGTGCCGCGAGTGCGCCGCCAAGGAGGCACCCGCGCCGTGACGGGTGCTCTCATCGCCCGGGCAGCCATCGCGCCCGTCTTCGCCGACGCCACCCTCCGGGCCGAGCAGGTCAACCAGATGGTGCTGGGGGAGACCGCCGACGTGCTCGAAGTGTCCGCGGCGTGGCGGAAGGTCCGCACCGGCGTCGACCGCTACGTCGGCTGGGTGCACGCGGGATACTGCACGGAGGTCGCCGAACCGGCCGCGGACACCTGGCGCGAGGAGGCCGTCGGCTGGAGCCAGGGCGCGACGGCGCAGCTGGGCGAGGAGCGGGTCCGGCTGCCGCTCCGCGCGCGCGTCGCGACCGAGGGAGACCTCATCCGCCTGCCGGACGGGCGTCGGGGACGTCTGGTCGAGGGTGTCGTCCCGTCGGCGCGCGAAACGGCCGCCGCGGCGCGCACCACGGCCCCGGAGCGCTGGGCGCTCGAGCATTTCGGCGGCGCCCCCTACGAATGGGGCGGGGTGACGCCGTACGGTGTGGACTGCTCCGGGTTGGTCCAGACGACCTTCCTCGCTCGCGGCCTCACGCTGCCGCGCGATGCGGCACAACAGGTCGAGTGCGGTGCTCAGGTGCGTCCCGAGGATCTGCGGCCGGGCGACCTGCTCTTCTTTCGCGGCGAGACCGAGCCGAGGATCACCCACGTCGCCTTCGCCGGGGAGGGAGACACTCTGGTCCACTCGGCGGTGGCGGTCGGCGGCATGGTGAGGGAGCCGTGGCTGCCGGGAAGCCGGGCGGCCTCGCTGCGGGACCGCCTCGTCGCGGTGCGGCGGCTGGAGTACCGGTGACCCGCAAGCTCGTCCTGTTCGACATCGACGGCACCATTCTCCTCACCGCCGGCGCCGGGCGTCGCGCCATCGTGGCGGCGCTGGCCGCGGAGGTACCGGACACCTCGGCGTTCGGCCGCATCCGGTTCGACGGCAAGACCGATCCCCAAATCGTGGCCGAGATGCTGGCCGCGGCCGGCCAGCCCGAGCCGCACGAGTCACCCCGCGTGCGCGCGGTCTGCGACCGCTACGTGGGCCTGCTGGCGAGAGAACTCGACCTCCCGACCACCCGCACCACCATCATGCCGGGCGTGCCCGCGCTGCTCGAGCGCCTGGAGGCGGAGTCCGGCGTGGTCCTCGGGTTGTTGACCGGCAACCTCGCCGAGGGGGCCGCCCTCAAGCTGCGCTCGGGCGGCATCGCGCCCGAGCGCTTCCGAGTCGGCGCCTACGGCTCCGACGCGGCACACCGGCCCGATCTGCCGCCGATCGCCGCCCGACGAGCCGAGCGGATCTTCGGGCGCGTGCCCCACGGCGATGAAGTCGTCATCATCGGCGATACGCCGGCCGACATCGCCTGCGGGGCTGGGATCGCGGCACGAGCCCTCGGCGTCGCGACGGGGGCGTACTCGGTCGCCGATCTCGCCGCTTGCGGACCGCACGCCGTGTTCGAGGACCTGAGCCGGACGGACGCGGTGATCGAGGCGATCCTGCGCTGATGCGGGCCCGGGGAGTGGGGAAGCGTGGCTGACGAGCTCGAGCTCAAGGCGGTCGTCTCCGATCCCGACGTGCTGCGTGCCCGACTCTCCTCCGCCGGAGGCGCGGCGCGGCTGCGGGGGCGCATGATCGATCGCCGCTACGACCGCAACGGCGAGCTCGCCGCGCGGGACGAGGTGCTGCGGGTGCGGACCTATGAATTCGCCGACGGTCGCATCGAAACCATGCTCGGCTGGAAGGGGCCGACCCGGCGCTCGGTCGACGGCTACAAGCGCCGGGAGGAGCACGAAGTCGGCGTGACCGCGACCCCGCACCCGCTACTCGCGGCCCTCGGCTACAACGTGGTCCACACTATCGATCGTGAGGTCGAGATCTACGATCTCGGCGGGGCCACCGTGCGGGTCGAGCGCTACCCGGACATGGACACGCTGCTCGAAGTCGAAGGCACGGCCGACACAATCGAGGGTGCCATCGGGGCCACCGGCATCGATCGCGCCGCGTTCACCGCCGAATCACTGACCGAGTTCGTCCGGCGCTTCGAGGCGCGCACCGGGCGGCCCGCACTGCTCGCCCGACCGTGACCGTGGCGCCCGCCTCCGACGCCCTCTGGATCGTGCCTGAGCTGGGACCGTCGCTCGGCCGGCTCGTCGACCCTCCCGCCACGACACCCGGGCCACTGCGCGTGCCTCTGGACGACATTCGCCTCACCCTCGTCAGCGGAGTGTTCGACCTCGCGGGCGCCGGCCGCTCGTTCGCCGCGTCCGGGGATCAGCAGGGCGCGGTGGCGTCGCTCGGCCGGGTGGCCTGGCTGCAACTGTGGGAGAAAGCGGTGGCGACGGTGGCCGGGCGCATCGCCGGGGAGGCGAACGCGGCTCTACGTCACGCCGGCGAAGAGTCCCGCTTCCCCCCCGCCGTCTCCGCGCGCTCGCCCTCGACGACGAGGACATCCGCGCGATCGGTGCTCGCCTGGGAAGCGGCGGCGGTCCCCTCGTCGCCGCACTGGACGCGCTGGAGCAGGCGGGACACGCGGGCGGGACCCGCGTCAAAGGCGGCGCCGGGGGAGCCGAGGGCGGGATGCAGACGTGGCAGGCGGCGCTCGCCTCGGCGGCTCGGCGGCTCGAATCGGCATGGCTGGCGCTGGAGCAGGCGGCGGCAGTAGAGCAGGCTCGCTGGGCGGCGGAGATCGACCAGGTGCGCACCTGGCATCGCCCGACGTGGCCGGTCTGGGTCGTCACCGCGGTGGTGGTCGCCGCAGCGGCGTACGTGGGCCTCGTGCTGGGCGGATACCTGCCGGTGCCGTCGCCGCTCCGAGGTCTGGCGGCGTTTTGGTGGTCGCGACTGTGAACGTGATCGGCGTCGGGGTCGATCTGGTGGATCTCGAACGGGTGGCCCGGCTGCTGGCGCACAAGGGCGAGCACGCGATGCAGCGGTTCTTCACCGACGTGGAGCGCGCGTATCTGGCCACCCGCCCCGACCCGACGGGCCATGCGGCGGCCCGTATTGCGGCGAAGGAGGCGGTGTACAAGGCGCTGCAATCGCTCCCCGGTGCCCGCGCCGTCGGCTGGCGTGAGATCGAGGTCACCCGCGACTCGGAAGGGCGGCCGGCCATCCAGCTCCATGGGCTCGCAGCTCAGCTGGCCACGGAACATGGGGGGCTTCAGGTGCAGGTGTCGCTCACCCATTCGGCCACGTCCGCGGGGGCGGTCGCGGTCGTAGGGACCACCTAAGGGCCTGTCCCGGCGGGTATTGGCCGGGTCGAGCGCGCTCCCTCTGGCAATTCCGACCGGCGTACTCTAATTTTGCCCAGGCGACCTCAAACTGGGTGAAAATGACTCTCATTGGCGGCATCCTTTCGATCCTGCTGTCCGCGGCCAGCCTGGGCGCTGCCACTCCCCAGCAGCAGCCGGCCGCGCCGGCCACCTCCCAGGATCGGGCGCCGGTGGCACGTCGGGTTGCGGCAACGGCACAACTCGCCGCGCAGGAATACCGGATCGGCGTCGTTGATGGCCGGGTCGTCGCCCCGGCGGAAGTGGAGGAAGCGACACTGTTCCTCAAGGAATCCCGTCGTTCCGCGGCGCTGTTGCCCGCCACCGCCGGTGGCCCGGCCACCGCGGAGATCGACGCGCTCCTTCGCCTGGTCTCCGCCAGCGCCCCCGCCGATTCGCTGGACGCCCACGTCCGGTTGCTCACCGATGGTCTGACCCACCGCCTCGGCATCACGCTGGACGAGCTGCCCGCGCAGACGCCGTCGCTCGCGCGCGGCGCGGAGGTGTACCAGGCGAATTGCGCCGGCTGCCATGGTGCGATCGGGCGTGGTGACGGGCCCATGGCCAAGGGGCTCCAGCCGGCGCCGGCCAACCTCGCCGACGGCGCCGGGCTGCGCGATGTCTCGCCGCTGGACTACTACCGCCGCATCAGCATCGGCACCGTCGGCACGGCGATGCCCGCCTTCGAGGGCCGGCTCCCGGCGGACGACCGCTGGGCGGCGGCGCTATACGCGAGCATTCTCCGCGTCCCCGCGCCGCGTGGCGATGTTCCCCCGTCGCTCCGCGCCTTCGCCACCACGGGCACGATGTCGGATGATCAGGTGCTCGCGGCGCTCGACGAGAAGAATCCCACCAGCGCAGCGGCGATGGGCCGGCTCGCGGCCGTGCGCACCTTCCAGGCCGATCATACCGGCGCCGCGACCGCGCACGTGTTCGACCAGGTGCGGATGCGGCTCGACTCCGCGTTCGCCCTCGCCCGCACCGGGGATTCGTCGGCCAGTGCCCGCGCGTTCGACGCCTATATGACCTTCGAGCAGGTCGAGCGGGGCGTCCGGGCCAAGAACCCCGGCCTCGCCGCGGAGCTCGAGACCGCGTTCGCCTCGCTGCGCACCCGCGCGGCCGGCGGCGCCACCGCGGCCGAGCTGGACGCGCTCCACCGGCAGCTCAACGCGGGGCTCGAGAACGCGGAGCGCGTGCTCGGCGATCAGCCGTCCGCCGTCAATCTCTTCACCCAGTCGTTCATCATCATGGTGCGCGAGGGGCTCGAAGCGATCCTGATCGTCGGCGCGCTGATGACCTTCCTGGCGAAGATGGGCGCGTCCCAGCGGAAGCGGGACATCCACATCGGGGTCGTCGCGGCGATCGGGGCGAGCCTCCTCACCGCGGTGGCGCTGGAGACGATCTTCGTCCTGAGCGCGGCGCGGCGCGAGGCGCTCGAGGGCGCCACGATGATGGTGGCCACGGTCGTGCTCTTCTACGTCAGCTACTGGCTGCTGTCCAAGATGGAAGTGGTGAAGTGGAACCACTTCGTGAAGAGCAAGGTGCAGGATGCGCTCGACAGCGGGTCCGCGCTCGCGCTCGCGACCGCCGCGTTCCTCGCGGTTTATCGCGAGGGGTTCGAGACCGTGCTGTTCTACAAGGCGCTGTTCGTCTCGGGCACGGCGAGCGGCGCGATGCCGGTGGCGGGCGGCATCCTCGCGGGGTCGCTGGTGCTGGTGGCCGTCTACATCGCCATCAGCCGCTTTGGCGTGCGCCTGCCGCTCAAGCCGTTCTTCGCGGTCACCAGCGCGTTCCTCTACTACATGGCATTCGTCTTCGCGGGCAAGGGCATCGCGGAGCTGCAGGAGGGCGGACTGATCGGCACCACGATCGTCTCGTGGGCGCCCCGACTGCCCGGGCTCGGCATCTACCCCACCGCCGAGTCGCTGCTGGCGCAGGGCGTGCTCGTGGCGCTGGCGATCGTCGCCTTGGCCTGGAACTTCGTGCTCCAGCCGCGCCGGGTCCGTGGCGTGACCTCGGTCATGGTGCCCGAGTCCAAGCCGGCCCCAGTCGCGGTCGCTCCCGCAGGGACGATCCGGGGCGGTGGGGAGAGCATCGCGGCCGGCTCGGTCGTCGAGCTGCTCCGCTCGCTCGAGCGCATGGAGGCCGACCTGGCCGAAATGCGGTCGGAGGTCGAGCGCATGCGGCGCCATCTCGTCGCGCAGAGCCCCCCCCCGGTCACCGTCCGGCGGCCTCCACGCTGATGTCGTTCGCCACCGCCGATCTCTGTGACGAGTTCGGTGACGAGGTGCGGGTCGCCGAGCCGCTGCTGGGGGATTGGGGCGGCGCGGCGAGGTTCGCGGGCCTGGTGGAAACCCTGCGCGTGTTCGAGGACAACGCCCTGGTCCGCGACGCGCTCGAGGCGCCGGGTCGGGGCAGGGTGCTCGTCGTGGACGGAGGCGGGTCGCTCCGGACGGCGCTCGTCGGCGGCAACCTTGCCGCGCTCGGACACCGGAACGGATGGAGCGGAATCGTCGTGCACGGATGTGTCCGGGACGTCGCGGAGCTCGCCGGCACCCCGATCGGGGTGAAGGCCCTGCAGGCCTGTCCCCGGAAGAGCGCCAAGGCGGGAACCGGCGAGCGGGGCGTACCGGTGACATTCGCCGGGGTCACCATCGCCCCGGGCGCTCACCTCTACGCGGATCGGGACGGCATGGTCGTGGCCGGGCGCGACCTGCTGGCCCGCTGAGCCTTCGTCGAGCGAGCACCGGAAACACGAACGGCCCGTCCGTGAGGACGGGCCGTTCGGTAGATAGGTGGTAGATCGCCCCCTGAGTTTACGGAAACAGGCCGATGTGCCTGCTCCACCCTTCTTCGACCTACCACTTTTCGGTTGAAGTCGTCTCGACTTCCCGGGGCGCTAGATAAGCAACTCCGGTGCCAAAAAGTGCGCTGCCGTAAGCTCAGTCTGCTCAAAGCTTTAGCCGGATGCCCCGCAGGCAACTTCCGGCTGGAATCTTGTCGAAGGATGATACGAAATCCGAGACGCGCCCGTAATCCCTTGTGAGCCAGTGAGTTAGTGAGCTGTCGAAGTCTTTGACGCCACCACTTCTTTGCCAGTCGTGAGATAGGTCCCGGGGGCCGGCTCCGGCTGTCCCCGCCACGCCCGCAGGACATAGGCGCCCACTCCCACGAGCAGCACCGACGCGAGCTGTGCCAGCGTGAACGGTCCCAGCAGCCGGTCGTCCTTCGCGCGGAGGATCTCGACCAGGAACCGCTCGGTCCCGGCGAACACGAGATACGCGCCGAAGAGCCACCCGATCGGACGGGCGCGGACGCGCCAGGCCCAGAGGATGAAGAAGGCCCCCAACATGAGCGCGACCTCGTACAGCTGGGTCGGATGCACGGCCAGGACCGTCGACGGGTCGGTACCCGGAGGCACGGCGACGCCGAACATCCGGTGCATGTTGCCGGCGGTGGACGGGGGCAGCCCCTGGGGGAACTTCATCGCCCACGGGACGCTGCTCGGCCGGCCGTAGTCGTCGTTCACCAGGAAGCAGCCGACCCGCCCCAGCGCGTACGCGGCCGCCAGCGCGGGCGCCACGAGCTGCATCGTCCAGCGCAGCGGCACCCGCAGGCGCCAGCCGTTGAGGATCACGGCGAGCGTGCCGCCGATGAAGCCGCCGTACCAGACGAAGCCTCCGCGCGCGAAGAGCGACCCTGGATCACGCGTGAGGGCGACGTACCAGAGCTTCGCCCCGATCACCCCGCCGATGACCGCCGCGGCGACGATATCCGCGGAGTAATCCTCCGACAGGTGGCGACGGCGCAGCTCGAGCGACACCAGCCAGCCGCCCACGAGAAAGGCCACCATCATCATGAGGCCGTAGCCCGTGAGCTCGTGCGGAAAGAACGGGAGCGGGATCTTGAAGGGATAGACGGTCACGCGTCGGATCCGGAAACGGGAATGGGTGTGATGAGGCCGGGCAGCGGCAGATCGTCCCGCGGCTCGAGGTCCCAGCCGCTTCGTTCGCCGCGCGCGAGCCGCCAGGCGCCGGCGGCGGCGATCATCGCCGCGTTGTCGGTGTTGAGCCGCGGGGAAGCTACGCTCACCCGCGCCCGTCCCGCCAGCCGCTCGCGGAGCCGGGTCACCAGCGCGCGGTTGCAGGCGACCCCGCCGCCGACCATCGCGGATGGATAGCCGAGCGCGGCTACGGCATGCGTGGTCTTGGCGGTGAGGACATCGATGACGGCGTCCTGGAATCCGCGGGCGACGTCGGCCTTGTCCGCGTCGGCGAGCGGCTGGGAGTCACTACCCGGAGTCGGCCGCACGACCCGGAGCACGGCCGTCTTGAGACCGCTGAACGAGAAGGCGTAGCGATTCGGGCCGTCGCGCTCGAGCTCCTGGAGCATCGGTCGCGGAAAGCGGTAGCGTCCCTCCCGACCCTCTCGCGCCAGCCGCTCGATCGGCGCGCCGCCGGGATACCCCAGTCCGAGCAGCTTGGCCACCTTGTCGAAGGCCTCCCCCGCCGCATCGTCCAGCGTCTGGCCCAGGAGCCGGTAGTCGCCCCAGGCCGGCACGTCGAGCAGCATCGTGTGGCCGCCGCTCACGAGCAGTCCGACGAACGGCGGGGCGAGCTCGGGATCCTCGAGGGTCGGCGCGAAGAGGTGGCCCTCGAGATGGTTCACCCCGAGCAGCGGCCGGTCGAGGCTGAAGGCCAGGGTCTTGGCGTGCATCACGCCCACGAGGAGGGCGCCGACCAATCCCGGGCCCGCCGTGACCGCGATGCCGTCGAGCTGGGCCAGTCCGATCCCCGCGTCCGCGAGGGCCCGATCGATGACCGAGCCCATGGCCTGGACGTGCGCGCGGCTCGCGAGCTCGGGGACGACCCCGCCGAAGATCCGGTGCACGTCCTGGGACAGAATCGAGAGCCCGGCCAGCTCGGAGCCCGCGGCGCTCCGACGAAGCACGGCCGCCGACGTCTCGTCGCAGGAGGTTTCGATGCCCAGCACCCACTCAGCCATCGGAGCCCCGTCGGACCAGGGCGATGCTGTCGGGCACCGCCACGCGCGTCGAGGCCGGGGGGCGCCAGCACGCGCAGCCGCGCCTGGCCGGGCCCGGGCGGCCCGGCCCAGTCCACGATCACCGGCACGCTGTCGCGGTCGACCGCGGCGAGCCGCGCGGCGGCGCCCCGGACCCGCACGCTCACGGTCGCGCGCTCCGGCCGGGCGACGGCCGCCAGGTCGCTCGGCAGGCGCACGGGCACGGACGTCACCAGTCGCTCGCCGACGGCCTCGACTTCCACCCGCACCGTGACCGAGGTCGGCAGCGCCCGCACGCGCCCGAATCCGGTCGTGTCCAGCGCCAGCGTCTCCTCGATCGGGCCATCCACCCTGCTCACCTCGAGCGGCTCGGTGCGCGCGGAGTCGATTCGCTGGATTTCCTCGCGCGGACCGAGCAGGCGCACGGTGCCCGGCACGACCGCGATGGCCCGCAGCATGTGACCCGCGCCCGCCTGCAGCCGGACCACGGCCCGCACCGGCACGACCCGCTGGAACGTCGAGTCGAGGTCGACCGCGACGGACCGGGGCTGCACGTCCTGGACGTGCACGTCGACGCCGCGCGGCAGCTCGACGTCGCCGGGCCCGACGTCCACCGCGACCTGATCCGCGGCGGTCGTGTCGGGGAGCACCCGCGTCAGGTGTATCGGCGACGCGGACAGCTTGAGGAGCTCCCGGCGTGGGCCCGAGACCAGCGCGCGAACCGGTCCGCCGGTGCGCACGACGGTCCGCCCCGCGGGGGGCTGCACCGTGAGATCCACGGGCACCAGCGTGCTCGCCGGCTCCTCGCTCGCGGCGAGGAACCACAGAAAGACCGCCAGGCCGGCGGAGGTGAGCTTGAGCGGGACGTCGGCCGTGAGCGCGGCGCGGAGCCCCACCTCAGGTGCCGGGCTCGTCGAGGAGGCGTTCCACCAGCGCCCGATTGGCCGGCGAGTTCCAGTCGTGCGCGCCGATGATGCGCTTCACGATGACCCCGTGCCGGTCGAGCAGGAAGCTCTCGGGCACGCCGGTGGTCTGATAAATCTGCTGGATCTTGGTCGACCGGTCCTGCAGCAGATCGAAGCTGAGATCGAGCTCGCGGCCGAAGGCCAGGACGTCCTCCGGGCTGCCCTCGTCGATGCTGACCGCCGCGATGGCGAATCCGCGCGGCGCGAGGCTGTCGTACAGCTGCTGCATCGCCGGCATCTCGACGCGACATGGCACGCACCAGGTCGCCCAGATGTTCACCAGGGTGACCTTGCCGCGGTAGCGCTCGCGCAGCGAGACCGAATCGCCGGTGGCGAGGTCGATCGCATGGAACTGCGGGGCAGTGGCGCCGACCTCCACCGGTGCGACCTCGCTCCCGACCTTGGTCATGATGGTCGCGCCCGCGGCGACGCCGGCGACCACGAGTCCCACGAAGATCCATTGCTTCGACATAGGTTGCCTCAGACGCGCACGGCGCAGCAGCGCAGCAGGTCGCGCACTGCCGCCGCCGGATCGTTCCCGCCGAACACCGCGGTGCCGGCGACAAAGGTGTCCGCCCCCGCGCCCCAGGCTTCGGCGATGGTCGCGGTCGTGACGCCGCCATCCACCTCGAGCGTCGCCGCCGACCGATGGCGGTCGAGCAGGGCGCGGGTGCGGCGGATCTTGTCGGTGGCGGCCGGCAGATAGGACTGGCCGCCGAAGCCGGGGTTGACCGACATCACCAGCACCAGATCGAGGTCGGCCACGACTTCCTCCGCCAGCGCGAGCGGGGTCCCCGGGTTGAGCGCTAGACCGGCGCGCATGCCGTGCTCGCGGACCGCGGCGAGCTGGCGCTGCACGTGCACGGTGGCCTCGGGGTGAAAGGTGAACACGTTCGCTCCGGCGTCCGCGTACTCGGCGATGTACTCCTCGGGGCGCTGCACCATGAGGTGGACGTCCAGCGGCCGGTCGGTCAGCCGGCGGAGCGCCCGGATGAGCGGAGCGCCGAACGTCAGGTTCGGGACGAAGTGCCCGTCCATGACGTCCACGTGGATCCACTCGGCGCCGCCCTCGATCGCCTGGGCTACCTGCTCCCGGAGGCGTCCCAGATCGGCGCTGAGCACGCTCGGCGCGATGCGCGCGCTCACAGGCCCGCGCCGGGCGTGGAAGGCGCGCCGCTCACGACCAGGTCCACCGCGGTTCCTCGCGGGCGCCCGTTCCCGGCCCCGGGCCGAGTGGCGATCACCACGCCGGCTTCGGGTCCCGCGCCCCGAACCGTGTCCACCCGGCCGACGCGGATGCCGGCCGCTTCGACCACCTTCTCCGCATAGGGCAGGGCGAGTCCCACGACGTCCGGCACTGTCGCCGGCGCGGGGCCGGCGCTGGCCACGAGCTGGACCACCGAGTTGGGCGGCACCACCATGTCCGCCGGCGGATCCTGCCACACGACGCCGCCGCGCGGGACCGTGGGGCTGGTCCGCTCCCCGTCGACGCGCGAGCGGAAGCCGGCGTTCGCGAGCGCGGCGCGGGCCTGGTCGAGCGGTTGGCCGAGGACCCGAGGAATCGCGTGATCGTCAGCCGTCACGGAGCCGGGATTGACGTAGTACGACGACACGACGTACCCGACGGCGAACGTGAGCGCGACCAGCCCGAGGTCGCGGGCGAACCGACGCCACGGCCCGGCGCTCATGCCGGCGAACGGCGACTCGGTGTGCCGGCGGGTCCTCATCGGGGCCCCCTCACGAAGCCCGCCGGAGCCGGCCCGCGAACGCCCCGTCCATGCGATGACGCTGCGGCAGGATCATCAGATCTCCGTCGGGTGAAAGCAGCGCGGGCGGGAAGTGCTCGCTCGGCTCCCGCCGGAACTCCGGGTGACTGGCCAAGAAGCGATCCACCTGCTCGGCGTTCTCCTCGGGCTCGATCGAGCAGGTGCTGTAGATCAGGATGCCTCCAGGGGCCACCACGGTCGCGGCCCGGTCGAGCAGCTCGGCCTGACGCGCGGCGAGCATTGCCAGGGCAGCGGGCGTCACCCGCCAGCGCGCATCGGGATGCCGCGCGAACGTCCCCGTGCCGAGGCAGGGCGCGTCCAACAGGACGGCCTCGCTCCGTCGGACGGGTGGGTGGCGTGCGTCCGCCACCACCGGGTGCTCGTGCCCGCTCCCCGCGCGCCGAACGTTTTCGGCCAGCCGCTGCGCACGCGAGCGGCTGAGGTCGGCCGCGACGACACAGCCGGCGTCGCGGCCGAAGGCGATCGTCTTGCCCCCGGGAGCCGCGCACGCGTCGTACAGGGTGACGCCGGACGGCAGGGCCGCGAATCGGACCAGCAGCGCCTGCGCCGGATCCTGCACGATGAAGTCGCCCTCGGCATACCCCGGCAGCGACTGCGGGCGCGACCGATCGGTCGTGAGCCCGGCGCCGAACGGAGCGGGGCTCGGCTCGATGCCGGCCTGCCGCCACCGCGCCTCGAGCTGTTCCCGGGTGGCGCGCGCCGGCTGCAGGACGAGCTCGGGCCGCGTGTTGTTCCACCGGAGCAGCGCGGCCGTGTCTTCAGGCCCGAACCGCTCGAGCCAACGCTCGACCAGCCACGTCGGGTGCGAGGCCGCGGTCGCCAGCGCTTCCGCCGCCGAAACCTCGGCACCGGCTGGTGCCGGGCCAGCCTGCGCGGGGCCAGCCTGTCCCAAGCGTCGCAGCACCGCGTTCACGAAGCCCCCGGCCCGCTGGCCGCCGGCCTCCTTGGCCAGCGCGACACTGGTATCCACCGCGGCGTGCGCAGGAACCCGATCGAGCGCAGTGAGCTGAAACGCGCCGAGTCGGAGCACCTCCTGAAGCTCAGGCGCGACGCTGGGCCAGCCGCGCGGCACCAGCGGCGCGAGCCGCGCGTCGAGCGCCGTCTGCCCGCGCAGCACCCCGGCGGCGAGCTCGTGCACCAGCCGGCGATCGGGGTCCGAGAGCCCCTCCACCGCACGGTCGAGCGCGGCCTGGAAGGGCTTGCCTCCGCGAACGTCGCGCAGGGTGTGCAGCGCCGCCCGCCTCGCCGGGAGGCCCGCGACGGTCACGCGAGCCCCGCTACTCGAGCATCCCGTGGCCGGGCGAGGACGGGACGGCCACCTCCCGCCGCGGCATGCGGCCCGCGAGATACGCCAGCCGTCCCGACTCGACCGCGAGTCCCATCGCCCGCGCCATGGCGACCGAGTCCTGGGCCTCGGCCAGTGCCGTGTTCATGAGGATGCCGTCGACACCCTGCTCCATAGTGAGGCAGGCATCGGACGCGGTCCCGACGCCGGCGTCCACGATGACCGGGGCTCGGAGCCGGCGCTTGATTGTCCGGATGCTGTAGGGATTGGCGAGGCCAAGCCCGCTGCCGATCGGCGAGGCGAGCGGCATGACCGCCGCGCAGCCGGCCTCCTCGAGCCGGAGCGCCGTGATCAGGTCGTCGTTGGTGTAGGCGAGCACCTGGAAGCCCTCGCGCACCAGGGTGCGGGCGGCGGCCAGCAGGCCGTCGGTGTCGGGCAGCAGCGTCTCGCGGTCACCGATGACCTCGAGCTTCACGAAGTCGTTGAAGCCCGCCTCCCGGGCGAGGCGGGCGTAGCGGATCGCCTCATCGGCGGTGTAGCAGCCCGCGGTGTTGGCGAGGAGGAAGTACTGGTCGGGGCTCAGATGGTACAGCACCCCCTCCTCCTTGGTCCGATCCAGATCGACCCGGCGCACCGCGACGGTGACGATCTCCGCACCCGACGCCTCGATGGCCCGGGCCATCTCCTCGTTGGTCCGGTACTTACCGGTCCCGACCATCAGGCGCGAGCGAAAGCTCCGCCCGGCGATGGTGAGCGGGGCGTCCAGCAGGGTTTCGGGGGTGAGCGTGCCGGTCATGCTGACTCCTGAGAGCGTTCGACCCGAAAGATAATGACGCCCGCTCGCCTCACCCGCCGCCCACGAAGTGGACCAGCTCGATCAGGTCGCCGTCGGCCACCGCGGTGTCACCGAGTTGCGGGCGCCGCACGATCTCCCGATTGCGCTCGACCACCACGGTCCGTGGGTCGAGGCCCAGATGCGCCAGCAGGTCGAGGAGGGTCGCGGGTCCCGGCAGCTCCCGCGGCTCACCGTTCACGGTGAGCCGCAGCGCGCGGGCGGACGTCATGCGTCGCCGCCCCACGGCGCCAGCAGGGTGAGCGCGGCCGCGGCCGGATCCTTGGCGCGCCAGAGCGCGCCGATGGCGGCGACGCCGTAGGCGCCGGCGGCGCGCACCTCGTGCGCCCGGGTGGCGTCGAGCCCGCCGATCGCGATCACGGGCCGCCCGAGCGCGGCGGTCTTCCGCACCAAGCCCAGGCCGACCGCCGGGCGACCGGGATGGCTGTCCGTCGGGTACACGTTGCCGACCATCAGGAAGTCTGCCCCCTCCGCGATCGCGGCGGATGCCTCGTCCAGGTCGTGCACGGAGCGGCCGATCCAGCCGCCGGCGAACAGGCGCCGCGCATCACCGGCGTCCAGGTCGTCGGCGCCGAGCTGCACGCCGTGGGCCCCGAGTGCCGCGGCGATATCGGGGCGGCCGTTCACGAAGACCGCCGCCTCCGGCGGCCGGGCCAGGGCGAGCAGCCGGGTGACCACCGCCGTCAGCTTGGCGCCGCCGGCCGTCCGATCCCGCGCGTGCAGCGCCACGGCCGGGCCCGCGGCCGCGATGGCGGCGGCGCGCACCCCGAAATCGTCCGTCCCTAGCGTGGCCGCGTCGGTGACGGCATGCAGCCGGGGCAGCGGTCTCATCCGAGCCGGGCCCCCAAGGTGATGCCGCGGCCTCGAACCCACTCCCTCACCGCGAGGCGGTTCTTGCCCGCCGGCTGCACTTCGCGGACGGCGAGAGCCCCGTCGCCGCAGCCGACCACCAGCCGCTCGCCCGCCGCCAGGACGCGACCCGGCTCGCCGCGATCATCCGTGGGAATGCCGCCGAACAGCTTCAGTGGCGACGCCTCATGGGTGGCCCACGCGCCCGGTGCGGGATCAAAGGCTCGCACCTGACGGGCGACCGACGCCGCCTCGTGCCGCCAGTCGATGCGCGCGCTGTCCCGGTCGATCTTCGGCGCGACCGTCGCGCCTGCCGCGTCCTGCGGCTCGGGCTTGGCGAAGCCGGCGGACAGGAGCGAGAGCGCGTCGACCAGCGCCGTCGCGCCCAGCTCGGCGAGCCGCGCCGCGAGCGCCCCGGCGGTCTCATCGGCCCCGATGGACGTGGCGATCCGGTGCAGCACGGGCCCGCTGTCGAGCCCTTCCTCCATCTGCATGATGCTGATCCCGGTCTCGACGTCCCCGGCGAGGATGGCATGCTGCACCGGCGCCGCCCCTCGCCAGCGGGGAAGCAGCGAGGCGTGCACGTTGATCATGCCCAGGCGGGGGAGGGAGAGCACGGCGGGACGGAGGATGTGGCCGTACGCGACCACGATCCCGAGGTCGGCCTCGAGCCGGCGGAGGCCGGCGAGAAAGACGTCGCCCAGGGGACGGGCCGGCTGGAGGATGGGAATCCCCGCGCGCTCCGCCTCGACCTTGACCGGCGGCGGCACCAGCGTGCTGCGCGAACGGCCCTGGGGCCGGTCGGGCTGGGTCACCACCCCCACCACCGCGTATCGCTCGCCGAGCAGTGCCCGCAGGGAGGGCACGGCGAACTGCGGGGTGCCGAAGAAGACGATCCGCATCACTCCGGGCTGGCGGGCTCCGCCTGGACCTCTTTGATGTAGCTGGTGTCGTCCTTGTGCTCGCGGCGGTACCGGGCGAGCAGGATCTGCCGCTTGACGAGGCTGAGGTGGTCGAGGAAGAGGATGCCGTCGAGGTGGTCGATCTCGTGCTGGATGGCGCGGGCCTTGAGTCCCGTCGCCTCCTTCCGGAATCGGTTGCCGTGGCGGTCGGTGGCCTCGATGACGACCCGCTCCGGCCGGCTCACGTCGCCGTAGATCTCGGGGATCGAGAGGCAGCCTTCCTCGGCCACCTCGCGGCCTTCCGTCTCGACGATGACGGGGTCGATCATCTCGAACCGGTCCTCGTCGGCGTCCACCACAGCCACCCGCCGGGGGATCCCGATCTGATTGGCGGCGAGTCCGACGCCTCGCGCCGCGTCCATCGTCTCGTACATGTCGTCCACCAGCCGGCGGACCTCGTCGTCCACCGGGCCTACTTCCGCGCTCCGCTGGCGCAGGACCGGCGAGCCCAGCAGGTGCAGCGGCAGCAGGCTCATGCCGCGGGGGCTCCGGGAGCGCTCGACCCGCCCACGCGCACGATGCGCGACCGCTCGACGATCACACTGGCGGTTCCGCTCTCCACGGTGACGCGAGTCTCCTTCACCCCATCCGTCTCGACCTCCTTGATGTCGCGCACGCGGCCGATGATGCCGCCGCTGGTCATGACCTCGTCGCCCTTCTTGAGGCCCCCCAGCAGCTCCGCGTGCTTCTTCCGCGCCTGTCCCGACGGCCGGAGGATCAGGAAGTAGAACACGAGGCCGATCGCGGCCATCTGCAACACGAGGACGGTGATGCCGCCGCCCGAACCGGTCTGCGCCTGAAACATGCTTTCTCCTCACGTCTCCCGGGCGTAGTGTCGGCGAAGCCACTCCCGGCTCCAGCCGTCGAACGTCCCGGCCAGGATGTGGGCGCGCGCCTGCTCGCCCAGCCGGACCAGGAAGCGGATGTTGTGCAGCGAAACCAGCCTGAGCCCCAGCATGTCCTCGACCACGAAGAGATGTCGCAGGTAGCCGCGCGGGTAGGTGGTGCAGGCCTCGCAGTCGCACTCGGGGTCGAGCGGCGCCGTCGAGCCCTTGAGCCCGGCGCCCCGCACGTTGACCCGGCCGGACGGTAGCCAAGCCGTCCCGTGGCGCCCGTTCCGCGTAGCGGCGACGCAGTCGAACAGGTCGACGCCGCGAGCGATGCCCTCGAGCAGATCTGCCGGAAAGCCGACACCCATAAGATAACGGGGCGTGTCGCGGGGCAGGGCGGCGCCGAGGGATTCGAGCACGCGATGCATGACCGGCTTCGGCTCGCCCACGGACAATCCCCCGATGGCGATGCCGCTCCAGGGGCCGCGCTCGAGCGTGCCGTCGAGGGAGCGGCGGCGGAGCTCGTCGTGGGTGCCGCCCTGCACGATCGGCCAGAGCGATTGAAGGCCTGACGGCCCCCCGTCCGCGAGCTCGTCATGCCTCGCCTTGCACCGATCCAGCCACCGAAGCGTCCGCTCCATCCCGTCGCAGGCGACGTCGTGCGACGCCTGACCGGGCACCACGTGGTCGAACGCCATCGCGATGTCGGCGCCGAGGGCCCACTGGATGTCCATGGCGCGCTCAGGCGTCAGCGTGCGGAAGGTGCCGTCCACGTGGGACTGGAACTCGACGCCGTCCTCGCCGATCCGGCGCAGTCCCGCGAGGGAGAACACCTGGAATCCGCCCGAATCGGTGAGCATCGCGCGCCGCCAGGTGGTGAAGCGGTGCAGCCCGCCCATTTCCTGCACCACCCGCTCGCCGGGGCGGAGGTGCAGATGGTAGGTGTTGCCCAGGATGATCTGCGCGCCGGCGCGCTCCACGTCGCCGGCGCTGAGCCCACGAACGACGCCATGCGTGCCGACGGGCATGAAGGCGGGTGTCTGGACCACGCCGTGGGGCAGGGTCAGCGTGCCGGCGCGGGCGGCGCCTTGAGTGGCCTCCAGGCGAAACTCGAACATCACCGCGCTCGGCGTGCGCCCGGAGTCAGAGAATCACCATCGCGTCACCGTACGAGTAGAAGCGATAACGCTCCTCGACGGCGTGGGCGTAGGCGGCCTTCACGAGCTGGTGCCCGGCGAACGCGCTCACCAGCATGAGCAGCGTCGAGCGGGGCAGGTGGAAGTTGGTCAGCAGGCGGTCGACCACGCGGAACGGATAGCCCGGGGTGATCATCAGGCTCGTCTCGCCCGGGCCGGCGCGCACCGTCCCGTCCGGGTTGGCGGCGCTCTCCAGCGCCCGGACGACGGTCGTTCCCACCGCCCACACGCGGCCGCCCTGTTCCCGCACCAGCTCCACCAGCGCGGCCAGCCGTGCCGAGATCTCGTAGCGCTCGGGATGCATCGGATGCTGACGCGGGTCCTCGGCCTCGACCGGCTTGAACGTGCCGGGTCCCACCTGCAGATCCAGCCCGGACACGACCACCCCTTTGGCCGAGAGGGCGTCGAGCAGGTCGGGGGTGAAATGCAGGCCGGCGGTCGGTGCGGCGACGCTGCCCACGGCACGGGCGTATACCGTCTGATACCGTTGCTCGTCCGCGGTGGTCGGGTCCCGCGTGATGTAGGGCGGCAACGGCAGCCGGCCGAAGCGCTTGATCGCGTCCTCGGCCGAGGCGCCGACGAACCGTACCCGGCGGGTGCCGTCGCTCAGCACTTCGACGGTCTCGATGCCGACGTCCCCGTCGAGGTGAATTCGCTTGCCGGGCTGCAGGGCGCTGCCCGGCTTGCCCAGCGCGATCCAGCTGTCGTCGGCCGCGGGGTGGATCAGCAGCACTTCCGCCGGCGCACCGGACGGACGCGTGCCCAGCAGTCGGGCGTGGCGGACGCGGGTGGTGTTGAGGACGATGAGATCGCCGGCAGGCACGAGCGAAGGAAGCTGGGCGAACCACGAATCCACCAGGATCCCGTCGCCCACGGATCGGCGGTCCCCGGGAAGCATGGTGGGCTGCCGGAACGCGGCGCTGGATCGACGGCCGCGGGACGGACGGTCCGAGGCGCGACGATCGCCTCCCTCCGCCTGCCGGCGATCGGACCGCAGGACCATGAGCATGCGACTCGCAGCCCGCTCCGCCAGCGGCTCCTGGGCGATGAGCTCCGGCGGCAGGTCGTAGTCGAAGTCGGCGGTGCGAAGGCGTTCAGCCGTCAAAGATGCTCGCCTGCCCGGCGGGCGGCGTCAGGCCGAACCGGCGATACGCCAGCGCGGTGGCGCACCGGCCGCGCGGCGTCCGGTCCAGGTATCCCTGCTGGATGAGGAAGGGCTCGTAGACCTCCTGCAGGGTGCCCGCGTCCTCCCCCACCGCTACGGCGACCGTGCCGAGGCCGACCGGTCCGCCGCCGAATTTCTCGATGATCGTCGTCAGGATGCGCATGTCCATGTCGTCCAGCCCGAACTCGTCCACGTTGAGGCGCGCCAGCGCGGCCGACGCGACCGTCACGGTGATCCGCCCGTCGGCCTTCACCTGGGCGTAGTCGCGCACGCGGCGCAGCAGGCGGTTGGCGACCCTGGGCGTGCCCCGGCTTCGGCGCGCGATTTCCGCCGCGCCCTCCCCGTCGATCGGGACCTGCAGGATGGAGGCGGACCGGGTCACGATCTGCTGCAGCTCGTCGGGTGGGTAGAAGCCCAGCCGCTCGACCAGCCCGAACCGTGCGCGCATCGGCGGAGTGAGCAGGCCGAACCGGGTGGTGGCGCCGATGAGGGTGAAACGCTCGAGCGCCATGGGGATCGTCTGGGCGTTGGGCCCATCGGCGATCCGGACGTCGACGCGGTAGTCCTCCATCGCGGGATACAGGAATTCTTCCAGCGCGGGCTTCATCCGGTGGATCTCGTCGATGAAGAGCATGTCGCCCGTGCCGAGCGACGTGAGCAGGCCGACCAGGTCGCCGGGCTTCTCGAGCACCGGGCCCGAGGTCGTCCGAAGCTGCACGCCCATCTCGCGGGCCATGAGCATGGCGAGCGTGGTCTTCCCCAGCCCCGGCGGACCGAAGAACAGGGTGTGATCGAGCGTCTCCCGGCGTCCCTTCGCCGCGTCGATGGCGATCTGGAGCGAGTTCTTGACCTGCACCTGGCCCACGAACTCGTCCAGCCGCGACGGCCGGAGCGCGGCGTCGGCGCCGGTCTCCTCGGGGAGGGCTTCGGGAGTGGTGACCTGCAGCTTGTTCATTGCATTCCTAACGATTCGACGCCCGGGTTCAGATCGAGGGCGCGGTTAACGCTGTCCACCTGCTACTTCTCCGCGTCCTCATGTGGTGGATGGGACCCCAGCGTTGACGTACGCCACGACTCAGTCGTCCAGCCGCGCGTTCCACCGCACCGGCCGACTGTCCGGCTCGACGATGTGCCAGGCCCGGCAGTGGTTGCAGCGATCGCGGGCGCTCGTCGCGTCGGCGGGCACCAGCTTCCGGTTCGTGGTACCGCAGCGAGTGCAGTTCCATTCGGCGGTCACGGCTGGGACGCTCATCACGGTCATCGCCCTCCCCGGGCGGCGGCGAGCTGCTGGAGCGCCCGCCGGATCAGGTGCGAAGTTTCCTGCGGCGAGCCGTCGGCCAGCGCGGCGCGGACCGCGTCGTCGGCCGCGCCGGGGCCGTAGCCCAGCCCCATGAGCGCGCGAACGGCCTCGTCGGCGCCCGCCGAGCGCGCGGCCTGGGGCTCGATCGTGACATCGCCGAACTTGTCCTGCAACTCGAGCACCAGCCGCTCGGCCTTCTTCCGACCCACGCCGCTCACGGAGCTCAAGGCGGTGAGATCCCGGCCCAGGACGCTCCGAACCGTGCGCTCCGGACCCAGCGCCGAAAGCAGCGCGAGCGCGAGCTTGGGTCCGAAGCCGCTGGCCCCGAGCAGCCGCTGGAACACGACGCGCTCGACGGCCCGGTCGAAGCCGAACAGCGACCAGCCGTCCTCCTTCACCACCAGCTCGGTGTAGAGGCTGACCCTCCCGCCGGGCGCGGGCAGCCGCTCGGCGACGCCGGCCGGCACCGTGACCGCGTAGCCGACCCCCCCGTCGGTCTGCACCACGATCCTGTCGCCCGCCCGCTCGGCGAGCACGCCGCTCACGGTCGCGATCACCGCGCCCCCGTGACCTGGCGGAAGAAGGCCGCCTGGCGTGTGCTGATGATCAGGTGGGCCAGGGCGACCGCGACGCCGTCGGCCGCGTCGGCCGGCTCGGGCGGCGTGCGCAGCCGAAGCAGCTGCATCACCATGTAGGCGACCTGCGGCTTGAGCGCGGCGCCGCGGCCGACCACGGTCTTCTTCACTTGGGCCGGCGTGTATTCCGCGATGGTCACGCCGGCCTGCTCGGCGGCCAGCAGGATGACGCCGCGCGCGTGGCTCAGGACGACTGTCGTCCGCACGTTCTTGCCGTAGAACGCGCTCTCGACCGCGACCGCCTCGGGGGCGTGTCGCGCGAGCAGCGCGGCGGTGCCGTCATGGATCACGCGGAGTCGGGCCGGCAGGGGGTCGCGGGCCGCCGTGGTGAGCGTCCCGCATTCCAGCAGTCGGGGATGGGATCCGGAACCACCCTCCACGACGCCGTACCCGAGGATGGCGGTCCCCGGGTCGATGCCCAGCACCTTCACGGGACGGCTCTCAGGCCTCGGCCTCCGCCAGTTGCGCGGCGTCGATGTCGAAGTTCGACGACACCTTGGAGACGTCGTCCAGCTCCTCCAGCACTTCCATGAGCTTGAGGATGCGCTCGGCATCGGCGCCTTCCACCTTGACCGTGTTCTTGGGCACCATCGCGAGCTCCGCGGAGTCGATCGCGAACTTGCGCGCCGTGAGCGCGTCCTGTACGGCGTGGAACGCGGCCGGCGCGGTGGTCACGACGTACTGATCGCCGTCGCGGGCGAAATCCTCGGCGCCGGCCTCGAGCACGGCCTCGAGCGTCGAATCCTCGTCGTACTTGGCGGCGTCGATGTAGATCTGACCTTTCCGGTCGAACATCCACGCGACCGAATTGGTGGCGCCCAGATTCCCGCCGTTCCGGCTGAACGCGTGCCGGATCTCCGCGACCGTCCGGTTCGCGTTGTCGGTGGTGGCCTCGATGAAGATCGCCGCGCCGCCCGGCCCGTAGCCCTCGTAGGTCAGCTCCTCGTAGACGCTGCCCTCGAGCTCGCCGGTGCCCTTCTTGATCGCCCGGTCGATGTTATCCCACGGCATATTGACCGCCTTGGCCGCGTCGATCGCCGTGCGGAGCCGGGGGTTGCCGCCGGGGTCGCCGCCCCCGCTCTTCGCGGCGACGGTGATCTCGCGGATGACCTTGGTCCAGGAGGAGGCGCGGCGGGCGTCGGTGACGGCCTTCTTGCGCTTGATCTGCTTCCACTTGCTGTGCCCGGCCATGGCCGAACTCCTTGATACGGGCGCGGTTTGATTAGGCGGAAACATAAGCGTGACAGCCGGTTGCGGCAAACGTCTCCCTTGACCTCGATGGTCCGCTCCGCTAGTCTCCCACCCCTATGATCCCCACCAGAATCGCGGCCCTCGCGCTCTGTCTGGCGCTGGCCGCCTGCGGCGACAAGCCCGCCAAGCCGATCGATATCGCCAAGGTCCTGCCCAACCTTCCGTTGCCCCCTCAGTCCAGCTTCGTGAGCCGGTCCGCGGGCGCCGATGCCGCGCAGGTGGTCATGCGCACGCCGGCCGCGCCGGAACTGGTGGTGGCGTACTATCGGGACGTGTTCAAGCGGGGGAGCTGGAAGCTGGTCAACGAGGCGAAGGATGCGCAGGGGGCGACGGTGCTCCTCGCCAACCAGGACGGGCCACCGCTCTGGGTGCGGGTCCGGGGCGAAGGCACCGGATCGCTGGTCGAGCTTTCCGGTGCGGTGGTCGCGAAAGCCGACAGCACGGCAGCGAAGCCCGCGTCGTAGCGACACGGCGCTCGTTACGACGGATCCAGCATGTCCTCGAAGCGCAGGATCCGCGGATAGAAGAACAGATCGACGAACCCGGTCGGCCCGTTGCGGTTCTTGGCGACGATGAGCTCCGTGGCGCCCTCGACCCCTTGGCCCGGCCGGTACATCTCTTCCCGATAGATCCCCAGCACGACATCCGCGTTCTGCTTGATCGCGCCGAGCCCGCCGAAATCGTCGAGCATGGGGCGAGGGTCGGGACGATCGGCGCGATGCGCGGGGAGCTGCCCCACCGCGAGCACCGCCAGGTTGCGCTCGACCGCGAGTCCCTTGAGCGCGCGCACCACGAGGGCCACCCGCTCCTCCACGTGCTCGGCCGGCACCGGCGGTGGCGCGAGCTGCAGGGAATCCACCACGAGCAGCGACCGGCCGGGGACCTGATCGAGTGAAGCGACGATCTCCTCGAAGCTCGCGCCGAGCAGCGGGCGGATCAGCCACGGAATATCCCGCAGCCGTATGGCCGCGGCGCCGACGGACGCGCGCGTCGCGGCGTCGAGCCGCCCCTGCCTGAGATCATCGATCGAAACTCGACCCTCGATGGCCAGGGCACGCTCGAGCACGCGCTCTGGACCCATCTCGCCGGAGAGATAGAGTGTGGGGATGCCCGCCCGGGCCGCTCGGATCGTGATCGCGAGCGCGAGGCTCGACTTGCCGCTCGCGACGTCCCCGCCCAGCACGATCAGGTCCTGACGGCGAACGCCGCCGCCAAGCACGCGATCCAGCGACGCGAAGCCGGTCGTCACCGCCTCCGGACCCGCCGTCCCGTCCGAGGTGGCATCGATGCGCGCGACCAATCCCTCGAGCGACGCCTGTTCCTCGCGCGCCACGCTAGCGCTCCGGTCGGAGGGCGGCGCGGGCGGCGCGAGCGGCCTGGGCCAGCGCGTCGCCCGCCTCGGCTCCGCCCGCCTCGCGGGCCGGAGCGACGAGTTGGCTCAGCACCTGCGCGGCGGTCTCGGGCCGGGCCTCTTTGAGCTGGCTGATCGCGGCGGCGAGCGCGCGGCGGAGTGGCGGTGGCATCGTGAGGCTCGACAGCCGATGCTCCAGCAACTGGAGCCGGCGACGATGGGCCCGATCGGCCGGTGGCGGGTCACGCAGCAGGTCCTGCGCGACCCGCACCGTGAGCCAGAGGGCAAAGATTCCCTCGCGCCGCGGGCCGCGCGCGGTTCGGGGCAGGGCGCCCAACAGCGCGGTCGCCGCCGGATCCCAACCGCTCACGCGAGAGTCCGGGTGAGGGTGGTGAACACCATGTCGGGCAGGATCTCGCGCATGCAGAGGTGGTGCTCCAGTGGGCACTCGGCGCTGCCATGGCTGCTGCAGGGGCGGCAGCTCAAGTTGCGCTCGACCACGCTGGCGTGCGCGTGGTAGGGGAAGAAGCCGAACTGGCGCACCGTCGGTCCGAACAGCGCGACGACGGGGGTGCCCACGCCGGTGGCCATGTGCATGACGCCAGTGTCACCGGAGATGAGCGCGGCCGCCCGCTTCAGCACGCCGCCGGTCTCCTGCAGGCTCAGCTCGCCGGCGGCGCTCGCCACGTGGGCCCCGCCGCGCGCCGCGATCTCGGCGCCCACCGCCGAGTCCTCGGGGCCGCCCAGGGCGACGATGTCGGCGCCGGTGTGGACGATCTGGCGGCAGAGCTTGATCCAGTGCTCGACCGGCCAGCGCTTGGTCGCGTGGGCCGCCCCCGGCGAGATGGCCACCAGCGCGCGCTTGGTGCCGATCCCGGCCCGGGTGAGCCAGCCCGTGGCGTTTTCCTCGGCGAATGGGTTCAGAAAGAACTCGGGCCCGGCGCCGTCAGGCTCGACCCCCAGATCGGCGGCCGCCTCGAAGTAGCGCTCCGGTACCGGCACGTGCTCGTGGTAGTTGTTGTGCTTGAACCGGATCAGCAGCTCGCGGGCGACGCGGCGGTGCGAGAAGCCGGACCAGGGGCCCCGGACCAGCAATCGGAGCGGCCAGGTGCGCGTCCCGCCCTGGAGGTCCAACAGATGGGAGTACCGGACGCGCTTGATGAGCGCCGACACGCTGCGGACCGTATCCTGCGGCGTGATACCGAAGACCTCCGTGACGTTCGGGTTGTCGCTGACCAGCGGCACGTACTGCCGCTTGGTCAGCATCGTCACCCGTGCGCCCGGCCACTTGTTGCGGATGGCGCGCAGCAGCGGCGTCGTGAGGAGAATGTCCCCGATCGAGCTGAAGCGCACCACGAGGATGTCGGGGGAGAGAAAGGTGTTATACGTCACGGCCGGGAATGTATGCCCGGATTTGGGAAGGGGAAAGCAGACGTGGAGGACGGCGCGTTCTCGGTCCTCTCCGTCCCTCCGTCTATATTTGTCCCATGCCCCGCCCCAAGAGCATTCTCTGGGTGGACGATGAGGTCGAGAGCCTCACGTCCCACGTCCTGTTTCTGGAAGAGCAGGGCTTCGCCGTGGAGACCACTACCCACGGCGACGACGCGCTGGTGCTGCTCCAGCGCCAGCCCTACGGCGTGGTGCTGCTCGACGAGCAGATGCCGGGCCGGCGGGGGCTGGAGCTCTTCCGTGCCATCCGCGCGATCGACCACGGCATGCCGGTCGTGATGGTGACCAAGAGCGAGGAGACCGAGACGCTCAAGGACGCCATCGGCGCCGACATCTCCGACTATCTCATCAAGCCGGTCAACCCGCGCCAGATCCTGTCGGTGGTGACCCGGCTGCTCGACGGCGACCGCATCCGCCAGCAGCGGCTGTCCCGTGACTTCGCCACCCGGTTCCGCGAGCTCGAGGGCCGGCGCGGCGGACCGCTCGCCTGGCGCGAGTGGGTCGAGCTGGTCGCCGAGCTGGCGGAATGGGAGGTGCGGCTCGGGCAGGCCGACGAGCCCGGCCTCCAGGACGCGTTGCGCACGCTGCAGGAGAGCCTGCGGCAGGACTTCGCGCGCTACCTCCAGCGGAACTACGCGCGCTGGCTCAACGACGGCGACAGCGACCGGCCGCCCCTCTCGGTGGACATCGGCGCCGAGTTCCTGCGGCCGGTGCTGGACATGCACCGGAAGGCGCTGCTCGTGGTCGTCGACTGCCTTCGCCTGGACCAGTGGGCCATGATCCGCCCGCTCATCAGCGCGCGCTTTGACATCGAGACCGCGCACTATTTCTCGATCCTCCCGACGGCCACGCCCTTCGCCCGGAATGCCATCTTCAGCGGGCTGTTTCCCGCGGAGATCAAGGCGCGCTACCCCCAGTGGTGGACGGACGGGGAGGAATCGAGCCTCAACGCCCACGAGGCGGAGCTGCTCACCGAACAGCTCAAGGAGCTCACGGGCCGGAACGTGCCGGTGCACTACGAGAAAGTGTTCACGGCCGCCGACGGCGACGGTCTGCTCCGGCGGCTGCCGGCGCATCTGGCGCAGGACGGCGTGACGGCGCTGGTCTTCAACTTCATCGACCAGCTCACCCACGGCCGGACCGAGAACTCCACTCTCTACGAAGTGGCCCGTGACACGTCGGCGCTCCGGAACCTCACCCGGACCTGGTTCGAGCGCTCGCCGCTGTGGGACGCGCTGCGCGAGGCTGAGCGGCGCGGCGTGCCGGTGCTGCTCACCACCGATCACGGCTCGATTCACTGCCACACGCCGGCGACGGTGTTCGCCAAGCGGGATACGACCTCGAACCTCCGCTACAAGTTCGGCGAGGACCTGCGCGCGCAGGAGGCTGACGCGGCGCTCGTCGTGGACGACCTGCCGAGCTATGGGCTGCCAGCGCGGGGACCGGCGACCCGACTGCTGCTGGCCACGGGCGACCGCTTCTTCGTCTACCCCACCAAGCTGCGCGAGTACCAGGCGCGGTACCGGGGCGCGTTCCTGCACGGCGGCGTCTCGCCCGAAGAGGTGATCCTGCCGATCGCGCTGCTCTCACCCCGTCACGGGTAGGCGTGCGGCCCGAGCTGCGGCTCCTGCGCCTGGTCGGCCCCTACCGCGGCCTGCTCGCGCTGGGCGTGCTGACCACCTTTCTCGCGTCGCTGCTCGACGGGTTCACGCTGGTCATCCTGATCCCCCTGCTCAAGCACCTGTTCGGCACCACTGGCCAGCTCCACGCGGGGTCCACCCAGCTCGAGGCCTTCGTCGCCCGCGTCATCCAGCCGCTGGTGGCGGGGCTCACCCCGGGGCAGGCCGCCGGGCGCCTCGTCGTGATGTTGGTGCTCGGCCTGCTGCTCAAGAATGTCCTCGCCTACGCCTCGAGCCAGATCTCGGTGGGCGTCCAGGAGGGCCTGGTCCGTGACCTGCGGACCCGCATATTCGACCACCTGCTGACGCTCGACCTCGGCTACTTCCAGCGGACGCGCGCGGGCCAGCTCATCTCCGGCATCATCACCGAGGTCGACCAGACCAAGACGGTCATCACCGCCTCGCTCATCTCCCTGTTCCAGAACATCGTGGTCGTGGCGACCACCCTCGTGGTGCTGAGCCAGATCTCCGTCCGGCTGACCCTGCTCACGCTCGCGTGCGTTCCCGCGATGGTGCTGCTGCTGCAGGCGCTGCTCAAGCGGCTTCGCCGCCACTCGCGCGCCCGCACCCGCGAGCGCGGGGAGGTGACCGCGACGATCACGGAGCGGATCGGGGCCGTCCGACTGATCCGTGCGTACGGGGAGGAGGCGCGCGAGAGCAGCCGCTTCCGCAACCAGGCGACACGCTACCGGAAGCAGGTCGTTCGGACCCAGCGCTTCTCGTCGCTGACGAGCCCGCTTACCGAGGTGTTCTCGGGGTTCCTCGTCATCCTCATCATCTGGGCCGGCAGCCGGCCCGCGCTCATCGGCCTCGGCGGGCCGCTCGCGCCGGAAGCGATCATCGTGTTTCTCATGGCGGCGCTCAAGCTCACGTCGCCGCTCAAGACGATCGCCTCCTACCCCGCGGTCATGGCCGTGACCCTCGCGAGCGCGGAGCGGGTGTTCGAGATCCTGGACGAGCCCAGCACGGAGGTGGACCGTCCCGGCGAGGGTGAGGCCCGGTTCGAGCGGGCGATCGCGTTCGAGAACGTCACTTTCCGCTACGGATCCGGCGACCCCGTCTTGAGCGACGTGTCGTTCACGCTGCCCAAAGGGAAAGTGGTGGCCCTGGTGGGACCCTCCGGGGCGGGGAAGACCACGCTGGCCGACTTGCTGCCGCGGTTTCACGATCCCGTCGGCGGTCGGATTACGATGGACGGCGTGCCGTTGACCCGGCTCACCCGGCGCTCGCTCCGCGGGCTCCTGGGGGTGGTCAGCCAGGACACGGTCCTGCTCAACGACACTGTGCACGCCAATATCGCGTATGGCTCGCCGTCGGCGACGCGGGCCCAGGTCGAGGTGGCGGCGAGGGCCGCGAATGCCGACCAGTTCATCGAGCAGCTGCCCCAGCGGTACGACACGGTGCTGGGTGAGCGCGGCACCCGCCTGTCCGGCGGGCAGCGCCAGCGGGTCGCCATCGCCCGGGCACTGCTCCGCGACCCGCCGATCCTCGTTCTCGACGAGGCCACGAGCGCGCTCGACACCGAATCGGAGCGGCTGGTCCAGCAGGCGATCGACCGCCTGATGGTCCAGCGAACCGTGCTGGTCATCGCCCACCGGCTCGCCACCGTCCGGGACGCCGACGAGATCGTGGTGCTCGACGCCGGTCGGATCGTCGAGCGGGGATCGCACGAGCAGTTGTTCCGCAACGGCGGACTCTATCGTCGCCTGTACGACCTGCAATTCCGCGATCAGGAGCCCGCGCTCGCCGCGGAGCTCTGAGCGCGGGTTGTAATCGAGAGGCCATCCTTTACTTTCGTCTCGTGGCCACCCGATCCTCCGATCTCCAGGTCCTCCTCGTCGGCGCGTTCGATGACGCGCTCCATGCGCACGCGGCGCTTCGCCGGCGCGCGCTCGAGCGGCTCGGCTGCCGAGTCGTCACCCTCAATCTGATCGGCACCGGTGGGTGGCTCAGCCGGCTCCGCCGCGCGGGCCTGCACGATCGGCTGTCGCGCGCCATCGCCAGCACGGGCCCGGCGCTGGTGCTCGTGCTGGAAGGCTCGCAGGTGGACGCGGCGATGGCGGCCTCGCTCCGGCAGGGCAGCGGGACCGCGTGGGTGAACTGGTTCTGCGACGGGCGCCGTACGCCCGAGGACATCCAGCCCCTGGCCGCCGCCTATGATGCCGTGTTCGTCGCCGACCGGGCCACGGCGGCGGCCCTCGACGAACCCGGGAACCCGCCCGTGCACTACCTTCCCGCCGGCTGCGACCCCTCCATTCACCGGCCGATGCGCGCGCGCGATCGCTTTCGCGCCAACGTGGTGTTCGTCGGCACGGCGACGCCGCACCGGGCGCAGCGACTCGCGGAGCTGGTCGAGTTCGGCGTGGCGGTGTGGGGACCGGGCTGGCGGCGGACGAAGCTGCGCGACTACTGCCGGGGCGAGCTCCTGAGCCACGAGGACTACATCCGGGCATACGCCGGCGCCTCGGTCGCGGTCAACGTGGCCTGCGCGGAAGGGGAGGAGGGTCGCAGCGACCCGGGGGCCAGCCGGCGGCTGTTCGAGCTGGCGGCGATCGGGGTTCCCCAGGTGGTCGAGGACCACGCCGACATCCACGCGCACTTCCGCGAGGGCTCGGAGATCTTGGTCTCCCGCAGCACCAGCGAGTTCCGCACGCTCGCCGCGGAGGCGCTCCATGACCGGGCCTGGGCCGAGCAGGTGGCCGCTGGAGCGCGGCAACGCGCGCTCGCGGAGCATACCTACATGCATCGCCTCGCCGTGCTGCTCCAGACGGTCATGGGAGCGGCACCGGTCCTGGCCCACTCGTAGGCGTGTCCGCGTCCACCACGCGCCCGGGCGGCAGCACGCCCGTCGCGAGAAACGCCCGGAACATTCGCAGGTACTCCCCGGCCATCACGTGGTGCGTGAAGTGGCGCTCGACCCGTGCGCGGCACGCCGCGGGGTCGACTCGATCGAGATCGTCGCGCCGGGCCACCAGCTCCTCCAGCGTGTCACCCAGGGCACCGACTTCGGGCGAGACGATCTCGGGGAGGGCGCCCCGCCGCGTGCCGAGCACCGGCGTTCCGCTCGCGAGCGCCTCGACCAGCGTGAGCCCGAACGGCTCGTCCCAGCGCGCCGGCATCCACAGGCAGGCGGCGCCGGCCAGCAGGTCGGCCTTCTTCCCGCCGCCGACCTGACCCACGTACCGCACCCGCCGCGTCAACGAGAGCCGCCAGCCTCCCGCCACGAGCAGCCGACGCCTGGTCCGTTTCGCGCCCTCGATCGCCCACCGGTGGCCCTTCACCCCGTGCAGCCGGCCGAGGAACAAGTCGTAGCCCGACTTCACCGGCTGATACCGAAATTCGGCCAGGTCGATTCCATTGTAGACGAATGCCGTCGCCCCGTGCCGCTCGGCGTGGTTGCGGCTGAGATAGAGCGTATTGGGCGCGCCCACCACGCCGGGTCGTCGGTTCCCGTGCAGGCTGCGGATCCAGGGCACGCCGGGCGAATGCGCGAGGGGCGCGAACGACAGCAGCAGTTCGGTGCCCGCGGGGAGCAGCGGGCGAAGGTCCAGGTCGGGCTGGCGAAGCTGGGGCGGCACCAACGGCACCAGCTCCGCCTCGGGCACATCAGAGCCGGCGCCGGCAAGGAGGGTCACGCGGTGTCCGGCGGCGGCCAATCCGCGCGCGAGGTAGACCACGATGCGCTGGGTGCCGCCGTAGTTCCGGACGGGCAGCCGATCCCGGGCGAAGAGGGCGACGTGCATGGCGGCTGCAATCTAGGCATCTTCCTCCGCCGCATGACACGCCCCAGCTTGCTCGTCCGCCGCGCTCGGGATGAGATTGGTGCAGCCTAGCTCGCCGGGAGCGGCCGTGGTCAAGGTGTCGGGGTTCACCATCGTCAGGAACGCGATCAAGCTGGACTTCCCCGTGGAGGCCAGCATTCGATCGATTCTGCCGGTGTGCGACGAGGTGATTGTCAATGTGGGCCGCTCGGACGACGACACCCTCGAGCTGGTGCGGTCGATCCGCGACCCGAAGATCCGCATCGTCGAGATCGAGTGGGACATGTCGCGCCGCAACACGGTGCTGGGGCACGAGACCCTCCGCGCGATGCGGGAGTGCCGACATCCGTGGGGCATCTACATCCAGGCGGACGAGGTGCTCCACGAGCAGGGTGCGGCGGAGCTCGCGGCCGCCATCCAGCGCCACGACGGCGACCTGCGGGTCGAGGGCCTGCTCGTCCGCTACGTGCACTTCTACGGCGGCTTCGACACGATCGCTACCCACCGGCGCTGGTACCGGCGCGAGGTCCGCGCCGTGCGGCTCGACCCCGCGCTCGACATCCGACCCTACCAGGGCGCGCAGGGCTTCCGGGTCGGGCCGGACCACCGGAAGATCCGCGCCCGGCTCACGACCGCCGAGATGTTCCACTACGGCTGGGCCCGGCCGGCCCAGGCGCTGCGCGAGAAGCGGGAGCTCGGCAAGACCATGTACCCGTGGCGAGACGCGGACGAACGTCGTCCGCTCCTCGCCTGGGTGCCGGGGATCCGCCCCTTTCGCGGGACGCATCCCTCGGTGGCGCGGGCGTGGATCGAGCCGCGGCGGCTCGACCCGGAGCGCGTGATCGCGCCGCGTCGGTTCCAGCCCCGGTTCCTGCGCTACTACGTCTCAGGCTGGATCGAGCGGCTGACGGGCGTTCGGGTCTTCGAGTTCCGCAACTACACGCTGGTCTGAGGTGGGGTGAAGCGGATACGCACGGCCGGCGAGCAGCAGCTCGAGGCGCTGGGCGTAGGTGTGGTCGGCGAGCGCGTGCTCTCCGACCGGCGTCGGCGATCCGGCGGCGCTCGTCGGGCCGGTCGAGGAACCAGCGGGCGCGCTCGGCGGCGTCCGCCGGCGAGCGATACCAGGCGCAGTGGCGGCCGTCGGTGGCGAAGGCGTCCATGTCGGCTACCCACGGGCCGAGGAAGAAGCCGCCGCATCCGAGCACCTTCCACATCCGGTTCGACGCCGAGGCCCGCGCGGCATCCTGCTCCGCGTGCGCGTTCGCGCCGAGGGAGATCGCGGCGGCGCCGATCACCTCGGCCAGTCGGCGACCGTGAACCGGACCGCCGGCCACCGGCAGATCGGCCGGCGCGTGGTCCCACCCCGGTCCCCGGATCTGCAGCCGGCAGGCGTCGGCCACCGCACGCAACACGGCATGCCGGTGGGGATAGTGGCCTGAGCCCACGAAGCTCGTGTCGCAGACGAGCTCGGGCCGAATGATGGAGGCGGGGACGTCGCGCTCCGGATCGACTCCCTGCGGGAGGAATTCGACGCTGGGGATGCCGGCCTTGCGGAACGCGTCGACCTGCGAGTAGCTCGTGACGTACATGCGCTCCGCGATGCGTCCGAGCGCGATGACCTGGGGCTTGGGCTGCAGGTCGAAGTACCAGAAGGCGCGCTGGCGGCCGCGGAAGAGGGCCCGGAGCGCGGGCTCACCCGCCAGGATGGCGTGCCGAGTGACGATCACGAAGTCGGGTGCGAATCGGTCCACCAGCGCGCGGATCGCCCGCCCGGCGACCGGTCCCGCCCAGCGCGACCAGCCGACCACGTTGACCAGCCGGCCCTCGTGCCCCAGGGCACGCGCGGCCCGCACGATCGAGGCTTCCGTCTTATGCGCCCCACCGGCTCCGAGCACGGCCACTCGCATGCGCCAAGTATAACGGTCCGATGCGCGTCGCTCTCCTGACGTCGGCGAACGGCTGGCGGGGCTCGGGCGCGAGCTATGCGAAGATCGCCCGGGGACTCAGCGACCGCGGGCACGTGGCGCACCTCGTGACCGCGGTGCCCAAGCTCACCGACCGGCTCCGCGAGGAGGGGCTCGAGGTTACCCAGATCCGCGGACGGGATACCGGCCCCCGCGAGGTGTGGGCCCTCCGCCGGGCGCTCCGCGCGCTCGGGGCGCAGGCCATACTGGCCGACACACCCAGGGACGTCCGGCTTTCGTTCTACGCGACGCTGGTCCATCGCGCCCGCATTCTCTACCGTTACAACCTCAACTACCGCCGCCCGCGCTCCCACCTCATGGACCGGGTGTACGTCGGGCGCGTGGCTGCTTGCGTGTATCAGTCGCGCTTCATCCAGGATGACGCCGTCGCCCACGCGGGATACATGGCGCGGATTCCGTCCTATCAGGTGCCCAACGGTTACGACACCACGCGCTACGCTCCGCGGCCGGAGGCGGCGCGGGCCTTCCGGGAGCGCTACGGCATTTCGCCGACTGCACGGGTCGTGCTGAGCGCGGCCAAGCTGACCCGCAACAAGGGGCACGACGTGGCCATCGCGGCGCTCAACCGGGTGAGGCACAACGGCCTCGACCTGGTGTACGTGGTCTGCGGTGACGGGCAGCTCGAGGGCGAGCTGGTCTCGATCGCGCGGCGCTGCGGCCTGCCGTCCGTCTTCACCGGCCTCCTCGGCACACGCGACATGATCGCGGCCTACAGCGCCGCGGATCTCGTCGTGCATCCGTCCGTGCAGGAGATCTTTCCCAACGCGGTCGGCGAGGCCATGGCCTGCGGGCGTCCAGTGATCGCGGCGGACGCCGGGGGCACGCCCGAGCTGCTCGGACGCGACGGCGCCACGGGCCTGCTCGTGCCCCCGGCCGACGTCGACGCGCTGGCGGAGGCGGTCGGCGGGGTGCTCGGCAAGAGCGACCGGCTCCAGGCAATCGGCGCGGCCGCCCGCCGGCGGATCGAGGAGCAGTTTCCGATCGGCCGCATGATCGACGGGTACGAGCACGCGCTCGGCGAGGTCGTCGGCAAGCGTGGATGAGGTCCGCTGGTTCGCCTCGAACCGGTACACGGCGCTGGTGGTCGACGAGCTCCGGGGGCGGGGTCTCGCGGTGGCCACCGAGGGCGAGCGGCCCGCGCGCGTCTGTTTCGCCATGTCCGGCCTGGCGGCCGAGGCCGCATGGCGGCACGCCCGGGCGTGCGGAGCGCGTCTGGTGGTCTACCTCTGGGACCTCCCGCCGCAGGGCACGGCGCGCGGCCGCCCCGATCCGGTCTGGTGGCTGGCGGGACGGTTCGTCCGGCTGCCCCGGCCGTGGGGTGGGTACGGCCGGCGGCGCGGCTATTACAGTCGCCTGCGCTACATCGCCCGACAGGCCGAGGCGGTCTGGGTGCCGAGCGCGCTCACCCGCGAGACGGTTGCCGAGCGATTCGGTGTCGCGGCGGAGCGGGTGCCGTACTGCTACGACTCCCGGCGCTTTTTCCCCCGCGCGAGCGCCAGGGCTGAACCGCCGGTGCTGCTCACGGTCTCCCGCCTCCGGCCTCATAAGAATCAGGCGGCGGTGCTGCACGCGGCCGCCGCGCTGGGCCGACCGGTACAGGTGCGTCTCATCGGGCGCGGCCCTGACGCGGCCCCACTGGAAGCGCTGGCCGAGCGCCTCCGCGTGCGCTGCTCAGTGGAGACCGCGGCCGACGATGCGGCCGTCGACCGGGCCTACCATGAGGCCGCGGTCGCGGTCTGCCCCAGCCGGTTCGAGGGCTTCGGTCTGACGCCGGTCGAGGCGGTGGCGTCGGGAGTGTCGGTCGTCGCCTCGGACATCCCGCCGCACCGCGAATTCGTCGGGGCCGCGGCTCGCCTCGTACCGCTCGACGACTCTGCCGCTTTGGCCGCCGCCATCGACGACGCCCTGGACGCGGTGCCCGCCGATCCCGCCCTCGTGCGCGAGCTCACGATCCCTGCCGCTGCCTCGCGGTTTCTGGACTTGCTGGGGCCATTCCTGAGGTAGATTAGGGCATGGGCACCCACCTGCTCCTGACCTACGATTTTCCCCCGATCGGCGGCGGCATCGCCCGCTGGATGGCCGAGCTCGCCAAGCGCTATCCACCCGGTTCCCTGGTCGTCTCCACCGGACAAAACGGCGACGCCTCGGAGGTGGATGCCGGCTTCCCGAATCGGGTCGATCGCCTCTCGATTTCGGCTCGACGGCTGCGAACGATCCAGGGCATCCTGCTCTGGTCGCGCCGAGTGGCGGTGCTGGCCCGCTCGACCGACGCGGAGTTCATCTGGTGCGGCAACATCAAGCCGGCGGCGTACCCCGCCCGCTGGACGATGGAGCGCACCGGCACGCCGTACGGCATCCTGCTGCACGGCGGGGATCTGCTCATCCTGCAGCATCAGATCCACCAGTCGGCCATGAAGCGAAAGACCGCGACGGCGCTGCTCGCGTCGGCCGCGGTGCTCGTCGCCAACAGCGAGTGGACCCGCGATCGCTGTCTCACCTTGCTCGGCGAGCTCGAGATCGACGCGCCGGCCGACCGCGTACGCGTCGTCCCCCTCGGCGCCGATCAGGCGTTCTTCCGGCCCGGCATCGACACTCGCGAGGTTCGCGATCGTTACGGGCTGGACGACGGTCGCTGGCTGCTCTCCGTCGCGCGACTCACGCGGCACAAGGGGATCGACACCGTCCTGCACGCGCTGGCGCGGCTGGCTCCGCGCCATCCCGATCTCCGGTACGCGGTGGTCGGCACGGGGGAGGAACGAGAGGCGCTGGAAGCGGAGGCGCGCGAGCTCGGCGTGGCGCCACGGGTGCGCTTCCTGACCGATGTCTCCGACCGCGATCTGCCGGCCCTCTACAACACCGCCGAGATCTATCTCGGAATCTCGCGGCTGATGGAGCAGCGGGTGGAAGGCTTCGGGATCTCGCTCGCCGAAGCGTCGGCCTCCGGCGTGCCCGTCATCGCGGGGCGGAGCGGGGGCATCCCGGCCGCCGTTCGCGACGGCGAGACCGGGCTGCTGGTAGACGCCGAGCGGGTCGAGGATGTGGCGCAGACGATCGAACGGCTGCTGGGCGACGCCGCACTCCGGGCGCGCCTGGGCGCGGCCGGGCGCCGCGCGGTCGAGAGCCACTACAACTGGGATCGCGTCACCCGAGACCTCGTGCGCATCGGCCGCGAGCTGGGTGCCCCCGCCAAGCAGGCCGCCGGCTGATGCCCTCGGCGCCCCCTTTCGCGGCCGTCGAAGAGTACGACCGTCAGTACCAGGTCTGGGCGGAGCGTCAGGGGCCGCGGGCCCTCGATCTGGACTGGCGCTTCACCCATCTCCTCTGGCGCCATCGCGCGCTGCTCCGCCGTTACTCGCCCGAAGGCAAGCGGGTGCTCGATTTCGGGTGCATGGACGGCATCTTCACGCTCAAGCTCCAGGAGCTGGGCGGCCAGGCGGTCGGCTACGACATCTCCCCGGCGGCCATCTCGCAGGCCAAGCGATTCCGCGGCCCCGCGGCACGTCCCGTGTTCACCACGGTACCGCCCGGCCCCGGCCAGTTCGACCGGATCTACTGCCAGGAAGTGCTCGAGCACGTCGAGGACGACTCGGGCCTGATCGGCGAGCTGGTCGGCTATCTCGCGTCGGGGGGTTCGGTCGTGGGGACGACGCCGGTGGGGACGAACTTCTGGGATCCGGACCACAAACGGTCGTACGATGAGGCGCTGCTGCGGCGGGCGCTGGCCCCCTGGGGCCGCGTGCGGCTGCACCGGTTCTATCGGAGCCCGCTACGCAACTTCCTCCCGATCCGCCAGCGGGGCGCGGCGGTGTTCATCTTCGAGGTTACGCCGCCGTCTCCTCCGGGCGCACGCTGATCGCGTCGGTCGGGCAGTTGAGCACGTAGGCGCCCTGCGCCGGCGACCAGGTCTGCACCGGCGTCATGACCTCGGCTTTCCCTCGCGCATCCAGGCGGAACACCTTCGGCGCCTGTACCACGCAGGTGCCGCAACCGACGCACCGCTTGTCGTCCACCAGCACGCGGAGCCGCCGGGTCGGGTGCATGCCTCGCTCGATCATGTGGAGCTGCCCGTCCAGTTGATCCAGCGTCTGGGCCGTCGCCTCGTAGCCGGCCTGGATGAGCTCGGGCGTCTTGTCGAACTCGAACATCGAGATGTGCTCGACCTTGGGCTGCACCAGCACGAGCGGCGGCCCGCTCCAGTCGCGGAGCTGGCCCTCGATCTGAGTCTGCATCACGATCTCGAGCCCGCGGATGTAGGTCGCCGCAAACCCTTCGGTCTCGTGTGCCTGACGCCGGATGCTGGTCGCCGCCACGTTCACCGCGATGATGGGTCCCGAGCCAAGTGACGCGGCCAGCCGTACCGGCAGATTCTCGACGACCGCCCCGTCCACGTACGCGCGTCCGCCGATCTCCCGCGGAGGGAAGATGCCTGGCAGCGCGCACGAGGCGGCCACCGCGTCGGCCACCCGCGCATCGAGGAGGCCGGGGAGGCCCCACATCACCTGCATCCCGGTGTGGAGGTCGGTGGTGTTGACGAGGAGACGGCGCTTGAGCTGACGGAAGGTGATCGACCCGACCAGGCTGGAGACCAGCGTCTCGAGCGGTTCCCGGCGGTAGAGCGACGGCGCCATCAGCCGCCGGAAGGCCACGTCCACCCGCGCCACCTGGAACACGTCGCGCCGCCGGACCTGGAGCGCCCGCGCCTCCATCTGCTGCGGCGTCCCCTCGGCCGCCCAGGCCGCCCCGATGAGGGATCCGATGCTCGATCCCACGACGAGGCTCGGGACCAGCCCGCGCTCTTCGAGCGCGCGGAGCACGCCGATGTGGGCGAGCCCTTTCAGGCCGCCGCCGCTGAGCACGAGGGTGAAGGGTCGGTCCGGGTTCACTCGCTTGCCCGGGTTGAGGTGAGGTGCGTAACCTTCCCTCGACAGAATTTGCAAGAATCATGCGCCGCCCGCTGTGAAGGCCAACGGTGCAAGGGTGTGCGCGGTTCCCACCCGCCACGGTAACCCACGTCACGGGACCGCTATGCCTCCAGGGGTACTGCGAGCGCGGCTGCGCCGCGACCGCTTCTTTCAGCTCGGTCTGGCCCTGGTGACCCTCGTCGTGGGCGCCGCCGTCCTGGCCCCCTGGCTGGCCCCGTTCGACCCTCTCTCCGGCGACTTGCGGAACGCCTACCTGCTGGGGCCAGGGGGACGGTTCCTCCTGGGCACGGACTCCCAGGGCCGCGACGTGTTGAGCCGGGTCCTCTACGGCGCTCGCCTGTCGCTCTCGGTGGGCCTCATTTCCCAATCGGTCGCGGTCACCCTGGGCGTCCTCCTGGGCCTGGTGTCGGGGTACTACGGCCGGTGGGTGGACGCCGTGGTGATGCGGCTTGCCGACGTCACGCTCGCCTTTCCGACGCTGCTGCTGCTGATCGCGGTCGCGGCGGCCGTCAAACCTTCCCTGCCGCTGGTGTTCGTGGTGATCGGGATCGTGGGCTGGGCGGGGATGGCGCGCCTGGTCCGGAGCCAGGTCCTCGTGCTGAAGCGGTCCGAGTACGTGCTGGCCGCGCAGGCGCTGGGCGCCCTGGACCGCCGTGTCCTCCTGCGACATCTGCTTCCCAATGTGCGGACACAGGTGATCATCGCCGCGACGCTCGGAATCGCCGGCTCGATCATGGCCGAAGCCGCATTGTCGTTCGTCGGGCTCGGCGCCCAGCCGCCGACGCCGAGCTGGGGCGCCATGGTGGCCGACGGCCGCGACCTGCTGCGGGTGGCGCCCTGGGTGTCGTTCGCGCCCGGTATCGCGATCGGGCTTGCGGTCCTCGGCTTCAACCTCGTCGGCGACGCCCTGCGGGAAGCCTACGATCCGAGGCTGCGCCATGACCGCTGAACCCCTGCGCGTGACGGCCCCGACAACCCCGATCGACACGGCCGCGCTTCGACGGGCGGAGTTCCCCTGGACGGACGAGACCGTCTACCTCAACAACGCCAGCATCGGCCCGCTTCCCGAGCGCACACGGCTCGCCCTCGACGCGTTCAATCAGCGCCGGGCGACGCCGTTCCGGCTGCCCGACCGGGATCTCTTCGGCACGCTGACTGAATCGCGGCGGCTCATCGCGGAGATCCTGTCGGCAACGCCGGAGGAGATCGCGCTCACGGTCAACACCAGCTTCGGGCTCGGGGTCGTGGCTCGCGCGCTCCCGCTGCGGCCTGGTGACCACGTGGTGGTGAGCGACCGCGAGTTCCCGGCCAACGTCTACCCGTGGCTCCGGCTGCGCGAGGCGGGGGTGGAGGTCGAGCTGATACCGACCACGGTCGAAGGCTGGCCGGACGAGGCGCGGATCTTGAAACGACTCGAGGATCCACGGGTCCGCGCGGTGGCGGTCTCGCTGGTGCAGTTCAGCAACGGGTACTGCGCCGACCTGGCGGCGCTCAGCGCGGCCACTCGACGGACCGGGGCCTACCTCGTCGTGGACGCGATCCAGGCCGTGGGCCAGTTCCCGGTCGATCTGCGGCGCACGCCGGTGGACGTTTTGGCCTGCGGCGGCCAGAAGTGGCTGCTGTCCCCGTGGGGATCCGGGTTCGTGTACGTGCGGCGCGGGCTCATCGGAGAGCTGAGCCCGCCCGTGACCGGGTGGATGGCGTTCGAGGGAACGGACGATCTGACCCGGTTGACGACCTACAACGACACCTTGCGAGGGGACGCCCGGCGGTTCGAGCTGATCACGCTGCCGTACCAGGATTTCGCGGGCATGAACGCCTCGCTCGGCCTCATCCTGGAGCTCGGGGTGGAGCGCATCCAGGCCCACCTGCGGCGTCTGCACGCGCCCGTGCTCGCGTGGGCGGAACGGAGCGGGACCCGCCTGGCGTCGCCGCTGGGGGCGCACGGCTCGGGCATCTTGTGCCTCGCGCCGGATGAGGTCGGCGAGGCGTTTCGCCGGCTCAAGGCCGAGCGCATCATCTGCAGTCTGCGCGAGGGTGCGATCCGCCTGAGTCCGCACGCGTACAACACCGTCGAGGAGATGGAGCGGGTGACGGCGGTGTTGGAGGGAAAGCGCTGACGTAACGCTGCGGCCTCTCTGCTGTCCACCTATCTTCGGCGGTATCCGGTATTCATTCTTTCACGCCGAGTGCGTTCATGACCTCGTTCCCCGATATGCTCGGCGCCGGCTACGGCTTCACCGATCCCAGCGTGACCCTGGGAGCCGCGCTCGAGAGCGGCGGCACCGTCCACCAGGAGCCGAAGATCAAGATCCCGCTCGCGATGATGAACCGGCACGGGCTCATCGCGGGCGCGACCGGCACGGGCAAGACGAAGACGCTGCAACTGCTGACCGAACAGCTCGTCGCCCAGGGCGTGCCCGTCTTCGCCGCCGACATCAAGGGCGATCTCAGCGGCCTCGCGATGCCAGGTGAGAGCAGCGACCGCGTGACCGGGCGCGCGAAGGACGTCGGTTGGGCGTGGAAGCCGGCTGGGGTCCCGGTTGAGTTCGTGAGCCTGAGCGGCAAGCTGGGGGTCCAGCTTCGGGCCACGGTCAGCTCGTTCGGCCCGCTCCTCCTCGGCAAGACGCTGTCGCTGAACGAGACCCAGACCAGCGTGCTCACCATGGTCTTCAAGTACTGCGACGACAGCCAGCTGCCGCTGCTCGACCTGCCGGATCTCCGCGCGGTGCTGCAGTACCTCAGCTCCGACGAGGGGAAGCCCGCGCTGTCGCAGTACGGCGGCATGTCCGGCGCGACGGTCGGCGTGCTGCTCCGCAAGATGGTCGAGCTGGAGTCCCAGGGCGCCGGCCAGTTCTTCGGCGAGCCCGAGTTCGACGTAAGAGACATGATGCACCTGACCTCGGACGGGCGCGGCATCGTCACCTGCCTGGAGCTGTCCGACGTGCAGGATAAGCCGCTGCTCTGGTCCACCTTCATGATGTGGATGCTGGCGGAGCTCTACCACAACCTGCCCGAGGCGGGGGACCTGCCCAAGCCGAAGCTCGCCTTCTTCTTCGACGAGGCGCACCTGCTGTTCGACGACGCCTCGAAGGCGTTTCTCGACCAGGTGCAGCAAGTCGTGCGGCTCATCCGATCGAAGGGCGTGGGGGTGTATTTCGTGACCCAGACGCCGAAGGACGTGCCGGGCGACGTGCTCGCTCAGCTCGCGAACCGCGTGCAGCACGCGCTCCGCGCGCACACGCCGGACGACGATGTCGCGCTACGCGCCACCGTGCGGACATTTCCCAAGACCACGTTCTACGACCTCGAAGAGACGCTGACCTCGCTGGGCATCGGTGAAGCTGTCGTGACCGTGCTCGATGCCCGCGGCTCGCCGACGCCCGTAGTCGCGACGCGGCTCATTCCCCCGGCCTCGCGCATGGCGCCGCTGACGCCGGACGAGCTCCAGGCCGACATCCGCCAGTCCGATCTGCTGGCCGAGTACGGACAGGCGGTCGACCGCGAGAGCGCCCGCGAGATGCTCGCGTCACGGATGGCCAAGACCCAGGCCCCCGTCCCACCCGCGGCGCCGGACGCGCCGACCCCCGCCGCGCCGCCGACCCGGGGCGGCCGCGCGGCGAAGACCGTGGCGCAGGTGGCGGGCGGCGCCCTCATCGGAGCGCTGTCCTCCACCATCGGGCGCACGGTTGGTCGCGAGATCGTCCGGGGCATGTTCGGCCTCCTCGGCGCCAAGCCGCCGCGCACGACGACGACCCGGCGGTCCCGATGGTAGCGGGCCGGCCTGGTCCGAGGGCTCTCCGCTGACCGCCCCGCTGCCCGATGCATTCACGGCCGAGGCGCTGCTCGATGCCTATCCCATCCTGAGCACCGAAGAGCGGCTCGAGGGCTTCCTCATGCTGGGAGCTCCCGAGGCCGCCGACTTCTTCCTGGCGCTCAGCACCCACGACCAGTCGGACCTGCTCCGGGAGTTGGGACCGGAGCGGAGCCGGCCGTGGATGCGCGTGCTCGCGCCCGACGACGCGGCCGACGTCCTCCAGGCACTGCCGTCCGAGGATCGGCCGCGGTTCCTGGCGCTGCTGGACCCCGCGACGCTCGGCGAGGTGAGCGCGCTGCTCGCCTACGCGGAGGACGCGGCGGGCGGCGTCATGAACCCGCGCTACATGCGCCTCCGGCCGGACATCTCGGTCGAGGTCGCGATCCGCTATCTCCGCCGCCAGGCGATCCGCGGGCATCGAGGTCATCGACTACGCCTACGTCCTCGGCCACGACATGCAGCTTCTGGGCGTGGTGTCGTTCCGCGAGCTGTTCGCGGCACCCCCCGAGCGGGAGGTGCACGAGATCATGCACACCGATCTCGTGACGGTCACCGAAGAGACCGACCAGGAGGCCGTGGCGCACCTGCTGGTGGACGAAGGCCTCCTGGCCATTCCGGTCGTGGATGCGGACGGGCGCATGAAGGGCGTCGTGACCGCGGACGACGTCGTGGACGTCGTGCAGGAGGAGGCGACCGAGGACATCCAGAAGATCGGCGGCAGCGAGGCCCTCGACGAGCCCTACCTGCAGATCGCCTTCGCCGACATGGTGCGCAAGCGGGGGCGCTGGCTGGCGGTGCTGTTCGTCGGCGAGATGTTCACCGCGACCGCGATGGGCTTTTTCGAGAAGGAGATCGCGCGGGCGGTGATTCTCGCGCTGTTCGTGCCGCTCATCATCAGCAGCGGCGGCAACTCCGGATCGCAGGCCGCGACGCTGGTCATCCGGGCGATGGCGCTGAGCGAAGTCCGGCTGCGCGACTGGTGGCGCGTGGCTCGCCGGGAGATCCTGACGGGCCTCGTGCTCGGCATGGTGCTCGGCTTGATCGGTCTGATCCGGATCCTGGTGTGGCAGGCCGTGGGTGGGGTGTACGGGCCGCACTACATGCTCGTGGCGCTGACCGTGGCCGGCAGCCTCGTGGGCGTGGTGATGTTCGGAACCCTCGCCGGATCGATGCTGCCGTTCGTGCTCCGGCGGTTCGGCGCCGATCCGGCCAGCGCCTCGGCGCCGTTCGTGGCGACGCTGGTGGACGTCACCGGGCTGATCATCTACTTCACGGTCGCACGGCTGATCCTGAGCGGCACCATCCTGTAGCTGGTATAGGGAAGGGGCTGGCGTTTCGTGCCGTGGCTTTACACTATTTATCAGATCGGGTTGATAGACTTCACTTCTCCGGAGCCGATATGAAGGTGCGCCAGCTTGCCGCCGGCCTCAACAGCGTGCTCGTCATCGGGCCCTCGCAGCACGTGCGGTTGATCGAGCGGGCCCCGAATGGGTTGTGGGGTCGCTGGCAATCGACCCCCATCACGGCCAAGTCCGTCGTCCACGGGGGAAGCGTGGTCGCCACCATCGGGCCCGACGACCGGGTGTCCGCGTTCGAGCGGGGGATATGGCACCCAGCGACGACCTGGGACCGTGAGGCGCGCGAGGTCAGGTCGACCCAGCGTGCCTGGGCGCGGCGCCGTCCTGCTGGCGGTGGACCAGCATGCGGTCTGGTCGACGTGGAAAGAGGCACCGACGGCGCCATGGTGCGCGTGGTGCCCGCTCGAGGGAGTGGTCGAAGGGCTCGAGGCGACATCCAATCCGAGCGGCGGAGTCGCGATCTTCGGGATTCGCGAGGGCGAAGTCCACCACGCCCGGCAGGCGCGGGCGCTCGGGGCGTGGGAGGGTTGGACTTCGCTGGACGCCCCGTCCGGCCGGACGGCGATGGTGCGTGCCCAGACCATCAGCGGTGGCGGGCTGGCGATCTTCGCGGTCAGCGGCGACGGCGCGGTCCATCATCGATGGCAGGACAAGCCGCTCGGGCCGTGGCGTCCGTGGGAGTCGCTCGGCGGTGCAGCGAGGAGCGTCACGGTCGCCAAGTCGACCACCGGCGGACTCGCGATCTTCACCGTCGGCACCGACGACGCCGTGCGCTACCGGTATCAGTCCCGCCCTTTCGGGCCGTGGAGCCCCTGGACCTCCTTGTACGGACGTGTCCGCGACGTCACGGCGCAGCCCAGCTATACCGACGGCCTGGAGGTGTTTGCGATCGGACTCGACGGAGAGGTGCACCACGCGTGGTGCGAGCGGGTCGATGCGCCCTGGACGGCCTGGACTGCGCTCGACTATGAGCTCTCGCCGTTCCATGCCCCTGTGGCGCGTGCCATGCTCTAGGCTTCGATGACCAGCCGCACGTAGTTCTTCTTGCCCTTCCGGAGGATCAGAAAGCGCTCCTCCGGCGGGCCCTGCAGCGAGTCCTCGCCGATCCGGAGCTCGACGTCGTCGATCGGCCGCCCGTTCAGATAGAAACCCTTGCCCTGGATGCCGCGCCGCGCGTCCGCCTTCGAGCTCGCGAGGCCGCTGGCGACGAGCACCTCGATCACCGGCAGCCCATCCGGCAGCTGCGCCCGCGACACCCGCCGCTCGGGCATGTCGGCGAGCGCCTCGGCCGGCAGCTCGCCGCCGTTGCCGCCACCGCCGAACAGGGCGGCGCTGGTCTGGATGGCGGCATCGGCAGCCGCGTCGCCGTGCACGGTGGCGGTCACCTGGCGAGCGAGCACCCGCTGGGCCTCCCGGCGGCTCGGGTCCGACGCGTGATCGGCCATCGTCTTGGCGACCTGCTCCAGCGGGAGGAAGGTGAACAGCTTGAGATAGCGCTCGACGTCGCGGTCGTCGGTGTTCAGCCAGAACTGGTAGAAGTGGTACGGGCTGGTCCGCTCGGGATCGAGCCAGACGTTGCCGGCTTCGCTCTTGCCGAACTTGGTGCCGCTCGCCGTGGTGATGAGCGGGAACACCAGGCCGTGCACCTGGCGCCGCTCGCGGCGGTCCACCAGCCACGTGCCGGCCGTGATGTTGCCCCACTGATCGCTCCCGCCCATCTGGAGCTCGCAGCCTTCGGTGTGGAACAGATGCAAGTAGTCGTATGCCTGGATCAGCATGTAGCTGAACTCGGTGTACGAGATCCCGCTGTCCATCCGGCTCTGCACCGACTCCTTCTGCAGCATGTAGCTGACGGTGAAGTGTTTGCCGGTGTCGCGCAGGAACTCCATCAGCGTCAGGCCGCGCAGCCAGTCGGCGTTGTTGCGGAACCGGGCCGCGTTGGCGCCCTCGAACGCCAGGAACCGGCGAAGCTGGTGCACGAGCCGCTGGGCGTTGCGGTCGATCTGATCGAGCGAGAGCACCGGACGCTCGCTCCGCTTGCCGCTCGGATCGCCCACCATGCCGGTGCCGCCGCCGACCAGTGCGATCGGCGTATGCCCCAGCCGCTGCAGCCACGCCATGCCCATCACCGGCACCAGGCTGCCGACGTGGAGCGAGTCCGCGGTCGGGTCGAACCCGACGTAGGCGGTGATCGGGCCCTGACGCAGGCGCTCGGCGAGCCCGGGCGTCGCGTCCTGCACGAAGCCGCGGGCGCCGAGCAGTTCGAGAAGATCGCTCATAGGCGCGTATCGTACCCGCTGGAAACGTGCCTCGCAACCGGCTAGCTTGCGGGCATGGCCCGCCGGCAACCTGGTTTGCTGCAGCGCGTTTGGCTCTCCCCGCGCGCCCGCCGCATCGTTCTGGTCTCGTTCCTCGCAGCCGTTGCATTCGGAGTCGCCGTCCTGACGGCGCTCTGGACGCGGGCCTGCGCCGGAAACAGCTGTCCCTCCATCACCGAGCTCGGCGGGTACGACCCCAACCAGGCGTCGAAGGTCTACGCGGCGGACGGGCGGCTCATCACCGACCTCGGCCTCGAGCGCCGCACGGTCGTCCCGCTGGGCGAGATGTCGCCCTACGTGAAGGCCGCGTTCATCACGGTGGAGGACAAGCGGTTCTACGAGCACCACGGCATCGACTGGTACCGGGTGTTCGGCGCCATCAAGAACAACATCACCAAGTTCCGCGTGGCCGAGGGGTTCTCGACCATCACCATGCAGCTCGCGCGGAACCTGTGGCCCGAGGACATCAGCGGCCGGGACAAGACCCTCCGCCGGAAGCTGCGGGAAGCGCGCGTGGCCCGCGAGATCGAGGCCAAGTACCCCAAGGACAAGATCCTTGAGCTGTACCTCAATCAGATCGACCTGGGGAACCGCGCCTACGGGGTCGAGGCCGCGTCGCAGCGCTACTTCGGCAAATCGGTGCGCGACCTCAACGTCGCCGAAGCGGCCACGCTGGCGGCGATTCCCAAGGCGCCCTCCCGCTACAATCCCCGCAAGAACCCGAACCTCAGCGTCCAGCGCCGAAACACGATCCTGAACCTGCTGCGCGACAACGGGCTGCTGTCGGCGGCGGACGCGGAGCGGTGGAAGGCCTACCCGTTGCTGCTGTCGTCGCACTCGGACTTCAGCGGCGTCGCCGAATACTTCGTGGAGTACGTGCGGCAGCAGCTCGACGCGCGCTTCGGCTCCAACCTCTACAAGTCGGGCTACCGGATCTACACCACGCTCGATCTCGACACCCAGCAGGCCGCGGAGCGCGCGCTCGAGGCGCGGCTCGAGGCGATCGAGAGCGGGGCCGACGGGAAGTTCACCTGGCCGACCTATCGTCAGTACCTGGATTCGCGGGCCGACACCCCGGATAACGGCAGCCGGACGATGACGCCGTATCTCCAGGGGCTGGTGGTCACGCTCGACGCCAAGACCGGCAACATCCGGGCGATGGTGGGTGGCCGCGACTTCGAGGACAGCAAGTTCAACCGCGCCACGCAGGCGCTCCGCCAGCCGGGGTCCACCTTCAAGCCGATCGTCTACGCGGCGGCGGTCGAGGCGGGCTATCCGCTGTCGCACGTGATGGTGGACGATCCGCTCACGGTCGAGATGGCCACCGACACGGTGCCGTGGGCCCCTCAGAACTACGACCTCGAGTTCGACGGCCCGATGACACTCCGGCGCGCGCTCTACATGTCGCGCAACATCATCGCCATCAAGCTGGGCATGGAGCTGGGCGAGGAGACGGTCATCGGCGAGGCCGCCAAGTTCGGGCTCACGACCCGAGTTCCTCCGTATCCGTCGATCCACATCGGCTCGGCGGACGTGATCCCGCTCGAGATAATCGCGGCCTACACCACCTTCGCGAACCTGGGCACGCGCACGATCCCGAACGGGATTCTCCGCGTCGAGGACCGCACCGGCAAGATCGTCTGGCAGCCGCAGGTGCGCGCGCTCCCAGTGATGGATACCGCGCACGCATGGCTGATGACCGATGCGCTTCGCGACGTCGTCCGCCACGGGACGGCGGTGGGCTCGGTCGGCTCGCGGATCAACTTTCCGGCCGGCGGCAAGACGGGGACGACCAACGACGGCTTCGACGTCTGGTTCATCGGCTTCACGCCGGACCTCGTGACCGGCGTGTGGATCGGCTTCGACCAGCCGAGGAAGATCAAGGCCAACGCGCAGGGCGGGGTGCTCGCGGCGCCGGCGTGGACGGCCATGATGCGCGAGGTGTACGAGCGCCGGGCGCTGCCCGCCGCCTGGCCGCGACCCGACGGGCTGACGGCCCTCGACATCGACAAGACCACCGGCTACAAGGCGACGCCGTTCTGTCCCAAGGACGTGCACTACATCGAATCGTTCATCCCCGGCACCGAGCCCACGGCGTTCTGTCCGATCCACTCGCCGTTCGGCGCGGTCGGCAACACCACCGGGCCGATGGGCGGGACCGGCACCGCCCCGGACGGAGCCCCTCAGCCGACGGCCCCGCTGCCGCCGGGAGTGGCGCGCCCCGCGCCGGTCGCGCCGCCGCCGCCCGGCCAGAGCGGGACCACGGGAGTCATGGGGGGCGCGGGACCGGCGCCGAACCAGCAGCGCTAGGGTGAGGGCCCGCCGGCTGGCCGCTCGGTGGGTCCTGCCCGTCGAAGGCCCGGCGATCGAGCGGGGCGCCCTGCTGATCGGGCCGGACGGCCGGATCCGCGCGGTGGGGTCGGACGATGCGGTCCCGGCGCCTGCCGATGTACCGGTGGAAGATTTCGGGGACGCGCTCCTGCTCCCCGGCCTGATCAATACGCACACGCACCTCGAGTTGACCGGCATGGGTGGCCAGCCGCCGGCCGCCGAGTTCGCGGCCTGGATCCGTGGCCTGCGCGAGGCCAAGGCGGCACGCTCCCCCGAAGCGTTCCTCGCGGCCGCGCGGCGCGGCTTGGCCGACTGCTGGGCCGCGGGCGTCACCACCGTGGCCGACACGGGCGACTCGGGTGCGGTCGCGCAGGCGCTCGCCGATGCGGACGGCTCGGGGATCGCGTATCACGAGGTGTTCGGACCGCATCCTGACCAGCGGGACGAGAGCATGCTCGGATTGCAGCGGCAGGTGGAGCGGCTGGGGCGATACGCCGCGGAGCGTGTGCGTCTGGGCGTCTCGCCCCACGCCCCTTACACGGTGAGCGGGCCGCTCTACGCCGCGGCCGCCGCGTGGGCGCGCACGATGGACCTGCCCATGGCGGTGCATCTGGCCGAGTCGCTCGCCGAGAGCCGGCTGCTCGCCGGTGGAGAAGGGCCCTTCGCCGACGCCTGGCGGGCGCGCGGAATCCCGCTGCCCGCCCCGGCCGGACGCACGCCGGTCGAATGGCTGGACGAGCACGGTGTGCTGACCGAGCGGACGCTCTGCATCCACGTGGTGCGGGCCTCCGCCGCGGACATCGGGATCCTGGCGCGAGCGGATGCTCCGATCGCGCATTGTCCGCTCTCCAATCGAGCGCACGGGCACGGTGCCGCGCCGCTCGGCGCATTGCTCGCGGCGGGTCTTCGGGTGGGTCTCGGCACCGACTCGGTCGTCAGCGTGGGAGCACTCGACCTCCTGGCGGAGGCGCGCGCCGCTCGCGAGCTGGCCGGTCTCGACGCCGCTCGGACGCTCCGGCTCGCGACCATCGAGGGCGCGCGGGCCCTCGGGCTCGAGGACGACGTCGGCAGCCTTCGGCCCGGCAAGTGGGGCGACGTCGTCGTGCTCCGATCCGGAGACACGGCGGTGGGGGCGCCGACAGGCGGCGCCTGAGGAGCGTGTGCTGGCCGGCGCGCCAGTGGTGGTGGCCACCTTTGTGGGAGGACGGGACGTGTATCGAAACACCCGGCCGCTGTGAAGATCCAACGCCACGCCGCCATCCTGCGGGTCGTCCGGGAGCGGCGCATCGAGAGTCAGGACGATCTGCGCGAGGCCCTCGCCACGGAGGGGTTCACGGTCACCCAGGCCACCTTGTCACGGGACATCCGTGAGCTCGGCCTCGCCAAGCTGGCGGATCCGCAGGGCGGCGCGTTCTACACCCATCCTCACCGGGCGGCCGTGCGTCCGGATCTCGCCCAGGTGCTGCCGGCGCTGCTGGTGAGCGTGGACGGCGTTGGCCCGCTGCTGGTGCTCAAGACGGCCAGCGGCTCCGCCGGCGCGATCACCGAAGGGCTCGATCAGGCCGGCTGGGCGGAAGTGATCGGGACCATCGCCGGGGACGACACCGTCCTCGTGATCACACGGAGTCAGCGCCTGCGGGAGGTGGTGGCCGCCCGCATCCAGGCGCTAGTGAAGAAGTAGCCCGCGCTCGCCCGAGGTCTCGCCGGGTCCAGAGGCGTCGTCCAGCGGCACGATGGTCTGGAGCTTCCCGGTCGGCGCGAGCGGGATATCGTCGACCGCTTCGACCTCGAAGCGAAGTCCCTGGCCGAACTTCGCGGCCAGTTGCCGAGCGATCTCGGCTCCCACCGCGTCGTGCCAGTCCGGCGACGGCACCACCAGCACGCGCACCAGGTCCGTTTCGATCTGCCGTACCTGCCAGCGCCGCACCTCCCTGAAGGGCTTGACCACGGTCGAGACCAGCATGCCGTAGAGCACCCGCCCGTCCGGCGTGCGGATGACGTGCCGCGTGCGGCCCTGCACCGGGCTCAGCAGGGCGAGGCCGCGTCCGCAGCCGCAGCGACCCGGAAGCCGTGCCGCGAGGTCCCCCAGGCGGTACCGGATGAGCGGCTGCGCCACGGTGTGTAGTTGGGTGACCACGACCTGGCCGACCTCACCCGGTGCGACCGGCCGACCCCGGTCGTCCAGGATCTCGATGATCTGTACGTCATCGTTCAGGTGCAGCGCGCCGCGCTGAACGGGACACTCGAACCCCAGCGGCCCGAGCTCGGCGGCTACGTACAAGTCGAGCGGTCGGACGCCGAAGGCGCGCTCGGCCAGGTCGCGGCCCCGGTCGCTCAGCGGCATGGCTGCGGTGAACACGACGGCGGGTCGCACGTCGTCGATCCCGAGCTCGAGCATCCGCTCCGCGATCAGCTCGAGGCTGATAGCGTACGCGCTGAACGTGTGGGGACGCCTTTGGCGGAGCACTGCGATCTGATGATCGACCTCGTCGAAGCTCGAGAGGTGCTGGATGCGCGGCAGCAGGCCCAGCCGGCGGAGCAGCACGACCGGTCCGCTCTTGGCGACCGCCTGGCCCGTGTTGACGTTCACCTGGCGGTCGAAGAGACCGTGCCCAAAGGCGCCGAGGGCCCGGCTCCAGACGCCGGAGACCTCTGCCTGATCCCGGCTGTTGCGAACGACGCGGAGCGGCTCACCGGTCGAACCCGAGGTCGTGACGGCAGACAATCGTCGCGGGTCCTCGGTCACCATGTCCGCCGGCCCCGCCGCGTGGAGCTGCGGCTTGTCCAGCAGGGGCAGCTCGACGAGCGTCGCCTCGGTCAGCTCGACGGGCGTCATTCCCGCTCGGTCGAACAGCTCGCGGTAGTAGGCCGCGGCGCGGGCCACCAGCGCCAGCCGGTGCAGTCGCTGCCGCCGTCGGTCGGCGAGGGACTCGGGGTCGAGCCACTGCTCCCGGCGTCGTGCGCGGCTGGCGGATAGCAGATGGATCAAGGACGTAACAGACGTCATCCGAAGGACTTTCCCTGTGTGTGTGCGGTTGGAACGACAGGCGATCCTCCCTTGCCGGGGCGTAAGCTGTGCGTTACGCTTGAACTGTGCGGTGACCGGGGGCACGCCGGCCCGCCATGGCTCCCGTCCGGCCCGCCCGTGTCGGGGCGAGCGAGACGGGATTCGTGCATCCTCCCTTGATGGCCACAGTGCGCGCCGGAGACTACGCGTGCGGTGCTTGGCGTTGAATGCCTCCTTTGAGCCGTTGACGATGGTCCCGGTGCGCCGGGCCCTCCGTCTCGTCATCGAGGGCAAGGCCGAGATCGTCGAATCGGACGCCGATGCCTTCGTCCGCAGCGAACGGCTGACCCTTCCGAAACCGGCCATCATCAGGCTGGTGAAGTTCGTGCACGTCCCCCGCCGCTTCCGTCGCCAAGTCACCAACACATTCCTCTTCGCCCGCGACAGCTACCGCTGCCAGTACTGCCATCGGGGCCAGGGCGAGCTGCGCCACCGGGAGTGCCTGACGCGGGATCACCTGATTCCGCTGTCCCGCGGCGGCGACAACGAGTGGACCAACGTGGTCACCGCCTGCAGCGCGTGCAACACGAGGAAGGGGAACCACCTGCCGGAGGAGTGCGGGATGCATCCGCTGGTGACCCCGCGTGAGCCGCACTTCGTGCACCTGTCGTGGGCGGTCCGTCGGCTCTCTGCGGCCCAGGCGAAATACATCAAGCTCTTCTACGGTGAAGAGGCCCTCCGGGCGCTGGGCGGGACGATCGAGCAGCCGCTCACCGCACGTCGAAGCTGAGGCTGCGGACCTCGAGCCGCAGACTTGGCAGTCCGGCGAGTCGAAGCAGGAAGCGTGTCGCCCCCCGACCCACCGCCTCGCCCACCCCCTCCTTGCCCTGCGCCACCTCGCCCAGATCGCCTTCCAGGAACCGCTGGAGCTCGTCCAGATCCGAGTCCGAGAGCGTCGAGATCTCGAGCGACGCCACGTAGTAGTAGCGGCCGTTCTGCGTCGGCCGCGCGCTCACCTGATAGGCAAAGGCCAGCGCGGCCCCGAGCGCGTCGACCGTGGCGTAGCGGCGCTCGCGCACCCGGCCGCCCACGAGCGTCAGCAGCGTGTACTGATCGAGCAGCGGCTCGTGCCGCAGCACCACGTCCCATTCGACTTGGCGCTCGAAGGCGTCGAACCAGGCGCCGCGGGACCGCCACACCTCAACCTTGTAGTGCAGGCGCACCGGCAGTCCGGAGCGCAGCGCGGTGAGCCACCGGCCGTCGCTCAGCAGGTTTTCCGACCGGACGATGGGCGCGCGGGACCCCGCGGGCGTCGTGTCAGTGGCCAGGCGAACCGTCAGCCGCACGGCGGGCGACGCCTGCGCCGCGCCGCGCTGCGGACGACCCGCCGCCATTGACAGGGCGGCGACCAGAGCCAGCGTGAGGCGTCGCGTCCGCACTAGAATCGGCGCTGCAGTCTCACGAGGAAGCGCACCGGCTCGCCTTCGCTCAGGCTCTTCGCGAGGTACGCGCCGATCTGTCCGGCATCGAGCCCGATCCCGACGTCCGCCTTCCACTCGTGGAAGGACGGGATGCGGTTGACCGGGACCTGCCCAGGGCCGTCGCCGGCGAGCCATGCCTTGCCCGCGTCCGTGAGGATGACCAGGTCCGCCTCCTCGATCCCGATGAAGCGACCGGCTTTGCCTTCGCTATCGCGCAACCGATAGCCGAGATTGAGCCCGAGCCGCGTCCTCACCTCGACCTGTGCCATGATGGAGCGGTCGCACAGCGCGGGCTCCGACGGGTCGACGAACCCGCTCGGGGCGCAAGTGAAGCTGCGGAACGCGTATCCGGGCAGCAGGTCGGGCCCGCCGAGCGAGACGCGCCGCTGGACGGGCAGCCGGTCGCCGCCGATCCAGCCGTCGGCGCGGAGCCTGGTGTTCACGCGCAGCGAAGGCGTCAGTCTCGAGTAGCGCCGCAGATCCAGCAGCAGCCGGTCGAACTGGTACCCGCCCCCCGTGGGTATCGGCGGACGCACCGCCTCCGGCAGCATGACGGGGGCGACGTCGTCACTGGTCGAGTGCTCGTACCGGGCCCGGAGCAGCCAGCCCGTGCTCGGGGCCTCACGCTCGTTCCGGGTGTCGAGGTCGAGCTGCAGGCCGGTGGTGAAATAGTGGCCGTCGTCGCTCAGTGGATTGCGGCGCCAGTGATCGCTGTTCCGGAACAGCGACCACGGATCGGTGGCGAGGAGCGACCGTTCCCGGTCGCGGCGCAGTGACACCTCGAAGCGCAGGGTGCGGGTCGGATTGACCCACGCGGCGCCGCCCCCGCCGCGCCGCTCGAAGTAGTCGCGGTAGTCGCGCTGCAGCAGGAAGGCCGACCAGCCGTTCTCCGACGGCGACAATGGGTGGTCCTCGAACGGCGCGATCTCGCTGTAGAGCCGCCCCGCGACGCCGCCGGCGGGAAATCGCAGCTCGGCCCGGATGCCGTAGCCGAACTCGCTGCTCAGCCGGGCGCCATCGCCGGCAGTGCGGAGGATGCCCCGCAGGTCGAGCCGCGCGACGGTGGACTGCGAAGGCCGGAGCTCGAATGTCGGGCCGAACACGATCGGCAACCCTTCGATCCGCTCGTACGTGCCGCCGGTCGCGAGCAGCAGCGTCGTCCGGACGCGTCCCGTCTGGAACGTGGTCCTGGCCGAGGCCAGCTCGCCGAGCGTGCGGCGCCGCTCGCGTACCACCAGCGTCCCCTCCGGCGAGCGCATGACTGGCACCGCGTCCCACAGCACGCGCTCCCGGCCCTCGTGCCGGGCCCCGGGACTTCGGATCAATCGGCCACCCACGACCAGGACGTCGCCTTCCACGTCCGCGCCCGGAAGCAGGTACAGCGTCGCGTTGACGATCACCACGTCGCCCCGGACCCGGCCGGCCAGATGCAGCGAGCCGCGGAACAGCGCCAGCCGGCCGGTGAACGCGCTGCCGACGGGGAAGGTCACGTCGCCCTGCATCCGGGTGGTCGTGGAGTCGTTGTAGAAGCGCAGCACCTCCGCCACGATGTCGGGGGAGGGGCCGGCACGCACGACGGCCGAGTCGCCGGGCGGCAGGTCGGGATCGATCACGATGACGCTGTCCTGCGCGCGGAGGCACGGAGGCAGGGCGAGGAGCACGAGGAGGCCGCCGACCAGCAGTCGCATGCGGGGCTCTGGTGAGTGGGGAAGCGCGGGCCGACTACTCCCGGTCGAGTCCGAGGCGCCGCATCCGGCGGTACAGGTTGGCGCGGTCGGTCTGCAGCACCCGCGCCGCCTCGGCGACGTTGCCTTGCGCCTGGCTGAGCGCGGCGCCGATCAGTCCGCGCTCGAAGTCGTCGAGCGCCTCGTTGAGCGGGCGGCCGAGGGCGCTGGCCGCGAGCGGTGGGACCGCGCCGCCCCGGAGCACCTGTCGGACGGCGCCGCCGTCCACCGTCGGACCGCTGAGGATGATCAGCCGCTCGACCAGGTTGGCCAACTCGCGCACGTTGCCCGGCCAGGCGTAGTTCGCGAGCGCCTCGAGCGCGGACGGGGTGAACGGCGGCGCTTGGCGCGGGCGGATCCGCTCGGCCAGATGGGCGACGAGCGCCGGCAGGTCCTCCAGCCGCTCCCGGAGCGGTGGGAGCCGGATCGGGAAGACGTTGAGCCGGAAGAACAGGTCCTCCCGGAACTCGCCCTCGGCCACCGAGTCCTCGAGCTGCCGGTTGGTCGCCGCCACGATGCGGACGTCGACGCGCTGGGAGGTTTCCGCGCCCAGGCGCGAAAGCTCGCCGGTCTCGAGCGTGCGCAGGAGCTTGGCCTGGGCGTCGCCGCTCAGGTCGCCGACCTCGTCGAGAAAGAGCGTGCCCGTGTGGGCCAGCTCGAACCGTCCCAGGCGGCGCTCGGTGGCACCCGTGAATGCGCCGCGCTCGTGCCCGAACATCTCGGATTCGACGAGGTCGCGCGGGATAGCCGCGCAGTTCACCGTGACGAAGGCGCGGCCCATGCGCCGGCTCGCGCCATGGACCGCCGCGGCGGCGAGCTCCTTGCCGGTCCCGCTCTCGCCGGTGAGCAGGACGCGCGCCTCGGTCGGGGCCACCCGCGCGATGAGCGCGCGGACCTGCTGCATAGCCGCGCTCTCACCCACCAGTGCCGAGCGGCGTCCCAGCTCGGCGTGCAGCGCGCGGTTCTCCGCCCGGGTGCGGTTGAGCTCGAGCGCGGCGCGGACGGTGGCCAGCACCGATTCGGGGCTCAGTGGCTTCTCCAGGAACTGGAAGGCGCCCAGCTTGACGGCCCGCACCGCGTCGGTGAGCTGCGCCTTGCCGCTCATCATGATCACGGGCATCTGGCGGCCTCGCTCCCGAAGGCTCGTCAGCGTCTCGAGGCCGTCGGGACCGGGGGGCATCATGAGGTCGAGCAGGACGACGTCCGGGTCCACGTCGTCGACCTGCAGCAGGGCGGCGTTGCCGTTGGCGGCCTCCGCGACGGAGAACCCTTCCTCGCGAAGGAGCGCGGCCAGCATCCGGCGGATGTTGGCCTCGTCGTCGACCAGCAGGATCTGTGCGCCCGGCGTCACCGGCCACGCATCCGGACGACGAAGGTGGCACCGCCTCCGGGCGTCTGCTCGACGCCGATGGTGCCATGGTGCATCTCCACCGTCTGTCGGGCGAGCGCCAGGCCGAGGCCGGTGCCGCCGCTCTTCCCCGTGACGTAGGGGTCGAAGATCCGGGCGGCGAGCTCGGGCGGCACGCCCGGGCCATGGTCGCGGACCTCGATGCGCACCCCGCCGTCCTCGGGCCGCGCGGCCAGCTCGATTGCCCCTTGGCCGTTGGACGCCTCGACGGCGTTGCGCAGCACGTTGCCGAACGCGCGGCGCAGCGGGTCGTAATGGCCGAGCAGCGGCGGAAGATCGGGGTCGATCGCGAGGCGGACCTGCATCGTAGGCGGCACGCTGGAGCGCGCCAGATCGGTGAGCAGCTCGGACAGGTCGACCTGCGCGGCGGGGCCCTCCGGCAGTCGGCCGAACTCGGTGAACTCGCGCGCCAGCTGCTCGAGCCGATCCGACTCGGCCACCAGCACGTCGATCGCCTCCTGCTGTGGGGCCGCCGACGCGCGGGCCAGTTGTGCCACGGCCAGTCGGATCGGTGTCAGCGGGTTCCGCATTTCGTGCGCGACCCGGCGGGCGGTCTCGCGAAAGGCGCGGAGCCGCTCCGCCTCGATCTCACGGGCGCGGCCTTGCTCGATCGCCGCGGCCATCTCGCGCAACGCCCGCCGCAGGGCCTCGAACTCGGGGGCGCCCCGCCGCGGCCGGTCGGGCGGCAGCGTCTCGTTGCGTTGAATGTGTCCGGCCCAACCGATCAGCTCTTCGATCGGCCGGCTCAGCTGGCGCGAAAGGTGTCCGCCCAGACGCACCGACGTGTAGAGGAACGCCGCGCCCACCAGCAGGACCACGAGACCCAGACCCGCGTAGTAGTACCGGCCGAACGTCTCCACCCGCTGAAACCGGACCAGCGCGCCGTTGAGCTTGGCGGCGTGGTCGGCGAGCGCTGTGCGCTCCTGCCGGGTGAGTCGGGTCGAGTCGAGGGTCTGCAGCAGCGTGCGGCCGGACGCGCCGACATCCTCCATGGCGCGGAGCGCGCCGGCGGCAGGGGTGGTGGAGCGGACGGTGAGTGCCCAGCCGACGATCGCCACGGCGGTGGGCACCGCGCCGAGGCAGATCAGGATGAGCAGGATTCGCTGGCGGAAGCCGAGACGCATCGCCCATGAAGATAAGCCGCGGCCGAGCAGGACAGCAGGTCAGGGTGAGAGCCTATGCCGACCGCCGGCCGCGCACTGCGCTCGCATTGGTCGACGGAAGCGCGCGGCGTGACCCTGCGTGGCATCGAGAACGGCGGCGAAGCGCCGGGCGATGTCGCGTCGAGAGTACGCGGTCACCGCCGCGATCGGCTCGCTCGGGGCGAGCGGCCCCGGGAGGCCACCGAGGCGATCCACGAGCCCGCCTGCTCGTGCCGTGGTCGCGCGGCACGAGATGGACGTCCGGCATGCCCCGGAGCACGTCGCGGATCACGCCACCGTGCTCGAGCAGGGCGAGAAGCGGCCGCGCGGCCCGGAGGTACTGCAGGGTCTTCGACGGCATGACCGACTCGAACTCCTCGACGAGGAGCAGGTCGGCGCCAAGCATGTAGGCGATCGCCTCGCGCTGAGGGACCGGAGGCACCTGGTGCACCGACTCCGCTCAGCGGCAACGCCATATCTGGCGCCCACGCTGCCGGAGAATCGTCGGGCCTCGTCCTCCGACGACGTCTCGATGTCGGTGTCTTCCCGGCCACCGGCGCCGCCTCGGCCGGGGCTACCGGCTGGATCCACGGGATTCCCGGGATGGGTCCGCGTGGCCGGAGAAGGTAAGTACCACTCCCGAGCGGCCGTCCACCACTCTGGTGAGCCGATCTCGCGGCAGTTACACTCCGGCGTGCCCCGACCTCAGCGAAACACGCACGACCGTCTTCGGGTCCTGGCGTGGCCGGGCCTCGGCGCGCGCGCGAAGAACCCCTACACATGGCTCCTGTATTCGCACTTGGCGTCCCTGGGGGTGCGGGTGGAGGAATTCACCGTCGTGCGTGCCCTCCGTGGCGGATATGACGTCTTTCACGTGCACTGGCCCGACAAGGCGCTCACGGCCTCGTCCTGGGTGGGGTCGGCGGTCGGGGCGGCCGCGGCACTGGCGACCCTGCATGCCGCGCACCTCCATGGGGCCCGGGTCGTGTGGACCGCGCATAACGCCGAGCCTCACGAGTCTCGGCACTCTCGCCTGGAACACTGGTTCTGGACGGCGTTTGTGCGGCGGGTGGATGCGGTGATCCATCCCAGCGAGGCGGGGCGGCAGGAGGTCCACGCGCGCTACCCGGCGCTTGCCGCCCTTCCGCACGCCGTCGTGCCTCTCGGGCACTTTCGTGACACCTACCCTGATACCGTCTCTCAAGCCGAAGCGCGCTCCTCGCTTGCCATCCCTCCCGGCAGCCGCGTCGTGGTTTTTCTCGGCCTGGTGCGCCGCTACAAGAACGTTCCCCACCTGATTCGTACAGTCCGCGCCCTTTCCTCCAGCAGCGGCGATGTGGTGCTTCTCGTCGGCGGGGCGCCGCTCACGCCTGCCATCGCGGATGAGGTCCGTGCCGCGGCCGCCGGGGACCCGCGCGTGTGCCTCCGGCTGGAGCATGTACCGGAGAACGACGTGCAGCGTTACCTCCGGGCGGCCGATCTCGTGGTGCTCCCGTTCAAAGAGATCACCAACTCCGGGAGCGCGCTGCTGGCCCTGTCGTTCGACCGGCCTGTCCTGGTTCCGGCCCGTGGAGCGATGGGCGAGCTCCAGACCGTCGCCGGCCGCGACTGGGTGTGCACGTACGAAGGGGATCTGACGCCCCGCATCCTCGCCGACGCCCTCGACTGGGCGCTCCAGCGCCCACGGGACAGGTCTCCGCATCTGGAGGCGCTCGAGTGGCCGCTGATCGCTCGCCAAACGCTGGCGCTGTACCTGGCTGGCAGACAGGAACTCACTTGGAGGATCGCTCCGACGCCAGGAAGCGCCACGCTCCCACCACCTGCCACAAGCTCCTTCTGACGCCCGCTCGCACCATGGCGTGGGGCCATCGAAACAGATACCTTCGGCGCATCTCCGGATTGGCGAGGCATTTGATGAAGTACGCCCCGGTCCCGATCCCGTGCGCCTTCCGCATCCGCTGACGCTCTTTCGCGTCGCGCCGCCGATGGTGATGGGAGACGGCGGGCGCGGGATCGTACAATCCCCACCACCCCATCGCGGAGACCCGGGCGATGGCGTCCGTGTCTTCGGCACTGTCGTACTTGGTCCCGGCGCCCAAGCGCTCATCGAAACCGCCTATGGCCTCCAGGGCCTGCCGCCGAAACGCGAAGTTCGCACCATGCAGCTCTCCTGGGGCAATGTAGGACTTCGGCGGGAACTCCACGCGGTGGTTGCATAGCTGAATCGTGACCGGAAGGTCCGATGGATCGTGCAACAGCACCCGGCCGCCGACAAATCCGTAGCGCGGATCCGAGAAACAGCCGTCAATGCGCGCGAGATAGTCCTGCTGCGGATAACAGTCATCATCCGTGAAGGCGACGATGTCCGCCCTTGCCGCGCGCCACCCGACGTTTCGGGCTCCGCCGAGGCCTGGACGGGCATGCTGCAAGACTCGAACGTTGCCGCTGAAGCGCCTGCCGAATGCCCCCAGGAGCTGCGGTGTCGCGTCGGAGGAGCCGTTGTCCACGATCACCAGCTCCATGCGCCCGGTCTGGAGGCGGGCGTCGGACTCCAATGCCTGCTCGAGTTGCGCAGCCCGATTCCTCGTGGAGATCACCAGGGAGGATCCAACCCCTCGATCCGCTGGCGCGAGCCGGCCGCGCACAATGTGCAGCCGCGAGCGGCGGATCGAACGGATACCGCTCGCGCTTGTCCGCGAAGTACTCGTCCACGGCCTGCGACACCCCGGCCAGGGTCGTAGTCGTCGATGACCAGCACGCCGCCGTGGGACAGATGCGGCTCGATGCGCTCCACGCAGGTCCGGACCGACTCGTACCAGTCCGCGTCGATGTGCGCCAGCGCGACGGGCGGTCGACGCGAAGGGTGTCCTGGAACAGGCCCTGGACCAGCTCGATGCGGTGTGCCTCCAAGTCCAGGCCGAAGGAGCGGAGCGTGTCCGCCACCCTGTCTCGGAGGTTGTCCGCGTAGCCGTAGTACCGGTCTCCGCCGATCCCCTCGGACTCACCCCTAACGATGATCTCGTAGCGAGCGTGGATGTCCGCGCCGTCGGCGTCGGAGGGCGGAGGAATCATTCCAAACACGTCGTACGCACGCAACGGGCGTTCTGGATGCTTGGTCCGCCCCAGAACGACCGTAGAGCCGCCGAGCGCGCAGCCGGCTTCCAGGAAGATGCCCGGCACGGCCTCCGCCTCCAACCGGCGCACGGTGCGCTCCAGGTCGGAAGCGCGTCGTAGCCGAGGTAGGTCAGCCGGCGCTTCCGGACCTGCCGCACCAGCTGAGAGCGCCGAGGGCGCACCACTGCTCGCGGAGCTTCCCAGCATCGGGCCCAGCCTACCTTGCACCGCTCAGCACCGATGCCGCCCAGCGCTCAGCATCGTCGGTCGATGAGGCGCGGTACACGCTGGCCACATCGCCGGTCCAGGCGTCGAGGAACCGGCGGAGCTTGCCGTAGGTGTTGTCCAGCACGGCGTGGGGGAAGCCGAGCAGAAGGCTGAGGATCTGAGCATGGAGCCGGTCGGTGATGACGACCCGCCCGGACGACAGCAGCCGGCACCCCGAGCTACCCCGCTCGGGCGACGGCATCACCGCGCACTCCCATGTGAAGCACCACCGCGCGGGCGAGCGCATCCTGAGGGACGTAGCGGCTGGCGATCGCCAGCATCTCGCGAGCGATGAATCGGCCGAACCGCGCCGAGCGCAGCTTCTCGGTGAGCAGGTTGTTGAGGATGACGTCGTAGCGGTGCGCGGTGAAGCTCCAGGGAATGCCGGTCGCCATGCTCGCGCTCATTGCCAGCGTGGCGGTCAGATGCGCCCAGTGAGCATGAATGTGGTCGGCGCCCACGCCCGTGCGATCCGGCCCACCCACATGCCCTCGGCGGCAGCCTGCGCATTGGCGAGCGCGCGACGACGGGGCCGGGTCCGGCGCCCCCCAGAACGCCGCGGCCGTGTCGTGGGGGGTACGGGCGAGCGCCGCGGCGACCGAGCTGGCGACCGCGCCGCGCCGGGCAGCACGCGGGTCCGGGCAGGAGCGCGCGGGCATCGTTGTGCAGGATGGCCCGGTCGCCTGGCGGGGGACGATCAGCACGTCGTGGCCCGGCGCGCCAGCAGCGCCTCGATCTCGGGCGACGACGCTCGCCGGCCCATCGAACGGCAGCCGCTGGGTTCACACACCCGATTTCCCACGCCGCTACGCGCCACGAACGGGCGGTGGTCCCGGAGCACGAGCGGCGCGACGCCGTGGTCGAGCGGAGGGCCACGAGGGTAAGAGCAGGTGAGCGCGACCGGAGCGCGGCGAGTCTCGCGAGGCGTTCCCGGCGTGTCGAGCGCCAGGGCCGTCCGGCGAGTAGTGAGGTGAAGGCACGGCCATGGCCGCACCTGGCGGTCGGCCGGTCTCCGCCGAGCAGGCGCCGAGATGAGCGTGACCGCTTCGGGGCCAGGACCGCGAACCCGATGATCGCCGAAAACGCGAGAGCCGCGCTCACGCCGACGATGCGAAGGATGCCTTCCCGAAGCGAGCAGGTCGTCCTGCAAGCGCGCGAGCGCGGGAAGCGACACCTGGCCGAAGGGCATGATCGCCCCTTGCGCGATCAGCTCGACCGTCGGCCACGCGGTCCGGTAGCCCGCCGACCGCGGGGACGCCGATGGTGCGGCCGATGATCAGGTCCTGCACCCGCACCAGCGCCCACGTAGAGGACCTGGGTGATCGTCATGCTCCCGCTCCACCGGCCATACCCCAGAGCGCCCCGGTCGAAAAGCGTCGCCCCGGCAGCCAGCGGTGCGCGTGCCAGGCCATCACCGTCCCGGCGATCTCGGATGACGCCGCGCTGCACGACCAGGCTCCACCGGCCCCAGCCGGCCCACGCCGCCGCGAGCGCAGCCGCCCCGCCTAGCGCCCCGCTCACCACCGACCGCGATCCCATCGCCTGTGTCCGAATGACCGCAGCGTAAGCGCATGGGGTCGCCCCCGCCGCGGACACCGGCAGAATCAACCCCAACGCGGTGAGCAGTGGAGCCACCGCGGGTGGCCAAGGACCGCGGCGGCCGGGCGATCAGCGCGATCAGCGCGGCGATCGCGCGCCAGGCGAGGTGACCAGCACACCGTGTCCGCCATCGCCGTCGGACGTGTCTGGCGCGAGTGATGGCGCTACCTGCCCGGTGGACGGAAGAATCTTGCCAAACTCCGCGAAGGCCACCGCCAGGGCGTATACCCCGAACGCGGCCGGGCCCAGCTTCCGGGCTAGGAGGGCGAAGATCGAGGAAGGAAAGGAAGTAATCGGAGCCAGTGCGGACGATCGTCCACAGAATGGACAGCGCCGTCTTGCGCTTCAGGTCCTCGGGCCCGCCCTCGGGCTCGCCGCGGCCCGCGCTCCCGATCGACAGATGCGGCGCCCCGTCGAGCGGCTCATCCAGCTCGGCGGGCAGCGGCTGCGATATCGACGCGCCCTCGGAGGTCACGGGGTGGCCGCGCCAGCGCGTGCGGCGGTCTGAAGCTCCGAGAGTAGCGTGAGTGCACTGTGGGTCCAGGAGAAGCTGGCCGCGCGGCCCACGCCACGGCGATGCAGGTCCTCGACTAGCGCATCGTCGCAGCAGACCTGCTCCATCGCCAAGCTCAGTTCCTCGGCGTCATCTGGATCGACCAGCAGTGCGGGCTCGCCGGCAACTTCCGGGCATGCGGAGGTGGTCGCGGTGACCACCGGGCATCCGCACACCGTCGGCTCGACGACGGGGATGCCGAAGCTCTCGTACCGACAGGGGAAGATCAACGCTCGGGCCATAACGTAAGCTGGCGGCATGTAGCCGAATTCCACAAAGGCCGGGGTGTGCACGCGGCGGGATCGGTGTGCTTCGGCTAAGGTCCCTCCGGGCAGCCTCGTCCACGGGAGGCGGTCGGGCGCGTCGGATGCCGCCGCGCCATCCATGGCGCCAGAGCACAGGGTCATTGATGGTCGGATCCGGTTGACTGGAGGTCAGGCATCACCCTAGAGTGCCACAAGTGGTGTCATGGAAGTGTGACCGCAGTCACACGGCGCAATGCACATGGATCGTCCCGGGGCACCGACGCTGCAGGGGCGCTCGACGGGTGATCTCGGTCACTCTCTCCCGGTCGGCTCTCGGATACACTGCCAGAGTTGAACCCTGCTCATTGGCGGAAGCTACTGTGGTGGCCACCTCGCTGGCGGAAAGGCCGGATCATGGCGACAGGGACGAGTCGGACTGCCAGGGATGCCCGACGTGTTCGCTGGCGGCAGGCCCGATCACAGCGGATGCCGGAGCCGCTCACGATCGGGCTCATGCTGCGCGGGATCCGACGAGTACGACGGTGCAGGCGTGTACATCCGGCAGCTAGTGGACGCGTTCCTCGCGCTCGACCACGCCAACGAGTACGTGCTCCTCTACGCTCGCAAGGCGCAATCCGCCGGTACGCTCACCAACCCAACTGCGTGAGGTGGTGGTGCCGCCCCCAGGGTGACGCCCCCTCCGCCGGCGACCCGCCCGATCACGTCGCCCACGAGCAGCCCCGGAGCACCGGCGCCCGCCAACCCGAGGCCGATCTGGGTCGCGACCTGACCGACGCCCTGGGACACCTTCGCACGCGCAATGCGGCCGAACGCCCGACGCCGGATCGCCCAGTAGGACAGGGCCTGGAACGCTCCACCGCCGGCCAACCCAATCGGTATCAGCCACAGATAGGGCCGGAGCGCCGGCACCTTCGCACGGGCGACCAGTGCGTCCCCGGTCAGCCACACGAGCACACTGACGACCAGCGTGACCGCGGCCAGGGACAGCAGGCTCAACGCCAGGAGTGAGCCGGCGACCTGGTCGTCCTCGGGAAGGGGGATCGCCACCTCGAACCGAAGGGACACCAGCACGAGGAGAACCGTCAGCGTCGCGGAGTACACCGCCAACGCGCCATAGTCCGCCGGAGAGTACAGGCGGGTGAGCACCGGCAGGGCGAGCACGAGCAGCAGCTGCCCCATGGCCGTGCCTGACGCGAGGGTCACCACGTGCCGCGCGAAGGCGCCGCCGGGCAGCGTCCAGCGAACGCGGCTCGTCGATGGCGCGCCGTCGGGCATGGTCATGCGGGCCAGTGGTGGATGCACCGACCGATGATCGGCGCGGATTGACGGGGTTTCAGCACCCGTCTAGAGTGCCAAAAGAGCGAGAGGCCGGGGGTGACGCCTGTCACACGGCCCGGCGGCCGTCCGCGGCGGCGGCCTCCCGGACCCTGGGCATCGCCCGTGACCGCGGTCACCCTCGCCCGAACCGGAATTGCGTACACTGCGCGGGTTGTCCAGCAGCGATCGCGAAGCACCACACTTCCACGACGATGCCCTCGGAACCACGGGGATAGACCATTCTCGATGCCCACCACTGAAGCGGCCACACCAGTTCAGCCTGCCGGGGCTCGGCAGGACAGCCAGCCAGGCAGTCAGGCGCCGCTCCGGATCGGCCTGATGCTGCGCGGCATCGACGAGTACGACGGCGCCGGGGTCTACATCCGCAAGCTCGTCGACGCGCTGCTCGAGCTCGACCGGGTCAACCAATACGTGCTCTTCTACGACCGCGACTCACAACTCGGCCGCCATGCCGGGCGTCCCAATGTGCGCGAAGTGGTGGTACGTGCTCCCGGCAAGCTGCTCTGGGACCAGGTGGCGGTGCCCCTCGCAGCACGACGCGCGCGAGTCGACGTGCTGTTCCACCACAAGTTCAGCATCCCGGTCGTCGCGCCCTGTCCGACCGTGGTCCAGCAGCGCGGCACGGAGTACTGGACGTTTCCGGAGTACTACCAGACGTGGGCGCGACCGAGCCAATCGCGTCTACAACAAGTGGAGCATCCCTCTCTTCTGCCGGCGTGCCGTTCGAGTGCTGACCAACTCGGACAGCCTCGCCTCGGAGCTCGAGGCGCTCGCCGGGGTGCCTGCGGACAAGATGACCACGGTCTACGCCGCCGCCGACGAGCGATTTGCCAGGATCACCGACCCGGACGTGCTCTCGCGCGTGCGACTCCGGTACCACCTCCCTGACCAACCGTTCTTCCTGATGGTCGTGAAGGGGTACGCGCGCATCGAGTACGCGGGCGCCGCCCTGTGCCCCCGGAAGAACGTTGAGGGAACGCTGACCGCGTTCGCGCGGGCGCGGGCCGACGATCCGGCATGCCCCCCTATGGTGATCCTTGGCGCGGGGGTTCGCGACCGCTTGACGCCAGCCGTCCTGCGAGAGCGGTTCGGGCTCCGGGACGACGCGGTCGTCATTCCCGGACTCATCGCGCATGAGGACATGCCCGCCGTCTACAGTATGGCGGGAGCGCTGCTGTTTCCGTCCTATTACGAGAGCTTCGGCATCCCGCTGGTCGAGGCCATGGCTTGCGGCTGCCCGGTGATCACCTCCGACGCGCCCGCCTGCCCCGAAGTCGTCGGCGGCGCCGCGCTCATCGTCGATCCGGACGATGTCGAGGCGCTGGCCGACGCCATGCTTAGACTGGTACGGGAGCCGGCCTTGCGCGACGACTTGCGCGAGCGCGGCCTGGGGCGCGCGGCGCAGTTCTCGTGGGCGAGAAGCGCCCGGATCCTCCTGCAGGAGCTCGAGCGCGCCCAAACGCTCGGCTCGGCTGCCCGCGCCAAGCGGCGAGGTCGATCAGATCCATCCCAGCCGATGGTACGAGTCGAGCGTTCGCGTCAGGCCCTGGCCGAGTGATACCTTCGGCGTATAGCCGAGCTCCTGGCGTGCGCGGGAAGTATCGAACCATCGATTGTTGGTGAAGAAACTCACCCGACGGCGAAAAATCGGGGGCTCGATGCCGAGCGGGACGCAGACGGCTTCGCATGCCGCCCCCAGGAGCCAGAACGGCCAGACGGGCAGCTTGAGCTTCGGCGGCGGGACGGCGGCCGCCTCCGCGATCTGCACCACGAGTTCCTGCAGCGTCGGGGCTTCGTCGCCGGCGATGATGTAGGTTCGGCCTTCGGCCTGGGGCGATTCCCCTGCCAGCCTCAACCCCTCGTTCAGGTCGTCCACGTACACCATCTGGAAGTGGGGAGTGCCGTCCCCCAGGAGCCGAAACCGTCGGCGCGCGATGCCGCCGATCAGCTTGTAGAGCCGACGGTCGCCCGGTCCGTAGATCGGGCCTGGCCGGACCACCGTGAGGGGTATCCCTACTCGCCGCGCGGTTGCGCGGGCCATCATCTCGCCTTCGAGCTTGGTCTCCTGGTAGATGTCTCCCGGGTGCAGCGGGGCGTCCTCGGTGGCCGGATGGTCGCGCGCCACGTCGCCATGCACCCCCACGGTACTGCAATGGACTACGCGGCCCACGCCGGCCGCGGCGCTTGCCTCGAGCAGAAGACGAGTCGCGTCGACGTGGACCGAGCGGTACTCGCTGTCCGGCACGCCGGCTCGGCGAAACACCGCCGCGAGATGGTAGACCAGGTCCATCCCGGCCACCGCCTCGTGGACCACATCTTCCTCACGGATGTCGCCTTCCAGGACTTCAACGCCCGCGGCGCTCAGCTCGGCGGCGCCGGTGGACCGCACCAGGCCCCTGACGCTGTATCCGCGGCCGACCAGCGACCGGGCCAGCGCGAGGCCGGTAAACCCGCCGGCGCCGGTGATGAGTACCCGGGGAAGCGAAAACTGGCTGGCTGCCCCTCGGCGGGACCGGGCTCCTCTTGCGTACACGGGGTATCTGCTCCTGCGTAGTCCGCAACGTCGCGTGGCACAATCGTCCACGCTTGACACAATCGTCCATCATGACACTGATCGAGCAATCTTGCACAAGAGCACGAAGGTAGGGGGCCTGCCTGGTCGCTACGGTGTCGCGGCTCACGGAAGTGTCCTCGACTAGGACACAAGTGCCAAACTGGCGCGGGCTTCCTCTTGTCGCCGCGATGATTAGGGAACATTGGCCCGTGAAGTCTCGAGCCGGTAACGGTTGCGTATCGTGGGCCGAGTACGAGTAAGGGAAGGGCGTGCGAGCGGTCTGACCGGGATGGCGATCAGACGGTGGGCACCCCGGTCGGAGGCGAGAGGCGTCGCTCCTGGCACCAAGCGGCGAGCTGTTGGAGCGCCCAACCGAGGAGCACGCCACTGGCTCCTCCCAGCCACTCCGACCAGTGAACGACGGGATATCCGGTGGCCGCCGGGAGGACACCGAGAGCGAGGACCAGCGCTGCCGCCACGAGCGTGAGCGCGCGCCAGCGTGGCTGGACCCACGCGCTCCAGTACCCGAGCGGGAGCAGCATCAGGGCGAGGATCGCTCCCGTCACCCAGCGCAGGCGGAAATCGGCGGCCACCTCGAACGGCGCGAACAGCATCCAACCGAACGCGGGTGACAACCCCAGGGCGATGGACCGTGCGACGTGCTCGTACCGGCTCGCGAGCCTCACCTCGCGTGCCGATTCGGACACGTGCAGCCGGACGGGCAGGCCCGCCGAGTCGGGCATGCCCTCCGGCAAGGTGACGACCGGATGATGCAGTCGGTATCGCAGCCCTCGAACGGGAATCGCCGCGCCCGCCTCGCGCCGCGACTGATTGAGCGTCAGCACGCCGCCTGATGGCACCCGAAACATGTAGATCCACAACCGGGTGGACACCGGCCGGCCCGAGACGACCTCAGCGTCCAAGGAAAAGCTGCCGCGCTCGAGCCGCCGCCTGAGCGCCGCCGAATCGGGAGGATCCCCGTTCGGAGGCATGGGCAGGCCATCCAGATGCACCGACCGAACCCGGCCCTTGAAGACATCTCTCCCCGGCGCCTCGTGGGCCCATCGGCTGAGCAGCCGGCCGTCCGGAACGTCCGGCTCCAGCAGCCACGCCCAGATGCCGAGAACCAGGAGCACGATCCCGGCCCACGCCACGGCCAGGGACATTGCTCGGGTCGGGTCGGGAAATGCCCAGCGCGGCAGAACCGTCCCGATCGTCGCGCCGATCGCGCCACTCGCGGTATTGGTGAGCAGGTCGCTGAGGCTCGTATCACGGCCGGGAACCAGCCAGTATTGCAGGAGTTCGACGCTGAAGGAGATCAAGAAGACGGCGAGGACGGTGCGCGTCCACGTCTCGCCGTAGAGGCGCAGACCGACCGCGAAAGGGAGAAAGAGGAAGAGGTTGACGACGACGTCGGCGCCGCCCTGTTCGCCGCAGATCAGACAGAGCAGCGGCGTGGTGGCGGCCGCGCGCCTCGGGTCGTCCACCGGCGTGAGCGTCGCCACGAGGACGAACGCCAGCCCCGCCAGGGCCAGCGCCAGGCCGAGGCGGCGTTGCAGGGGCGGCACGAGCCGCCCGTCAGCGGCGACGACGATCGGCGCGGACGATGACCGGCGAGCCCAGCCTCCGGGTCAGGCCCAGCCGGTGTCCCGGCCATTCCGCCGCCCGCGCGAACAGCGCGGAGCCGGCCAGCCGGTACACCACCATCGGCATGAGGAACTGCGGCCGCTCGTCGGCGATGTGGAACCCGACCGCGTCGAAGGCCCTCGCGACCTCCCCCCGTCCGTAGAGCGAGAAGCGCCGGGTGGTCACGCCCTCGATGGACCGCTTCATGTCGAACAGGCGGCGCGAGACGATGTTCACGCTGCGTCGGGCCGGGTAGTCGATGACGACTCGGTGGGCCGCCACCCGACACAGCTCCCCGACGAGCCGAGTCCAGTTGACGCTGTGCGCGATCAGGCGGTAGCAGATGACCGCGTCGAATGACTCGTCCGGGTACGGCAGACGGAGCAGGTCGGCCACGTCGAAGGCGCAGCGATCGGTCGACGTCCACGGTCGGAGCCGCGCGCCGCACGATTCATCGCTCCCAACCACGGTGACCCGGTATCCCGCCTCGATCAGCGGCGGCGCTACCTGGGCATGACCGCCGCCCACGTCCAGGACACTCGCGCCCGCGGGCAGGCCGGCCAGCGCGTCGAGCGTGATGCGCGTCTGCACGGCGAGAAACCACTTGCCCACGGTGCCGCGGAATCGATTGGCGTACTGGTCGGAAGAGGACTCCACGTCCGCGTTCTCACGAACGACATCGCGCGACGGGCCAGTCCGAGGATGTGATGCCATCGGCTATCTGAGCGGGCGAAGGTTGAAAGGGTGTGTGGGAAGGTAGTGCGCGGCCTCCTGCCCGTCTACCGGCCGCCGGCGTGCCGTTTGTGGCACCGGGTGTCGGAGTGGCTTAGAATCCTGTGCCGCCGGCCCCGTAGGGTCGCGCGCGACATGGACTTCCACGGAGGCTCGGATGCGGATTCTGGTGACGGGCGGGACCGGCTTCACGGGAACGGCGCTGGTGCAGCGACTTCGGCAGGAGGGGCATCAGGTCGTGGCCATGGACTACAAGGAGGGTCTCCAGTGCGACGCGCTCCGGGCCCTCGGCGCCGAAGTGGTGATCGGGTCGGTCACCGATCGGGCCGCGGTCGAACGCAGCATGCGGGGGGTCGAGTACGTGTTCCATCTCGCCGCGGCATTCCGGGAGCTCAACGTGCCCAACTCGTTCTACGACGAGGTCAACGTGCAGGGCACCCGCAACGTGCTCGAGGCCGCGATCAAAGAGGGCGTTTGGAAGTTCGTGTACTGCAGCACCTGCGGGGTACACGGCAACGTGGATCATCCGCCCGCGGACGAGGACGCCCCGATCCAACCGGCCGACTACTACCAGCGCACGAAGTACGAGGCCGAGCCGCTCTGCCAGGCGCTGGCGCCGGCCGTCGATGGAGATGGTCATCGTTCGCCCGGCGGCCATTTACGGCCCCGGAGACCCCGAGCGGTTCTTCATGATCTTCAAGCGTGTAGCCAAGGGCACGTTTCCGATGTTCGGGAGCGGGCAGACCCTGTACCATCCGCTGTACATCGACAACCTGATCGACTCCTTCATGCTGTGCCTGCCCAAGGGCGCGGGCAACGGTCGGGAATACCTCATCGCCGACGAGCATTACTACCCGATCCAGACGATCGTGGAGGAGGTGGGTCGGGCGCTGGATGTGAAGGTCAGGATCCTGCACTATCCGGTCATGCCGGTCATCGTCGTCGGGCACATCGTGGAAAAGCTCTGCAAGCCGTTCGGCATTACGCCGCCGATCTTCCCGCGCCGAGTGGACTGGTACCGCCAGAACCGCGCATTCGACATCACGCGCGCCAAGCGCGAGCTCGGCTACGCGCCCAAGATCATGCTGCCCGAGGGGCTTCGCCGTACCGGGGAATGGTACCGTCGGATGGGCTACCTGACCTGAGGCGGCGCCTGAGACGCTCCGCTCCGTTCGTGAGCGCGGTCACAGCAGGACGGGTCCGCCGTCACTCCATGCGAAGCGCTGCGCGCTGATATTGTGCGACCTCCCAGGATGGCTTTCCTCTTGAGGAGGTGGCATGCGGATACTCGTCACCGGCGGCACGGGGTTCGTGGGATCCCATCTCGTCCGTCGGCTGCTGACGCGCGGGCATTCGGTGACCACGCTCGATCGCAGCTCGGGACTGTTCGACGCGGAGCTTCGCTCACTCGGTGCCACCATGATCTCCGGCTCCGTGACCTCTCCCGCTGACGTGGATCGGGCGACGGCTGGCCAGGAAGTGGTCTACCACCTCGCATCGCCGTTCGGCGATCTCCTGGAGCCGGATGCCGCGTATTGGGCCATCGAGGTCGATGGCACCCGGCACGTGCTCGAGGCCGCCCGGCGCCACGGGGTGCGCCGTGTCGTGCACTGCAGCACGCAGGGCGTTCACGGCATCATCACCGAGCCACTGGGCGACGAGGATTCCCCGATCGCGCCCCGCGACTACTACTGCTACAGCAAGGCCGAAGGCGAGAAGGTCGCCCGCGATTTTCTCGACCAGGGCATGGACATCGTCATCGTCCGCCCGACCTCGGTCTATGGACCGGGCGACACCCGCGGGTGGCTCAAGTTGTATCGGATGGTCGCCAAGGGGTGGTTCCTGATGATCGGCGACGGCCGGACGTACAACCATCCGGTGTATATCGATAATCTCGTCGACCTGTTCGAGCTGGTGGCGGTGGCCCCGCAGGCGAAGGGGCGGACGTACCTGGCGGGAGATCAGGAGCCCGTGACGCTGTCGGAGCTGGTGACCTCCGTGGCGGTCGCCGAGGGCGCCCAGGTTCGCATCGTCAGGTTCCCCTGGTACGGGGCGGCCATGCTGGTCGTCTCCGCGATCGAGTCGGTGTGGAAGCGCTTCGGCTTCTCGCCTCCGGTATTCCGGCGACGGCTGTCATGGTTCAAGACCAACCGGGCCTTCCGGATCGACCGGGCGCGGATCGAGCTCGGCTACACGCCCCGTGTCGACCTGCAGGAAGGGCTCCGGCGGACGGCGCAATGGTATCGCCAGCGAGGCTATCTGGTGTCCGCCCTCTCCACGGTTTCCGTCCTCATGTAGCGTACCGGCGGGAGCTCCGCCTCGGGCGGAGCGCCCCGCCGGTCCAGGTACATCCGGCTCCACATCTCCATCAGCAGCATCGACCAGAGTCGATAGGCACGCTCCTGGGTGTAGGGCGTGCCTGGCTCCCTTCGGCGCAGCGTCTCGACGTAACCCGGCTCGAACAGACCGCGCGCGAGCACGGCCGCGCGAGGCAGCAGCTCGTCAGCCATCCGGTCGAGCACGTCGCTCATTTCGGTGTCGTGCTTCAGCCGGTTGAAGCTCTTGCCGAAGGCGAGCATCCGATCCGGCAGGAGTCCGGCGCACGCCTTCCGCAGGATGTACTTCTGGGTTCGCCCGTGGATCTTGAGGCTGTCGGGGATCGAGAAGGCGGTCGCGATGAAGGCCGGATTGGTATGGTGAGCGTTCATCCGGACTCCCACCGCGCTGTACAGATGCTCGATGGCGAACTGGTAGGGGTTCAGCATGAACCCGCGTCGCAGGAAGTTGGTCAGCGGCTGGTCCGGGTCGGTCGGAAAGCCGACGAACGGCGGCAGCGGCCGCGCCCCGACGACGTGCGGCGCCGGATAGGCCTTGCCGCGAAAATACGCCTGCCGTAGCGCCCGGCCGGCCAGGGAATGCGGCTCGACGCTGCGGAAGGTGTAGTCGTAGAACTCCTCCAGCGGGCCGCGGGCGAGCGGGATCTTGAGTCCCAGATCGACCAGGCGGTGGCGTGGGAGCCCGGCGAACAGGCCGTCGAACCCGAAGCCGGCCAGGATCACGTCCACGTGCCGCGCGGCCTCCCGCGCGGCCACGTACAGGTAGGCGACGTCCTCGCGGCCGATCGGCTCCTCGAGGTGCCACACCATCCACGGCAACAGCCCCGGCAGATCGCCCGGTCTCAGGATGAGGGGGTGGTGGATCGTGCCCAGCACGCCGGCCACCATCTCCGCGTTCATCAGCTCGCGGTCGTCGGGGCCGTAGCCCGCGGTGAAGGTGTGCAGCTCCTTGTCGCCCACCACGTGTCGCGCCCCCGCGGCCATGACGGCGGAGTCGAGGCCGCCGCTCAGGGAGACCCCGATCCGGCGGTAGGGCTCCGTCTGCCAGCGGAGCGTCTCCAGAAAGGTCTCCCGCAGCGCCGCCGAGTGCCGTTCCGGATCGTGATGCTCGACCCGCACCGGAATGTTCCAGTAACGCGCGGTGTGCATCCGTTCGGCGTCGACCTCGAGCCAGGTACCCGGAGCCACGGGGTAAACATCCGCCAGGCACGTTGCCCCGGGCTTGACCCACTTCGTGCTCTGGAGGACCTGGATGGCGTCGCGGTTGGGGCGCGCGTCGACGGTGTCGAGGGCCAGCAGCGCCTTATACTCGCTGGCAAAGATGAACCGCCCCGCGCGATCGATGGTGAAGTGCAGCGGCGCGTAACCGAGACGATCGCGTCCCAGGATCAGGGTGCGGCGGGGCGCCTGCCAGAGTGCCACCGCCATCTGGCCCGCGACGAGCTCGAACCCGTCGGCGCCGACGAGGTGCAGGAGCTCGAGCAGCAGCAGGCCGTCGTCCGAAGGCCGCGGGGTCGACGCGCGGTGGCGCCCCACCCGCGCGGCGAGCTGCCGCCGGTTGTCTACCGCACCATCGAACACCAGCACGCCGTCCGTCAGCGCGTGGACGTCGGCGGTGCCCCCTCGCATACCGAGGTGGACCCCTCGCGCGGGCGACCAGTGCGCCCCCACCGCACCGCGGTGCGCCAGCCGCAGGCCGATGGCGTCCAGCTCGTCACGGCTGGCGTCGCCAAGGATGCCGTACACTGCTCCCATAGCTTCGTCCTGGGTCAGATGGTCGGCCGGACGGTCCCGTGACCCGATCAGACCAGCGGTTCATGCGCGGCCCGTGGAGCCGGGCGCGCCAAGCGTACCTCCGTCGGCCGCCCTCGCAACCGCCCGGACACGCAATCACGCGGGCCCTAGCGGCCCGCCAGCGCCCGAAGTGCCGTTAGGTGTGAGAGCGTGAACGACTCGGGGCGGCGCTCATCGGTGAGCTGCCGAGGAGATCATGGCGCCGTGGCCGGGACACTGGAGGGCAGCCGGAGGTGTCGCACGACCACGCCGAACGAGATGACGGCACGGAGGAACCAACCCAGAGCCACACCGTAGATCACACCGGCCAGCCCCCAGCGGGCACCCAGGAACGCCCCGCACAGAGCGAGGCCTACCGACACCCAGCCGGCGATGTTGACCAGGGAGAGCTCCCGCGGGTCCACGAGCGCGGTCGCCACGCCCTTGGTGAAGGCGTTCGAAATCTTGGCCACGCCGCTGAAGATGGCCGCCACGACCAGGGACGCCGGCAGATGATACTTGCCGTGCAGGATCCAACGCTCCACCAGCGGGGTGACCACGAAGATGGCCGCCGATCCCAGGAACGCGATAGCGCCGACCAGACGGGCCTCATGCGCAATGAGCCGCCGCCGATCGACCACGGTGGACGCCGCTCGCAGGCGGGGCAGCAGGCTGAAGCCGACCCCCATCTGCAGCACCCGGAAGAGCGACCCCGCGATCGCGCCCAGCACGCCGTAGAGCGCGAGATCCGCCAGCGGCAGGACGTGGGGAAGAACCAGACGTTCGAGCTGGACCAGGAGTAGCCCCGAAGCGCTCAGCCCGGCGAGCGCGAAGGCCTCACTCCACTTGATCCCGGACTCGCGGTGCGGCTTGGCGTGTCGCTCGGCGAGCAGCACGCTCCAGCTCCACCACGCCGCCAGAACGAAGCCGAACGTGGAGATCAGCACCGGGAGCCAGGCCCGGGGCGCATGCAGCCCGATTCCGGCGACCGCGGCCAGAATGAGGACGATGTTGGGACTCTGCATCAGCGTGAGCGAAATGCCGAATCGGTGCTCGCTCTGAAACTTGGCGGCCGCCACCATCATGACCCCTCCGGCCGCGCAGGAGACGAACAGCATGGCGACCATCGAGAGCGGCATTTCGTACGCGACGAGACCGATCAGGGCCATCGCCAGCCCGACGGCGGACGACGCGGCTGCGACGCGGGCGAGCAGACGCGGCCCTGCTTCGAGATGTCGGCGGTTGACGATGCCGTCCACGCCGGCCGGCGCGAGCGAATAGCCCAGATTCACCAGGGCGATGACCAGCGTGAACAGCGCGTATTCGTCGGTGGGGAGGATCCGCGCGAGAATGAGGTTGGCTCCCGCGAACCCGAAGCCCGACGCTGCGTAGACCGCCATGCTGCGCAGCGTGGGCGAGGACCAATACTGCTTCACGCCTTGGCTCCGGCGACCCTCGCCTCCATGTCGTCGTAGAACACCCCGAGCTTCCGCCGGGCCGCCTCGGGCGTGAACTCCTCCTGGACGTACTCCTTGGCGTGCGCGGCCAGCCGTTGGCGCAGCGCCTTGTCGCCCAGCAGGGTGGCTAGCCCGATCCCGAGCGGCTCGGGCGAAGGCTCGACCAGGTACGCCGTCCGGTCGTCCAGGACCTGGGTGTGGGTCCGCAGCCGCGTCGCCAGCACGGCGGTGCCGGAGTCGAGATAGGAATAGATCTTCATCGGCGTGTTGAGGCCCTTGAGGCGGGGCGAGACCAGCACGTCGGCCTGGCGCAGGAGATCGGGCAGGAGGCTCACAGGCCGGGGCCCGAGGAAGTGGACGCGGGGCAGGATGCCGAGGTTATCGGCGATCCTCCGGTACCGGAGGATGTCGTCCGGGCGGCCGCCGACGATCACCAGGTTGGCGCTGGGGAGCGTCCGCAGGGTGTGCCGGAACCCCTCGAGCAGCAGGTCGATGCCCTGGTACCGCTCCAGATTGCCGACGTAGAGCGCGATCGGCCCGTCGCGCTTGACCGCCTCGGGAATCGGCCCGCTCCCGTTGGCATCGCCCGGCGCACCCGGCGGCAGCAGCGTGCTGTCCTCGACCCGGCCGACCGCCTTGGCGGGATCGTGGCCCAGCGCCAGATCCTCGAGCGCGGCGCACACCGTCAGCACGCCGAGACTCCGTCGAATGGCCAGCGATTCACAATAGCGCATGAACGGCAACGCGAACTGGAGCCAGGGGGTACGCCTCGACCATCTGGTCGGCGAGCGAGGAATCCATGTCGTACACGTAGGGGACGCCGTGCACAGTCTGGCTGGCGGCCGCGATGAAGGCGGATTCCTCGACCGCGTGAATCAGATCGTAGCGGCTGCGGCGCACCATCCGCATGCAGGCCACGAACATCAGCAGGTCGCACACCACCTTCTTGAACGAGAAGCCCGGGCGGACGTTCCGGATCCACGGGAGCGCCCGGATGCGGAAAATGCGGGTGTTGGGGATCGCGACATCCTCGCCTTCGTGCAGCGTCAGCACGTCGACGTCGTGCCCGCGGCCGCTCAGGAACTCGAGCACCGTCCGCACGGCGAGGGGTGTGCCCCTGGCCTGAAAGAACGGGTGAGGGGCGAGCACGAGAATTTTCACGCGAGCGATCCCGATGGTGAGCCGTTCGTCCGGAGCTGCTCCATCACGTCCTCGATCTCCGATTCCTGGCGCTCGGTGGACCACCCGAGCTCCGCGCCCGCGATGCGCGCCGCCGTGGCGAGCGTGTCGGCGGTTACCTCGCCGCCGCCTGAGCCGACCCGCCGTAGGATCACATCGGTCAGCCGGACCGCCATCTCGTCCCGCACTGCGCGGCGGACCATCGCCTCGAAGGATAGGTCGTTGGCGTCGGCTTCGTCCACGCGGACTTCGGTCGTGCGGCACCGCTCGGTCGGCGCTCCGAGGGTCGCCGCCAGCCGGTCCACCATGTTTTCGGCCACGCGGCGCGCTGTGGTGTACTTGACCCCTTCGACGGAGAACATACCACGCGGCCCACCGGTCGCCCCGTGGTCTGCGATCCACGGCCGGTCGGCCAGGCTGTCGGCGCGGCCGGGCTCGCGTCCCGCCTTCAGCGGCAGCCATCCCCACTGACAGTGCACCACGTCGGCGGCCTCGACGTCCAAGGCGGGGCAGGCGGCCCGGAATTCCGCCAGCAGCGCCGCGGAGCCTCGCCGAACCAGGTCGTCGGTCGGCTCGCCGTCGGCAGGGGCGTACCACGTGCCGAGCAGGGTGGTGTCGCCCTGGGGCGCCAGGAACACGAAGCGGCGGCCGCCGACGATCGGGTCCAGATCCGCGCCAGTGGGTGCCCGCACCCCGACAGCGGCCTCCGCCAGCCGCCGGCCGATCACGAGGTTGAGTGCGAATGCGTGCGGATGGCCGGCGTCGCCCGGGCTGCTGAGGCGGTCGGTCCACGGCCCCGCGGCGAGGACGACGCTGCGGGCGGCGACCTCCGCCGACCGGCCATCGATCATGTCTCGCACGGTCACCCCACGGACCACCCCCCCGTCGCTCAAGACGCGTTCCATCCTACAGTAGTTTGCCACCATCGCGCCACGTCCGGCCGCCGCACGCACGAAGGCCAGCGTCAGTCGCTCGGGGCGCCGCATCCGGGCATCGTACCACAGCGCGCCCCCCGTCACTCCGGAGGAGGGGAATGCCGGGAAGCGGCGGCGGCAGGCCTCCAGCGACAGCAGGCGGCCCCGCGGCAGCCGGCGGTCGGTGGCGAGTCCGCGGTTCCGGTCGAGGGAGCACAGGTCGTTGAGCGCGATGGCCGTCCCCAGGGCGACCCGGCTCTGAGTACCTCGCCCCGATGTGGGGACGATGACGGGCAGCGGCTCCACCAGACTGGGAGCGATGCGGAGGAATGTCGTCCGTTCACGAATGGATTCGCGCATCCGGCCGAAGTCGCCGCGCGCAAGGTACCGAAGACCACCGTGCACGATCCGCAGGCTGTTCGCCGAGGTGGCGCCGCCGAAATCGTCCTGCTCGACCAGCGCCACCTGCAGGCCGCGGAGAGCCGCGTCCCAGGCGATGCACGCGCCGTAGATGCCGCCGCCCACCACGACCACGTCGTGTACCCTGCCGGCGAGCCCGATCAGGTCACGTTTCATGGCGTCCTGGCAGGCGGCGGCCGTCGCTCGAGCGGGGCCGGGGTGCGCGATCGCGACCGCATGGGGCGCACGGCCCCAGGGTCAGACCCGCTCGCGGACGCGATAGGCGCGTCGGTGCGGCGAGCGCAGGTGCACGATGATCTCTCCCACGAGCCCGAGACCCATCAGCTGTACCCCGAGGGCGATCAACAGCACGGCGAGGAGCAGCAACGGCCGGTTGGCGATGCCCTGGCCCGAGAAGCGTTCCACCAACAGGACGAGACCGGTGACGGCGCCAAGACCGAAGAACACCGTGCCCACGAGCCCGAAGAACCGGAGCGGCTTCTCCGTGAACTTGGCCAGAAAGAAGAACGCCGCGACGTCGAGCAACCGCCGCAGGTAGACCCCCGGGCCGTAGATCCGGGTCCGCGCGTCGTTCGCGTGCTGGGGCACCGCCACTTCGTCCACCCGGTAGCCCTCGCGCAGCGCCAAGGCGGGGATGAACCGATGGAGATCGCCGTACAGCGGCAGCGCCTCCGCGACGGATCGGCGGATGACGCGAACCCCGCAGGCGATATCGTGGAACCGCCGGTCCGTCACGCCGCCCAGCATCCGGTGAAACACCCGGGACTGGAGCCGGTTGAGCCAGCTGTCCACCCGCGGGGAGCGATTCGCGACGACCAGGTCGGCTCCGCCCTCCAGCGCGTCGAGCAGTGGTCCCATGCCTTCGGCCTGGACCTGAAAGTAGGCCGGCAACGTGACCACGATGTCACCCCGGCTGCGTTCGATCCCCAGCCGGAGCGCGGCAGTCTCTCCGAAGGTCCGGGCGAACGAGAACAACCGGACAGCGGGCTGCTCGTGACTCAAGGCGACCAGCTCCGGTGGCGGGGTGAACCCCCCGTCGAAGACGAAGAGGAACTCGTAGTCCTCGCCGCGCCGGTCCAGCTGGTCGGCGAACGCGCGATACAACGCCACGAGGTCGTCCGAGCGCTCGACGACGGGGACGACCACGGAGATGAGCCGCCCGACGGGGGCCGCGGCGGCATCGGTGGGCGCGACGGTCGGCTCCATGAGGGTGCCCTCGGCGGACATGATCAACGAACCTCCCAGGCGGTCGGAATCTCGCGCGCGCTCTCGCGCTCGCTGCTCAGCGCCACCTCGGCGACCAGCCCGAGCATGGCGAAGTAGAACGCGGCACCGAACCAGAGCAGGGCGGCGCCGGGGAACACGATCGCCTCCGACTTGACCGGCGCGAAGTGCGTCGCCGCCCAGACCCAGAGCGCCGTGAAGCCGAGGGCCGCGAGCACCATCGGGACGGCGGCCACGGCGAAGCCCACCAACGGCCGGGACCGGAAGGTCGTGATCATCTTCAGCGTGAACAGGTCGACCAGCACCTTCACCGTTCGGCTGATGCCGTACTTGCTCTCTCCGAACCGGCGCGCGTGATGCCGGACGGGGAGCTCGGTGATGCGCGCGCCGACGCTGGCCGACAGCGCGGGAATGAACCGGTGCTGCTCCGCGTATAGCGAGATCCGGTCGAGGAGGTCGCGCCGATAGGCCTTGAGCGAGCAGCCATTGTCGGTGATCTGCACGCCGGTGAGTCGTCGGATCAGGCGGTTGGCCACCCACGAGGGCACCTTCCGCAAGATCAGCTTGTCCTTGCGGCGCTGACGCCAGCCGCACACCAGGTCGTAGCCCTCGTCCAGCTTCGCCACGAGCATCGGAATGTCGCGGGGATCGTTCTGCAGGTCGCCGTCCAAGCTCACCACCACCCGGCCGCGGGCATGGTCGAACCCTGCCATCATCGCCGCCGTCTGGCCGACGTTTCGTCCGAGCCTCAATCCATGGACAGTGGGGTGAGCCGCTGCGGCCTGGGCTATCCGGCCCCAGGTCTCGTCGCGGCTTCCGTCATCGACGAGGATCACCTCGTAGGTCTCCGGGTACGCGCCGAGGGCCTCGAGGATCCAGTCCACCAGGGGCTGGACGTTCTGGGACTCGTTATAGAGCGGAGCCACCACCGACAGCTGGGGCTGCATGGTCCCTCGGGTCACCTGGTGCCGATCGGAAGATAGGTGCATAGACCCCGTGCTTCCAGCAATGCCCGTTCCGCCGCCATCCGACGCTGGGGCATCGACTAAGATCGTGTGAAGTTGGAAGTTGGCTAGGGTCGTCCGGCGGTGCGCCGCACGTCGCGCACCGGCGTTCGGCAGGGGTGCGGCTCAGGCGCAACAGCTGGGCGGCCGCGCGGCCGTCGGCTCACCACCCGCCGCGGCGGAGGAGGATGACGGGGATGGTCTTGAGCATGATGCGGAGGTCTTCGCGCAGGCTCTGGCGGCGGATGTACTCCAGGTCGTAGCTCACCTTGGTGCGCACGTCGTCCAGCGAGCGGTCGTAGTGGTGGTTGATCTGGGCCAGCCCGGTGATGCCCGGCTTGGCCCGCTGGCGCAGCGGGTACTCGGCGATGTGGCTGCGCAGCTCGGCAAAGATGGTGGGCCGCTCGGGCCGGGGCCCCACGATGTTCATCTCGCCCCGGAGCACGTTGAACAGCTGGGGCAGCTCGTCCAGCCGGTACTGGCGCAGCACCCGGCCCACCGGGGTGACCCGGGGGTCCTGCTGCTGGGCCCAGACGGCGCCGCTCTGGCGCTCGGCGTCGACGTGCATCGTGCGGAACTTGTAGATGGTGAACGGGGCGCCGCCGAGGTCGCGGGTGCGGCGGTGGTTGTGGGGGCCGGGCCCGGGGGTGCGGCGGTCGAGCCCGACCCGCTCCTGGAGATAGAAGACCGGCCCCCGCGAGGTCAGCTTCACCAGCACCGCCAGCAGCACGAACACCGGCAGCAGCGCGAGCACCGCGAGCGCCGCGAGCGCGACGTTCATGCTGCGATGAACCACTCCCTGGCTCCCGCCCAGCGAACGGCTTACACGGATGACCGTTCGCGCATAGGCCCGCGACCAGGCGGAGCGCGTTCGGCGCGGCGTGTAGGCTCCCGACACATGGCGCCGGCGAACTCCGGAGGTGGCAATTCCCATGTTGTAGTCGGCTCGGGGCTCGGGTTGTCGATCGAGAGCGGTCAGTCGCAAGCTTAACCGTTCAGCTACGTTCGTCCAGTGATGCTACTCACGTTTCGTCGCTCACCTAGCTGGCCGGCCGCCGTGGAGTGGTAGGGCGGGTGCGGGTGAGCAATGGATTCTGCAACTCGCCCAGCCCGAAGCTCGCGAGCCACTCGCTGAAACGGGAGCGCTCGACGGCGGGCTCGGGTGGCGGCGCGTCGTCGTCGTGGCTGGGCGCCACCGAGGCACTGTCGGTTGTGCCATTGCCCGCCTGAGCCGACGGGTCCGGTCCAGGATGCTGAGTCATACCGCTTTCCACATCCGAAGGGGAGCCGAAACGTTCCGAAAGGTCATCCCCCGGTGGTTCAAAGATGACGCCGCAAAAACCCGCGCCCCTGCCGGTGAGGGGTGCAACCGATCGAGCTTTGTTAAACTATTGTCGAGCAGAAGCTTAGCAGTTATAGTTGGCGGACGGACATGAGAGTCACGCCGGTAGGTCGTTGTGGCATGGCCACAGCGACTCCGCGTTTCGGCGCCACAATCGGCGTCAGGTTGAGCGTGGCGCAGGCCCCCGAAAAGTGTAGCGCGGCTCCGGCGATCCCTCTGTGGCGGGTACAGTGATCGTACCTCTAAGGCGAACCTCGGTAGGGGTTTGCCAGAAACGTCGAAGCCTGCATGACTCCTGCATTCCGCGAACACGGTCTCCTGTTTCTCCTCCCACCATTCCGGCACAACTGAATGGCACATCGAGAAAAAGCGTCCGCCGCTCCGCTGGTCCTGATCGCGAATGACCAGGAATGGTCTGCCCGGTCGCTCGAGAGCATTCTCGGGCCGAACGGATACGCGGTCGTTCGCGCCTACACCGGCCAGCAGGCGCTCGAGCGGGCCCGCACCTCGCAACCCGATATCATCATCCTCGACGCGCAGATGCCGGACATGCACGGGTTCGAAGTCTGCCGCTCGCTACGCAGCGATCCTCGGTTCAGCAGCACGACACCGATCGTCATCACGACTTCGGGGCCCTCGGGCAGAACCCAGCGTCTGGAAGCCTACCGCAGCGGCGCGTGGGAATTCCTCGGGCAACCGCTCGACGGCGAGGCGCTTCTGCTCAGGCTCGCCACTTTCCTCGAGTCGAAGCGTCAAGTCGACATCCTGCGCGAAGAAAATCTGCTCGACTCAGGCACCGGGCTCTACAACATGCGGGGCTTGGCTCGCCGGGCTCGAGAGATCGGCGCCGATGCCACCCGCCGCCGCGAGGCGCTCGCCTGCGTGGTGTTCGCGCCGGAGACGGAGCTCGACGGCGATGATGACTCCACCAGTGATGAGATGGCGCGGCTGTCGGATCAGGTCGGCGTGGTGTTCCGGGACGCCGGCCGCGTCTCGGATGCCATCGGGCGCCTCGGCGACACAGAGTTCGCCGTCATCGCGCCGGCCACGGGGGCCGATGGCGCCCTTCGCCTCGTGAACCGCCTGGGGGCCGCCGTCGAGGCCACCCGAATTCCGGTCCGCGGTGGAGAGCGGTCGGTGCGAGTCAAGGCCGGATATTGCGCGGTTCCGGACTTCGCGGACGCCGCGGTGGATGCCACGGAACTCCTGCTTCGTGCAACGACTGCACTTCGGGATCTCAAGCGGGGGGGCGACGAAGACCGCATCCGGGCCTTCGAACAGGTGTCCCTGCAATACCCCACCTAGCACGAACCAGCCTCTAAGTGTAGGCCGGCAACAACGCTATGTGGCGGAAGCCGCGCACTGCCATGTGGACCTGGCGCGGCAATTGCTTGACAGGTGCTGCACTCTGTTGTACGAAAGTTACCATTTCTCAGGCAATATGGGGAGGGGGTCCATCGCCTCCCTTTCGGCTGCAGGCGCACCTCCACAGACCGCGTTGCGGTCCTGCCCCAGGAGTCCAGGATGTCCAACCCGCTCGCCCAGCAGGATCGGTCGGGCTCGGCGCCCTCCGACGCGGCGTCTCGCGATCCCTTCTCCATTCCTGGCGAGATCAAAGCCAGCATCCGGGTGCTCGTCGTGGACGACGAGCGCACGTTGCGCGAGAGCTGCGCCAGCGTGCTGCAGATGGATGGATACAACGTGACCCTCGTGGGTCGAGGAGAAGAGGCGCTCGACACGGTGAAGCGCCGGAAGTTCGACATCATCCTCGTCGATCTGTACATGTCGCAGATCTCGGGGCTCGACATCCTGCGGTCCGCGCTGCAGGCCTTCAAAGACACGATCGTCGTGGTGATGACCGGCAATCCGAGCGTCACGAGCAGCATCGAGGCGCTGCGCGCCGGCGCCTGGGACTACCTGCCGAAGCCGTTCAGCGCCACCCACCTTCAGGTGCTGATCGGCCGGGCATCGCACGCCGTCATGATGGCGCGCGAGGCGCAGGATCTGCGCGTGCAGCTGATGAAGCAGAACGGGCACAGCGACAAGATCGCGCTGATCGGGATCTCGCCGCTCTTCCGCCAGGCGGTCGATCTCGCCCGCAAGGTGGCCGCTACCGACGCCTCCGTATTCATCAGCGGCGAGAGCGGGACGGGCAAGGAGGTCATCGCCCAGTTCATCCACCAGAACAGCCGGCGGGCCAGCCGGGCGCTGGTGCCGATCAACTGCGCCGCCCTGCCGGAACCGCTGCTCGAGAGCGAGATGTTCGGCCACCGGAAGGGCGCGTTCACCGGCGCCGATCGAGACAAGCCGGGCCTGCTCGAGACCGCCAACGGCGGGACCCTGTTCCTCGACGAGCTCACCGAGATGTCGATGCCGCTCCAGGCCAAGCTGCTCCGGGTCATCCAGGACGGCGTGGTCCGGCGGGTCGGGAGCGAGCAGCAGGATGCGGTGGTCGACGTGCGATTCATCTCCGCCACCAACCGGGAGCCGCAGGACGCCGTAGATACCGGGGTGCTCCGCGGCGACCTGTTCTACCGGCTGCGGGTGGTCCCGATCAAGCTACCCCCGCTCCGCAAGCGGCCCGAGGACATCCCGCTGCTGGCCAACCACTTTTTGACGGTCTACTGGCACCGCCACCGGCAGATGGGTGACCGCATCCCCCGGCTGAGCGAAGCGAGCATCGGCTTCTTGCGTTCACGCCCCTGGCGAGGCAACGTTCGGGAGCTCCAGAACGTCATCGAGCACGTGGCCGTGCTCGCTGAGCCCGATCAGGTCATTCAGCCCAACGACATTCCCGTGTACGACGACAGCGCCGAATGGCCGGCCGAGACCAGCGTGAGCGCCGGCGTGATGGACGAAGCCTACCACAGCGCCAAGGACCGGGTCGTGGCGCAGTTCGAGAAGGAGTATCTCTCTCGACTCGTCACCCGCGCGGGCGGCAACATGTCCAAGGCTGCCCGGCTCGCGAGCATCGACCGCACCACGCTCTACCGCCTGATGGACAAGCACGCCTTCCACCGCGACGAAAGCCCGGGGTCGCCTGAGTGACGCCCGAGACCGCCCAGCCCGGCACCACCAGCGGTGAGCGCCGCCGGGCTGCGACGGGGAACTCCGCGCAGGCCCGGCTGTGGGACCCCGAGGGTCCCTCGGGTGGGGCGATCGCGCCCGTGCTGTGGGACGCGCTGCGCGAGGCGGTGCTGTGGGCGCAGGACGAATGGGAGCGCGCCGTCGAGCATGCGGCGGGGATGGAAGAGGTCAGCCTGCATCTGGGCCAGCTCTGCGCGGCGATCCGGCAGCAGGCCAGCGGCCACACGGCCGATCTGGCGGCGCTGCCCCGCAACGCCCTGTCCCGCCGGCTGCTGGGGCTGATCCGCGCCTCGTTCGTCGAGCGGGCCGAGGCGTTGTCGTCGCCGGACGCAGGCCAGCTGCTCCGGATGCTCGGCGCCATCGAGCAGGTGAGCCAGCGGTTGGAAGCCGATTGGTCCCAGCACTTCGCCGATCGGCTGTCCGGACCCGACGGGCTCGAGCTGGTGGTCGAGGTGGCGCACGACCTGCGCTCGCCGCTCACGTCCATTCTCTTCCTCGCCGAGACGCTGCAGCGTGCCCGCAGCGGTCCCGTCAATCCGGTGCAGGAGCGCCAGCTCGGCCTCATCTACAGCGCGGCGTTCGGCCTCAGCTCGGTGGCCAGCGATGTGATCGAGCTGGCCCGCGGCGGCGACCGTCTGGTGGACCTCGACCCGATTCCGTTCTCGGTGACCGACATCCTCGAGTCGGTGCGCGACATCGTCCTGCCCATCGCCGAGGAGAAGAGCCTCGCGGTGCGGCTCACGGCCCCGGAGGCCGATTTCCGCATCGGTCACCCCGTGGCACTGAGCCGGGTCCTGCTGAACCTCACGACCAACGCCCTCAAGTTCACCGCCGAAGGATTCGTCGAGGTGACGGCGCGGGAAACCGGCGGGCGCGCGGTCGAGTTTTCCGTTCGTGATACCGGCCGCGGCATCCCGCCCCAGAGCATGGCCACGCTGTACGAGCCGTTTCGCCGGCGCCAGAAACCCGGCGAGTACGCCTTCTCCGGCTCCGGGCTCGGGCTGTCGATCTGCCGCAAGCTGGTGGAGGCGATGGGGTCTACGCTGGCGGTCGAGACCGCGCCCGGCTACGGCACCCGCTTTCACTTCAATCTCGATCTGCCCCTGGCCGGCGAGCCTCAGTTCGGCTGAGCACCCGCCCACTACCAGTGGTTACCCACCTCGGGTAAATTCTCCACGCTGGCCACTTCCCGAACGATCCGCTTGCGCCCCGGCGACCCGGCCGATTTCGGGCGCAGCCTGTGACCGACCGTTCCTCCGGGTGGCCGCCGAGAGACGACCCTGGTGGGCCTCACCGGTGCCGCGCTCTCCTCGCTGCCCTGCCGCTTTCCGGGTCCGGCCAGGCGCGTCGAGGGGATCGCGCGACGCCGGAAGGCCCGGAACTGAGCGATACGTGAACCGACCGCTGATTCGGCCCGCACGGCACCTGAGCCAGCCTCTAGTGCACGCCCCGAACGCCGCCCTGCTGATCGACTTCGACAACGTCACGCTGGGCATCCAGAAGGACCTGACCAAGGAGCTGAGGACCCTCCTCAACAGCGACATCATCAAGGGCAAGGTGGCGGTCCAGCGCGCCTACGCCGACTGGCGTCGCTACCCGCAGTACATCGTCCCTCTCTCCGAATCGTCGATCGATCTCATCTTCGCGCCGGCCTTCGGCTCGAGCAAGAAGAACGCGACCGACATCCGCCTCGCCATCGACGCCATCGAGCTCGTCTTCACGCGCCCCGAGATCGGCACCTTCATCCTGCTCTCGGGCGACAGCGACTTCTCGACCATGGTGATCAAGCTGAAGGAGTACGGGAAGTACGTGATCGGCGTCGGTATCAGGGAGAGCGCGAGCGACCTGCTGATCCAGAACTGCGACGAGTACTACTCGTACAACGACCTGGCGGGACTCACCAAGGAAGTCGACACGCCGTCGATCCAGCGTGACCCGTGGGAGCTGGCCGGCGAAGCCGTCGCACAGATGGCCCGCAACGGCGACGTGATGCGCTCCGACCGGCTCAAGCAGGTGATGCAGCAGATCGACCCGAACTTCGACGAGCGGAACGCGGGCTTCAACCGCTTCAGCAAGTTCGTGGTCGAGGCCGGCCAGAAGGGCGTCGTACAGGTGAGCAAGCTCGACAACGGCCAGTTCGAGGTCGCGCCGCCGGCCGGTACGCCGGTCGCCGCGGCCGGCCGGCTCCCCGGCCCCCGCGCGACAGTGGCGAAGCGCCCCGCGAGGAGAACGGGCGCCGCGGCCGGGGTCGGCGCGGCCGTGGCCGTGATCGGGGCGGCCGCGAGCGGTCGGAGGAGGGAGCACGCGGTGGCGCGCGGGAGGCTCCGCGTGACAGCACCCCGGCCCGGGCGCCTCGCGTGGCCGATGGCACCCTGAGTCTGGCCCGTGCATTTCAGCTGTTGACCCAGGCGCTCGCCGAGCTCCGCGCGCCGGTGCCACACGAGGCACTGCGCCTCCGGATGGTGGCGCTGCACGGGCGGGACGATGCCCTGCTCGACGCCAGTCGGTTCCAGCGGCTGCTCCGCCAGGCGAACGATGCCGAGGTCGCGGATGTTCGCAAGGTGGGTGACGATGAGTACGAAGTGTCGCCCCACCGGACTGGGGCCGTGCCCACGATCGCGGCGGCGGCGACGACGGCGAGTGCCGCTCCGCCCGCGGTGCCGGAGGAGTCGGCGGGAGTCGGCGAGCCCGCGGCGGAAGCAGGCCGAGAGAACGGACAGCGCCTCGGGCTTCGGTTCCGTCGGGGCTCGCGCGGGCCGGCCCGAGGCGGAGATATCCCGCTCATCGGCGTCGTCCAGATCGAGGCCCCGGCTCCCGCCGAGCCCGTGGGCGTGGCGGTCGCCGAGGAGGAGGCCCCCGCGGACGGCGCCCGCGCCGAAGAAGCGGACGCGCGCCCGGGCACCCCGGAAGAAAGCGGCCGCGCCGGCGGCCGCGGCCGAGGCTGGGGCGGGGGAAATGGCGGCCGCTACGGCATCGCCCCCCAAGCGGACCCGCAGCCGACCGCGAGCCAAGAAGAAGGCGGAGTGAGCGCGACCCGACGGGCAGCGACGCTGCCCGTCTCGTTTTTCGAGCGCCCCGCCGAAGACGTCGCCCGGGACCTCGTGGGCACGATGCTGCGATCCACGCTCGGAGGCACGAGGACCGCCGGACTCATCGTGGAGACCGAGGCCTACCTCGGACGCGACGACCCCGCGTCGCACGGCTTCCAGGACCGGCGGCACGCGCAAAACGAGGCCTTGTTCGGTCCGCCGGGCACGTGGTACGTGTACCTCTCCTACGGCGTCCACTGGTGCGCCAATCTGGTCTGTGGGCCGCCGGGCCACGCGAGCGCGGTGCTCCTGCGCGCGCTCGAGCCGGTGCAAGGTCTGGAGACCATGAGGGAGCGTCGAGGCGGGGTCGCCGACCGTCAGCTCTGCTCGGGACCGGGGAAGCTCTGCCAGGCGCTGGCCATCACGCGGGACCAGGACGGCGCGCCGATGCGGGGATCGGGGCTCACGGTCACCGCACCCGATGCCTCCGAGCCGCCGGTCCTGACCGTGACGCCGCGCATCGGCATCACCAAGGCGGCCGAGTGGCCCCTTCGGTTCACGCTCGACGGCTCACCCTGGGTTTCCCGCGGCCCCATGCATAGGGGGCCGTGAGCGGAGAAAGCGACACGGGCCGCGGATCCTTCGATCCGCGGCCCGTGCCTTCCGTGCCGTCGCGTGCTTCGATTCCGCTCAGTAACCGCCGTTCGTCCCGGACTCGCGCGAGCTGCCCAGGCCGATTCGCAGGCCGCCGCTGAAGGTGTGCGTCGGGCCCTCGAGGAGCCGGCCGACCGCGAGCACCGTTCCGTCGCTGGCGGTCACCGCCTTCTGCGAGGAGCCGGTCGTGACCTGGTACTGCCCGAACGCCATGAACCGGCCGACCTGGAACTGAAGGCCGCCCACGAAGCTGGCAAATCCGGACGAGCCGAGCTCGTTGGCGTCGCTCTGGAAGGCGGCCGAGCTTGCCGGCGACGGATTCACCACATGTATGATCCCCCAACCGACGCCGAGATAGGGCTGCGCGGGCGAGCGGATCGGGAAGGCCATCAGCATGGCGGAATACTTCCGGATGTCGTTGAACGTCACGCTCTGCACGCCGTTGCCGTCGGTGTACGAGCTGGTCTCGTCGGAGCCCACGGCCTCGTCGACCGAGAGCAGGAGCCCGGTGCGCTTGGCGACGATCAGCGTGTGGCCGCCGAAGGTGGGGATGCCGGTGCGACCCTGGGTCGGCGTCTCGAAGAACGTGACACCGCCTTGCCCGCCGACGTACCACTGGAAGTTGCCGTTCCCGGGCGCCTGGGCCGCGAGCGGGGCGGTCCCCAGGGCCAGCACCAGCGCGGCGCCGGGGATGCTTCGGATGAGCGTGCGCATCACAGACTACCTCCGTAAGGTGTCGGCGCCAGGCGGGTCCTGGCGGGTACCGCAACCGCACTCGGCACGGTCCGTCAAAATGCGGGATGTTGCCGGAAATCGCGGGATGGGAGGGGGAGCGGTGACCCGGCTAACTGCCTGCTGCGATGCAGCTTATAGAAGCCGTTAGCGGAGCGCCCCCACCCGTCGCAGGCGGTGGAGGTGCAAGGTCGGGGCCAGTTGTGGGGGGAGGCTGGGCGAGGGATATAGGAAATAGAGAGAACGGACAGACGCCGCGGAAGAGCGACTCCGCTGGGTTTGTCCCCTGCAGCTCTTAGATCAGGCGCAGCTCCCTGCCCACCTTTCGAAACGCGTCGAGCGCTTGATCCAAGTCCTCACGAGTGTGCCCCGCGGAGATCTGGCATCGCACACGGGCCTGGCCCTGCGGCACGACCGGAAAGCCGAAGCCGGTGACGAACACGCCTTCGGCCAGCAGCAGCTCGCTCATGCGGATCGCGGCCGCGGTCTCGCCCAGGATGACCGGGATGATCGGAGTCTCGCCGGGCAGAGGAGCGAACCCGAGCTCGATCAATCGCTCGCGGAAGTAGCGGGCGTTGATCCGAAGGGTGGCGACGCGTTCCGGGTGGGCCTCGAGATACTCGACGCTCGCGAGCGCGCTCGCCGGCCACGGTCGGCGGCAGCGCGTTGGAGAAGAGCTGCGGCCGGGCGCGCTGCGTCAGGTAGTCGCAGGCCGCCGCCGAGGCGGCCACGAAGCCACCGGCCGCGCCGCCGAGCGCCTTGCCGAGCGTCGAGGTGATGATGTCGACCTCACCGACCAGGCCGAAATGCTCGGCCGTGCCCCGGCCACGCTCCCCCAGCACTCCCGTGGCGTGCGAGTCGTCCACCATCAACACCGCATCGTGGCGGCGGCAGAGCTCGAGCAGATCCGGCAGCGGGGCGATCGAGCCCTCCATCGAGAACACGCCGTCCGTGATCACCAGCCTGGTGCGGCGGTCCTTCGCCGCGGTGAGCTTCGCGTCGAGATCGGCGAGGTCCGCGTGCTTGTACACGGCCGTCTGGCACTTGGTGATCGCCTTGGCGAGCCGCGCCGCATCGATGATCGACGCGTGATTGAGCTGATCGCTGATCACGATGTCCTGCTCGCCGAGCAACGTGGCCGGGACCGCCTCGTTCGCGTTCCACGCGCTGACGAAACTGAGGGACGCCCCGGTCCCGACCAGGCGCGCGCACGCGGCCTCGAGTGCCCGATGCACCGTGTACGTCCCGCAGATGAACCGCACCGAGGCGGTGCCCGCTCCCCAGCGATCCAGCGCGGCCTTGCCGGCCGCGATCACCTCGGGCTGCGCGCTGAGCCCGAGATAGTTGTTCGACGAGAGAATGATGACCTGGCCCCGGCCCTCCATCGTGACGCGCGCGGCTTGCGGGCTGTCCAGATAGGTGAGGCGCTTGTACACCCCGTCGCGGATGAACTGCTCGAGCTCGGTCTCGAGCCGATGGTCGAACGCATGGCTCACGCGGCGACCTCCAGGATCACCTTGCCCGCCTGGCCGTCCTTGATGACCTGGATGGCCTCGGCGATGGATTCGAGGGGGAACCGGTGGGTGATGACGGGGCGGGGGTCGAGCTGGCCGGCGCGAAGGAAACGCCGCATCTCTTCCCAGGTCTCGTACATCTTGCGGCCGGTCACGCCGTAGAGCGTGAGTCCCTTGAAGATCACATCGCGAGCGAAGTCGACCTCGGTGCTCTGGCTGGGGGTCCCCAGCAGATTGATGCGCCCGCCGAGTCGCGCGGCCGCGAAGGCCTGCGCGTGGCCGCTCGGATGCCCGCTCATCTCGCAGACCAGATCCACGCCGTCGCCCCCCGTCAGCTCCCGCACCCGGGCCAGGACATCGTCCGCCGAGGGGTTGAGGGTGACATGCGCCCCCATGCGCTTGGCGAGGTTGAGGCGCATCGGGTTGAAGTCGCTGGCGATCACGAGCGAGGCCCCGGCGGCACGGGCGACGCCGACGGCAAAGCAGCCGATCGGACCGCAGCCGAGCACGAGCACGGTACTGCCCGGCACGTCCGACTCCAGCACCGTATGCACGGCGTTGCCCAACGGGTCCATGATCGCGCCGACCTCGGTGGGAATACCGTCCAGCGGCATGACGTTCGAGGCCGGCATCGCGATGTATTCCGCGAAGGCGCCGTTCCGGTCGACGCCGATGATCTGGGTGCGCTGGCAGAGGTGGGCCGCGCCCAGCCGGCACTGCAGGCAGTGGCCGCACACGATGTGGCCTTCGGCCGTGACCAGGTCGCCGACGGCGAGGAGGCCCGCGGTCTCGGCTTCGCGGCCGAGCTGGACGATCTCGCCCGCGAACTCGTGGCCGATGACGACCGGGGGTTTGAGCCGGTTGCTGGCCCAGCTGTCCCATTCCCAGATGTGGAGGTCAGTGCCGCAGACGCCCGCATGGTGAACGCGGATCAGCGCGTCGCTGGGGCCGCAGGAGGGGACGGGCACATCCTGCAGGGCCATGCCGGGGCCCGGAGCCGGTTTGACGAGGGCGCGCATCGAGCCTCGGAATGAAGTCGCGCGGAATATACGGGGGGCTCGGAGGGGGGAGAAGCCGGCGCGGGACCGACCTGGCCTGAAATACAAACACCCCCGGACCGGAGTCCGAGGGCGTTTCGGGCGGCCGATCGACTGGTCAGCCCTGTCGGCTCAAGCGGCGTGTTCGGTGGGCACGCGCTGATGCCAGTGCTCGTCACCCGTTTCCTCGTCGGCCGCCCACAGGTACGCCCAGAACCGCGCGGGCTTGGGGGCGGGCGCACCGCTCTTGATGACGATGCCAAGGGCGGAAGCGGGAACGAGGAGCGGAAGCGAGCTCATGGCGGCTACCTCATCAGCCTGGGTGACTCGAGCGACGCCCCAAAGAAAAGCACCCGGCGTGCCGCGCCGGGTGCCTGATGAAGATGTTGTGGAACCGCGACTTATGTCTGGGGCCGCCGCGCGGGCGCGTCCTTATGACGCGCTCGAGCGGCGAACCCTAGTGTCCTGGGGACACGGCGGACTCGACACCACAAGCCCATCGCGATGGCGCGTACCCGCGGCGCGGCGCCGGCGCCGGCCGTCCTCCTCCACCGTCCAGCCCTCGTAGTACGCCAGCAGCGATTCCGGGGCGAGCGACGGACAGGAGGGAAGAATCACGTGCACGCTGCGGGCATGGCTCAGCCGCTGGATGTCGGCGATGAATTGCATTCGGCACGGCGCGCCGAGCTCGCTGAGCGCGCCCGGGTCGATGACCACGAGATCGAGCGGGCCGGGCACGTCGATGAACTCCGGCAGGCACGGTCCCGCCTGGGCCACGTATCCCTCGAACATGCTGCCGAGGGCCTCGGTGGCCATGCGTGACTCGACGCGCTCAACGCATCCCAGATCGCCGGCGAGGAAGGTGACCACGGCGTCGTGCGCGGCGAGCAGGTAGGCCGCGGCCTCGGCGGCGCTGCCGACCACAAGCGTGACGTCGCGCGGCTCGATCCGTGGCAGCAGCCGCGCGAGCGGGCAGGTCGGGTCGAGGCCCCAGTGGGTGGGTGTCCGTTGCGCTTCGCGCAGCTTGAGGAACTGGCGGCGCCACCGGTTGTAGGGCCGGAGTGAGAGCCGCTTCATGATGAGCCGGTCCACCGACTCGAGCATGAGTACTTCGGTCAGCAGGAACTGGCCTTCGGCGGCGGTCTGGAGCTCGGCCGCTGCCTCGTCGCCCAGGCGGAGGAGCTCGTCGCGACCGATCGAGTTCTTGTAGCCCTCGATGCGCTGAAGGATGTACTCCTGATAGTACTGTTTGTCGGAATAGGGAGACCGCCGGCGCTGGGGAGCAGCGCGCAGCTGGGCGGCGCTCAGCACGCGACCTCGACGCGGTCGGCGCCTGAACTCACTGCCTCGATGACCGGAGTAGGGGAGCGATTGACCATGCGGCTCAGAACAAATTCATACACCCGGCCGGTGGTGTCAACGCGAACAAAGGTGGAAGCCCTTACTCGGCCTGAAGTACCGCCCCCTTGAGGTAGCTCGTCTCGGGCACCGTGAGCACCTCGGGATGGTCCTCCCCCTGGCCAAGAATCCGGCGCAGGTGGATGCGGCGCCCGCTGTCTCCGGCGGCCTCGGTGAGCATGGTGAGGAACTCGGGCAGCCGCACGTGGAACGAGCAACTGGCCGTGAGCAGGATGCCACCCGGGGCGAGGCAGCGCATCGCCCGGAGGTTGACCTCGCGGTAGCCCCGGAGCGCCCCCGGGACGGCGGCGCGATTCTTGGCGAAGGCGGGGGGATCGAGCACGATGGTGTCGAACCGCTCGTGCGCTCGGGCGAGGCCGCGCAGCGTCTCGAACGCGTCGCCCTCGCGCCACTCGATGTTGGTGAGCCCGTTGAGCGCCGCGTTGGCGGCGCCGCGCGACAGCGCCTCCCCGCTCGCGTCGAGCGCCAGGACGTGGGCCGCCCGCTGGGCCAGGTGGATCGCGAACGACCCGTGGTAGGCGAAGCAGTCGAGCGCCCGTCCGCCCGGTCGCGTCAGGGTCCCGGCCAGCAGCCGGTTGGGACGCTGGTCCAGGAACGCGCCGGTCTTCTGGCCGTCCCAGGGGGCGGCCAGGTAGCGGACGCTGCCCTCCCGGACCTCGACCTCACGTGGGACGTCGCCCCGGGCGAGGGCCACGGTGTCGTCCAGTCCTTCACGCCGGCGCACGGCGGCGTCGTGGCGAAGCAGGATGCCGTCGGGACGGAACATCTCGTCCAGCGCGTCGACGATCGCTTCGCGCATGGTTTCGAGTCCCGCCGAGAGGAGCTGCACTACCAACCAGCGGTCATAGCGGTCGACGACGAGCGACGGGAGGCCGTCGCCCTCGCCGTGGACCAGCCGATAGGCCGTCGCGTCGAGGCCGGCTCGACGCGACGCGCTGGCGGCGAACCGGTCGCGCCACCAGGCGCCATCGACCGGGCGGTCGGAGCGCTCGAGCAGCCGGAGCCGGATCTCGGAGTTCGGCGAGTACAGTGCCTGACCGATGAACCGCCCGCGCGGATCGTGCACCGGCACCAGGCCGGCGACGCTCCCGCCCTCCGCCACGTCACTGCGATAAATCCAGGGATGGCCCCGCACCCAGCGCTCCGCGCCGCGGGCCGTGACCCGCACAGGGGTCATGCCCGATCCGGTCGAAGGACGGTAGCCCCGCGCAGATAGCAATGCTTGATTTCCGCCCGGCCTCGCGTGGTATAGGCGTGCACCAGCAGCCGGATGCACATCGGAAGCGAGCCCGGCACCGGGATCTCCGTGGCGTGCAGCAGGGCCACGATGTTCCAACCGTACTCCTCGGCCGCGCGCGCCGGAAACGCCGCGTCGAGGTCTCGCGTGACGGTGAACAGGCCGCTCACGATGTCGTCGGGGGCGAGGTTGTTGGCCTCGATCAGCGTGCGCAACAGCTCGTCGGTGGCCGCGAGGATCTCCGCCGCCTCATTGCGGATGACCGTAGTGGCGCCGCGGATCCCCTGGAGACGAGGCATGGGAGTCGTCATGGCCCCTAATGTAGCGTCGTCCATTCGGCTGATGCTCGTCACGGACGACCGGCTGCTGGCCGGCCGGGACCTGCTGCACGTCGCCCGCGCCGCGGTGGCCGGCGGCGTCACCTCCGTCCAGCTCCGGCTCAAGGATCGCCCTCCCCGCGAGCAGGTCGCGCTCGCCCGCGCGCTCGTCGCCGGCCTCGACGTGCCGGTCCTGGTGAACGACCGTCCGGACATCGCCATCGCGGCCGGCGCGGCGGGGGTGCATCTCGGACCCGACGATGTCGCGGTCGCTCTCGCGCGCCGCGTCGCCCCGCCGGGGTTCGTGATCGGCGCCTCCGTCGGCTCGGTGGAGGAGGCGGGGAACGCCGCCGGGGCCGACTATTGGGGCATCGGCCCCTGGCGGGTCACCACGACCAAGGCGGACGCGGGCGAAGGCCTCGGCCGCGACGGATTCGCGCGCCTCGTCGAGCTGGCCGGAGCGCGGCCGTGCATCGCCATCGGGGCGGTGCGGCCTGAGGACGCCGAGGCCGTCCACGCGGCGGGCGGGAGCGGGCTGGCGGTGGTGTCGGGGATTCTGGGGGCCGAGGTGATCGGCGCTGCCGCGGCGCGCTACGCGGAGGCGGTGAGACGGAGCTGGGGCCCCGTCGCCGGGTGAGCGTCGAGTCGGGCTACGTGGCGGGCGCGCTGGAGACCGTTCGGTAGTCCGGCAGCTACTGTCCCCGCCGCACCTTCGCGATGTTCCGCAGGTGCTCGGCGTAGGTCCTGGCGAACACGTGGCGGCCGTCCGGCCCCGCGACGAAGTAGAGATACGGCACCTTGGCCGGATGGAGCGCCGCTTCGATGCTCCGATGGCTCGGCGAGTTGACCGGGCCAGGCGGCAGACCCGGGTGCAGGTAGGTGTTGTACGGGGAGGGGAACTGGTAATCCTTCTGGTACAGCCGCGGCTTCCGCTTGCCGGTGGCCAGCGTGATGGCGTACTGAACGGTCGGGTCCGCCTGCAGCGCCATCCCGATCCGAAGCCGGTTGTGGTACACGCCGGCGATCGTCTCGCGCTCGTCGTCGGCCCGCGCCTCGCCTTCGACGATCGAGGCGAAGGTCACCAGCTGCAGCTGGGTCATGCCGATGGAGTCCAGCCGCGCGGACCACCCGGGCTCCCAACCTGCCTTGAAGCCCTCCGCCATGATGCGCAGCAGCTCGTCGCTCCGGACCGCCACCGGCAGCGAGTAGGTCTCGGGCTGGAGGAAACCCTCGAACGACTTGACCGGAAATCCCAGCACAGCGCTCGCGGCCGTGCCATTCCGGGCGGCGGCCACCACCGAATCCTCCCGCAGGCCGAGCCGCTCGGCTGCGAGCGCGGCGACATCGAGAATGGTGAGCCCTTCGGGAACGGTGAACTTCTGCGAGACGGCCGCGCCCTTGGCCAGCACGTCCAGCACCTTCCACGGCGTGGTGCCGGGAGGAAACTGGTAGACGCCCGCCTGGACCGCGCGGTCCACGCCACGCACGCGAGCGATGACCTTGAAAAGGCGGGGGTGGGCGATGACTCGGTGTGCGGCCAGCGTATCGGCGACGGCGCCGAAGGTGGCGCCGGGGGGAAGCGTAACACGCTCAGGGGTGGGGTTGGTCCCGGCACAGGCTCCGAGCAGGGCGAGTGCCGCGAGACCGGCGGCTCCCATACCTTCGAGGCGGCGCGCCCGGGTCACCGCTCGGCTCCTTCAAGCGTGGTTCCGCCCCGCCTCGCCTCCATGAAGTGCTGGAGGAACACCGCCGCGGCCAGCGCGTCCACGTCCTGCCGCCGCCCGCGCGTGCGGCCGCCCTGCTCCCGGATCGCCGCCAGGGCGCGGGCGGTGCTCATGCGCTCGTCCCACATCTCGATGGGCAGTCCGGTGCGGTGGGCGATCGAGTCCGCCATCTCGCGGGCCGCGAGCGCGCTCTCGGTCTCCAGGCCCTCGCCCGTCAGCGGCAGCCCCACCACGACCCCGACGGGCCGGTGCTCCGCGACGAGCTCGAGAAACCGCGGCATCGGGAACCGCTTGCCCGCCCGGCGGACGAGCGTTTCGAGCGGCGAGGCGAGGATCTGGGCGTGGTCGCTCAGCGCGAGACCGATGCGCAGGTCGCCCCAGTCCACGGCGATCAGCCGGCCAAGCGGGGGGAGCATGCCGGAAGGTGCGGCTACTGCGCCATCGTGTTGAAGAACTCCTTGTTGTTCTTCGTCCGCTTCATCCGCTCGAGCAGGAACTCGAGCGCCTCGACGGGCGGCATGTCGGCGAGGAAGTTCCGCAGGAGGTAGACCCGGTTGAGCTCGTCCTTGTCCATCAGAAGCTCTTCCTTACGGGTCGAGGTCCGCTGGATGTCGATCGCGGGATAGATGCGGCGATCGGCCAACCGCCGATCGAGGACGAGCTCCGAATTGCCGGTGCCCTTGAACTCCTCGAAAATCACCTCGTCCATCCGGCTGCCGGTGTCGATGAGCGCCGTGGCGATGATGCTGAGGCTCCCGCCCTTGTCGATGTTGCGCGCCGCGCCGAAGAAGCGCTTCGGCTTCTGCAGCGCGTTGGCGTCCACGCCGCCCGAGAGGATCTTGCCCGAGTGCGGCACCACGACGTTGTGCGCGCGGGCCAGGCGGGTGATCGAGTCCAGCAGGATCACCACGTCCCGCCCGTGCTCGACCAACCGCTTGGACTTCTCGATCACCATGTCGGCCACCTGCACGTGGCGGTCGGCCGGCTCGTCGAAGGTGGAGGAGATGACCTCCGCCTTGACGTTCTCTTCCATATCCGTGACTTCCTCGGGCCGCTCGTCGATCAGCAGGACGATGAGGACGATCTCGGGATGATTCTCACTGATGGCGTTGGCGAGCTTCTGCATCAGGATCGTCTTGCCGGCCTTCGGCGGCGCCACGATCAAGGCACGCTGCCCCTTGCCGAGCGGGGACAGCAAGTCCACCACGCGCATCGACAGGTCGCCGTTCTTCCGCTCGAGCCGGATGCGCGCGTCCGGATACCGCGGCCGCAGGTTGTCGAACGCGATCCGGTGCTTGGTCTTCTCGGGCTCCTCGAAGTTGACCTGCTCGACCTTGAGCAGCGCCAGGTAGCGCTCGCCCTCCTTGGGTGGGCGCACCTGTCCCATGACCGTGTCGCCGGTCCGAAGGTCGAAGCGCTTGATCTGGCTCGGCGAGACGTAGATGTCGTCCGGGCCGTACAGGTAGTTCCAGTCCTGACTGCGCAGGAAGCCGTACCCTTCGGGCAGGATCTCCAGCACGCCCTCGCCCCGGATGACGGTGTCCGAGTCGAGGAGCGACTGCTCGATGCGGAAGATCAGGTCCTGCTTCCGGAGGCCGGAGTAGTTGGTAATGTTCAACTGCTCCGCCAGCGTGTGCAGCTCCGCGACCGACTTCTGCTTCAGTTCAGCGATATCCACGGACTAGACTCCAAGCGGGGAGGCCCGACCGGACAACCGGTGGGCGGTGGGAGAAAAAAAACGACGCGACCCCGAGGGGCGAGATGATGTATGCGCGATGTACGAACGATGTTTGGGCGATGTCTGGAGGCCCCGAAGATCGGAGCGTGCGGTACTGGTTGTGACGGGGAGTGTCCTGCCAACCCAAGAAGCTCCTCAACTTAGACCTGGCCGGTACCACAGTCAAGAGGGGCGCACCGCATTGCATAACTCGCAGGGGTGTACGATCTTTGAGCACTACGGCCACCGCTGCGGAGGCACTCGATGACGGCACAGCCCTACCGTTTTGGCGCACCCGTCGCCCGGGACCCCGTCATCCACGAGTTGCCGCCGCTCCGCTTCCCCAATCAACTGATCGCCATCCACCTCAGTCTGCGCCTCGACGGCGATGGCGCCTGGCGCGCCCGGCTGGTGTTCCTCGAGCCCGGCGGCGAGCCCCGGGAAACCGCGGAGATCTTCTGTGCGCCGTCGGAGGCCGAGCTCTGGGAGGCGGTGCGAACGCTGCCCGAGCATCATCGCCGCGCGCTCTACCTGTCGCTGGCCTAGCGCGCATGTCCGACGCCGAGCGTCTGAGCAAGCTGCGACACGACCTCTCCAACCCGCTGTCGGCCCTGCTCGCCGAAACCCAGCTGCTGCTCCTCAACGAGGCGCAGATCGATCCGGCGACCGTTACCAGTCTCCGGGAGATCGAGGCGCTGGCGATCCGGATGCGGACGATGCTGCGCGAAATCTGACGCCGTTCAGCAGGTAGGCCGCCAGCAGGCCGAGGCTCGCCGCGCTGGCGCCCAGTCGGATCGGCACGCTGTACCCTCCCGCCGAAATAAACCCTTCGATGATTCCCGCGACCACGAGCAGGACCGCGGTCGCGCCCAGCATCCGCAGGGCCACCCGCCCGCTCAGCACCAGGGCGTCCGTCCGGCTCAGGCTGCCCGGCGCCACGACCGAGCGCCCGAGGAGGAACCCGGCCGCGCCCGCCACCCAGATCGAAAAGAGCTCGAGCGCTCCGTGCCCCAGAATGAACGTCATGAGGTAGTCGAGCAGCCCGACGTTGGCGAAGTGGCCGGCGAATGCGCCGATGGCGAGCCCGTTGTAAGCCAGCAGCACCAGGGACCCGACGCCGAGGAAGATTCCGCCCGCGAAGCACGCGATGGCGACCCGGACGTTGTTGGTGATGATTCCCGACGCCATGAGCGGCCGGTCCTCCGCGGCGACGTCCACGTAGCCATGACCCGCCGCCTTGCGGGCGGCCCCCGCCTCCGCTCGGCGCAGCATGACGTCCGGGATCAGCTCGGCGGCGAGACCCGGGCGCTCGTGCAGGACCGCGAACCCCGCTGCCGCGGGCGCGAGGAAAGTCAGGAACGCGACGAAGACGTACCCTCGCGCCTCTATCACGGCCGCCGGGCATTCGCGCGCGAGCACGACCCACAGTCGGCGCCAGGTGTCTCGGCTGTCCCGGTAGAGGGTGTTGTGCCCGGCCGCGGCGAGGCGCTCGAGGCGGGCCTGGGTGGCCGCATCGGCGTGATAGGTGCGCGCCCGGGCCAGGTCGGCGGCGATCTCGCGATAGCGCGCGGCGAAGTCGGGGAGCTCGTGCGACGCGAAGCTGTCCAGCCCCTCACGCGCCGCGCGGTCGGCCAGCCGCTCGAACTCGTCCCACCGCCGGCGCTTCTGCGCCGCGAACCGGGCGCCCGCGCCAGCGGCGCCCCGCGCCGAGAGTCGTCCCTGGCGGCGGGCGAGCTCGGCGCTGTGGAGCGCGAGCAGGTGAGCCACGTCGCTCTGCCCCGGGGACGCTGGGTGGTCCCCCAGTCGCGTGACCAAGCCGTTGGCGAGCCGGGTCCGAGCCGCCGGGTCCAGCTCACCCTGTCGCGCCGCGAACTGCGACAGCAGGCGGAACGCCTCGTCCTCGAGCTCGGGGATCGACGGCTCGGCGTCCTCCGCAGGGGCGGCGCGCGGCGCGCCGATCTGCTCGTGCGGTCGGTCCCGCGCCACGATCGTGCCGGCCACCAGATCACCTAACCGCTTGCCTCGCGGGTGGAACGCGGTGAGCAGCAGACCGGTCAGGTAAGGCGGGGGGAGGAAGTCGGCGACGCGGAGCAGGTTCCGCGCGGCGGCCGCGCCGAACGACACAGGGTGCCCCGTGTCCATGACGACCCTGATTCCGGCCACCCGCTTGCCCGGGGTCTGTCCCCGCCGAAGGCCCTCGAACAGGATGAAGTACCCGTTCCAGGCCGCGAACCCTCCGAGGACGAGCAGGACGGGCGCCACCCTGCCGATCGTGAAGCCGAAGCCCGCCAGGATCCCGAGGCAGACGACTACGCCGATGACGGTGCCTCCGAGGATCAGCATGTCGATCACCCCAGCGAGCGCGCGGGAGCCGACCCCGGCGATCTCGAGGTCGAGCGTCACGTGCTCGGGGGTTTCGATCTCCAGGTGCTGCCGGTAATCCGGGGTCGCGTCGCGCAGGGCGGGCATGAAGCGATTGTAATATCTTTTCGCCCATGCCGCCTCCCACGCTCCGCCCGCTCACGGTGGGCGAAATCCTGGACACCTCGTTTTCGCTCTACCGCCGCCACTTCGCCGCCCTGGCGACCGTGGCGCTCGTCTGCACCGGCCTGCCGCTGATCCTTCGGCTGTTCCTCGAGGCCAGTGGCGGCATGCTGAACAACCTCACGCTGGCCTTCCTCTACGGGCTCAGCCTGGTCGTGCTGAATCTCATCGCGACCGGGGCCACCGTCTTCATCGTCTCCGAGAGCTACCTCGGCCGCCCGATCTCGGCGCGAGAAGCCCTCAGCCGCGCGACGCCGCACATCGGCCGCATCCTGGTGTGCTCCCTGCTGATGGCGTTCGCCATCGGGCTCGGGTTCCTGCTGTTCATCATCCCCGGCATCGCCCTGGCGTGCGGGCTGGCGCTGGCGATCCCGGCCGTGGTGCTCGAGCCGCGCTCGAGCCCGAGCGCGGCGCTGTCCCGCTCGTGGGAGCTCACGCGGGGCTCGCGCTGGCGGATCTTCGGCCTGGGCCTCACGCTGCTCGTCCTGCTGTACATCCCGGTCGTCGCCATCACGGGCCTCTTGGCCGTCGTGCTCCCTCAGGCGTCCGGTGAGCGCTTCGGGCCGGCCTCCGTCTCCACCGTCGCCGCCATCGCCATCGGCGGCGTCGTGCAGATGTTCATCTATCCACTGTTCTACTGCGTGCTCACCGTCACCTACTACGACTTGCGGGTCCGCAAGGAGGGATTCGACCTGGAACTGCTGGCGTCCACGCTGCAGACCGCGTGAGTCCCCTGGCGCAGGCCGACCCATCTCCCGCGACGCTCCGGGCGGCGCTCGACAGCGTGTTCGCCTCGCCCGCCTACCGCTGGGCGGAGACGCCCTATCCCATCCGGATATTGCGCGAGTGGTGGTCGCGCCTGGGCGAGTGGCTCACCGCGCTCCGCGCCGACAACCCGGCGGCATTCCGGCTGCTGGTGCTCGGCCTCCTCGTGGCGCTGGCGCTGCTGCTTGCGCACGGCGCGTGGGTCGTCTGGAGCACCATCCGGCGCGCGGCAGTGCCGGGAGATACGGTCCCGCGGCCGGCAGCGGAGCGCGGGCGCGACGCCGCCTGGTATCTGCGCGAGGCTGATCGCGCCGCGGCCGACGGGCGGATAGCCGAGGCGATGCAGCTTGCGTTCGTGGGGTTGGCGCTGACCCTCGAGGCGCAGGGCCTGCTCCGGTATCACGCGAGCAAGACTCCGGCGGAGTGTGCTCGCGAGGCGCGCCTGGCGCGCGAGGATCGCGACCGGCTCCGCGCGCTGGTGCGTGCACTCTACGCCCATGTATTCGGCGGCGGCCGGTTCGCGGCGGACGACTACCGTCGCTGGCGCGCCGACCTCGCCCGGCCCTGGCATGCACCCGCGGGCTGAGCTCGCGCTCGGCACGGTCATCGTGCTCGCCCTTGCGGTGGGGGCAGGCGTCGTCGGCGCCCGTCGCGGTCGCGTCACTGACGCCGACTCGCGGCGCTCGACGTTCCTGGTGGGCCCGTTGGGCGCGCGGGGCTACAGCGATGCGCTCCGGCGCCTCGGCGTCCAGGTCGAGCCGTTCCGGCGGCCCACCGCCGCGTTCGACACCATCGCCAGGTCGGGCACCGTGGTGGCGGTGCTCGGACCCTCGCGCGCCCTCGCGCCTGACGAGGGCGCGGCGATCGCCGCACTTCACGCCGATCTCCTGCTCGCCGGCTTCGGGGCGGACGCGGCGTTCCGCTGTCTGGGGTACGACGTGCGGCCGCGCTGGCGGGACTCCCTGGCCGTGGTCTCGCCCCCGGGCTCGGAAGCCCGGCGGTTTCCCCGCGCCCGCGCGGTGCTGGCTCGCCGGACGTCGAGCGTCGCCGTGGATTCCGCCGGGCCGGACGAGGGCCCCGCCGTCACCTGCACCGCGCCGGCGGCCCGCACGGTGGATACGCTGCTCCGGACGGTCGGCGGGCAGCCGGTCGCGATCCGCGCCACGCTGGCGGACACGCGCACGGTCACCCTCGTGGCCGATGACCGGCTGTTCTCCAACGTAGCCCTGCGCCAGACCGCCGCCGGCCCGTTCGCGCTCGGCCTGGTCGTGCCGCGGTACCAGCGCGTGATCGTGGACGAGTATCACCACGGCTTCGACGCTTCGCGAAGCCTGAGCGGCGCGACCTGGGACTGGACGCTCCGCTCGCCGTGGGGCTGGGCCGTGCTCCAGCTGGTGGCCGTCGGTGTGCTCGCGCTGCTCGCCGCCGGCATCCGGTTCGGCCCGATCCGGCAGGGCATCGAGCGCCGACGCCGCTCTCCACTCGAACACGTCCGGGCCCTGGCCACCGCCCTCGCCGCGGCCCGTGGGCACGACGTGGCCGTGCGACTCATGGTGCAGGGCCTCCGGCGGCGGCTCTCCCGCGCAGGCCGGGCCGGCCGCGCGGAGCTCGACGCATGGCTGGAAGAGCTCGGCGGCGCCGTCCGCACGGCGCGGGGACGCGAGGCGCTGGCCACCCTTCGCGCAGTCACCGCGCGCCCCGCGAGCGCGGACGACGTGCTGCATGCGGCCAACGCTGTGGAAACGCTCTGGGAGGAGCTCACGCCGACATGACCACCGAACCGATGCCGCTCGAGCCCGACGAAGCGACCGCGCACGCGGCGGCGGCGGCGCGCCTGGTGGAGGCGCTCGAGCACGTGGTGCTCGGCCAGCCCGCCGCGGTGCGAGAGACCGTGGCCGCACTCATCGCCCGGGGGCACGTCCTGCTCGAGGGCGTGCCCGGCACGGCCAAGACGCTGCTGGTGCGGGCGCTCGGCCTGGCGCTCGGCCTCGAGTTCCGCCGCATCCAATTCACCCCGGACCTGATGCCGTCGGACATCACCGGCGTGAGCCTGTTGTCACCGTCGCAGGGTGGGTTCAGCTTCCGGCCGGGACCGATCTTCGGCGACCTGGTCCTGGGCGACGAGATCAACCGCGCGCCGGCCAAGACCCAGGCGGCACTGCTCGAGGCGATGCAGGAACGGCACGTCACCGTGGACGGCACTACCCACGCCCTGCCCGAGAGCTTCACCGTCTTCGCGACGCAGAACCCCATCGAGTTCGAGGGCACCTATCCGCTGCCCGAGGCCGAGCTCGACCGCTTCCTGGTGAAGGTGCTGGTCGGCTATCCCGAGGAGCGGATCGAGCAAGGGATCCTCGGCCGTGTGCTCGGCGGGTTCGAGGCGGACATGCCCCCGAGCTATGGGATCGGGCGCGTCACCGACGCCGCGGGCCTCGCCCGGCTGCGCGACGCCGCGCGCCGCGTGCGGGTGGAGGCGACCTTGGTCGCCTACATCACGGCCATCGTGCGGGCGACGAGGAGCGCGCCGGTGCTCACCCTGGGGGCGTCGCCCCGGGGCAGCGTGGCGCTGCTCAAGATGTCACAGGCGGCGGCCCTGCTCGACGGGCGAGCGTACGTCGTGCCGGATGACGTGAAGGACCTCGCGCCGGCGGTGCTGCGCCACCGGGTCTCGGTGGCGCCCGAGCTCGAGCTCGAAGGCGTCACGCCGGACACGGCACTGCGCGGGATCATCGAGAAGATCGAGGCGCCCCGGTGATCGTGGTGCCGTCGCGCCGATGGCTCAAGGGCGCCGCGGCCCTGGCGCTGCTGGCACCGGTGGGCTTCATCCTCCCGGGCGCGGGTGCGCTGCTTCCGGCGGTGGACCTGCTGTGGCTCGCGGCCCTCGTCCTCGACGCCACGCTCGCCCCGGCGCCGCGCACACTGGACGTGTCCCGCGAGGCGCCGGCCGCCTTCGGCGTCGGGCGAGCGGCCGTGGTGCGCTACCGCTGGCGCCATCGCGCGCGGCGCCGCCAACTCCTGGTGGTCCGGGAGCGACTTCCCGCTCCGCTCGGAGGCGCCGATACGCCGACGCGGCGGTTGGCGGTGCCGCCTGGTGAGGGGCTGGACGAGCAGGTGGAGCTGGTGCCGGTGCGGCGCGGCACCGGAGATGGCGGCGAGCTCGCCGTGCGCATTCTCGGGCGGCTCGGGCTCGCGTGGCGGCAGGAGACCGTGCGGCTGCCCTGGCAGGCCACGGTCTACCCGACCGTGCCCGAATCGCCGCTGCGCGCGCTACCGCTCCAGGTGTTACGGCGGCGGGAAGCAGGGCTGCGCACGATCCGCCGCCCGGGCGAGGGACGGCTGTTCGAAGGGCTGCGCGAGTGGGTGCCGGGCGACGACACCCGCACCATCGACTGGAAGGCGACGGCACGCCGCGGCAAGCCGATCGCGCGGCAGTACGAGGACGAGCGGCGGCAACAGGTGCTGATCGTGATCGACGCGGGCCGCCTGCTCACCGCGGAGGTAGACGGCGTCGCCCGGCTGGAATCGGTGGTGTCGGCGGCCCTGCAGCTGGCGCGGGCCGCAGTGGAGCACGACGACAACGTAGGCCTGATGGTCTTCGCCGACACGGTCCAGCACTACGTGGCGCCGGGCCGCGGCCGCCGCGCCCTGCGGGCCGTGCTCGACGGGCTGGCGCACGCGGAAGGGCGCCTCGTCGAATCGGACTACCCGGCGGCGTTCCGCTACCTGGCCGCGCACAACCGGAAGCGGGCGCTGACCGTGCTCTTCACCGACGTGATCGATCGGACCGCCAGCGAGGCCCTGGTCCTCCACGCGGCGACCCTCCGACCGCGGCACCTGCCGCTCGCGGTCACCATGCGAGATCCCGCGCTCGAAGCACTGGCGGCGGTGCGGCCGTCGGCGCCGGCGGAGGCCTTCGAGCGCGCGGCCGCGGAAGAGCTGCTCGGCGCGCGGGAGGCGGCGCTGGCGGAGATGCGCGGCCGCGGGGTCATGGTCCTAGATGTGCCGCCCGGTGGGGCCGGGGAGGCGGTCGTCGCGCGGTACCATCAGCTCAAGCGGCGCGGGTTACTGTAGCCTTCGGGTGAGACAGGGCACAGCGGGCAGGTGGCCCTGTCCCCATTATCAAGCACGATGACCATAGGCGAGTCGTTCACCCGGTTCGCGAAGGCCACAGCCAGGGCGGCGGGTCATCCCGCCACCTTCGGCGTGGCCTTCTTCGTCATCCTCGTCTGGGCCGTCACCGGCCCACTGTTCCGGTTCAGCGATACCTGGCAGCTCGTGATCAACACCGGCACCACCATCGTCACGTTCCTGATGGTGTTCCTGATCCAAAACACCCAGAACCGGGACAGCGTGGCGATGCAGATCAAGCTGGACGAGCTGCTCAGGGCCGTGAAGGGTGCGGAAACGGCGATGGCAGATCTCGAGGATTTGACTGAGGCCGAGCTGGAGGCGTTCCAGAAGCACTACGCCCAGCTGGCGGCCGAGGCGCGGACCAAGATGCGGGAGTCGAGGCGACTGCCGTTCGCGAAGGAACGGGGTGGTGAGGGCCGGGACTAGGCGACGCGCTCGTCGGAGAGGGGCAGCGCCTCCGGATCCGGGAAGGCCGCGACGAACGCCTCGACGGCTGCGGGATCGAGCTGGGAGCCCGCGACCCGCCGAAGCTCGGCGACGGCGGCGTCCGGCGGCCGGGAGTCGCGGTACGGGCGCTCGGTCGTCATGGCGTCGAACGCGTCGGCCACGGCCACGATGCGCGCCTCGATCGGGATCATCTCGCCGCGGAGCCCGTCGGGAAAGCCGCGGCCGTCGAGGCGCTCGTGATGGGATCGGACGATCCGCAGCACGTCGGGCGACTCGTGCGCCAGGGGTAGCAGCATCTTCTCGCCGAGCGCCGGGTGCTCGGTGATCTGGCGGAACTCGTCGTCGGTGAGCATGCCGGGCTTGTGCAGCACGGCCTCGCGGGTGCCGATCTTCCCGATATCGTGCAGCTCTCCCCCCAGCCGGATGCCGTCGAGGCTCGCGCCCTCGAAGCCGAGTCGCTGGGCGGTTCCCACGGCATACTGACTCACCCGGATGGAGTGCCCGCGGGTGTAGGCGTCCTTGGCCTCGAGCGCCCGGGCGAGCATCTGCACGCCTTGCAGGAAGAGCTCCTGAATGCGCTGGGCCTGCTCGTGGACCTGCCGCTCGAGATTCTGCTGATAGTACCGGTTCTGCAGCACCAGCGCCCGCTTCTCGAGGACCCGCGCGACCCGCGCCTGCAGCTCCCCCACCGAGATCGGCTTGAGCAGGAAGTCGGCGGCGCCCATGTGGAGGCAATCGACGGCCGTCGTGGTCTCGGTCATGCCCGTCAGCATGATCACCGAGGTGTCGGGGTAACGCTGGCGCAGGGCCTCGAGCAGGCCGACGCCGTCGAGGTCCGGCATCCGCATGTCCGAGATGACCAGCGGCGCCTCGCCGATGCGCTCGAGGACGCCGAGGGCTTCCCGGCCGCTGCCGGCCTCGAAGCAATTGAACCCCTGCGCCTGCAGCATCCGCACGAGCGAGCGACGGACGGTAGGCTCGTCATCGACCACGAGACAGTTGGCGACCCCCGCCACGACCGGCGGCGCGCCTGCGAGATCCGGCATGTGCAATGGTCAGTCCGAAGGGGGGGATGGATGCCACGAACATCCATGCGCCTGCACACTACACAGGCGCGCGTGGAATGTCCATCGGGGAGGTGCCATGTCGACCTCGCGGCGTATACATTGCGGACGGTTTGCCATCCCGTGATCACCCGCCTCGCCGGCGTGTGCTGGCAAGGAGACTCGATGGCCGGTGTCCAGGCACGGCTGCGGTCCGAGCATCAGCGCAAATACCCCGATCTGAGCGCCTCCGTCTGGTACGAAGTCGCGCCGATCTTCCCCGGCGTGACCCAGCGGATGGTCAACATGGCGGGCGAGCGACTGACCCGTCTGTCTACCCCGCGCGGCTTCCTCATCCTCCGGGCCGACCATCTCGAGTTCCGCCCGGTGCCGAATGAGTCCCCGCGCGCCGGTGCCGGGTCGGGCGCCTAGCCGCCCTGCAGGTGCGCCCGGGCGCTGTCGAGCATCTCGCGTACCTTCCGCGCCAGCCCCTCGGGGGCGAACGGCTTCTGCTGGAACGGCGCGTCCGGGTCCATCAGCCCGCGCTGGATCACGTCCTCGCCGGTATAACCCGAAATGAACAGCACGGGCAGAGACGGCCGCATCAGCTTGAGCCGTCGGCCCAGCTCCCGACCGCCCATCTCCGGCATGACGACGTCCGTGATCACCAGGTCGATGCCCGACGGCCGGCTCTGGAGCTGCCGGATCGCGTCGGCGCCGTGGCGGGCCTCGAGCACGGTGTAGCCGTGCTCGCGAAGGCTCCGGCTCGCGAGCGAGCGGACCATCTCCTCATCCTCGACGATCAGGATGGTCTCCGACCCCCCCTGGGCGGCCGGCACGCGCTCGGCATCCGAGGCTCCGGCGAGCCCGCTGCCGACCCGCGGCAGGTAGACCTTGAAGGTGGTGCCGAGTCCGGGTTCGCTGTACACCCAGACGAAGCCCTCGCTCTGCTTGACGATCCCGTAGACGGTCGAGAGGCCCAGTCCGGTGCCCTGGCCGACGGGCTTGGTGGTGAAGAACGGCTCGAAGATGCGGGCCTGGACCTCGGGGTCCATGCCGACGCCGGTGTCGCTCACGCTGAGCTGCACGTACTCGCCGAGCGGGATGCCGATGCCGCTATGGCGCTGGGCGTACGACTCGTTCAGGTCGGCCACCTGGGTCGCGATGGTGACCCGGCCGCGGCTCTGCATCGCATCGCGCGCGTTGAGCATGAGGTTCACCAGCACCTGCTCGAGCTGTCCGCGATCGGCCCGGATCTCGCCCGCCTCTGGCGCGAGCGAGAGCTCCAGCCGATGATCCTCGCCGAGCGAGCGCCGCAGCATCAGCTCGAGGTCGCTGACGATCCCGTTGACCGGCAGCACCTCCGGGCGGAGGAACTGCTGGCGGGTGAACGCCAGGAGCTGCCGGGTGACGTCGGCCGCGCGGGTGCCCGCCTTGATGATCTCGCGGACCTCGCCCCGCCGGGGGTCGTCCACCTCGAGGCCGCGGAGCAGAAACTCGCTGAAGCCGATGACCCCGGTCATCATGTTGTTGACTTCGTGCGCGACGCCGCCGGCGAGGCGCCCGGCGGCCTGCATCCGCTCCGCGCGCCGGAGCTGGTCCTCGACCCGCTTGCGCTCGGTGACGTCCCGGTAGATGCCGCGGAGCTGCGGAGGGTTTCCGTCGTTGGTCGTGCAGCTGAGATTGCCTTCCAGCGTGAGCGGCACCCCCTCCGCCGTGACCAGGACGAGGTCCACGTGCCCGACGCTCTCGCCGGCCTCGGCGCGGGCGACGACGTCGAAGTACCGGTCGCGGCTGTCGGGATGCACTAGATCGATGAAGCGTCGCGTCGCCAGAGCCGCGTCACTGTACCCCATGGCGTCGCGCCAGGCCGGATTGACGTAGAGGAACGCGCCGTCGAGCGCCGTGGTGCAGACCAGGTCGCTCGCGTTCTCGAACAGGTCGCGGTAGCGGGCCTCGCTGTCGCGGAGAGCCTGCTCCGACCGCTTGCGCTCGCTGACGTCGCGGGCGTTGAGGCAGACTCCGATGACCACGTCGTGCTCGTCCACCACCGGGGCGTGGGTCGTCTCATACCACCGATCGACCCCGTCGGCGCCGCGCAGGCAGCGCTCGATGGTGCGGGCCTCGCCGCCGAGCGCCGCCTCGAAGCTCGCGGCGGCATCCGGTATGAAGTCGTGGATGCAGTCGCCTTCGTGGACCTCGCGGCCCAGCTGGCGAGCGGCCCATGCCACGGCGGTGGGATTGAGGGCGAGGATCGTCCCGTCGCCGTCCACCAGGACGAAGGCCTGCAGGCTGGTGTTGAAGATGGCGCGGAGGTTCGCCTCGGAGCGCCGGAGCGCCGCCTCCGCGCGCGTCTGCTCGGTGCGAGCCTGGACCCGCGCCAGGGCCGCCTCGATCGCGGGGCCGATGCGCGCGAGGTTGCTTTTGAGCAGGTAGTCCGTGGCGCCGGCCTTCATGCAGCCGACGGCGGTCTCCTCGTTCACCGAGCCGGTCACGATGACGAACGGCACGCTCGGCACCCGCTCGCGAGCGATCGAGAGCGCCGCCATGCCATCGAACCGGGGAAGGGTGTAGTCGGAGAGAATCAGGTCGGGGCGAAACTCGTCGAGCTCACGCAGGAAATCATCCCGAGTGTCGACCCGACGCGCGTCGAAGGGGATGCGGCTTCGCTGGAGCTCATACTCGACCAGCTCCGCGTCCATCGGTACGTCTTCGAGAATCAGAATCCGTAGCCGGTCAGCCGCCATTCGCGCTCCGTTTCACGACCCATCCCCGCCCGTTTGCCGGGTGCCGCGCCGAACCTGGGGCTGATGAATGGTGACCTGCCGCACAAGGTGTGGAAGATCCAGGACATAGGCTGTGATCCGGCTCACAGTCCTGTTAATCTACGAAGGGTAAGCTCAACCGTCCCCATCTGCAGTCTCGAGTCTCGTTTACCGCCGTTGGAGCAAGCATGCCGAACCCACCGACGACCGGCAACGGTCGACCTGCGAAGCGCACGCCCTCCAATCGCGCCGCTTCCCGTTCGGACACCCTCGACCTGGAGCAGCTGCTCGGGGTCCTGACCGCCATGCGGAAGGGCGACTTCTCCGTCCGCATGCCCGTGTCGAAGACCGGGGTGGCCGGAAAGATCGCCGACACGCTGAACGAGATCGCCGAGCTGAACGAGGAGATGGCCCGGGAGTTCGAGCGGGTCAGCCTGGCGGTGGGCAAGGAAGGGCGCATCACCCAGCGGGCGACACTGGCGGGGGCGGCCGGCTCCTGGGCCGCCTCGGTGAGCTCGGTGAATACCCTGATCGGCGACCTGGTTCAGCCCACCAGCGAGGTGGCCCGCGTGATCGGCGCCGTGGCCAAGGGTGACCTGTCGCAGACCATGGCGTTGGACATCGAGGGTCGACCGCTCATGGGTGAGTTCCTGCGGATCGGCAAGACGGTGAACTCCATGGTGGACCAGCTCAGCTCCTTCGCGTCCGAGGTGACCCGCGTGGCCCGCGAGGTCGGCACCGAGGGCAAGCTGGGCGGCCAGGCGAAGGTGAAGGGCGTGGCCGGCACCTGGAAGGACCTGACCGACAACGTGAACTCGATGGCCGGCAACCTGACGGCGCAGGTCCGCAACATCGCCGAAGTCACGACCGCCGTCGCCCGGGGTGAGCTGAACAAGAAGATCACGGTAGACGTGAAGGGCGAGATCCTGGAGCTCAAGAACACGGTCAACACGATGGTGGACCAGTTGAGCTCCTTCGCCTCCGAAGTGACGCGGGTCGCCCGCGAAGTGGGCACCGAAGGGAAGCTGGGCGGGCAGGCGCAGGTGCGGGGCGTCGGCGGCACCTGGAAAGACCTGACGGACAGCGTCAACTCGATGGCCGGCAACCTCACCGGGCAGGTCCGCAACATCGCGGAGGTCACGACGGCGGTCGCCAACGGCGACCTGTCGAAGAAGATCACGGTGGACGTGAAGGGCGAGATCCTGGAGCTCAAGAACACCATCAACACGATGGTGGACCAGCTCAACTCGTTCGCCTCCGAGGTGACCCGCGTGGCCCGCGAAGTCGGCACCGAAGGCAAGCTGGGCGGTCAGGCCCAGGTGAAGGGTGTCGGTGGCACCTGGAAGGACCTCACCGACAACGTGAACTCCATGGCGAGCAACCTCACGGCGCAGGTCCGCAACATCGCCGAGGTGACCACCGCCGTCGCCACGGGCGACCTCTCCAAGAAGATCACGGTGGACGTCCGCGGCGAGATCCTGGAGCTGAAGGACACCATCAACACGATGGTGGACCAGTTGAGCTCCTTCGCCTCCGAAGTCACCCGCGTGGCCCGTGAAGTGGGCACGGAAGGCAAGCTGGGTGGTCAGGCGCGCGTGGCGGGCGTCGGCGGCACCTGGAAGGACCTGACCGACAACGTCAACTGGATGGCCAGCAACCTGACGGCGCAGGTCCGCAACATCGCCGACGTGACGACGGCCGTGGCCAACGGCGACCTCTCCAAGAAGATCACCGTCGACGTGCAGGGCGAGATCCTCGAGCTCAAGAACACCATCAACACGATGGTGGACCAGCTCAGCTCGTTCGCGTCGGAGGTGACGCGCGTGGCTCGCGAGGTCGGCACCGAGGGCAAGCTGGGTGGTCAGGCGCGCGTGGCGGGCGTGGGCGGCACCTGGAAGGACCTGACCGACAACGTGAACTCGATGGCCGGCAACCTGACCGGCCAGGTGCGCAACATCGCCGAAGTCACGACCGCCGTCGCCAGGGGTGAGCTCAACAAGAAGATCACCGTGGACGTGCAAGGCGAGATCCTCGAGCTCAAGAACACCATCAACACGATGGTGGACCAGCTGAGCTCCTTCGCCTCGGAAGTGACGCGCGTGGCGCGCGAAGTCGGCACGGAAGGGAAGCTCGGCGGTCAGGCGCAGGTGGCGGGCGTGGGCGGCACCTGGAAGGACCTGACGGACAGCGTCAACTCGATGGCCGGTAACCTCACCGGCCAGGTCCGCAACATCGCCGAGGTCACGACGGCGGTCGCCAACGGCGACCTGTCGAAGAAGATCACGGTGGACGTGAAGGGCGAGATCCTGGAGCTCAAGAACACCATCAACACGATGGTGGACCAGCTCAACTCCTTCGCCTCCGAAGTGACGCGCGTGGCCCGCGAGGTCGGCACCGAAGGCAAGCTGGGCGGGCAGGCCGCAGGTGCGGGGCGTCGGCGGCACGTGGAAGGACCTGACCGACAACGTGAACTCGATGGCCGGCAACCTGACCGCCCAGGTGCGCAACATCGCCGAGGTGACCACCGCCGTCGCCCGCGGTGAGCTCAACAAGAAGATCACCGTGGACGTGAAGGGCGAGATCCTGGAGCTCAAGAACACCATCAACACGATGGTGGACCAGCTCAACTCCTTCGCCTCCGAAGTCACCCGCGTGGCCCGCGAGGTCGGCACCGAGGGCAAGCTGGGCGGTCAGGCCCAGGTCACCGGCGTGGCCGGCGTCTGGAAAGACCTGACGGACAACGTGAACTCGATGGCCGGCAACCTCACGGCGCAGGTCCGCAACATCGCCCAGGTGACCACGGCGGTCGCCAACGGCGACCTCTCCAAGAAGATCACGGTCGACGTCCGCGGCGAGATCCTGGAGCTCAAAGACACCATCAACACGATGGTGGACCAGCTCAACTCGTTCGCCTCCGAGGTGACCCGCGTGGCCCGCGAGGTCGGCACCGAAGGCAAGCTGGGCGGCCAGGCCTACGTGAAGGGCGTGGCGGGCACCTGGAAGGACCTGACCGACAACGTGAACTCGATGGCCGGCAACCTGACGGCGCAGGTCCGTAACATCGCCGACGTGACGACGGCCGTGGCGCGAGGTGAGCTCAACAAGAAGATCACCGTGGACGTGCAGGGCGAGATCCTGGAGCTCAAGAACACCGTCAACACGATGGTCGACCAGCTCAACTCGTTCGCCTCCGAGGTGACCCGCGTGGCCCGCGAAGTCGGCACCGAAGGCAAGCTGGGCGGCCAGGCGCAGGTGGTCGGTGTCGCGGGCGTGTGGAAGGACCTGACCGACAACGTGAACTGGATGGCCAACAACCTGACCAGCCAGGTGCGCGGCATCGCCAAGGTCGTGACCGCGGTCGCGAACGGCGACCTCAAGCAGGAGCTCCGCGTGGAGGTGAAGGGCGAGATCGCGACCCTGGCCGACACCATCAACAGCATGACCGACACCCTGGCGACGTTCGCGGACCAGGTGACCAACGTGGCCCGCGAAGTGGGCGTCGAGGGCAAGCTCGGCGGCCAGGCGCGGGTGCCGGGCGCGGCCGGTGTGTGGCGCGACCTCACGGCGAACGTGAACCAGCTCGCCGCCAACCTGACCACCCAGGTCCGCGCCATCGCGGACGTGGCCACGGCGGTGACGAAGGGCGACCTCACGCGGTCCATCGCGGTGGAGGCGCAGGGCGAGGTGGCGGAGCTCAAGGACAACATCAACGAGATGATCCGCAACCTGCGCGACTCGACCCGCAAGAACATGGAGCAGGACTGGCTCAAGACCAACCTGGCCAAGTTCAGCCGCATGCTGCAGGGCCAGCGCGACCTGGCGGCGGTGTCGCAGCTCATCCTGTCCGACCTCGCGCCGCTGGTCACGGCCCACCACGGCGTCTTCTACGTGGTGGACAGCGCCGGCGATACGCCGGCGCTCAAGCTCCTCGCCAGCTACGCCTACAAGGACCGCAAGCACGTCGCCAGCGACTTCAAGATGGGCGAAGGCCTGGTCGGGCAGGTGGCCAAGGACCGCCGGATGCTCACGGTCGGACAGGTGCCCCACGACTACATCCAGGTGAGCTCCGGCCTCGGCGAGGCGCAACCCCGGAGCCTGGTGGTGTTGCCCGTGCTGTTCGAGGGCGAGACCAAGGCCGTGCTCGAGCTCGCCACCTTCGACGAGTTCGACGAGATCCGGCTCACGTTCCTCGAGCAGCTCGCGGAAAGCATCGGCATCGTGCTCAACACGATCGCGGCCAACATGCGGACCGAGGAGCTGCTCAAGCAGAGCCAGGCGCTCACGGAGAGCCTGCAGTCGCAGCAGGAGGCGCTGACCGAGACCAACAAGCGGCTGGAGCAGCAGACCCGCTCGCTGCAACAGTCCGAGGAGCTGCTCCGGAAGCAGCAGGACGAGCTGCAGTCCACCAACGCCGAGCTCGAGATCAAGGCCCAGCTCCTCGCGGGCCAGAAGGCCGAGGTCGAACAGAAGAACAAGGAGGTCGAGCAGGCCAAGGTGGCGCTGGAGGAGAAGGCCGAGCAGCTCGCGCTGATCTCGAAGTACAAGTCGGAGTTCCTGGCCAACATGTCGCACGAGCTCCGGACGCCGCTCAACAGCCTCCTGATCCTGTCACAGATCCTGAGCGAGAACGCCGAGGGCAACCTGACCGCCAAGCAGGTCGGCTTCGCCCAGACCATCCACGGCTCGGGCTCGGACCTGCTGGACCTGATCAACGACATCCTCGACCTGTCCAAGATCGAGTCGGGCACGATGGCCGTGGACATCAGCGCGGTGCCGTTCGTGGAGGTGCGCAAGTTCGTGGAGAGCACCTTCCGCCAGATGGCCGACCTCAAGGGACTCCAATTCGAGGTCCAGATCGACCGCGCGCTCCCGCCCGCGCTCCAGACCGACACCAAGCGCCTGCAGCAGGTGCTCAAGAACCTGCTGTCCAACGCGTTCAAGTTCACCGATCGGGGGAGCGTGTCGCTCACCGCCACCCTGGCGACCGGGGGCTGGAACCCGGAACAGGAGCTGCTCAACGCCGCCAACGCGGTCGTCGCCTTCAGCGTCAGCGACACCGGCATCGGCATCCCGAAGGAGAAGCACGGCGTCATCTTCGAGGCCTTCCAGCAGGGCGATACCGGCACCAGCCGCAAGTACGGCGGCACCGGCCTGGGACTCTCGATCAGCCGCCAGATCACGCGGCTCCTCGGCGGCGAGATCCGGATCGAGAGCACGCCGGGCGCCGGCAGCACGTTCACCCTGTACCTCCCGGTCCTGTATCCCGTGGTGCCGTCCGCGGATCCGACGGTCCAGGCCGAGGGCCAGCCCGAGCTGGGCCACGGCCTCGACTCGGCCAAGGTCGTCACCACGGCGAGCTCGCGCGTGATGCTGGCGCCGGTGGTCGAGCGGGCCATCAGCGACGACCGGAGCTCCATCGAGGCGGGCGACCGTATCCTCCTCATCGCGGAGGACGATCCCAACTTCGCCCAGATCCTGCTCGATCTGGCGCGCGACCGAGGATTCAAGGGCATCGTGGCGCAACGCGCCGATCGGGCGCTCGCGCTCGCCCGCGAGTACCAGCCCACGGCCGTCACGCTCGATCTGCGGCTGCCGGACGCGGACGGCTGGACCATCCTCGATCGGCTCAAGCACGACCCGGGGACCCGGCACATCCCGGTCCACATCATCTCGGTCGAAGAGAACTGGCAGCGGGGTCTCCGGCTCGGCGCGATCGACTTCCTCACCAAGCCGGCCACCAAGGAGTCGCTGAGCGAGGCGCTCACCACGCTGCACGAGTTCATCGACCGGCCGATCAAGCGGCTCCTCGTGGTGGAGGACGACGAGGCCGCCCAGCAGAGCATCGCCGAGCTCATCGGCAGCGAGGACGTGCAGACCACGACCGTCGGCAGCGGCGAAGCCGCGCTGCAGGCCCTCCAGAGCGGCCGCTTCGACTGCATGGTGCTCGACCTCGGCCTGCCGGACATGACCGGGTTCCAGCTCATCACGCGGGTCAAGAGCGAGATCGGACTCCGCAAGCTGCCGACGATCGTCTATACCGGGAAGCAGCTCACCAAGCGGGAGGAGGCCGAGCTGGGCCGGCTGGCCGAATCGGTGGTCATCAAGGACGCCAGCTCACCCGAGCGGCTGCTGGACGAGACCGCGCTCTTCCTGCACCGGGTGACCGCGAACCTGCCGGAAGGGAAGCGCCGGATGCTCGAGGCGCTCCACCGGAGCGATCCGACCCTCACCGGCCGCACCGTGCTCATCGTCGACGACGACGTCCGCAACATCTTCGCGCTGACGACCTTCCTCGAGCGAAGCGAGATGAACGTGGTGTACGCGGAGAGCGGCCGCGAGGGCATCGCGCGGCTGCAGGAGATGCCGGAGGTGGACGTGGTGCTCATGGACGTGATGATGCCGGAGATGGACGGCTACGAGACCATGCGCGCGATCCGCGAGATGGTGCCGTTCCGGCACCTGCCGATCATCGCCGTCACGGCGAAGGCGATGAAGGGCGACCGCGAGAAGTGCATCGAGGCCGGCGCCTCGGACTACATCGCGAAGCCGGTCGACATGGAGCAGCTGCTGTCCCTGCTCCGCGTCTGGCTGTACCGGTGACGATCAGACGGGCGGGCAGTCAGGCGGTCGGGCGACCGGACGATCAGGCGGTCGGCGAGCCCGAGGCACGGCCAGCCATGGAGGCTGGCGATGCGATGGACCTGATCGCACGCCAGGTCACCGCTGCGGGAGCTTCCTCGGTCGATGCTCCGACCGCCCGACCGGCCGACCGCCCGTCCGACGTCGTCAACATCCTGCTGGTGGACGACCAGCCCGCCAACCTCATCGCCCTCGAGGCCATGCTCCAGGGTCTGGGCCAGAACCTCATCAAGGCGAACTCGGGGCGAGAGGCGCTCAAGTGGCTCCTCACCCACGAGGTCGCGGTCGTCCTGCTGGACGTCAAGATGCCCGAGATGGACGGCTTCGAGACCGCGACGCTGATCCGGCAACGCGACAAGTCGCGGCACACGCCGATCATCTTCCTGACCGCAGCGGACCAGAGCCAGGCGCAGGCCGTCCGCGGCTACGCCGTCGGTGCGGTGGACTATCTCGTGAAGCCGGTGGTACCGGAGTTCGTCCGCTCCAAGGTGGCCGTGTTCGTCGAGCTGGCGAAGAAGAACGAGCTGCTCCGCCGCCAGACGGAGCTGCTCCAGGCGGGCGAACAGGAGGCGCGCGAGCTGGCCGAGGCGCGGGCGGAGCTGGTACGGGACCTGGAGCACAAGAACCGCGAGCTCGAGAGCTTCAGCTACGCCGTCTCGCACGATCTGCGGGCGCCACTCCGGCGGATCGAGAGCTTCAGCCGCGCGGTCCAGGACAGTCAGGCCGAGCGGCTCGATGACGACGGCCGCCGGTACCTCGATCGCGTGCGCGAGGCCAGCCAGCAGATGTCCCAGCTGATCGACGACGTGCTCTACCTGGCCCGGGTGACGCGCGCCGAGATGCGGGAACAGGAAGTGGATCTGAGCGGGCTGGTCGCGCTGCTGCTCGACCGCATGCGCGAAGCCGATCCCGGGCGGGAGGCGGAGGTGAAGGTGCGTCCGGGTGTCACCGTCGTGGCCGACGGTCAACTGCTCCGGATCGCGGTCGAGAACCTGCTGGAGAACGCCTGGAAGTTCACCGCCAAGACGCCCATGCCGCGGATCGAGTTCGGGCTGACCAACGTCGCGGGTGAGCCGAGCTACTTCGTGCGCGACAACGGCGCGGGATTCGACATGGCCTACGCCGACCGGCTGTTCGGGCCGTTTCAGCGCCTCCATCTCGCGTCGGAGTTTCCCGGGACCGGGATCGGGCTCGCGACCGTGCAGCGCATCATCCATCGCCACGGCGGCCGGGTCTGGGCCGAAGGCCTCCCGGGGCAGGGTGCGACATTCCACTTCACGATCGGACGCGTCCGCGGGTGAGGTCCGCCGCTCGGTGACCCGTCTGTCCGACGACGTCGCCCGCTTCCCGCATCAGCAGATCGATCGCCGTTCCGCCGGAGCCGTAACGCCGGCGACGGCTAGGGCGCCGGTGTCACCGGCCGCTCCGGCTGAAACCCAAGACCCACGTTAAAGTGCAGCGCGAGGTTGGGCACGCTGGCGTGGCCGTCCACCACCGGCACGCGCACGTAGATGAGGGAGACTCGGCTGTCGAGGCTGAGGAAGAATCCCGAGGTGAGAGGGAACCGCCGGGTCACGCTCCCCACGATCGTCCCGCCGGACAGGAAGTATCCGCCGAGAAACCCGCGGCCGCTCTCGAGCTTCTGCCCCCGCACGGTGTTGATGGGGAAGGTAACCACCGGCCCCGCGCCGACGGCGTACGTCAGCTGGCCGTGGCGGAATCCGCGGCTCAGGGTGAACATGTTCATGCCGTTGGTGATGCGGAACTTCTGGACCTCGGGCGGGTCGTTCGTCAGGTACACCTTGTGATGGATGAAGTCGAAGATCCAGCCGCGGTTCGCCTTCCAGAGACCGATGCGGCCCGCGTAGTACCAGGTGTCGAGCCAGGGGCGGGTGGCCCAGTGCGCCGTGAAATCCAGATCGGGCTGGCCCTGCTGCACGATGGACAACGGCGAGGGCGCGCTGACCGAGGAGCCCAGGAACGCCTGGAGCTCGATCTGGGCGAGCGCGGGATCCGGCCGTCCCGCGAGACCGAGCAGGACGAGCAGGAGAAAACGCCACACCGCGGCATGCTCAGGAACGTTCGGGTGATCGGCGGGAATCCGGTTCACGGCGGACACGATCCGGATCGGTGCCGGCATCACTCATCCGGCTGTGCCGGGGCGGAAGCCCGGCCGGGCGCGGAGACGTGCCGCGAAACTCAAAGTGGTCGTCCCGCAGCAGCCGCTCGCCCGTAATCACGCCCGACCGCGACTTGTCGCCGTACAGCATCGTCACGACCCGGTGAATGAGCAGCTCCACTGGCTGCCACACGCCCGGCTCGATGTCGGGATAGAGATAGTCGAACGCGGGGAGCAGTCGCGCCTCGCGCCCTCGGGCCTCGCTCACCGGGCGCCTCCATGCGGGAACATGCCGGAGAATACCGGGGCGCCGCCGTCCCGCAAAGTGGGCGCTGGCGACCTCAATGGGCTGTCCCGCGCGTCTCCGCGTGCCGGCCCACCGGGTGCTCGAGGGCGAGGGCCACCAGCTCGAGGAGCTGGTCCGGGTCGAACGGCTTTTGCAGAACGGGCACGATGCTCTCGCCGAGTCCGACCCTGGCGACGCCTGCCGGGGCGAAGGCCGACATGAGGATGACGGGAATCTCGGGAAACTCTTCACCGATGCGCCTGGCCAGCTCGGTGCCGTTCATCTGCGGCATGACGACGTCGCTCAGGATCAGGTCGACCGCGCCGTTCCGCCGCCGGACGAGATGCAGCCCCTCCGCGCCATCCCCGGCCTCCAGCACGGTGTGGCCACTCTCGCTGAGCTGGCGCCGGAGCATGGCGCGGACGCTCTCCTGATCGTCGACGACGAGGATGATGCCGGTGCGGGCGCGGTCGGCCATGAGGACCTCCGGAGCGGGAGGACTGGTGCCGCTGCTCAAGGTACCGCGCCCGCCGGGGTCCGCTAGGGCGCCGCGTTGACCGTCACCGTCGCGGCGGGGAAGGTGACCTCGTCCGCCGCCGAGTCGTGCCCGTAGCTGACCTGCACGGTTCCCGTGCCGGGTGTCCCGCCGGTCACGTCGAACTGGAAATGGTGATCGGACGCCCGCACCACGGTCGCCAGCGACGCCGGCGAGAAGGTGAGCCCGCCGAAATGCTCGGCTTCGACGTCGTCGAGGTCCTCGCCCGCCGCGTTCACGAACTTGAGCCTGACGCGGACCGTCTCGCCCGACGTGAGCGTGAGCGGGGCCGTGGCCGGCACGTCGTCGATCAGCACCGAGAAGGTTGCGGGGGTGTGGTCGTCCGTCGCCTGGGTTTCGTCGCCTCCGCACGCGGCGACGAGCACGATTGCGGCGCCGGCGGCGAGTCGGACCAACGGCCTGGACAGGATCATCACGTTTTCCTCATGAAGGGAAGTGAAGCGGGTCGCGCGGCCGCCGTCACGGCCGCTCGTCGAACCGGAGCGCCGCGCGCAACGTGCGGGGGGCGCCGGGATTGAGAAACCCGGACGCGCGAACCTCCGGGTATTTCGTGTCGAGCGCGTTGTGCAGCTCGAGGTCGAGCATCCCGCCGAGCGGGCCGACGCGAATCGAGGTGCCGAGATCGACCACGGCGTACGACTGAGTCTCGACACCCGGCTCGCCGATGGGCGTGTAGGGGCCGGAGAACCGCACCATCGCGCGGGTGACGAGCGTCGGGGACAGCGCGGCTTCGACACCCACGCGGCCCAGCCAGCGCGCGACGTTGGGGACCCGCGAGCCAGGCTCGAGCGGCTCGATGTGGAACGAAGGCGTCAGCGGTGCGAGCGAGGAGGCCAGCGACGCTGCCACCGTCGGGGAAGCTTCCTCGCCCTTCACGGTCGCGTCGTTGACCGTGCCATCGAGAAATACCGTCCAGACGCGGCTCAGCTTCACCGCGGCGTCTGCGTTGATCCCCTGCCGCTTGCTCTTTCCCGTCGCGAGCACCTCGCGGGTGACCGGATCCTGGATCCGCTCGTGCGAGACGTCGAGTCGGAAGAACGCCAGCTGCAGCGTCAGGGAGGCGCCATCGTAGCGCGCGCCGAGCTCCTTGCTCCAGCCGCGGATCGGGTCGAGCGAAGGGTCGCCGATGACGCCGGGGGCGCCGCGGAAGCCCTGACTGAGGGAGGCCAGCGCGGACCATCCTCCGCCGACCAAGTAGCGGGCGCCGAGCTTGGGGCTCACGATCAGGTCGGTCGCGGTTTCCCAGTCGGTGCCGGTGAGCCGGTCGAGCGTGCGGTAATGAACCCCGTCCGCGCGGGCCCCGAGGTCGAGCGCGACGCGCGTGCCCATGAGCGCGCGCCAGCGGACAAAGGCGCCGCCCCCGAGATACCGCGCGTCGTAGGCCAGCGTCGATCCCTGGCGCTCGCGAGCCACCGTGGCGTAGAGATCGTAGGCCGCGAAGTCCGCCCGGCCATCGATGCCCGCGCTCAGATCGCCCGCACCGATCGGACGGCTCACCTGGAACCGCCCGCCGATCGCCGTACGGCGGTCCTCTTCGTCGCTCTGGTCGAGCGCGCCGTCCTCGGGAATGGTGAGGAAGACGCCGGAGTGCACCCGCTGCAGCCAGGCCGTGGCCTCGATGCCGGTCTCGCCAGAGACCGTGGTGAAGCGTCCGTGGGCAATCCCCCGGTACGCGGAGCCGCCGTCGGTGGGGTCCATCGCCTTGGTCAGACGGTCGGCGTTGTAGTCGTCCACGCTGAGGAATCCGGGCGAATCCCAGCTCGATCCGTACAGAGACAGGCCGCCCTCCAGCCGTCCCGACCCGGCGCGCCGCCATCCGCGGACGGTCCCGTTGCCCAGCCAATACGCCGAGTTGTCGCGCCACCCCTGCTGTCGCCGGCCCTCGCCGGCGAGCAGGAAGCCGCCGGTGTCCGACCGACGGCCGCTCCGTACCCATCCGCCCGCATCGCCGTCACTCGACCCGGTCACGCTGCCGCTCGTCCCCGCCGCGTCGGCGGCGGTGAATACCTCCACCACCCCCGCCAGGGAGAAGTCGCCGTAGAGCGGGCTCGCGGGTCCGGTGATTACCCGGAGCGCGCTCACCGCTGGGGGCGAGAGAATGCTCCAGTCGGAGTACCCCTCGACGTGACCATGGACCGGCAGATTGATCGGCACCCCGTCCACCGTCAGCAGGACATCGGACGAGTGATCGGAGGAGAAGCCGCGGATCACGGCGTCGGAGGCGAACCCGGGACCCTGGCCCTGCTGGTGGACCTCGATCCCGCTCGTACGCCGCAGGAGATCGTAGGCGTCGGCCGCGAACGTGCGGCGCAGCTCGGCGGGCGGCACCTCGATCGTAGTGACCGGCGGGGCCGAGGCCCGCGGCCGCTCCGCGGTGACGTTGATCGTCTCGAGCTGGGTGACCCGCGCGCTGTCCGGGCGGGCCGTCGTATCGACCGATTGCGCCTGCGCGGCCGTCGCCGTCATGGCGAGGACCGCGAGGATGCGCGGTGAACGCATCGTCGCTCACTCCCTGATTCCAACGGAATGGATCGCCGCGCGGACGGAACGTCCGGCGGCGGCAGACGTCAGCTCAGGAAGGGTGGCGCGTTGGCGAAGGGAAGGGTGTGGGCGGAGCGAGTGGCCGGGATGATTGAGCTGGCGGCGAGACCGGCGGCGGCCGGGACCTCACCGAGGCGCTCGGCGGCGAGCGAGGTCCGTGCCCCGGGAGCGACGTGCGCACAGCAGAGGTGAACGGTACACACCTGGCTGGCCGGCGCCTGGCCGTGGTGCCGGGACCGGTCGTGCGAGCCGTCGTGCTGGCCCGGGGCGGCCGCGTGGCCGGCGCACTCCATCGGACGGCCCCAGCTGATCGCGCCGAGCGCGAAGCAGGTAGCCACCAGGGCGGAGACGAGCGAGCGGACCAGCGGCCTGAGCATGAACGCCCGGGGTAAAGGAGCCCGGAATTTGGACCCGGCCAGGGGGCGGCGCAATGGCGAGTGCTCAGACCGTGTGGTGGCCCGAGCTCCGCCGCCTGGGGCGCGGCCGGCCCCGCCGCTCGGCTGGCGGCCCGGTCGGCGGCCCGATCAGATCCTGCACCTTGCGATAGAGATCGCCGAAGGTCACCGGCTTTCTGAGCGACGGCAGATCGTGATAGCCGGGCGCGAGGTCGGCGACCTGAGGGTCCTCCGGCTCGAGCAACAGCAGCACCCGGAGGCTGGGGTCGAAGTCGCGGGCCCGCTCGGCGAGCTCGCCGCCGTCCATCCGCGGCATCCCCAGATCGGCGACCAGCAGCCGCACCTCCCGGGGATGGTCGGCGAGGACGTGGAGCGCCTCGCGGCCGTTGCGGGCGCTGCGCACCGGATAGCCGAACCCGCGGATCATTCGGCAGACGTCCGACCGGACCGCCGACTCGTCGTCGACAACCAGCACGAGCGGGCCGTGGGTGATGGCGAGAATGTCGTCGTGAGCAGGTGGCACAGGGCCTCCGGGCGCATGAACCGCACGCCGTTGGGCCCTCTCCACGAAGAGGGCGGGACGGTGCTATCGACATCAAGCTAATGTCGCAACTGGTCGTCCTGCAGTGATCCAGCCGATATCCGCCGGAACCCAGCTATGCACTACCCGTCCAAACGTCAGCCGCAGCCGGAGTCTGGAGCCTGCACGTACCCGTTGTCCCGGGCTTGAGCCTGCGTTCGAAAGAAGATGAGGTCAGGAAAGCGGAGCGTTGCTGGACAGCGAGTTGAATAGTAATAGGGGGTTCCGGGCACGGCCGCCCACGGGTGGGAGCGCCGGAACGGGCTAATATTGGAGTCCACCGTCGCATTCTCCGGTGTCTCCGTCGCTTCCGCCGCATGCTGTGTGGGCTCCGCTGCTGGGCGGGGTCGATCGGGTGGCGGCGGGGTCACCTTTGATGGCGGCAGCGACCGATCGGATGGTCGAGGTGACGGGTCGGCCGGTGGCTGTTGCTGATTCGCCGGCGCCAGCTCCCGATTCGAAGGCGCGGGTGTTCCTGCCGAAACACTTTCCGAGGCTGTACCAGGCACCCGATCGTCTCCAGTGTCCGAGGACGCGAGGGCGGTTGATTGCGCGGTCGCCTCGTCCTCCGGCGATCGCTCAAGCTCCCATAGGAGGCCGTGCCAGGCACCCACCGCCACCGCTAGGGCTGCGGCGGCAACCAGGATCGGGTGGCTGGGTCTGCGCCACTCGGGCCATTCACCACGATCGACAGCTTCAGCGGCCAGGTCAGTGTCGGACATGTGGAGCACTCGTGAAGCCCGGTGGTACTTACGGGAACATCGTCCTGAGGTACGCTTGCAGGCCCGGGTCGCGAAACAGATACACCAGGAAGATCACTGCCGCGATGACGAAGACGGCGCGAAGGAATCCGAGCACGGGGGATCGCCCTAGCTGTGGGGAGTGCTGTACTCGGGCCCCAGCAGGAGCCCGTCGCGGGTGGACTCCCCGATCTTCCGCCCGCGCTGCCAGATCTCGATGATCGCCTCACCGTAGTAGTCGATCGACTTGCTGTACGCGGTGTGCAACCGCGTGAAGTTGTAGGCGACCGAAGTGCCGGTCTCGAACTCCGCCCCGGCCTCGACCCGGAGCAGACCCCGGCGCACCTCCTGGAAATACGAGATGAGCTGCAGCCGGCGGACATCGTCCACTGCCTGGTGGAAATCCGGATTGCGGAGCAGGTCGGCGTTGGTCCTGGGCGCCGTCTCCGCGTCGACGACGGTCAGGGGCGGGCCGATCGCGGGATCCCTGACCGCACTGTCGGTGCCTCGACCCGGCGGAGCGGGAGCCGGCGCCGGAGCAGTCGCGCTCGCCGGCTGGGGCGCCGGCGGTGGTGGCGGCGCGGAACAGGCGGCCGCGAGCCAGCAACCGAGAATGGTGATCCTGAGCGCGATGCGGTCTGGGATCGAAGACGCGTCGGAAGCCAGGTTCTGCTCCATGCGGTAGTCTACTGTTCACAGGCCGATTCGCTACCTGCCCGCGCCGGTGCTGTGCAGGCGCCTTGCGTGGCGGCCCGACCCGGCAGCCCCGCGGATCCAATCGTCGCCAGACAAGCGGCGAAGCGCCAATAGCTTAGCGCTTTCGATCCGCCAGACGGCTGACCCGGCCGCCCGGTCGCATGTCTTCGGGCGGGCCTCCACGGAACTCGAAATCCGCTTCCGGAAGTACCCGCGCGTGGAACAGGGCGGCGTAGCCCTGACGCGCGACAATACGATCCGCCACCTTGCGGGCGACGGTCGCGGCCGGCTCCCACGCGCCTGGCCGAACCTCCGGATACAGATGGCCGTGCCCTGTCTTGACGCGCACTTCACGACTCAACGGCACGCGCGAAGCTCCAACTGGTTTCGGTTCTACCTCAACGTAGCACGCTTCCTCACGGTGGCGTCAAGGGTGGGTCGTCTGCCCCGCATCGTTGCTATTCCCGGACGCGCGCAGCTTTGATCGTCGTCTTGACCGGCTCACAAGATCCCGATGAGGCGACGCCAGGGCCATGCACCGCCATCGACAGCTTGGTCTCGACCTGGGTCATAAGACTGTCGGACCCTTTGAACGTGCCGAGCACGACCAACGTTCCCGTCAGCGTATCCGCGAGTCCGCCCCGTTGCGCCGAGCCGGTCACCGGCCCCGAGAAGGTGAATTTGCCCGCGGCGGAATCGAGATGCGTCTGAAAGGTGTGGATGGCCAAGTACGTCATGCCGCCGCCACTGACGGCGACGTTCGAGGTGATGGCGAGCGAGTCCCGCGCCGTCTGGCGGGTTGACACTTGGCCGACGGTCAACGAGGCGGAGAACTCACCCGCCGAGCAGGTCGTGGAGAAGGCGGGCGTCAACGCCCACTTTCCATCGAAGGGACTCACTGCCACGGGTTGGGTGGAGGCCGGCCAGGCGAGGGCCAGTTGGGCGCAAACGGCTGCAGCGACGCACAAAGCTCTCACGGAGCCTCCCGGGAGGGTAGTTCCATTCGGGTTCGGTTCAAGCCTCCAATGAGAGGGTCGGTTGATCCCCGACCATCTCGACCCACACGCTGCCGGCCTCTCCCCGCGCCTTCCGTCGGCGACCGTCCAAGACCTTGTGGCCGATGTCGTCTACCTCGGCATCGCGCATGGCATCCAGGGTCACGCGTATTTCGGTGGCCCCGGCCTTGTCCTGAATGAGGTAGCGGTAATACCACTCCCTCTGCTTCAGCCGCGCGATGTCCCTGGGGTCATCGGACCCGCGGGTCCGGTCGATGTAGTGATGCTCGGCGATGACGACGTTCTTGCCGACGAGAAAATGCCTGACGGCTTCGGCTTTGGCGTCCGTTTCTGGCGTCCGCACGGGGTTGGCTCCGCTTTGGCGTTAGTTGCGCCAGCGTATTTCCAGGCGCTCGAGACCGTCAATCTACGACCGTTCGGTGGTTCGCGGTGACCTCCCTCTCGTTGCTGCGGATGTCGCACGCGGGTCATGTCGGGCCCTGGGCGCCCCACCGCTCCACCTCGGGCGGCGGCTCCGGGTTTCGGAGCGGCGGGATCTTCGTGGTGAAGGGCACCCCGGTGATCCGGTCGGTGTTGTCGTCGCGCACGCGGTACGCGGCCGGGAAGTCGTCGCTCCGCTCGATCCACGATTCGAGCACGCCCGCGAGCTCGCGCACCGTTGCGGCATAGGCCGGGTCGTCGGCCACGTTGGTGACCTCCCAGGGATCCTTGCGCAGATCGTACAGCTCGAGCCGCGCGCGCGGCGCCTCGAACAGCCGCCGCTGCGCGGCGGTGAGGCGGCCGGTCCGCGCCCGGGCGCGGAGATCGAGGAACGACGGGCTGGCCCCGATGTCGGCCGGGGTGCAGAGCGGGAGGTCGGTATAGGCATCGGTGCGGATGAGCTTGAAGCGGGTCGTGCGCACGGCGCGCTGGTGCTCGTCACAGTCGTGCCAGTTGCGCTCGCTGAAGACGTACGAATCGCCGGTGAAGCCGTCAGGCGCATCGAGGAGCGCGCGGAAGCTCCGGCCCTGCATGTCCTCAGGAACTCGGGCGCCGCCCAGCTCGAGCAGCGTGGGCGCCAGGTCGACGGTGCTCACCAGGCCGCGATCCCACACCGCCCCGGAGCGCAGCATCGTGGGCCAGACCAGCACGAGCGGCGTCCGGGTCCCGCCGTCGTAGAGCGTGCCTTTCTCCCTCGGGAACGGCGCGCCGTTGTCGCTCAGGAAGACGACGAGCGTGCGGTCGAGCAGCCGCCGCCGTCCGAGCTCGGCCATCATCTCGCCGATCTTCGCATCCATGCGGGCGATCGCGTCGTAATACCGGGCGATGTCCTCGCGCGTCGCCGGCGTGTCGGCGAGGTAGGGTGTGAGCCGGGCGCGGGCAGGCGCGTGGGTGGGCTTGGCCGGCGACGCCGGATACGGCCGGTGCGGCTCGTGGAATCCGACCCAGAGGAAGAACGGCCGCGTGCCCGCCGAGTCGAGGAAGGCGGGGAGCGCGGACGCGGTCTCGGGCGAGTACCACTGGAACTGCCGCTCGCCGTTGGGACCGTAGTGAGTCTTGGCCATGTGCCCTGTGAAGTAGCCGACCGGCTGGAGCAGCGCGGGGAGAAGGTGGACGCCGTCCGGCAACGGGGTGTGCAGGTCCTCGGTGCGGGTGGCGTGCGAGTAGCGGCCGCTCAGGATGCTGATGCGCGACGGGCTGCACTGGGGTGACGTGCCGAACGCGTACCGGACCAGGAGGCCCGCCCGCGCCAGGCGGGTGATGTTGGGCGTGCGGACGGCGGTGTTGCCGTACGGCCCGGTGTCGCGCCAGCCCAGATCGTCGCCCACGAACACGACGATGTTGGGGCGGCGCGCGTCATCACGCTGGATCGCCTGCGCGGGATGAACGGCGAGAGCGAGGGCCCAGACGGGGAGCCAGACGACGGTGGTCGCGATGCCACGCATGCGAGCAACCTAGTCGAAACAAGGGCGGAGCGACCACCGCAGGAACCGGCTTCTCGGCAGGCGCTCACACGTGGCTCGGCTCTCCCCTTGCGGTTTGCACCGGCAACCGGCTTCCCCATCTGCTCCCCAATCCCCGGGCCATCGTTCCCAAGCTATTGCGCTGAAACACCATAGCTCAGTGCTTCAGGCTCGAGTACTGCTGCCCCCTCCCGGGCCTGGTTCTTGAATGACAAGGCCCTCCACCTCGGAAAACGATTTCAGCCGACCTCCGCGCAGCCCGCGCGGGCTGCGCGCCCGCCCGCCGGGCGCCATTGGCCGCAGCAGGACACTGGAAGTCTTTCGATCTCCTCGATGGCGGGGGCACGCATCAATGGCGAGTTCCATAGCCTGGCCCAGCATTCCACTCGATCGTCTCAGCCTTCCCCAGGGCTCCCCGCCCGAACCTCCGCTGGAGAACCGCATCGATTCGCTCGAGTCTGCCAGGGTGCAGACGTTGCGCGGCCTTGCGTGCCTGCTGCTCGTTGCCTTTCACACCGTCGGTGCAACGGCGGCTTCAGGACTGCACGTGCCGGACGTCTCGAGGTATCGCGAGTTCACCAATCTGTTCGTACATGTCCGGATGCCGCTCTTCACCTTTCTGTCCGGTCTCGTGTACGCCTATCGGCCGCTGCGTCCGCGACAGGCGCTGCAATTCTCAGGCAAGAAGGTTCGCCGTCTCGGCGTCCCGTTGGTCGTCGCCTCGACGCTTCTGTATGGCCTCCACTTCGCGATGCACCACCAGGTGCCTCCACTGTCCCGAATGTGGAGCATCTACGTCTTCCCCTATTGGCATCTGTGGTTCGTGCAGGCTCTGCTGGTCGTCTTCGCGGCGCTCATCGTCCTCGAGTCGCTCGGCGCCTTGTCGACATTCCGGCGATTCGTGGTGGTGTTCGCGCTGTCGTTGGTGCTGTACTTGTACGGACCGCTCGAGCGGCAGAATGTCCTCGGCGTTCAGAACGCCACGTACCTCCTGCCGTTCTTTCTCTGGGGTCTCGGGGCGCACCGCTTTCGCGGTCTCCTGCAAGCGAGGCGAGCGCTGATCGCAACCGCAGTGTGTTTCATCGTGACTCAGGGCTTCCACAGCTACATCGTCCTTACTCGCGCGCTCGCGCCGATCGATCCCGTTGCGACCAGATCCGCATTGGATCTCCTGATCGGCATGTCGTCGAGTCTCTGCGCCCTGCAACTGCTGCCACGCGTGCGCCTGATGGAACAGATCGGCGGGTCTTCCTACCCTATCTATCTGTATCATCCCCTCTTCGTCGCCGCAGTGCTGTCCGGCGCCGGTGCGCTGCTCACGCTTCCAACGGGCCTGCTATTCGTCGGGGCAGGCGCTGCCGGCATCGTCGGGCCGATGGTGATGGAGCTCGCGTCCAGGCGGATTCCATTCGGACAGCTCCTGCTCGAGGGCCAGGTGCGTCCGCTGTCATCCACAGACACGGCGGACATCCGGCGTGGACGAGTGCCTGCTGTCCGCATTCGACGAGGCCCTCTTGGGCTGCTCTCCGTCGCACGTGAATCGCCGCGACGACAGCCGGGATCACCGGGCCAGCCCTGATCCTGCGGGGTTCTTGCTCGAGCGGGACGCACCAACCCGACTTCGCGCCACGGTCAGGGTGGAGCGGGGAACGGAAACCCCCGCCGAGACCGAAGTCTCAGCGGGGGGAAGACCCTCCAGAGTGGGCCCGGCGCGACTCGAACGCGCGACCTCTTGCTCCGGAGCCGCC
>CAVOPE010000001.1:57500-874120 GCA_963697755.1 uncultured Gemmatimonadales bacterium | reverse complement strand
CTGTCCGCTGATCTCCCGCTATGTCCAGATAACCCGTCCTGGGACAAAGGATGGAGCGGCTACCTTACAGGCGAGAACTCGACACAGGGAGGTGACCGATGAAGGCGATTGTGGTGACGGATCAGGCTGCGGGAACGGCCGGGATGAAGCTGGTGGAGCGGCCCGAGCCGCAGGGGGCGGCGCTCGCTGGCCTCTCGGGCGCGAACTACGGCGATGTCGTTGTTCAGGTTCATGCGTCGGGATTCACCGGGAATGAGCTGTCGTGGCCCTCGACCTGGATCGATCGCCTCGGCCGTGACCGGACGCCTTCGATCCCCGGCCACGAGCTGGCCGGAGTGGTCACCGCCCTCAGCTATGGAACGACGGGGCTGTCGGTGGGACAGCGGGTGTTCGGCCTCACGGACTGGACTCGCGACGGCACGCTGGCGGAGTATGTAGCCGTCGAGGCACGCAACCTCGCGCCGCTACCGGGCGACGTTGACTTCACGGTGGGCGCGGCCCTCGTGATGCCGGGCCTGACCGCGTGGCAGGGGCTGTTCGAGCACGGCCGCCTTCGTGCGGGGCAGAGCGTCCTCGTGCACGGTGCGGCCGGCGTAGTCGGTTCGATGGCGACCCAGCTCGCACGTGAGGCCGGCGCGTACGTCATCGGCACCGGGCGCGCTGCCGGCCGTCAGCCGGCGCTCGACTTCGGCGCGCAGGAGTTCGTCGACCTCGATAACGACCCCCTAGAAGATGTCGGCGGGGTCGATCTGGTTTTCGATGTCCTCGGCGGCGACATCGCGAAGCGCTCTGCGGGCGTGATTCGCGCCGGAGGAACGCTGGTGACCATCGCCGGCCCGACCGAGGCGCGGCCCGCTGACGGCCTGACTATCGACTTCGTCGTCGTACCCGATCGCGCCCAATTGAGTGAGGTCGTCCAGCGAGCCCGGAATGGTCGGCTGCGGACAAACATCGGCAACGTGGCTGCCCTCGACGATGCCGTCGCCGCCTTCAACCCGACCGAGCGGATCAATGGAAAGACGATCATCCGCGTTCATCCGTGAGGACTCGGGGATTGCCCACTGGAGAAGAAGACTGATCAAACAGCCAGCGCGACCGCTTCTCGCGTCTTCGCGTCGAGTGCATGCGACATCGTTGTCTGGAGACCAACGAATGCCTGCAAGGCACTCGGGCTCAAAAAGAGCAACCGAAGTCCGTTTGGAAGGAATCCCAAACGCTGTTGCATTGCGTCGAGAATTTCGTGGGTTTCGGCAGGAGCCTGCTCTCGCGTGGGAAGTTCGATTCGTGCCATGGCTCGGAAAATCTCCTGTGAGGTCAATGTATGGCGCTAAGAGCTCGCCATATGTAGCCTAGGAACCCACGAGGGACTTCGAGTCCGTGTGTTGCGTCCTAAAGTCTTTTTCGTTGCTCACTGATCCGCCTCAGGATCGATTAGCTTCGAATCCACCGATTCTCACTCCCGCTCCCTAGCTTCGGGTGTCGTGGATCGCAGGTCCCCGGTAAAGACATCTTGCTTGAAGCAATATCGCTTACGTGGCGGTACGTATGAATTCAAAAACTCGGCATTCGCTCCACAGAACTGAAGTTGCTTTCGCGAACATGATTGCTTTCAAGCCACTCGGCATGACCGACATCGAAGCGGCTTCAGTACCCGTTGTCGCGGTCACCGCATGGCAAATGTTTTTTGACTATGCACACGCGGAGCGGGGTCAGACTGTCATGGTTTTGGGTCCAATTAGCAGCGAGAGCAGGACTGCATGTGATCGCAGTGCAACAAAGAAAGAAACTGATTACGTTCGAAGTCTTGGGGCACGAGATGCTTGCTGGCGCGCCGCATAAAAGAGGAAAGATCGTTCTGAGGGTCTGACCTACCATCAAAGGGTTTGGGAGGCCGACGTGATGCTCACAAGACTAAGTGTGGTGCTGCTCTGTCTCATAACTGGCCCTCTCATGGCTCAGGAGGCTAGAGTGACGCAGCTCTTGTCGAAAGACCTGACGGACCTTCCCAACAAGGAAGGTCTGATAATCACAGTGGAGTATCCGCCAGGCGGCTCGGATCCTATACATCGCCACAATGCACATGTGTTTGTTTACGTGCTGGACGGCTCGGTTGTGATGCAGGTAAAGGGCGGAAAAGAAATCACGCTAACACCTGGTCAGAGTTTCTATGAAGGTCCCGCCGATGTTCATGTCGTTAGCCGGAACGCAAGCAATGTTAAACCAGCGAAATTTGTCGTGTTCTTTGTTAAGGACAAAGGCGCTCCGGTGTTGGTGCCAGCGAGGTAACAACGGAATGGCCGCCCGCGGCGGTATCCGGCTTTCGGAAGTATTTTGCCTCGTCGCGGAGCATTCGGACCAACGATGGCTTGTAGGACTGCGCCCTGCGGCTAATCCGAAAGTCTTGCGGCATGATTACTTGTACTAATCGGAACATAAGTCGCCGAGCTGTTCGGGGCGCTCCTCGTCGGCACGGGCGTGGTGCTGGTCTGGCGAGATCGCCGGCGGTCGGGACCCCTCGAGCTCCGCGTGTTCGGCGGCATGGCCGCGGAGTCGGTGGTGTACGCGCTCACCTTCGGCATGGTGACCGGGACGCTGACGGGCCTGCTGCTGCAGGGACTGCGGACGGTGGCAGCGTCACCGCTCGCGGCGGCGCAGGCCCCGGCGCAGCTGGGGCTCGCGAGTCAGCTCATGATATCGCTCGGCGCCGGGATCTACGAGGAGCTGCTTTTCCGCGTGCTCCTGGTGGGCACGCTCGCCTGGATCGCGCGCCGGCTGTTCGGCTGGAGCGCCGCGTGGTCGGGCGTCTTCGCCACTGCCCTAGGGGCGCTGATCTTCTCCGCCTTCCACTACATCGGGCCGTACGGGGACCAGCTCGAGCTCGGCTCGTTCACCTATCGCACGATCGCGGGCATCCTGTTCAGCGGGCTCTACCTGCTGCGGGGCTTCGGGATCACCGCCTGGACCCACGCGCTCTACGACGTCTTCCTGGCCCTGGCGGGGCTGGGGCCGGGCCGCTAGCTCGTCATCCGGCGCGCTTGGCCGCCTGCGCCTTGCTCCGCAGAATCGAGTCCAGCACCTGGCGGAAGATCGGCAGCGGCTGCGCGCCGACCAGGAGGCCGCCTTCGATGTAGAACGTCGGCGTGCTGCCGGCGCCGGCGCGCTGCGCGCCCTGAGCGTCGGCCCGCACGGCCTCCTGCGTTTCCGGCGAGCGCACGCAGGCGAGCAGCCGAGGACGCGAGATCTTGGCCGAGTCGGCAAGGGTGAGGAAGAAGGCCCCCGGCTCCTTGAGCGGCGCCCAGACCTCCTGATGACGGTAGAGCAGATCGTGCACGGGCCAGAACGCGTTCTGCTCCGCCGCGCAGATGGCCGTCAGCGCCGCCGCCGCGGCGTTCTGGTGCACGCTGGTGAGCGGAAAATTGATGAAGACCCAGCGCACCTTGCCCGTGGCGACGTACGTCGAGTCCAGGGCAGGGAACGTGGTGAGCGCGAACGTCCGGCAGTAGGGGCACTGGAAGTCCGACATCTCGTAGACCGTGACCGGCGCCGTGGCCGAGCCGCGCACGCGGCCGGCCAGGGGGTCTTTCGCCGCCGTGGCGGAGTCCTGCGCCTGCAGGCCGGCCGTGGCGACGAGGCTCGCCAGGAATACGCCCACGACACTGTGACGGAACGCCCGCATGATGGCTCCTAGTATCTCGGCTGCCGCCGTGCCGTGCGGCTCGACAGCAGCATCGTATCGCTGTTCACGGGAACGTTCCAATACCACTCGGCGTTCGGATCGGTGGCATCCCAGCTCCGCGCGTAGATCCACCAGCGGCCCGGGGCGAGCTTCACCGTCGCCCAGCCGTCCGCGCCGGTCGTGTCGGTCACCGCCTCGCGTGCCGCGCGCCGCGTGAGGCCCTGCACGATGCTGTCGTACCCCTGGTAGGTGCTATCTTCCCACTGCCGCATGCGGAGACGCAGCGTATCGCTGCGATCCACGAACTCGCGCCGGGCGCGGTCGAGGTCGACGCGAGCGTGCTCCGCCCGTTCCTGCGCGCTCTTGAGCGAGTCGCTCAGGCGGCCGAAGACGGCGTAGGTCTGACCGTAGGCTGGAGCGTCGCGCGGCAAGCTGTCAAGCGCGCCCTTGGCGGTGGCCAGTGAGTCACGCAGGCGGCTGAGGCGGAACGTCGCGGCCGAGTAGGCCGTGAACGGACCGCGGAATCCGGTGAAGAGGGTTTCCAGCGGCGCCGTCGGCGGTCGCGGGGTGCGCGCGCGGGACTCGAGCTGGCGCAGCACGCTGTCGCGGTCGTAGGGCAGGGCGACGATGCCGACGCCGGTCACCGGCGTTTCAGCGGTGTCGGGTCCCGGAATCGATACCCGGACCGCGACGTCACGCGGACGCTCGCACGCAGCGAGCGCGAGCCATGCGGCCGCGAGCGGCAGGGCGAGGCGGCGGGTCGATCGAAGGAGAAGGCGTGAGGGAAACACAGCGCAAAGCTATCGCCCTTCTGGCGGTGCTACAACTGAGTGTCACGGCGGCGCTGGCGCAGAGCCGGAGTATCGATAGCCTCATTCCGGCCCGGCCGGTGGGCTACGTCAACGACTTCGCGTCGGTCATCGACCCGTCCGAGCGGGCGCGGATGGAGGACCTGCTCACCCGGCTGCGTGCGGCGACCGGCGCGGAGATCACAGTCGTCACCCTGCCCACGATCGACGATCAGGACGAGGCGGAGGTCGCGCTCGCGATCGGGCGGAAATGGGGTGTCGGCGCGCGCGCCGAGATCGGCGACCAGCGCAGGAACGCCGGTATGGTCGTGCTCCTCGTACCCCGGCGGAATCACGAGCCCGGGACGGGGCACATCCGGATCGAGGTGGGGCGGGGGCTCGAGGGCATCGTCACGGACGCGGCGGCGGGGCAGATCCGTCGCGACGTCATGGGTCCGCTGCTGGCGCGGGAGGAGTACGGCCCGGCGCTGGCGGCCGGGGTCCAGGAGCTGACGAGCCTGGTGGCGCGCGGGTTCGGGGTCACGGACACGGCGCTCGCGAAGGCGCCGCGGGCGGTGACCACGTCCCGGCCAGGCTCGCAGCTCGTCTCGCTCTTGCCGCTGCTGCTCTTCATCCTGGTCCTCATCATGATGAATCGGGGCGGTCGCCGGCGCGGGGTATATTGGGGTGGCGGTCCGTGGATTGGTGGGGGTGGTGGTGGCTTCGGGGGTGGCGGCGGGTTCGGTGGCGGTGGCTTCGGTGGCTTTGGCGGAGGTGGCGGCTTCAGCGGCGGCGGCTCCGGGGGGCGGTTCTGATGCACGAGACGGTCGAACGGGTGGTGACGCCGTTCCTGGCGGCAGCGGACGCCGCGCTGGGCGCAAGCTACAGCGCGCTCCTCTACGGCTCCGCCGCCCGGGGCGATTACACCGCCGGGCGCTCCGACATCAACCTCCTGCTGGTGCTCGACGACCCGTCGCCGACGCGCCTGCGCGCCCTGGCGCCCGCGTTCGCGGCCTGGCGGAAGGCCGAAGCGGAGCCGCCGCTGCTGATCAGCCGCGCCGAGTGGGCGCGCGCGTCCGATGTCTTTCCGGTCGAGATCACCGACATGCGGGCCGGCTACCAGGTGCTGCGCGGCGCCGATCCGCTCGCCACGGCGCTAGTCGACCCGGCGGACCTGCGCCAGGCGCTGGAGCGCGAGCTCCGCGGCAAGCTGTTGCGCCTGCGGCAAGGCTATGCCGCCGCGGCGGGCGAGGAGAAGCGGCTCGGGGAGGTAGCGACGGCGAGCGCCAGCACGATCCTGGTGCTGCTGCGTTCGCTGCTGACCCTCGCGGGCCGGCCGGTGCCGACGGTGCCCGCCGCGCTCGCAACCGAGGCGGCGGACCTCGTCGGCGCGCCGGCGGCGGCGCTGGTGACGCCGGTGGAACGCCGGGGCGAGCGCGGATGGACGTGCAAGCCGTCGGAGTTCGAGCAGTACCTGGACGCCGTGGCGCTCGCGGCGGGATACGTGGATCAACTTCAGCCCGGAGATCAGCGATGAAGCGCTCGTCGGGGGTCGCCTTCGCGCTCGTCATGCTCGCGGTCCTGACCGCGGGATGTGGATACAATACCATTCAGACGATGGACGAACGGGTGAACCAGGCGCAGGGCCAGATCCAGGCCCAGCTCCAGCGACGCGCCGACCTGATCCCGAATTTGGTCAACACCGTGAAAGGAGTGACCAAGCAGGAGGACACGGTGTTCATCTCGATCGCCAACGCCCGCGCGCGGCTCGGCGGCGCGATCCAGTCCGGGAACGTGCCGGAGATGGCGGCCGCGAACACGGCGCTGAACCAGGGCCTCGGCCGGCTCATCGCGATCGCGGAGAACTACCCCCAGCTGCGCTCGAGCGAGAACTTCAAGCAGCTGCAGGATCAGCTCGAGGGCACGGAGAACCGCATCGCCGTCGCCCGCCAGGACTACAATGCCGCCGTGGGCGAGTACAACGCGTACATCCGTCGCTTCCCATACAACCTGACCGCGAAGATCTTCGGGCTGGGGAAGCCGCGCGAGTACTTCGAGGCGCAGCCGGGATCCACGGAGGCGCCGAAGGTGCAGTTCTGAGATCGCGGATCCGCGTAGAGACGGAGAGGACGGAGAGGACGGAGAGGACGGAGAGGACGGAGAGGACGGAGAGGCACTGAAACGAGGAGCCCCCGATGCCGATTCGCATCGGGGGCTCATGTCTTGTGGACCTCTCCGTCGTCTCCGTCCTCTCCGTCCTCTCCGTCAGTCGGTCACGACCCGATCCGGAAGAACGTACCTCAACGGGTCCACCGGCCGGCCGTTCACGTGCACCTCGTAGTGGAGATGCGGGCCGGTGGCGAGGCCCGTGTTGCCCACCAGCGCGATCCGCTGGCCGCGCGAGACCCGCTGGCCGGTCTTCACCAGCAGCTTCGACGCGTGGGCGAACTTGGTGACGATGCCGTAGCCGTGGTCGATGGTGACCGTGTTCCCGTAGCCCGACTCCCAGCCGGCGTCGGTGACCACGCCCGCGGCGGGCGCCTCGATCGGGCTGCCCATCGGGGCGACGACGTCGATGCCCTCGTGCGGCCGCGCGATGTGCAGGATCGGATGCTCGCGCATCGAGGAGAACGCGCTCGTGAGCCATCCCTGGGTCGGCATGATGGACGGCGTCGCGGCCAGACGGTCCGAGTGGCTGGCGAGGCTGTCCTTGGCTTCCTCGAACGACGAGGCGAGCAGGTTCGCCCGCCGGATCAGCGCACTGAGATCGACCCGGATCTCCTCCGAGCGACGCTCGGCGTGGCCTTCACCGGGGAGCACAGGGCGCGGGGCAAGCGTCGGGCCGCCGATGCCGGCGGCCTGTACCTGGGGATCGATCGGGTCGAGGTTGGCGAGCACCCGGATACGGGCGTCCCGCTGGCTGATGCGAGTGATGGTGTCGGCCAGCGTGGTGAGCCGGCTGTGCAGCTCGCCGATGGCCTGGGTCAGCCGGCCGTTCTCGGCCTGCAGCCGCGCCGTGCGCGAGAGATCGTAGCTCCGCGCCATGGTGACATAGCCCACGAGCAAAGCGGCGGCGAGACCAAGGGCCACACCGCCGACCGCCATCTTGATGACGCCATACGAGACCTCGACGATCCTCGAGGGCTCGGAACCATGCGGTACGAAAACGACCGTCCACCGGCGCTTCGCCATGCCTGCTCCCCTCACCTAGGCTGCGTACCGTGAGCTCGCCTGCTCTGCCGAACAATCTGAAGCCGGCGCATGCCACAGGAGGTGACCCGACACACAGCAGCCACGCAAAAGGTGGCCCAGGCGGCCGCTGGCGTCAAGGGATCAGACGGTCGGATAAGTCCTTTACAGTCAAATAGTTTTGCTCATTGACAGGCTAACTTCTAGACAGCCTGTGGTTTGGGGAACAACACCTCGGGCTTCTTGGTAGCCAGCCCCGCCACCGCCGGGTCCTCGAGGTCGGCCCACGCGGTCGCGAGACTCTCCCACGCGAGCCCGAGGGATTGCCAGATCACTTGGGCTTTGCCGGGGATGAACGGACCGGCGAGGACCGCCAGCCGGTACAGCGCGCGGGCGAGCGACGCGAGGGCGACATCGAGCTCTGCCTCCCGACCGGCCTTCGCCAGACCCCACGGAGCCACCTGCTGGATGTAAAGATTTGCAGTCGACACCAGTGCCCACGCTGCCTCGGCGCCGCCGCGCAGATCGTACGCATCCATCGCAGCGGCGTACGTGGCGACGCACTGGCGGCCCGCCTGGTCCAACGTGGTCTGCTCCGTGGCCGACGGAACCACGCCGTCCCGGTACTTCGCCAGCATCGCCAGCGAGCGCGACGCGAGGTTGCCCAGTCCGTCGGCGAGGTCCGCGGTGTACCGCTCGTCGAATCGCTCCCAGGTGAAATTGCCGTCCGCCTCGAAGCCGACCTCGCGGAGGAGGAAGTAGCGCAACGCGTCCGGGCCATGCCGGTCGATCGCCTCGTCCAGGGTCACCGCCGTCCCGGCCGACTTCGACATCTTGGTGCCTTCCCACTGCACGTAGCCATGGGCCCACACCTCGCGCGGCAGCGCGACACCCGCGCTCAGCAGCATCGCCGGCCAGATGACGCAGTGGAACCGCGTGATCCCCTTGCCGACCACGTGCAGGTCCGCCGGCCACAGCCGCTCGTACCCGGGCTCCGGATACCCGGTCGCCGAGAGATAGTTGATCAGCGCGTCGAACCAGACGTAGACCGTCTGTTCCGGGTCGCCGGGAAACGGGATGCCCCACGACTGCCGGTTCCGGCTCACCGAGATGTCCTGCAGGCCGTCCTCGAGCAGGCGGACGATCTCGTTCCGGCGGATCGCCGGCTCGACGCGCAGCTCGCCCGAGCGGATGAGCGTCAGGAGGCGGTCGCGATAGCGGCTCAGCCGGAAGAAGTGGTTCCGCTCCTTCGTCGGCACCAGCTCCAGGGTCGGATGCTCGATGCAGTGGCCGTTGACGATCTGCGCCGGCTGCTTGAACTCCTCGCAGCCGAAGCAGTAGAGCCCTTCGTATTCGCCCACGAACAGATCGTCCGGATTGGTACGGGCGATCTGCTCCAGCAGCGCGGTGGTGCCGCGGTGATGCCGCGGCTCCGTCGTCCGGATCCAGTCGTCGTTGCTGCACTCGAGGCGGCGCCAGTAGCGCTCGAAGGTCGCGGCCATCTGGTCCACCCAGACCTGCGGCTCGAGCCCGTTCTGCTCGGCCGCCTGCAGCACCGCCTGGGAATGCTCGTCCATGCCCATGAGGAAGTGGACGGCGTCGCCGCGAAGGCGCCGGTAGCGGGCGATGCAGTCGGCGCCGACCTTCTCGAGCGCGTGGCCGAGGTGCGGGTCGCCGTTGGAGTAGTCGATGGCGGTGGTGAGGTAGAACTTGGACAACGCGCGCTCCTTGGTCACGGGCCGTGAACCGGGCGACTGGCCGCTTGCGGCGGGGCGGCGGAGCGTCATCGCGAGCGCAGCGAGGGACCTACTTCGCGGCCATCGAACCGCAGGTGAGTAGGTCCCTCGCTGCGCCGGTGATGAGGGAACGTCCCTCAGCCTCGCGCACGCCCAATCGGTCGCTCCCGGAATCTAACCCGGCCCGGTCTCCCCCGATCCGCCCGGCGGGCCTCCACTCGACCCTCCACCCCGATGCCGTCGCCGGCGGCGGCGGTGCGGTCGCCCGGGCTGCCCCGGTGCTGCGGCCTCGCCCCCCATCGTGGGCGCATCGCCCTCACCCACGAGCGGCTCGTCCTCTCCTAGTGCCGTCCCGCCGTCGACCGTGGCCGGCTCGGCCGCCACGGCGAGCCGGCTGCGGGCCTCGGCCGTCATCAGCACCTCGCCGAGCGCCTCGACCTCTTCCCGGAGCTGGACCAGCGGGATGATGCGGGAGCCCTGCTCCTCGCTCCGCAGGAAGACCCGCTCCCGGAAGATGTCGACGGCGATCACGCGCTCGGGGCCTCGCGCGCCGGTGACGATCTTGCCCTCCTTGGGAAACCGCCGACGGGCGGTGACGTAGAATTCGTGCTCGTACTTGAGGCAGCAAAGCAGGCGGCCGCAGCCGCCGGAGATCTGGCTGGGGTTGAGCGAGAGGTGCTGATCCTTGGCCAGGCCCAGGTTGACCGGCGACAGTTCCTTGAGCCAGGACGAGCAGCAGTACTCCCGCCCGCAGCGGCCGACCCCGGAGAGTCGCGCCGCCTCGTCGCGCACGCCGATCTGCCGCAGCTCGATGCGGGTGCGGAAGAGGGAGGCCAGGTCCCGGACCAGCGCCCGGAAATCGACGCGCTTTTCGGCGGTGAAGTAGATGGTGAGCTTGTTGCGGTCCCACTGCCACTCGGTGTCGCTCACCTTCATCTGCAGGTGGTGGGTCCGGACCCGCTCGATGACCTTGCGGCGCGCGTCCTCTTCCGACCGCCGATTCTCGTCGTGGACCCGGAGGTCGTCCCGGGTGGCGCGGCGGACCACCGGCTTGGGCGCGGCCGGCTCGGCGGCGGCCTCCGCGTCGCCGCCCACCGCGCAGCCCGTGCACCCGCCGCCGCATTTCTTCGCGGCGACGTCGCCGACCGCGGTCACCCGGCCGAGATCGCGCCCGCGCTCGACCTCGACGAGGACGCTCTCGCCGGCCCGGAGCGGGGCTTCGCCGTCCCCCCAGAGAAAGTAGGCCTTGCGAGTGCCCTTGAACCGCACCTCGATGGTCTGGCTCACTCAGGCCTCGGAGTACGCGCCCATGGCCGCGTACTTCTCCGCGCGTCGCCGAACCAGCTTTTCGGGCCGGATCTTCCGCAGCTCGGTGACGTGACGGATGAGCGCGTCGCGCAGCGCCTCGCCCGTCCCGTCGGGGTCGATGTGCGCGCCGCCGACCGGCTCCTTCACGATCTCGTCGATGACCTTGAGGCGGAGCAGGTCGTCGGCGGTGATCTTCAGCGCCTCGGCGGCGCGCTCGCGCTGGCTGGCATCCTTCCAGAGGATCGCGGCGCACCCCTCGGGCGAGATGACCGAGTACACCGAGTTCTCCAGCATGAGGATCCGATCGGCGACGCCCAGCGCGAGCGCGCCACCCGATCCCCCCTCGCCGATCACGACCGCGACCGCCGGCGTCGGCAGCGCCGACATCTCGAGAATGTTCCGCGCCAGCGCCTCGGACTGGCCGCGCTCCTCGGCGCCGAGCCCGGGGTAGGCGCCCGGCGTATCGATCAGCGTGATCAGCGGCGCGCTGAACTTGGCGGCGAGCTTCATGAGCCGGAGCGCCTTGCGGTAGCCCTCCGGATGCGGCATGCCGAAGTTGCGCTTGAGATTCTCCTTGGTGTCCCGGCCTTTCTGATGTCCGATGACCATCACGGAGATGCCGCCGAGCCGCGCCCAGCCGCCGACGATCGCCGGATCGTCCATGTAGAGGCGGTCGCCGTGGAGCTCGATGAAATCGGTGAAGATGGTGCTGAGGTAGTCCAGAGTGTACGGCCGGCGGGGGTGGCGGGCGACCATGACCCGCTGAATGGGGCTGAGGTTCCGGTAGATGTCCGCCCGCAGCGACTCGAGCTTTCCCTGCAGTCCCTCGAGCTCGCCGTCGATGTCGATCTGTCGTTCGGTGCCGATCCGCTTCAGGTCCTCGATCTGCCGCTCCAGCTCGAGCAACGGCTTCTCGAACTCCAGCGTATACGCTGAGGCCATCGGGGTCATCCCGCCTTGATGTAGTGGACGGAATCGGCGCCCAGGAGATCGCGCAGGGCCCGAACGAGGTCCTCCTCCGCCGCGACGCGGACGCGACGGGACCGGAGCCGGACCGACTCCCCGTTCCCGTCGCTCCACTCAATATACAGGGGGGTGGGTCCCGGGTGGGCCGAGCAGAGGGCGGCGGCCGCTCGGAGGGCGTCCGGCTGGGGCGCCGCCGGCGAGCGCCACCGGAGGCTCAGGGCGACCGCGCCCGAGGCCTTGAGCTGCTCGAGCGGCCGCGCCCCCTCCACGATGAACGGCGCGTGGTCCTCGCCGCGGTCGCGGTCGCTGTAGCCGCCGGTGAGCAGCAGGGCCGCGTCCGGGACGATCGTGCCGTTGAGCTTGGCCCACGCGTCGGGAAAGACGATGGCCTCCGCGGTGCCGTGGAAGTCCTCGAGCACGAGCCGGGCGTACTCCTTGCCGGTCTTTTTCGAGATCTGCCGCTTGACCCCGGTGACCACGGCGGCCACCGCGACCTGGTGCTCGCTCCATTCGCCCAGCGTGGCGGTCGTGCGCGTGCCGAACAGCTCGACCTCCTCGCGGAACCGCTCGAGCGGGTGGCCCGAGATGAAGAATCCGAGCACCTCCTTCTCCTTCACCAGCCGCTCGGCCTCGGTCCAGGGCGGCACGTCGGGCAGCCCTTCGCGGCGCGGGCGAGGGGCCGTCGCCTCGCCGAACAGCGACGCCTGGCCCGCCTCCTTCTCCTGCTGCAGCAGCTGCGCTTCGCCGAGCACCGCGTCGAGCGCCTCGCAGAGCTGCTTGCGGTGGCCGCCCAGCCCGTCGCACGCCCCGGCGACGATGAGCGACTCGAGCACGCGTTTGTTGCAGAGCCGGAGGTCGATCCGCTCCACGAAATCGTCCAGCGTCCGGAACGGCGCGTCCTGTCGCGCGGCGATGATCGACTCGATGGCGCCCCAGCCCACGTTCCGGATCGCGCCCAGCCCGAACCGGATCCGCCGCTCGCCGACCACCGTGAACTTGAAGCCCGACTCGTTCACGTCCGGCGGCAGCACCTCGAGGTCGAGCTCGCGTGCCTCGTTGATGTACTGGACCACCTTGTCGGTGTTGCCGATTTCCGACGACAGCAGCGCTGCCATGAACTCGGCCGGATAGTGTGCCTTGAGCCACGCGGTCTGGTAGGACAGGACCGAGTACGCCACCGAGTGCGACTTGTTGAAGCCGTACCGGCCGAAGGTCTCGATCTGCGCGGCGAGGTCGTCGACCATCCGCTTCGGATGGCCCAGCGCCATGGCCCGCTCGCAGAACTTGCCGAGCTCCTTCTTGATCAGCTCCGCGTCCTTCTTGCCCACCGCCTTGCGGAGCACGTCGGCCTCGGCCAGGCTGAACCCGGCCAGCACGTTCGCGATCCGCATCACCTGCTCCTGATAGGTGATGACGCCGTAGGTGGGCTCGAGCACCTCCTGCAGCGACGGATGCGGGTAGGAGACCTTCTCCAGGCCCAGCTTCCGCCGGATGAACACGGTGTGCATCCCGGCGTCGAGCGGCCCGGGGCGGAGCAGGGCGTTGGAGGCGACCAGATCGTCGAACCGGTCGCACTTCATGGCCCGGAGCGTGTCGGTGGCGAGCGGAGACTCGAACTGGAACACGCCGGCGGTGCGGCCCTGCCGGAGCAGCTCGTAGACCTTGGGGTCGTCGAAGGTGAGCCGCTCCATGTCGACGTCCTCGCCGGTCCGCGCGGCGATCATCAGCACGGCGTCGTGGATGACGGTCAGCGTCTTCAGGCCCAGCATGTCCATCTTCAGCATGCCGACCTTTTCGAGGGCGCCCATCTCGTACTGGGTGATGATGGACTCCTCGCCGTCGGCGGCGGCCCCCGCGCCCTTGGTGGGCGCGGTGCACACCGGCACGTACTCCGACAGCGGGCCCGGCGCGATCACCACGCCCGCGGCGTGGACCGACATGTGGCGCGAGATCCCCTCGATCCGCGAGCTCAGGTCGACCAGCCGGCGATACGCAGGGTTGCCCTTCACCAGCTCGCGCAGCTCGTCCACCTTCCGCTCCGCCTCGGGGATCGTGAGGCTGTAGGCGGGCCCCGACGGGATGAGCTTGGTGATCCGGTCGGCCTCGCCGGGCGGGATGCGGAGCACCCGGGCGACGTCCTTCACCGCCGCGCGCGCCTTCATCGTGCCGAAGGTGACGATCTGCCCGACGCTGGCGCGCCCGTAGCGCTGGCGCACGTACTCGATGACCTCGCCGCGGCGCTCGAAGCAGAAGTCCACGTCGATGTCGGGCATCGACACCCGCTCGGGGTTCAGGAAGCGCTCGAACAGGAGGTCGAACTTGAGCGGGCAGACGTCGGTGATTCCCAGCGCGTAGGCCACGATGGATCCCGCCGCGGAGCCGCGGCCCGGCCCCACCGGGATCCCCCGCTCGCGGGCGGCGGCGATGAAATCCTGGACGATGAGGAAATAGCCGGCGTAGCCGGCCCGGTTGATGACGCCGAGCTCGTAGGCGAGGCGGTCGGCGACCTCGGGCGGGAGTGGCGTCCCATACCGCCGCTCGGCCCCGGCGCGAGCGAGGTCGTCGAGCAGCGCTTCATCGGTCGCGTAGCCTTCGGGGCGGGGAAAGCCGGGGAGGAAGTACTTCTTCTCGAAGTCGAACTCGCAGAGGTTGGCGACCGTCTGAGTGTTGGCGAGCGTCTCCGGATGCGCCGGGAAGAGCGCCGCCATCTCCTTCTCGGACTTGACGTACGACTCCTCGCCGGTGAAGCGGAAGCGCTTCGGGTCGTCGAGATCGCTGCCCGTCCCGATCGCCAGCAGCACGTCGTGGGACTCGGCGTCCTCCCGCCGCAGGTAGTGCGCGTCGTTGGTGGCGACGACGCCGAGTCCAAGCTCCTGGCCCAGCCGGAGCATCCCCTCGGTCACCAGACGCTCCTCGGCGATGCCGTGATGCTGGACCTCGAGCCAGAACCCGTCGCGGCCGAAGCATCTCGCGAACCACTCGGCGCTGCGCTTGGCCTCGTCGTACTTGCCCTGGCGCAGGTGGAGCGCCACTTCGCCCGAGAGGCAGGCCGCCAGGCAGACGATGCCCTCGCCGTACTGCTCCAGGCACTCCTTGTCGATGCGCGGACGGCGGTAGAACCCCTCGGTGTACCCGATGGAGGTCAGCCGGACGAGGTTCCGGTAGCCGGTCCGGTTCTTGGCCAGCAGCACCAGATGGCTGTAGGCCGAGGGCGCCCCGCTCGGCTTCTCGCGCGCCTGGCGCGGGCCGAAGGCGAGATACGCCTCGAAGCCCAAAATGGGCCGGATCTTGTGGCTCTTGGCCTGCTCGTAGAACGACCAGGCTGCGTGCATGTTGCCGTGGTCGGTGACGGCCAGGCTGTCCATGCCGAGCTTCTTGACGTGCGCGACGAGATCGGGGATCCGGCTGGCCCCGTCGAGCAACGAGTATTCGCTGTGGGTATGGAGATGGACGAAGGCCATGCCTACCGACTGCGCTGCGCCAGCTCCTTCCAGACGGCGTCCAGCGGGACACCGCGAGCTTGCAACAGCACCAGAAGATGATAGAGAAGATCGGCCGCCTCGGACGCGAGACGCTCGGGCTCCTCCGCATTCGCCGCCACGACCACCTCGACGGCCTCCTCGCCCACTTTCTGCGAGATCTTGCGCACGCCGCGGTCGAGCAGGTCCACCGTGTACGAGCCGGCCGGGCGCTCCGTGGCTCGCGCCGCAATCGTGGCCGCCAGACGGGTCAGGAGGTGACCCCCGGCGTCCTCGCCCGCGACGGCGCGCCCGTCGGGCCCGACCGCCGTCGAGAAGCAGGTTCGGGCGCCGGTGTGGCAGGCGGGCCCGGTCTGCTCCACCCGGTACAGCACCGTGTCGCCGTCGCAGTCGAGCCGGATCTCCCGGACCGCCTGCTCGTGACCGGAGGTCTCACCTTTTCGCCACAGGGCGGCGCGGGACCTGCTGTAGTAATGGGCCAGCCCGGTCGCGGCGGTTCGTTCCAAGGCCTCGCGGTTGGCGAACGCGACCATCAGCACGTCACCCGTCCGGCTCTCTTGCGCGACCACGGGCACCAGGCCATCGACCCCGAATCGCACCGCCGCGAGCCAGTTGTTCTGGGACACCGCCAGAAGCTACCGGGAGCCCGAACGATTGTCAAAAGCCCTTGTGGTTTCTTATCTTGCTCGTCATTCCACCACCCCCTTCCCGACGGTCTGGAGTGTCCCATCGTGATTCGTGCCCCGGCCCGCTGGACCCCCCTCGTCGGGGCGATACTCGTGGCCGCCTGCGGTGGAAGCGAGCCCAATCCTCCAGCTCCCCTGGACTGCCAGAGTGTGAGTCCCACGTCGCTGGCGGTGGGGGAGTACACCATCCTGGACGCTACCCAGACCGCCTGCGTGCGGCTCCCGGCGACGGGCGGGTCGGAGGAGGAGCACCTGTACGTCGCTCTATCGGCGCAGGGGACCGAGAGCAACGCGGGCACCACGGCCCCCTACAAGCTCCAGGGCGGGACCGGGGCCACGGCCTCGGTCGGCGGGCCCAGGATGGCGGTGTTCGATCACGCGCCGACCGCGGCCCAGGCGTTTCACGACCGGCTCCGGGCGCGCGAGCGGGACCTGTCGCGGCGGCCGGACCTGGCCGAGCAGTCGCGCCAGCGGATCTCCGCGTCGGTGACGGCCGTGCCACCGGTGGTCGGCGCCAAGCGGACGTTCGAGGTCTGCGCCACCACGTCGTGCGACAGCTTCGTCCAGAGCACGGCGACCGCGAAGGTCGTCGGCCAGCGGGTCGCCATCTTCGTCGATGACGACGCGCCGGCCGGCTACACGCAGGCCGATCTCGACAATGTGGGCCAGCTGTTCGACAGCCATCTGTACCCGATCGACACGACCGCGTTCGGCCGCGAGTCGGATCTAGACTTGAACGGCGTCGTCATCGTGCTCCTCACCCAGCGCGTGAACGAGCTGTCGCCCAACTGCAACTCGACCGGGAGCGTCATTCTCGGGTTCTTCTTCGGGCTCGATCTGCTGCCCAGCCAGCAGCACTCGAACGACGGCGAGGTGTTCTACGGCGTCGTGCCCGGCACCGTCACGCCCGGCTGCACCGTCGCCAAGGACTTCGCGACCGAGACGCTGCCCGGGGTGTTCATCCACGAGTTCCAGCACATGATCAGCTTCAATCAGCACGTGCTGGTGCGCGGTGGGACGTCCGAGGATACCTGGCTCAACGAGGGGTTGTCCCACTTTGCCGAGGAGCTCGGCGGGGAAGGCGTGCCGGACGCGCTCTGCATGCCCGCCTTCAACAACTGCGAGTCGCAGTTCAACGGCAACAACATCGACAACGCCTTCTCCTATCTCAGCGATCCGGAGGCCAACTTCCTGATCGAGCCCGGGAACTCCACCGGCACCCTCGCGGAGCGCGGGGCGAACTGGCTGTTCGTCCGCTGGCTCGCCGATCACTTCGCGATCAGTGCCTCGCAGCCGACCGATCTCACCCGCAAGCTGGTGCTCACCAACCGGACCGGCGCCGCCAACGTGACGGCCGTGACCGGTGACGACTTTCCCACCCTCGTCTCGCAGTGGCAGATGGCCAACTACCTGACCAGCCTTCAGGGCTTCACGCCCTCAACGCCCCGGCTGGGCTACACCACGGACCTGCGGGGCATCTTCCTGCTCAACTTCAACAACGGCGTCTTCGACAAGCCCTATCCGCTGACGCCGGACGTGACCACCGACGGCACCTATAACCGGACCGGCGTGCTCCGCGCCGGGTCCGGCCGCCACCTCCGCGTGATCCAGCCGACCTCGTCGGGCGAGGTCGACCTGCAGCTCGCGGACCCGGGTGGAACGGCGACGGTCTCCGCGGGCGCCGAGCCGAAAATCGCGCTCGTGCGCGTCCGGTGAAGCCGATGTTCTTCCTCGTCGTCGTCGCGGCGTTGTTCGCGGGATACGGCACGGCCTACCTCGCCAGCGACGACGTGCGGTATCTCACGCGCGCCGGCATGGAGGAGACCCGCATCCTCAAGGCCCGGCAGCCGATCACCGAGCTCGCGGCCGATCCCCGCTCCGATCCCGCGCTGCGCGGGGCGTTGGGACTGGTCGTCGCGAGCCGGGACTACGCGGCGCGGCTCGGCCTCGAGGCCAAGGAGACGTACACGACCTACGCCGACGTGGGCCGCGACACGCTGCTCCTGGTCCTGCAGGCCGCGCCCCGCGACTGCATCTGCCCGCACACCTGGAAGTACCCGATCGTGGGCCGCATTCCGTACAAGGGATTCTTCGACCTCAAGGCCGCGCGCCACGAAGCCCGCGAGCTGGCCGCCCGGGGATACGACATCTACCTGCGGCCGTCGTCCGCCTTCTCGACGCTCGGCTGGTTCAACGACCCGCTGCTCTCGACGGCGCTCACGGGCGACTCCGTCGAGCTGGCCGCCACGGTATTCCATGAAATCGCCCACAACACGCTCTACGTGAAGAGCGCCACGCCGTTCAACGAGAGCTACGCCCAGTTCGTCGGCTACCACTCGGCGCAGTCGTTCTTCCGCGAGCGCGGAGACACCGTGCTGGCCCGGCGTGCCGCCGACCGCTGGCACGACGAGATCGTGCTCGGCGACTTCTACGCCGACCTGGTCGGCCGGCTGCAGGTGCTCTACGCCACCCATCCGGACTCGGCATCGCTGGAGCGGGGCCGCGCCGAGGCCGGCGCCTGGGCGCGCGAGCAGTTGCAGGGGCCGGTCGCCGCACGGCTCCGGACGCTCACGATCGGGCGGGTGCCGGAGCGGCCGGTCAACAACGCGCGGCTCATCGGGGCGCGCATCTACCGCACCCGGCTTGATCTGTTCGACCGCTGGTTCGAGCAGCACGGCAAGGACGTCCGCGGGAGCGTGGCGGCGATGGGGAAGCTGATGCAGGGTGTCGAGGGCGACAGCGCCTACACGCGTCTCGCCGCCGCCGTGGGCGATTCGCTCGCGCCGCCGTCGGCCGACAGCGCCAGGGGCGCGGCAGCGGGCCAGCCGTAGCTGGCGCGAGTGACGACGGAGGCGCCCCACAGGCGAAGGGGGCGTGACCCGATGGTCACGCCCCCTTCGATCTTCTCTGGGTGAACTCAGTCCCTTGGTCAGGGACCGCTCGCTGAAGTACTCTGGCCCGGCTTCGATGTCGGTTGCGCCGCGCCCGCGGAGTCCGACGACATGCCCGGCTGGGGCGACGTCGCGCCGCTGGTCGGCTGGGTGGCCTGGGTCTTGGCACTGTCGGTGGAGCGCCGTCCGTTCATGCCGCTGGAGTCGGAGGGCTGCCCCGCGCGGCTGCTATCGCCGCGGATGCTGTCGCCCTTGATACTGTTGGTATCGGTCACGCCACCGACCGTGGTGTCGGCGACACCGACCCGGCCGGGACGCTGGGTGGTATCGACTCCACCGGCGCCGGTATAGCCCGAGGTATCCGGGCGAGCCCGCCCGGTCGCCGAGGTGGTGTCCTGGGCGGCCAGGCGGGGTGTGAACGAGCCCAGGGCGAGGGTCGTGACGACCGCGGTGAGAAAAGCTCTCGACATCCTGCCTCCTGCGACTGTGCGGGATCGAACCGGCGCCTCCGCGCGCGCTCCGTATCCCGGGGTTCTAGGGAGGTTCGACGCTACCCGGAGGCGTGGACCGGGTCGGTGAGGCAGGTCACCCGCCTCTCCCGCCGGGCCCGGTGGCGTGTAGCTTTCCGGCGGTCATACCGCGCGCCTTCTCCAGATGGGGCCCTTCATGGATACCAGCTTCGTGTCGCGAGAGCAGAGCCGTCTGTTGGGCGAGCTCTCAGGCTTCCTCGCCATACCCAGTGTGAGTGCTCTCCCTGATCATGCCGCCGATTGTCGGCGCGCGGCTGAGTGGCTGCGGGACGAGCTGATCAGCCTCGGCTGCCCGAAGGTCCAGCTGATCGAGGGCCAGGGTCACCCCGTCGTCTGGGCGGAGAGCCCCGAGGTGCCCGGTCGCCCGACCCTCCTCATCTACGGGCACTACGACGTCCAGCCACCGGACCCCATCGACGAGTGGGTCAGTCCGCCGTTCGAGCCCACCGTGCGCGAAGGCCGGCTGTACGCGCGCGGGGCCGCCGACGACAAGGGCCAGGTATTCTGCCTGCTCAAGGCCTACGAGGCGACCCTCGACGCGAACCGGCGCCCGCCGCTCAACGTGCGCTTCATCTTCGAGGGGGAGGAGGAAAGCGGCGGGCACGTCATCGCCGACCTGCTCCGGGCGGAGCCCGAGCGCACGCGCGTCGACGCCGCGCTGGTGTGCGACATGTCGTACTACGCCCCGGGGTGGCCCGCGGTCTACACCACGCTCCGCGGCATGTGCTACGCGGAGATCTCGGTCCGTACGGCGGAGCGCGACCTCCATTCCGGCTCCTATGGCGGCGTGGCGCCCAATGCGCTCGAGACGCTGGTTCGGCTCCTGGCGCGGCTCAAGAGCAAGTCGGGAGAGATCCGAATCCCCAAGCTCTACAAGGCGGTCGAGCCGCCCACCAAGGAGGAGCTCAAGACCTGGAAGCGCCTGCCGTTCGACGAGGAGGCCTATCTTCGGGAAGAGGTCACCGGCAAAGCCCTGACGGGCCTCAAGGAGTACTCCGTCTTCGAGCGCGTCTGGGCGCTGCCCACGTTCGAGATTCACGGCATCAAGGGGGGATTTGTCGGCGAAGGTGCCAAGACCGTCATTCCCGCGCAGGCCGTCGCCAAGGTGAGCCTGCGTCTGGTCCCGGGCCAGGAGTACGCCAGGGTGAGCCGGCAGCTCGAGCGCACGGTGGCGGATCTGGCCCCCAAGTGGGCCGATGTGCAGGTCAAGCTCCTCCACGGCGGCGATCCGGTGCAGGTGGACGTCTCGCATCCCGCCTTCGCCGTCCTGGACGAGGCCTTCGCGGCGGTGACCGGGCGTGGCGCCGTGCGGGTGCGGTCCGGCGGGTCCATTCCGATCGTTCCCGAGCTCGGCCTTGCCGGGGCGCCGGTGCTGCTGACCGGGATCGGGCTCCCCGATGATGGACTCCACTCCCCGAATGAAAAACTCGACCTCGCTCAGCTCTGGAGCGGGATCGAGATCTTCGGACGGTTCTTCGAGTTGTTCGCGGAGAAGGGCGAGGGCGCCGTGACGGCGCCGCCGGCCGAGGCCACGACGGACGCGGAGCCCGAGGCGGCTACATCTCTTCCTCAGGCGTCACCCGCTTGAACTGACCCGAGTACCGCGCTTCGGTGCGCGCGTGGAGCTCGTCGACGCCGATGAGCGCGCGTGCCGAGGCGATGACCCCCGCCACCACATCATCCGCCCAGTAGGGGTCCGGTCGCTCGCCGGCCGGCAGCCGTTCCGCGCAGATCTCGAGGTAGCGGATCGCCGTGGTGATCCATTCCGTCTGCGCCGACGCCACCGTGGACCAGCTGCCGGTCGATCGCAGCTCCATTTCCTCGAGCGCCTTGAGATGCTCGGTGAGCCCCTCCGTGACCGGGGCCGCGCGCAGGCGATCGGCCACGATGGTGAGCACCGTGCGCCGTTCGCTCTCCTGGGGCTCCGGAAGCGGCGCCAGATAGTGCCGCTGATCGGCGACCATCTCGGCGAGCCTGATGCAGACGGCCCGGATCGCGGGCGTCAGGGCCCCGGGAGCCTCCTTGGACCAGCTCTCCGCCGCCCGGAGAATATCCTTGATCCGCTGTTCCGCCTGCGCCTCGGGCGTCGGACGTCGGGGCGATTCTGACATGCTAGGCAGGAAAACCGGGTTGGCCCCCAAAGGCAAGACTTGTGCGCCGACTCATCTCGGCCCGCGCCGCATTCGCACCGGATCGGGCCGCCCGTAGCGTTCCTCGGCCCACGGATCGCCGCGCATGTGGTAGCCGTTCTGCTCCCAGAAACCCGGATAGTCCTCCTCCAGGAGCTGGAAGCCCGTCACCCACTTGGCGCTTTTCCAGAGGTAGAGATGGGGCACGAGGAGCCGCACGGGCCCTCCGTGCTCCGGCGTGAGCGGCTCCCCGTTGTAGGTGAGCGCGAGCAGATTGGCCGGCCGGTCGAGATCCGCGAGGGGGATATTGGTGGTGTACTCCTGCTCGGCGTGGACCAGGACGTAGGCGGCCCCCAGCCGAACCCTCGCCTGCGCCAGGATCGTCTGGGCCGGCACGCCCTCGAAGACGTTGTCGTAGCGGCTCCAGCGGGTGACGCAGTGAATGTCGCACACGGTCTCGCGGCGCGGCAGCGCGAGCAGCTCGTCCCAGGTCAGCGAGAGCGGCCGATCGACGGCGCCGCTCACCTCGAACCGCCAGGTCTCGAGGTTGACGGACGGCACGGAGCTGTAGTGGAGCACCGGCCACTTCCGGGTGATCACCTGTCCCGGGGGAAGGCGCCCCTCCGAGGGGCGCACGTCGATGCGGTCGGGCATCAGCCGGGCGTCATCGGGTGCAGCGTGGACGATGTCGCGATGGCATCGACCGGCTCGGTGTGGGCGTATCCGAACGTGCGCGCGAAGGCGTCGACCACGTGCGTGCGCGTCTCCGTCCACAGCCGGTCTGCATCCGCGCGCCCGAGCTCGGCCGCGACGCTCGTCATCGTGACGCCGTGGATGCCGCAGGGCACGATGAGGTCGAATCCGCGCAGGTCCGTGCTCACGTTGAGCGCGAACCCATGGAAGGTCACCCACTGCTTCACGTGGATGCCGATGCTCGCGATCTTGCGGCCCGACGTCCACACGCCGGTCAGCCCAGGGCGCCGTTCGGCGGCGATGCCGAGCTGCTCCAGCGCCCCGATCAGCGTCGCCTCGAGCTGGCGCAGGTACCAGTGCAGGTCGGCCTTGTGCTCGCGAAGCTGAAGGATCGGATAGCCGACGAGCTGCCCCGGTCCGTGGTAGGTCACGTCACCACCCCGCTCGACTTCCGCCACCTCGACGCCGCGCCGCGCCAGCTCCGCGGGCTCCAGCGGAAGGCTCGTCGCCCGCGTACCCCGGCCGAGCGTCACCACGGGATCATGCTCGACCAGCAGCAGCAGATCCTGCGTGAGCTCCTCGGCCATGCGCCGCCGGCACAACGCCCGCTGCAGCTCGAGCGTCTCGGCGTACGGCTGCCGTCCGAGCATTGCGACGCCGAGCCGGTTGCTCACGCGAGTGTGGCGCGGCGCGCGCCACGCGCCAGCAGGAGCGAGACGAGCAGCGCCGCGACGCCGAGTCCGATCAGGCCCGGGCGGCCGGCGAGCTGGTGCGCCGGGATGCAGAGCAGCATCGCGACCACGGTGGCGAACCCGCTCACGAGGCTCAGGCCACCGCGCCGGTACGTCGAGAGGATCGGCGACAGGAGCCGCCAGGCCACCACGCCAGCGCAGACCAGGCTCGCCAGCGTGCCGAAGAAGAGCAGGTAGAGCGGGGCTCCGAGCGCCGGGGTGTCGGCAGCGACGTCCGACCGAAGCAGGTCCACGCCGAGCACGGTGGCGCTCACCGTGGCGAGGCCGAATGCGACGGCCGACCCCATCGCCAGGAGGGCGAGGCGGACGGGGCCCATGGTCAGATGTGGACGACCCGCCCCATCGAGTCGAGGGCCGCCTCGGCGATCGCCTCGGACAGGGTCGGGTGGGCGTGAATGGCGAGATCGACTTCCTCGACCGTGTATTCGTTCTCGCGCGCGACCGTCAGCTCGTGGATGATCTCCGAGGCGTGGCTGCCCACGATGTGCGCCCCGAGGATCTCGCCGTACTTCTTGTCGCGGATGATCTTCACGAAGCCTTCGGTCTCGTTCGTGCAGCGCGCCCGGCCGTTGGCGCTGAAGGGGAAGCGGCCGACCTGGTAGTCGAGCTTCCGCTCCTTCGCCTGGTCCTCGGTGAGTCCGATGCTGGCCACCTCGGGGTGACAGTAGGTCACGCTGGGCACGTTGTCGTACTTGATCGGATGAGGGTGCTGGCCGGCGACGCGCTCCGCCACGATGACCCCCTCCCGGCTTCCCTTGTGGGCCAGCATCGGCGGGCCGGCCACGTCGCCGATGCAGTAGATCCCGGCCGCGGTCGTTTCGAGCGACGCGGGATTCACCTTCACGAAGCCGCGCTCGTCGAGCTGGACTCCGGCCTCCTGGAAGCCCATGGACTCCGTGTTGACGGCGCGTCCCGCGGCCATCAGGACCTTCTCGACCTGGAGCGTCTCCTTCTTGCCGCCGGCCTCGAGCTCGAGCGTCACGCCGGTCGCGGCCACCGTCGCCTTGGTGACCTTCGCCCCGGCGATGGTGGTGATTCCGCGCTTCCGGTAGCTCTTCGTCAGCGCGTCGGACGCCTCGGCGTCCTCCAGCGGCAGGATGCGGGGCAGCGCCTCGATGAGCGTGACCTTGGTGCCGAAGGCGTTGAAGATGTCGGCGAACTCGCAGCCCACGGCCCCGGCGCCGATCACCGCAATCGTCTTGGGCACCTGCTCCAGGAACAGCGCCTCGTCGGAGCTGATGACCGTCGTCTTGTTGATCTCCAGCCCGATCTGCGGAATGCCCTTGACCCGCGACCCCGTGGCGATGACGACCGCCTTTCGCGCCTGGTACTCGTCGCTCCCCACCTTGACCGTGCGGTTCTTCCCCAGCACGCCCGTACCGCGCACCACCGTCACCTTGTGCTTCTTCATCAGGAACTCGACGCCCTTCGAGTTCTGCTCGCTCACCTTGCGGGAGCGCCGCATCGCCGTGCCGTAATCCGCCTTCACGCCGGTCACCTCGACGCCCAGCTCCTTGGCGTCGTGCGCCACCAGGTTCGCGACGTAGGCGCTGTGCAGCAGCGCCTTCGTCGGGATACACCCGATGTTCACGCACACGCCTCCGAGCTTGTCGCGCTCCACCACCGCGGTGGCCAGCCCGAGCTGGGCGGCGCGGATGGCGCAGACATAGCCGGCGGGTCCACCGCCGATGATGATGACGTCGAACTGGGTCGCCACAGGTGTCCTCGATGAAAGGGGCGCGGCTACCAGACCAGCGCCAGGGGGTTCTCGAGCATCGTCGTGAGCGTCTTCAGGAACTGCGCGCCGGTCGCGCCGTCGATGACGCGGTGGTCGCACGACATCGTGAGCCGCAGCCGCCGTCGGACGGCCAGCTGCCCCTCGTGCGCCACCGCCTTCTGAACAATCCGCCCGACCGCCAGGATCCCGGCCTCGGGGGGATTGATCACCGCCGTAAACTCGTCGATGTCGAGCATGCCGAGATTGGAGACCGAGAACGTGCCGCCGGTGTACTCGTCCGGGGCGAGGCGCCGCTCGCGGGCGCGAGCCGCGAGGTCCTGCGACTCCTGCGCGATGTCCCGCAGCGACTTGACGTCGGCGTGGCGGATGACCGGGGTGATGAGCCCGTCCTCGATGGCCACCGCCATGCTGACGTGGACCTCGTGCCAGTAGCGGATGTGGTCGTCCTGCCACCACGCGTTGCAGGCGGGATGCTGCCGGAGCGCCGTGGCCACCGCCTTGATGATGATGTCGTTGAACGAGACCTTGCCCAGCGCCTTCAGGGCCTCGCGCGCGTCCCAGCGCCCGCTCCATGTCCACCTCGGTCGTGAGGTAGAACGTGGGAATCGGGCCGATCGACTGGGCGAGCCGCCGCGCGATCGTCTTGCGGAGCTGGGTGAGCGGCACGTCCGTGAACGGGGTGCCGTCGGCGGGGAACGCGATGGCCGGCCGCGCCGGCGCGGCAGCCGGCCGGGGGGCCGCCGCGGTCGCGGTCGCGGTTGCCGGGCGGGCGGGCGCGCCCTCCAGGTCGCGGAGCACGACACGGCCCTCGGGGCCCGACCCCGAGAGACCGGCCAGGTCGATCCCGCGTTCGGCCGCGATGCGGCGCGCGAGCGGGGACGCCTTGATGCGCCCACCAGGGGAGGCCGCGGGAGCCGCGGACGGTGGTACGGCGCTCCGGGCTGCCGTCGGGGTCTCGCCCGCCGCCTTCGCTGGCGGTGCCGGCGGCATCGAGACCGGCCGGTTGCGGTCCGCGGTGGGCTGGGTGGCCTGCTCCTGCGCGGCGGTCGGCTTCCCGTTCTCGACCGCCTCGCCCGGCTCGCCGATGAGCGCCACCAGCTCGGAGACCGGCACCGTGGTGCCGGCCGGGACGACCTGCTTGAGCAGGGTGCCGCCCGCGCGGGCCACCAGCTCCATGACCGCCTTGTCGGTCTCGACCTCAGCGAGCACGTCGCCGACGGCCACGGCCTCTCCTTCACCCTTCTTCCATTCCACGAGGCGCCCCTCTTCCATCGTGGGCGAGAGCGCCTCCATGACGACCTTGGTTGCCATGGCTCAGTCGCGGTACAGCACCGAGTGGACCGCGGCGACGACCTTGGCGGGGTCGACCTTCGCGGCCTTCTCGAGCTGCTTGTTGTAGGGCATCGGCACGTCGGCGCCGGTGATGCGGAGGATCGGGGCGTCGAGCTCGTCGAACGCCTCCCGCTGGATCGTGTCCACGACCTGCGCGCCGACGCCCGCGAAGGGCCAACCCTCCTCGGCGACGACGCAGCGGTGTGTCCGCCCCACCGATTCGAGCACCGCGACGGTGTCGAGGGGGCGAATGGTGCGCAGGTCGATCACCTCGGCGTCGATCTCCTCGCCCGCGAGCTGCTCGGCGGCTTTGAGCGCCACGCTCACCGTCTTCGAGTGGCACACGATCGTCACGTCGCGGCCCGGCCGCTTGACGTCCGCCTTGCCCAGCGGCACGACGTGCTCTCCCTCGGGCACCTCGCCCTTGTTGTTGTACAGCATCTCGCCCTCGATGAACACGACCGGATCGTCGTCCCGGATCGCGCTCTTGAGCAGGCCTTTGGCGTCGGCCGGTGTAGCCGGCATGACGACCTTGAGCCCGGGGATGTGGGCGTAGTAGCTCTCGAACGCCTGCGAGTGCTGCGCGCCGAGCTGGAGCGCCGCCCCGCCCGGCCCGCGGAACACCGCGGGGACGCCGACCTGGCCGGCCGACATGTACCGCATCTTGGCGGCCGAGTTGACCAGCTGGTCGATCGCGAGGAGCGCGAAGTTCCAGGTCATGAACTCGATGACTGGACGCAGGCCGACCATCGCCGCGCCCACCCCGACGCCGGCGAAGCCCAGCTCGGTAATCGGGGTGTCCACCACGCGCAGGGGACCGAACTCGTCGAGCAGCCCCCGGCTCACCTTGTAGGCGCCCTGGTAGACCCCGACCTCCTCGCCCATCAGGAAGACGTCGGGGTCGCGTGCCATCTCCTCACGGAGGGCCTGGTTGAGGGCGTCGCGGTAGGTCAGGGTGGCCATTGGGCTCAGGACTGCGCGTACACGTCGGTGAACAGGGCGTCCGGGGCCGGGTCGGGCGCCTCGTCCGCGAACTGGTACGCGTCGTCTACCTCTTCCATGATCTCCTTGTCCAGGGCCTTGACCGCGGCCTGGTCCATCAGGCCGTTCTCGATCAGGCGCTGCGACCACACCGCGATGGGGTCGCGCTTGCGCTGGTCCTCGACCTCCTCGCGGGTCCGATAGTGCCCGTGGATCGGGTCCGACATCGAGTGGCCCATGAACCGGTAGGTGCGGACTTCGAGCAGCGTGGGATGCTTGTCCTTGCGCGCGCGCTCGACCGCGCGCTCCATGGCGGCATGCATCACCAGCACGTCCTGTCCGTCCACTACCTCGTTCGCCATGTCGTACGAGCAGGCCCGCTCGGAGATGTCGTAGATCGCGCTGGCCCGCTCGAGCGCGGTGCCCATGCCGTAGCGGTTGTTCTCGCAGATGTAGACGGCGGGCAGCTTCCACAGCGCGGCCATGTTGAGCGCCTCGTGGAACGCGCCGTTGTTGACCGCGGCCTCGCCGAAGTAGCAGACCGCCACCTGATCGGTGTTGCGGTACTTGGCCGCGAAGGCCATCCCGGTCGTCAGCGGAATGTGCCCGCCGACGATGCCGTGGCCGCCCAGGAAGCCGAGAGAGGCGTCGAACAGGTGCATCGAGCCGCCCTTGCCGCCGCTGCATCCCGGGGCCTTGCCGAACAGCTCCGCCATGACCGCGCGGGCGTTGATGCCGCGCGCCAGGGCATGCCCATGCTCGCGGTAGGAGCAGGTGATGTAGTCGTCGGACCGGAGCGCCGCCAGACTGCCGACCGCGACCGCTTCCTGGCCGATGTACAGATGGCAGAACCCGCCGATCTTGCCGAGGCTGTAGGCCTCGCCGGCCTTTTCCTCGAAGCGGCGGATGAGCACCATCTGGCGCAGCCAGTTCCGGTATTCATCGGCGCGGGCGGGGTCGAGGCCGCTGCGTCGGGCCCGCGGCTTGGGGGTGACGGTGCCGGCCATCAGCGAACGTCCCCCGTCCCCTGCGCGGCGACCACCTGCTCCCACGCGTGGTAGGAGGAGCGGGTCAGCGGGCTCGACTGGACGTGCGAGAAGCCGAGGGCGAGTCCGATGTCGCGGAGCTCGGCGAACTCGTCCGGCGTGTAGTAGCGGGCGACCGGCAGATGGCCCTCGGAGGGCCGGAGATACTGGCCGAGCGTGAGGATGTTCACGTCGCTGCGCCGGAGGTCGCGCATGCAGACCAGCACTTCGTCCCACTCCTCGCCCATGCCAAGAATGATCCCGCTCTTGGTGAGCGCGCCGGCATCCATCCGCCGCGCGTTGGCCAGGAGCTCGAGCGCCCGATCATAGCGCCCGCCGGGCCGCGCCAGCCGGTACAACCGCTCGGCGGTCTCGAGGTTGTGATTGAGGATGTCAGGCCGGGCATCCATCACGATCCGGAGCGCCTGCTCCGAGCCCTTGAAGTCGGGGATCAGCACCTCGACCGAGGTATCCGGCAGGCGGCGCTTGATCTCCGTGATGCATCCGGCAAAGGCCTCGGCGCCACCGTTGGGCAGGTCGTCGCGGTCGACCGAGGTGATCACGACGTGCGCCAGGCCCATGCGCTCGACCGCCTCCGCCAGGCGCACCGGCTCGAGCGGATCGAAGGCCGTGGGGGTGCCGTGGGCCACCGCGCAGTAGGCGCAGTTCCGCGTGCACACATCGCCCAGGATCATGAAGGTCGCCGCCTTGTGCTCCCAGCACTCGCCGATGTTGGGGCAGCGCGCCTCTTCGCACACCGTGTGCAGCCCGAGCTCGCGCATCAATCCCTTGATGTGCGCGTAGTTGGGGCCTCCCGGGGCTTTGACCTTGAGCCACCCCGGCTTCCGGGCCGGCGGCGAGGTGATGACCTCCGGCGGTGAACCAGAACGGGTCAACTGAACCAGCGGAACCGCCACTGCGTCTCTCCAGGCAAATAGGACCGAGCGTCGCCGCCGAATACTAGCCCTAGCTGGCGGACGGGGCCACTTCGCCGCCGCAGCGCTCGATCAGCTTCTGCGCGGCGTCCTGGGCGGTCTGCGAGGTGGCCTCCTGGACCTCCGTCGGCCCGCGCTGAGTCGTGTATTCGCCGAAGGTCCGGGCGGTCACCTTGAGCGTCGTCACCGCGTTGCCGCTTCCCGGCTCGGCCTCGATCTCGAGGCGGTCGACCAGGCGATTGAACTGCACGTCGGGCCGCCGGGCGGTGTCGTCGATTTTCCTCGCGTTGAGCCGCTGCTCGCGGACGTCGATCGAGCTCTGGTCAAAGTCGAGCGCCTTGATCTGCGTTCGGGCGCACTGGAATACGTCCGGGGCCGGCGACGGGCTCGACGCCGTGAGGGTGGTGGCCAGGGGGGCGTTGCTGCAGGCGGCAAGCAGGCCCAGGGCCGCCAGGCAGGCGGGGGAGCGCATGGTGGAAGCGCCTCGCTTCATGAGGGGTGAGGGTCGGGTGCGCGCGAAATGTAAAGGGGGCCGGGGGGCAAAAGAACCGGCGGCCTCCCTCTCGGGAGGCCGCCGGTGACGTTCGCGAGCGATGGGACGATTAGAAGAACAGCATCAGGCCGATTGCCGGCGCGATTTCCTTGTTGTCATCGGTGGTGTCCAAGTCATCCGACGTCACGGCATAGTTGAACTCGCCGACGACCTTGAGCGACTTGGTGGCCTGGTAGTAGATGCCGCCGGACGCGAGCCAGTTCGTCGTCTTGAAGTCGGCTTCCACGTCCGCGTTCTCGAGGACGCTGAGGCCCCAGCTGCCCGCCAGCGTGACCTTGCTGTCCTTCGGAGTGATGTTCAGCTGGCCGAAGCCGCCGTACGACGTGCGCAGGTCGTCGCTGCCCGAGCCGGAGCCCGAGGCGCCGTTGAGGAACATCAGCGTGGTGCCGATGCCCTTGCCGTAATAGCCGGTGGCCGTCACGGAGATTCTCGAGCTGCCGAGCTTGACGCCGCCGTTGCCACCGTAGGCAACGGCGCTATTGCTGGTGCCGAGGACGTCGGGCGTCTCGTTGCTCTGGGCCAGGCCGCCCACCCACACCTTGGTGTTGCCCTTGCTGTAGACGAACTCACCTTCGAGTCGCGGGAACTGGATCGACTCGTAGGGCGGGTTCGTGGCCGGCTGGAATATGCCGATGGACAATTGGGTCGGCCGGCCAGCGGGCGTCGAGTACGTCATCTGCGCCTTGAACTGCGGATAGATGTAGCCGAAGCCGATGCGGCCGAGGGTCGTGCCGCCGCCGTCCGGGCCACCCGTGGCGCCGACCCCGAACAGGGTCTGGTCGCTCAGGATCGCCTGCCGGCCGAAGAGGCCGAGCTCGCGACCGGCGAGGATCTGACCCCAGGTGCCGCCGACGGTCAGGAACACCTGACGCATGTCGATCTGGGCGCCGAAGCAGTCGTGCCCCTGCCCATTGGCGCTCGGGTTCTGGCCAGCCGCATATCCGCACTGGATCTGTGGGGCGAAGCCGAAGTGCACGCCGAGATCGGTCTCACCTTCCTTGCCCTTGGCGTCGAACACCGCGAAGGCCGGGAGCAGGCCGGTGCGAATCCCGAACGCTCCCTTGCCTGCGAACGCGTCGCTGGTGCCGACGATGCCGCCCGTTGCGCCGGCGGTACCGCCGTCGGTGACGTCGTCATAGACCGCAAACGCGTTCACGTTGCCGGCGAACGTGAAGCTCCAGCCGTTGCTCATCTGCATCGTGAGCTGGGCTTCCGCGGCGTTCGCCGCGCCGAACGCCAGACCCAAACACAACAGTGCGACTTTCTTCATAGGTGCTTCTCCCTCGGAGTAAGAATTGACCGCCAACGACAGCCAACCTTCGGGACGTGCCTGCACCAACAATCGGGACCGCGCGTTGCGCGACCGGCGCGATTAGCGCGCGGTTTCAGTCGTCGGACCAATGAGCGATGTGTTCACCTCCCAGAAGGCGTACCAGGTGGGAAGAGGGCGGTGATTCTCCCACCAGTAGTAGTCGTTGATGCGGGTGACGTAGACGTTGGCGCCATACGGAAATCGGAACCGCCCGCCCCGATGCAGCAGCGCCATCGCCTCGCGCAACCCCGCGGAGTCCGCCGCCGAGCCGGCGGCCTGGGCGAACCCCGCGCCCGCCAGGAAGCCGTTGGCATACGCGATCTGCGCGTCCCGGCCCAAGGCTCGCCAGTCGTCGCCATCGCGCTCGCTCCAGTGCCGGTCCGGATTGAGACCCGCGCTGACGCGCCCCGCCAGGAACCCTCCGGCCGCCAGGGCCGCCCACCACCACCGTCGTGCCACGAGCCGCCCCAAAGGAATCGGCCGACAAGGCACCCCGGACGGGGGCCCTGCCGGCCGCAGCAGGCTGTTACTTCTTCCCGGCTTTAGCGGGGAGGCCGAAGACCATCACCGCGTCGCCGAGCGGGTAGCTGATCTGGAAATTACCGCCGCAGGCCACGGCGACGAACTGCTCGCCGCCCATGGTGAACGTCATGGGGGCCGAGTTGCAGCCCGCGCCCGCGTTGAATTGCCACAACAGCTTGCCGGTCTTCGAATTGTAGGCGTTGAAGTTGCCGTTGCCTTCACCGGTGAAGGTGAGACCGCCGGCGGTGGCCAGTGCGCCGCCCATCATCGGCTGCGGCACCTTGTTCTGCCAAGCGATCTTGCCGGTCTTGAGGTCCACGGCGGAGTAGAGGCCGTACTGTTCTTCGCCCGGGATGGCCACGAAGGCCGAGCCGAGCCAGAGCCGGCCCTTCTCCCACGGGGCGGTGTGCACCTTGTAGTGCATGGGCTGGTGCAGCGCCGCGACGAACGCGTAGCCGAGGGTCGGATCGATCGCGATGGGGGACCACTCCGAGCCGCCGTTGGCGCCCGGCAGCATCCGCGCGCCCTCGGGCGTGGGCAGGGCGAACATGTTCTCCTGCGGCACGAAGGCGTCGCTCCTGCGGACGAGCTTGCCGGTACCGGCGTCGAGCACGTAGATCCAGCCGGTCTTGCCCGCGTGCACCACCACCTTCTGGCCGCCCAGCGTCGTGACGACCGTCGGCGAGGTCGCGTCGAGGTCCCAGACATCGTGCGGCACCGTCTGGTAGTACCACTTGGTCTTGCCCGACGACGCGTCGATGGCGACGATGCAGTCGGTATAGAGGTTGTCGCCCGGACGGATGCTGCCGTCCAGGTCCGGTGACGGGTTGCCGACCGTCAGGAAGAGGGTGTTCGACTCCTTGTCGTACGATGGATTCGTCCAGACGCCGCCGCCGCCGGTCTTCCAGGCGTCGGCGTACTTGGCGCTGTCGGCCTTCTCCTTCGTGACGTCGCGATGCAGGTCGGCGCCGTCGGGCGTGCTGGTCGGCCAGGTGCCGAACCAGCCGTTGGGCGCCTTGTCGTCGAACGTCGAATCGCCCTTGGGGGCCGGGATCGAATACCAGCGCCACACCTGGTCGCCGGTCATGGCGTTGTACGCGGTGACGTGGCCGCGGATGCCGTACTCGCCGCCCGAGACGCCGACGATGACGTTGTCACCGACGATGAGCGGCGCATGGGTGATGCTGTAGCCGAAGGCGGGGTCGGCCACTTCCTTATCCCACAGGACCTTGCCGTCCTTGGCGTCGAGCGCGACCAGATGGGCGTCGAGCGTGCCCATGTAGAGATGGGCGCCCCCGTGGATGGCGAACCCACGGTTGTTCGGGCCGCAGCAGTAGATCGTGGTGCCCAGTTTGTGCTCGTACCGCCAGATCTCCTTCTTCGTGGTCAGGTCGTACGCGATCGCGGTGTTGTACGGCGTGGTCACGTACATCTTGCCCTGCGTGACGATCGGCGTGTTCTCGAACGACCCGAGCTTCGCGATGCCCGTCTGGAACATCATCCGGGGGACGAGCTGCGCGACGTTGGAGGTGGAGATCGTCTTGAGGGTGGAGTACCGCTGGTTCCAATCGTTGCCGCCGTACGTGGTCCATTCACCGGTTTGGGCCGCGACCTGGCTCGCCGCGACGAGGAGCACCGGGGCGATCCACCAACGCGTGCTCATGGCCATGGACATTCTCCCTTTCAGCGTGACCTTCGGTGCGGAGACGGACCGAGATGGTCCGTGGAAGATCGAAGGGAGTGGCCCCCCGACCCGTTTCCCTGTCCCCGACGTGCGAGCGGGGCACCGGACTGCCGATCCCGCCGTGCGTTTCGAGGCGCGCGTGGCGCGCGGGATCTGCCGTGGAGAGGCTACGGCGCCGTAGGGCAGCCGCCCCTATGAGAGTCGATCATCGGAGCGCTAAGTGATGAACGGGTTACAATCTGCGAACGGCGGTCCGGGCGTCAAGACCCCAGAATCCCGACACCACCGTCACCTTCGTGTGGTCAAACTCGGCAACTCTATACAATGCAGGGTTTTGCGCTTGGTCGGTAGTGTCAAATTTTGCACACGGCTCTTTAGCGGAACAGGGCCGCCGCCTTGAGCAACGTGTTCCAGACGCCCCACAGCAGCGGAACTCCAACCAGCACCCAGGCCAACGCCACCAATCCCCACTGACCGGCCGCCCCACCTTCCGGCGGGATCTGCTTGGCCACGCGACCCTCCCTGGAACGATTCCGACGCTCGGGTGAAGCCCTGGCCCGCAACAATATTCAGGACCGGGGGAGTTTATGCAATCGGGGCTATCGCGCGGCGGCCGACCAGACCGCGCTCCCGCGCGACCTCCTCGTCCGACATGTAATAGCGGTCCGGCACCGGCCGCACGCTGAGGTTGGCGAAGAAACCGAGCACCAGCAGGCCCGCCATCAGGTACATGGTGATGTTGTAGGCCTGGGCCACCGGCACGCCGCGCTCGACCTGGTATTCCCGGATGTAGTTGACCAGCACCGGCCCTGCGACCCCCGCCGCCGACCAGGCGGTCAGCAGGCGGCCGTGGATCGCGCCGACGTACTGGGTGCCGAACAGGTCCGAGAGGTACGCGGGAATGGTCGCGAAGCCGCCGCCGTACATCGTCAGGATCAGCGCGGCGCAGCCGACGAACAGCGCGACACTCCCGATCTTCCCGGCATAGGGCAGCGCGACGTAGAGCAGGGGGCCCAGCGTGAAGAAGATGGCGTAGGTCGCCTTCCGGCCGATCCGGTCCGACAGCGAGCTCCACCCGAACCGGCCCGCCATGTTGAACAGGCTCAGCAGCCCCACGAATCCCGCCGCGGCGCTCGCCTTCACCACGCCCTTGAACATCTCCTGGATCATCGGCGAGGCCTGCTCCAGGATCCCGATGCCCGCCGTGACGTTCAGGAACAGCACCGCCCAGAGGAGGTAGAACGAGCGCGTCTTGATCGCCTGATCCACGTGAACGTGGCGGAGGGTGATGAGCCCGTGCTCGGACGTGACGGGTCGCTGCCATCCCCCCGGCTGCCACCCCGGAGCCGGCACCCGGAAGAGGAACGCGCCCGAGAGCATCGCCACGAGGTAGATGGTGCCCAGCGTGACGAACGTCTCGGCGACGCCGACGGAGGTGGCCGACTTGTAATGGTCGAGCAGGAGCTGCGACAGCGGGCTTGCGATCATGGCGCCCCCGCCGAACCCCATGATGGCCATCCCGGTCGCCATCCCGCGCCGGTCCGGAAACCACTTGATCAAGGTGGACACCGGGGTGATGTAGCCCAGCCCCAGCCCGCATCCGCCGAGCACGCCGTAGCCGAGGTACAGCAGCCAGATGTTGTGCAGCTGGACGCCGAGCGCCGAGACGAAGAAGCCGAGCGCCCAGCAGCATGCGGCCACGAAGCCGCTCTTTCGCGGACCGGCATGCTCGAGCCACCGCCCGAACACCGCCGCGGAGAGACCCAGGAAGACGATGGCGATGGTGAAGATCCAGGCGAGCTCGGTCTGCTTCCAGTCGTTCGGGGCGGAATCGGTGATGCCCAGCACCTTGGTCAGCGGCAGCTTGAACACGCTGAAGGCGTAGGCCTGTCCGATGCTCAGGTGGATGGCAAGGGCCGCCGGCGGCACCAGCCAACGATTGAACCCGGGCCCGGCGACGATCCGCTCCCTCGACAGTAGTCCCGCCATCGCGACGCTCCTCGATTAAGTTCCGCGCGTAAGTTCCGCGCGGAAGCAACTCAAGCTATAGGCGACCGGAACGGGGGGCCAGACCGACACATGTTGCGCGCACTTACGCCGTTCGGGCGCTTCGGCCTCATCGCCGCCGCGCTCGCGACCTCGACCGCCTGCGCCTCGGCTCAGGCCACCGGCTCGGCCGCGCCCCCGCCGGCAGCCCCTCCCTCCGGCGCCGCCGCGCCCTCCGCGCCCGCCGATTCGTCCCGGCCCGCCTGGATGGTGTCCGACGACGGCACCAAGACCGTGACCATCGCGCTGGTCGTAACTCCCGCGCCGAACGGCCCGGCCCTCATCAACGGCCATCGTGCCGGCGAGCTGCAGCTGATCGTCCCACTCGGCTGGACGGTGCAGTGGGACTGGCGGTCGGCCGACACCACGGCGCCGCACAGTCTGGTCGTGATGGAGGAGCGCGAGAAGCTCCCGATGGAAGGCGGGCGGCCGTTTTTCACCAATGCGATGACCCGGGCGGTCACGGCCGGGCTGCCCGCGGGCCAGGTGGACCGGACGACCTTCACGGCGGAGCAGGCCGGCTGGTACTGGATCCTCTGCGGCGTGCCCGGCCACGCGCTCGGCGGGGAGTACCTCGGCCTCCGGGTCGATCCCGACGCCAAGACCGCCGGCATCAAGCTCAAGTAGCCGTCAGCCGGTCGGCTCGCCCAGCAACAGCTCGATCTCCCGCTCGAACTCCCTGATCATGCGGCCGTGCTGCGCGCCGGTGGCCGGGCCGTAGAAGCCCGCGTGCACCCGACGGACGCGGCCGTCCCGCCCGAGGAAGATGGTCGTGGGAAACGAGGTGAAGCCGTGGAGCTGCGGCAGCGTCGCCGCCGCGGCCTCGGTGTCGTTGATCCCGGCCAGCAGCAGCGTGAACGGGAGCGCGAACTTGTCGCGGTACCGGCGAAGCTGGCGCCTGTCCACTGCCGTATCCCCGGTGACTTCATAGGCCAGCCCCACGATCTCGAGCCCGCGGTCGTGGTACTTGCGGTAGAGCCGCACCAGCTCGGGTGCCGCGTCGTGACAGGTCGGACACCAGCTCCCGAACACATCCACCAGCACCACCTTCCCGCGAAAGCGCGGATCCCGCTCGGTGACCACGTGTCCCCCGAGATCGGGAAAGGCGAACCGGAAGGGAGCGGTGGTGTCGGCGGTCGTGATCTCGGTGGGCGCCTTGAGATGGGGCGCCCCCGTGCTCCGGATCGCGAGCCACGGAGTCTGCGTGCGCAGACCGGCGTGGAAGACGCCCCGCAGCGTGTCGCCGCGTAGCGCGCCGGTCAGCATGTACACGAAGGAACCGTCGAAGTGCGCGAGCGTGAAGCTGTCGCCGCGGACGCCGCCCGCGAAGTGGCCGTAGTCTCCGGTGTTGGAGATCAGGGTGCCTTCGAGCCCCCGCGGACCGTTGCGCAGCTCGAAGACGCGCGGGCTGGAGCCGAAATCGGAGAAAAAGGTCGCGTCCCATCGTCCGACGAGTGTGGCCGGCCCCCTCGAGACCGGCCATTGGCCGCGGCCGGCGCGGAACGGGATGACCCGCGGACCACGGTTCCCGACGTTGCGATAGCTGCCGATGAGCGAGTCGCCCTGGAGTCGCGCGGCGATCGTCGCGGCATAGTCTGCCATCCCGAGCACCACGCTGTCGCCCGGGAGCCGGACGGCGGAGAAGGGCTGGCACAGGGTGCCGTTGCAGAGCCGGCCGCTCCACGCTGGCCCCTGGCGCGCGATCTCCACCGTGAACGGCAATGCGCCGCCGGCAAGGTCGAGTACCGCTCGCCACGAACCCGCCGGCGAGGCGGGGGGCGCCACGCCCGGCGCCAGGGCCAACGCCATCACGGCCCACCGGCTGGTCACTCCCATCGTCGCGTGCTCGCCTTTCGCCTAGCGGGCGGTCGTGTCGGGCGCCGGCGCCGAGGTCGCGCCGCCCTCGTACCGTTCACCCGCTTCGACGGGCGCGGGCAGGGTATTCCCCCGCCACGGCGCGGGACAGGCGTACGCCGAGCTGTAGGCGCAGAACGGGTTGCGTGCTCGGTTGAAGTCCAGCCGGTAACGACCGGGGCCCTCGGGCACCAGCGCGACGAACCGACCGGCCGGGTAGGTGCCCTTCCCGTTGGTGTCGTCCCGGAAGAAGACCTCGAGCTCCGACTCCTCCCCGCCTGAGGTCGGTAGCCGGCGCACCAGCAGCCGTGTCCGGCGTTTCGCGATCTCCACGACCACGCTGCCCGCCTCCGCCGCTTCGACCTCGACGCCGTCGATGCCGAGCACGCGGACCGTGCCGGGACCGGCCGGAGGCGCGAGCGGCCCGACGAACACCAAGGGGGAGCCTGGGGGATAGTACGAGGGAGACTTGCCCGAGTGTCTCGGCCCGAACACGGTGATCACGGCGCGACCGGGCGGGCCATCGGCGACGAGGGTGTAAACGCCGAGCCGGACGGGCAGACCGCGGGGCAGCGCGCGGCGTCCCTCCGCCGACTCGAGACTGACGGCGCCGCCGCGTTGGGACAGGCGGTGCTCGGCGACGCCGTCCAAGGGGACGTCGTCGTCGGGCAGTCCGAGCCGGAGCCCCGTGCCGATCGGCTGCTGAGCGACGGCGGCCAGCGGCGAGACCGGCGCGGTGGAGAGCCAGGCCGCGTACGCCTCTCGCTCGGCCAGGAGGCTGGGGCCCTGCGATGCGAGCGGTGCCGCCGGCCAGATCCAGCAGACCACGAGCAGCAGCTCTCGCCGCACCCGCGCGCGGACGCTCGTGCCCGTCACGATCAGGATTTCTGCAGCGATCCCACCATGACGATGGGGGAGGTCGGCTGGGTGGAGCCGCCCTCGGGCTCGACGGTGATTGCCGCCGCGCTGACCGCGCCATCGACGGGGACTGGGATCTGCTCCACTTTCGCGCGGCCGTCCGCTTCCGGCTTGAAGGTCACCGAAGGCACCGGTCGACCGTCCTTGATGAACCAGAGCTGATAGGCCCGGCCGGCGGGCACGGGCTTGAGCCGATAGCCGTGCACGATCGCCCGGTGCTGCTGTCGGTTCCAGAACAGCTGGATGCCCGGTTCGGGGTCGCCGCTCGCGGTGAGCTGGAACATCTGTACGCCGGGCTCGAGGATCGAGTTCAGCGTGGCCTCCCGCTCGCTCAGGCGCTGCTCGGTCTGCGCCAGCGTCCGCTCGCGCTCGGCGAGCGCGCCTTCGGCCGTGGCCAGCCGGCCGCGGGTGGACACCAGGGAGGCGCCAATGCCCACGGCCAGCAGCAAGCTTGCGGCGACGGCGAGCCACGGGACCCGCGACGGCGCGGGAAAGGTCTGGCGCGGGGCATCGGGAAGCTTCCGCGACTTGTCCGCGGTGGCGCTCGCCAGCACCCGGTCGCGGAGCGTGCTGGAGGGGGTCGCCTCGGGTCCCGCCAGGGCCAGGAGGGCGGCCACCTCACGGTAGTCGGCTACCTCGCGCTGCGCCTCCGGCGATGTGGCGAGGAACGCCTCGAACCGGCGGGCCTCGTCGGCCGGGAGCGCGCCGAGCGCGTACGCGGCGGCGAGGTCCTGCGGCGAGTCCGGGGCCGGGCCGGTCATGTGCCACGCTCGTAGTAGAAGGGGCGGAGGCATTCGCGCAGCTTCTGCATGCCGAGTCGCACCCGCGTCTTCACCGTCCCGAGCGGTTCCTGCAGCCGCTCGGCGATCTCCGTCTGCGAGAGCCCCTCGAAGTAGGCGAGCTCGATCGCCTCGCGTTGCGGCGGACTCAGCAGCTCGAGCGCCTGCTGCACCTGTCGCCGCCGCTCGTCGTGATCCAGGGCGCGCGCCGGATCGGGCCGGAAGTCGCTCATGCCGGGCGACGCGTCCGGACGGTCGGCGGCCGCGGTGGCGGTGACCCGGTCACGCCGGGTGCGCGCGCGCACCAGATCGAGCGCCCGGCTTCGGGCGATCATCGTCAGCCAGCCCGCGACCGAGCCCCGGCCCGCTTCGAACCGTGACGCCTCGCGCCAGGCCTGCGCGAAGGCCTCCAGCACGACTTCTTCGGCGTCCGCGCGTTGCCCGACGATGCGATACGCCACCGCGTACAACACGGCGCCGTAGCGGTCGTAAAGCTGCCCGATCGCGCGCTCCTCGCCCCGGGCCGCCTCGGCGACCAGCTGCCCGTCGTCGGCGCCGGAGGCTCGTGGGGCGATGTCAGGCATGGGGCATCGGGGGAGGACACTCCTCGGGTGGGCGTCGAAGACTCGCGCAACAGCAGAGAGTCTACACGCCACCGTGGAGCGTCCACAAGCAGCGCCGATCACGGCAGTGCCTTCGACGCCTCCCCGCGGGTAAACAGCAGGGTGGTGGCCCGTCCGGCATACGTCGCCCGCACGATGTTCACCTGATCGGCAAAGCGATCGCAGAGCACCAGGCTGGTCACTCTGGCGCCCTCGAGGCCGCCCGGCACGACCCCGCGAAGGCGAAGCAGGATCACGTCCCCTGAGCGTGCGGCGCCCTCCCACTGCAGGCGTACGGGCCGGCCATGGCGGTCGGCCAGTGCGAACGTGCCCCGCAGGTATTTGGCCATGGCCGAGTCCGCGGCGGCCGGATCCGCCGGCAGGGCCACCGCCGCCCCGAGGTCATCCGCGAACACGCGCAGCCGGACCGACGCCGCCCCGCGCGGGTCCTCCTGCACCACCTCGGCCACCGCGGTGTGCATGGGATGCGCGCTTCCCCGAGCGAGCGTCAGCGCGAGCACCACGGCCCAGGCGATGCCCATGCTACCACGGCCGCCGAGCGACGGCCATCTGCGTCGCGACGATCACCACCACGGCCGAGACGGTCAGTACTCGCAGGCGATGCACCGACGGCACGGCCGCCGGGTGGCGCACGGCCGCCAGCGCGCGATCGAAGCCCGCGAGCGTGACGCCGGCGAGGCCCAGCACGACGAGCTGACCGAGCTCGATGCCGAAGTTGAAGCCGAGCAGCGGGACCGCGATCGAGCCGACGAACAGGCTCTGGAGATAGTTCGCGAACCCCGCGCCGTGCACCAGCCCGAACACGCCGGCGAACACCGGCCGGTAGCCGCCCCGGAGCGGGGCGCGCTCGCGGCGGCGCACCACGATGTTCTCCAGCCCTGTCGCGACGATCGTCACCGGGATCAGGAACTCGATGAGCGCCGTCGGCAGGTGGAGCGTGCCGGTCACCGCCAGCGCCAGCGTGATCGAGTGGCCCACTGTGAACGCGGTGACGACCCACAGCAGGTCGCGCCAGTCCCGTCCGCGGTAGATGGCCGCGAGGGCGAAGAGGAACAGGATGTGATCGAACGCGTCCAGGTCCGTGATGTGCCGGAACCCGAGGTGCATGAAGGTCAGAAGCTCCGACATGGCGGCCTCAGCGCTCGAGTGAATCCAACAGCGCCCGCACGGCGGCGGGTTGCGTCGGATGCCAGTACGGGTTGATTGCCAGGGCCGTGTCGAGGCTGGCTCGCGCCCCGGTGGTGTCGCCCACGGCCAGCCGGATCATGCCGGCGTGATAGTGCAGCATCGCATCCCGCGTCCCCAGGCCGAGGGCTCGCCGCATCGGCGCCAGGGCTTCGGCGTCCCTGTTCGACTTGTGCAGCGCCCAGGCCAGCAGGTCGTAGCCGTAGACGTCGCGGCGGGTGCGGAGCTCGTCCTCGACCTTCGCGAGTACCCGTGGGACCTCGCGGTCGTGGTCGAGCAGGAAGAGGCTCCACGCACGATGGTACGGCCCCGGTTGCTGGAGCACCGCGAGCGCCATGGCGCGGTAATACTCGGCGGCTTTCGCGCTGTCGCCGAGCGCGGCATAGCTGTCGTACAGCAGACCCAGCGTGGCGGGATCGAGCACGTGAGCGATGGCGAGCTCACCGTCGTCCGTCGCGCGGCGCCACTGGTGGCGCGCGGCCTCCAGCCGTGCCCTCGCGCCCAGCAATCGGTAATCCGAGGGCAGGATCCGGAGTCCTCCCTCCAGTTCGTGCCGTGCTTCGTCCAGCCGTCCAGCGCGGAGCGCCAGATCGCCCAGCCGCAGATGGAACCAGGCGACCTGCTCGCGCGGCATGCCATGCCGACGTGCCGCCTGGTCTCGGGCATCGCGCATGAGCCGGCGCGCCTCCTCGGGCCGGCCGCGGAGCTCCTCCCACCGCGCCAGGCGCGGTGCGACACCGAGCTCGCCCCGGTACGTCGCCAGCATGCCGAACAGCCGACCGGCTTCCACGTAGTGCCCGAGCTCGAGCTCGGTCTCGGCCACCAGCCCGCGTGCCGCAACCGACGTCGTGTCCGCGGCCAGCAGCGCGCGTCCGGCCTCCAGCGCTTCGGCGAATCGGTGCTGGGCCAGGAGGCTCGAGGCCAGGACACCGAATGCCTGATCGTTTCGCCCGGTCCGGAGCGCGAGCGAGTGGCGAGCGTTCTGCTCCGCACGCGCCAGATCGGCGTTGTCGGCCGTTTCGCGGGCGCGCTCCAGATACAGGCCCGCGAGCTGGGTGAAGTCCCGCGCGCTCCGCGGATCCCGTGACACCCGCGCCGTATAGAACGCGATATCGAGGTCCCGGATATTCGCGGCGGCTGCCGCGCCCGGTGACGAGATCGGCGGCGCGTCGGGACCGGCGGCGCGGGCGATCCCGGCTGCCACGGTCAGCGCCAAAGTTGCCGCGAGCGCGTACCACGCTCTCTCTGACATTCCAAAGTGCCTTTCCCCTCGCCGCACCGGCGGACCCACGCCTGGCGTCCGCCGGTTTGGTGACGTCAGTTCGGTAGCGCGAGGTAGGGAAACGTGGTGGTGACGTTGGGCGAGTCGAAGCCCACGTTGTCGGTGGTCAGCTGCGGCGTTGCGTGGTCGGGATCGCCGAGCGCGCTGCCGAACACCGCCGTCAGCGCGAGATCCACCACGTCGTCCTGCAGGCGGCGGCCGCCCCACCCCCCGGACAACGTCGTCGAGAGCCACGAGGCGGTCGACGGGTCCTTGCTCGTGTCTACCACCAGCACGTCCGGGATCAGCGCCGGCGCGATGGCGTTGATGTACGCCGGATCGCGTCCGGCGACGGTCGTCAGGAAGTCGACGACCTCCGGCGCGACGAGCGCGGCGTCCTGATCCGGGCCGATCGAGCCGTGGGTCGAGTGGCTGCGCTTCGAGAGCAGCACTTCGCTCACGAGCGGATTGCCCAGTCGCTGGACCTGGTTGAACATGCGAGGCGTCGTCGGGCCGGCGCCGCCGTTGTCGTTGTCGTCGCTGCAGGCGGTGGCGGCCAGCGACACCGCGAGGATGCCGGCGACGGCCGCGAGCCGGCGCGCGGTGGCGAAGGAAGGGCTGCGCTGCATCGTGAGCTCCTTGGAGGATGCGAAGGTGATCATTGGCTGATGGTGCCCCAGATGCCGAGCCGGCCGGGCGCGCTGCCCTCGAGCATGGCGTTGGGCAGCTCGATGACGATCGAGTTGACGTTGAAGCCGTTCACGTAGTTCACGCCGGGATTGCGGAAGTAGAAGGGCGTGCCGGGCTGGCTGGGCGTGAGGGCGCAGGATCCGGACAGCTGGCCGCCGACCGGACGCCGGTCGGGCAGGATGCAGAACGCGGCCTCGAGGTCGATGAAGAATGGATCGTCGCGCGGGCCGGCGAACACCTGCATGTCGCTCGCCGAGCCGAGCACGGTATTGAGCGCGCCGGTCACGGCCGGAGTCACGTCGGCGATCTCGTTTTCCATCGCGCCGCGCACGGGTGGGGCGATCGGCCCCCGCACTTCCACCTGCTGGCCCGCGCCCTCGCCGGTGAAGCTGACCTGGATGACCTTGTCCTCGAGAGCGTCGCCATCGGTGTCGATCTTGAATTGGTAGAGCAGGTCGTCATCGAACGAGGCTTGGGCCGGGTCGGTGGCCTGCGCCGGCGTCAGAAACGCCCTCGTGTCCATCGTGAGGACCGTGTGGCCCGCGGCGCCGGGGAAGGCGTAGACGTCGGTGAGATCGGTCCTGGGATTCAACTCCACGAACGGGGTGTCCTGGTGGTCCGAGCCGATCGCGTGGCGCGCCACGCCCGCGAGCGTGCCGAGCGCGACCAGCCCTGCGACCAGCGCCCATCGGGACGACGTCGGTCTGAGCTGCATAGGAAGCTTGCTCCTTGACGGAAGGGATCCCGGAGCGAGCCGGCCGGCTCGCGTCCTGTGAGCGGCGTACGCCGGCCGGTGCGGATCGGATTGCTCCGGCCGCTCCGTCATCCGATCGGTCATGCGGCGCGTAGAGCAGGCATCGGCCTCGCGGCGCACGGGGCCATGGCACGCGCTCTGCATCTGGAGCGGGTTCACTGGGATGCGAGTCGTTTCGCACGGCCCATCGTCGGCGCGCACGGCGTGCGCGCAGTCACGGCCGCGTCTCGGAGACGCGGGTCCGTCTCGAGCGCGCCGCAGGCAGGCGAACCTGCGGTGGTGACCAGGGAAGAGGCTGTCCCGGTGAACGGGACGGTGGGAACGACGGAGGGTTCGACGCCGCGCTCGCGCGTCGAATGCTGCTCACCGCGCGCGCACGCGGGTCACTCTTGCTTGGGGCTGGCTGCGCACGTCGCCGACTATCGGGCGACAGAGGGTGCAGGTTCGTTCTACTGCTCTACTGACCTCTGCCGTTCGGTAGCCGGCGACGCCGCCGTCGGCCTCACCACGACCAGAACCGGTCGGGCGCATACGCATCGATGTCCTCGACGGTGGGCTCGCCCGCCAGTAACTGCTGGAGGATGACGCCGGTGATCCCGGCGAGCAGGACCCCGTTCCGTCCATGCCCCGTCGCGTACCAGAGGCCGGGCAGCCGGGGCTCCGCGCCGATGATGGGCAGGCCGTCCGGCGTCACCGGGCGGAGCCCAGCCCAGGTACGCTTGACGGCAGAAGATGTCAGCGTGGGGCACAGGGCGGTGACGCCGGTGAAAATCCTCGCCAGCCCCGCCGAGCTCGTCTCCGAGCGGAAGCCGACATATTCCATCGTGGAACCGGCGATGGCCTCGTCACCCCGGGCGACCAGATAGCTGCCATGACCGTAGATGATCCCGCGACGTGCCCCCTCGGGCCATGGCAGCGCGGCCATCTGTCCGCGGACCGGCGCCACTGCCACCGGCCGTGGCACGCCCTCGATCGTTCCGGTCCAAGCGCCCGCCGACAGCACCACGTCGGCCGCGGCGTAACGGCCGGCCCGACCGGCCACTCCGGTGACGCGGTCGCCCCGCTGGGTGACGCCGATTGCCGTATCCTCGATGACGGTGGCACCCAGTCGGCGCGCGTCGGCCATCAGCGCGTCCACGAGCTTCTCCGGCTCGAGCGCGCCTTCGCGCGCCGCCCAGAGCGCACCGTGCGTCGGCCCGAGCCAGGGCCAGCGCGCCGTCACCTCATCCGCGTCGAGCCAGTCGCTCAGGTGGGCATGCTGTCGCTGCCAGGCGCACTTCGAGCGGAGATCGGCGGCCTCGGCGTCCGACGCGGCAACCCAGGCGATCCCTTCGCGCCAGAGACCGATGTCGATTCCCGTCGTCTCTCGAAGCTGCGGCGCGAGCTCCGAGTACAGCTCCCGTCCGGCCAGGCCGAGCTCGAGCAGCGGGGTATCGCCGCTGGTCTCGATCTGCGGGGCGAGCATGCCCGCGGCGGCGCGCCACGCCTGACCCATCTCCCCGCCCGGCTCCAGCACAGCGACGCGTCGCCCACCGAGCGCCAGCTCGCGCGCGCAGGCCGCGCCGATGGGTCCGCCCCCCGCGACGATAACATCGTAGCTCGCAGTCACTTATATTTCCTATGAAACTTTTTGAAACGTCGACCGTACGGCGCTGTGACCCGCTTCCCCGAGGGAAACTACCATGTTCCGGAAACTGCTTGGATTCGCGATCTTCGCGGTCATCGCGATCTTTCTGCTCAAGGTCTTCTTGGGCCTGTTCGGTCTCCTGATCGGGCTGCTGATCACGATCGCCTGGTTCGCCTTCATCGGCTTCCTGATCTATCTGGTGCTGAAGCTGATCGCGCCGGACACGGCGGCGCGAGTCCGGGAGATGATCGCGGGGCGGCCGGTGGTGTAAGGCGTTCCAGGAGAGGGCGGTCGGGCGGTCGGCGAGCTTGCTCCGCCGGCCGCCGGACCTTCCAAGCCGCCTATCTCTGCAGGGCCTCCAACACTCCCCAACACAACAACGGCAGCAACAGCTCGTGGTGGCCGGTGAGCAGATAGCCGGAGCCACCCGCCCGCGTCGGGCGCTGCACGACATTCACCCGCGGGCGGTAGTGCCGCTGCATGTCGAAGTCGGCGGCGAGGAAATGCGTCGGCCGGCCGTGGTCCAGATTGCGTGCGATGGTCAGAGCCTTAAGGAACACCTCGGGGAGCACGACGGCGCTGCCGAGGTTGAGGACGGCGCCGCCGCCGTCGAGCGCGGGCAGGGAGCCCGCGAGCCGGCGGAAGTCGCGATGGCTGGTCGCTCCCAGCGCGGCGCCGTCGGCGGAGGGGTGCTGGTGGATGATCTCCGCGCCGATCGCCGCGTGGACGGTAATCGGCACGTCATGGCGGTGGGCCGCCAGGAGCACGGAGGCGTCTCGACCGGGCAGAGCGCGACGCGGCGCCAGTGCCCGGGCCAGCCCTTCACCCATGCCCTGATCGGCGCGCGCGGCGGCGGCGATGGCGGCGTTCATCTCCGCCCCGGTCTCCTCCGCCATGCCGAAGCTGCCATCCGCGAGACCGCTCTCGACGTCTTCGCTGGTCCCGCCGAACGCGGCCAGCTCGAAATCATGGATGGCGGCGGCGCCGTTGAGCGCGAGGTGGGTGACGATGGAGCGCTCGATCAGGGTGCAAAGCAGCGGGCCGAGTCCCACCTTGATCACGTGGCCCCCTACGAGCAGCACCACGCCTCGACCGGCGCGGGCGGCCGCCGCGATGCCGGCGATCACCGCGCGGAGGTCTCTCGCCGCGAGCACATCGGGAAGACTTCCTAGAAAGGCGGCGAACGACCGGTCGTCGGCGGGTCGCGCGGCGAGGAGGGATGGGTCGACCTTGTTGTGTCGCTCCCCGACGGGAACGGTGGTGAGGCGATGGAGGTCGGCCTCCCGGTAGCTCACCCTATCGGCCTGAGGTCGTTACGGGAGGGAGCACCATCTGCTTCATGCGAAGGGTGATCGTGCCGAAGGGGAACTTGCTGCGAATCTGCACCGGCAGCCGCCGCGCGTCGTCCGTGAGCCAGATGCGTGTGTCGGAGCGCTTCGAGAACATCCCCTTGGTCTCGATGACCGGGTGGAGGACGAGGCAGTCGACTTCGCGCCCGTCGGGCAGCTCCATCTTCTCCCGCTTGATCACCTCGATCGTGACCGGATTCTTGTCCCGCCGGAAGTACCGGTTGTACGTGTACTTCCTGCCGACTTGCAGGTCAGTCACCCGCACGAAATAGAAGAACGCGGCGTCGTCGAGCGGATCGGGCGGCGAGGGCTGGGTCTCGGGGTTGCCGCGCTCACGGAAGTAGCCGGAGTCGGGATAGATCTCGTATAGCCGATGGGTCGCCTTGTCGTTCTCGACGAAATCCTGCACGAAGCGCCGGGAGTTGAGGTCGTGCACGCCGACGTAGGACTCGAGCACGTCGTCCAGCGAGAAGACCAGGGTCTTGCCGGTCAGTCGGAACCGGAACCTGAACGACTCGATGCTCCGGACGGTATCGATCCCAGCCACTTCGAGCGTGCCCTCGCCGAGCGTGAGCAAGCCCAGCTTCGCGCTGTACGTCAGCTTCTCCCCGATAGCCCAGGGATACGACGGCGGCGTGGTGACCGCGGGCGCCGGCTCAGCCTGGAGGAGCGCCAACGCCATCAACATCGCCTTCACGAGGACACCGCCTGAGCCTCGACTTCACGCCGAGCCGGGGAATCGGCAGGCGCCGGCGGCACCGGCGTGGCGCGCAGCGTCCGGCGGGCGGTCCAGAGCTGGTGCGCCGTGTCCCACGGCCGGGCACGCGAGGCTCGGTGGCGAAGGTCGTGCCGTTCGACCGACGTCAGCGCTTCCACGCGCCGGGCATAGCGGCCGGCCCGCCAATACAGCTCGGCATTGGCCGCCCACCCGTCCGTGTGCAGCAAGCGCTCGGGGTGGCTTCGGATCGCATTGCGGAGCGCGACCAGCCGGAAGGCCGCGAACCCGGAGACGACATCGCGCACGCCGGGCACCGTGACGATCCCGCGGAGCAGGAGCGGTGCGTAGCGGCGCACCAGCTGCCGCGATTGTGACGGCTGGCCCTCCAGGCGCCCCTCCGCCACCACCATGTCGGCGCCGCTCTCGATTCGCCGCACCAGATCCGGAATCGTCTGTGGGCTGTGGGCGAAATCCGCGTGCATGAGGATGGCCGTGTCCCGCTTGGGCCTGTCGGTGAGCTCGACTGCGTTCCGGAGCAGCGACTCCACGGAGGCGGCGTAGCCTTTCCGGTCGGTGTGGCGGATGATGGTGAGCGGCAGCACGCGCGCATAGGGCTCGAGCACCTCAGCCGTGGTATCGGTCGAGCCGTCGTCGAGGACGAGCAACTGGTACTCGCGCGAAAAGGCGGCGAACACCTGTCGAATCTTCCACAGCAGGAGCCCCACCGTCGGGGCCTCGTCGTAGCTCGGAATGCAAACGTAAATCATGATCCGTCAAGGAAATGGGCCGCAGGAACGATACACCTGTCGAACCGCCTCTGCCATGCGTCCCGCCGTGAACCGCTCGACGGCAATCGTCGCGCGCGCGGCCGTCGTGCGCGCGAATGCTGGATCGCCAAGGAGTTGCGCGACCGCCTCGGCCAGTTGGTCGGGTCGGCCAGGGGAAGCGAGTACTCCCGCACCGCCCTCCAGCATTTCTGGTAGTCCTCCCGCCGAGGTGGATGCAACCGGAATGCCAAGCGCCATCGCATCCAGCACCGACGTGCCGAGCCCTTCGTCGCGCGAGCTCATGACGAAGACATCGGCGTCGGCAATGAGCCGGGCGGGATCGGGCACATGACCCAGGAAGTGCACTCGCCCGCCGAGGCCGAGCTCGGCCCGAAGATGCTCGAGGGAGGCGCGGTCCGGGCCTTCGCCCGCGATGACCCAATGGAGGGCGGGAAACCGGTCGACGAGCAGCGCGGCCGAGCGGACCAAGGTCGCGTGGTCCTTGTGCCCTACCAGCGCGGCGACGTTGGCGGCGATGGGCACGTGGGGCTCGAGGCCGAGCGCGGCGCGCACGCCCATCGGCAGGGCGCGTCGCAGATCGTCGACCGCGATCCCCGAGTGCACCACCATGATGCGCGAGGGCGCGATGCCGTCGTCCACCAGTACGTCGGCGACCGCGCGAGAGATCGCGATCACCCGATCCGCACGGCCCCAGAACCCGAGCCGACGGAGGTGAAAGTCCACCCGCCGCGTGGCCACGTAGGGCCGCCGCCGGAGCCGCGCCACGGCACCGGCCAAAACTACCGCGTGGGCGTCATGCGCGTGGAGTAGCGCACTCGGGCGCCGGGCCTCCGCCATCAGCGCCGGCAGGACGCGCGGGTCGACCCCGACGCTCCATGAAACCTCTCGGAGCGGAATGCCCGCGCCCCGGATCCGCGCGGCCAGCTCGCCGCCGCGAGCCGTCACCACGACCTGCTCGATGTCGCCCTGGCGGTCGAATTCCCGTGCGAGGAGCCAGACTTGCCGCTCGCCCCCGCGCCATTCGCGACCCGAGGCGACGTGAACGACGCGCAGCGTCACGCCTCGCGGGCCACGGCGGCCAGGAGGCTGCGAAGCTCGGCGAGGCTGAAGGGCTTATGGAGGTAGGGCCGGTCGAGGCTCTCGAGGAAGGCGAGTGTATCCCCACGCACGGTGTCGCCAGTACTGAAGACCAGCCGCGTGGCAAGCGCGGGATGGCGCCGCGCCAGCTCCTCGTAAAACTCGCGCCCGCCCAGCTCGGGCATCCGCAGGTCCGAGATCACGAGGTCGAACCGCTCCTGGTCGGCCAGCTCCAGGCCTTCGCGCCCGTCCCGAGCCACGACGGGGATGTGGCCCCAGGCCTCGAGCGTGGCGTGCATATAGTGGAGAATGTGTGGCTCGTCATCGACAACGAGCACGCGCAGTCGCTTCGTGGGGGCACCGGTCCCGACATCGGGCGTGGGGGCGGGTGGCCGCGTCGAGAGCGGAAGCTGCACCGTGAAGGTGGAGCCGCGACCCTCCTCGGTGGCGAGCATGATGCGGCCGCCGTGCTCTCGGAGGATGCCCTGGCTGATCGAGAGACCAAGCCCGGTGCCCTCGCCCTCGGGCTTGGTGGTGAAGAACGGCTCGAACACCTGGGCAGCCAGAGGCTCCGTCATGCCGGGCCCGTCGTCAATGACGTCGATCGCCACGCCGTCGAGCCAGCGGCGGGCGCGGACCAGCACGCGGCCGGGCCGGCCGGTGCTCGCGATCGCCTGCGCCGCGTTGTTCAGCAGGTTCACGAACACCTGCTGGATCTGGTTCGGATCGATGTCGGGCATCGGCAGGTCGGGCTCCACCTCGATCGTCGCCTCCACCCGCTGGGCCATGAACTGGTTCCGGAGCAGCACGAAGGTGGCGTCGAGCAGCGGGCGTAGCGCGGTGGGCCGCCGCTGGTGCTCCTGCTTGCGCGCGAAGCTCAGCAGGTTCTTGACGATGTTGGAGGCGCGCTCGGCCTCCTCCTGGATGACCGTGAGTGGCTCGCGCAGCGCCGGGGGTATGTTGGGTACCTCGCCGAGGAAGTCCGCGAAGCCGACCACGGATGCGAGGGGATTGTTGAGGTCGTGGGCGATGCCGGCGATGAGCTGGCCGATGGCGGACATCTTCTCTGACTGGATGAGCTGGTCTTGCAAACGTCGCCGCTCGGTCTGATCATCGAACAGGAGGACCAGCGCGGACCGGTCGGTGCTGGTAATCGGCACGGCGGTCACGGCATAGGTCCGCTCCCCGGTGCGCAAGTCGACCTCGCGGCCCGCTCCTTGCTGCTCGAGGGCCCGCTGGAGGTCCACCGCCCATTCGGGCGGCACGAACGCCTGCCAGGGGCGGCCGATGAGGCTCGCGGGCGGCGCATTCACCAGATCGGCAAACGCGCGATTGGCCCGGCGGATTCGCCCGCCGCGGTCCACGATGCAGAGGGCGGGGGAGATGGCGTCGACCACCTCCTGCCAGGAGCGACGGCCGTCGTCGTGCAGGTCCACCAGGCGGGCGCTCTCGAGGGCGATGCTGGCCTGGCTGACGAGGCCCTCGAGCAGCCGAAGCGCCGGCGCCCCGAATCGGCCGGGCTCTCCCCGGATCGCGACCGCGCCGGTCACCCGTCCTCGGGCCACGAAGGGCGACACCAGCCAGGAGCCGGTGCCATCCGTCTGGGGCGGCAGGTCGCCCTGCTCGACCAGCGGGGCGAGCCCGTCCGGGAGGATCAGTGGCCCACGCCGCTCGACCAGCTGCAGTAACGGGCCTCGGTCGGGGCGGCCGGCGGGCCAGGCCTGCGAGAAATCCTGCGCCTCGGTATCGCGGTGGAACAGCGCCAGCGCGATCTCGGTCGGCGCCAGGCTTTCCCGGATGTGTCGGAGGAGCAGGTCGATGACCGAGGCCCGCCGGAGGGTCCCGGCGAGCTCCTGACCGAACGCGGTAACCCGGCGAAGCAGCGCGAGGTCGTCAGCGGTGGCGGATCTAGCGAGATTGGTGGAAGGAGGAGTGACCATGATCCGGGCGAATGCGCGGGGCCGCCTGACCGGCGCGGACCTGCAGCTGGTGATCCTGCTACTGAGCCGAGGCTCTGCGCGTCGGCGAGCCTACCTCGAGCGTCGCCTGGCGGCCGAGGGGCCCGACCCACTGCTGGATTCGCCCGACTTGCTCGAACGGCTGCTTACGGTTCGGACGATGCTGGTCCCATCCCCCGCGTTGTTCTTCTACGTCGCGATGCGTCACGCGCTCACGAAGGCCGGCATCGATGACCGCGAGCTGGCCGACTACCTGTCGGCCATGCTGCTGGACTTCGGACAGCGGGACCGCGCGTGGCGGATCGACTGGAACGACGACCAGCAGCATCGGTATCTCGTCGACATCCTCGCGGACCTGGAAGCGAGCGGCGGCGAGCGGCGGTTCCGGGTGATGGTGCATCTGGGCAACTACGCGCTGTGGCTCGCGGGCCTGTTTCCCGATTATATCGCGGCCCGTCATGTCCGCAAAGCCGGTCCGGACGTCACCTACTACGATGCGCTTGGCCGACGCGGCTTCGGCATGGCGTCGGACCATGCGCTCGCGGGAGAGTACGGTCTCGGCGCCGTGCTCCGGACGGCGGCGGAGCGGTTTCCCTCGCTGCGCAGCGCGCTCAACGGCATGAGCGACCGGCTCCTGTTCCCGACAGCCAGCACGCCGGATCGGATCTTCCGCGAGCTGGGCGCCATGTAGCGCTCAGGACGACTCGCTCAGCGTTTCCGCCGCTCGCCCCTCCGCCACCCGCGCTTCCGCCGCAACGATCAACGCCCGGAACAGCCCCCGCTCGGGAGCCCGCACGTCCGCATGCATCTCCTCCGGGTGCCATTGCACGGCCAGCAGCCAGGGCGCGTCCGGCGGAGACTCCACCGCTTCGATCAAACCGTCCCCGCTCCAGCCCGACGCGACCAGCCCGCTCGCGAGCCGATCGACCGCCTGATGGTGAAACGAATTCACGGTGAACGCGGTCCCGCCCAGCGCCGCGGCGGCTCGGCTGCCGACCTTGAGCTCGATCTCATGTGCGCGCGCATCACGGTCGCCGCCCGGATCGTGCGCCACCGGCCCGGGCCGCTCCGAGGGGAGGTCCTGAAAGAGGGATCCGCCGAGGGCGACGTTCACCAGCTGAATGCCGCGGCAGACCCCGAGCACCGGCAACTCGCGCTGGCGAGCGACGGCGAACAGCGCCAGCTCGAAGAGGTCCCGCTCGCGGCTCGGCGGATTGAGGAGGGGCGAGGGCTCGGCGCCATACAAGGCTGGATGGATGTCCTCACCGCCGGTGAGCAGCAGGCCGTCGACTCCGTCGAGGGCCCTCGCGGCGTAGGACGGTCCGAGCAGCGGGGAGAGCAGCACCGGCACGCCACCGGCCCCGAGGACCGACCGCACATAGGCGGCGTTCACACCGGTGCGCTCGGCGCCGTCCCAGGTGCGCAGGACACCGCTCACCCCGATGCGCGGCGCGCTCACGGGAGCACCGAGTCGGGGAAGAAGGGACAGCGCGGATCCTCGATGCGGCTCGGATCGAGCTCGATGCCGATGAGCGGCACCGTCACGGCACCAAACGTCACCGTCCCGATGGGCGGCGCTCCATCGACCGGCGCGCCCTCGAACAACATGAGTCCGCGCGCCGTTTCGGCCGTGTCGAGGACGAGCACGCCGTAGCCCGGCTTGATGGTGGGAGGGATCACACCTTCCACGCCGATCACCAGCTGGGAGTCCGCCCGGCCCACGATGGCCGGCAGTGCCGGGCCGGCGACGACCCTCGCCACCAGACGCTCGGGCAGCTTGGCGGGCGGCGCGCTCAGCGTCTGACGCGGGACGCCGAACTGGGTCAGCAGCGCCGTCGGTCCGGCCAGCGCCGCCAGGCCGCACGCCGGGTTGCCGCGGTCAGCCGCCTTGCCACACGCGGCGAGCGCGAGGAGAACGGGGACCAGCCGGTGGATGGGCATGGCCGGAAGATAATGCACGGCGGCCGGGGCGCGGACATGCGAGGGGGACACAGCAGTCGCCGTGTCCCCCTCAGGCCGCACCCAGGTGCGGCCGCCGCGTCTTGGCCCTGGCCTCAGCGAGTGGCCGTGTCCGCGCGGGTCGAGTCCCTCGTCGCGCCGGTGTCCACGGCGCCCGTCGCGGTCGTGTCCGTCCCAGTGCTCGGGGTGCCGCTCATCGAGCCCGACTCCGAGCCCGTGCCACCGCCCGTCGTCGTGTCGTTCCGCGGCGGGTTGCAGGCGGCCAGTGCCAGAGCGGCCAGGCCACCCAACAGCAATGTCGATGCGCGCTTCATGATATTCCCTCCCGGGCGGCCCCGCGCGGGCACCACCACTTGGTGTGATCGAGTCGTCCCCACCTCCCCACTTCCCGGCCCAACCGACCGCCGAAGGTAAGCCCCGACCGCGTTCGTGGACGTGACCCCCGTCACGTCCCGCCGCTCTCGAGGCGGCTCATCGCCCGCCGAAGATTGTCGCGGGCCTGAACTTCGTACCGCCGGCGAAACGCCTCGGTGCCGTAGATCGTATCGCGGGCCAACAAGGCGCCGAGGACCTGGCGCCGGCTGGCGCGATAGACCGCATCCGGAACCCAGGCGTACTCGGCACGGATCGCCGCGTCGTAGGCGTCGAACTCTGCCCGAGGGCGGCCAAGGATCGAGAGATCGATGTCGCACACCAGGCGGCCCGCGCTGTCCTGCGGGAGCGCCTGGTGGTCCGTCAGTCGGACCAGCCGGGCCACATCGTCGGCGACGACCGCCGCGATCCCGAGGTCCGTCAGCGCGCGCCGGGCCCGCACCGCGCTGCGCTCCTCGTTGTCGTTCGCCCGCGAATCGTACACCGCATCGTGGTACCAGAGCGCCGCCTCGACGCGATCACGTTCAGGCGCCTGCACCGGCGTTTCGTCCAGGCGCGCGAGACAGTCCGCGAGATGGACGACGCCGTGATACGCGCGCCCGGCCTCGCCATAGGCATCCAACACGGCGGCGGCGGCGGGGTGGGGATCGTTCGCCGCTCCCAGGCGGCGGGCGAGCTGGGCGAATCGCTCGCGCAGAGCGTTCACGCCCGCAGGAACCAGTTGGCCAGGGGTCGCCGGAGGGAGGGCGTTGCGGCGACGCGGGCAAGCGCGCCCAGGGTCGCCTGGCGGGCCCGGGGGCGTGCGAGCCATCGCGCCAGCCCGTCGTGGCGTCGCTTGGTACGAAGCCATTGCGCGGTCTTCGGCGCGGGCGCCCTGGGATCGAGGATCTGCCGGGCCACTTCCTCTCCCGTTACCAACGCGGCATAGATGCCTTCCGCGGTGAGCGATGAGATGACGCCCGCCGCATCACCGACGAGGTGGATGCCGTGGCCGAAATGCGACCCGTGGTACGCCACCTCGAGCGTGGCCCCCTCGAAGGGCACGCCGATGCGACCGACGCCGAGCGCGTCGAGCCGGGCGTCGAGATAGCGCCGCAGGATCGCCGGTTGGACGAGATGCTTCGGGGCCACGGCGCCGAGCGACGTGTAGCCCGTGTGAGGAAAGACCCAGAAGTAGCCGTTCGCGAGCGCGTCCGGATCGCATTCGACGCGGAGCGGCGCCAGCCGCAGGCCCGGTACGTTGTACTCGCCGGCGAAGTACTCCCGCGGCGACGGCAGGCCCAGCGCGCGACGGACGCCGGAGTCCGCCCCATCGGCGCCGATGAGATGACGCCAGCCGATCGCGCGGTCGCCGGCGCGCAGAGTGCCGCCCGTGAGATCGATCTCGGTCGCGGCGACACCCGCCCGCACCTCGGCCCCGGCCGCGCGGGTCCACGCGAGCTGCCTTCGTCCGAGCTCGGGCCGAGCGATCGTGTGAATGATCGTCGCCTCCGCGTCGAGCGCCACCGCTCGGCCTCCGGCGAACGCGATGTGGCCCACGCTCGCGAGCGCGTCCTCGCGCGCGAAGCCCAGGGGCTCGAGCTCGCGGACCGTCTTGGGCGTGAGCCCGCCGGCGCAGGTCTTGGGACCGATTTCCTGCCGCTTCTCGAGCACTAGGACCTCACGGCCGGCCTCGGCCAATACCTGGGCGGCCCTGAGGCCGGCCGGCCCAGCGCCGACGATCAGGTGCTCAACGACTTCCACGCCTCGTCATCCCGAATGCGGCCGGCTGCGTCCGCGCGGGCCGCGGTCGACGGATTGGCGGCCACTCCCCACCCCCGAAGAAGACTGCGTCCCCGCCGATACACATCCGACAGGATGTGGCCCGCGGGGAGACTGGTCGTCCGTGGCAAGAGGAAGAAGTGCACGTGCCGGACCCGCTCGCCGTAGGAAGCGACGTACACGCGCTCGGGCCGCACCACCCGTTCCACCGCCATGACGGCGGCACGCAGCACGGGGCCCAAGGCGGCCGACTCGGGGTCCGTCAGTTGGGCCACCGATTCCACGTGGCGCCGCGCCTTGACGATCAGCTCGCCAGGGTCGGTATACGGTCCGGTGTGATGGGCCACCTGCCACCACTCATCCTGAAACACCACGCCGCCGGGGGCGGAGACGCGGCCGGCCAGCTCCGCGCAGACATTGCAGCTCTCAGGGGACATCGGACTTGGGTTCCTCCGGTTGAAACAGGCTACGCGTACGCTACCGTGGTCGCCGGGCGCCCGGGAAGCCCCGCTCGCTTGACGGTCTCCGACGGCCGGCCTACCATTCGGTCTCCCGACTGCTTCGGTCGCCGTCCGGCGACCGTGATTCCCGAGGTTCATCGATGGCGAGGTCCCCGCGGCCGTGCTCGAAGGTTTGAAGGCGCGACTCGACCAGCTGCTGCGCGACGGCGCGCGCAGCGACCCGCGCGCGTACGCCGCCGGGATGCGCGAGGCGCTGCTGGAGGCGCGGCTTGGAGTCGCGAGCCTCCGTGAGGCTCACGCGGCGACCGAGCGGGAGCTGGCCGCCGAGCGGAAGCTCCTGGAGGACGCCGAGCGGCGGGGCCGGCTCGCCGCTGCGGTGCTCGACCACGAGACCGTCGCCATCGCGGAGCGGTTCACCATTCGCCATCGCGAACGGGTGGCCGTGCTGGAGCGGAAGACCGTGGTGCAGCGCGACGAGGTCGCGCTGGCCGAGCGTGAGCTGGCCGACATGACGGCGGAGCTGCAGCGGGCGACGGCGGGCAATCCCTCGGAGTCGATCGCGGCCGCGTGGCGCGACCTCGAATCGGCCGGCGCGGCCCGGCCGGACGACCAGGCGCGCCTGCAGGCGGACGCCGAGCGGCAGCGGCGCGAGAGCGCCATCGAGGCCCAGCTCGCGTACCTCAAAAAGAAGCTGGGGAAGCAATGACCGGCGACACGCGGAGGAGGCGGATGCGGATCCATCGGGCGGCGGGCGCCGGGCTCGCGCTGTGGTGTCTCGTGCTCGCGCCGCTCGCCGCCCAACAGCCCGTCAGCGCTCCCACTCACCTCCGCAAACTCGCCCACACCTACAGCATCGTCGCATACGACAGCGCCACCGGCGACCTCGGCGTGGCGGTGCAGTCGAAGTTTCCCAACGTCGGCGGCATCGTGCCCTGGGGACGGGCGGGCGTCGGGGCGGTCGCCACCCAGAGCCTGGGCAACACGGCCTACGGCGAGCGCGGACTCGACCTGATCGCCCAGGGTGCCACGGCCGAAGAAGCGCTCCGCATCGTGATGCGTACCGACACCATGCTGCAGGACCGCCAGGTCGGCATGGTGGACGCCCGTGGGAACGCGGCGAGCTTCACCGGCAAGACCACGTTCGACTGGGCGGGCGGCCGGGTGGGTGCGCCCGCGGGGCGCGGAAACGTCCCCGGCGGGAAGGGACAGGTGATCGTGGGCCGCGGCTTCGCCGCGCAGGCCAACATCATGGTCTCGGACCAGACGGTGAAGAACCTGGCCGAGGCGTTCGAGCGGAGCCGCGGGAGCCTGGCCGACCGCCTGATGACCGCGCTCAAGGCGGGGCAGGCCGGGGGCGGCGACAAGCGCGGGATGCAGAGCGCGGCCCTCCTGGTCGTCCGGAAGAACGGCGGCTACCTCGGCGCCAACGACCGGTTCATCGACATTCGAGTGTACGACGCGAAGGACCCGATCGCCGAGCTGGAGCGGCTGCTCGCGCTCCACAAGCTGCACTTCTTCCCGAGCGAGCCGGCGGACCTGCTGCCGATCACGCCGGCGATCGTGGCCCAGCTCGAGCCGATCCTGTTGAAGGAGCCGAGCAATCAGCCGCAGAAGTGGCTCGCGGCTCCCCAGGGGTCGGCGACCCCGACGTTCCTCGAGGCGCTCAAGAACTTCATGTACTGGGAAAACTACGACGTGCGCGTGCGGATGGATGGCAAGATCGACCGCGTCGTGCTCGACGACATCCTGAAGAAGCGAAAGACCACATCATGACGGCTACCGCCCCGCCCGTCCGGCCCGCCGTCGAGCGGCCCGCCGACGATACCCACTTCTTCGGGCATCCCCGCGGCCTCTCGACCCTGTTCTTCACCGAGATGTGGGAGCGCTTCAGCTACTACGGCATGCGCGCGCTCCTCATCCTGTTCATGACGGCCCCGGTCGCGACAGGGGGGCTTGGGTTCGATACCGCCAAGGCCGGCCCGATCTACGCGCTGTACGTCAGCTCGGTTTACCTGCTCTCGCTGCCCGGCGGATGGGTCGCCGACCGGGTGCTGGGACTGCGGCCGACGGTGTTCGTGGGCGGCGTGATCATCATGGCGGGCCACATCTGCCTGGCCATCCCGTCGCTGACGCACGTTCTACCTCGGTCTGGTCCTGATCGCGGTCGGCACCGGGCTGCTCAAGCCCAATGTGAGCGTGCTGGTGGGCAAGCTCTACGCGCCGGACGACGTGCGCCGGGACGCGGGGTATTCGCTGTACTACATGGGGATCAACACCGGGGCATTCATCGCACCGTTGATCACCGGCTGGCTGGCACAGAGCACCGGCTTCCAGGGCGTGCTCGCCTCGATGGGCTTCTCACCCGAGAGCTCCTGGCACTGGGGATTCGGCGCGGCCGCGGTGGGCATGTTCTGCGGTCTGGTGCAGTACCTCATGGGCGGCAAGCATCTGCCGGCGGACGGCCTCCGTCCCGTACGGCCGAGCGACCCGGTGGCAGCCGCCCGCGTGGAGCGCCAGGTTCGACTGGCGGGCTGGGGGACCGTCGCCGTGATCGTCCTGGGGGCGTTGCTGGTAGCCACCGGCGCCGTCACCCTCGATCCCGAGGCGATCTCACGCAGCTTCAAGTGGGTGCTGATCGGCGTGACGGTGGGATTCTTCGCCTGGCTGCTGCTGATCGCCAGGTGGACCCCGGAAGAGCGCAAGCGACTGGTGGTCGTCGCCGTGCTGTTCGTGGCCGCGACGGTGTTCTGGATGGCCTACGAGCAGGCCGGCTCGACCCTCAACCTGTTCGCCGAGCGGAACACCGCGAACGTGATCTTCGGCAAGCCCTTCCCGGCGAGCTGGTACCAGTCGCTGCCGCCCCTGTTCGTGATCACCTTCGCCGCGGTGTTCGCGGCCATCTGGCTGCGGCTGGGGGCGCGGAATCCGTCCAGTACCGTCAAGTTCACGATCGCGCTGGCGCTCCTCGGCCTGGCGTTCGCGATCATGATCGGCGCGGCGTCCGTGGCGGCGACGGGCGTGCGGGTGAGCCCGCTCTGGCTGGTTCTGTCCTACCTGCTGCAGGTCTTGGGGGAGCTCTGCCTCAGCCCGGTGGGACTGAGCGCGATGAGCACGCTGGCACCCGCCCGGATCTCGGGGCTGGTGATGGGCGTGTGGTTCCTGGCGCTCGGTGTGGGCAGCTATCTCGCGGGGATGGCGGCAAGCGTGTACGAGACCATGCCGCTCACCACCCTGTTCACCCTGGTCACGGCCACCGCGTTCGGCGCCGCGGTGGTGCTCGCGCTGCTCATCCGGCCGATCCGACGGATGTTGGAGCGCTGACCGCGTAGACCAGCACCTCGCCCACGTCGTCGTCCTCGTCGGCGGCGACGGGACGCATACCGACGTTCTCGGCCACGCGCAGCGCCGGCGTGTTCCACACCGGCGCCAGCGTGCGTACCTGCCGCACCCCGGGCTGCTGAAACGCCCACGCGATCATCGCCTTCACGGCCTCGGTGGCGTAGCCGTGGCCCTCGTACTGCTCGTACATCGCATAGCCGATCAGCACCCCCCCGTCATCGGGCGGGCCGGCGAACGCCAAGAGCCCCACGGCCCGCATCGTCTCCCGCTCGAACATCAGCCAGTTCCACCATGGCGCCTCGGAGGGGCGGAGGCGAAGGCGCTCGCGCACCTCGGGCAGCGGGTCGGCCATGTACGGCGGCGGCGCCGCGGGGCGGGGAAAGAGCACGCCGGTCAGCTCGCGCAGTCGGCCGCCGTCGTTGTCGATCAAGGCGTCGATCTCGTCGAGCGCGAGAGGCGTGATGTCGAGGCGCTCGGTGTGCACCTGGATTTCCATCATGAGCGCGGACCTCCATGGGGCAGCCGCCGCGCGGAGTGCGACGGTCCGGCCTTGAACACGCGGAACAGGTAGACCAGCGACGGCAGCAGCACCACGGCGCCGAGCGCGAGGACGATCAGCACCAGCCGCAGCGTCACGGCGGGGGCGGCCGCGCCGGCGACCGTGAGATCGGGCGGCACAAGGTAGGGGTACTGCGAGAGCGCCCATCCCCAGACGATGAGCGAGACCTGCGCGCCGACCGCCACTCGCGCCAGATGGTAGCGCCTCCACCACAGCGCCGCCAGTACTCCGACGGCCGCGGCGCCGGTGGCCAAATGAAACGGCAGCGCCCAGCTCGAGCCGATCAGGCCGACGCCCATGAGCGGGGCATGCTCGGAGGCGAGCGCCAGGGCGGCGAAGGCCGCGGCGAACGCGGCCGCGCCGGACCAGAGGGCGCGGACGCGGAAGTCCTCGACCAGGTCGGCATCGTCGGTCTCCAGGGTGAGGAAGACCGCGGCCAGGTGGGCGAAGAGGACGAGCGTCATGATGCCCACGGCGACGGCTGAACGGCGTGAGCCACGGCTCGACGAACGCCTGGGTGAAGGTCGCGCCGGGGCGGAGTGGTCCCACTCGCCCGGCCGCGATCGAGCCGACGCAGATGCCCAGCAGGACGGGGGTGACCAGGCTGGCACCCGCGAAGATCCGGCCCCAGCGTCGCTGCACGGCGTCGCGCTCGTCGTCGTAGGTCCGGAAGGTGAACGCCGAGCCCCGGAGCACGATGCCGACCAGCATGAGCGTGAGCGGAATGTGGAGCACGGTCCCCAGGCGGGCGAATACCGGGGGAAAGCAGGTGAAGGTCAGGACGATCGCCAGAATCAGCCAGACGTGGTTGGCTTCCCAGATCGGCCCGATGGCATGGCTGACGATCTCGCGCTGGCGGGCCTGTCGCGGACCGGAGGCGAGGAGGTCCCACACGCCGCCGCCGAAGTCCGCGCCGCCGAAGAGCACGTACGCGTTGAGCGAGCAGGCGAGCGCGGCGGCCAGCGCCGCGGCGAGCGAGACGTCAGGCACGCGCGGCTCGCGAGGGCGCGTAGATGCGGGACCACTCGGCCGGGCGTGGGCTCCGGATGATCTGCCGGTAGAGCAGCCACGCGACGATCGCGCCGAGGAAGCAGTAGAGCAGGGTGAAGCCCAGGAACGGGACGATCAGGCCGGGCATCGGCGTCACCGCCTCCGCCGTCCGGAGCACCTTGTAGATGATCCACGGCTGGCGGCCGACCTCGGTCACCGTCCAGCCGGCCTCGATCGCGATGAAGCCCATCGGCGCCGCGATCGCCAGCGCGCGGAGCAGCCAGATGTGGGCGCACAGGTCCTGGCGCCGGACGGCCAGCACGCCGGCCCACCCCGCGACCAGCGCCAGGAACGTGCCCAGCGCCACCATGAGCTGAAACGCGGCGTGGACCGTCGGCACGTGCGGCCAGTCTTCGCGCGGGACTCGGTCCAGTCCCTGGACCTCCGCGTCCACGTCGTGGAAGGCGAGAAACGACAGGCCCCCGGGGATCTCGATCGCGTAGCGCGTGGCTCTCGCCTCCAGGTCCGGCCACCCGCCGATCACGAGCGGCGCGCGACGACGGGTCTCGAAGAGCGACTCCATCGCCGCCAGCTTGGCCGGCTGATACTCCGCGACGGCGCGGGCGCTGAGGTCACCGGAGAGCGGCTGGAGGACCGCCGCGGGACCGCCGACGAGCAGCGCGATGCCGAGCGCGCGGCGGTGGAACGCATTCTGGCGATCGAACAGCAGCAGGAAGGCGTGGATGCCGGCGACGGCGAACCCGGTTGCAGCATAGGCGGCCAGGATCATGTGCAGAGCCTGCTGGAACGCCATGGGGTTGAGCATCCCTGCGATCGGATCGACGTTGGCGATGGCGCCGTCGACCACCTCGAACCCGGCGGGCGCGTTCATCCAGGCGTTGGCGATCACCACGAAGACGCCCGAGGCCGCGCCGCTCGCGGCCACCATGATGCCCGCGAACAGGTGGGCCCGCGACGAGATCCGGTCCCATCCGTACAGATAGATCCCGAGAAAAATCGCCTCGATGAAGAACGCGAATCCCTCGAGCGAGAACGGCATCCCGATCACTGGGCCGGCGAACCGCATGAAGGTGGGCCAGAGCAGGCCGAGCTCGAATGACAGCACGGTGCCCGACACTGCGCCGATGGCGAACAGAATCGCGGTCCCTTTGGCCCAGCGCTTGGCCAGGTCGAGGCACAGCCGGTCGCCGGTTTTCCGGTACCGCCGCTCGGCGACGACCATCAGCACGGGCATGCCGATGCCGACGACGGCGAAGATGATGTGGAAGCCGAGCGAGACCGCCATCTGCGAGCGGGCGGCGAAGAGATCGGACACGCGGGACCCGGGGTGAGAGACGGCTCGTGAAATGATTCACAATTTACGTGGCGCGCAACCCTACGCGACCGGCACGACTTCGTCGTCCGCGATCACGAAAATCCGGTCCCCCGACTCGGGGCGCACGGGCCCGAACCCCGTGAAGCTGCCGAAGGCGGGCAGCACCGCGGTGCGCGGCGTCAACCAGAAGCAGGGGAGATGCTCGCGCACCAGCCCGGGCCCCGCGAGCACGATCCCGGGGTGCAGGTGGCCGGCCAGGGTGTACCCGTCGGCCGAGACCGATGGCTCGTGCCGCAGAATGAAGGGCGGCACGAACGCCGGCGCGTTCAAGCTGTTGATTCGGAGATCGTCGGGCGGATCTCCGGCATGGCGGTCGTGGTTGCCCCGAACGAGCAGCATCTCGAGCTCCGAGCGCTGCTCCCGCCAGCGGCGCAGTTCCGCCAACGTCCGGGCGGCGATCCGCCCGGCGCGGGCATGAAACAGATCGCCGAGAATCACCAGGCGCCGCGCGCAGGTCCGGAGCAGCGCGCCGTCGAGCCGGGTCAGGTCGTCGCCGGTGGCCCCGACCGGAATCGGGATTCCGGCCGCGCGGAAGGTCGCGCCTTTCCCCCAGTGAAAGTCGGCGGCGACCAGCGTGGCGGCCCGGGGCCAGAAGAGCGCCCGTTCGGGCAGCAGGAGCACGTCCTCGCCCGCCAGCCGGACCTGCACGTCCGTCATACGCCGCTCCGAAAACCCCGGTGCCGCCCGCGCGCGAATCGCGGGGCGTCGGCGGCCTTCTCCAGGGGCGCCGCCATCCGGCGGATCCGGTCCGCCAGCTTCTCCGAGGTGACCTGCTCGCGTGCGCGGTCGACGAGCAGCGCGAACGCGAGCGGCGTCGGCCGCTCCACGTCGACCACCGACACGTGCCCGGCCCTGATCCGGTCCAGCGCGCGTCCCAGGCGGCTCTGCTCGAGCTGGCGCTCCAGCACCTCGCGATGGGCCTGGAACAGCAGCAGGTTGTCCGGGTCGTACCGGGCGAAGACGTCGTACAGCAATTCGCTCGAGGCCTGCACCTGCTTCACCGATTTGCTCACGCCGGGATATCCCTGGAAGATGAGCCCCGCGACCCGGGCGATCTCGCGGAACTGCCGCCGCGCCAGCTCGGCCGCGTTGAGGCTGGCCGGAATATCGTGGAGCAGATGCTCGGTCCAGAAGAGTCCGGCCTCGATGGCCTCCTCGATGGGTGCCGGGTCCCCCGAGAGCAGCTCCAGCCCGTAGTCGTTGGCGGCGAGGGTGAACGAGATCGGGCCGAGCTGGGCGATGCGATAGGCGAACAGGGCGGCCAGACCCTCGTGCACCAGGCGGCCTTCGACCGGATAGAAGAACAGGTGATGGCCCTCGCGCGTCCGGACGCGCTCGATCAGGAGCTCGTCCGCGGCGGGCAGGCGCGACCAGGCGGCCTGGAGCTCCAGGATGGGCCGGACGGCTGCCATCTCCGGGCCGCTGTACACTCCTTGCCGCGCCTCGTCCAGCTTCCCGCGGATGCCGGCGGCGAGCTCGGGGGAGATCGGGAATCGGACGCCGGACCAGTGAGGCACGACCGACGTCGGCTTGTCCGACTTCCGTACGTACGCCACGAGCCCGCGCACGCGCACGAACTGCAGGGTCCGCCCGGCGAAGGTGAAGTGGTCGCCGGGCCGGAGCCGGGCGATGAAGTTCTCCTCCACGGAGCCGAGCGTTCGGCCGCGAAGGAACTGGACCTTCATCGCGGCCTCGCTCACGATGGTGCCGATCGAGAGCCGATGCCGCATGGCCACCATCCGGCTGGTGACGAGATACCGCCCGTCCTGGACCACGACCTTGCTGTATTCCGGATACGAGCGGAGAGCGCTCCCGCCGTGGGTGATGAAGTCCAGCACCCAGGTCCACTCCGCCTCGGTGAGGTCGCGGTAGGCGTGGGTCGTGCGCACCTCGCGGTACAGCTCGTCCGCCAGGAACCCCCCGCCGAGGGCCACGGTCACCGCATGCTGGGCGAGGAGATCGAGTGGCCGCTCGACCGGTCGGCGCGCCTCGATGCGGCCGGCCTCGAGCGCATCGCGGGCGGCCGCCACATCGACCAGCTCGAGCGCGTTCGTCGGCACGCACGTGAGCCGGCTGACCGCGCCCGGCTGATGTCCGCTCCGTCCCGCCCGCTGAACGAGCCGACCCACCGCCTTGGGGCTGCCGATCTGCAGCACCCGATCGACCGGCGTGAAGTCCACGCCGAGGTCGAGCGTGGAGGTGCACACCACGCAGCGGAGCCTGCCCTCGCGCAGGCCGTCCTCGACCCATTCGCGCGTCGCCCGATCCATCGAACCGTGGTGCAGGGCCATGATGCCGGCCCAGTCAGGCCGGGTCGCCAGGAGCGCCTGGTACCAGATCTCGGCGGTCGCGCGCGTATTGGTGAAGACGAGGGCGCTCTCACCTTCCTCGATCGCGCTCACCACCTCGGGCAGCAGGCGGAGCCCGATCTGTCCCGACCACGGAAACCGCTCCATCGTCGCCGGGATCAGAGCATCGACGCGAAGCGCCTTGGGGATGAGGCCCTGCATGATGCGCCCGGGCCGTGGCGTGCCCGACGTGTCGATGCCGAGCAGCGCGTCGCGCGCGGTGTCCAGATTGCCCAGCGTGGCGGAGAGGCCGAGTGTCCGGAGCTCGGGACGGAAGCGCCGAAGCCGCGCGAGGGCGAGCTCGGTCTGGACGCCGCGCTTCGAGGCGAGCAGCTCGTGCCACTCGTCGACGACCACGAGCTCGAGGTGATCGAACAGCTTGTCCGCATCGTCGCGGGTGAGCAGCAGCGAGAGGCTCTCCGGTGTGGTGACGAGCGCCGTAGGCAGGCGCTCGCGCTGGCGCGCGCGGATGCGGGCGCTGGTGTCGCCGGTGCGCGACTCGACGGTCCAGGGGAGCCCGAAGTCCTCGATGGGTGCTCGAAGGGCCGCCTCGGTGTCGCCGGCCAGCGCGCGGAGCGGGGTGATCCAGAGGACGCGAAGCGGCGGCGCCGCCTCGGCCTTGCGGCGAGGTCGCGCGGGATAGTCGCGGAGCCACTCGAGCACCGGCCCGAGCCAGGCGGCGTAGGTCTTGCCCGTGCCGGTCGCCGCGTGCACCAGTCCGCTTTCGCCGGCAAGGTAGGCGCGCCAGACCTCCTCCTGGAACGGGAACGGGGTCCAGCCATGGCGACCGAACCACTCCCGGACGCAGTCGAGCGGGTCGCGGTCGCCGCAGCGCACGCGATGACCGCGCGAGCGCGAAGCCCGCGGCTGCGTAGCCACCCCCCCGCGCTTAGCGGCCCGTTCCTCCGCGCGCTGGGCACGCCGCTGGGCGGCACGGGCGCGGCGCAGGTCCACCGCGAGCGCGCTGCCCCCGCCGCGCGGGCGGCCGTCGTCGCTAGGGTTGTCCACGATCGGAAATCGCGTGCAGATACCGGCGGACGGAATAACGTACCGCCTGCTTGCCGTCCGCGAGGATGTTGCGGCCGAACCACCCGCCGTAGACATGATCGAACTCGAACGGCTCCACCATCGCGCCGATGCGCTGCACGGCCCGGGCGTTGAGCGGGATATAGTTGGGGAAGCTGTACATGAAGCCCGCCGTGCGGCGGTCCTCACCGACCATGATGATGTCTCCGCTCAGCAGGGCCCCGCCGCCGTCCGCGCCGTCCGCCCAGTGCAGCACCGTGCCGCCGGCGAAGTGGCCACCCGTCCGGATCAGGGTGATACCGGGCGCGACCTCGCGGGTGTCACCGTCCCAGAACACGATGGCCCGATCGTGGCGAACGACCCATTGGCTGTCGTCGGCATGAAGGTAGATCGGGACGCCGCCGAGCGCGCGGCTCCAGGCCCCCATGGAGGCATAGTAGTGCGGGTGGGAGAGAGCGATGCCTCGCACGGTGCCCAGCGCCTGTACGGCGCGCACCGTCGCGTCGTCCACGAGGCTGATGCAATCCCACAGAAAGCCGCCCTCCGTCGTGCGGACGTGCAGCGCCCGCTGGCCGATGGCGAACTTCGGCTCGGTGCCGATGCCGGTCAGCCCGGGGGCCTCCGGCGCGACGCGGTTCCGGTGATCAAGGCGGAGCTGCTCGAGCGTGGTCCACTGCTGGCCCTGCCAGCCGACGTACTGGCGCTCCTCGGTGCAGATCAGGCATTGGTCGGGCGGTATCGGCTGCTCGGAGTACTGGGTGCCGCAGGTCACGCAGATGAATTCGGACATTACGGGCCTTCATCGGGAGTAGGCGACGCCTCCTCGTCGATCAGCGCCCGGACCGCCGCCAGCGTGTCCGCCTCCTCCGGCCGCTTGTCCGTCCGCCAGCGGAGCATGCGCGGGAAGCCGCACGGCGATGCCGGACTTGTGCCGGGTCGAGCGCTGGATGCCCTCGAAGGCCAGCTCGAAGACGAGCTCCGGCTTGCACCGTCCGCACCGGGCCGAACTTCTCGACCGTGTTCCGGCGGACGAAGGCGTCGACCTCGGCGGATCTCGTCGTCGGTCAGGCCCGAGTACGCCTTGGCGAACGGCACGAGCCGGTCGCCGTCCCAGACGCCGAAGGTGTAGTCGGTGTAGAGGCTCGCCCGCTTGCCGCTGCCGCGCTGGGCGTAGATCAGGACGGCGTCGACCGTGTAGCGGCTCGATCTTCCACTTCCACCAGTCGCCGCGCCGGCGGCCGACGCGGTAGGGCGAGCCGGGCCGCTTGAGCATCAGCCCCTCCGCGCCCGCGGTCGCGGGCGTCCGCCCGCGCCGCGTCGAGCTCGGCCCAGCCGGACGCGGCGCACCGCGGGCGAGAGGAGCAGGCGGCCGGCCGTCGGCGGTGCTCGCGAGCAGCGCACCGAGGCGCGCGCGCCGCTCGGCGAGCGGCCGGTCGCGGAGGTCGCCGCCGTGCTCCTCGAGCAGGTCGTAGGCCATGAGGACGACCGGCACCTCGGCCAGGATCTTCCGGCCGAGCGTCCTTGCGGCCGATCCGGCGCTGCAGCTGCGCGAACGGCAGCGGCGCCCCGTCCGTCCAGGGGAGGATCTCGCCGTCGATCACGGTCCCGTCGGGCAGGAGCGCGCCGGCCGCGGCCAGCTCGGGGAAGCGGTCGGTGACCAGCTCCTCGCCGCGGGACCAGAGGAACGTCCGACCGGCGCGGCGGATGAGCTGCGCGCGGATGCCGTCCCACTTCCACTCGGCCTGCCAGTCGGCGGGATCGCCCAGGGCGTCCGGCGGCTGCTCGAGCGGGTAGGCGAGGAAGAACGGGTAGGGGCGGCTCACGTCGGCGTCGCGGGTGTCGGGCGCGAGCAGCCGCTCGAAGAACTCCGGCGTCGGCTCCCAGTCGCCCATCAGGCGGTGGGCGACCGTGCCCGCGTCCAGGCCGCTCGCCTCGGCCAGGGCGCGCGTCACCAGGTGCTGCGGACGCGCCGACGCGGAAGCTCGCCGGTGATCAGCTTGTTCCAGACGAACCGCTGGCGGCGGTCGAGCTCGCGCCAGGCGCGCAGCAGCGCCGCGCGCTGTGCCGTCCTCGTCCTGGCCGCGCAGACGGCAGCAGGCGGTCCTCGACCCAGTGCGACGAGCGGCAGGTCGCTCGACGCGCCCGGGGGCGGGCAGGAGCAGGGCGATCGTCTCGGCGAGGTCGCCGACGGCGTCGTAGCACTCCTCGAACAGCCAGTCGGGGATGCCGGCCTCGGCCGCGGCCCAGGCGCGCAGCTTCGCCCGAGCCGACCAGCCGCTTGGGCCGGCGGCCGATCAGGAAGTAGACGGCCCACGCCGCGTCGGCCGGCGCGGCGCGGCGGAAGTAGTCGACCAGCGCCGCGACCTTCTCGCTCGTGGCGTTGGTCTCGTCGAGCGCGGTGTACAGGTCGGCGAAGGCCCTCATCGCGCGGTCACCGCCTCGTCCGCCGAGTCGGCGGCATCGTCGCGCTCGCCCTCGTAGCGGGTCGCGACCGCCTGCGCGTCGAGCCCGCGCTCGCGCAGCCAGCGGACCAGGACGCCGGTGTAGCCGTGCGTCACCCAGACGCGCTCGGCGCCGGTGGCGTCGATGGCGGCGAGCAGGCCGGGCCAGTCGGCGTGGTCGGAGAGGACGAAGCCGCGGTCGACCGCGCGCCGCCGCCGCGTGCCCGCGGATCGGCATCCAGCCCGAGGCGAACGCCGTGGACGAGCGCCGAACCGGCGCGCCCAGGGCGAGCCGTCGGCCGAGGGCGGCGCGATGACGATCGCGCGCTCCACGTCGCGCGTCGGCAGCGCCGCGACGTGCGTGGTCGGCGGGAGCGGAACGCCGCCGTCGCGGTAGGCCGGCGTTCATGCGCTCGACGGCGCCGTGAGTGAAGATCGGGCCGATGCCGGGTCGAGCCCGGCGAGCAGCCGCTGCGCCTTGCCCAGCGCGTAGCCGAAGAGCAGGCTGGCCTTGCCCGCCTCCTGGTTGGCCCGCCACCAGGCGTTGATCTCGGCGAACACCTCGCCGCGGGCGCGCCAGCGGTAGATCGGCAGGCCGAAGGTCGATTCGGTGACGAAGGTGTGGCAGCGGACCGGCTCGAACGGCGCGCAGGTCGGGTCGGGCTCGATCTTGTAGTCGCCCGAGACGACCCAGACCTCGCCCGCGTGCTCGACCCGCACCTGGGCCGAGCCGAGGATGTGCCCGGCCGGGTGGAGCGAGACGCGGACGCCGTTGACGTCCACCGCCTCGCCGTAGGCCGCCGCGCGGATCCGCGCTGCCGGGTCGAGGCGTGACGGAGGACGCCGAGCCCGGGCGCCGAGGTCAGGTAGGCGCGGCAGCCCCAGGCCGGCGTGGTCGGCGTGGGCGTGGGTGACCACCGCGCGATCCACGGCTGCCCAGGGGTCGACGTAGAAATCGCCCGCCTCGCAGTAGAGGCCGCGCTCGGTGACGCGGAGGAGCGTCATTCGCCGAGCCCGAGCGCGCGCCAGAGCTCCGCGAGATTCCGGCGGTTCTGGCCCAGGTCGCCGCGGCCGACGCGCGACGCGCTGCGCGCGCTGATGGCGGTGCCGCCGGCCGCGGGCTCCAGCAGGATGGAGACGTCGTCCACGAAGCGGAACAGGCGGGTGGTGCGGGTCGCCTGGACGATGCCGCCGCAATGGCCGACGACCCGCCAGCCGCGAAGCCCGACGATCGCGTGCATCACGCGATCGGCCGCCGACTCGACGGGGAGCGGCAGGACGCGCGGGCGAAGGCGGGCATCCTCGGCGGCGGGGGACGTGGCCGCGAAGTTCCGGCCGCTCCCGCGGGCGAGCAGTGCCCGGACCTCGGCGGAGGTCGGCACGCTCGGCGACGCCATTCAGCCGGGCTCGATGACCGCGCAGGCCACCCGATCACCCGAGTTGCCGCTGGGGTCGGTGCGCTCGTCGTCCGGATCCGCATGCACCACGAGCGAGCCGCCCGCCTTGAGCAGCGATGTCGGCCCAGGGCCGGCGAGATCGCGCGCGACGGCGAACGCCGTGTCGGCGGAGCCTTCCGGGCCGACGAGGAGGTTGGGCAGATCGCCGAGATGGGGGCCCTCGGGGTTGAGCCGGCCGTGCTTGCGCCCGAGCGGATTGAAGTGCGAGCCGGCGGACGCGAACGCGGGCGGGGTGCAGGTCCCCTGCGCGTGGAAATGCAGGCCGTGAAGCCCGGGCGTCAGTTGGGCGACGCTGATGGCGAGCTGGAGCTGGCCCGCGGTGTCGGCGAGCGTGGCGACGCCGATGCGCTCGCCCGCGCCGTTGCGGATCGTGCCCGAGGCGAGGGGCTCGGGCCCGGCGGCTCCCCCGCTGCCGGAACGCGAGCATGCCGCGCCCGCGAGGGTCGCCGCCGCGAGGCAACTGAGGGCGTTGAAGCAATTCATCGCTGATACGTTCCCATGAGCGTCGCCTCCGCCAGGATGTGGCCGCCCATGGCGGCATCCAAATCCCAGCGGTTGATGCCGGGCGGCACATTCAGCGTGCAGTCCAGCGCGTACAGCCGGAAGAAGTAGCGGTGCGGCGAGCCGGGGGCGGACACGGGCCGCCGTACCCGACCTCGCCCGAGTCGTTCACCCCCTGACGCGCGCCCGACGGCAGCTCGGGCGCGCGCGGCACGGCGGCCGCGAGCTCGATCGCATCCGCCGGCAGGTTGAACAGCACCCAATGGACCCACGTGCCGCGCGGCGCGTCCGGATCGTCGACGATGAGGGCGAAGCTTCGCGTGTCGACCGGGATATCGCTCCAGGCGAGGTCGGGAGAGCGGTCCTCACCTTCACAACTGTGGATGGCCGGAATCGCCTGGCCCGGGCTGATGGCCGAACTGGTGAGCTTCACGGGGATCCCGCCTTGAACCAGAGCTTGATCGCGAGCGCGAGGATGAACACCGCGAACATCCGTTGCAGCGTGGCTGGCGGGAGCATCTGCGCCAGCTTCGCGCCGACGCCCGCGCCGAGAAACAAGCCGAGCGCGATCAGCAGCGCGGCACGGACGTCCAGGTCGCCGTTGTCCCAGTAGGTGTAGGCCCCGAGCAATCCCACCGGCAGCAGCAGCGCACCCAACGACGTACCGAGGGCCATTCTAGTGGGGAAGTTGGCGAGGAACACGAGCGACGGCACGATGAGAATGCCGCCTCCCAGCCCGAACAGTCCCGACAGGACGCCAGCGGCGAGACCGATGCAGAGGAAGATCACCAACATGGGCGAGACGCTCCTTGGATGGCGAACCGCGCGGATATGGCCGAAAGGTAAGGGAGGGAGGAAGGAGCGTCGATGCGCTGGACGGCGGTCGAGCAAATTGCTGTGAGCTCCGTCACAGCCGCACGGGGCCCGCTGGTGTCCCTTTGCTGCATGAGCGCACGACACTTCCTGGGTGGTGCCATCGTCGGCGCCGGACTGGTGTATTTCCTCGACCCCGAGCGCGGGGAGCTTCGCCGGGAGCGGGTCCGTGCCAGGTTCGGTCGCCACCGTGGGCGATACGGTTCCCGCCTGGGCGACATCCACGGACTCGAGGCGGCGAACCTTCGGCGGCACGCGCTCCCGTTCGACACTCGTCGGGCCGCGCGGCTCGCCGGGGGAGTCCTGGCCGCCTACGGCATGGCTCGGCGGGGCAAGGCGGGATCCCTGCTCCGAACGCTGGGACTCGGGCTCGCGGCCGCCGGCGGGCGCACGGCGGCCCTCGCGCCGATGTCCCGCGAGCGCCGCCGCACCATCGACATCCAGAAGACGCTCTACGTGGATGCGCCGCTGGAGCAGGTCTACGCCTTCGGCAGCAGCTGCGAGAACTTTCCGCTCTTCGTCTCGAACGTGCGCGAGGTCAGCGACTTGGGCGCCGGGCGCTCCCGCTGGGTCGTGGCCGGACCCGCGGGGGAGTCGGTGAGCTGGCTGGCCGTCCTGACCGAGCAGGAGCCCAACCGGCTGCTCGCCTGGCGCAGCGAGCCGGGCGCGCTGTTGGACAACGCGGGCGTCATCCGGTTCAGCCCCGAAGGGCCCGGCACCCGAATCGACTTCCGCTTCTGCTATAGCCCGCCCGCCGGAACGGCCGGTCGGGCCATGGCCGAGTTCTTCGGCGGCGACCCGCGTGCTCGACTCAACGCCGATCTCGGTCGGCTCAAGACGCTGCTCGAGTCCACCATCAGGAGTGACAGTCATGGCTAGGAATCTGAGCCGGGAGTTCGCGACGATGTCGGAGGAGGAGCGTCGTCGCTTTGAGTTGGAGCGGGGTGCGGCAGACGGCGAGACCGCGGCGGACGAGCTCGAGCTCGGCGATCCCCGGAATGAGGACCGGATGGGCAAACACTACGGGAGCCTCAAGGCCGAGGTGGCGGATCCGGATGCCCGCGACGGCGAGGCGGCCCTGCTCGATGATGAGGCGCACCGACGGGCCGAAGCGCGAGCTCGCCGTGGCTCAACCCCAGGGAGTGAGGAATGACGACGATGACAGAGACGGCTGGGTGGGACAACCTTCGCCCGCGGGACCACGAGGACGAGGGTCTGAATGTCGGCCGGACGGAGCGCTGGATCTCCGGTGTTGCCGGGGCCGCGCTGATCGGATACGGACTGCGCCGACGTCGACTTCGCGCGCTGCTCTTGCCGCTGGGGGCCGGCCTGATCCGCCGCGCCGTGAGGGGTCGGTGCGAGGTCAATCGCGCGCTCGGCCGGAATTCGGCGCGCGGCGAGGGCCGCTCGGCCGCGATCGCGAGCCTCGAGCAGGGCCAGGGCACCAGGATCGAGCAGGCGATCGTGATCAGCCGTCCTCGAGACGAGCTGTTCCACTTCTGGCGCCAGTTCGACAACCTGCCGCGGTTCATGGACAACCTCGAGTCCGTGAGCATCCTGGACAGCCAGCGCTCGCACTGGGTGGCGAAGGGCCCCCTGGGTGCCCGGGTCGAGTGGGATGCCGAGATTCACAATGAGATCGAGGACGAGATCATCGGGTGGCGGTCACTGCCGGGCTCGGACGTCGACCAGGTCGGCTCGGTCCAATTCACGCCGGCCCATGGTGGCGGCACCGAGGTCCGCGTGGTGATGCGCTACGCCGCGCCGGCGGGAAAGATCGGTGACGCGGTGGCGCATCTGCTGGGCGACGACCCCGACCGCCAGGTCGCGGACGACCTGCGGCGCTTCAAGCAGGTCATGGAAGCCGGGGAGCCGGCGTCCTTCACCCCGGGCGTGGGCTCGCTCTGATCTACGATTGCCTCGTGGTAGGCGGCGGACCGGCGGGACTGAGCGCGGCAGTCATGCTCGGCCGCTGCCGCCGCCGCGTGCTCGTGTGCGACACCGGCCAACCGCGGAACCGGTGGTCGCACGCGGTACACGGCTTCCTGACCCGGGACGGCACGCCTCCGGCGGAGCTCTACCGGATCGCCCGAGAGGAGCTGGCGCGCTACGACACGGTGGAGTGGCGCGTCGCCGAAGTCGTGGAAGCGAAGCGCGACGCGCGTGGCTTTCGCGTGTGGTGCGCGGACGGCGCCGAGCTGACCGCCCGCAAGCTGCTGTTGGCGACCGGGGTGGTGGATGAAGTTCCCCGGCTGAACGGCATCGAGCCGCTCTACGGGCGGAGCGTGCACCATTGCCCCTTCTGCGATGCGTGGGAGTGGCGCGACCAGCCGATCGCCGTGTACGGAAGGGGCGAGAACGGCGCCGGACTCGCGCTGGGACTGACCGTGTGGAGCCACGACCTGGTGCTCTGCACCGACGGGCCGTCGGAGCTCTCGCCGGAGCTGCGCGAGCGGCTGGATCGGCAGGAGATCCCGGTGCGCGAAGAGCGCGTCGAGTGCCTGGAGGGGGTGGACGGGCAGCTGCAGCGGATCGTGTTCGCGGGCGGAGCGTCGCTCGCGCGCCGGGCGCTCTTCTTCGCGGCGGGTCAGCGCCAGGCCTCGGTTCTGCCGGAGCGCCTGGGCTGCCGGTTCACCGACCGCGGCGCCGTCGCCACGGGCAAGTGTGAGGCCACGAACGTTCCAGGGCTCTACGTTTGCGGGGACGCCTCCCGAGAAGCCCAGTTCGTCGTGGTGGCCGCCGCGGAAGGGGCCGAAGCCGGCATGGCGATCAGCAAGGCGCTCCTGGACGAGGACCTCGCCGAGGCGTCACGTCAGAACAGAAACTCCACCCCGAGTCTCACCAGCCGCGGCGGCCCGTAGGCGAAGATCGGCTGCGAGTAGTCCTGCGCCGCCGCCAGATACATCGGCAACAGCTCCTCCCGCCCCGAGAGGAATCCATCGCCGTTGAGATCGGCCGAGCGACGGTAGCGCGTCGACTCGAACGGGATCGCCTCCGGATGCGCCGCAAAGGCATCCTCGGCCATCTGCTCGAGGACGTCCTCGGTCGCCTGCGGGGTGCCACTGTCCCGCCGAACCGCGACGACGTTGCGTCGGTCGAGCAGGTTGCGGACATCCAGATAGATCCCGCCGAACGTTCGTCCGAGCCGGATCGGCCGGCGGATGAGCAGGTCGATGGTGGACGTGCCGGGCAGCCGCGAGCTGTTGGGTGGCCGGGCGAGCGAATCGGCCGTCGTGTCGCTCAGCGTGAACGGCAGGCCCGACTGCGCCCGCACGATCACCGACCCTTCGAGCCCCGCGATCGGCCGCACGCCCAGGACTTGCGGTCCGACGCCTGACGCCACCTGTCCCCGGAGGATCACCGTGAGCGTATGCCGCTGGTCGAAGTCCAGCGGAAACTCCGCTCGGGCCGGGCGAGTCGTGTCGCCAGTGATCGGGTCGATGACGATCAGGCGGTTGAGGAGGAAGGGATCGGTCGCCGTGGCCTTGGCATCCTGGAGGACGTAGGAGACCCGATAGCCGAACCCCCGCACGAGATCGCGCTCGGCCACCACCTCGAAGCCGCGGGCGGTACCGGCATCGGCGTTGCCGAAGATGGTCGAGTCGGGGTTCACGCCGATCGGCACGGACGCCACGAGGCCGTCGAGCCGCTTGTAGTAGACCCCCATCCGCAGCGACATCGCTTCGCGCGGCCGGATCCGGACGCTGAGCTCGTACTGGGTGGCCTTCTCGAAGCCGAGGTCGGGGTTGCCCCGGCGGAATCGACCGGTGCGCGTGGTGTCGTCGAAGGCGGCGTCGACCAGGAACTGATAGTCGGGCGCCTGAGTGAACTGGCCGTAGCTGGCCACGAAGGTGGCGCCCTGCAGCACGGTCGAGATCGCCGCGCGCGGACTGAGCGCGCTCTCCGCTCCGCGCGACGAGGCGACGTCTTCGGTGCGGCCGTCGAACCGGTCGTACCGGAGTCCGGCGGTGAACGCGATGTCTTCGACCCGCGCCTGCGCCTCGGCGTAGGCCGACGCACTGCGGGGTGAAAACGCGGACGCGGCAGGGGCCGGGACCGTGTCGCCGACGGGCAGAAACCCGAGGACGCGCTGGTAGGTCTGGACCTGTTGCGCGATGACCTGGCCGCCGACGTAAAGGTCCACCCGCCGAATCCCGCCGTAGGTGGCGTCGGCCTGCAGGCGGGTTTCTCCGAAGTGATTCCATGCCACTTCGCCGCGGGAGGCGCCCATCCGGAAGAGCGCGGGCACCCCCCACGGCGAGTCATCGCTCATTTCGGGCACGCCGAGACCCGCGATCGGATCGGGCGACTGATCGAACGCCCGGGCGCGATCCTCGCCTACGATGTGGAACCGTGAGCCGGTGATGGCTCCGACCTTGTAGTCCACCGTTCCGTCGAGCTGGCCCCGGAGGAATTCGCGGACGAACCGGCCGGCACGGAGATCCACCACCAGCGGCTTCCGCGAGGAGGGCTTGGTCCGCAGCTGAAGGTGCCCGCTCACCAGATCGCCGCGGACGCGCTGGGCCGGCGCGAAGTCGAGCGCGTACTTGAACGCGGGATCGTAGAGGAGCCGCTGATTCTCGGAGTGGACGCCGAGCACCCGCAGGACGGCCTGCCCGGTGACCGGGATCAGCAGCTTGGCGGCTCCGTTCCAGTACTCGCCGCTGTTGTGGGGCAGGAGGTCCGGCTGCGCGGTTCGAGGATCCCGCGCGTCGGTCGGCGGCGGGGCGTTGACCGGATCGTCGTCCAACCGTCCGCTGATGTCCACCGCGGTGACGACCCCCACGCCGCCCGCGATCGGCCCGCCGGCGCGGAGCGCGAGACGGTCCAGCCCGTGGTCGAGCCCGCCGCCGAACGGCCGGTCGGTCTCCATCGCGGCGCGGCCCTCCCACACCTCGCCCGGATCGCGGGTCACGATGTTCACCAGGCCCGACAGCGCCTGACCGTAACGTGCCGAGAAGCCGTTGGTGACGAGGGAGGCTTCGCCGAGCAGGTCCGGGGGGACCTGCAGGCCGACACCCCCGTTCGAGGCGTCGAGCTGGTTCTTGACCCCGAGCCCGTCCAGGATGAACGACTGCTCGCCCAGGCGGCCGCCGCGGTAGCTGGTCCCGACGGCGCCGGGGCTCAAGGCCAGCGCCTCGTCGAGCGAGCTGACCGGCAGGGTGCGCAGCTCCTCGGCGGAGATCCTCTGCTCCGTAGCCGTGGCGAAGGGGTCGAGCAGCTCGTCGATCGGGGCTGTCACCACCAGCGGCGCCAGCTCCACCGCGCTGGGCACGAGCTCGAAGTCCGCCGTGGCCGTCGCCCCGGCACGGACGAAGACGCTGTCGAGGACGACGCCCCGATACCCGATGAGCCGGGCGGAGACCCGATGCCACCCGGTCCGCACGGCCCGAACGCGATACCGCCCCGCGGTGTCGGTGACCGCGCCGATGGTGCTGTCCACGAGGATCTGGACGCCACCCAGCCCGTGGCCGGTACTCGACTCCCGCACGCGTCCCGCCACGGCACCTTCGGTCTGGGCCGCCACGGTCGCCACGATCGGTCACGACCACCACGCCCGCGACGAGAGCGGCCCGGAGGAGGAAGGCGGCGATCATGGGACGGTGAAGAGGTAGAGGTCGCTGTCGCGGGCCACGATCGTGTCGGGTCGCACCGTGCCGGGCTCGGTTCCGGGGACGTCCGTGATGATCAGCGGGTAGCCTTCGGCGACGAGCTGGTCTCCCGTGGGCGCGAGCGACGGGTGGCGGAAGAGGCCCGGCCCCGGGAGCGCGACGTCCGTTCCCGACCCGAGATCCACCACGTGGATGACCCCGCCGCTGTCCCACTGGACCGGTCCCAAGAGCGGATCCACGCTGAAGGTCGCGCGCCCGCCCACGATCGCGGTCAGGCGGTTGCCCGCCGCGTGCACGTCGCGCGTGATCCCCGCGGCGCCGAAGTCATGCACCACGCTCACGTCCCCGCTCGCCAGCACGCGGCGGTAGACCCGCGTGTCGCCGCCGAGGGTGTAGTAGATCTCGCCAGGCGATGCCCCCGGCGTGACGCCGGAGGCGTACTCGGTCCCGGGCACGAGAGCCGGCAGCGACCCCGGAGCCGAGAGGTCCAGGATGCCGACCTTGAGGCCGCTCACGACGGTGTCCTGCCGGGTGCAGGGGAGCATGCAGGCGTTCAGGTAGGATCGAAGCGACCCGACGAACACGAGCTGCGTCGCGCTCAGCCAGCGAAGGTGCGTGATGGTGTTGTGAGTCGGCTCGCCCGGCACCGTATAGGGCGTGCGTACAACCTCCGAGCCCGCCCGGGGGTCTAAGTCAGGCGCCACGGTCACGGCTTCGACCACTGGGGCCCTGACGTTGGTGGGATTCCCTGCCTTGAGAAAGGCGAGCCGCCGGTCCTCCGCCCCGACTGGAAAGTCGGTCGCGTTGATCGTGTCGCCGCCCAGCGGCGAGAGGTCGCAGACCAGACGCCGCTGGGAGCCGCCAGTGGGCGGGAGCTCCGCCAGGCACACGTCGCGGTCGGGCCGAGCCGGCTGCTGGCTCGCGTACAGGATGCCCGACCCATCCGCCAGCCACGATCCCTCGCGATCCGGTCCGGCATTCTGGGTCAACCGGATCGGTGGGGTCGGATCCAGCGGCTCGGTGGTTCCGTAGGGAGGCACACTGAACGGCTCGGTATGGCCACAGGCGAGGGCGAGCAGCGCGCCTCCGGCCAGGGCCAGTCGACGGAGGTCCTTCCGTGCGGGAGTCACCATTGGCGTCTCGGGAGGAAGCGGAGTCGGTGGGAGACGACTCACCTTGCAACCTCCCACACACCGAGGTGTCCGGATCCGGGATCCAGCGGTCCCGCAACCGCACACCCACTCGGCACGCGGCGCCGGCCGTCCCCGCGCAAGTCGTTGGGCCCGCAGCCGATGGAGAATCACTCCCGATGGCACGCTCCTTTCCTTCGAGGGGTTCGACGAAGGTGGCAGGCGAGGGCCTCTTTATAAGGAAGCGGAGTGGACATTCCTCGGGCGCCGGCCAAGCGGGGCCGGAAGCAACTCCTCTACAGCGTGCTCGCGATCGTGGCCGTCGTGCTCGCTTCGCTGGGCCTGCACGGGCTCAAGCCCGCGGCGCCCCGGGTGGATCGCTCGGCGGTCTGGATCGATTCCGTGGTGCGCGGTCCCCTCGTCATCGAGGTGCGTGGACCGGGAACGCTGGTACCCGAGCGCATCCGGTACATCTCCGCGGTCACGGCCGGCCGGGTCGAGCGGCGGCTGGCCGAGGCGGGGCAAGTGGTCAAGGCCGAGACCGTGCTGCTGGTGCTCAGCAATCCGGACGTGCAGCTCGAAGCGCTCGAGTCCGAGCGCCAGCTCACCGTCTCCCGGGCCGACCAGGTGAATCTCCACGCCGACCTCGCGTCGCAACGGCTGAACCAGGAAGCGCAGGTGGCCGGGGCCAAGGCGGCGTACCTCGACGCGCGCCGCAATGCGGAGGCGGCGGAGTCGCTCGCGGCCAAGGAGCTGATCGCAGCCAACGAGGCCAGCCGCGCCCGCGACCACGTCCAGGAGCTCGACACGCGCTACAAGGTGGAGCAGGAGCGGCTCGACGTCATCACGCAGGCGGCGGATTCCCAGTTGGCGCTCCAGCAGGCCCAGGTGGACCGGCTCCGGGACGTCAACCAGTTCCAGCGCGGCCGCGTCCGGTCCATGGTGGTGACGGCCGGCGCGAACGGGATACTGCAGGAGCTCCCGCTCGAGGTCGGGCAGTGGGCCCAGAGCGGCGCCACGCTCGCCCGGATCGTCGAGCCCGGCCGGCTCAAGGCGGTCCTTCGCATCCCCGAGACCCAGGCCAAGGACGTCACCATCGGTCAGCCCGCCGCGATCGACACCCGGAACGGCATCGCGCGCGGCAAGGTCATGCGGATCGACCCGGCTGTGCAGAACGGCACCGTGACCGTGGACGTCTCGCTCGAAGGCGAGTTGCCGCGCGGCGCCCGGCCCGACCTCTCGGTGGATGGCACCATCCAGGTGGAGCGGCTCGACAACGTGCTGCACCTCGGCCGGCCCGCCTTCGGCCAGACCGGCGGCACGGTCGGATTGTTCAAGCTGACGCCCGACGGCAAGGAGGCGGTGCGGGCGACGGTGCGCCTGGGACGCACGTCGGTCAATTCGGTGGAAATCCTCGGCGGCCTGCAGCCGGGCGACAAGGTGATCATCTCCGACATGTCCCGGTGGGACGGCGTGGAGCGAGTTCGGGTGGAATGACGCACGACTTCCGACAGCCAGAGGACTACACATGAGCGACCCGCTGATTGCGCTGGCAGGAATCAAGAAGGTCTTCTACACCGACGAGGTGGAGACCCACGCCCTCTCCGACATCCATCTCGAGATCCGGAAGGGCGAGTACCTCGCTATCGCGGGGCCCTCCGGCTGCGGCAAGACGACGCTGCTCTCCATCCTCGGACTGCTCGACTCGCCGACGGATGGCAGCTACACGCTGAGCGGCGAGCCGGTCTCGCGGCTGACCGCGTCCCAGCGCGCGCGGGTCCGCAATCGGCAGATCGGCTTCATCTTCCAGGCGTTCAACCTGATCGGCGACCTGACGGTGTACGAGAACGTCGAGCTGCCGCTCACCTACCGCGGCATGCCCGCCGAGGAGCGCCGCTCGCGGGTGCAGGGCGCGCTCGAGCGGGTCGGCATGTCCCACCGGATGAAGCACTTTCCCGCGCAGCTCTCGGGTGGTCAGCAGCAGCGCGTCGCGGTGGCCCGCGCCGTCGCGGGAGACCCGGCCATCCTGCTCGCCGACGAGCCCACCGGCAACCTCGACTCGACCAACGGCGAAGCCGTGATGGAGCTGCTTCGCGAGCTGCACCAGGGCGGGGCGACGATCTGCATGGTGACCCACGACGCCCGCTACGCCCGCCACGCCGAGCGGTCGGTCCACCTGTTCGACGGCAAGGTCGTGGAAGAGCGGCAGCTGTCGGCGGTGAGCTAGGAGCCCGGCGATGGACGTACTTCTGCGAGACCTGCGCTTCGCGCTGCGGCAGCTCCGCCGCGCCCCGGTGTTCACCGGCGCGGCGAGTGGCGTGCCTCGCGCTCGGCATCGGGGCGAACACCGCGATCTTCACGGTGATCAACGCCGTCCTGGTCCGTCCGCTGCCCTATCCCGATCCCGAGCGGCTGGTGATGGTCTGGTCGTCCAGTGAATCGCGGCATCGCGAGCGCAACACGGTCTCGCCGGGCGACTTCCAGGATTGGCGGGCGGAGAACCAGGTGTTCGAGCGCATGGCCGGTCTCTACGACACGCGCATGAACCTCTCGGGCGACGCCGAGCCGGTCGAGGTGCCGGTCGAGTACGCGACCGCCGAGCTGTTTCCGCTGCTCGGGCTGACCCCGGTGGTCGGTCGGACCTACACCGCCGCCGAGGACGCTCCGGGCGGACCGCCGGTCGCCCTGGTGAGCTACGGCCTCTGGCAGCGGCGCTTCGGCGGCGCGCGGAGCGTAGTCGGGCGCACGATCTCGCTCGACGGGAAGCCGTACACGGTCATCGGCGTGCTGCCTGCCGGAGCCGGCGTCGCCGGGCGGCCCGTGACGCCCGATCTCTGGATCCCGTTCGCGATCGACCCAGCGCTCGACTACCGCGTGAGCGCGGGACGCTTCATGCTGGCGCTGGGCCGGCTCAAGCCCGGCGTGACCCGCGATCAGGCGCAGGCCGCCAGTCGCCACGATCGCCCGCCGGCTGGAGGACGCCCATCCCGACTTCAACCGCGGCTGGTCGGTGAACCTGCGCCCACTGGGCGACGAGGTGACCGGCCCGGTGCGACGCCCGCTCCTTGTGCTGGCCGCCGTCGTCGTCGCGGTGCTGCTCATCGCGTGCGCGAACGTGGCTAACCTGCAGCTGGCCCAGGCGACCGGCCGGCGCCGCGAGATCGCGGTGAGGGCGGCGCTTGGCGCCAGCCGGTCCCGGGTCGTGCGCCAGTTCCTGTCGGAAAGCCTGCTGCTTGCGGTGGCCGGCGGGGTGGCGGGTGTGCTGCTGGCGCTGTGGCTCACCGACGCGCTGGCGGCCCGGGCCGCGGCGAGCATCCCCCGGCTGGGGGATGTCCGTATTGACGGGATGACGCTGGCCTTCACGGTCGCGCTGTCAGCGGTCGCTGGCGTGCTCTTCGGCGTCATGCCAGCAGTGCAGGCCGCCCGCACCGACCTGCACGAATCGCTCAAGGAAGGCGCCCGCGGCCTCTCGACCGGCGGCGCCCGCACGCGCTCGGTCCTCGTCGCCGCGCAGGTCGCGCTTTCGCTCATGCTGCTCGTCGGCGCCGGATTGCTGCTCAAGAGCTTCGCGCGCCTGCAACAGGTGGACCTCGGCTTCGAGCCCGACCACGTGCTCACCGCCAGAGTCACGCTGCCCTCGGCGCGGTACGAGAAACCGGAGCAGCAGGCGGCGTTCTTCGAGGCGCTGCTGCGCGACCTTCGAAGCCTCCCGGGCGTGCGAGCCGCGGGCGCGATCGACTGGCTTCCGCTGTCGGGTCTCCGCTCCGCCACGCGCTTCTGGCTCGAGGACCGTCCTGCGCCGACCCCGTCCGAGCGGCCGGGGACGGACGTGCGCGCCGTCGAGCCGGGGTACTTCCAGGCTATGGGAATCCGGCTGCTCGACGGCCGACTGCTCGGCGCGCCGGACGGGCCGGGGCAGCCGCGCACGGTGGTCGTAAGCCAGAGCTTCGTGCGCCAGTATATGTCCGACGAGGAGCCGCTGGGCCGGCGGATGGTGATGCCGTGGGGCGACACGCTCGTTGCAACGATCGTGGGAGTCGTCGCGGACGTGAAGCATACCGGCGTCGATTCGGCGGCGAGCCCGACCACGTATTGGCCGCTGGCGCAGTTCCCCTCGACCTTCATGAACCTGGTGATCCGGACAACGGGCGACCCTGGCACGTTGAGCTCCGCCGTCGTCGCCCGGGTACACGCGCTCGACCCCGACCTGGCCGTCGCGGACGTCAAACCGCTCGACGCGTATCTCGGCGATTCGCTCGCCCGCCGGCGCTTCAGCATGACCTTGCTGGCCGGCTTCGCGGCGCTGGCGCTAGTGCTGACCGCCGTGGGCCTGTACGGGGTGATGGCCTACACCGTCGTGCTCCAGACCCGCGAGCTCGGGATCCGGCTCGCCTTGGGCGCGAGCCGCGAGACGGTGCTGCGCGGCGTGCTCTGGCGCGGGCTCGCCCTTGTGGCCATCGGCATCGTCGTCGGCGTGAGCGGCGCGCTCGCCTTCACCCGAATTCTGGGCGCGCTGCTCTACGACGTGAGCGCCACCGATCCGGCGGTCTTCGCCGCGATCATCGGTCTCTTGGCGGTGGTGGGCGCCGTCGCGAGCTACGGCCCCGCCAGACGCGCCACCCGGGTGGACCCGATGGTCGCCCTCCGGGCGGAGTGAGCCATGCCGCTCGCGATCGATCCGCTCATCCGGATGACCGGGATCTCCAAGATCTTCCACACGGAGGAGGTCGAGACGCACGCGCTGTCCCGGATCGATCTGGACATCCGGGCCGGAGAATACGTCGCGGTCTGCGGACCCTCCGGCAGCGGGAAGACGTCGCTGCTGTCGATCCTCGGGCTGCTCGACTCGCCCAGCGAGGGGAGCTACGTCCTCGCCGGCGAGCCCGTCTCGACATTGACGGCCGGCCAGCGCGCCCGGGTCCGGGCCCGCGCCATCGGCTTCATCTTCCAGGCCTTCAACCTCATCGGCGACCTCACCGTGTTCCAGAACGTCGAGCTGCCGCTGCGCTATCGCGGGATGCGCGCGACGGAGCGTCGCGGCGCGGTGCTCGAGTCGCTGGAGCGCGTGGGTCTGCTGCACCGCATGCAGCACTATCCCTCGCAGCTCTCCGGTGGCCAGCAGCAGCGTGTGGCAGTCGCGCGGGCCGTGGCCGGCAAGCCGGTCGTCCTGCTCGCCGACGAGCCGACCGGTAACCTGGATTCCGCGAGCGGCGCCGGGGTGATGGAGCTGCTGCGTGAGCTGCACCAGGCCGGCGCCACGATTCTGATCGTGACGCACGACCCGCGCTACGTCCGCGAGGCTCAGCGGACGGTGTACCTGTTCGACGGCCGGCTCGTGCCCGGCGCCCCCACCGACCAGGAGGTGGCATGATCGACGCGTTCTGGCGCGATGTCCGGTTCGCCCTCCGCGGGCTGGGACGGACCCCGGCCTTCACCGCGATCGCGGTCCTCACGCTGGCGCTCGGCATCGGTGCCAACACGGCGATCTTCAGCGTCGTCAACACCGTCCTGCTCCGGCCGCTGGCCTACGGCGAGCCCGAGCGCCTGGTGGCGCTGACGTCGAGCTACAGCGCCCGCGGCGAGAGCAACGTCCAGGTCTCCGCTCCGGAGCTCAACGACTACAAGCAGGAGGTCGGCGCCTTCGAGGATGCGGCGGGCGCCTGGCCGATCAACATCAACCTGACCGGCAGCGGCGAGCCCGAGCGGATCGCCGCCGCGGTCGTCTCTCCGAACTTTTTCCGGGTGCTGGGCGTAGCGCCAGCGGCCGGCCGCGATTTCACCAACGAGGATGCGGGCGGGCGAATCGGCTACGTGGCGCTGATCTCATACGAGCTCTGGCAGCGCCGCTTCGGCGGGGATCCGGCAGCGATCGGCAAGACGGTCCGCCTGGACGACGATCCGATCACCATCATCGGCGTCATGCCGCGCGGCTTCCGGCACCCGATGGAAAACGCCGGCGCGCCGTTGGAGCTCTGGGCCCCGATCGATCTGACCAATCCCGACCCCACATTCGTGAACAACCGGCCGTTCCGCGTCCTCGGCGCCGTCGCCCGCCTCAAGCCCGGCCGGACGATCGGTGAGGCGCAACGCTCGCTCGACGCGCTGCGGGAGCGGTGGTACGACCAGTATCCCGATGCCTACTCGCGAGCGGCCGGCTGGCGGGTCGACGCCGTGCCACTCGCCGAGCGGCTGGTGGGCAAGGTGCGCCCGGCGCTGCTCATTCTGCTCGGGGCCGTGGGATGCGTGCTGCTGATCGGCTGCGCCAACGTCGCCAACCTGCTGCTGGCCAGGGGCACGACCCGCGGCCGCGAGATCGCGATCCGTACCGCGATGGGCGGAAGTCGCCGCAGCATCGTGCGGCAACTCCTCACCGAGAGCCTGGTCCTCGCCGCGCTCGGCGGCTTGTTGGGCCTCCTGCTCGCCGTGTGGGGCACGAGCGCGCTGAGCCAGCTGGCGGCGCTCTATCTGCCGCGGGCCGGCGAGATCGGGATCGATCGGCCCGTGCTGGCCTTCACCGCGGGCCTCATCGTGCTGACTGGCATCGGCTTCGGGCTGCTGCCCGCGCTGCAGGCCTCGCGGCCGGACCTGCAGAGCGTGCTCAAGGACAGCGGCAAGGGGATGACCTCGGGTGCGCGGCGTGCGGGCCTGCGGAGCGGGCTCGTGGTGCTCGAGGTGGCGCTCGCGCTCGTGCTGCTCGCGGGCGCCGGACTTCTGCTCCGGAGCTTCGAGCGTCTCGTGCGGCTGGAGCCCGGGTTCAACCCCGATGGCCTGCTCACGCTCCAGATCTGGCTGCCGTGGCCCAACGCGCCGGAAACGGGCCGGTTCTTCACGCCGCAGCAGCGGCTCGGCTTCTACGACCGGACGGTCGAGGCGGTGGAGGGTGTGCCGGGCGCACGAGAGGTCGCGCTCGTCTCCCGGCTGCCCTACAGCGGCTCCAACGAGATCCCATTCGACATCGCCGACCGGCCGGTCGCGCCCGACGAGCCCGCCCGGACGGCCGAGGTCCGGACCATCACGCCCAACTATTTCGAGACGATGCAGATCCCGCTGGCGCGCGGCCGCACGGTGGGCGGCGTCAACGACTCGACGGTGCCAGCGGAGGTCGTCGTCAATCGGGCGCTGGCCGCGAAGTACTGGCCGAAGAGCGATCCGGTGGGACGCCAGCTGCGCCTGTTCGGTCCCAAGGGTCCGCTGGCCACCATCGTCGGCGTGAGCGGCGACGTGCGCCAGATCCGGCCCGACCTGCCGGCGCGCGAGGAGATCTACGTCTCATGGCGGCGGTTCACCGGTCAGCAGGCGGCGTTCGTGGTCCGGACGGACGGCGATCCCGATGCGCTGGCCGGCGCGGCGACCCGGGCCATCCGGAGCGTCGATCCGGAGCAGCCGATCTTCGGCGTGATGCCGATGACGCGCGTGCTGGCCGACGCGGGGGCCGAGCGGCGGTTCTCACTGCTGCTGCTTACCCTGTTCGCGGGGATCGCGCTGGTGCTGTCGGTGATCGGCATCTACGGCGTCATGGCGTACGCCACCAGCCAACGACGGCACGAGATCGGGATCCGGATGGCCCTGGGCGCGGCCTCGCGGGACGTGGTGACGCTGGTCGTGGGGCATGGGATGCGTCTGGTCGGGGTGGGCCTGCTGCTCGGCTTGACCGGCGCATGGGTGCTGAGCCGAGTGCTCACGAGCCAGCTCTATGGCGTGAGCGCGCGGGATCCGGTCACGTACATCGGCGTCGCCCTGCTGCTCGGGGCGGTCGCCCTGGCCGCCAGCTACCTGCCGGCGCGCCGGGCGGTCCGGGTGGACCCGATGGCGTCGTTGAGGTCGGAGTGAGCGGGCTGCTGCAGGACCTGCGGTACGCGATCCGCGGGCTGCGGCAGCGTCCAGGCTTCGCCGCCGTGGCCGTCCTTACCCTGGCGCTGGGCATCGGGGCGAACACCGCGATCTTCAGCATCGCGAACGGGGTGCTGCTTCGGTCGCCCCTCCGTGCCACCCGGGTGGATCCCATCGACGCGCTGCGGGCCGACTGAGCGGCCGGGCCTCAACGAGAGCAGGAGCGATCGATGCACTATCTCTGGCAGGACATCCGCTACGCGCTGCGGTCGCTGGTCAAGACGCCCGCGTTCACCCTGGTGGCCCTGCTCACGCTCGCGCTGGGCATCGGCGCCAACAGCGCGATCTTCAGCGTGGTGAACGGCGTGCTGCTCCGCTCGTTGCCGTATCCCCAGGCCGATCGTCTCGTGGTGGTGCGAGAGACCTACGGCGGCGGGCTGACCGGGTCGGTCAGCGGCCCCAACTTCGCCGACTGGCGCGCGCGGGCGCATTCGTTCTCGAGCATGGCCGCCTCGCGAGGGGTGGCGGTGTCGCTGCTCGGGGTGGGCGAACCCGAAGAGATCTCCGCCGCCATGGTCTCGTCCGATTTCTTTCGGACGCTCGGCGTGACGCCGGTGCTCGGACGCGGACTCCTGCCGGGTGAGGACCAGGGGCAGGGCAGCGTCGCCGTCATCTCCGAGGGCCTCTGGCGCGAGCGATTCGGCGGGGACCGCGATATTCTCGGGCGGACGGTCAACCTGAGCGGGCGACCCTACACGATCGTCGGCGTGGCGCCTTCGTCCCTCGCCTATCCGGGCCGGTCCCGCCTCTGGCTGCCATTCGGCTTCGGACTGGGACGCTCCAACGACCGCGATTCCCATTCGTACGACGTGATCGCCCGGCTCACGCCGTCGGCGACGGTGGCCACGGCGCAAGCGGACATGGACGCGGTCGCGCGCGGGCTGACGGAGGCGTACCCCGGGCAGAACACCGGGCGCGGCGCCGCGGTCATCGCGATGACCGAAGACACTGTCGGCGCCGTGCGTCCGGCGCTGCTGCTGCTCTCGGGCGCGGTCGTCTTCGTGCTGCTGATCGCCTGCGCCAACGTCGCCAACCTGTTCCTCGTGCGGGCGTCCACCCGCCAGCGCGAGATCGCCCTGCGCGCGGCGCTCGGCGCCAGCCGCTGGCGGCTGACGCAGCAGGCGCTGGCCGAGGCGGTGCTGCTGGCGGCCGCGGGCGGGGCTCTGGGACTGCTGCTGGCGAGCTGGTCGGTGGATGCGCTCCTGGCCCTGAGCCCGCGCGGCGTGCCGCGCCTGGCCGAGATCACGATCGACGAGCGCGTGCTGGTGTTCACGCTCGTGGTGTCGGTGGTGATCGGTCTCGCCTTCGGGCTGGTGCCGGCGATGGTCGCCTCGCGCCAGGCGCCGGCGGGAGCGCTCCAGGCGGAAGGTCGCGGGGCGAGCGGCGGCCCGCAGCGAAGCCGATTCCGGGCCGGCCTGGTGGTGACCCAGATCGCGCTCGCCCTCGTGCTCCTGATCGGGTCCGCCCTGCTCATCGTGAGCGTCCGGCGGCTGGCAGGCGTCGATCCGGGCTTCCGTCCGGAAGGCGCGGTCTCGTTCGAGTTCAACGTGCCGTCCGCGAAATACGAGAGCGTGGACGCACAGCGGAATTTCGTCGGCCGGGTGCTGGAGCAGCTGCAAGGCCTTCCCGGCGTGTCGCGCGCCGGCTCGGTGTTCTACCTCCCCCTCGGCAGCGGCCAGACCAATGGCGACGTGTCGGTCGAAGGCGAGCCGCCCGCAGCGCCGGGGCGCGAGCGCTACGCGGGCTACCGGATCATCATGGGCGAGTATCTCGAGACCATGGACATCGCGCTCAAGCGCGGTCGCCCGCCGGGTCCGGAGGACGTCGAGGGCTCCCGGCTGGTCGCGACGGTCAACGAGGCCTTCGCGCGCGAGTTCTTTCCGGGCCGCGACCCGATCGGTCAGCGGATCACGTTCGGCAGTCCGACCGACGAGCCGGAATGGCGCGAGATCGTGGGCATCGTGGCGGACGTGCGCCACCTCGGGCTCGCCCAGCCGGCCGATCCCGAAGTGTACGTGCCCGCCCGGCAGATCACCGACGATCTGTGGGCCGTGTTCGCCCCGACGCCGATCTCGTTCGTCGTGCGGACCACGCTGTCGCCCGGCGCCATCGCCCCGGCCATCAAGGCGGCCGTGCGCGAGGTGGACCCCGACCAGCCGGTGTCACGGCTCCGGCCGGTCGGCGAGCTGGTCAGCGACTCGCTAGCGCGCTACCGCTTCAGCATGCTGTTGCTCACGATCTTCGGCGGCCTGGCCCTCTGCCTGGCCGTGGTGGGCGTGTATGGGCTGATGGCGTACAGCGTGAGCCAGCGGACGCGCGAGCTGGGGATCCGCCTGGCGCTCGGCGCCCGCGCCGTCGTCGTCTGCGGCATGGTGCTGCGCCAGGGATTGGGCATGGCCGTCGCCGGAATCCTGCTGGGCCTGGCTGGCGCGCTGGTCCTTACCCGTCTGCTCAGCGCGCAGCTCTTCGGCGTGAGCCCCACCGATCCGGGCGTGATCACCGCGATGGCCGCGACCCTCGCCGCGGTCTCGCTCGTCGCCTGCCTGATTCCCGCCCTCCGCGCCACCCGCGTGGATCCCATGGTCGCCCTACGGAGCGAATGATGCACGCCCTGTTGCAGGACCTGCGCTATGCGGTGCGCGCCCTCCGGCGCACGCCGGGCTTCACCGCCGCCGCCGTGGTCACCCTGGCACTCGGCATCGGGGCGACGACGACGATCTTCACCGTGGTGAACGGCGTGCTGCTGCGATCGCTTCCGTACGCCAACGCCGACCGGATCGCGAACATCTGGAACGATTTCGGGGAGAACGCCCAGTCGCTGCCCGCCGTGTCGCCACTGGACTTCCGAGACTACCAGCGCCGGAGCCGAACGTTCGAGAGCTTCGCCGCCGCCTCGTCCGGCAACGTCGCGGGGCTGAGCGGCAACCTGACCGGCGACGGCGAGCCCGAACGGGTTGAGCTCGCCACCGTCACCGCGAACTTCTTCCCCCTCTTCGGGGTCACGCCGCAGTACGGCCGGAACTTCCTGCCCGAAGAAGAAGTGCCGCAGGGCCCCCACGTCGTGATGCTGAGCGACCGTCTCTGGCGGAGCCGCTACGGGGCGGACCCGCGGATCGTCGGGTCGACGATCCAGCTCGACGGGGTGGCGCACACGGTCGTCGGCGTCCTTCCCCGCGACTTCCACCTCGCGCTGCCGGCCGAGGCGTTCCTGATCACGGACGCCGAGATGTGGGCGCCGCTGCAGTTCGACTACGGCAAGGCGCCGCCGCGGAACTACACGTTCTTCACGGTGTTCGGCCGGCTCAAGCCGGGCGTGACCTTCGCCCAGGCACAGGCGGAGCTGGACGGCATCGCGCTGCAGTTCCGCAAGGAGTTCCCGGAACATGCCGGCACGCAGGTGCGCATCCGGGCCGTGCCGCTGCAGGAGGACGTCGTCAAGCATGCCCGGCCCGCGCTGCTGATCCTGCTCGGCGCGGTCGGTCTCGTGCTGGTGATCGCCTGCGCCAACGTCGCCCACCTGCTCCTGGTGCGGGCGACGGTCCGGGAGGGCGAGTTCGCGCTCCGCACCGCGTTGGGCGCGAGCCGCTGGGCGGTGGTCCGGCAGCTCCTGACCGAGAGCGGGTTGCTCGCGCTGGCCGGAGGGGCGCTCGGCCTCATGGTGACCACGCTGGCGCTGAGCCTCCTGCGCGTGCTGCACCCGTCCAATCTCCCCCGTCTGGGTGAGATAGACGTGGACGGGCGAGTGCTGGCGTTCACCGCGCTCACCTGCCTGGTGACGACGCTGGCCTTCGGATTGGCGCCCGCGCTCCAGTCCGCCCGCCAGGACCCGCACCGGTCGCTCCAGGCCGGCGGCCGCTCCGGGACGAGCGCCGCGCGGCACCGCGTGCGCAACGCGCTGATCCTGGGCGAGGTCTCGCTGTCGGTGATCCTGCTGATCGGCGCGGGCCTGCTGGTGCGGAGCTTCCTGTCACTGCAGCAGGTCCGGCCCGGCTTCGACGCGGCCGACCTGCTGACCTTCCAGCTCGCCATGCCCGCCGGCCGCTATCCCACACCGGAGAGCCGCCGGGCGTTCGTCCGCGAGCTCGAGCGGCGGCTGCGCGACGCGCCCGGCGTGCGCCGCGTGGGCATCGTCTCGCAGCTGCCGCTCACGGGCAGCGGATCGCTCTCGCCCTACGCGTTCGACGAGGCGACGGCGCGGAACTGGGAGAGCGTCACCGCCGACGGCCGCTCGGTCTCGCCCGACTACTTCGCGGCGATGAACACCCGGCTGCTCGCGGGCCGGCGCGCTTCACCTGGGAGGATGCCGTCGGCACGCCACCGGTCATCGTCATCGACGAAACGCTCGCCAAGCAGGCGTGGCCCGGCCAGAGCGCCGTGGGCAAGCAGCTCCAGCTCGGGCCGACGGGCGCAGCCGAACAACATGGCGGAGGTCGTGGGCGTCGTCGAGCACGAGCGCAGCCACGACCTGACCCGCGCCGTCCGGCCGCTGATCTTCTACTCCATGGGCCAGCAGATGCCGATCGTGCTCGACGTCGCCCTGGAGAGCGAGGTCGCGCCGGCGGGCCTCGCCACCGCGGCGGCGGCGGTGGTGCACGAGATCGACAAGGATCTGGCGGTCACCCGCGTGGCGCCGATGGCGTTCTACCTCTCCGAAGGGATGGCCCAGGCCCGGTTCAGCCTGTTGCTGATGGCGACGCTCGGCGGCATCGCGCTGGTGCTGGCCGCGGTGGGCATCTTCGGGGTCATCGCCTACACGGTCACCCAGCGGACGCGGGAGTTCGGGATCCGGATCGCGCTGGGTGAGGACCCGGCCCACACGCGCCGCTCGGTGGTGCTCCGGAGCATGCGGCTCGTGCTCATCAGCATCGGTATCGGACTCGGCGCTTCGCTCGGGCTCGCGCGGCTGCTGGCCGGCCAGCTCTACGGGGTGAGTCCGGCCGACCCCATCACGTTCGCCGGCATCGCGGCGCTGCTCGCGGTCACTGCGCTGGTGGCGTCCTATCTCCCGGCCCGCCGCGCGACGCGGGTCGACCCCATCACGGCGCTACGCGCCGAATGACCGGAGCGCACATGATCGAGCTGCGCGGCGTCGAGCGGTCGTACCAGACCGGACCAACCCGGAGCTACGTGCTCCGCCGGATCGACCTCGACATCCGGGAGGGCGAGTTCGTGACCATCATGGGTCCGTCCGGGGCGGGGAAGTCCACCCTCTTGGCGATCCTCGGCATGCTGGACCACACCTGGACGGGTGAGTTCCGGTTCCTGGGCGAGCCGGTGCACCAGCTCGCGCCCCGCAAGCGGGTCGAGCTCAACAAGCGCTACATCGGCTTCGTGTTTCAGAAGTACCATCTGATCGACGATCTCACGGTGTACGAGAACCTGGAAATTCCGCTCTCGTACCGGGACGTAAAGCCCAAGGAGCGGGCGGCCATCGTCGCCGAGACGCTCGACCGGTTCCAGATGGTCGGGAAGAAGGATCTCTATCCGAGTCAGCTGTCGGGCGGCCAGCAGCAGCTCGTCGGCGTGGCCCGCGCGGTCATCGCCAGCCCCAAGCTGCTGCTGGCCGACGAGCCGACCGGCAACCTGCACAGCGCGCAGGGTGAGGAGATCATGGACTTGTTCACCCAGCTCAACCGGCAGGGGACGACGATCGTGCAGGTGACTCATTCCGAGAAGAACGCGTCCTACGGGCACCGCACCATCCAGCTCCGCGACGGGTGGATCGTGTCGGCCGAGACCGCCGAGGTCGCCCCCAGGGTGGGGTGAGACCTGCGGGGCCGGGGCCTGGCCGGACCCACGATTACATTTCTCTCGCCTCCACCACCCAGGCACCGTGTCGAACGCCACCCCCTCAGCCCACGTGCTCATCGCGGACGACCAGTCGGACGTCCGGGAAGCGCTCCGCCTATTGCTCAAGGGCGAAGGGTACGTCATCGACACCGCCGACTCGCCGGCCGCCGTGCTGGCGGCGGTGCAGGGCGCGGACTTCGACGCGGTGCTGCTCGATCTCAACTATGCCCGCGACACGACCACCGGGCGCGAGGGCCTGGAGCTGGTGTCCGAGCTGCAGGCCCTCGACGCAACGCTCCCCGCGGTGGTGATGACCGCCTGGGGCAGCGTGGACAAAGCGGTCGAGGCGATGCGGCGCGGGGCGCGCGACTTCATCGAAAAGCCGTGGGACAACGCCCGGCTGCTCGCGACCCTCCAGACCCAGGTCGAGCTCGGCCGGGCGCTCCGCCGTACGCGTCGGCTCGAGAGCGAGAATCGCCTGCTCCGGCGGGACGGCCGTCCGGAGCTGATCGCCCGGTCGGCGGTGATGCGGCCCGTCCTCGAGCTGATCGAGCGGGTGGGGCCGTCGGATGCCAACGTGCTGATCACGGGCGAACACGGCACCGGCAAGGAAGTCGTGGCCCAGCGGATCCACGCCGCCTCGCCCCGGGCGGCGAAGCCGCTGCTGGCCGTCAACCTCGGCGGACTCTCGGAGAGCCTGTTCGAGAGCGAGATGTTCGGGCACGTGAAGGGCGCGTTCACCGACGCGCGGGCGGATCGCATCGGGCGCTTCGAGCTCGCGGAGGGCGGCACGCTGCTGCTCGACGAGATCGGCACGCTGGAGCTGCGCCAGCAGGCCAAGCTGCTGCGCGTGCTCGAGAGCGGCGAGGTGGAACGCGTAGGCGCTTCGCGAGCGCGCAAGATCGACGTCCGCATCCTGTCCGCCACCAACGCCGACCTCGCGGCCGAGGTGGGGGGAGGCCGGTTCCGGGAGGATCTCCTGTTCCGGCTCAACACCATCGAGATCCGCCTGCCGCCGCTGCGCGAGCGCCGCGACGACATCGGGCCGCTGGCCGAGCATTTCCTGCAGCGCTACGCCGCGCGCTATCGCAAGCCGCTCGCCGGGTTCGAGCCCGAGGCGGTCGCCGCCCTGGAGGCGCACGCCTGGCCCGGCAACGTGCGCGAGCTCGACCACACGCTCGAGCGTGCCGCGCTCATGGCGCAAGGCACGCGCGTCCGGGCGGCCGATCTCGGGCTCCGCGGCGCGGGCGCGGGCGCGCGGCTGGAGGACCTCCCGCTCGAGGAGGTGGAGCGCGTGCTCATCCGGAAGGCGCTCGAGCGCCACGGCGGCAACGTGAGCCAGGCCGCCAAGATGCTGGGCCTGAGCCGGAGCGCGCTCTATCGCCGGCTCCAGCACCATGGGCTCTGACCGGCGGCCTCGGCCGCGCCGGTCACGAGTCGCGGGTGTTCCGCGCCGCGCTCCTGGCGGGGCTGCCGGCGGTGCTCGTCGCCTGCTGGCTGCTGTGGACCGGCGATCATCCGCTCCGCATCCGGGTCACCTTTTCGCTGATCGCCGCGGGAGCGTGGCTCATCGGGTCCGCGCTGGTCAGGGAGCGCGTGCTCCGGCCGCTGCAGACGATCGCCAACTTGCTGGCCGCGTTGCGCGAGGGCGACTACTCCATCCGGGCCCGGGGCGCGAGCCCGGCCGACGGGCTCGGGCTCGCGTTGCTCGAGGTGAACATGCTGAGCGACACGCTGCGCGCGCAACGGCTCGGCGCGCTCGAAGCGACGGCGCTGCTGCGGCGGGTGATCGAGGAGATCGACGTGGCCGTCTTCGCCTTCGATGGCGATCAGCGGCTCCGTCTGGTCAACCGCGGCGGCGAGCGGCTCCTGGGTCAGCCCTCCGAGCGCCTGCTGGGACTCGCCGCCGAGCCGCTCGGGCTGGCGGCCTGCCTCGACGGCGACGTGCCGCGTACCATCGAGGCCTCGTTTCCCGGGGGCGCCGGGCGATGGGAGGTGCGCGGCACTACCTTTCGCCAGGACGGACTGCCCCACCGGCTGCTGGTGCTGTCGGACCTGAGCCGCGTGCTCCGGGCCGAGGAGCGCTCGGCATGGCAGCGACTGGTCCGGGTGCTGGGGCACGAGATCAACAACTCGCTCGCGCCCATCAAGTCGATCGCTGGCAGCCTGCGCAGTCTGACGGAGCGTTCGACGCGCGCGTCCGACTGGGAGCAGGATCTCCGCTCCGGACTGCAGGTGATCGAGGCGCGGTCCGAGTCGCTGGCCCGGTTCATGGGGGCCTACGCGCAGTTGGCCCGGCTGCCGCGGCCCCGCCTGGCGCCGGTCGCCGTGGACGCCTGGGTGCGCCGGGTCGCGGCGCTCGAGACGCGCCTCGAGGTGAGGGTGGAGTCCGGCCCGCCGCTCACCGTCGCCGCCGACGGCGACCAGCTCGACCAGCTCCTCATCAACCTGGTGCGGAACGCGGTCGACGCCTCGCTCGAGACGGGCGGCGCGGTGCGGGTCGGCTGGCGGACCAACGGCGGGGTGGTCGAAGTGACCGTGGATGACGAGGGACCCGGACTGCCGGACCCGGGCAACCTGTTCGTGCCGTTCTTCACGACCAAGGCCAACGGGACGGGGATTGGTCTCGTCCTGAGCCGCCAGATCGCCGAAGCGCACGGCGGAGTCTTGGTGCTCGAGTCCCGTCGCGGCGCGCGCGGCGCGCGTGCGTGCCTCCGGCTTCCGCTCGGGCCGTTGCTCGCGACCACCGATTCCTAGGACGCCATGTTCTTTCGACGGTTCTACGACGACCAGCTCGCGCAGGCCAGCTACCTCGTCGGTTGTCAGGCCACCGGCCACGCCCTCGTGGTGGACCCGAACCGCCACATCGAGCCTTATCTTCGGGCGGCCGAGGCCGAGAACCTCCGCATCACCCACGTCACCGAGACCCACATCCACGCCGACTTCGTCTCCGGCGCCAGGGAGCTGGCGCGCCGGGCCAGCGCCCGGCTGTTGCTGTCCGACGCGGGCGGCGACGATTGGCGCTACCGCTACGCGGCGGAGGACGGCGCCACGCTCCTGGCCGACGGCGACCGGTTCCAGATCGGCCGAGTCGAGCTGAAGGCGGTGCACACGCCCGGACACACGCCCGAGCACATGGCGTTCCTGGTGACGGATACCGCGGCGGCGAGCGAGCCCATGGGCGCGCTGACCGGCGACTTCGTCTTCGTGGGCGACGTGGGCCGCCCGGACCTGCTGGAGCGCGCGGCGCGCGTGGCCGGCACGATGGAAGCCGGGGCGCGACAGCTCTTCCGCTCGCTCCAGCGCCTGGCGTCCTTGCCGGATTACCTGCAGCTCTGGCCGGGGCATGGGGCCGGGTCGGCGTGCGGGAAGGCCCTCGGCGCGGTCCCGCAGTCCACGCTCGGCTACGAGCGCCGGTTCAATTGGGCCTTCGCCGTACGGGACGAGGACGAGTTCGTGCGCGCGGTCCTCGCCGGCCAGCCGGATCCGCCGCGCTACTTCGCGCAGATGAAGCGCATCAACCGCGACGGCCCCCGCGTGCTGGGCGGGCCCCCGGCGCCGCCGAGGCTCGACTCGCGCGTGATCGACGCGGCGCTCGCCGCCGGCGCGATGGTCATCGACACGCGGCCCGCTCGTCAGTTTCTCGCGAAGGCGATCCCGGGCACGATCAACATTCCGGCCAACCGCGCCTTCACGACGTGGGCCGGGTGGCTGCTGCCGTACGATCGGGAGTTCTTACTCATCGTCGACGAGGGATCCCCGCACGGCGTCGAGGCCCTGGCCCGAGCGCTGGCGGGCATCGGACTCGACCACCTGGCCGGCTACGCCGGCGCCGACGCGATCGAGCAGCGTCCGGCGGGCGAGCTGCAGACTATCCCGGGCATCGGGCTGGGCGAGCTGACCCAGGCGCTCACCGCGGGGAGCGTCGCGCTGCTCGATGTGCGAAGCCGCGGGGAATGGGAGTCGGGCCGCCTGCCGGGCGCGGTCAACATTCCGCTCGGCGAGCTGGACGAGTGCCTGACCACGCTGCCGCGCGGTCGGCCCACCGTGGTCCACTGCCAGACCGGTGCTCGCGCGGCCATCGCGGCCTCGTTGCTGTACGCGCGCGGGGTACGCGACGTGGTGCTCTTCGGCGGCGGCTTCGCCGAGTGGCGAGCGGCCGGACACGCCATCGAGACGACGTGATCGTGGGCGGCAGGCGCTTCCCGACCGTGCGTCTGCTGGCGGCGGTCGCGATCGTGGCCGGTCTGATCGTCGCGCACCGTGAGCGCGGGCAGCTCCCCGCATTCTTCGCCTGGATCGACGGACTGGGTGCCTGGGGACCGGCGGCGTTCATCGCGGGCTACGCGCTGGCCACCGTGGCGCTCGTGCCGGGCTCGCTGCTCACGCTCGCCGCGGGTGCGATCTTCGGCGTCGCCAAGGGGACGGCGATCGTCCTCGTCGCCGCCACGCTCGGCGCATCGCTGGCTTTCCTCGTCGCCCGGTACCTCGCACGCGGGCCGGTCGAACGCTGGCTGGCCGGCAACGAGCGCCTCGCCGCGATAGACCGCGCGATCTCCCACGACGGATTCCGGGTCGTGCTGCTGCTGCGCCTGGTCCCCTTCGTCCCCTTCAACCTGCTCAACTACGCGCTGGGTCTCACCAGCCTTCGTTTCGGAGACGCGGTCCTGGCCTCCGTCGGAATGCTGCCGGGCACGCTGCTCTACGTCTACACCGGAGCGGTGGTTGGCGACCTCGCCCGGCTGGCCGGCGGTGCCGCGGCTCCGCGCGGGCCGGCCCACTACGCGGTGCTCATCCTGGGACTGCTGGCGTCGCTGATTCTCGCCACGCTGCTCACGCGCCGTGCGCGCCGCGCGCTTCACGAGGCCACCGATGGCCGTGCGGTCGGCTGATTCGGCGACGATCCGCATCGAGCCGGCTGATCGGTTCCACGACGAGCTGCTGGCGAACGTGCGTCCGCCCGACTGGGTCAATCCGGAGCCACGCGAGCGCTATCACCTCGTCGTGATCGGCGCCGGCACGGCCGGCCTGGTCACGGCCGCGATCGCCGCGGGACTCGGAGCGCGGGTCGCGCTGGTCGAGCGGAATCTGATGGGCGGCGACTGCCTGAACGTCGGCTGTGTGCCGTCGAAAGGCGTGATCGGCGCGGCGCGATCCTGGCAGGCGGCTCTGGAATCGCAACGGGAATTCGGGGGGCCGGTGCTCGCCGGTTCGGGCAGCTTCGAGGCCGCCCTGGCGCGCATGCGGCGGCTCCGTGCGGCGATCAGCCGCGTGGATAGTGCCGCGCGCTACCGCGCGCTCGGCGTGGATGTCTTCCTGGGCGACGGGCGCTTCGCGGGGAAGGACACGATCACGGTCGAGGGTCGGCCGCTCCGCTTTCGCCGGGCCGTCATCGCGACGGGCGCCCGCCCGGCTGCCCCGCCGATTCCCGGCCTCGACCAGGTCTCCTACCTTACCAACGAAACCATCTTCACGCTCACGGCGCACCCGCGCCGCCTGGTCGTCGTCGGCGCCGGCCCGCTCGGCTGCGAGATGGGCCAGGCCTTTGCGCGGCTCGGATCGGAGGTGGTCCTCGTCGCTCGGGGGCCGCGCATCCTGCCGCGCGAGGACGCCGAGGCCGCCGAGATCGTCGAGCGCAGGATGGAGGCGGACGGCGTGCGGATCGTGCGCGATGCCCTGGCCGTGGGCGCGCTCGCCCGGGGCGATCAGCGAGTCGTCGTGGTCGAGCGAGGTGGCGCGACCGAAGAGATCGCCGGCGACGAGCTGCTCGTGGCGCTCGGACGGAGGCCCGCCGTCGAGGGGCTCGGCTTGGAGAGCGCGGGCGTGTCGTTCGATCAGGACGGGGTCGCGATCGACGACCGCCTCCGCACGACCAATCCGCGGGTGTTCGCCATCGGCGACGCCGCTCGTTGGCCGCACCGGTTCACCCATGGCGCCGACGCGCACGCCCGGCTCGTGGTCGGGAACGCCTTGTTCTTCGGCCTTGGCGGCGGCCGGGTGAGCCGGCTGGTGATGCCCTGGGTGACGTACACGTCGCCCGAGGTGGCGCACGTCGGCATGACCAGCGCGGCGGCCACCGCCGCGGGCATGGCCGTGCACACGATCACCGTGCCCATGGAAGACGTCGATCGGGCCGTGCTCGACGGCGAGACGGCGGGATTCTTCAAGGTCCATCTCGCCAGTGGAAGCGACCGGATCCTCGGCGCTACACTCGTCGCGGCACGCGCGGGCGACCTGATCGGCGAGATCGCCCTGGCCATGACCGCCGGCGTCGGATTGGGCACGATCGGGTCCACGGTGCACCCCTATCCCACCCAGAGCGAGATCTTCCGCAAGGCCGCGGATGCGTGGCGGCGAACCCGGCTCACGCCCCGGGCGAAGTGGGCTTTCCAGACGTTGTTCAAGCTGGTGAGGTAGGCCCGGCGCCTGACGCTTCCGCTGCGGGCCCGGGGGAGGGTATCGTAGGGCAGATCCCTTCGACGACCATTCTGCCAGGGGGCCGCATGCTGAAAGAATTCAAGGCGTTCGCCATGCGTGGGAACGTGCTGGATTTGGCGGTCGGCATCATCATCGGCGGCGCGTTCGGTACGATCGTGAAATCGCTGGTCGACGACGTCATCATGCCGCCGATCGGCCTCGCGCTCGGCAACGTCGATTTTTCGAACCTGTTCCTGCTGCTCAAGGCGGGTGACAAGGCCCCGCCCCCGTATTCGACCTTGGCGGAAGCCCATTCGGCGGGGGCGGTCACGGTGAATTACGGGCTGTTCATCAACAGCATCATCACCTTTCTGATCGTCGCCTTCGCGGTATTCCTGATCGTGCGGGCGGCCAATCGGCTGAAGCCGGCCGACGCGGCGGCGCCGAGCACCAAGGACTGCCCGTACTGCCGGATGGCGATTCCCCTCGGCGCGACCCGCTGTCCGCAGTGCACCTCCGAGCTCCGGGCGGCCTAGGATGGAGCACGCGCTGACGACCACCGCGTTGCGCTCGAGGGCTATCACGTCGTCCAGTCGCTCGGCGTCGTCCGGGGCATCACGGGTGCATGCGTCAGCGTGACTGTTGCTGCGACGAGTGACCGCGGTGGTCGTCGACAGCAGGTCAGGGCTCGGAGCTGTCACTTTACTGCATAAAGTACTTGATGTAATCTTGGCCCTGTGCTATCATGGAGACCATGGCCTCTCCCCAGCGTGTGCCAACCCGCCCTTCGGACGATCCGGCCCTCCACCACCGGGCCATGGACAACCTGCGCTTCATCCGGCAGACCATGGAGCGCGCGACGGAGTTCACGGCGGTGCCGGGGTGGGGCGGCGTCGGCATGGGTGTGCTCGCCCTTGTGGCGGCCGGCATCGCGGAAACTCGGCCGACCACGGACGCCTGGCTGGCCACCTGGCTGGCCACATCGGTCGTGGCGCTGACCCTCGGCGGATGGACCATGGCGCGGAAGGCCCGGCGGGCAGGGACCGTGGTGTTCTCCTATTCCGGACGCCGCTTCGTGCTCAGCTACGTTCCGCCGCTGCTCGTGGGGGCCCTGCTGACCGTCGCGCTCGTGCGGACGGGCCAGCTCGGCGCGTTGCCCGGCACCTGGCTCCTGCTCTACGGCACCGGCGTGGTGACGGGTGGCGCATTCTCGGTGCGGGTCGTTCCCCTCATGGGACTCTGTTTCATGGCCCTCGGCGCCGTGGCGCTGTTGGGCCCGCCGGCCTGGGGAAACCTCCTCATGGCGGCGGGCTTCGGCCTACTCCACATCCTGTTCGGCGTGATCATCGCCCGGAGGTACGGTGGCTGACTCCAATCTCGCGCCCAAGGGCGCGCGCGCCCGTGCGGCCGAGCCGCCGCATCCCCCGCCGCTCCGCGGGGAGCGTGGCGGCGCCGCGCACGCACCGCTCGAGCTCGACCGGCTCATCCACGAGCGCATGCGGCTCGCCATCGTCAGCGCGCTCGCGGTGAACGACACGCTCAGCTTCAACGAGCTCAAGCGTCTGCTCGATACGACCGACGGCAACCTGAGCGTCCATGCCCGCAAGCTCGAAGATGCCGAGTACATCGTCTGCACCAAGAGCTTCGAGGGCAGGGTTCCGCGCACGGAGTACCGCCTGAGCGCCGAAGGCCGCCGCGCGCTCGAGCGCTATCTCGCGCACATGGAAGCTCTGATCCGCGCTACCCGCGAACGCTAGCGCCGCTCTTTTTTTGAGGTGACACTTTATGCAGCAAAGCACTTCGATCCACGTGGGCATCATCATGGACGGCAACGGGCGGTGGGCGACCCGGCAGGGACGCACCCGCGCGGCGGGACATCGCGCCGGCGCCGCCATGGTGCGGCGCATCGTGGAGGCCGCGCCCGACCTGGGCATCGGTGTGCTGACGCTCTACGCGTTCTCGGCCGACAACTGGCGGCGCCCGAAGAGCGAGGTCGGGTGGTTGATGCGGCTCTTCCGCGAGTACCTCCGGGTCGAGACCGCGCGCTGCGTCGCCAACGGCGTGCGGCTCGAGGTGATCGGCCGGCGCGACCGGATCGGCCCCACGCTGCGACAGGCGGTCGAAGCCGCCCAGCGCGAAACCGCGGGCGGAACCCGGCTCATCCTGCGGATCGCGCTCGATTACTCCTCGCGCGACGCCATCCTGCGTGCCGCGCAGTGCCTCCAGCCCGAGACCGTGCCCACCCGCGATACCTTCGGACGGCTGCTCGCGATCGTCGATCACGGGACGCCGGTGCCGGAGGTGGATCTGCTGATCCGTACGGGCGGCGAGCGCCGCTTGAGCGATTTCCTCCTGTGGGAGGCGGCCTACGCCGAGCTGCTGTTCGTACCGCTGATGTGGCCGGAGTTCGGGCCCGAGGCCCTGCGGCGGGCCGTCGTGGACTTCGCGAGCCGCGAGCGCCGCTTCGGCGGCCTGTCGGAGGAGGCGGCAGGCTGACCATGACGACGCGAACCCGGCAGGGACTCGCGCTGCTGGCCGCCGGGCTGGCGCTCGGCCTCACGGCCGATGCGCTGCAACGCCTGGTGCCGGCTCGGCTCGACGCGACGCTCGGGATCGGTGCCTTCGCGTTGGCGCTCGTGGCGCTGGCGCAGTGCGGCGTGGTGGCCTTGCCCAGCACTCTGGCTCCGCTCGGGGCGCCGCTGGCCCTGCTCGGCGTCGCGCTGATCTGGCGCGACTCTCCCACCCTGTTCGCGCTCAACCTCGTCGGCGTCCTGACCGTGGCGGCACTCGCCTCGCCCCGGCTCCGGGCCGTGGGGCGGAGGCGCGCGGGGCTGGCGGACTATGCGACCGGCGCGATCGAGCTCGCCGGCGGTGCGGCTGCTGGGGCCCCGGCGCTCGTGCTGTCGGACGTCGACTGGGCGTCGCTGCCGGTGGACGACCGGGCCCGCCGCGCCCGCGGCACCGCGATCGGGCTCGTCGCGGCGGCGCCGGTGGCCGCGGTGTTCGGCGGTTTGCTGGTTGAGGCCGACCCGGTCTTCGGCCGTCTCGTGGGCCAAGCGTTCGACTTCGAGCTTCAGCCCCTGATCTCGCACGGATTGGTGATCGTGCTCTGGGCGTGGCTCTCGGCCGGCCTGCTCCGCGTGCTCTGCCGGAAGCCGGAGCCGCCGGGCCCGGCCCTGCGTGGCGGCCGGTTCGGGCTGGGCGAAGTCGGCACCGTGCTCGCCGTCGTCAACCTTCTCTTCCTCGCGTTCGTGGCGGTGCAGTTCCGCTACCTGTTCGGCGGCGCGGAGCTGGTCCGCGGCCTGACCGGCCTCACCTACGCGGAGTATGCCCGCCGCGGCTTCTTCGAGCTCGTGGCGGTGGCGGCGTTGTCGCTGCCGCTGCTGCTGGTGGCCGACTGGTCGCTGGACCAGCGCGACGCACCGCGGGTGCGTCGCTTCCGGCAGCTCGCTGGGCTGATGCTGCTGCTGCTCGATGTGATGCTCGCGTCGGCGCTATTTCGCATGCGGCTGTACACGGCGGAATATGGGCTGACCGAGCTGCGATTCTACACCACCGCCTTCATGGGGTGGCTGGTGCTGGTCTTCGGGTGGTTCGTCGCCACGGTTCTGCGTGGGCAACGGGAGCGGTTCGGGACGGGAGCACTGCTCGCGGGCTGGCTGGTGCTCGCGGGACTCAATCTGGTCAATCCCGATGCGATCATCGCGGGGGTGAACCTCGATCGCGCCGCGCGCGGCCGCCCGCTCGATCGGGTCTATGCGACGACGCTCAGCGCCGATGCGCTTCCGACGTTCCGCCGTCGGCTCCCGGGGCTCGCCACCAACGACGCGTGCGAGACGGCGTACGCGCTCGACCAACGCTGGCTCAAAGAGCTGGCGACTCGGCGACGCTGGACCATTGCGCTGAGCCGGGTCTCACGCGAGCCGATGAGCTGCCTTAGAAGCCTCGGCACGTAACCTTTCAAACCACGGATCGACTCGACAATCGTAGCGGCGACGAAGCGCTGCCCCCGGCACGAGCTCCGGGCAACGCGTCGCGCCGCGCCTCCCGCCACTCTCGCTCGATGCCGGCTCGTCCTGCAGAAATCCCTCTGACAAGCTCTCCGATCCCGTGCCCAAGGGTGGCCAGATCGACGCAGAAGAATCATGATGGAGGACAGCCTCGAGCCCGGTGGAACCAATCCTCGACCGGTGGCGTTGTGCGCGTATCGGGTCCCGGCTCCCCTGGCCCCTACTCGCGCCGGGGCCTCGCGAAAGACGCGGCAGGACCGCAGATGGACGGCGCTCCCGGTGAGCCGGGGAAGCCGCTGATGGTCGAGATGGGCCGCCTCACCTGCGAAGAGGTTCGAGGCCAGCCAGATCGAGGGCATCCGGGGCCGCTGCGCCGGCGCGCCGTGCCGGTCCGAGTGCGAGAGATGATCCGTCCCACCATTGAGACACTGCACAGTGACGGCAGGCTCGGCCTGTCGTCGGGAGGACCGTGATGGCGGGAGCCGAGGCGGAGCGACTGGAGCAGGACGCGCGTCGCGAACGGAACTGGAAGCGCTGGGGGCCGTACCTGGCCGAGCGGCAGTGGGGCACCGTCCGCGAGGACTACTCGGCGGACGGCGACGTCTGGGACTACTTCTCGCACGATCAGTCGCGCAGCCGGGCCTACCGGTGGGGCGAGGACGGCCTGCTCGGGATCACCGACCGGCAGGGACGACTGTGCTTCGCGCTCGCGCTGTGGAACGGGCGGGACCCGATTCTCAAGGAGCGGCTGTTCGGCCTCACCGGGCCCGAGGGTAACCACGGCGAGGACGTCAAGGAGCTGTACTACTACCTCGACGCCACGCCGACGCACTCCTACCTCAAGGCGTCTCTACAAGTATCCGCAGGCCGCGTTCCCGTACGAGGAGCTGGTCGCGTGTCAACCGCGAGCGCGGCAAGCTGGAGCCCGAGTTCGAGCTGCTCGACACGGGCGTCTTCGACGAAGAGCGCTACTTCGACGTCGTCGCGGAGTACGCCAAGGAGGATGCCGAACGACGTGCTCATCCGCGTTACCGTCGCGAACCGCGGGCCCGACACGGCCACGCTCCACCTGCTGCCCACCCTGTGGTGCCGCAACACCTGGAGCTGGGGCCGTCAGGGCGAGGGCTACTGGCCGCAGCCCGTCAGTCCGGGGCGACGGCCCGACCACGATCACCGTCGACCACATGGGGCTCGGTCGCTACGTGCTCGAAGCCGAGCGCGATGACGGCGGCGCTCCCGCGCTCCTGTTCACCGAGAACGAGACCAATCTGGCCCGGCTGTTCGGCACGCCGAACCCGCAGCCGTACGTGAAGGACGCGTTCCACCGCGCCGTGATCGACGGCGAGGCCGGTGCGGTCAATCCTGCCCGCGAGGGCACCAAGGCGGCCGCTGCACTACGTGCTCACGGTGCCGGCCGGGCGGCGAGCGCGTCGTCCGGCTCCGGCTCCGCCAGGCCGATCGCGCGGGCACGCCGGCCTTCGGCGCCGCGTTCGAGCGGACGTTCGCGTCCCGCATCGAGGAGGCCGACGAGTTCTACGCCGAGCGGACGCCGGCTGCGGCCACCGCGGACGAGCGCCGCGTGCTGCGACAGGGCTACGCCGGCCTGCTCTGGAGCAAGCAGTTCTACCACTACATCGTCAGGCGCACTGGATCGAAGGCGACCCGGCTCAGCCCGCGCCTCCCGCCAGGCCGCGGCGAGGGCCGCAACGCGGAGTGGCCCCACCTCTACAACCGCGACGTCATCTCGATGCCGGACAAGTGGGAGTACCCCTGGTTCGCGGCCTGGGACCTGGCCTTCCACATGATTCCGTTCGCCAAGGTCGATCCCCACTTCGCCAAGGAGCAGCTCCTCCTCCTGCTGCGCGAGTGGTACATGCACCCGAACGGCCAGATCCCGGCCTACGAGTTCGCCTTCGGCGACGTGAACCCACCGGTGCACGCCTGGGCGTGCTGGCGGGTCTACAAGATGACAGGCGCCAAGGGCCAGCGCGACCGCCTGTTCCTCGAACGGGTGTTTCAGAAGCTGCTGCTCAACTTCACCTGGTGGGTGAACCGGAAGGATCCCGAGGGACGCAACCTGTTCGCCGGCGGCTTCCTCGGGCTCGACAACATCGGTGTCTTCGACCGCTCGCGGCCGCTGCCCACCGGCGGGCACCTCGAGCAGGCCGACGGCACGGCGTGGATGGCGTTCTACTGCAACACGATGCTCAGCATGGCGCTGGAGCTCGCGAGCGAGAATCCCGCCTACGAGGATGTCGCCTCCAAGTTCTTCGAGCACTTCATCGCCATCGCCGACGCGATCAACAACCTGGGTGGCTCAGGGTTGTGGTCCGACGACGACGGCTTCTACTACGATCAGCTCCACGTCGACGGCGAGCACCGCGCGCTCCGAATCCGCTCGCTCGTGGGCGTGATCCCGCTGATCGCGGCGGAGGTGCTCGACGAGGCCAAGTTCGGGCACCTCCACGGCTTCCAGAAGCGGATGAACTGGTTTCTCACCAATAGGACCGACCTGGGGCGCCACATCACGTGCATGGAGCCGCGGATGGGTGACGACCACGGCCTGCACCGGCTGCTCGCCATTCCCACCCGCGAACGCCTCCAGCGGGTGCTGCGGTACCTGCTGGATGAGACCGAGTTTCTCTCGCCTCACGGGATCCGCTCCGTCTCGAGAGTGCACCACGACCACCCGTACGAGATCGACGTGCAGGGCATGACCCATAGCGTGGACTACGTCCCGGGGGAAGGGAACAGCGGTCTCTTCGGTGGGAACTCCAACTGGCGCGGGCCGGTGTGGTTCCCGATCAACTACCTTCTGCTCGAGGCGCTCGAGCGCTACCACCACTTCTACGGCGATGAGCTGAAGGTCGAATGCCCGGTGGGATCGGGCCGGCTGCTCACCCTGCAGCAGGTGTCGCAGGAGCTGGAGCAGCGGCTGGCGGGCATCTTCCTGGCCGACGCTTCCGGGCAGCGGCCGTGTCACGGCGCGGAGCCGCGCTACGCCACCGACCCGCACTGGAGGGAACTCGTGCTGTTCCACGAGTACTTCCATGGCGACAACGGGCGCGGCGTCGGCGCGAGCCATCAGACCGGCTGGACGGCGCTGGTGCTTCGGTGCATCGAGGACATGGCGCGGCGGCGGCAGGAGGCGGCGAAAGCGCCCAAGCCCGCCCGGGCGCGTCCGCTCGCCGGGAGCCGGCAGTGACGGATCAGATCGCACTCGACGACGCCACCGAATGGCTCGAGGCCGACGGGCTGGGCGGCTTCGCCTCGGGCACGACCGGTGGGCTCAGGACACGGCGCTACCACGCGCTGCTGCTGACGGCGACCACGCCGCCGACCGGACGCATGGTCCTGGTGAATGGCGTGGACGCGTGGATCGCTCACGAAGGCTCGGACGGCGTCGCTGCCGCGCCGGAGTATCTCACGCGTCAGCGGTATGTGCCGGACGTGGTGGCCCCCGCGGCCGGCGCGGTGCTGGAGTCGTTCGCCGAGGAGCCATGGCCGACCTGGACCTACCGGCTCCAGGACGGCACCCGACTGGAGCACGACCTGTTCGTTCCGGCGGGGATGTCGGCGGTGGCGCTGCGATGGCGGCTGGTCGGCCGCCGGCGGCCGGCCCGGCTCGCGGTGCGCCCTTTCCTCTCGGGCCGCGACTCGCACGCCCTGCATCACGAGAATCCCGCATTCCGGTTTGCCGCGGAGGTCCATCACGGACGCGTGACCTGGAAGCCGTACGCCGGCGTCCCCGGTGTCGTCGCCCTGACGAACGGCGTCTACGCGCCCGACCCGGCGTGGTATCGCCGATTCCAGTACGACGAGGAGCGCGCCCGCGGGCTTGACTGGATCGAGGACCTGGCGGCGCCGGGCGTGCTGCACTGGGACCTCGCCGACGGCGACGCGGTGCTCGTCATGGCCACCCCGGACGCACTGCCGGCGGATGCTCCCGCCATGGCGACGTACACCCGGCTTCGCCGCACGGAACAGGCCCGCCGCGGACGGTTCGCGTCCAGGCTCCTTCGCGCGGGCGATGCCTACGTGGTGCGCCGCGGCGACGGCAAGACCATCGTCGCGGGCTATCCGTGGTTCACCGACTGGGGCCGCGACACGTTCATCGCGCTCCGGGGCCTCTGCCTGGCCACCGGCCGGTTGAACGACGCGCGCGCCATCCTGCTCGAGTGGTCCGGGCTCGTGTCCGAGGGCATGCTGCCGAACCGCTTCGTCGATCAGGGAGACGCGCCCGAGTACAACACGGTGGACGCCTCGCTCTGGTACGTGATCGCCGTGCACGACTACTTTCGCGCGTTCGAGGCCGAAGGGCGGAAACCGGCCGCGCGCGACGTGGCGCGGCTGGGCGAGACGGTACGAGCGATCCTGGACGGACATGTCCGCGGCACCCGGTACGGCATCCGGGTCGCCGACGACGGCCTGCTCGCCGCGGGCGAGCCGGGCGCCCAGCTCACCTGGATGGACGCGAAGGTCGGTGACTGGGTGGTGACGTCCCGGACCGGGAAGCCCGTCGAGATCCAGGCGTTGTGGCTCAACGCGCTCCGGATCGCGGAGCTGTTCACCTGGGAGTATCGGCCGATCCGTGACCGCGGGCTGTCCGCCTTCGCGGACCGATTCTGGAACGCCGCCGAGAGCTGTCTGTTCGATGTGGTGGACGCGGACCACGTGGCCGGTCGCGACGACGGCACCGTGCGGCCGAACCAGATGCTCGCCATCGGCGGGCTGCCGTTCCCGCTGCTCACGGGACCTCGTGCGCGCCAGGCGGTGGACACCGTCGAGCGGCGGCTGTGGACGCCGCTGGGCCTCCGCACCCTGCCCGCGGACGCCCCCGGCTACCGCGCGCGGTACGAGGGAGGCGTGACCTCGCGCGACGGCGCCTATCACCAGGGAACGGTCTGGCCCTGGCTGCTGGGCCCGTTCGTGGAGGCGTGGGTTCGCGTGCGAGGCGGAGCTCCGGAGGCGCTGGATGAGGCCCGCCGGCGATTCCTCGCGCCGATCCTCGACCATCTCACCCACGCGGGCCTGGGCCACGTCTCCGAGATCGCCGATGCCGATGCCCCGCACACGCCACGCGGCTGCCCGTTCCAGGCCTGGTCGGTCGGCGAGGCGTTGCGTCTCGATCTACACGTCCTCGTGCCCGGCCGGGTGGCAGCAGCGGCTGGGCTCGAAGCGCTCCAACGTATGAGTCCCGCGCGGGATCCTGGTCCGCGGCCCCGACGGCCGCGCCGTCCAACTCGTCGAGCATGAAGGGAGCAGTCCATGCCCAGCACTGATCGGGGAGGTGCGGCCGTGGCCGACACTCCGAGCTCTCCATCCGCGAAGGCGGAAAGGATGATGATGAAGGCGGTCGCGGTCTTTCCCGGCAAACCCAACTCGATGCACCTGGCGCAGCTCGCCAAGCCGTCCCTGGACGACGTGCCGGACGGGCGTGGGGTGCTCGTGAAGGTGCTCAAGGTAGGCGTGGACGGCACCGACAAGGAGATCAACGCGGCCGAGTACGGCGCGGCGCCCCCGGGGTACGACTTCCTGGTGACGGGACACGAGAGCTTCGGCCGGGTCGAGGCCGTGGGCCCCCACGTCACCGAGCTCGCGCCCGGCGACTACGTCGTGGCGACCGTGCGCCGGCCCGGCTCGAGCATCTACGACAAGATCGGCACCTACGACATGACCACCGACGACGTGTACTACGAGCGCGGCATCAACCTGCGCCACGGGTACCTCACCGAGTACTACGTCGACGATCCCGAGTACATCGTGAAGATCCCGAAGGGGCTGAAGGATATCGGTGTGCTGCTGGAGCCGACGACGGTCGTGGAGAAGGGCATCGCCCAGGCCTACGAGGTCCAGCGTCGGCTCCGGGTCTGGCGCCCGCGCAAGGCGGCCGTGATGGGTGCCGGCACGATCGGGCTGCTGGCCGCGCTCGTCCTCCGACTCCGCGGCCTCGACGTGACCGTGTTCGGACGGACGCCATCGCCCTATCTCAATTCGGACCTGGTCGAGGCCCTCGGGGCCCGCTACGAGTCGACCGACGCGTTGCCGATCATGGAGGGTGCCAAGCAGTTCGGGCCCTTCGACATCGTCTTCGAGGCCACGGGGTCGTCGGTGGTGGTGTTCGCCAGCATGCGCACGCTGGCGAAGAACGGCGTCCTGGTGCTGTCCAGCGTCACCGGAGGCGACAACTGCATCCAGGTCCCCGCCGACCGGATCAATCTCGAGTTCGTGCTGGGGAATAAGGTGATGGTCGGCACGGTGAACGCCAACCGGGAGTACTTCGAGACCGGCGTGAAGGACATGGCGACGGCCGAGGCCCAGTACCCCGGCTGGCTCGGTCGGCTGCTGACGCACCCGGTGCGGGGGCTGGAGAACTACCAGCTGCTGCTCGACACGCTCACCAAGGCCCAGGGCGCGATCAAGGTCTACTGCGAGGTGGCGGAGGACTGAGCCCGGCCCGAGGACGCGTATCGTCGCTGCTGCTCGTCATCGCACCAGCACCTGGCAGGGGTTACTGTTCGGACTGGAACACCTGCCCACCAGGAGCGTGACATGGCGTCGGAGCAGCAGGGTCCGACCGGGCCGGATCTGAAGCAAGGAATTCCCGCGAGAGACGTTTCCGACGGCGGCATGCTGGCCGGGCATGCGGACGGCGAGGCCGTGCTGTTGGCGCGGCGGGGCGGCGCGTGGTTCGCGATCGCGGCTCACTGCAGCCACTACAGCGGACCGCTGGCCGAGGGTCTGATGGTCGGCGACGCGGTGCGCTGCCCCTGGCACCACGCCTGCTTCAATCTGCGGACGGGCCAGCCACTGCGGCCGCCAGCCCTGAACGACCTCCCCACCTGGGAGGTCGAGCAGCGGGGCGACCGGGTCTTCGTCGGCGCGAAGCGCGCGCCGGCCAAGCCGGCCTCGTCGCGGCGCGGCGCACCCGATCGTGTGGTGATCATCGGCGGCGGCGCCGCGGGCGACAGCGCCGCGGAGACGCTGCGGCGGGAGGGCTACGCCGGCTCGATCACCGTCGTGGATCCCGACCGCGACGCGCCCTATGACCGGCCCAATCTCTCCAAGGACTACCTGGCCGGCACCGCCCAGGAGGAGTGGATTCCGCTCCACCCACCGGAGTTCTACCAGGAGCGCGGCATCGAGCTCCGTCGGGGGCCGAAGGTCGCGGCGATCGATCCGAAGGGCCGTCGCGTCAGGCTCGACGACGGCTCGGATCTACCGTACGGCGCTCTCCTGCTGGCCACCGGCGCGAGCCCTGTCCGCCTGGACGCGGCCCTCGAAGCCGGCACACCCCGCGTGCACTATCTCCGAAGCCTGGCGGACAGCCGCAGGATCGCGGACGCCGCGCGCGAAGGCGGCCGCGCCGTCGTGCTCGGCGCGAGCTTCATCGGGCTGGAGGTGGCGGCCTCGCTCCGGGCGCGCAAGATGGAGGTGCACGTCGTGGCCCCGGACGAGCGCCCGCTGGCTCGCGTGATGGGCGACGAGCTCGGCGACCTGATCCGGAGCGTGCACCAGGAGCAAGGCGTGGTCTTTCATCTCGGGCAGCGGGCCAGCAGCGTGGCGGACGGGAAGGTCACGCTCGAGAACGGCGAGCGACTGGACGCGGACCTGCTGGTGGCGGGGATCGGCGTCCGGCCGAACGTGGAGCTGGCGGAGGCGGCCGGCCTCGCGCTGGACCGTGGGGTCGTCGTGAACGAGCGGCTCGAGACGACCGCGCCGGGCATCTACGCCGCGGGCGACATCGCCCGCTGGCCCGATCCGCATACGGGTAGCCGGATCCGAGTGGAGCACTGGGTCGTGGCGCAGCGTCAGGGACAGGCCGCTGCCCGCGCCATCCTTGGCGCCGCGGAGGCCTTCGATGCGGTGCCGTTCTTCTGGAGCCTGCACTACGGCACGTCGATCAACTACGTGGGCCACGCGGAACGGTGGGACCGGCTGGAGATCGAGGGCGACGTCGCCAGGCAGGACTGCGCCGTGCGGTTCGTGCGGGACGGACGGACACTGGCCGTCGCGACGGTGGGGCGGGACCTGGAGAGCCTCGAGGCGGAGCTCGCCCTGGAGCAGACGGCAGGGCGGTGATCGTCCGATCCTGCGTCGAGCTTAGCGCCGCGGCTGGCGCACGGGCGCTCTAGCCGAGCGCGGCCAGGTTGTACAGCGCGCGCCAGGCGCGGAAGACTTCGCGGTAGTCGTCGTGGGTGTAGGTCAGGGTCCGCCCTGCCGTACGCACTGACCCGGGGACGAGCTCGGCCATGTCGGCCATCTGGGTCAGCGCGAAGTCGACCTCGAGTCGGATCGGGGCGGGGAGCCGGAACGGCTCGTGCCGCCGGCCGAGTGCCGCGATGGTGCCGTCGCGGATGAGCCGGCACGCCACCGAGGGTGCCACGCTCCGCGCCGCGAACCTCCCGACCGCGTGCTTCACGATCACGGTCTCGACACCCGCGCCGAGCAGCTCGTGCGCCTCGGCCGCGAGCGCCTGGTCGCCGCTCACGAGCGCCACGGGCACGCCGTACGTGCCCGCGAGGGCCGCGTTGACCGCGAGCTCCCCGACCGGCCGGCCGTTGAGCCGCGCCTCGTGCACCCGGCTGGTATAGGTGTGATCGATGATGGCGTGCCCGATGCCCGCCCGCGCGTGATAGCCGACGAACAGCGCCGCGTCGAACCCTTCCTCCACGCCCTCCACCATGCTCCGCGCCTTCGTGCCGCCGCTCAGGAGCTCCGCCGTCGGGTGCAGGTCCTCGGCCAGCAGGTTCATCATGAGCCAATGGCTGTCGTTCACCAGCACGCGTTCGGCGCCGGCCGCCAGAGCCCCTTCGATCGCGGCGTTGGCCTCGGCCGTCATCAGCCGGCGCATCCTGTTATACTCTGCGGCATGCCGAGGATCGGTTGGATCGGTCTGATCCTCATGAACGACGCCGGCTACCCCTTCCATGTCGACCGACACGTACACCCGCATGGGCGGCTCCCGGCGGATTGTGGAGACAGAGTAATGCGCGCGCGAATGTGGGGCATCATCGGCGCCGCGGCCATCGCCGCCTGCGCCTCTCGGGGCGAAGACCGGCCTCGTACCATGCTCGAGCAGGGACGGCTGTACACGACGTGGCTGTACGGCAATCAGTACCAGAAGCTCTGGGACCGCTTCTCGCCCGAGATGCAGCAGACGTTCGGCACCGTGGGCGACCTCGCCAGCTTCGCCGGACGCGCGGTGACGCGACTCGGCCCCGAGCGCAAAGCGCTCGATGAGCGCGTGGAGGACGTGGCCCCGTTCCGGGTGTACCAGCGCACGGCGTCGTTCGACACCTCTCGCCGGCCCATGCTGATCGAGTGGAGCCTGGCCAAGGACGGCGCGGTGACCGGCTTCGTCGTTCGGCCGGCGCCGGACGAGGACCGCTAGTCTCCCTCCCCCTCAGTAGACCCGACCGCCGAGCGGGACCTCACGCTCGGCGGCCAGGAGCACGACCTCGCCCCGCTCGTCCGGGAGCCCGAGCACCAGCACCTCCGACGCGAAGCCGGCGATGTTGCGGGTCCCCAGGTTGACCGCCGCGACCACCAACCGGCCCACCAGCTCGTCCCCCGCATACAGCGCGCGCAACTGTGCGCTGGAAGTCTTCTCGCCCAGCGGTCCGAAGTCGATCCATAGCTTGTAGGCAGGTTTCCGCGCCCGCTCGTTGGGCTCGGCCCGCATGATCCGTCCCACCCGCAGGTCCAGCGTCTCGAAGGCTTCGATCGGATTCACGCAAACGGCTCCCAGGCGAGAACGATGAGCGACCTACCGTCGAGCTGCATCCGGCGACTCCTGGGCGGCGTGGGCGCGTTCGTCTACTGCTCGAAGTGGAAGGCGTGCTTCGCGCGATTGGTCGAGTGACTACAAGTAATGGACGAACGGCAGGGAAGTGAAGGGTTCAGAGGGAGCCGCTACGGAGCGTGAGCATGCGGCGCGACTCCGCTTGAGATGCAACGAGGGCACGAGCTTCCGCCGAGCGACGAGGCGCGGATTTGTCGATGGTGCCGCCTAGCTCGGTGCCGGAGTTACGGTTAGGTGTAGGTTGAAGTGATCGACATAAGATATTGTACCTCAACTACATACCTATGGCGACGTCATCTGTATTATCAACAGAATTTTGTGGGGAGCCGCGCTCTTCGCGGCCACGCTGCCCGGCATCAACGAGCGCACGCTGCGGAGCCAACACACACGCCCCGGCTCACGCCGCCGGCTGAACCCCAGCCGAGCGGCAGCCACATCGAGCGGCGATGGTCACGCCGGTCCCGTCCGCAGGTACACCCAGTTCGTCAGCGTCCACTGCACCGTCCGCATCTGGACGGGCGCGTGGTGGATGAGCGAGACGCCGGTCAAGGCTGCGGAGACCAGGTCGCCGCACCGGCTCGTCAGGAGAATGGCTCCGCTCGGGCCAGGCAGGCCCGACGACACGAAGCGCCAGGCCCCGAGGTCCGTCAGGGTTTGAGTGTAGATGACGTCGGCGGCGCCGTCGTACTCCGCCGTGATCTCCATCTCGAAGGTGCCTTCCCTGCATAGGCGCATCGTGCCTGACAGAATGCGGCACTCCTCGACCCGTCGATCGGCTCCGTGGATCGCCAGCGCTCGCGCGGGAACCAGCGAGCCGCTCACACCCACCAGCTCGTAACTGCCCGCGACCCACCGCTCGAAACCAGCTTGGTCCGTCGTCACCTGCGATTCCCACTCCTGCGATTGGGTGGTCCGATCTGCCATACGCCGAAGCTCCCTGCTGTGAGGACTTGTCTGGAAGCCGACCAGTATCGCTTGCGAGCGTCCCCGCAGCGTGACCTGCTCGTGACCTGCGGGTTGCCGATACAGGCATTGGCGGTTGGTGCTTTGATTCGCCGTTCTGACCATCGATACTCTTCCAGATGATCTGGCTCGTAGTGCTCACCACGTCGTCGATCGCGGTACAGGGCTCCGATGGCTGCTCCGGCGCACCGGCCGACTCCGCCGCCGTCGTGCCCAGCCCCAGACTCCAGCGGCCGCAGGGGCCCGGGCTCGGGCGGGGTGCCGGCTGGCGCGCGCTCTGGGCGGATTCCGTCTGCCTGCCGGTCGCCCGCGTCGAGCTGCTGGAGGGTGGGCTCAGCAACTTCATGCCTGAGGGTGGTGCGCTCGCCAACGTCGTCATCGGCCGCGCCACGGATGGTCGCGCCTTCCGGGTCCTCCCGGTCGACCGCGATCCGGTCAGCGCCTCGCTCCCGCCGGCGCTTCGGGGCACCGCGTTCGAGCGTGTGCGCCGCGATCTCGTCGCGACGGTGCACCCCACGGCACCGCTGGTAGCCGCGGCGCTCTACCGGAACGTCGGCCTCGAAGCCATCCTGCCTGCCTTGGTCGTCCTTCGCGCTGCCCCCGATTCATCGCACCTGCTCGACGGCCTGCATGACCGGCCCGTGTGGGTAGAGCGAGCGCCTGAGCTCGACGACAAGCCGTACGGGCGGTTCGTGCAGGTGATCACGACGGACCGGCTCCTCGCGATGGCCCGCGAAGACCCGACCACGGTGATAGACACCCGCCGCTATCTCACGGCCAGGCTCCTCGACGTCATGATGGGCGACCGGGATCGAAGTCCGGAGCACTGGCTCTGGGGCCTGGACTCGGTGGGGCAGCTCGGTCGTTGGTGGCCCATTGCCACACGACAGGAGGAGGCATTTCTCCGGGCGCAGGGGTGGAGCGGTTTGGTGCTGAACCAGTACGAGCCCGGGCATCAGGTATTCGGGCCGGGCATGCCCGACGTCGCTGGGCTCACGGATCGCGCCTATGACCTCGACCGCGTGGTGCTCGCGCGCCTGGATCGCGCGACCTGGGACAGCGTCGCCGGCGCCCTGGAACGAGCCCTGACGGATGAACGGATCGAGGCGGCGGTTGCGATGCTGCCGCCCTCCCAGCGGCGCGGATCCGATTCGATACTGGTCGCTGGTGTCGTCGGCCGCCGATCGCTGCTGCCCCGCATCGTGGACCAGTTCTACCGTCGCATGACCAGGTACCCCGACGTCGAGCTGTCAGATGCCTCCGAGCGGGTGACGGTCGACCGCTCGACCAGTGGCGACGTGGAGATTCGTGCCGAGGCCGGCGGCGCCGAGACGGTGTGTCGCGAGTTTCGGCACAGCGAGACGGCGGAGGTGCGGCTGCACCTCGAGGGCGGACAGGACTCAGTGCTTCTCCTGGGCGTGGAGCGGGGCGGGATGGGTGTCCGGATCACGTCGCGGTCAGGCGCCGTCACGCTGATGCGCCCGGGAGCCGGCACCCGCCGCGTCGTGCTGTACGCCGATCCCGACAGCACGCGCCAGCAGCCGCCGGCCGCCGTCCGGCTCGTGCCGCGGGCGAGGGGCCGGCACATGCGCTGGCGTCGAGACGGCGAGCTGCCCGCGCCCCCCGACTGGGGATCATCGACCGCTCCCATCGTTCAGCTCGGACTGAACGGCGACCTGGGATTGGTCGCCGGCGCGGGAATGCAGAAGGTGTGGCGCGGCTTCGGGGAGCCGCATTTCCGCCAGCGGCTGCAGCTCGCGGCCGCCTTTGCCAGCCGGCCGTCGGGCGTGCGGCTGCAGGCCACGTTCGAGCGCCGGGACGTGTTGCGGAACATCCACCTGCTGACGCGCGGCGAAGTCACCGGCATCGATGTGGTCCGCTTTTTCGGCTACGGCAATGGGACCGCGCCGACGCTGGATGGCGACTTCTATCGGGTCGAAGCACATGAGGTCGCGCTCGGCATAGCGGCCGCGGTGTCCTCCCGGCCGGAGTTCGTGTTCACGGTCGGTCCATTCATGTCCCTGGGCAGCACGGACACGGCTGGCGCCGCCACATTGGTCGCATTGGAGCAGCCGTATGGCTCCGGCCGATTCCGATTCGGCGGCCTGGAGGCCAAGTTGGAGTACGCCGGGCTGAGGTCGGCGCTGAGCGGGCCGCACTTGCGAACCACCGTCGAAGGCGTGATCGCGCCGGCCTTGGGCGACCTCGAACGCGGCGGCTTCCAACGGGTCGTGGGCGAGGCGCGCCTGGTGTGGGGGCTCGCCGGGACTCGCGGGCTGGTGGTCGCGACTCGCCTCGGGGGCATCCTGCTCGGCGGTGATGTACCCTTCAGGCTGGCGGCGCGGATTGGCGGGCCGCTTACGCTCCGCGGGTTCGAGACCGACCGCTTCGCCGGCGACCGCGGCGCGGCGTACGGCAGTCTCGAGACCCGGGTCCGCGTCCTCCGCTTTCGGCTCAACTTCATCGTCGGCGATCTCGGCGTGCTCGCCTTCGGCGACGCCGGGCGGGTCTGGTCCCGCGGCGAAACCTCGTCCAAGGTCCACGCGGGCTTCGGCGGTGGGCTCTGGGCGGCGCCAGCGATCGGATGGCTGCCGGGGATCGACGAGGTCGTGGCGCGGCTGGACGTCGCGCACAGCGAGGAGCGCACGATCGTCTCGCTGGGCACCGGCTTTCGCTTCTAGGGTGGCTGCGTGGGAGGTCTCAGGCCGGTGATCGGTACATGCATGCGGGTCGCGCTCGCGGGTGTCGTCCTCACCGCCTGCCATGCCACGTACAAGGCGTTTCCCGATGGAGGCCCGTTCGAGCTGCGCGGCGATACGGCCGTCGCTTGGGGCGCCGAGGATGGGTTGCGGTGCATCCCCGACGTTTCGACCGCGCTCCTTCGCCTTGCGCGCAGGGGGGCGCCGCTGGGATTTCACCTGGCCGGCGCGGAGTCGGTGGGCGGCTACCACCGCCATTGGCAGGGGGTGCAGCGAACTGGCGCGTCGGGCGAGACCTACCTGTTCGTCTCCCGCAGCGGCAGCCCCACAGCCGTGCTGATCGCGGCGCTGGCGTCGCGTCCGTCTGACGGCGGCCCGCTCGGCGCGACCTGGTCGCCCGATACGCTCGATCAGGTGGAGGGCTCACCGCCGGACACCGATCGGGTCGTCGCCCGCATTCCGTTCGACTCCGGGTTCGTCCATGCCGGCGGATTGGCGCTGAGCGGGACCGTGCTGGCGGTGCCGATGGACGGGGGCGGCCGCTCCCAGGTGGTATTGTTCGACGTGGACCATCCGGAGCGCCCGCGCCGGCTTTCCAGCCTCGATCACACCGACGCGCCGCGGCCGTCGACCGGCACGGAGGCAAGCGCCGTTGCGCTGGGCAAGCTCGCCGACGGTCGCTACCTCCTCGTGCTGGGCGTACGCAGCTCCAAGATCCTCGAGTTCTACCTGTCGAACGGCGAGTCGCTGAGATCCGACCGGCTGGAATGGCGGCGGATCGGCATCCGCCTCGGACAGGGCGTGGGCGGCTTTCAGAACCTCACCGTGCTCACCCAGTGCGACGGTGTCCTGTACCTGGTCGGCACCCACAACACGGCGGTGCCGCCGCCGTCACGCGGGCGGGACCACGTGCACTGGTATCGGCTGGGCACGGAGTCGGGGGGCCGCATCCTCGTGCAGAAAGCGGGCGAGCGGTGGCTCCACTGCACGTATTGCAATCTCGCGGCTGGAGCCGGACTCTATGTGACGCCGTCCGGCGAGGTGCTCGTGTACACGACCGGCTTCTGGACTCGTTCGCCGGGCGGGTGGGTGGCGCTCGAGGAATTCATCCCAGATACGGCACCAGAGTCAGGGGCTTCCACATCGAAGCCGCCCTCCTAGGTGAAACGCAAAGCGGAGCAGCCCGTCAGGGCTGCCCCGCTCGCAAGCTTCAGGTCTTGGGGTGTCGCTCAGACGTCGTCGACGCCCGGCTCCGGATCCTCGTTCTGCTTGGCCTTGCCGATCCCCTGCTGAATCTTGCCCTTGATCTCCTGCGCCTTGCCTTTCACCTGCTCGCTGGTGTCACCGGTGGCGCCGCCGACGGTGCTGCGCACCCGGCCTTCGAGCTCTTTGGTCGCGCCTTTGACGCGGTCCTTCGCGCCCTCGGTGGCCAGATCCTTATTGTCCGCCATGGTTGTTCCTCGTGGTCAGGGTACGGACTGCCCCCTGAACGTGCCAGCGCCGGGGTAGCCGGGCCGTGACGGAACTCACGCTTTCTCTGGGCGAGCGAGCGCTCGGTCAGACGCTCGCGAGCGATTCGGCGGCCGGCGTGCTCTCGGCATAGTGGCAGGCGGCCACCGTGCCGCCCACCGGTCGGAGCGGGGGTACTTCCGTCCGGCAGCGCTCGTTTTTCGCCGGGTGGAAGCACCGGGTGTGGAAGGGGCAACCGGGCGGCGGGTTGGACGGGCTCGGCAGATCGCCGCTCAGGATGATGCGCGAGCGGCGTCGACCAGGGTCCGGCTCCGGCACGGCGGACAACAGTGCGACCGTGTACGGGTGCCGTGGGGCGGACAGGAGCACTTCGGTCGGCCCCGCCTCGACGATCCGCCCGAGGTACATCACGGCCACCCGGTGAGCGATCTGCCGGACGACCGCGAGGTCATGCGCGATGAAGAGGTAGGACAGCCCGCGGTCGCGCTGCAGATCGGCCAGCAGGTTCAGCACCTGAGCCTGGACCGAGACGTCGAGCGCCGAGACCGGCTCGTCGCACACGATGAAGCTCGGCTCTACCGCGAGCGCCCGCGCGATCCCGATGCGTTGCCGCTGCCCGCCGGAGAATTCGTGCGGGTAGCGTCGCGCGTACTCCGGGTCCAGCCCGACCTCCTGCAGCAGGGCACCGACCCGTCGCGCGACCTCGGTCCCGGTCGCCAGGCGATGGATCTCGATGCCCTCCGCGACGGCCGCGCCGATGGTCATGCGGGGATTGAGGCTGCCGTACGGGTCCTGGAAGATGATCTGCATGCGCCGGCGCAAACGACGCAGCGCTGCGCGGTCGAGGCCGAAGACGTCGGTCCCGTCGAACCGCATCTCACCCGCGGTCGGCTCCTGCAGCCGCAGGATCGTGCGGCCGACGGACGACTTCCCGCACCCGCTCTCACCCACCAGCGCCAACGTCTCGCCGCGCCCGACCTCGAACGACACCCCCTCCACCGCGCGGACGGGCGGCGTGCTGCCCCGGAACAGACCGCTCGCCGTGTAATGCTTGACCAGGTCCCGGACCTGCACCAGCGGCGTTGGCGCCTCAGCCACGGGTGCCCGCCTCCTCGGCCAGCCAGCACCGCATGCGATGCCCCGGCGCCACCGGCAGCAGCTCCGGCGGCAGCTCGCTCTTGTCGAACGCCTTCGGACAGCGGGGACGGAATCGACACCCCGATGGCCAGGCGGTGGGTGGTGGAACGGTGCCGCCGATCGGCGTCAGCCGCTGGATCGGCCCCCGGATGCGCGGGACCGAGCCGAACAGTCCCTGCGTGTACGGATGCGAGGGGCGGGCGAACAGCTCCGCGGTCTCCGCCTCCTCCACGATCTGACCCGCGTACATCACGGCCACCCGGTCGGCGCGGCCGGCGACGGTGCCGAGGTCGTGCGTGATGAGCAGCACCGCCATGCCGCGATGCCGACGCAGCTCGTCCAGCACCTCGAGGATCTGGGCCTGCACCGTCACGTCCAGCGCCGTGGTCGGCTCGTCCGCCACCAGGATGTCGGGTTCGGCCGAGAGTGCGATGGCGATCATCACCCGCTGCCGCATGCCACCGCTCAGCTGATGCGGGTAGGCGTCCAGCCGGGCCGCGGGATCGGGGATGCCCACCTCCTGCAGCAGCGCGAGCGCGCGATCCCGTGCTTCGGCCTTCGACACGGGAAGGTGCGCGCGGACGCCCTCCGCGATCTGGTCGCCGACGGTGAACACGGGATTGAGGCTCGTCATCGGATCCTGAAAGATCATCCCGATGCGCTTGCCCCGAATCCTGCGGAGCGCCTCGCCCTCGAGCGACAACACGTCGGTGTCACCCAGGCGGATCGTGCTCCCGGGGTCGACACGGCCGGGGGAGGGGACGAGTCGGAGCAGCGCCAGACTAGTGAGGCTCTTCCCGCATCCCGATTCGCCCACCAGCGCGAGCGTCTCGCCTCGGTCGAGCGAGAAGCTCACGCCGTCCACCGGATAGAACCGGCGGCCGTCGGACGTCGGGAACGAGACCCGCAGGTCGCGCACGTCGAGCACTCGGGTCATGCGCCTCGGGGATCGAGAGCGTCGCGCAGGGCGTCGCCCACGAGGTTGGTGGCCAGGACGGTGAGGGTGATGGCGACTCCGGGGAAGATACCGACCCAGGGGGCTGCTTCCAGGACCTGGCGCGCATCCAAGATCATGCCGCCCCATGACGGCGTCGGCGGCCGCACGCCGAGCCCGAGGAACGAGAGCCCGGCCTCGAGCAGGATCACGTCGCCGACGCCGAGCGTGGCCGCGACCAGGAGCGGTCCGGCGGCATTCGCCAGCAGGTGCCGGAAGATAATCCGGCGCCGGGAGGCGCCGAGCGCCTCGGCGGCGCGGACGAAGCTCTCCTCGCGAAGGCGCAGCGTCTCCGCGCGCACCAGTCGGCTGGTCGTGAACCAGCCTGTCGTTCCGATGAGCAGGATGAGAGCGGCGAGCGGCACCCGCTCGGGCACCGCGAGCACGATCAACAGGAGAAAGAGCCGCGGCACCGCCAGGGCGGCGTCCACCAGTCGCATGAGAACGGCGTCCACCGCGCCGCCCCAGTATCCCGCCACCAAGCCTACTGCCGCGCCGAGGGTCAGGGACAACGCGACCGCCAGCGCCGCCACCGCCAGGGAAACGCGCGCGCCGCTCACCACGCGGGACAGCACGTCTCGGCTGAGCTGATCGGTCCCGAACGGGTGGTCGACGCTCGGCGGCGCGCTCGCCAGCTCGAGCAGGTCGAATTGACGGAAGGGATCCGGCAGCAGGTGCGGACCGACCAGGGCGAGCAGAACCAGAAAGCCGAGGAACATGAGTCCGGCCCGACCCCGTGGGATCGCCCAGGCCATCCGAAGGACGTCCACCAGTGGCCTCACGCCAGCCGGACCCGAGGATCGAGCACCGCATACGCGAGGTCGCTCAGCAGGCTGGCTCCGCACACGATCGTCGCCACCAGCACCGACGTGCCCATCAACAGCGGGTAGTCCCGGCTGCTCACGGCCGTCGCCGCGAGCGAGCCGAGTCCCGGCCAGGCGAACACGGCCTCGACGAAGACCGAGCCGCTCACCAGGATCGGTAGCCAAAGCCCGAAGAGAGTGATGACGGGGAAGACGGCGTTGCGCCAGGCATGGCGCCAGGTCACCTGCCGCTCGGGTAACCCCTTGGCGCGGGCCGTCACTATATAAGGAAGGCGGAGGACCTCGATCATGGCGCTCCGCTGATACCGCATCGTCGCCGCGATGCTCACGATGGACAGGGTGATGGCCGGCAGAACGAGGTGCCGGAGCACATCCCCGGCCAGGACCAGTGGTCCGCCCATGAGAACCGGGTCGCGCATCCCGGCTGGTGGCAGGAGGTGCCATCGCACGCCCACCCACGCCGCGAGCACCAGTCCCAGCCAGAACGAGGGCGTCGCGTAGCCGGCGAGCGAGAGCGTCGTGAGCCAGCGATCCTCGGCCTGCCCCTTTCGCACCGCCTGCCGGACCCCGAGCCAGAGACCGAGGGTGAAGTTGAGCAGCAGGACCGTCCCGCCCAGGAGCAAGGTCGCCGGCAAGCGCTCGGCCAGGAGCTCGGTGACCGGGCGCGCGTACTCGATGGACGTGCCCAGGTCGCCGCGCATCAGGCCGCCGAGAAACGCCGCGAGCTGGGCGAAGAGCGGCCGGTCCAGACCGTAGCGCGCGACGAGCGCCGCGTGCTGGGCGGGCGTCAGCGCAGAGCTCGCGCCCTCACGCGCCAGCGGGTCACCGGGGAGAATGTGGGTGAGGAGAAAGAGCAGGACGATCGCCAGCGCCAGTGTGAGGAGGGCCTGCAAGGTGCGCAGGGCCAACCAGCGCGGCACCCTCAGTATCCCGCCGGGCGGCGAGGCTCCGGCCCCGCGACGGTCCACTCACGGAGCGCGAGCCAGGGGGACTCCGGCCGGATGCGCACGTTCCCGAACCGTCGCGCGACCGCGTACATGTAGCTCGGCGCGTACATGAAGACCGCGGGTGCGTCATCCTCGATCCGCCGCAGCACCGCACGCCAGGCGTCGGGTTGGGTGGCGCGTTCGGCTGCGGCGAGCAGCGAGTCCACGACCGGATCGCAGAACCGCCCGACGTTGGTGGCACCGCCGCACGACCAACCCTGGGCCAGCCCGGTGGGCGACGGATCCTGACTCGTGGCGGCGAAATCCAGGTCGAACCGGCCGGCGGTGCGACGCTCGTTGTACAGCGGGAAATCGAAGCGCTCGACCTCGAGGCGGATCCCCACCTGACGCAACTGCTCCTGGACCTGGAGAGCGAACTGCTGGCGGATGGCGCTCGTGTTGGGCAGCGTCAACGTCAGGGCGAGCGGACGCCCGTCGCGCTCGAGCACGCCGTCCCCGTCCCGATCGGCCCACCCGGCGGCTGCGAGCAGCCGCTGCGCCTCCCGGACGTTCGCGCCGCGCGGCGCGGGCGCGCCGTGCCGGATCCACAGAATCGGCGACGCGGGCCCGTACGGCACGTCGGCCGCGTTCCCGAACGTGGCCCGGACCATGAGGCGGCGGTCGAGCGACAGCCCGATCGCGCGCCGCACCGCGGTATCGGCCAGAATGGGGTGCGGGCGGTCGCGGTCGTTCGGATCGCGCTGATTGAACAGCAGGAACCCGACCGTCGACGAGGGCACCGGCACCACACGCAGATCCTTGTTGGCCGCCACTCGCGTGAGATTGCTGCGGGGTGGCGGAATGTTGTCCATGGCGTCCGCTTCGCCGCTCAGGACCATGTTCAGGCGGGCGTCGGCATCGGCGGCGAGCCGGAAGAAGACTCGACGGATGGCCGGCACGCCGAGAAAGAAGTGTTCGTTCGCCGCCAGCTCCACGAACTGGCCCGGCACCCGCCGGACCCAGCGGTACGGGCCGCTCCCCACCGGCGCCTGCACGAACGACGAGCTGGCCAGGCTGGCCGGGGGCAGCGACGCCAGCAGGTGGGCCGGCAGCGGCGCTACATGAAACACCGCGTCGTAGAGCTGCTCGGCATAGTAGTGCGTGAACCGCACGACGACGCGGCGCTCGCCCTCGGCGGTGACCGACGCGATGTTGCGCAGCTGCTTGGCCAGCCCGGGCGCGATGGCGGGGTCCCTCGCGCGGCCAAAGGTGAACACCACGTCCTTCGCGGTGACGGGGACGCCGTCCTGCCAGGTGGCCCGTGGGTCGAGGTCGAAGGCGAGCGTCAGCGAGTCACGCCGGGTCCAGCTCTTGGCCAGCGCCGGCTCGAAGGCGCGGTCACCCGCCGTCATGAGGGTGGGCCCGAGCTCGGCGAGGCGGAGGAACAGCTGATCCGCGATGTCGTAGTTGGAGATCGCGGCCTGCGGACCCTCCATCAGCGTCGGGACAGGCACCGACGCTTCGCCGCCCGTGACGATGACGATACTCGACTGGGCGATGGCCACGTGCGCCTGACCGATCGCCAGCGTCGCGACGAGGCCCGCGCCAAGCGAGGCTCTGAGCGTCCAGCGCGTCACGGGAACTCCGGGGTTGACGATGCGGAGGGGGAGGTCAGCGCAATCTAGCAGGGGGGAGGATCGCCGTCAGCAGGCGGCCGTGCCGGCCCAGGTCCACGCGTCGGAACGGAACCGGTCCGCATGCCTGAGGGCGTGCCGAAGCACCTCCGACACCCCGGACTCCGGCGGGAGAACACGCCACCGGCGGTGGGCGGCGTCCCGGATGGCGCTGGCGACGTCCGCCCAGCTCACGGGGCGCGCCAACGCACGGCTGAGGGGCACCGAGTGATCAGTCGCGGCGGTTCCGCGGCTCACCGCGGCAATCATCCCCTGGTCGTCACCCAGGAGGACGCTGCCGTGTTGCAGCAGCGCGGAGCCCTGCCTGACCTGGGCGCTGCCGATCACCTTGCGATTCCCGACCAGCACTTCGCCGCCGGCGGCCACCGCGAAGCAAGCACCGGCATCGATCGGCGCGGCCGCGCGATCGGGAGCGAGCTCCGCGTCGGCGCCGAGCGAGCGGAGCGCGTCGCGAAGCATGGTGTGAATGGTGGCATAGGCCTCGCGCAAGGAGCCCAGCCCGTCACTCGGCCCGGCGAGCGCGTACGTCAGCTCGTTGGCGTGCCAGACCGCTCGCCCGCCGGTCGGCCGGCGCACGACGGCCAGCCCCCGTGCGGCGATACGGTTCGCGTCGTACCGACGGGCGGCCGGCTCGTGCCGCCCGAACGACAGGCAGGGCTCCCAGGCATACAGCCTGAGCCACCGCTCGCCCTCTTCGGCACGCGCGAGCAGCTCCGCGTCGATCGCCATGTTGTACCACCCTGGCCGCGGCGTCGGGTCCGCCCAGAACGTGAACGGCGAAGCGTGCGGCTGGCCGCTACGCATACTCCTCCATCGGGGGACACACGCACACGAGGTTTCGGTCGCCGAACGCGCTGTCGACCCGGCCGACCGTCGGCCACACCTTGTGCTCGCGCACCGCGCGCGAGGGGTAGGCTGCCCGCTCCCGCGGGTACGGCCGGTCCCAGCGGTCCGCGATGACCTGTTCCAGCGTATGCGGCGCGTTGGTCAGCAGGTTGTGCTGGCGATCGGCCCGACCGTCCTCGACCTCGCGGATCTCTTCCCGGATGGCGATCATCGCGTCGCAGAAGCGATCCAGCTCCTCCTTCGACTCGCTCTCGGTCGGCTCGATCATCAGCGTCCCGGCGACGGGAAAGGAGACCGTCGGCGGGTGGAAGCCGTAGTCGATGATCCGCTTCGCGATGTCCTCGACGTCGATACCCGCCGTGGCCTTGAACGGCCGGGTGTCGAGGATGCACTCGTGCGCCACCAGTCCGTGCGGCCCCGAGTACAGGACCCCGTAGTACGGCTCGAGCCGCCGCGCCACGTAGTTCGCGTTGAGGATCGCGATCTTGGTCGCCTCGGTCAGTCCATCGTATCCCATGAGCGCGATGTACGCCCAGGAGATCGGCAGGATGGCGGCGCTGCCCCAGGGTGCGGCCGAGATGGTGCCGCAGGCCTGCGCGTGGTCGAGGTCCACGATCGGGTGGCCGGGCAGGAACGGCGCCAGATGTTTGGCCACGCCGATCGGCCCCATTCCCGGACCGCCGCCGCCGTGGGGAATGCAGAAGGTCTTGTGGAGGTTGAGGTGGCAGACGTCGGCCCCGATGTCACCCGGCCGGCAGAGCCCGACCTGCGCGTTCATGTTGGCGCCGTCCATGTACACCTGGCCGCCGTGCTCGTGGACGATCCGGCAGATCTCGCGGATCGAGCCCTCGAACACGCCGTGCGTGGACGGGTAAGTGACCATGAGGGCCGCCAGGGTCTCGCGGTGAGCCTCGGCCTTCGCCCGCAAATCGGCGACGTCCACGTTGCCGTTCGTGTCGCTCTTCACCGCCACCACCTGCATACCGGCCATGACCGCGCTCGCCGGATTGGTTCCGTGGGCGGACATGGGGATGAGACACGTCGTGCGGTGCGCCTCGCCGCGGGCGCGGTGCCAGGCCCGGATCACGAGCAGGCCCGCGTACTCTCCCTGCGATCCCGCGTTCGGCTGGAGTGAGACCGCCCCGAATCCGGTGATCTCCGCCAGCTGGTACTCGAGCTGGCGGAACATGAGATCGTAACCGGCCGCCTGATCGCGCGGGGCGAACGGGTGCAGGCGGTTGAACTCGCGCCAGCTCACCGGCATCATCTCGGTCGTGGCGTTGAGCTTCATGGTGCACGATCCGAGCGGGATCATCGCGCTCGTGAGCGAGAGGTCGCGCGCCTCCAGCCGCTTGATGTAGCGCAGCATCTCGGTCTCGCTGTGGTGCCGATGGAAGACCGGATGCGCCAGGTAGGCCGACGTGCGCTCGAGCGCCGGCGGAATGGCGCGCTGGGCGTGGCCGCCGATGTCCTCCAGCATGAACGGCAGGGCCTCGTTCAGCGAGAACACCGCGATGAGATCGGCCAGGTCGCCCAGGGTGACCGTCTCGTCCAGCGCGATACAGAGCCGCGTGGGCGGCAGCGGACGCAGGTTGATCATCCGGGTCCGGGCGGCGTCGAGCAGCCGCGGCAGGGCCCACTCCGGCACTTCGACGCAGATCGTGTCGAAGTAGGAGTCGTGCACCACCCGGTACCGCAGCCGCCGGAGCGCGTTGGCCAGCACCACGGTGCGTCCGTGGACCCGCTCGGCGATGCCCCGGAGACCGCCCGGTCCGTGGTACACCGCGTACATGCTCGCCATCACGGCCAGCAGGACCTGCGCCGTGCAGACGTTGCTCGTCGCCTTGTCCCGCCGGATGTGCTGCTCCCGCGTCTGCAGCGCCATCCGGAGCGCGGGACGCCCGTCCCGATCGCGCGAGACGCCGATGATGCGCCCGGGAAGGAACCGCTTGTAGGCCTCGCGCGTGGCGAAGAACGCCGCGTGCGGTCCGCCGTAGCCCATGGGCACGCCGAACCGCTGGGTGTTGCCGACGGCGATGTCCGCGCCCCACTCGCCGGGAGGGGCGAGCAAGGTCAGGCTCAGCAGGTCGGTGGCCGCGGTCACCAGCCCCCCGGCGGCGTGCGCGCGCTCGCACAGGCTCCTGAAGTCGCGGACCGCTCCATCCGTCGCCGGATACTGCACCAGGGCGCCGATCACGCCGGGACCGAAGGTGAACGTTTCGGGCTCGCCCACCTCCACCCGGATGCCGCGCGCCTCGGCCCGAGTCTGCACTACCGCGATCGTCTGCGGATGACAGTACTCGTCGACCAGGTAGACCGGCGGCGACTTGGTGCCGCTCACCGCGAGCGTCAGGTGCATCGCCTCGGCCGCCGCCGTCGCCTCGTCCAGCAGGGACGCGTTGGCCACCCCTAGGCCCGTGAGATCCGACACCATCGTCTGGAAGTTGAGCAGCGCCTCGAGCCGTCCCTGGGCGATCTCGGCCTGATATGGCGTGTAGGCGGTGTACCAGCCCGGATTCTCCAGCACGTTCCGCTGCACCACCTGGGGCGTGAATGTGCCCGCGTACCCCATGCCGATGTACGAGCGGAAGACTCGGTTCATCCCGGCCAGGCCCCGGAGCGCCTGCAGTACTTCCCGCTCGCTCCGGCCCGGCGGAAGGGCGAGCGGCCGCCGGAGGCGGATCTCCGCCGGCACGACGGCGTCGATGAACTCGTCCAGGGTCTGGTAGCCGACGGTCTGCAGCATCTCCGCCAGGTCCTCGCGCCGCGGACCGATATGGCGGTACGCGAAGTGACCGGGATGCAGCACGTCCGTCTCGGGAGCGGCCGGTGTGGCGGGAAGGGTGGTGGTCATGAGAACAGGAGGCTCCTGCTGACGGGGTCGCTGGGTTTGGGATCGTGACTGGTGCCACCGGCCGTGCCGGACACAAAAATGCCCCGAGACCATGCGCCCGGGGCAGTGGACGATCGCACGTGCGCAAGACAGGGATTGACGCCGAGCACCTTCACCGCCGTCTCACTCTCCGATGTGTGTCCGATACGCGGCCGGAGTGAGCAGGCCCTGCAGCGCGGAAGCATCGGCGAGGCGCAGCTTGACCATCCAGCCGTCGCCGTAGGGGTCCCGGTTCACCACCGCCGGATCGCCGTCGAGCGCGCCGTTCGCCTCGGCCACCTCGCCGGCCACCGGGCTGTAGAGCTCCGATACCGCCTTCACCGCCTCGATCGTCCCGAAGGACTCGTGGGCCGCGAGGCGCTGGCCGGGCTTGGGCAGGTTCACGAAGACGACGTCGCCCAGTTCGCCCTGCGCGTAATCGGTGATACCGACGCGAACGACATCGGGGTCGCCGGTTCGCGCGACGTATTCATGCTCGGGGGTGTACAACAGGTCGTCCGGAACGTTCGACACGAAGCGCTCGGCTGTGGGGGTCGCGCGTGGGAGGATAGGCGGAGCGGCGGGCGAGGTCAAGCGCGCGCGAGGAGCTGCGTCCAGACGTCGCGCGCGCGCGCTTCGAGCGTTTCGCGGTCGCCGTCGTTGTCGATCACATAGGTGCTGCGCGCGCGCTTCGACTCGCTCGGGGCCTGGGCGGCGAGCATCTGGTCCGCCTCCGCGGCCGTGAGCCCGCGCTGGGCCACCAGCCGCGCCCGTCGGATCGCGACCGGCGCATCGACCAGGACTACGGCGTCGAACGCGCCCGGATCGGCCGCCTCGAAGAGCAGGGGGATGTCGCTGACCGCGATGCGATCGCCGCGCGCTCGTGCTTCGCGCTCCAGCGCGGCGCGCCGGCGGAGCACGTCGGGATGCACCAGGCGGTTGAGCTCGGCGAGGGCCGCGGGGTCGCCCATCACCCGGCGGCGCAGCGCCGCGCGGTCGAGCACGCCGGCGGGATCGAGCAGGTCCTGTCCGAACCGCTCGGCGATGGCGGCCAGCACGGGACTGCCTGGCGCCTGGGCCTCGCGCACCAGCCGATCCGCGTCGATGACCGTGGCGCCCCAGGCGCGGAAAAGCTCCGCGACCGTCGACTTGCCCGAGGCGATGTTGCCGGTGAGGGCGACGTTCAGCATACGGCCGCCTCGGGGTTGCGCTTAGAGGAGTGCGGTCTGGTCCTCGTCCTTCCGAGGCACCTTGTGGCAGTGGCGGCAGCGCGCTTCATAGCTCTCGCGCCCGCCCACCATGATCGTCGGCGAATCGTACCGGGCAGGCTTGCCGTCGAGCAGGCGCTGATTCCGGCAGGCGGGATCGCCGCACACCACGCAGATGGCCTGCAGCTTGTCCACCACCTCCGCCACCGCCATCAGCTCGCCCATCGCGCCGAACGGCTCGCCCCGGAAGTCCGTGTCCGTTCCGGCCAGGATCACCCGCACGCCGCGGGCGGCCAGGATGGTGGCGACGGTCACGATGTCCGGATCGAGAAACTGGGCCTCGTCGATGCCGACGAGCTGCGACTCGGGCCGGACCAGGCGGAAGATCTCGGCCGCGCTGTCCACCGGGGACGCGTCCAGCTCGGTGCCGTCGTGACTCGAGACCGAGTAGAGCCCGGTGTAGCGGCTGTCGAGGTGCGACTTGAACACCTGAACCCGCCGCCGCGCGATGATGGCCCGCCGCACCCGTCGGATCAGCTCTTCGCTCTTGCCGGCGAACATGACGCCGCTGATCACTTCGATCCAGCCCGGGTGCGAGCCGTAGTTCATCATCTTCTCCGGAGGGTGTGAGGGCAGGGACGACAATCTAGAGCGTCGTGGCGCGGGCGCCAGCGGTCTTGCGGCGCGTTCGTGCCTCCGGCGATATTCGTCGCCCGCCACACTCAAGGAGACCCCGTGAACAAGCAGGACCTCGTCGGCGCCGTGGCGAAGCGGCTCGACCTGACGCGCGCCAGGGCCACGGAGATCACCGATCTCTTCTTCGCGCCGGACGGGGTCATCGCGACGGAGCTCAAGCGGGGCGGCAAGGTGGCGATCAGCGGGTTCGGCACCTTCGAGATCCGGAAGCGCGTCGCCCGCGAAGGCCGGAACCCGCGGACCGGGAAGGCGATCACCATCAAGGCCTCGATGATGCCCGCCTTCCGCGCCGGAAAGGCGCTGAAGGACTCCGTGAATCGAAAGCGCGCCTAGCGCTTCTCCGGCGGCCGTGCGCGGCGCGGCGCCGAAGGTCGCGGCGCGGCCGTGCGCGTCGGCGTGCCCCGGTCCACCCGCGCCGTGACGCGCCGCCGGCGAATCGTCGTGCCGTTGAGCGCGCTCGCCACCCGCTCCGCGTCCTGCGCCGGCACCTCGATCAACGAGAACGCATCCCTGAGCTCCACCCGGCCGATCTTCCCGCGATCGACCCGCAGGTCCTTCGTCAGCACCGCCACCAGGTCGTTCACCGTGGCACCGTCCTTCTTGCCGACGCCGACGTACACCCGCGCGGTCGCGGGGATGTCCGGGAGCGCGGCGGGCGCCGCGGCGCCTGCCGCGCTGGTCCAGAGCTCGTAGAGCGCCGCCGCGACGGCCGCCGCATCGTGCCGCTCGAACAGCGGCGCGAGAGTGAGCAGGGCGCGGTCCGGGTTGCCGGTCTCGAGCGCGCGCACGATCGCGGCCCGGCGCGCGGCGGCGGCCGTGGTGGCGGCATCGAGGGCGCCGGGCAGCCGAAGCGGTCGGCGCGGGCTGGCCAGCCGTTCCACGTAGGGCTCGGTTCCCGGCGGCACCAGCAGCACCACTTCGCCCGCGGTCATGAGCTGGCGCAGGCTCGCGGCGTCGGGCAGGTCGAAGGCGATGACCACCTGCGCCGGCGGAGCCTCGCCGGTCACCACCCGACCCTCGGGCTCCTGCAGCGCCGTCGCGGCGGTGATCGCGTCGTGGGCGCTGCGATCGGCGGTCCAGATCACCAGCGACGTCGGGTCGAGCAGCTCGACCAGGTCGGAGAGCGCGGCCACCCGTCGTCCCCAGGCCACCCCGACCGTCCGCACCGGCCCCGACGTCTCCCCCTCCAGCGCCGACCCGCCGAGCGTGAGCGCGCGCCGCGCGTACCGCTCGACCAGCGCCGCGGCCTGCTCGGGGGCGGAGGACAGCACGATGCGCTGCGCGTCCTTGCTCAGATCCTGCATCAGCGGAGCGACGGCGTCGGCGTCGTCCCAGCTCTCGGGCCACGCGAGCAGGACGACCGCCAGCGCTTCGGCGTGGAGTGCCGAGCGCCGCTGCAGCGCCTGGGCCGTCTCGGGCGTAGTGATGAGGAGGTCGACGGCGTCGTCCCGCAACCGTCGCGTGGCCCGTGAGGTCCCGTGCGCCACTTGCACCCGAAGGCCGGCTTCCCGCGAGAGGTTGTGAACGACGCGTCCCCATTCGTCCAGCTGTCCCGCGGGGGCGAGCACCAGGCCGGCGCGACCTTCGCCCAGTCTGCTCAGCATACCGGCGAGCGCGGGAGTCGCGGCGACCGGGGAGGGTGGCAGCAGCAGCGCGAGGTTGTGGCCGCGGGCGGCGGTCGGGGCGGCGTCGTGCATGAGCGGGCTCTCCGCGCGCCACCCCAGGCGCGCCAGCGCAGCGGCGATCGGCGACGTCAGGTGAAGCACTTCCAGATCCGCCACGGCGGCCTCGGGTTGGGATGGTTGCGGCCCCGCCAAGGTAAGACCGCACCGCGGTGCGGGCAACGCCGCGCGGCGTGCTCGCGCGACCGGTTGACATCCTCCTGCCGGGGCCTGACTTTTCCCCCGACTTTCGCTGCGACCCTTGATCCGGACGCTTGCGCATGCCCGACCCGCTTTCCCTCAACGTACAGCACCTCAAGGCCTCCGAGACCGTCGCCATCAGCAACGAGGCGAAGCGCCGGAAGGCCGCCGGTGAAGACGTGCTCGACCTCGGCGTGGGCGAGCCGGATTTCGACACGCCGGCTGGGGCGGCGCTGGCCGGGACGCAGGCCGTGCAGAAAGGCCTGACGCGCTACCCGCCGAACGTGGGCATCCCGGAGCTGCGCAAGGCGATCGCGGAGAACATGAGCCGCATGTCCGGGGGCCGGCCCATCGACCCCGATCAGATCGTCGTGAGCTCGGGTTCCAAGCAGTCCATCTTCAACGCGTGCTTCACGCTCTTCGGGCCCAAGGACCGCGTGCTGATCCCGGCGCCGGCGTGGGTGTCCTATCCCCAGATCGTTCACCTGAGCCGGGCCGAGCCCGTGCTGGTGCCGGGCGCGCTCGACTGGGGACTCAAGGTGAGCGCGAAGGACCTGGACAAGGCGAGCAACAAGCTCACCCGGGGCCTCATCCTGTGCTCGCCCTGCAATCCCACCGGCGCGGTGTATACGCTCGCGGAGCTGCGCTCGATCGCCGAATGGGCCAAGGCGAACGACGTCTGGATCATCTCGGACGAGATCTATCGCCGCATCAACTACGGTCCGGGGCCCGCGCCGTCACTGCTCGACCTGCCCGATGATCTGCTCGAGCGCACGGTGGTCATCTACGGAGCGAGCAAGGCCTACGCGATGACCGGCTGGCGGATCGGCGCCGCGCTCGCGCCCCCGCATCTCACCAAGGCGATGGCCGCGTTGCAGTCGCATACCACCACCGGCGCCAATCAGCCGGCCATGTGGGCGGCGGCCGCGGCGTTTACGGACGAGAAGGTCGACGCCGAGGTGACCCGGATGGTGGCCGCGTTCCGGCGTCGGCGCGACCTGCTGGTCGAGCGGTTCCGGCGAGAGGCGCCGGGAATCGAGTTCGTCGAACCCCACGGTGCGTTCTATTTCTTCTTCCGAGTGGATGGCATCCGCGAGCGGGATCCGCTGACCGGCTCCACCTTCTGCGAGCAGCTCATGAAGCAGGAGGGCGTGGCGCTCGTGCCGGGTGGCGCGTTCGCGGACGATCGCTGGGTGCGCCTGAGCTACGCGGTGTCGGACACGGAACTGGAGAGAGCCTTGGACAAGATTGTCGGATTGATCCATCGGCTCGCGTCTGCGCGTGCCGCCTGAGACGAGCGTGAACGTCGACGCGCGGGTCGAGCCGCTGACCGGCAACCTTCCGTCGATCGGCTGGCGGTGGGATCCCGAGACCGACATCCTCTCGGGCTCGTTCAAGGGCAACCGCAAGAGCGGGGGGCTCACCGGCACCGTGGAATTGACCGACGATGAAGGGTCGGTCGCGGTGCTGGACGTGAACAACGGCGTCATCTGCGGGCTCGACGTCGTGGTGTGGCCCGAGGTCACGACCAGCGGGACGCTGCAGGTGCCCGAGCGGCTGACCGACGGCCGGGTCGTGCTGCCGTCCCGGCCGTCCCGCCCCGGCGTCGCCTCGGTCGAGGTGGATACGACGTTGTCGGTCGAGACCAACTCGACCGAGAGCGTGTTCCATCTCCGGATCGGTCCCCGGCGTCCGGTGGAGGTCGTCCGGGTCGCGGACAACTTCTATGTGGAAGTGGACCAGCAGGGCGGGCTGGCCGGCTTCTGGCTCTCGAACGTGCCGCCGTTTACGGCATTCGAGGATGAGATGTGAGTCGGCAAGCAGGCCGGGCGAGAGAGCAGGCAGGTAGGCAGGCGTGAGGGCACGCGACGGGTGGCAGCGTCAGCGTGCCCTCGGTGCTTCCAGTCCGCGAGGAGAATGGGGGCCGGACCGTTCCGGCCACGCGCTCAGCCGCGGAGACGGGCGCCGGCGGCGGCTCGCGAGTGCACGCCGAGCTTGTCGAGCACACGCTGGGTGTGATGCCGCGCGGTATGCGGGCTGATGCCCAGCCGGTAGGCGACCGCAGTGTTCGAGCTGCCCTGCGCGAGCAGCAGCGCGACGTCCACTTCGCGCCGGGTCATGCCGAACTCCTCGCGCAGCCGCCGCGTGGCCTGGTCGGCCGGTTCGTGGGGATGGCCGTTGGCGGCGCCATCCTGGCGTAACCGCTGCCGCTGCGCCTGCATCTCGAAGACGGACGCGCGCAGGCTGGCCAACAGGGTGCGTCCACGCTCCCGCAGCGCCTGAAACGTGGAGAGCAGCTCGGCCACGCGGTCCGGCGAGATCATGGTCGGCGCGGCGGTCCGCTCGGTGACCGGCCGCGTCTGGTCTGGGTTCACGCGTCCTCCAGTCGGATCTCGGAGTACGGCTCTCTGGAGTCTCCTATAAGGGTACGTTCAGCCCATGCCACTGGTCAATTTGTCCCAACTGCGCCGGGCCCTCGCCGTGAGGGGGCTTACCGTCGCTTCGGTCGTCCCGGAAGCCAGTGGCGGCCGCAGGGAGGAGGCCTGCATCCGGCCGGCGCGGCTGGTGGAATCGCCCGAGCTCGCCTGGCATGATCCCGGGCCGCCCGAGGCGTGGCCGGGCACTCTCGCGTTTCTCGACGGGGTCCAACGCTCGGAGCTCGTCGCCTACGCGGGCTCGGCGCCCATCGTGGTCGGCGAGATCGCCGCCGCGGTGCGTGAGCGCCGCGATCGCCGGCTCACCACGGTGCTCGAGGCGCGGGCGGTGCTCCTCATCGCGCGACCGGAGGCCATCGCCGCCGCCGGGAACCTGGTCGATGGCCTGCGCACCGTTGCCCTGCCGGTGGACGAGTCGCCCCATCCGGTCCGCGATCTCGCCAATGCTGCGCGGGCGCTCGATCGCGCCCGCGGCGAGCTGGAGCTCGAGCTGGGCGAGCGCTACCGGCGGCAGTCGCCGGAGTGGCTGGTCGTCGACGGGACCCTTACCGAGAGCCCGGTCTGGGCCGCTGATCCGCGGATGCTGGGCGTGTCCAAGAGCCATGCTACCCTGCCATTCGACGGACCCGACCTCGACCGCTTTCTCCGCCTCCCGCAGGGTCGGCGCTCGACGATCTACGCGCCCGAGACCCGCAGTCTGACGCCCGTCCGCGAGTGGGCCCTTCGCCTTTGGCCGTGGGAAGGGAAGGATGTATTCCACGGGCTGGTGCGCGTCCAAGTCGCCCCCGACAACGGCACGACCGAGGTGGCCGATTCGATCAGCCGCCGATTGCTCGCGGAACGCGCGCCGCTCAGCACGCCGGACCACCGCTGGGACCGGCTGCTGTACGGCGTTCACTCGGTGGAGAGCTACCTGCGGGCCGGCGCCGTTTCGCTTCGCTGACCCACCTGCACCGGAATCCGAGCCGGGCCTACACGATCGCGGCCCGGCGCGCCACATTTGGTGACATGACCGACAACATCGCGCCGCTCGGCCGCGTCGTCGCCACCGAGCTCAAGCCGTCCACCCCGCATCAATTCCATTTCTGGACCGCCCGGGACACGCCGATCGGTATCGGCGCCATCGTCCGGGTCGAGGAAGGGGAGCGCGTGGTGTTCGGCGTGGTGACCGACGGCTTCGCCTACTCCGATCTGATGAGCCCGATGCACGCCGTCATCGGCGCCGACGGCGATCCGGTCGCCGCGGGGCTCGAGCCGAGCCAACGCGCGGAGATCCGGCTGTTCACCGCCGCCGTGCTCCGCCAGCTGCCCGAGGAGCCGCTGCAGCCCGTCCCGCTCGGACCCGTCCGCCTCGCGACCGACGCGGACGTGCGGCTCGCCCTTCGCATGGACGCCTACACCGGCGGCGAGCGGCCGACCGGCATCCCGGTCGGTCTGTACGCGGCCGGCGGCCTCGAGTCTCCGGTCTATCTGGATTGCGATTTTCTGCTCGGACCCGAGGCGGCGCACCTCAACATCACCGGCGTCTCCGGCCTGGCGACCAAGACCAGCGCGGTCGAGTTCCTGCTCGGCAGCATCTTCCAGACCTTTCCCGCTCACAAGGGCAGTGTCGCGGCGCTGTGCTTCAACGTGAAGGGCTCCGACCTCTGCTTCCTCGATCAGCCGGCCGGGTTGAGCGCGGAGGACCGCCGGCAGTACGCCCGCCTCGGCCTCCGGCCCGAGCCGTTCGCTGACGTGCACTACTACGCTCCGTTCAAGGCGGATGGGGTCAACCTGAACACCCTGCGCACCCACGATGCGCTCGCGGCGAACACGCACCCGCTGGTCTGGGGCCTCCGCGAGGTGCTCGACTACGCGGAGGTCGTGCTCAACCGCGACGACGTGGACGCCAAGGCCGACGCCTTCATCGATTTCCTCGCCGAGCGCGTGGTCGGCCGGGAGTACCAGGACGAGATGCTGCGCGGCAAGCCGTTTCAGGTGCAGAGCTTCGCGGACCTGGAGGAGTTCTTCCGCGCGATCTTCGACTTCATGGAGGTGCTCGGGAAGGGCGGCGAGGTATGGCGGACCCATCACCTCGCGACCATCCGGAAGATACGCAACCGGCTGAGCAACATCTCGACGCGCTCGAAGGGCCTGGTGACCGACGACGGCGCCGCGCACGATCTCCCCTGGGGCGCCTTCGCCGATCGCAGCGTGCACGTGGTCGACGTGGCCGGGCTCGACCCGCTCGCGCAGGACCTGGTCTTCGCCCGCATCGTGTCCAAGTTGCGCGAAGGCCTCGAGCGCCGTGACCTCGGCGTGGACCACGTCGTGGTGTTCGTCGACGAGCTCAACAAGTACGCGCCGGCGGACGGGGCGGACACCTATGTGCGGAAGATGCTGCTCGATCTCTCCGAGCGCGGCCGCTACCTCGGGCTCGTGCTGTTCTCGGCCCAGCAGTTCCGCTCCCAGGTGCAGCGGCGAGTGGTGGGAAATGCCGGTACCGGCGTGTACGGCCGGATGGACATGGACGAGCTCTCGACCCCCGGCTACGCCACGCTGTCGCCGGCCACCAAGATCAAGCTCGCCACCCTCCCCAAGGGCGAGCTCATGGTGCGGCACCCGCACTTCACCCAGCCGATCTTCGTCCGCTTTCCGCGGCCGGCCGTGCTCAACAGCCGCGAGGGCGTCGAGCGCTTTCCCCCGGCGACCGAGCTCCCCTTCGGCGAGGCCGTCGCGCGACAGCTTCGCCGGCTCGATCGGCGGGTCAGCACCGATGCCGTGCGCGCGCTCATCGAAGGACGGCGGGAGGAGGACGTCCGGCGGGCCCTCGGCGCTACACGCCGCGAGCACCCCGCCGACGCGCTCGCGTTCTTCGCCGCCTGCCTGGGCCGGCGCGTGAACGGCGAGGTCGCGGCGGCGCGGCGCGGGGTGCCCGCCGTCAAGCGCGCCGACGACGGCTACGGCTTCTGATCCGCCGGCCCTCCGTCAGAGGGTGATGCCGTCCACATCCGCCGCACGTCGAACGTCCGTTCCGCCTGCCAGGTGGCCGCGAGCCGCGGCTCGTGCGCGCTGAGCAGGTCGCTTCGGCTGATCATCCCCACCACCCTCGCCGGCGCGTCCCGGGTCACGACCGGGAGTCGGCCGACCCGCTCGTGCACCATCTGGTCCGCGGTCATGTCCTCGGAGGTCATGTCCATGAGAATAGCATGCTGGGGACCGGCGTCGGGAGGTGGGGTCACATTGCGCCTAACTCCTTTCAGCACCGGCCGTTTAGACGGCATTTCCGCCCTTGCTTAATCCCGGGGAGGCGAGACATTTCACGGGTGAAAATCGCGCATATCGCCGACCCTCACCTCGGCATCCGGCAGTATCACCGGCAGACCCCCGCCGGGATCAATCAGCGGGAAGCGGACGCCGCCCAGGCGTTCCGGCTCGCGATCGACGGGGTGATTGAGGCGCGTCCGGAGGCGATCGTCATCGCCGGTGATCTCTTCCATTCCGTCCGGCCGACCAACGCGGCGATCGTCTTCGCCTTCCGCCAGTTTCAGCGCCTCCGCGAGGCGCTGCCGGACGCACCGGTCGTTCTCATCGCGGGCAATCACGATACCCCGCGATCCACCGAGACCGGCACGATCCTCCGCCTGTTCGAAGAGCTCGGGGTGGACGTCGCCGCGGACGAGCCGCGCCGGTTCGTGTACCCCGCCCTCGATCTGTCCGTTCTCGCGGTGCCACATCAGGCGCTGATCGGCGGGACTCGCCCCGTGCTCCAGCCCGAGGGCGCCGAGGGCTATCAGGTGATGGTGCTGCACGGGGAGGTGGAAGGCGTCTTCCCCTTCGATCGGACCGGGGTCGAGTACGGCGGGGCGCTGCTCGGCATGCGGGAGGTGACCGGGCCCGAGTGGAGCTACGTCGCGCTCGGGCACTACCACGTGCAGCACCGGGTCGCGCCGCGGGTCTGGTATGCGGGCTCGCTCGAGTACGTGAGCCCCAACCTCTGGGGCGAGCTCGTGGACGAGTCGGACCATGGATTGACCGGGAAAGGCTGGCTCCTCGCCGATCTCGACCGCGGCACCGCGGAGCGTCGCGCCCTTCCGCCGGCGCGACAGATCCTGGACCTGGAGCCCGCGGAGGCGGATGGTTTGTCCGCCGCCGCGGTGAACGCATTGATCGCCGAGCGGGTGGCGGCGATTCCCGGAGGCGTCACCGACAAGATCGTTCGGCTCCGGGTGCAGAACATTCCGCGTCACGTCGCGCGCGAGCTCGACCATCCCGCCATCCGCGCGCTCAAGTCCGCGGCATTGCATTTCCATCTCGATCTGCGCCGGCCCGAGATCCACCGGGCCGTCGGTGTCGGCTCGCCGGGGCGGCGCCAGACGCTGCCCGAGCTGGTGCACGGCTTCCTCGAGCGCCGCCCGCTCCCCGCGGAGCTCGACCGCGAGGCGTTCGTGCGTCTGGGCGACGCGCTGATGGACAGTGTCGAGCGCGATCTGGCCGGCACCTGATGCAGATCAATCGGCTCCGCCTGCTCAATTTCCGCCAGCACGAGGCGACTGACCTCGAGCTCGGGGCCGGCCTCACCGGAATCATCGGCCCCAACGGCGCGGGCAAGACGACCATCCTCGAGGCGATCGCCTGGGCGATGTACGGCATGCCCGCCGCGCGTGGCAACCGGGATACCATCCGCCGCCGCGGCGCGCCCGCCCGTTCCCGCGTCGAGGTCGAGCTGGAGTTCAGCCTCGGCCCGCATCATTACCGCGTCGTGCGCACGTTGAACGGCGCCGAGCTGTACCAGGACGGCGATCCCTCACCGATCGCCAACTCCATCGGCGCCGTGACCGAGCGGGTCACGCGGCTCCTGGGGATGACGCGGGATGAGTTCTTCAACACCTACTTCACGGGCCAGAAAGAGCTGGCCGTAATGGCGGCGATGTCGGCGCCGGAGCGGGCGCAGTTCCTCTCGCGCGTCCTCGGCTACGAGCGAATCCGCGCGGCGCAGGACCGACTCAAGGATCGCCGCGCCGCTCTGCGGGCTCGGCACGAAGCGCTCCGCAGTGGGCTCGGGGATCTCGCCGAGCTCGAGGCGGCGGAGGCGCACGCCCGGGACCGGGTGGCGGCCGCCAGCGCCGGCGAGGCGGCGGCAATCGCGGCCGCGGGGGCCGCCGAGCGACGGCTGGCCGAAGTCCGTCCCCGCTGGGAGGAGCTCCAGCGTCTCCGCGAGGCCGCGCTGGTGCTCGAGAGCGAGCTCCGCGTCGCGGACCATCAGGTCGTCGCCGCCGCGGAGCGCGTGGAGCGGCTCGAGGGGCAGGCCACCGAAGCCGCGGCCGCGGCCCGGAAGCTCGAGGAGGTGGCGCGGCGGCTCGCCCCGCTGGCCGCCCGCCGCGAGGAGCTCGCCCTGCTCGAGCGGCTGGCCGAGTCGCACGCCGAGCGAAGCGGCATGCTGGCGCAGCTCGAGGAGGTACGCCGGCACCTGATATCGGTGGAGGAGCGCGTGACGCGACAGCCGACCTCCGCGCAGCTCGAGGCGGTGCGTGACCGGGTCAACGACCTGAGGGCCACCCTCACCGCCAACGCGCTGGACAGCGAGCTGCTGCGGACCACCTGGGTGCGCGACGCGCAGGACGCCAAGACCAAGCGTCAGGGCCTGCTGGATCAGTACCAGGAGCTCAAGGAGCAGCGCCAGCGCATCGTGCGGGCGGGACCGGACGGGGACTGCCCCACCTGCGCGCGTCCCCTGGGCGCGGAGTACGACAAGGTGCTCGGCCTGCTGGACCGGCAGATGGAGGATGTGGTCTCCAACGGCAACTTCTACAAGCAGCGCATCGAGCAGCTTCAGCCCGAGCCCCGGGAGCTGGATGAGATCGACCGCCGGCGCCTCGCGCTGGAGCGGGAGCTCGCGGACGCCAGCGCCGAACAGGGCCGCCTCAACGCGCTCGCGCAGGACAGCGTGAATCTCGAGGCCGAACACGCGCGGCTCCGCCACCGGGTCGGCGAGCTCGAGGGGTCTCTGGCCCGCGGCGTGGACGCCTACGACCCGCGCCGGCACGAGGCCGTGGCCGCCGAGATCCGTGCGCTCGACCCGCTCGCGCTCCAGGCGGAACGACTGAGCGTCGTCGCGGACCGGGCAGCGACGGTCGGGACCGAGCTCGAGGCTGCCGCCGCCGACCGCACCGCCGCCACCGCACGCCGCCAGGAGCTGCTGGACCGGGTCGAGCGCCTCGGCTACACGGAGCAGGCGTATCGGGACGCTCGGGCCGATGAGGTCGCCGCCGATCGCGCCCGGCGCGAGGCGGAGCTGGCGCTGGTCCGCGCGCGCGGAGAGGCGGCGGCCGCGGCCGAAGCGGTGCAGGCGGCTGCGCGGCGGCGGGCGGAGCGGATCGAGCGGGAGCGCGAAGCGGAAGCGGTGGGCGCCGACCTGGCGCTCCATCAGGAGCTGGACCGCGCGCTGACCGACCTGCGCACCGAGCTGAACGCCACGCTGCGTCCGGATCTCTCCGAGCTGGCCTCCGGCTTCCTCCGCGACCTCACCAACGGCCGCTACACCGACCTGGAGCTGGATGAGGACTACGGCGCCACGCTGCTCGACGACGGCGATCCGAAGGCGGTCATCTCCGGCGGCGAGGAGGACGTCGCCAACCTCGCGCTGCGCCTGGCCATCAGCCAGATGATCGCCGAGCGCGCCGGTCAGCCGCTCTCGCTCCTGATCCTGGACGAGATCTTCGGGTCGCTCGACGACGAGCGGCGGGCGGCCGTGGTGGACCTGCTTCGGAGCCTCGCGGACCGATTCCCGCAGGTCATCCTGATCACCCACGTGGACTCGGTGCGCGAGGGATTCGACCGGGTCATCCGGGTGGGGTTCGACGTCGCCCGCGGCGTCGCCACGGTTCGCGACGAGCCGCTCGGAGGACACGATGTGGCGGCCTGACCGCAGCCTCCGCGGTCCCGACCGGCCGACGCTCCGCGACATCGAGCCGCTCAACCGCGTCTTCGCCGACGCCTTCACCGACCGCTACAGCCGGGACGGCCTGGTGGGCGTCCGGGTTCCGCACCTGAACACCCTGGTCTGGCGCTACGCGCTCGAGGACGCGGGCAACGGCGCCATGATCTGGCGCGACGCCGACGGACAGCTGGTCGCTTTCAACATGCTGCATCAGTCGGGGGTGGAAGGCTGGATGGGACCGCTGGCCGTCCGGCCCGATCGCCAGGGCGAAGGACTCGGCTCGACCATGGTGCGGCTCGGCATCGACTGGCTGAAGGGGCAGGGTGCCCGCACCATCGGGCTGGAGACGATGCCGCGCACGGTGGAGAACATCGGATTCTACAGCCGCATCGGTTTGGTGCCGGGCCCGTTGACGGTCACGCTGGTGCACGACGTCCCGCGGCGCATCGCCGGACCGCCGGAGTTGCTGTCGGCGGCGGGCCACCAGCTCGCGCAACGGATCGAGGAGTGCCGGCTCCTGACGGACGACCTGGCACCGGGCGTCGACTTCACCCGTGAGATCACGCTCACCCGCGACCTCGGGATCGGCGATACCACGCTGCTCCACGACGCCGGAGAGCTGCTTGGCTTCGCGCTCTGGCACTCGACGCCGCTCGCCGCCGGGCGGGCGAAGGACGAGGTGCGGATCCTCAAGCTGGTCGCGAGAAATCTCGGCGGGTTCGAGCGGCTGCTCGACGCGCTGCACGGGACGGCCGCCGTGGAGCGGGTGGGACGGATCGCCATCCGGTGTCAGACCGAATACGCCGACGCCTACCTCAGCCTGATCGGCGCGGGCTACCGGGTGCACTGGACCGACCTGCGGATGGTGCTACGGGACTTCCCTCAGACCCAGGCCCGTCGCGGCATCGTCCTGTCGAACTGGGAGATCTGAGCCGCTAGCCGGCCATGCCGCTCAGCCGGAGCCCCGCCGGTTGGGCGGGCGGCCGGTGGCCCGCGACCTCCTGGTAGACCGCCAGCGTGTTCTGCACGAAGCGTGGCAAGGTGAAGTGCTGCTCGAACCGGGTCCGGCCGCTCCCACCCATCCTGGTCCGCAGCGCTGCATCCGTTAGCAGTCGCCGGATCCGGTCCCGCAGGACCTCGACGTCGCCTCGAGGCACCAGGTAGCCGGTCTCGCCGTCCTCTACCGACTCGCCGATTCCCGCCACCTCGGTCGCCACGACCGGCAGCCCCGCCCGCATCGCCTCCAGAATGCTCAGCGGGAACCCCTCCCAATTGGTCGCCAGGATGCTCACCTGCGCGCGCGCGAGGAGCTCGTCCACGTCGCGCCGTTGGCCCAGGAAGTTGATCCGATTGGCGAGCCCGAGCTCACCGGCCAGCACCTGGGTCTGGGCCATGTGCTCGCCGTCGCCGATCAGATCGATCTCCCACGGCTGGTCGAGCAATCCGGCCAGCGCACGCAGCAGCGTGGGATGGTCTTTCTGAGCGCCGAAGCGCGCGACCATCACCAGCCGGACCGGTGACTGCCCGGGGCGCGCACGCAGCTGTGGCCCGACGTCCGCCATGCCGTTGTACACCGTCACGAGCTTCTCCTCGCGCACGATGCCTGCCTGCAGCGCGAGCTGCCGGTCGTACTCGGAGACCGTGATGATCTTGCTCGAGAGCGGGCCGGCCAGCCGCTCGATCTGTCGGTACATCATCGCCGACGCCGCGGCGATGCCAGGCGTGAAATTCCAGCCGTGCGCGGTCAGAATCACGGGAATTCCCAGCATGCGGCCGGCTATGCGCGACAAGATGCCGGCCTTCGACGAATGGGCCGCCACCAGGTCCGGGCGCAGGTCCTTGAGGACCGTGCGGATCTCGCCCAGGGCGAGCGCGTCATGGACGGGATGGATCGGCACGATCAGGTGGCGCAGGAGGATAGTCGGTATCCGCTCGGCGCGGAGCATGTCCACGAACAGTCCCGTGCCGCCCGTGACCACCGTGCAGCGATGACCCTGGGCGTGGAGACTGACGGCGAGATCGCGCACATGGATCTGCACGCCGCCGATCGGATGCGCTCGGGTGACGATGTACGTGATGTTCACGCCGGGATCCCTGCGGTGGGCCGTTGGCGGAGGGGCACGCGTAATCCGTGTCGTCAGGGTGGGAACCGATGCCTGGGGGCGGCCCGACCGAGTGCGTGGAAGCCGAGGCCGCGGGCCGGCCGCACGGGGCGAAAACTATACCGCGCAGGGGGCGGCTGGAACCAGCGTCGGAGTCCCCGCTGAGGGATGCAGGCGAGGCGGCTGCCGAGAGCTGATCGAAACACGTCACCGTCAATAATGTTGACGAAATCTTGTTACAATCGCAAAAATGATGTATCTCATAAACGTTAATGCAACATGCGATTACAAGTACGAGCTCAAGTTAGGCAGAGAATATGTTGTCAAACTTAATGCGCATTGATGCGGCGGCAATTCTGCCGTAAAGTACTGTGAAGCCCAAGGGCGGTGGTGGCGGTTGGGGCACGGTTGGGTGTAACGGCACGGTGATGAAAGGCCGGGCATGACGTACACGTTCAAGCTTGCGCGCCGGTTGGCCGTCTCGCAACACTTCATTGTGCTTGCCACCATCGCGCTCCTCGCCGCTTGCAATGGGGACGCTACCGCCCCGGACGCCGGGTCATCCGGTCCCCCGCGTACAGTCAGTGCAGTGCAGATCTCCCCGCAGGCCGTCACCATCGAAACCCATCAGCGAGTCCAGTTCCGCCGCCAAGCGCGGACTATTCACGGCGATCGCATCCCGTTGCCCAGCGTATGGGCGACGACGGGGGGCCTCATCGAAGCGGACGGCACCTTCTCCTCCGCCGTCGAGGGGACGTTCAAGGTGACCGCGCGCGGACGGGGTGGGAGTTCCGATACGTCCACGGTCACCGTCGTCTCGCAGAAGAAGGGGGTGACCCGAATCGCGGTGTCGCCCGACTCTACCACTGTCAACGCTGGCGCGGCGCGGACCTTCACCGCGACCGCCTACCGCAAGGACGGTTCCACGACCACGGTCGGCGTATCCTGGGCCGCGACCGGGGGTCAGATCGACCCGGCCGGTGTCTTCACCGCCGATTCGATCGGTGGCACCTACCAGGTCATCGCGACCAACGTCGCCGGGACTCTCGCGGACACCGTCGGAGTGACGGTTGTGGCCTGCGGAGGCTCCCCCGGCCACATCTGAGCCACCGGCGCCCCCCGCTGAGCCCACCCTCACCGCGGTCGTTCTCAAGCCCGGCAACGCGACGCTCGGCACCGGCGCGGAGAAACAGTTTGCAGCTTTTGGACGGACATCAACCGGCGACAGCGTGGCCGTACGGGTCGCCTTCAGCGCAACCGGCGGCACCATCGGGTCGAACGGTCTGTATACCGCGGGCCAGACGGCCGGCTCGTTCAAGGTGATCGCCGTCTCGAGCGGTATCGCCGATACCGCGGTCGTCACTCTGACCGTGCCCACGGCGCCGGCCTCCACCGCGCCCTCGACGACCGGCGGCGGGATTCCGTTCGGCCCGTTCGCCGCGTGGGATGGTTCGTCGCTCAAGCCCAATGCCGGCATGTTCACGCTCACGGTCACGAGCGTGACCGCGAGCAACATCGTCTCCAAGATCAGCGAGGCGCGCGCCACCAAGACGAAGCTCCTGCTGGCGATGACCGGCGGGGCGCACGACAACTATCTCACCTTCGGCGTATTCGACCGCTCGAAGTGGGACGCGAAGATGGACTCGTTCAACCAGCCCGCCATCCAGTCGGCCGTGGCCGGCGCGGTGGCGGACGGGACCATCATCGGCAACGTGGTGATGGACGAGCCGAACGTCTCCGGCAGCGGCGACGGCAATACCTGGGGCCCCGCGGGTACCATGACGAAGGCCCGGGTGGACTCGCTGTGCGGCTACGTGAAGGAGCTGTTCCCGACACTGCCGGCGGGTGTCCAGCATCGCCACGACATCTTCGAGCCGACCAAGAGCTACCGGGTGTGCGACTTCGTCGCCAGCCAGTACGCCAGCCGGGTCGGCGACGCGACGGCCTTCCGGGATAGCGGCCTTGCGATGGCCAGGCGCGACGGCCACGCGATCCTGTTCGCGATGAACATCCTGAACGGCGGCGTGCAGGACAAGGACGGAGTCTACGATTGCACCGGGCCGGGCCAGGGCGGGAAGGGCACCTACAGCCCGAACTGTCGCATGACGGCGCAGCTGGTTCGGGACATCGGGCAGACACTTGGCCCGGCGGGCTGCGGGTTCATGGTCTGGCGTTACGACGACGACCTTCATGGCCGACCCGGCCAACCAGCAGGCGTTCCGAGACGTCGCCTCGCGGCTGGCCTCGACGCCGGCGAAGTCCTGCCGGCGATCCTAGGCTCGAGCTGGGTCGTCCTTCCCCTGAACGGACCGGCGGGCCCCATGCCCGCAGGTCCGTTCACTTTAGGGGCTCCACCGCCGACCTGTGGCTCAAATCCCCGGGCGCCCAGCGTAGCTGTGTTGGCGATGCCACAGTAGTGTAGGGCATCGCGCGGGGCATCGGTTGGCCGTTTGTGACGTGGCGCACCAACCTCGGTGGGCCGCCCGGCCGGCCCGGAGGTGCCCTTCGCCATCTGCCTATTATAGATTGTCTTACGCGCGCGGATCGCAGCGGACGCTGCCATCCGCGCCCAACCTTTGTGGGGCATGGATCGTGCTTCCTGCGGCGAAAATCGCGACGCCACCGGGCTCGCCGAAGTTGGCCCGGCTCAACCTTCATCGCTCACGTGGGGTCTATGCGAACTTTGGCGTGCCTCGCCCTGCTGGTCGTCTCCTTCGCTGTCTCGACGCCGGTCGCCGCCCAGGAGCGCGCGCAGCGCACGGCAGCAGTCGATGCTCGCACCGGGAGACTCGGTACGGATCGTGGTGTGGCGGAAGCCGGAGTTCAGCGGTGACTTCGTGGTGGCCCCGGATGGCTCTATCACCCACCCGCTTTACCGCGGGGTGAAGGTGGCGGCCATGCCATTCGCCACGGCCGAGGCCAACGTGAGGCAATTCCTCTCGGGGTTCGAAGAGAACCCGCAGTTCGTGATGGAGCCGCTCATTCGCGTGGCCGTGGTCGGGCGAGGTTCCGCGCCCGGCGGTGTTCGCGCTCCGTCCCGAAACGACGATCGGTGAAGCGGTGGCCCGGGCGGGCGGTACCGGTCCCAACGGCGCGCGCAACCGCGTCCGGGTGGTCCGGCTCACGCCGGGTGGACAGCAGCAAACGTCTAAACTGAACCTGGAGGACCGGAACCGCACCGATGGGATGCTGCCGGTGCGTTCGGGTGACCAGATCATCGTTGATCGGCGCAGATCGCTCTTCAAGGACTTTCTGCTCCCGGCGCTCACGGTGATCGGGTCGATCGCCTCGATCGGACTGCTGATCGAACGCTACGGCCGTAACAGCAACTAGGGAGCCTATGTCACCTTCAGTCCCTCACAACCGCATGCTGCCGGGTCACGCCGAGCCGCCGCTCAGGCCGATCGAGGCGTCCGACTCTGGCGATAGCGTGTCGTTCCGCCAGATCCTCACGGTGCTCCGGCGGCGCTATCCCCTGATCCTGGCCATGACGCTCGTCGGCGCGACGATCGGTCTGTTCCTGGCCTCACGCGAGCCCCCCACCTATCACGCCACCGCGCTGCTCCGTTTCGCCGGCGAGCGCCGGACGCTGACGGGCGACGACGAGGAAGTGCCGGGCGTCAAGAATTCGGCCGACCCGATCGAGTCCGTCCTGCAGCTGATCCGGAGCCGGACGGTGGCGGGGGCGGTGGTCGACACGCTCGGGCTCCAGCTCCAGAGCCGTACGCCGGAGTTCTCGACGGCCGAGCTGGCGGCGATTCACGTGGATCCTCGCGCGGCCGGCGACTCGGTCGTACTCACCTTCCGGCCGAACGACGTGCAGGCCCACCGGGCCGATCGCACGGTGACGGCGCCGTACGGGCAGGTGATCAATCTGGGCGTGGTGCAGTTCGCCGTGCGGAGCCGCCCGCAGATCGAGACCGCCACCCTCGGCATCGGCGGGCGCGAGCCGGCCATCGACCAGCTCCTGGCGCAGCTGCTGGTGAGCCGCCGCACCGAGACCGACATCATCGACATCGGCTACACGGCCGCCGCGCCCACCACGGCGCAGCAGATCGTGAACGCGACCGTCCAATCGTTCCAGTCGCTCAACGTCCAGTGGGCGCGCGAGCGCTCGCGTCGGCGCCGGGAGTTCCTCGCCGACCAGCTCGCCCAGACGGACAGCATGCTGGCCCGCGCCCAGGGCGAGCTCAGCTCGTTCCGGAGCCGGCAGCAGGTGGCGAGCAGCCACGACAAACTGGCCGCGGAGCAGGGCGCGCAGATGCAGCTCGATGCCCGGATCGCCGAGCTCGAGGCCGACCGGCAGACGTATGGCTCTCTGGCGCAGCAGCTCAAGTCGAGCGACGAGTCGACGCGATCCGAGGCGCTGCGCGCCTTGGGCACGGCGCCCGCCATGGGCGAGAACGGGGCCATCAACGGCATCTACCACCAGCTCCTGACCTATCAGGACCGGCTGGACTCGATGACCACCGGGCCGTGGAGGGTATCGAAGACGAACCCCGACTATATCCAGCTCAGCGGCCTGGCGAACGCCACCGAGCAGAAGCTGGCGGACGCGGTGAACAGCCAGCTCCGGACGCTCGACGCCCGGGTCGCATCGCTCAATGGGCTGAAGCGCCGGAGCAACGCCTCCATCGAGATCCTCCCCGCGATGGAGGAGGAGGAGATGCGGCTCAGCCGTCGTGTGGATGCGCTCGCCGGGATGGGCGACGCCTTGCGGAAGGACTTCCAGCAGGCCCGCATGTCCGAGGCGGTCGAGGCCGGTGACGTCGATGTCGTCGACCTCGCCGACGTCCCGTACGCTCCCGTGCTGACCGCCTCCGCTCTCAAGCTCGCGCTCGGCTTGTTCCTGGGGCTGCTCATCGGACTCGTGGTGGCGTACCTGCTCGAGTCGCTCAACACGTCCGTGCGCCGGCCGGAGGATCTCGAGTCCGTGCTGCACGTGCCCGGACTGGCGGTCATCCCGCGCATCAGCGGCGGCGGGGCCAACGGCCGCGGCAAGCTCCGTGGGCTGCTCGGCCCGCGCCGGTCGGGCCGCGCCGACGCCGGATCGCCCATGTCCGGCAACCAGACCTTCTCGATCGGCATCGAGGCCTTCCGCAACCTGCGCACGAGCCTCATCTGGTCGGATGGCGGCGAGGCGCTCAAGACCCTGGTCGTCACCAGCGCCGCGCCGGGCGAGGGGAAGACGCTCACGGCGGCCAACCTCGCGGTCACGCTGGCCTACGACGGGCTGCGGGTGCTGCTGGTCGATTGCGACATCCGGCGCCCGCGGATTCATGGCATGTTCCACGTGCCTCGTGCCCCCGGCCTCATGGAGCTGTTGACGACGGGTGCCGCCCCCGGCAGCCCGCCACTCCCCGCCATTCGCGACACGGCCATCGCCGGCCTCTCGGTGCTGCCCTGCGGCGCCCTGCCGTCGAACGCGGCGAACCTGCTGAGCGGAACCCGCATGCGCGTGCTCCTGCAGGAGCTGCGCGAGCAGTTCGACATCATCGTGCTGGACACGCCCCCGGTCCTCGCTACCGCGGACGCGGGCATCGTCGCCTCACTCACCGACGGCGTCCTGCTCGTCGTGCGGGCCGGTACCACGGACCGCAACGCGGCCCAGCGCGCCTGTCAGCAGCTGGCCAACGTCGGCGCGCGCGTGGTGGGCACGGTGCTCAACGATCCGGGTGGCCAAGTCGCCAAGGAAGGCGACTACTACTACCCGTACGACTATGCCGCGGAGGAGCAGTGAGCTGCTCGGCCGCGCCGTCGCTGGGCCTCACGCCGCCGTCCTGAGCGCCGTCATCGGAGCACCCGCTCACACCGTAGCCTCGCGCCCGCGGCGTGAACGCCCCGGCCGCCTCGGCGCGGGTGGCCCGCGGCCGGCGCGCGCCTGAGACCTCGTAACCTGCGCCGGCTCGCCGGCGCGTCGACGATCACGGAGGAAAGTCACTCGACTATGTCGTCTTCCATCGCACCTCCCGAACCGCGCGTGGCCGCTCCGCCGGGCTCCCAGCGGATGAACATCGTGATCGTCGGTCACGTGGATCACGGCAAGAGCACGGTCATCGGCCGCCTTCTCGCCGACACCCACTCGCTTCCGGACGGGAAGCTCGAGCAGGTGCGGGCGCAGTGCGAGCTCAACTCCAAGCCGTTCGAGTACGCCTTCCTGCTCGACGCCCTCAAGGACGAGCAGGCCCAGGGCATCACCATCGACGCGGCCCGCGTGTTCTTCAAGAGCAGCCTGCGGCCGTACCTGATCCTGGACGCGCCGGGCCACATCGAATTCCTCAAGAACATGATCACCGGCGCTGCCCGCGCCGAGGCCGCGCTGCTCGTCATCGACGCGGCGGAAGGGGTGCAGGAGAATTCCCGCCGGCACGGCTACATGGTCTCGCTGCTCGGCCTCAAGCAGCTCGCGGTGGTGGTGAACAAGATGGACCTCGTCGGCTGGGACCGCGGTGTGTACGACAAGATCGTGCGCGAGTACTCCGCGTTCCTCGACCAGGTCGGCATCCGGCCGGCGGCATTCATCCCGGTGTCCGGGCGCGGCGGCGACAACATCGCCGATCGGTCCGCCCAGCTTCCGTGGTACGACGGCCCCACCGTTCTCGATGCCCTGGACCGGTTCCACACCGAGCCGGCGCCGGTCGAGCTTCCCTTCCGGATGCCGGTCCAGGACGTCTACAAGTTCACCAAGCAGGGCGACGACCGCCGCATCGTCACCGGGACCATCGACTCGGGCGCCATGCAGGTCGGCGATGCCGTCATCTTCTACCCGTCGGGCAAGAAGAGCCGGGTCAAGAGCATCGAGGCGTTCAACCGGCCGGTCCAGCATCGCGCGGAGGCCGGCTGGGCGGTGGGCTTCACGCTGCAGGAGCAGATCTACATCACGCGCGGCGAGGTGGCGACGCTCGAATCCGAGCCCCGGCCGCAGGTCACCACCCGGCTCCGTGTCAGCCTGTTCTGGCTCGGCAAGGACCCGATGATCAAGCGCAAGGAGTATCTGCTGAAGCTGGGCACGGCCCGGGTGACCGCCCGCATCGAGGAAGTGCTCCGCGTCATGGATGCCTCGACGCTGGACACGGCGGAGCAGCGGACGGCCGTCCAGCGGCACGACGTGGCGGAGTGCGTCCTCAAGCTCGATCGCGCCATCGCGTGCGACCTCGCCACCGACGTTCCGGCCACCAGCCGGTTCGTGATCGTGGACGACTACGAGATCCGCGGCGGCGGCATCGTGCGCGAGGCGCTGCCGGACCGCCAGGCCGTGGTCCGCGACCGGGTGCTGCTCCGCAATTACAAGTGGGAGCCCAGCATCATCCAGCCCGAGCATCGGGCGGAGAAATACAACCAGAAGGCCGCTCTCATCCTGGTGACCGGCGAGCACGAGAGCGACCGGAAGGGCGTCGCCAAGGCGCTCGAGGGCAAGCTGTTCGAGGACGGCAAGGTGGTGTACTTCCTCGGCATCGGCAGCGTGCTCTACGGCGTCGACGCCGACATCGAGCGGAAGCCCGAGAACCGGCTCGAGCACATGCGCCGACTGGCCGAGGTGGCCAACCTCATGCTCGACGCCGGGATCATCCTCGTGGTGGCCGCGGCGGAGCTCACGCAGGACGACCTCGAGGTCATCAAGACGGCGGTCCAGCCCGACTGGATCGAGACCATCTGGGCGGGCGAGAACATCACCACCGACCTCGCGGTCGATCTCCAGCTTCCGGGCGGCGCGGTGACCGAGGCTGTGGATCAGCTCAAGGCCCACCTGCAGGACAAGGGGATCATCTTCCGCCCATGGTAACGGACCAGCTGCGGTCGGCCGTCATCGCCCTCTGCCACGAGGCCGGTCGCGCGACCATGACGTACTACGACGGCACGACCGACGCCGGGGTGCGGGAGAAGGACGACCGGAGCCCCGTCACGCTCGCCGACGAAGTGGCCCACGGCATCCTCGTCGACGGACTGCAGCGGCTCGATCCGACTACGCCGGTCGTCTCCGAGGAGGACGTGATGGCCTCCTTCGAGGATCGCCGCGGCTGGCGGCGGTTCTGGCTCGTCGATCCGCTCGACGGCACCAAGGAGTTCATCAAGCGCCGGGCCGAGTTCACGGTGAACGTCGGCTTGATCGAGAACGGCGAGCCCGTGTTCGGCGTGGTCCTGGCGCCGGCGCTCGAGCTGCTCTACTGGGCCGGCAAGGGGCAGGGCGCCTGGCGGGAGGAGAAAGGCGGGGCCGCGGAGCGGATCTATTCCACGTCGCCCGCGCCGGGGACGCCGCTCACCGTGGTGGAGAGCCTGTCCCACCCGTCGGCCGAGCTCGAGGAATACCTGCAGACGATCCCGGTCGCGCGCCGGGTCAAGGCCGGCAGCTCGCTCAAGTTCTGCTGGGTGGCCGAGGGTCGGGCGGACGTCTATCCCCGGCTCGGGCCGACGATGGAATGGGACGTGGCGGCCGGAGACTGTATCTACCGCCAGTCCGGACGGGACGGCGAGCGTCCGTCGCCGCTGACCTACAACAAGCCCGACCTCCGCAATCCCAGCTTCGTCATCGGTCTGTGAGCGGATCTTCTGCGCCGGCGCCCGTGTTATGGTTCACTGGGCTGTCGGGCTCCGGCAAGAGCACGATCGCGGTGCGCGTGCGCGAGGCGCTGGTGGGGCGGGGCACCGACGTGGAGTACTTCGACGGGGACGCGCTGCGGGAGGTGTTCCCCAACACGGGCTTCACCCGCGCGGAGCGGGAAGAGCACCTCCAGCGGACCGGCTACATGGCGAGTCGACTCGCGGCGCACGGGGTGACGGTCATCGCGTCGTTCGTCTCGCCCTACCGGGAGTCCCGCGACTTCATCCGGCGACTCTGCCCCGGCTTCGTGGAGATCTTCGTGGCGACGCCGCTCGACGAGTGTGAGCGGCGGGACGTCAAAGGACTGTATGCCCGCGCGCGGCGCGGGGAGATTCGCAACTTCACGGGCATCGACGACCCTTACGAGGTGCCCGAGCACCCGGAGCTCACGCTCGACACCCGCGCGCTCAGCGTGGAGCAATGCGTCGATCGGGTGCTCGACCGGCTGGGAGGCCAACGGTGAGCGCAGGCGACATGGATCATCTCGACCAGCTCGAGAACCGGAGCGTGCACATTCTCCGGGAGGCGTACGCCAACTTCAAGAACCTCGGCATGCTGTGGTCTATCGGGAAGGACAGCACGGTCCTCCTGTGGCTGGCCCGCAAGGCGTTCTTCGGGCACGTACCGATCCCGCTGATCCACATCGACACCGCCTACAAGATCCCGGAGATGATCGAGTACCGGGACCGGCTGGCGCTCGAGTGGAATCTGACCATGATCTACGGGCAGAACCGTCAGGCGCTCGAGGAGAAGCGGACCTTCCCCGACGGAACGGTGGACCGGATCGCCTGCTGCAAGGCGCTCAAGACCGACGCGCTCAAGTACACGCTGAGCGGCGAGTGGCCCCGCTACCGGCTGAATCACAGCAAGCGGGCCTACGAGGTGGACCGGAACACGGAGCCGTTCACGGGCGTCATCGTGGGTGCCCGCGCCGACGAGGAGGGGAGCCGGTCCAAGGAGCGGTATTTCTCGCCGCGCACGGCGCAGTCCCAGTGGGACGTCGGCGATCAGCCCCCCGAATTCTGGAATCAGTACAAGACCGACTTCGCGCCGGGTACGCACCTCCGGATTCATCCGCTGCTCGACTGGACCGAGCTGAACATCTGGGAGTACATCAAGCGGGAGAACATCCCCACCGTGTCGCTCTACTACAACCAGGGCAACGGCAAGCGCTTCCGCTCGCTGGGCTGCTACCCCTGCACGCACGCGGTCGAGTCCGATGCCCGAAACGTGGACGAGATCATCCTGGAGCTGCAGTCCGGCAAGTTCGCCAACATCGCCGAGCGCTCGGGCCGCGCGCAGGACAAGGCCGGCGGCGGCGGTCTCGAGGTGCTCCGGCGCGACGGGTACATGTAATCGCTGCCGGACCCACCGTCGGACGCACGGCGCTCCTCCCGTCCCGGGGCGCCGGCACGGATATCCCCGCATGCCGTTCGCTGCCGCTCCGGCCGGCGGACGCCGCCGTCGTGCCCGTGGTCCGGGCCGGAAGCGGCGTGGCCGGCGGTGAGCGGCATGTGGCGCTTCGCTTGGAGAACGGGTCGGGCATGAAGAACGTGATGTCGGTGGACGTGGAGGACTGGTTCTGCGTCTACAACCTGAGTGAGCGGATTCCCTACGAGACGTGGGACGCGCGCGAGTCCCGAGTCGAGCGCGCGACCCTGCGCCTGCTCGACATCTTTGGGGCGCACCGCGTCGAGGCCACGTTTTTCGTGCTCGGCTGGGTGGCGGAGCGGTTTCCCGATCTGGTCCGGGAGATCGAGGGCCGGGGTCACGAGGTCGCGTCGCACGGCTACGCCCACCGCCTGCTGACGTTCATGCGGCCGGACGAGTTCCGCGCGGACCTGCTCCGGTCGCTCGAAGTCCTGGCTGCGGCGACCAGCCGGCCGGTCCGCGGCTTCCGGGCGCCGTCGTTCTCGGTCACGCCCAAGACGCTCTGGGCCGCGGACATCCTGCGCGACAGCGGAGTGGCCTACGATTCGTCGGTGTTTCCGGTCGGGCTGCATCCGGATTACGGTATCGCGGACGCCAGCCTGACCCCGTACGAGCTGACCGACGGGCTCACCGAGCTCCCCATGGGCGTGGCCGAAGTGCTGGGACGGCGGATTCCCTGCTGCGGAGGCGGCTATTTTCGCCTCTATCCGTACCGAATGACCCGCTGGCTGATGCGACGGTGCAATGCCGAGGGGCGGCCCGTCATGTTCTACCTGCATCCGTGGGAGATCGACCCCGGGCAGCCACGGGTCACGGGACTGCCGTGGTCGAAGCGGTTTCGGCACTACAACAACCTCGAGGTGGCGGAGGCGCGGCTGGAACGCCTCCTGTCCGATTTCTCGTTCACCTCCGCGAGTACGATGATCGCGGGATCCTGACGGAGACGCACCGCATGAACGCCGATAAGCTCCACCAGTGCTTCAGCCGCGCGCTGGGCCTCCCGCTCGAGCGCGTGACCGACGACCTGGCCTACAATACCATCAAGGAGTGGGACTCCGTGGGGCACATGGCCCTGGTGGTGGAGCTCGAGACGGACTTCGACGTCATGTTCGACACCGACGACATCCTGGGCATGAGCTCGGTGGGCAAGGCCCGCGAGATCCTTACCCGGCTGGGCGCGAGCTTCGATGCTGCTTGAAGGGCGCGTCGCGCTCGTCACCGGCGCGAGCCGCGGCATCGGTGCCGCGATCGCGCGCGCCTACGCGGCCGAAGGGGCCAGCCTCCTGCTGTGCGCGCGGAGCGAAGGGGTCGAGGCGCTGGCGCTCGAGCTCGCCGCGGGCCGGCGCGCCGTCCGCGCCATGCGGGGCGACCTCAGCGATCCGGCCTTCGCCCGCGAGTTGATCACCTCCGTCCGGAAGGAGCACGGGCGGCTCGACGTACTGGTGAACAACGCCGGCATCCTCCGCCAGGGGCTGATCGGGATGACTTCCACCGAGCAGATGCGGGAGCTGCTCGAGGTGAACGTCGTGGCCCTCATGACGCTGACCCAGTACGCCACCCGCGTCATGGACCCGAAGCGCTCGCCCAGCGTCGTGAACCTCGCGTCCATCGCTGGGACGGCGGGCATGGAGGGCGTGACCGCCTATTCGGCCTCGAAGGCCGCGGTCGTGGGGTACACGCTGTCCAGCGCCAAGGAGCTCGCGCCCAAGGGCATCCGCGTCAACGCCATCGCGCCCGGCTTCATCGACACCGACATGGTGCGCGGGGTCTCGCCCGACTGGTACGAGCGGCGCCTTCAGAGCATTCGCATGGGCCGGATCGGCACGCCCGAGGACGTGGCCGGCGTCGCGGTGTTCCTCGGGTCCGATCTGTCGCGCTATGTGACCGGCCAGGTGATCGGCGTGGATGGAGGCATGGCGTCGTGATCGACGCGGTGCTCGCGCACCGGGGTGACCAGCCGGCGCTGATCGCGCCCGCGGAAGGCGCTCGGCTTAGCTTCACCGAGCTCGGCGTCCGTGTGGAGGCGCTGGCCGAGCGGCTCCGTGCCGCGGTGGCCCCACGCCAGCTGGTGTTCCTCGCCCCGGGGCCCGACCTGCAGGCCGTGCTGCTCTACTTCGCCTGCCTGCGTGCGCGACTGCCGGTGTGCCTGGCGGAGCCGCAGGCCGAGCCGCTGGCGCGACTGACGCGGATCTATCGGCCCGCCCTGCTGCTCGCCCCCGATACGCTCGTGATCCCCGAGGGCTACACCCCCGGCGGGTCCTTGGTGCCGGGCTACACCGCGGCGCGCCCGGCGTCCTCGAGCGAGGCCGTCGCCCACCCGGACCTGGCCCTCCTGCTCACCACCTCGGGCTCGACCGGAAGCCCAAAGCTCGTCCGACTCACCGCGCGCAACCTCGAGGCGAACGCGCGGGCCATCGCCGAGTACCTGGCGCTCGGCCCCGAGGAGCGCGCGGTCCAGAGCCTGCCGATGTACTACAGCTACGGCCTGTCGGTGCTGCACTCGCACCTCCTCGCCGGCGGCTCCGTCGTGCTGACGCCGCACTCGTTCATGCGCCCCGAGTTCTGGCGCGACGTCGACGAGCAGCGGGCGACCTCGTTCGCCGGCGTGCCGTACATGTATGAGACGCTTCGCCGCCTCCGTTTCGACCCGGCCCGCCACCCGTCGCTCCGTACCCTGACGCAGGCCGGCGGCGCCCTGCGCCGCGAGCTGGTCACCCACTTCCACGACCGGTGTGTCGCGGCCGGCGCGCGGCTGGTGGTGATGTACGGGCAGACCGAAGCGACGGCGAGGATCAGCTACGTTCCGCCCGGGCGCCTGTCGGAGAAGGCGGGCTCCATCGGCCGGCCGATTCCCGGCGGCCAACTCCGCCTCGAGCCGCTCGAGGGGATGGACGGCGCCGGCGCCGAGCTGGTGTACGAGGGTCCGAACGTCATGATGGGCTACGCCGAGTCACCGGCCGACCTGGCGCTCGGCGACGTGCAGCAGGGCGTCCTGCGCACCGGCGATCTCGGCACGGTCGACGCGGAGGGCTACTTCACGGTCGTGGGCCGGCTCAAGCGCTTCGCCAAGCTCTTCGGCCGCCGCGTGAGCTTGGAGGACGTGGAGCGCGAGGTCGAATCGGCATTCCCCGTCCGCGCGATCGCGACGGAGGCGGGTGAGCGGCTCCGGCTCTGCGTGGCGGCCGACGAAGCCGTGGCGGACGACGCGCTGGTCGCCCATCTCGCGCGCTTCCTCGCCGTGCCGCCCGCCGCCATCGCGCTCCGCCGGATGGCGGAGCTGCCGCTTACGGCCACGGGCAAGAAGGATTACAAGGCCGCCGAGGCGGTCCGGTGATGAGCCCCGCGCGCGCCCTGCTCGACCTGCCGCCGTACGGGCTTCGCCAGCGCGAGAAGCGGGAACGGCTGCTTCCCATGATGCGGACGCTCACCCGGCATCACGCCGAGCGGTGCACGCCCTATCGCAACGTATTGGACCGTGTGTTCGGCGGCGCGGACGGCCTCGAGATCGAGCGGCTGGAAGACGTACCCTTCCTGCCGGTCAACCTGTTCAAGACCCACACGCTCTCGAGCGTTCCGGAGGCCGACGTCCTCAAGGTGCTGACGTCGAGCGGCACCACGGGCCAGCAGCCGAGCCGGGTGTATCTCGACGCCGAGACGGCTTCCGTTCAGGGGGCCGTCCTGGTGAAGGTGGCCCAGCACTTTCTGGGCAAGGACCGGCTGCCGATGGTCATCGTCGACCATCCCGGCGTCCTGCGCGACCGCGCCAGCCACTCGGCACGGGGCGCCGGCATCCTCGGCATGGCGCAGTTCGGCCACCGGCCGTTCTATGCCCTCCGGGAGGACATGAGCCTCGACGAGGACGGGCTCCTCGCCTACCTCGAGCAGGCCGCCGGCCGGCGCGTGCTGGTCTTCGGGTTCACCTTCATGGTGTGGCAGTACCTGGTGCAGGCCCTCGAGCGCTCGGGACGCCGCCTGAGTCTGCCCGGCGGCATCCTGGTGCACTCGGGTGGCTGGAAGAAGCTGCAGGAGGCGGCCGTGAGCCCGGCCGCGTTCCGCGAGCGGGTTGAGGCCGCCACCGGCGTGGATCAAGTCATCAACTTCTACGGGATGGTCGAGCAGGTCGGCGGCGTGTATTTCGAGAATCCGATCCACCACCTGCATGCGCCGATCTTTTCCGAGATCATCATTCGCGACCCCGTCACCCTCGAGCCGCTGCCGGACGGCGAGCCGGGGCTGGTCCAGGTGCTGAGCTGCCTGCCCACCAGCTACCCCGGTCACTCGCTGCTGACCGAGGATCTGGGCGTAGTCCGCGGAGTCGATCCCGAGGGCACGGGCATGGGTGGGCGGTGCTTCGAGATCCTGGGACGGGTGCCCAAGGCGGAGCTCCGCGGCTGCAGCGACACCTTCACGGCGCGCGCATGAGCGCCGGAAAGGCCCCCACGGCGGCCGACCGGAGTCCCTGGCACGAGGCGGCGGGACAGGTCCAGGTGCTGGCCCCGGCCGATGACGCCGCCGGCTTCGCTGGCTTCCTCGACGCGACCCGCGATCTCCGCGGCCAGCCGTTCGCCGAAGCGCGGCTCGACACGCTCGCCCGGCTGTCCGCCGCGCTGCTCGCCGACCAGGTGCTGCGGCAGGATCCCGCCAGCGTGTCCGTGGCGTACTGGCTGCGCCGCGCGCAGCTCGCCCGTCTGGCGGAGGAGTTCACCCGCCGCGCCGCGACGGAAGCGGACGTGCTCCGCGTGCCGGTCGGGCGTGTGCTCCACCTCGCGCCGTCCAACGTGGACACGCTGTTCATCTACTCATGGGCGCTGGCGTACCTCGCGGGCAACGCGAGCGTCGTCCGCCTGTCGCAGGACCGGGGCGTCGTCGTCGAGGCGCTGCTGGGCGTGGTCCGCGCGGTGGCGCGCGACGACGAGGAGCTCCGCCGCTCGAACCGGTTCGTCACCTATGGCCATGACGACGCCATCACGTCGGCGCTCTCCGCCTGGTGCGCGCATCGGGTCATCTGGGGTGGCGACGAAGCCGTCGGCGCGATCCGTCCGCTGCCGCTGCCGCCACACGCGAGCGAGCGGGTGTTCGGCAACAAGTACTCGTTCGCGGCCATCGACGCGGCCCGCTACCGGTCCGCCACCGAGGCCGAGCGCGCCAAGGTCGCCGGCGGCTTCTTCAACGACCTGTTCTGGTTCGACCAGATGGCGTGCTCGTCGCCGCACGTCGTGTTCTGGGTCGGTGCGGTGGACGCGGCCGAGTCGGCCGCGCGAGACTTCGAGGCGGCGCTCCAGGCCGAGGTCGGCCGGCGGCGGTTCGATCCGCCGGTCTCCAGCGCCGTCCACCGACGTACGTACGCGTTCGGGCTCGCGGCCTCCGCGGACGTGCGCGTGTCGCTCGAGCATCGCGGCTTCGTGGGCGTGCACGTGCGCGACCGGGCGGCTCTGGACAAGGACGTGTGCGGTGGTGGCCTGTTCCGCCACGTGCCGGTCGCGCGGTTGGCCGACGTGCTCGACTTCGTGGACGAGGGCGACCAGACGGTCACCCACTGGGGGCTCGACGGCGAGACACTGCGCGAGTTCGCGGCCGCCGCCGGCGCCCGGGGCCTCGATCGGGTGGTGCCGATCGGCGAGGCGCTCGCGTTCGATGTGGTGTGGGACGGATTCCACCTGATCGACGACGTGCTCCGGCGGGTCCGGGTGCGCGGCGCGTGAGCCTCCGTCTCTCTCTGCCGCTGGCGGCGAGCGCCGAGGCCCTGCCGGAGATCGTGGCGCTGCTGGAGCGAGTCTTCCCCCGCGATCGTCCATGGGCGCCCGACGTCGAATGGCAATACCTGCGGAACCCCGCCGGGCCCGCGCGATACGTCAACGCGTACGCCGAGTCGGGGGCGCTCATCGCGCACTACGCGGTGGCGCCCACGCCACCGCTGGCGGACTCGCCGGTCGCCTTCCGAGGCACCTACTTTTCGTTGAACACCGCGGTGGATCCGGCGGCGCAGGTGCCCGGACTGATGGTGGCGACCAGCCGCGCCCTGTTCCGGCAGCTGCAAGCCGAGGGTCCCACCGTCATCCTGGGGGTGGCGAACGAGAAGTCGTTTCAGGGATTCGTCCGGGTGCTGGGGTTTCGCTCCCTAGGCAGACTGTCGTTGACGATGCACTTGCCGTCGACGTTGCCGGCTCCCTCAGCGCGCCGGGCGCTAGTGCACGACCCCGGACACCTGGCGTGGCGGGCGCAGCGGCCGGGCGTGGCGGCCTACGCGGATCCGGAGCGGGGCGCGCTGACCGTGCGCCTCCACTACCTGGGCGCGCCGCTTGACGCGGTACTCTCGACTGGACTGCCGGCGGCCAGTGTGGCGCGCCTCGAGCTGCCGCGGCCGGCCGGCTGGACCCCGCGGTTGTATGCCGGCTTCGGCGGGAGCGTGCGAGGCGGACTTCCGCTCCCCGACCGGTTGCGACCGAGTCCGCTCGAGTACATCGTCCGCGTGCTCGGCGACGCCTCTTTGACCGAGGTAGTGAGTCAGCACCTCGCGGCGCGGCGATTCGAGTTTCTGGACTTCGACGTGGTCTGACGCCAAGCGCCCTGTCGGGAAGGTGATCGATGCTATCCAAGAGAGCCAAATACGCCATCAAGGCACTTCTTGCCCTGGCTGATCATGGGCGGGAGGAGCCGATGCGCATCGCCGATCTCGCCCGGCAGGAGCAGATCCCCCCCAAGTTCCTCGAGCTCATCCTGCTGGGCCTCAAGAACCAGGGCATCCTGCAGAGCCGGAAAGGGAAGGGCGGGGGGTACCTGCTGGCCCGCGACCCAGCCGATATCTATCTGGGCCAGATCGTCAGGATGTTCGACGGCCCGCTGGCTCCGGTCCCGTGCGCCAGCCAGACGGCCTACGTGCCCTGCGCCGATTGCCCCAGCGAGGCGATCTGCGGAGTCCACCTCGCGATGAAGGAAGTCCGGGACGCCACCGCGCGCGTGCTGGATGGCACCAGCCTCGCCTCGCTCCGCCGCCAAGTCGAGCTCGCCAGCCACCCAGCCAGCATTAGCTGACAGCAACTGCACACCATCGCGCCAGCATCCCTGGCATATCTATTGCCTATTTACTCGATCAACCAGATGGGATATATAGGCTCATGACCTCTCACACCACGGCCCCTGCGGGCGCAGATCCAGCCCCTCCGGACCAGCGGCCGCTACCCCCGGCGCTGCTCCATGAGCTCCGGGAAGCCCTCCGGGCGATCCGCTACGGGACGATCGAGCTGGTGATTCACGACGGCCGGGTCGTGCAGCTGGAACGACGTGAGAAAGTCCGCTTCGATGTTGGACTTACAGATCAGAAACGCTAGCAGGTCCACCGCGCGGAAGCGCCCGCGCCCTGGGACTGACCGGACCGCCGGAAGTCCGCCACTACGACAGCAAGGAGATCGTCGCATGCGAGCGGTTCGGTACTGGATGAGCAGCATCATTCTGGCCTCAGCAAGTGTGGCGGTGGTGCCACAGGCCATGGCGCAACAGGAGGGGACCACCCCGGACAGCGTGCCACAGTCGCTGCAGGCCAAGGTGGATGAGCTCGACCAGCAGGTTCGCATCCTCCAGCGTCTCCGGGAGCTCGCGGCGGACAGTGCCGCCGCGGCGGCCAAGGACAAAGTCTCCGCGACGGCCAGCGGCAAGGACGGCTTCAGCATCAAGTCGGCGGACGGGAAGTACGCCGTCCGGCTCAAGGGCCTGGTCCAGGCCGATGGGCGCTTCTTTCTCTCCGATAGCGCGTTTCCGGTCACCAACACGTTCTTCCTCCGTCGGGCTCGGCCCATCCTCGAGGCCACCGTCGGGAAGTATCTCGAGTTCCGGCTCCAGCCCGACTTCGGCCAGGGCCAGACCGTCGCTGTTCGACGCCTACAGCGACGTAAAGGTCTCGCCGGCGTTCGCGGTGCGGGTCGGCAAGTTCAAAACCCCGGTGGATCTCGAGCGCCTGCAGTCGGCGAGCGACATCGTGTTCGCCGAGCGGGCGTTGGCCACCAACCTCGCGCCCAACCGCGACGTCGGCCTTCAGCTTTCGGGCGACATCGGGACCGGCACCTTCATTTACGCCGCCGGGGTGTTCAACGGCGTCCCCGATCTGGGGAACGGCGACGGCGACGTCAGCGATGCGAAGGACTTCGCCGCGCGGGTCTTCCTGCAGCCCTTCAAGACCGGCTCGCTCGCGGGCCTCGGCTTCGGCGTCGCGGGGAGCACCGGCATCGAGCGCGGCACCACGGCGGCGCCGCAGCTCGCGAGCTATCGCACGCCGGGTCAGCAGACCTGGTTCCGCTACCTGAGCAGTACGACCACCCCCGCCACCAACGTCTTTGCCGACGGCACGCGCCAGCGCCTCGCGCCCCAGGCCTACTGGTACAATGGCCGTCTGGGGCTGCAGGGCGAGTACATCCTCTCGTGGCAGGAAGTGACGCGCGCGGGTGTGGAGAATCTCAAGCTCCAGCACACGGCGTGGCAGACCACGGGCTCGTTCTTCCTCACCGGCGAGAAGAACTCGTGGAAGAGCGTGACGCCCAAGAAGGGCTTCGATCCCGCGGCCGGCACCTTCGGTGCCCTCGAGCTCGCGGCGCGGTACAGCGAGCTCAGCATCGACGACGCCACGTTCCCGGCGTTCGCGAACCCGGCCAGCACGCCCAGCAAGGCCAAGGCGTGGGCGGTGGGCCTGAACTGGTATCTGGCCAAGGCCATCAAGGTCGTGCTCGACTACGAGCACACGACCTTCGACGGCGGCACCGCGACGGGCGACGACCGCGAGTCCGAGAATCTCGTCGTCACCCGCGTCCAGCACTCCTTCTGATCCCATGAGAGGACCAGTGAACACCATGCGCATTCCCCTGATCGGCTCGCTCGCCATCCTCGCTCTCGCGGCCGGCGCCGGTCCGGCCGCCGCGCAGGGCGGCGGGAAGCCCGTGACCCTGCTCAACGTCTCCTACGACCCCACACGGGAGCTGTACGAGGACTTCAACCAGCAGTTCGCGAGCTACTGGAAGGGGAAGACGGGCCAGACGGTCACCGTCCGGCAGTCGCACGGAGGCTCGGGCAAGCAGGCCCGCTCGGTCATCGACGGCCTGGAGGCCGACGTGGTGACGCTCGCGCTGGCGTACGACATCGACCAGATCGCGGAGAAGGCCGGCATGCTGCCGGCCAACTGGCAGAGCCGGCTGCCCAACAACAGCTCACCCTACACGTCGACGATCGTGCTGCTCGTGCGCAAGGGGAACCCGAAAGGCATCAAGGACTGGGGCGACCTGGCCAAGCCGGGCGTCTCGGTGATCACGCCGAACCCGAAGACGTCGGGCGGCGCGCGCTGGAACTACCTCGCGGCGTGGGCCTGGGCGCTGCGGCAACCCGGCGGCAACGAGGCCAGCGCGAAGGCATTCGTCGGCAAGCTGTACAAGAACGTACCAGTGCTCGACGCCGGCGCGCGCGGGTCCACGACCACGTTCGTGGAGCGGGGCATCGGCGACGTGCTGATCGCGTGGGAGAACGAGGCGCTGCTGGCAATCAAGGAGCTGGGGCCGGGCAAGTTCGAGGTCGTGGCGCCGTCACTCAGCATCCTCGCCGAGCCGCCCGTCGCGGTGGTGGACAAGGTGGCGGGGAAGCACGGCACCAAGGCCGTCGCCCAGGCCTATCTCGAGTACCTGTACACCGACGCCGGGCAGGAGATCGCGGCGAAGCACTTCTACCGTCCGCGGTCGGCGACGGTGGCGGCCAAGTACGCGTCGCAGTTCCCCAAGGTGCAGCTGGTCACCGTGGACGAGGTGTTCGGCGGGTGGAAGAAGGCGCACGCCACCCACTTCGCCGACGGCGCGCTGTTCGATCAGATCTACCAGCCGGGGCGCTAGCCCCGGCGCGCGTCTACCCCTACGAAGGGATGACGATGCGGCGAACCTCGCGAAGCGTGCTGCCCGGGTTCGGTTTGAGCCTGGGCATCACCTGCACCTACCTCAGCCTGATCGTGCTTCTGCCCCTCGCGACCGTCTTCACGCGCACGGCCGACCTCTCGTGGCCGGAGTTCTGGAGCACGGTCACCAACCCCCGGGTGTTGGCGTCGTACCGCGTGACCTTCGGCGCCTCGTTCGTCGCCGCCTGCGTCAACACGGTCTTCGGCCTGCTGGTGGCCTGGGTCCTGGTCCGGTACCGGTTTCCCGGCCGGAAGCTGGTGGACGCGATGGTCGATCTGCCGTTCGCCCTCCCCACGGCGGTGGCCGGCATCGCGCTGACGACGCTCTACGCCGGGAACGGCTGGGTGGGCCGCTACCTCGAGCCGCTGGGGATCAAAGTGTCCTACACCTGGCTCGGCATCACCGTGGCGCTGATCTTCATCGGCCTGCCGTTCGTGGTCCGCACGGTGCAGCCGGTGCTCGACGACCTTGAAGTCGAGGTCGAGGAGGCGGCCGCGAGCCTGGGAGCCCGGCGCTGGCAGACCTTTTATCGGGTGATCGTCCCCACGGTTGCCCCGGCGCTGCTCACCGGGTTTGCCCTGGCCTTCGCGCGCGCCGTCGGCGAGTACGGCTCCGTGGTCTTCATCTCGGGCAACATGCCGATGAAGACCGAGATCGTGCCGCTGCTGATCATCACCAAGCTCGAACAGTACGACTACGCCGGTGCCACGGCGGTGGCCCTGGTGATGCTTGTCGCGTCGTTCGTCCTCCTGCTCGCGATCAACCTGCTCCAGTGGGCGGCTCGCCGCCGGGTGGAGGCCTGAGCCATGGCCACCATCGCCATCTCGCGCCCCGCCACCAGCGCCCCGCGGGCCGTGATCCGGGCCACCGGTGAGCCGCCCCTGGTCCGCTGGGTCCTGACCGGCATCGCGCTCGTGTTCCTCGCGCTCACGCTGGTGCTCCCGCTCGCGCTGGTGTTTCACGAGGCCTTCGCCAAGGGGCTCGCGACCTACTGGCAGGCGATCACCGACCCCGACGCGCTGAGCGCGGCCCGGCTGACGCTGCTGGTCGCGGCCATCGCGGTGCCCCTGAACCTGGTCTTCGGCGTGGCCGCGGCCTGGTGCATCAGCAAGTTCACCTTTCCCGGCAAGAACCTGTTGATCACGCTCATCGACCTGCCGTTCGCCGTCTCGCCGGTCATCTCCGGCATGATCTTCGTCCTGCTGGTCGGCGCGCACGGCTGGTTCGGCCCGTGGCTCGCGGACCATGACATCAAGATCATCTTCGCCGTGCCCGGCATCGTCCTCGCCACGACGTTCATCACGGCGCCGTTCGTGGCGCGCGAGCTGATCCCGCTGATGCAGGAGCAGGGGACCGAGGAGGAGGAAGCGGCCATCGTGCTCGGCGCCGGCGGCTGGCAGACCTTCTTCCGGGTGACGCTGCCGAACATCAAGTGGGGGCTGCTGTACGGGTTGATCCTCTGCAACGCCCGCGCGATGGGCGAGTTCGGCGCGGTGTCCGTCGTCTCGGGCCACATCCGGGGCGAGACCAACACGCTGCCGCTCCACGTCGAGATTCTCTACAACGAGTACGCGTTCGCGGCCAGCTTCGCGGTGGCCTCGGTGCTGACGCTCCTCGCGCTCGTCACCCTCGCACTCAAGAGCTTGGTCGAGTGGCAGCAGCGGCGGGCCGCCGCGGACCGCCCCGACGACACGACCCCAGCCGAAAGGATCGCCGCATGAGCATCCAGGTCCGCCATCTCCGCAAGTCGTTCGGCGACTTCGTCGCCCTCGACGACGTGAGCCTCGACGTGCCGGGCGGCGAGCTGGTGGCGCTGCTAGGACCCTCGGGGTCGGGCAAGACCACGCTACTACGCATCATCGCCGGCCTGGAGCCGGCCGACGTCGGCACGATCCATTTCCACGGCGAGGACGCCACCACGCAGCCGGTGCGCGAGCGCCACGTGGGGTTCGTGTTCCAGCACTACGCGCTGTTCCGGCACATGAGCGTGTTCGAGAACGTGGCCTTCGGGCTGCGCGTCCGCCCGCGCGCGGTGCGTCCGTCGGAAGCCGAGATCCGGGAGACGGTCATGGGCCTCCTGCACCTGGTCCAGCTCGACGTGCTGGCCAAGCGCCGCCCCTCGGAGCTTTCCGGCGGCCAGCGCCAGCGTGTGGCGCTCGCCCGGGCCCTCGCGGTCAAGCCGAAGGTGCTCCTGCTCGATGAGCCGTTCGGGGCACTGGACGCGAAGGTCCGGAAGGAGCTGCGCCGCTGGCTGCGGCGGCTGCACGAGGAGGTGCACGTCACCAGCGTGTTCGTCACGCATGACCAAGAGGAGGCGCTCGAGGTGTCCGACCGGGTGGTGATCATGAACGATGGGAAGATCGAGCAGAGCGGCACGCCGGAGGAAGTCTACGATCGTCCGGCGACCCCGTTCGTGTACGGCTTCCTCGGCGACGTGAACCTGTTCCACGGCCGCATCCACGAGGGACGGGTGAACATCGGCGCGAACCACCTGGAGGCCCCCGAGTGGGCGGATGCGCGGGACCAGGCGGGCATCGCCTACGTGCGCACCTACGACGTGCAGCTCGCGCCGTCGCCCTCCGGGGCGTCGTCGCTCGCCGCGGTCGTCCGCCACGTCCGCGCCTTCGGGCCCGTGGTGCGACTGGAGCTGGACCGCGAGGACGGGGGTGGGTCCATCGAGGCCCACGTACCGCGCGAGCGCTTCGAGGGGATGGAGCTGACCCGCGGGAGTCGGGTGTATGTTTCTCCGACCAACGTGCGGGTCTTCGCGGAACCGGAGGTGTCTTGACACTGCCCAACTTCATCGTGATCGGCGCCGCCAAGGCCGGGACGACCGCGCTCTACTGGTATCTCGCGGAGCACCCGGCGATCTACATGAGCCCGGTGAAGGAGACCAACTTCTTCGCCTACGGCGTGGACGATGAGGGCCGGGTGCTGTGGGGAGACCCAGAGGTGCACCGGTTTCCGGTCAGGACGCTCCCGGAGTACCAGGCCCTCTTCGCCGGGGCCGGAGACGCGGCCGCGGTGGGGGAAGCCTCCACCATGTACCTCGAGTGTCCGCAGGCCGCCGGGCGGATCAAGGCGACGATGCCGTCCGCGCGCATCATCTGTGGGTTGCGCGACCCGGTGGATCGGGCGTATTCGGACTATCAGATGTTCCTGCGCAATCGCGGGCGCCGGTTGGAGCCGGGCCGTGATCTGGCGCCGGGCGCGGCCTGGGTCCGGGCGGACTCGCACTGGATGCGGATCGGACGCTACCACGAGCAGCTCGCGCGCTATTACGAGGCGTTCCCGCGCGAGCAGATCCACGTTTTTCTGTTCGACGACCTCCAGCGCAACACGCTGGCCGTCGTGCAGGACCTCTACCGGTTCCTCGGCGTGGATCCCGCGTTCGTGCCCGATCTCGAGACGCCCCACAACGTCGGCGGCATGCCCTCCAGCGTGATGCTCGAGCGCCTCCTCACCAACCGGACGCTCCGCGCCGCGGTGCAGCCCTGGATGTCGCTCGGCGCGGCCAACTGGCTCCGCCGCCTGAGGACCGGAACCATGCGCAAGGCGCCGGTTCTGCCGCCGGCCCTCAAGGCGGAGCTCCGGCGCCAGTTCCACGACGACATCGCCAAGACCGCCTCCCTCATCGGTCGGAGCCTGGACCATTGGCTCTGAGGCGGACGGGCTGTCGGCCCGTACGACGATCGTGGGCGTTCCGTTACCACCCCTTCACATCCTACCGGTCTGCTCCGTGACGGCTCACCCGTATCTACCCCAGAGATCGCTGGATTCGTCCGTCATCTCTGGGGGACGCCCGTGGCAGCCAAGCCGAACTTCTTCATCGTGGGCGCGCCGAAGTGCGGGACGACGGCCCTGTACGAGTACCTCGGGGGCCATCCCAACATCTTCATGCCCGCGTACAAGGAGCCGCACTATTTCGCCCAGGATCTTGGGGCCTATCCGCTCATCAAGTCCGCGGCCGCGTACGCGACGCTGTTCGAAAGCGCGGACGAGCGTCATCTGCGGGTGGGCGAAGCGTCGGTCTACTACCTCCGGTCGATGGACGCGCTGCCCCGGATCCGGGAGTTCGACCCCTCGGCGCGCATCATCGCGATGTTCCGGGACCCCGTCGAGATGGTACACGCGCTCCACGCACAGCTGCTGTACGTGGGCGAGGAGACGGTCCGCGATTTCGAGGTTGCGTGGCGGCTGCAGTCACGGCGCCACCGCGGCCTGGATCTGCCGCCCCGGTGCCGGGACGCCTTTCTCTTTCAGTTCGCCCAGCTCGGGCGGTTCGGCAGCCAGACCCAGCGGCTGCTGGAGCTTTTCCCGCGGGCCCAGGTCAAGCTGATCCTGTTCGAGGACTTCGCCGCGGAGCCGCGACGGGTCTACGACGAGGTGATCCAGTTCCTGGATCTGCCGCCCGACGGCCGGGCCGAGTTCGCCAAGGTGAACCAGAACAAGCGCGCGCGCATCGCGTGGCTCAAGCACTTCCTGCGCAAACCGCCGCCTGCGCTCCAGCAGAGCGTGCGCCGTCTCAAGCGGCTCCTCGGCAGCCGGTCGCTGGGCCGACTCAAGTCCGGCCTCGTACGGCTCAACACCGTGACCGAGCAGCGCACCCCGCTGCCGGCCAGCCTCCGCTCGGAAATGATCGAAACCTTCCGGGACGAGGTGCAGCTCCTCTCCCGCCTTCTCGACCGGGATCTGACGCACTGGGATCTCGGTCGCGCCTGACCGCCCGCCGACTCATCCGGGTGCTCGTCACCGTGGGCGTCGCCATAGCCAAGGCGACGCCGCAGCGGCTCGCGTTCGGGGCAGTGCGGATGGCGCGGAGGAGCCACGATGGCCCGCGCTAGGTCGGGACTTCGGCAGCAGGTGGTGAACGGTCTGAAGGTGCCGCTCCGCGGCCTGCGCGGCGGCTTTCGCCGGCTGACCGGTCCGCTGCGGGGAATGCCGTCGCTCCTGTTGATCGGCACCCAGAAGGGTGGCAGCACGTCGCTCTTCAACTACCTGGTCCAGCACCCCGACGTGCTTCCGCCGTTGGGCAAGGAAGTGCATTACTTCGACTTCAACTACGGCAAGGGCGTCAACTGGTATCACGGTCGCTTTCCGTATCGATACCAGCTCAGGGGCGGGGTCCGGACGCTCGATGCGACGCCGTACTACATGATGCATCCGCTGGCCCCCGAGCGCGCCGGCCGACTGCTGCCGGACGTCAAGCTCATCGCGGTGCTCCGCAATCCGATCGACCGCGCCCTTTCGCACTATCAGCATGAGGTGCGCGGCGGCCGGGAGACGCTGTCGTTTGCGGAGGCCCTGGATCGGGAAGCGGAAAGACTCACCGGGGAAGAGGAGCGCCTGCGGACCGAGTCGGGCTACTACAGCTACAACCACCACCGCTACGCCTACACCGTGCGCGGGATCTACGTCGACCAGCTCCGCCGTTGGGCCGAGCACTTCCCGCGGGAGCAACTCCTCGTGCTGCAGAGCGAGTGGTTGTTCCGGGATCCGCCGGCCGCGAGCGAGGCGGTATACCGGTTCCTGGGTCTACGGTCACACCGCCTGGCGAAATACGAGACGTTCCTGCCGGGCAATTACGAACGGGGCATGCCGCCCGAGCTCCGGGCGAGGCTCGCGGCGTTCTTCGCGCCACACAATCGCGCGCTGTATCAGTGGCTGGGCGAGGACTACGACTGGGCCTGAGCGCCGTCCGCGCGCCCGCAGACGTAGAGGATGTCCTGCGCCACGGACGCCACGGGCAACCCACTCATCATCCGCTCCAGCGGCTCCGCGATCGCGACGGGAAGCAGAACGTGTTTCTCGGAGAGCGGCAGGCTCGCGACCGGCGTCATCCGGAGGATGCGGAGGCCGGCGAGCGGGAGCAGCGCCTGGACCTCGTCGTGCGTCATCGTCCCGGCCGGCGATCCGCGGCCCCGGAGGCGTGAGAGCCGACCCCGCAGACTGTTCCGGTTCTTGTGGTTGTTGAAGATCAGCACGCCGCTCGGGGCCAGGTGCCTGCCCAGCTCGCGGAACACCCCTTCACGCAGCTCGCGCTCGGCGTTGGGGAAGAACCGGAACGCCGTGATCACGTCGAATCGGCGGTCGCCGAGGGCGCTTTGCTGGGTGAGATCGGCCTCGATGAACTCGGCGTTCGGCGCGCTCGTCCTCGCCACTTCCATCATCGAGCTCGAGACGTCCACGCCGGTGCTCGTCACCCCGCGATTGGCGAAGAACTCGAGGATCCGGCCGGTGCCGCACGCGAAGTCGAGATGCGTGCGCGGGCCGGCGGGCAAGTAGTCGCGCAGCACCGTGTCCAGCGCGCGCTGCTCCAGGCGCCAGACCATCGCGCGGTAGGGATTGACCTCCGGCGAGAACGTGTCGTGGTACTCGGCGCCCCGGCCCTTGTGCCGGTCGGTGTACCGCACCTTTGAGCGATCCATGAGGGTTCCGTTCAGCGGTGGACGCCGCGGGCGAACTCCGTGCCCGACAGTCGGCGGAGAAAGAAGCGCAGGTCGTAGAGGTTGTGCCGGTAGCCGAGCGCGCGCAGACGGCCCTTCCGTCGCTGGGTTTGCCGATGGAAGTACGGCGTCCTGGCCGCCACCAGCCGGCGCAGTGTCTCGAGGTCGACGCCGTGCGGCGATGCGGCGGCGTAGGTCGCCAGGAAGTGCCGTGCCACCTGGTGTCGCCGCGCGATGGGCCACGGTCCGAACACGCGGCGGTGGAACAGGCTCATGAGAAACACGGCGAGGTCCACCTCGGGTGAACCCACGTCCCCCTGGACCCCGATCCAATCCGCGTTCGACCAATCGATGATGGCGATGCGGTCGGAGTCCGCGAGGTAGAAGACGTTCCGCATCCCGTAGTCGCCGTGCAGTGGCACCACGCGCCGATCGCTCGCACCGCGGCCATCCCCGGTGCCCGCCGCGGGCACCAGGCCCGTGGGCAGGCACATCTGTCCGTGAATGGCGGCCAGCGCCGCTCCGGCCCGGCCGGCGAGCTCCAGGCTCCGGCCGGAACTGCTCAGCGCTTCGCGGAGCCAGGTCAGCGGGAGCCGCTCGAAGGCGATCTCACCGCGCTCATCGTTGAAGGAAAGGACGTCCGGCACCACGAACAGGCCCGTCCGGAGGCCCACGTCGCGCCCTGCCAGCGTGCGCAGGCGCTCGCAGCGGCTCGCCTCCGCCTCCTGGATCTTCACAACCATGTCGTCTCGAACCGAGACGGCTCGTGTGGCAGCCGGGCCTCGCCGGTTCACGGGCGACATTCCGTAGGCATGGCGGTAATATTCACTCGCCGAGCCTCGTTACGAAACCCGGTGCATCCCGTGTCACGGCGGTGGCGATATCGCTACCTGGCGCCGCGGGTGTAAAGAACGTGGCCGGAGCGGGAACCGGTGCCGTCCGGCCCGGCGGTCCCGACTCAGGTGCATTGTACGGCGACTCATCGTATGGCGACTCATCGCGAGGAAGCAGCGCCCGTGGCCTCAACCAGTCCGTCCAGCGACCTTCAGCCGGGGCGCATCCGGTACGTGTGCATTCCGGGCAGCCCGTTCACCGGTTCCACGTTGCTCGGAACGCTGCTCAACGAGCATCCCCAGTGTGCCTCCATCGGCGCCGCCGTGGGTCTCCTGGCGAGAGCCGACCTGGCGACCTACCGGTGTTCCTGCGGCGCGCTCTTCCGCGAGTGTGACTTCTGGATTCACGTGGCGGCGCGGACGAAGGAGCTGGGCTACCCCGTCAACGTGTTCGAGACCAACTTCTGGAATACCCACCTCCGATTGTCCGACAACCGTCTCGTGAACGCGGCTCTCGTGCGTTCGCTCGGCTGGACTCCGCTGAACGCCGCGCGTGACGCCGTGGTTGGACGCGTGTCGCGGGTCAAGCAAGCCATCGACCAGATGGCCTGGAACAGCTGGAGCCTCGCGACCGCGATCCTCGAACGGACCGAGAAATCCGTCTTCGTGGACACTGCCCGCGACCACCAGCGGCCGAAGTACCTGGCCGGCCACCCGCTGCTCGATCTTCGTGTCATCCACCTGATCCGAGACCCGCGCGGGAATTCCGCCAGCATCATGAAGCACACCGGCGCAGACGTGGCGACGGCCGCGCGCCAGTGGCGGCACTACAACGTCGAGGCCGATCGGGTGCGGCGGTATGTGGCGCCCGAAGCCTGGATGACCTTGCGGTACGAGGACCTCTGTGCCGATCCCGACGGCGTGCTCAGCCGCGTCGCGGATTTCATCGGCGCCGGGGCCGCCACACCGAACGCCGGCCCCCGAGGGGTCGACCGCCACATCATCGGCAACTCGATGCGCCTCCGGGGGCCGCGCGAGATCCGGGAGGACCGGTCGTGGGAGACCCGGCTGGGCCGTTCCGACCTCCAGCTGATCTCGCGCATCGCCGGACCGACGAGCCGCCGCCTGGGCGTCGGCTGGCCCTGAATCCCACACCATCGCGCGGCTCCGCGCACCCCCGTCGACCGTAGTAGATTGCCCCACGCAACTGCCGTTGGCCGACGGCAGATCGAGGCTGCCAAGCAACCTTCTCGTTGCAACGTAAGCGCCGTCAGCACAGCGGTTTAGATCTCAATCATGGAACCGGGTTCGAAGCGGGGGCGAGGGGGCATGGATCGTGCTTCGCCGAGGCGGGATACGACCCGCGCGGGTGGCCGCCCACCGCGCGGTCCTCGAACACCCGCCTTTCGGCACTCACCCGACGACGGGGAGCGACGCACCGGCAGATGACGAACATTTCCAAGCCGATCATCATCGTGGGCACCGGGCGCTGCGGCTCGACCGTGTTTCACCGGCTGCTGGCGAGGCACCCGCAGGTGATGTGGCTGTCCGGCTTCTGCGACCACTATCCGACCCGCCCGGCGCTGAACCGGCGAGCGGTCCTCGCGGTGAGTCATCCGCTGCTGCGCCCGGTGCTGGGACGCAAGGTGCAGCCGGGCGAGTGCTACAAGTTCTGGGACAAGCACACCTTCGGATTCTCCGAGCCCTGCCGCGACCTGGTCCGCGCCGACGTGAGCGCGCGGGTCAAGCGGCAGGTGCGCGCCGTCCTGGCCGCGATGCTCACGCCGACCCGTGACCGACTGCTCATCAAGATCACCGGCTGGCCCCGCATCGGCTATCTCCACGAGATCTTCGAGGACGCCAGATTCATCCACATCAAGCGCGATGGGCGCGCCGTGGCCAGCTCCCTGCTGCACGTCAACTTCTGGCGCGGGTGGCGTGGCCCGCAGAGCTGGCGGGCCGGGCTCCTGTCGGCCGAGGACCAGGCGACGTGGGAGTCGTACGACCGCTCGTTCACGGCGCTCGCGGGTCTGGAATGGCGCATTCAGATGCGCGCCATCGAGTCGGCGCGCCGGTCGCTCGATCCGGCGCGCTTTCTCGAGGTGAAGTACGAGGACTTCTGCGACCGTCCGCTCGATATCGCGCACGAGGTCCTGGAGTTTTCGGAGCTGCCGGGCTCCATGGCGTTGGACCGGGAAGTCGAGGCGACCGCCATCAAGAACAGCCAGCGGTGGCGCGACGATCTCACCGCCGAGCAGCAGAAGCTGCTGGACGACCTGCTCCGCGAAGATTTGGTGGCGCATGGCTACGCCGATCCGGCTGCCCGCGGCGCTCCGGCCCGGCCGCCGTTGGCGGATGTCCAGCGTTAGCCCGGCGACGACCGCCATGACTCGCACCCGCCTGCACCGGCGTCGGCCCCTCCCTCGGGCGACGCGATCTCCCCGATGACACCGGAAAGTCCCATGCTCGAGCAGGGCGAGCCGATCGTGCCCGACGCGCCGCCACCCGGCACCAAGCGGTCACGCGCTCCCAAGGGCCTCACCAACCGCGCCCTGGGCGGGATGCTGTGGACCTTCAGCGGCACGGGGGTCCAGGCGGTGGTGCAGGTGCTCGTCACGATGGCCCTGGGCCGCCTGCTCACGCCCGCGGAGTTCGGCGTCATGGGCGCGGCAGTGGTCGTCATCGCGTTGTCGCAGATCGTCTCGCAGGTCGGCGTCGGCCCGGCGATCGTCCAGCGCAAGGACCTCGACGAGACGCACATCCGGACCGCGTTCACCATCTCGGGCGGCCTCGGGTTCGTGCTGGGCGCGGCGCTGTGGCTCGCGGCGCCCGCGCTGGCCGCGTTCTACCGCATTCCCGAGGTCGAGCCGGTGTTCCGCGGCATGGCGCTGCTGTTCCCCATCGACGGCCTCAACACCGTCGGCGAGTCGCTGCTCAGCCGGCAGCTGCGCTTCCGGCTGTTCGTCGCGCTGGACGTCGGCAGCTACATCGTGGGCTACGCCTGCATCGGCGTGTTCCTCGCGTGGCAGGGGTACGGGGTGTGGGCGCTGGTGGCGGCCAACCTCTCGCAGGTGACCCTGCGCACGATCGCGATGTATGTCGCCACGCGGCACTCCATCCGGCCGGGCCTCGACCTCCAGGCGAGCAAGGATCTCCTCAGCTTCGGCTTCGGGCACTCGCTGGCGCAGGTCGCGCTCGTGCTCTCTCAGCAGGGCGACAACATGGTCGTCGGCCGCTGGCTCGGCCCCGCCGCGCTGGGGGTGTACGGCCGCGCCTACGGTCTCATGGTCATGCCGGCCACGGTGTTCGGCAAGATCGTGAACCGGGTGCTGTTCCCGGTGATGGCCCACGTCCAGGACGAGCGCGCCCGGCTGGCAGGCGCCTACGAGCGGGCGCTGGCGATCGTCGCCCTCGTCTCGCTCCCGGTCAGTGCCGCGCTGTGGGTGATCGCTCCCGAATTCATTCCCGCGCTACTCGGCCCGCAGTGGACGGCGGCGGTGCTGCCGTTCCGCCTGTTCACCTGCGGCCTGTTCTTCCGGATGAGCAGCAAGATCACCGACGTCTGCGTGAAGGCCGCGGGTGCCGTGTACTCGCGCGCGCTCATCCAGGCGGTGTACGCCGTGCTGGTGGTGACGGCGGCGCTGGTGGGGCAGCGCTGGGGCATCGGCGGGGTCGCGGTGGCGGTGTCGATCGCCATGGGAATCAACTGGCTGATGATGGCCGGGCTGGGCCGGTCGGTCACCGGACTCTCGTGGGCGAGGTTCGCGGGCGCGCAGGCGCCGGGCCTGCTGCTCGCCATGCTGGTCGGCGGTGCGGTGGCCCTCACGGTCCAGGGTACGCGGTCCGTGCACCTCGGCGGCCTCGCGGTCCTGGTGGTCGCGGGGCTGACCGCTCTGGTGATCGCGTTCGGCGTCTGGCGCCTTCGACCCGAGCGGTTGCTCGGGCCGCATGGGGCCTGGGCGTCAAACATGGTCGACGACCTCATCCGTCAGGGCCCTCGTCGGTTCGGGCGGGGTCGGCCGCCGGCGGCGGGGGCTGACGCGCTGGCCAGTGCCAACCCGGAGTGACCGGCTGAGCGGCAGCGCGACTCGCGCGGCGCCGGCCGCGGCGTGACGCGGTCCCGCACCGGGCCCATCGCCTTGTTCCTGCCGACCCTGGTCGGCGGAGGCGCCGAGCGGGTGGCCGTGAATCTGGCGCAGGGGATGACGGAGCGCGGCTTGCCCGTGGACCTCGTGGCGGCCGCGGCGGAAGGTCCGCTGGTGGACCAGGTGCCCGCCACCGCACGACTGGTGGACCTCAAGTCGAAGCGGGTCCTCCGGAGCCTGAGCCCGCTCATCGGCTACCTTCGACGGGAGCGGCCGCGGGTCGTCGTTTCGTCCATGGGGCACGCCAACCTGGTCGCCCTGTGGGCAGCGCGACTGGCGCCCGGCGCGACGCCGGTGGTGGTGACGGTGCACAACACGATGTCGCAATCGACGCCGCAGCAGGGGCTCGCGGCCAAGCTCTGGCCGCATCTCCTGCGGACGTTCTATCCGTGGGCCTCGGCGGTCGTGGCGGTCTCCCGGGGCGCGGCCGACGACCTGGCCCGCACATCCGGCCTGCCGCGCGAGCTGGTTCGGGTGGTCTACAATCCGGTGATCACCCCGGAGGTGCTGGCGCAGGCGCGGAGGCGCCCCGATCACCCGTGGTTCGCGCGGCGGCCAGCCGCCGGTGGTCCTCGGCGTCGGGCGCCTCACCCGGCAGAAGGACTTCCCGACGCTCCTCCGTGCGTTCGCGGAGGTGCGGCGGGGACGGGCTATTCGGTTGATGATCCTCGGCGAGGGGGAAGAACGTCCCGCGCTCGAGGCGCTCGCGCGGGAGCTCGGTGTCGCGGACGATCTGGCGCTGCCCGGGTTCCGGGACGACGCGATCGCCTGCATGGCCGGTGCAGCACTGTTCGTTCTGTCGTCGGCGTGGGAGGGCCTGCCCACGGTGCTGATCGAGGCGCTGGCCGTGGGCACGCGGGTGGTCTCGACCGACTGCCCCAGCGGCCCGCGCGAGATCCTCCAGGACGGCCGCCTCGGCGCGCTCGTCCCCATCGGCGACCCGTCGGCCCTCGCCCGGGCCATGGCCGACGCACTCGACCGACCGCCCGGCGCGGTGCCCGCGGACGCCCTGGACCCGTTCACGCGGGACACGGCGGTGGACCACTACCTTCGTCTGATCGAGACGGCCTGACATGATCCCCATCGCCTACAGCGCGCTCTGGATATTCGTGTTTACGTTGCCGTGGGAGCGGGTGTTCGCGCTGCCGGGCGTGAACATCATCACCCGCGCCACGGGCGGCGTGGCCGTCGCGCTCGCCCTGCTGGCGGTGGTGATCTCCGGCAAGCTGCGCCGCTGGCAAGGGCTGCACACCGCGGCCTTCGCGTTCGTGCTGACGTCCGCGATCAACCTCCTCGTCTTCCATCTCAACCAGCGCATCCCGCTCAAGTTCTGGACCTTCATCCAGCTCTTCGCCGTCGTGTGGATCATGTGGGAGCTGGCGCCGTCCTGGTCCAAGCTGATCTGGCTGCTGACCGCCTACGTCTTCGGAGCGTACGTCGCCGCGATCGGACAGCTGCTGGTCTACCGGCACTCGGCGGGAGACATCACGCGCTACACCGTCGGCGGCGACGCCAACGACCTCGCCATGGGCCTCGCGCTCGCGCTGCCGATGGCGTGGTACCTGTCCATGGCCCATCGGCGCCCGACTCTCAAATGGATCTGCCGCGGCTACCTGCCCGTGGGCCTCATGGGCGTCGGCCTGACCGGCTCCCGCGGCGGCATGATCGTGAGCATGCTGGCCCTCCTGTTCGTGCCGCTGAGCATGACCAGGCTCACGCCGGGAAGGCTGGCCATGGCCATCGCCACGCTGGGGCTCGCGGGCACGCTCGCCGTGGCCTACATCCCCGACCGCATCGTGGAGCGGCTCGCGACCACCACGACCGAGGTGCAGGACCTGCGCGTCGGCGGGCGGTTCAAGTTGTGGGTCGGCGGCATGAAAGCGTTTTCGCTCCAACCCGTGTGGGGCTACGGCACCGCCGGATTCAAGGGGGCCATCCAACCCTACCTCGGCGACGCGACCCAGGTGGCGCACAACTCCTACATCTCGGTGCTGGTGGAGGAGGGGATGATCGGCTTCGCGTGCTATGCCGCCATGCTGCTCTCGGTCTTTCGCGCGATCTGGCGGCTGCCGCGGCTGGAGCGACGATTCGCCCTGGTCCAGTACTGCGCGCTGGGCCTCGCGATGACCCCGCTGACCTGGGAGGACTCCAAGGTCGCCTGGTTCGTCCTCGCCGTGCTGATGGGCCTCGCCAAGGCGGGAGAGGGCTACCTCCGTGGCGGCGTCACGCAGACCGTGCCGTCCACCGTCGTGGTCCGGCGCGCGCCGAGGGGCGCCGCCCCGCTCGACCCGGTCGGAGGGGCGGTGCGGTCCGAGGGCCGGGGATGACGCCACGGGTCAGCGTCGTCACCACCGTGTACAACGGCGGCCCGTACTTCGAGCGGGCCGTTCCCGGCATCCTGGCGCAGACCTTCGACGACTTCGAATTCGTGGTCGTGGACGACGGCTCGACCGACGACAGCCTCGAGCGTCTGCGCGCCGTGGCCGCGAGCGACCCGCGGGTCCGCGTGTTCGCGCCCGGCCGGCTCGGCGCCGCGGCCGCGTACAACTACGGCGTCGCGCAGGCCCGGGGCGAATACGTCGCGCGCCAGGACTTCGACGACCGAAGCTATCCTGACCGGCTGCGGCTGCAGGTCGCGCTGCTCGATGCCCGGACCGACGTGGGCATCGTAGGCGGCGCCTACGTGCTGGTGGACGAGCGACGCGGCGAGCGGTACGTGCGCATGCCGCCCACGGATCACGACGTCCTGTTCGCGGCGATGGCGCGGTACGTTCCGATCGCCCACACGGTCGCGACCTTCCGGCGGCGCGCGTGGACCGAGGCGGGCGGTTATCCGCCGGCGAACAACCTGATCGACCTCCGATTCTACCTGAGGGTCGCCAAACTGGGATGGCGCCTCGCCAACGTGCCCGAGGTCATCGGCGAGCACTACGTGCACGACGCCAGCTTCTTTCACCGCACGCTCAAATACGATGAGCGGCAGCGGGACCTGGCGCGGGTGCAGGCGCAAGCGGTGCGGGAGCTGGGCCTGCCGAGCTGGATGTACGTCTTCGCGCTGGGCCGACATGCCTACGCGTACATGCCCACGGGCCTCAAGCGGGTCGTGCGCCGGGGGATGGCGCGGTCGCGGGAGCGCGACGTATGAGGGTGTTTTTCCTCTCGACCAGCATGGGGATGGGCGGGGCGGACAGCCAGCTCTTGTCCGCCGCGCACCTGATGCAGTCCCGGGGCCACGACGTCATCATCGTCTCGATGACGCCGCTCGGTCCGATGGGGCTCCAGGCGCGAGAGATGGGGATCCGGACCGAGTCGCTCGAGATGAAGCGCGGCGTCCCTGACCCGCGCGGCCTGCTGCGCCTGGCGCGCCTCACCCGCGCCTGGCGACCGGACGTCGTTCACAGCCACATGGTGCACGCCAATCTCATGGCCCGCGCTCTCCGGCTCGTCGCGCCGGTGCCGGCGCTGGTCTCGACGATCCACAATATCTACGAGGGTGGGCCGCTCCGGATGGCCGCCTATCGGTACACCAACGGGCTGGTGGACCACTTGACGATCGTGAGCCAGGCGGCGGCCGATCGGTTCGTGGGCGATCGGATCGTGCCCAGGGATCTGCTCACGGTCATTCCCAACGGCGTGGACACGGAACAGATCGGGAACGTGCCGCCGGGCACCCGAGCGTCACTCCGCGGTGCACTCGGGCTCGACGGGACCTTCGCCTGGCTCGCGGTGGGCCGATTCGAGATCGCGAAGGACTATCCCAACATGCTGCGCGCCTTCGCGCGGGTCCGCGCGCGCCAGCCGGACGCGGTGCTGCTGATCGTGGGCCGGGGATCGCTCCAGCCGGAGACCGAGGCGCTCGCCCGCGAGCTCCGGCTCACGGATGCCGTCCGGCTGCTCGGCGTGCGGAACGACGTCCCACTGGTCATGAACGCGGCGGACGGCTACGTGATGTCGTCGGCCTGGGAAGGGATGCCGATGGTACTGCTGGAGGCGGCCGCCGCGGGCCTGCCGATCGTCGCCACGACGGTGGGGGGGAATCACGAGGTCGTCGTGGACGAGCGGACCGGATTTCTGGTCCCGCCGCGCGACGACGCGGCGCTGGCGGAGGCCATGATCCGGCTCGGTACGCTGCCCGAGGCCGACCGGCGCGCGATGGGGGAAAGCGGGCGCGAGCACATCCGGACGCACTATGGGCTCGCGCGCGTGGCCGATCGCTGGGAAGAAGTGTATCGCGACGTGCTGGCGCGGAAGCGCGCCCCGATCAAGATCCCGTCGTCGGCCTAGTGGCGGCGTTCCCGGCGACGAGCGCCGGGCCGACGGAGGGAGGACACCGAAACACCTGCAGGTATTGCTGCCGGAAATCGAGCCGGCCCCGCCCGACCGTGTTCCGCAACTGGCAGTTGCCATACATCCAGTCGGCCAGCCCACCCGCCTTGAGGTTCGTCCGGAATGCATGTGCCGGCGCCGGCGCCACGAGCCAGAGCGCGCCGTCCCCCGCCCGCTGCAGATCAGCCAGCGAATCCCGAAGCGCCGTTGGATCCTGTCTGAGCTTCTGGACCTTCACGTTCTTCAGGTAGTGTGCCAACACCATCGGCTGATCGGAGAACACCACGTCGGCGGCCGAGAGCTGGGGCGTGAGCCACTGCGCCACCCCGCGGAAGTCGTATCGGCGGCCGTTCCGGTACTGGGAGATCAGCGTCGGCATGCCGGCCGTCAGGAACGCGAGGGTGATCACGGCCGGCATCAGCCAGCGTGGGCGCAGCGTCCAGTCCACTTCCCAAAGGCGATCGAAGAACACGCCGGCGGCGAGGTAGAATGCCGGCGCGGCCGGCACCAGATAGTAGGTCGACACCGGCGTCCGGGTGGACACCAGCGCGATGAACGCGAGCTGGAAGACGACGAGGCTGGTGAGAAAAATGCCCAGCTCACGATCCCGCTGACGCCAGATCACGTACACACCGGCCACGGCCGCGAGCGCGATCGGCCATGTCAGGCTCTCCAGGTAGGCCAGCATGAGCACCAGCTGCTTCGGGCCGTTGGCCCACTTGGGGCCGAGGAGAAACTGTCCCATGCCGGGGTTCCTGTCATGCATCGTGACCCAGCCGTGGAGCAGCGGGACCAGCCGGACGGCTAGAACGACCGCCAAGAGGGCCACGCCGAGCGCGGCCCAGCGGAAGCTGCGGTAGGTCCAGGCCTGACGCAGGTAGCGGGGACGGCAGTAGGTAACGAGCAGCCAGATCGCCGGGCCGCCGATCAGGATGGCGGACACGGGGTGCGACAGCACGGCGAGCACCAGGCTCACCAGACCCAAGGCGAGCGCGCGGGGGCTGCGATGGCGCACGCCCAGATACAGCGCGTAGGGATAGATGGCCGCGAAGAGAAAGACGAGCGACCAGTAGCGCGCGAACTGGGAATAGAAGACGTGGAGCGGGCTCACGGCGAGAAAGAACGTCCCGAAGAGCGCGGCCCGTGTGCCCGTGAGGCGGCGGGACACGGCATAGAAGGCCGGCACGGTCAGCACGCCCACGAGCGCCGGCATGAACCGGAGCCCGAGCTCGTCGAGCGGATGGATCGGCAGGACGAGGAAGTAATTGAGGAGATAGCCGAGGGGGCGCGCATTGTGGAACTGTGGGCGGACCGAGTCGCGCAGGGTGAACATCTCGGTCGCCTCGAAGTTCCAATCGCCCAGCCGGTAGAAGCGGAGGACGATCGTCAGCACGAGGATGCCGACGAGCAGCAGCACGGGCGCGAGCTCGGTGGCGCGGCGCGCCGACGTCATGCGATGGTCCATCGGCCCTTTCTCGCGGCGTGGTCCGTAGGATTGGACGGGTGCAATGTTGCCTCGGCCGGAGCCGACCGGTAGTGGGTCGGACGGGGTGTCAGATTCTGGACAGTTCGGCCCCGACCCAAGTCCTGTCCGCATTTCCCCTTGACAAATGTGACCGGGATCACGATCGTTACCCCCGGCGCGAGCACACTAGACAACGAGATGACGCCAACCAGGTGCTCATTCCTTCGCGCCCTGCACGACTAGGCCCCTAGTCTCAGCGGACCCGTACCTCACAAAACACAACCATCGGGATCCGGCAGATTCGCTGCCTCATCCCACCGCGTCAGGACAACTGATGAGCCGCCGCTTTGGCCGTGCCGAGCGATGGCCCCTCACCTGGTCGCGACCAACTGTGTCCTCCAACACCATTCGTGACGGAGAGAGGAAAAGCCCGCGTATGATCCACAACCTCAAGTTGTCGCGTCGAATCGGCCGGTTCCGACTTCCCGCAGTCGTGATCCTCATGGCAGCCGTCGTTGGCTGCGACAACGGCAACTCCTTCAATTCCGATACCAGCACGCCGTCCGGCGTCGACCAGATCAACCCCGCGGATCCGACGACCTCGATCGACGAGGACACCCCGGTGCCCGAAGACGGCGCCACCCCGATGAGCGAAGTCGGCGCCCCCTCGTTCTCCTCCGCCTTCGCCGGCGGCATCCCGATGGGGAACACGGCCCAGCCCAACACCGCCTTCGGCAGCATTTACAACGGCGCCTTGCGAAACATCTATCCCCAGTACCTGTCGCGCGACCTGAGCGCGATCAAGTCCCGCGGCGGCAAGATCGCGCTCATGATGGCCGGCCCGGACTTCAACTACAAGGATGCCGACGGCCACTTCAGCCTCACCAAGTGGAAGGCTCGGATCGACCGCTACAACAAAGTGGACTTCAATTCGTACATCAAGGATGGCACGATCGTTGGTCACTACATGATCGACGAGCCGAACGACCCGGCCAACTGGAACGGGCGGCCTGTGTCGGGCGAGACGCTGGACGAGATGGCACGCTACAGCAAGGCCAAGTGGCCGAACCTTCCGACCATCGTGCGGACCTACCCGACGTACCTGGAGAAGTGGGCGCCGTACCGATACCTCGACGCTGCGTGGGCGCAGTACGTTTACCGCCTGGGCGACGCCAACAAGTTCATCGACACCCATGTGGCGTCTGCCAAGCGGCAGGGCCTCGGTCTGGTCGTGGGACTCAATGTGCTCCGCGGCGGCCCCAACAAGTCAAAGATGACGCCGAGCCAGGTAAAAAGCTGGGGCAGCGCGCTCCTGAGCAGCACGTATCCCTGCGCCTTCATCAACTGGAAGTACGAGAGCTACCTGACGACGAGTTCCATGAAGGACGCGATGAACGTCCTGCGCAACAAGGCGGAAAGTCGCAGCTCGAGGACCTGCCGCGCCACTTGAGCGCCGCGGGGTGACGGAACAACACGGGGGCCGCGGACGAGTCCGCGGCCCCCGCTGCGTTTGTGGGGCGGGTGTCCGCCGTCGGCTCACCACCCGCCGCGGCGGAGGAGGATGACGGGGATGGTCTTGAGCATGATGCGGAGGTCTTCGCGCAGGCTCTGGCGGCGGATGTACTCCAGGTCGTAGCTCACCTTGGTGCGCACGTCGTCCAGCGAGCGGTCGTAGTGGTGGTTGATCTGGGCCAGCCCGGTGATGCCCGGCTTGGCCCGCTGGCGCAGCGGGTACTCGGCGATGTGGCTGCGCAGCTCGGCAAAGATGGTGGGCCGCTCGGGCCGGGGCCCCACGATGTTCATCTCGCCCCGGAGCACGTTGAACAGCTGGGGCAGCTCGTCCAGCCGGTACTGGCGCAGCACCCGGCCCACCGGGGTGACCCGGGGGTCCTGCTGCTGGGCCCAGACGGCGCCGCTGTGGCGCTCGGCGTCGACGTGCATCGTGCGGAACTTGTAGATGGTGAACGGGGCGCCGCCGAGGTCGCGGGTGCGGCGGTGGTTGTGGGGGCCGGGCCCGGGGGTGCGGCGGTCGAGCCCGACCCGCTCCTGGAGATAGAAGACCGGCCCCCGCGAGGTCAGCTTCACCAGCACCGCCAGCAGCACGAACACCGGCAGCAGCGCGATGATGGCGACGAGGCTGAGCGCGAAGTTGAGTGCCCGCGTGGGCCCACCGGCCGCGGCCGACTCGGCGGGGGCTGCCTCGAGCTCGGAGACTTGCCCGTGCGCGGCGGACCACGCGTCGATCGCAGGGCTTCGTTCGACGTCACCGTCGGTGCGGTCGACCAGGGCCTCCATCCAGCGCGATACGCCGCTCGTCCGCCGCATGCTTTCCCGGGAAATGGTGGTGGCCGCGCTCGTCGCCGACGATGGGCCAGGCTGACGACGAACCGGCGACCGAGGCTCTCCGGCCGCGGATGCCGTTTTCGCACGATCTATGCCCGCTGAGGGGGCTCGAAAAGCACGATTTTGCACCTGTTTAAGGCCTTGGATTCGAACAGCTTACTGGGGGGCTGGGGGTGGCTGCGGCGGGATCGGCCGAGGGGGTTTGTGGTAGACCGCCCACAAGCAACTCAGAGCGCGCTACAGGGTCATGCGCGAAGTGCCCACCAGCGTACGAGCAATACGGTACCTACCGCGAGCAACAGATGTGTCACTCCCGAGGTGGTAATGCCGCCAAAGAGCAGTATGGCCCACGCAACGAGAGCAACGATCGCGGCCAGCAATGTCGGTGCCATCATGAAGAGATTCTCGCGATGCGGATCGGTTGATTCCAATCTACGGGTTTCCTATCTTAGTCCCTGCGGGAGCGGGGAGCCACATTATTGAGCCAACAGGTCCAGTGATGGGCCCGAATGCCGTGGCCGATGTCACGCCCCTCGGGGGAAGGCAGGAGCCAAGGTGAGGGCGCCGCAGATTCTCATTGGGCTTCAATAATCCTCCTCGTTGCCGCGCCGTCGTGCGCCGATCGTCATCCGGTCGGCGCATGGCTTTTCCCCCTGCCTTGACCTCGCCCCGGGCTCCCGCCTACTTCCTCCAGGCCCTGTCACCGGACTGGTACATGCCGAGATGCAGAGTGACGCGGCGCGTGCACTTCAATGCCGCGCACCGCCTGCACAATCCCGACGCCTCCGCGGCATGGAACCAGGCGACGTACGGAGTGTGCAACAACCCCAACTTTCATGGGCACAACTACGAGCTCGACCTGTCCGTGGAGGGGGAGATCGATCCTCGCACGGGCTACGTCATGGACCTGAACCACCTGAAAGACCTGGCCCAGGAGCGGCTGTTGCGGCACCTCGATCACAAGAACCTGAATCTGGACGTGCCCTGGTTCCGTGACTTGATCCCGACGTCGGAGAACATCGCCCTGGTGTGCTGGCGCGAGCTGCGGGCCGCGTTGCCCACCCAGCTCACCCTTCGTCTGCGCCTGTGGGAGACGCCGAGGAACTATGTCGACTACGAAGGGGAGTAAGGACGGCGCGCCGGTGCGGCCGGACCGGATCGACACAACCCAGCCCGATCGCCGAGGGCTTCGCCAGGAGGCCTTCGCGGAGAAGATCCGCGAGGTGCTCGCCGCGCTGGGCGAGGATCCCGAGCGCGACGGCCTGGTCAAGACGCCGGAGCGGGTGGAATCGTCCCTGCGGTTCCTCACCCAGGGATATCACATGTCGGTGGCCGACGCGATCGGAGACGCGGTGTTCGCGGAGAGCCACCAGAGCATGATCATGGTGCGCGACATCGAGCTCTACTCGCTGTGCGAGCACCACCTCCTCCCGTTCTTCGGCCGGGCGCACGTGGCGTACATTCCGGACGGCAAGATCCTGGGTCTGTCCAAGGTGGCCCGGATCGTGGACGTCTTCGCCCGCCGGCTCCAGGTTCAGGAGCGGCTCACCGATCAGATCGCCGACGCTGTGATGGACGTGCTTCGGCCCGCCGGCGTGGGCGTCGTGATCGAGGCCGCGCATTTCTGCATGATGATGCGCGGCGTGGAGAAGCAGAACTCCCGGACGGTGACCAGCGCTCTGCGCGGCATCTTCCGCGACGATTCGAAGACCCGGGTCGAGTTCCTCCGGCTGGCGCACGGGGGGAAGCTGGTCGAGTGACGGCCCTCGCCGGCCGGCTCGCGCTGGTGACGGGCGCGTCCCGGGGGATCGGCGCGGCGACGGCGGAGGCGTTGCGGAACGCCGGGGCGCGGGTGGTGCGGGTGTCGCGGACGCTCCAGGCGACGCCGGGGTACCTCGACTTCCCCGCGGACCTGACCCAGCCGGAGCAGGTGGAGGCGCTGGCCGCGTGGCTCGAGTCCGTGGGCATTCCCGACGTCGTGGTCAGCAATGCCGGCGGCTTTCTCCTTCGACCCCTCGCCGAGACGTCGGTCGCCGACTTCGATGCTCAGGTGGCGATCAACCTGCGCGCCCCGTTCGCGCTCGCCCGGGCCTTCCTGCCGCGGATGCGCGCCTCCGGTCGCGGCGGGTGCTACATCTCGGTGGGTAGCGTCGCCGATCACGTCGGGTTCCCCGAGAATGCCGCCTACGCGGCGAGCAAGTACGGCCTGCGCGGCTTGCACGAGACCCTGCTGGCGGAATACCGCGGCAGCGGAGTCCGGCTCACCTTGGTGTCTCCCGGTCCGACGGATACGGCCGTGTGGGACCCCTTCGATCCCGACCACCGGGCGGGCTTCCCGCCGCGGGCCAGGATGCTTCGACCGGCTGACGTGGCCGAGGCGATCCTCTTCGTCGCCACTCGCCCGTCGCACGTGCTGATCGACTGGCTGCGCCTCGGCCCGACCTGACTCTCACCTTCGCCTCCACGATCCGATGCTCGCTCGTTCGGCCCTTCTCACCCTCCTGGTCCTGGTCGCCGCCGGCTCGCTCCGTGCCCAGGCGACCCCACCGGCGCTTCCTGCCCTTCCGGACAGCGCCGGCTGGGGCGTCCACGTCCTCACCGCCGCGCGCGACCCGACGGGCGGACTCTGGGTTGGCACCTACGGGCAAGGCATTTTCCGCCTGCCGCCGGGCGGCGACGCCTGGGAGCGCTTCCGCCGGGACACGACCGGCTCGTCCATCTCGATGGATTTCGTGCAGGCCATCGCCTTCGGTCCGCGGAACGAGATCTGGTACGGCACGGTGGGGAACGGCTGGGGACTCTCGATCGACGGGGGCCGAAGCTGGCGGAACTGGACCTTCGAGCAGCTCGGTCCGGAGTGGCAATACGTCATTCCCGACGGAATCGTCGTGCGGGGCGACACGACCGTCGTCGCCACGGCGGACGGCCTCCAGATCACGACCGACGACGGGGAGCACTGGACCGCCATCGGGGACGCCGTCGGCCCGCCGGCGCGCGGTCCGGCGGACACGGCGCTGCCCCTGCTCACCAACGAGTACGTCCGCCGGCTCGCGGCCGACCGGCGAGGATGGAACGTGACCACCCTCCGCGGCAACCAGCGGCTCTGGCACACCGAGGCCGGCTGGCAGGCGCAGCCGGTGGCCGCCGCCGCCTTTCCACCGGCCAACGCGATCCTGATCGGGCGCCAGCAGTATCGCGGGACGCGCTGCGGTCTCCGACCGACGGTCGACACCCTGCCGTGCATGCGGCACGCGGCGCCGGAGGCGGGGACGCCGAAGGCGCCGCTCACCGTCTGGCTCCGCCGGCCGATCGCTCGGGCCGACAACTCGTTCATCGATCAGACGTATCGCTACGGCTCGACGATGGGTGGCTTCTTCCAGCAGCACCAGGGCGTCGAGTTCAACAATCCGGACGGCACGCCCGTCATGGCCGCGCTCGGCGGGCGGGTCGTGTACGCCGGCCCCGCCGAGGAAGGCGCCCGCACTGTCGCGATCCGGCACGACACCACCGTCACAGCCAAGGGCGTGCGCTACCGGCTCTATTCCATCTATTACCACAACACGTCGCTGGGCGTGAAGGTCGGTGCCCGGGTCAAGACGGGGCAGGTGATTGCTCGAGTCGGGAACACGGGCCGCGCGACCAATGATCATCTGCATTTCGAGCTGGCCGCCTCGCCGACGGACTCGATCGGCGCGATCGTGGACTCCCTGCAGCGGTTTCCGCCGTACACCGTCAACCCGGAGCTCTGGCTCGAGCCGCTGCCGGGCACGGGGATCGTGGCCGGCCAGGTGGTGGACGCGGCCGGCGCCGCCGTACCCCAGGCGCGGATCTACGGCCTGGTCAAGCGCGACCCGATCGAGACGCCGTTCTCCTACGCTGAGACCTACAGCGACAAGGCCCACAGTCACCCGCTGTATGGCGAGCACTTCGCCGTGAGCGACGTACCGGCCGGCACCTACGTCGTGGGCACCGACATCGGCGGCGAGAAGATCTACCGTCGCGTCACGGTCGAGGCCGGCAAGCTCACCTGGGTGGTCTTCAAGCCCTGATGTTCATCGAGCTCACCGACCACCTCCGCTGTCCCGAAGAGCACGACGAAGCGTTTCTGGTGCTGCTCCCCGGTGAGCTCGATGGCCGCTCCGTGCGCACCGGCACGCTCGGCTGTCCCGTCTGCGATCGCCGGTTCGCTCTGCGCGACGGCGTGCTCGACACTGGGGGCGCTCCAGCGGCGGGAGCCTCGGCCGCCCCGAGCCGCCTCACCCCCGACGCGATGGCGGCGCTCGTCGGCCTCGGCGGGCCCGGAGGCTACCTGGTGCTGGTGGGTCCCCCGGGCACGGCGTGGCGGGAGCTGGCGGAGCGGATGCCCGGCGTGGGGCTCGTAGCGGTCAATCCGCCCGAAGGTGTCATGGACGAGACGGGGATCAGCGTGCTGCGAGGGGGGCGGCTGGCGCTCAAGTCTCGCTCGATGCGCGGCGTGGTCCTGGGCGCCCCGTACGGCGACGAGCCGGGCTGGGTGGAGGAGGCGGGCCGCGTGGTGCTGCCCGGTCTTCGCGTGGTCGGGGAAGGGGCGGAGCCGTCCCCGGACCAGATCGACCTGATGGCCCACGCGGACGGCGTCTGGGTAGGCAGTCCGCGCCGCTAACGGCCGCGCGGCGCCCGCTCAGCCCGCGTGCGGCTCCGCGTACAGCGCCTCGATGGCGGCCTTGTGCCGCTCCTCCACGATGCGCCGACGCACCTTGAGCGTAGGCGTGAGCTCGCCCCCTTCCACGCTGAAATCCCGCGGCAGCAGCAGGAACTTCTTGGGCATCTCGAACTGGGCCAGATCGCGGAGGGTTTTCCGGACCTCGCGCTCGACCTTGGTGTGCACGTCGGGCATGGCGACGAGGCGCGCCACGTCGTCGGCGGGAAGCCCGTGCCGCGCGGCCCACGCCCGGAGTGGCTCCGCGTTCGGCACGATCAGCATGATGGGGAAGGGGCGACGGTCGCCGAGCATGACAGCGTTCGAGACGTACTTGCTGCGCTTGGCGAGGTTCTCGATCGGTTGCGGGGCGATGTTCTTGCCGCCCGCGGTGACGATCAGATCCTTCTTGCGGTCGGTGATACGGAGGTACCCCTCCGCGTCGATCACGCCGATGTCCCCGGTATGGAACCAGCCCTCCGCGTCGACCGCCTCGCCGGTCGCCTGCGGCTTCCCGTAGTACCCGCACATGACATTGGGCCCCCGGGTGACGATCTCGCCGTCCTCCGCGATCCGGATCTCGACGTCGGGGATCGGCCGGCCGACCGTGCCGAGCTTGGTGTGGCCGAACGTGTTGACGGCCATCACCGGGGACGTCTCGGTGAGACCGTAGCCTTCCAGGATCGGCATGCCGGCGGCGCAGAAGAACTTGGCGATCTCCGCCGAGAGCGGCGCCCCGCCGGAGATGAAGAAGCGGATCCGCCCGCCGGTCCTGGCGCGCAGCTTGGCGAAGACGAGCCGGTCCGCCACGAGCCGCTGCAGCGCCAGCCGCGGCGGGATCGGGGCGCCGGCTAGCCTCCGGTCCACCCATTCCTCGCCCACGCGGCGCGCCCACTCGAAGATCCGGCGCTGCGACGCGGAGCCGGCCCGCACACTGTCCAGCACCCGTGAATAGATCTTCTCGTACAATCGCGGCACCGACGCCATCATGGTCGGTCGCCGATCCTGCATGTCGGCCGCCACGGTGTCGATGCTGCCGGCGTAGTTGATCGTTACGCCGGCGTAGAACATCGAGTAGTGGCCGAACATTCGCTCGAAGATGTGCGACAAGGGCAGGAACGAAAGGCACTCGTCGCCCTCGACGAAGCGGAACAGCGACACGCAGGTGGTCACGTTCGATGCGATGTTGCCGTGCGTCAGCATCACGCCCTTGGGATCGCCCGTCGTGCCCGAGGTATAGATGAGCGTCGCGAGGTCGTCCGGCGAGGCCGAAAGCGCGCGGGTCTGCCAGTCGGGGTGGCGCCCCGCCGCCGAGCGCCCGCAGGCGACAAGGTCGTCGAACGGCAGCACGCCGGGGGCGCGCGCGTCCGCGTCGAAGGCGATGACATGGCGCAGGGCAGGAAGCTGCGCGCGGATGGCCAGGATCTTCTCGAGCTGGGCGACGGACGAGACCAGCACCGCCACCGCGCCGGAATCGCGCAGGATGTAGTCGACCTGGCGGGCGGGGAGGGTGGGATAGATCGGGACGTCCGTGCAGCGGGCGGCGAGGCAGGCGAAGTCGGTGATGGCCCACTCCGGCCGGTTCTCCGACAGAATGGCGACCCGATCGCCGTCGGCGAGGCCCAGCTCCCGGAGGCCGAGACTGGCGGCCTGCACCCGCTCGGCCAGCTCGCGATAGCTCAGCTCGACCCAGCGCCCCTCGCGCCGGACGCGGGTGGCGACGGGGCGCGCGGCGAATCTCTGCATCGTCCAGAAATAGAGCTGCGTCAGCGTGCCCGGCGTGGTGCCCCCTACGGCGTGGTAAAGCGGACGATGAACCGCTGACCCGAGCCGGGCACGGTCGCGTGGCGGGTGCGCTCCGCGTGCACGGTGACGACGACGCTCTCCGGCGGCGCGACGCCCGGCTGCTTGACCAGCGTGGCGACCGCGGTTCCGTCGGAACCGGTGAGAATCGTGTCGCTGACGACGCCGCCCCCGAGCAGGACGACCGGGGTGGCCGCCGTCGGATCGGGCGAGGTGATCGTGTAGATGACGCCGCGTCCGGGCAGCACGCCGGCGGGATTGAAGCTGCTGACCACGATGACCAGGTTGGGGAGGATCGCCGCGTCGTCGGGCAGTACCGTGAAGATCGAATCGCCCGAGATGGCGAGCGTGTCTGCGGGCGCGATCACCGTGAAGGTGATGAGATCGGAACCGAGGGTACCCACCGTCGCCTGCACCCGGGCCGGGCCCGGCGAAACACCGGTCAGCGCACCCGTGGACGGGTCGATGGTCGCGGTAGGGTCGGCGGAGATCCAGGCCACGGCGGCGCCCGAGCTATCGCCGTTCTTGTCCAGCGGCCGCGCCGAGAGCTGGATCGTCTCTCCGACCTCGACCGTGTCGGGGCCGGGAACGCGGACCTCGATGCCCACCACGCCGGCTTCAGCTGCCGTGAGCCCGCTGCAGCCGATCGCGGCCCCCGCGAACACCAGGCCGAGCTGGAGCCTCATGTCGTCTCCGGGGCCGGGCTGCCGGCGATGTCGCGCAGCGCCGTCTCGGCATGCCGGACCCAGCGCTCGGCGTCGGGCCCCTTGGGGGGGCGCGCGAGAAAGGCGCGCAGATGCTCCGCCGCCTGCTGCGGATCCCCCCGCTTGAGCAGCAGGAACGCGACCCCGTAGTGGGCACCGCCCAGGGTATCGTCCAGCTCGAGGGCGCGCTTGTAGTGGCGGATCGCCTCCTCGGGCTGGCCGGTCTTGGTGAACGCGATCGCCATGTTCAGCAGGATGCGCGAGTCGGTGGGATTGTCCCGGAATGCCAGGCGATAGGACGTGAGCGCAGCCTCGAAGTCCCCCTGCCGCTCGAGCGCGAGCCCTTCGTTCAAATAATCGAGGCGCTGCGGGCGCAGCGACTCGCGGTGCTCCTTGCCGAACAGGCGATTCCAAAAGCTCATTAGGGAGGGGGACTCTCCGAGCAAAGTCGAACGGGCACAACGTCTTGGGATACGAGAAGATAGTCCGGCGCCGAAGAGAGGGCAAATGCGGCCGGCGCCGATGACCCGCGTGGCCGCCGCCTATCCGATGCACTCGAAGAATGCCCGCTCCAGGGTGCGATCGGCGGACACGGGCCTGAACTTCAGGCCGGTGTCACGCATGAGCTCGTCGAAGGCCTTCGGCTCGTCCTCGACGTGGTTCATCTCGTCGAAATAGATAAAGGTCCCGGCGCAGATGTGCGGGGCGAACTGACGAAGCACGAACGACGTCGAGGCGTACATGTCCGCATCCATGATCATGACCAGGACGTCGTGGTCGGGAACGACGTAGCTGCTCAGGGTGTCCTGAAACCAGCCTTTGTAGAACGTGACGCGGCAGTCCTCGATCGCCGGCATGCGGCCCGATACGCTGAACGTGCCCTTGGGGTGGGGTCCCCATGCCTCGGGCAGCCCCTCGAAGCTATCGAAGCCGTGCAGCCGGCTATTCGGGTTCCGCAGCTTGGCCGCCCAATACCGGGTGGTGCGCCCCTTGAACACCCCGAATTCCAGGTACAGGACCCTCTGGTCCTGGACCGTCGAGGCGACCGAGTCGAACACTTGCCACCGGTCGCGGAGCAGGTGATCGAAGTGGAATTCATGATCCCTCATCCATCGTCCGAGCTTCAGGGAATTGACTACTCCCTGGAGCCGGTACAGCTGCGAGCGGGACAGGCGGGCTCCGATCGGCCAGAGCACGCGCTTGAGCTGGTGGGCGAGCAGGCTCATGGAAGGACCGCCGTGCCAAGGGCTCGGGAGCGATGATCTCCGGGTTCGAGGCTGCTTCGGTGGTGCAATTCGTGACCCCAGTTTATCCAGACAAGCGCCCCGATGCCATGGCCGGCGAGGCCAGTTGCCCTCGTCCGGGTCCGGGAGTACGTTGCCCAGACCAACGGAGGGATTCATGCGCCGTGCTTCCACGACCGGACCGCGGGGAACGCTCGAGGTGGATTGGCCGTTCTTCGGCGAGATCTGCCGCGCGCTGGCCCTTCGGGTTGCGCGGGACTTTCAGCCCGAGATCGTCCTGGGTGTCGCCAAAGCCGGGGTGATACCCGGCGTCGTGGTCGCCTCCATCCTCCAGAGCGAATTCACCTCGATGACGGTGACCCGGCGGGCCGAGGGCGCAGCGCCGGTCCTCGTCTCTGGCCCTCCCCCCACCATCCGCGGCCGGCGCGTCCTGCTGGTGGACGAGACCTGTGACACCGGCAGCACCATGCGGCTCGCCCTGAGCGAGGTCCGGGCCCTGCACCCCGCCGAAGTGCGCACGGCTGTGTCGTTCAAGACGGGCGAGTATACGCCGGACTATCACGCGTTCGAGACCGAGAACTTCATCGTGCTGCCCTGGGACCGCGAGATCGTCCAGAACGGCGAGCTGGTGGTCCGCCCGGAGTACGCGGCCCGGCTCTAGCGCGCCTGCAACCTTCGTCGCGCCCGGCCCGTCCAACAGGGGTCCTCTGCTACGGAGCGCCCCTGATGCCGCGGTTCCCGATCTGGTCTCTGCTGGTGGCCGTCCTCCCCCCCGTGCTTCACGCGCAGCAACTCGAGCGCTACACTCTCGCCGACGACTACGTCGCCATCTACAACCTGGTCGGCACCGTCCGGATCGAGCCCGGCACCGGCGACGTCGCCGTCCAGGTGACCCGGGCGGGCGGTGAGGCCGCCAGCCTGCGCATCGCCCAGGGCGAGGTGGACGGACGCTCCACCTTGCGTGTGCTCTACCCCGGCGACCGGATCCGCTGGCGCGACCAGGCCGGGGACAACAGCTCGACCCAGCTCCGGGTTCGGGAGGACGGCACCTTCGGGGATCTCGACGACGAGCACATCCGCGGGCGCCATCACGACTGGGAAGAGGGCCGGCGGGTGACCATCTCGAGCAGCGGCGGCATCGACGCCCGGGCCGACCTCCTGATCCAGGTACCTCGGGGCCGCCGCGTCGCGGTCTACCTCGCGGTCGGGGCGGTGAACGTCGCCAACGTTGATGGAAACCTGGCGGTGGACGCACACGCCGCTCCGGTCACGGCCACGGGCGTGAAAGGCGAGCTCACGGTCGATGTCGGGTCGGGCACGGTGCGCGCCTCCCAGGTCGAGGGCGACCTGAGCGTGGACACCGGATCCGGCTCGGTGGAGGTCTCGCAGTGCCGCGGCACGTCCTTGTCGATCGACACGGGCTCGGGCGACGTGACGGGCACCGAGCTCATCAGCGACGAGCTCACGATCGAGACCGGCTCGGGCGAGATTCGGCTCTCCGCGGTCACGTCGCCGCGGGTATCGCTCGAGACGGGCAGCGGCGGGGTGACCGCCGAGCTTCGGCGCGATATCAGCTCACTGCACGCGGAGACGGGATCGGGCGACGTGGCGATCCGCGCCCCCGCCACCCTCGGGGCGGAGATCGAGATCGAGACCTCGAGCGGAGACATCGAGACCGACTTCCCGCTCCAGATCACCCGGCATGGCCGGGATCACATGGTGGGAACGATCGGGGACGGGAAAGGGACGATCGCGATCGAGACGGGGTCCGGCCAGATCAAGCTGCTGAAGAGCTCGAATTGAGGCCGAGGGCATCGGCGTAGCTGGATCCCTGGGCCATCCGGTCGTAGAGCGTGCTGAGCGTCTCGGGAGCGCCCGCGAGGAAGCGACAGCGGGCGTCGCCGCGCGACCGGCACTCGACCTCCATCACGGCCACCAGGCCGTCGGAGAGCCGGCCGAAGAAATCCGCCAACAGCCCGCAGGTGAGGTGGCACGAGGGGAATTCTCCCCGGCCCTCGTCCGCGGCCTCCGCCCATTCGGTGGAGTCGAGCGCCAGAACCGCGTCCCCGAGCCGCTGCGCGTCGAGCGCGCCCCACCCCTGCTCCGCGAAGAATTGCGACAGCACCTCGCCCAGGAACTGGGCGTCGAGATCGGCCGGCCGCTCCACGCCCCGCGTCGCCGCCAGCCACGCCGCGAACTCCGTGTAGAGCTCCTCGCCGCCGGCGAAGCCGGCTTCCTGCAGGTAGCTCGCCGCCTGCAGGCCGGTATCGCGCTCGAGCGCGGCCCGGAGCTGGTGGATGACCTTGCGCCCGAGGCGCGGGCCGGGACGATGCGATGTGGTGGGGTGCATCCCCGAAGTTAGGAGGAGCGACCGACGCGACGCAAGAGTTCGTCCTCGTCGATGATCTCGATACCGAGCGCGCGTGCCTTCTCCAGCTTGCCGCCCGCGTCGGCGCCCGCTACGACGGCGTCCGTCTTCTTGCTCACGCTTCCCGCCACGCGTCCGCCCGCCGCCTCGATGAGCTCCGCGGCCTGCGCCCGGGCAAGCGTGGGCAGGGTACCGGTCAGCACGTAGCTCTTGCCGAGCAGGGCGCCGTCGGCGGTCGCCGCGCGCGGCTCGGCGAACGTCAGCCCCGCCCGCTCGAGTCGATCCACCAGCGCCAGGTTGCGCGGCTCCGCGAAGAAGGCCACCACCGCTTCCGCGATCGCGCTCCCCACGCCCGGGACGTCGTTGATCTGTTCCGCCGTCGCCCCACGCAGGGCGCGCATCGTACCGAAGCGCCGGGCCAGGAGCTGGGCCACGGTCTTGCCGACATGGCGAATGCCGAGGCCGAACAGGAGGAAGGACAGGGGGCGGTCCTTGGAGGCGCCGATAGCGGCGACCAGCTGCTGCGCCGACTGCGCGGCGAACCGGTCGAGCTCGACGAGCTGCTCCGCCGTGAGCTCGTACAGGTCGGCCACGTCGTGGATGAGCCCCGCGTCGAGGAGCTGGCGCACGCGCTCGTAGCCCAGCCCCCGGATGTCCATGGCCTCGCGCGACGCGTAGTGCACCAGGCCCTCCAGCACGCGGCCGGCGCAGGAGGCGTTGGGGCAGTAGCGCATGACTTCGTCCGCCGGACGCTCGACCGGCGTGTCGCACGCGGGGCAGCGGTCCGGCATGTGGAACTCGCGCTCCGCCCCGGTTCGCCTGTCGGGGAGCGGACGCACGACCTGGGGGATCACCTCGCCGGCGCGGATGACCTCCACCTGGTCGCCGATCCGGATGTCCTTCTGCGCGATGAGGTCCTCGTTGTGCAGGGTCGCGGCGCTCACCCTGACCCCCGAGATCTCGACCGGCGCGAGCACCGCCCACGGGTTGAGCGCGCCGGTGCGGCCCACGTTGATGCGGATGTCCTCGACCCGCGTGACCGCCACCTCGGGCGCGAACTTCCGGGCGATCGCCCAGCGCGGCTCGCGCCCGCCCACCACGCCCAGCTCGCCTTGGAGGTCGAGGCGATCGACCTTGATGACCACGCCGTCCGCCTGGAAGGGGAGGCGGGGAAGGAGCTCCTCGAAGCTCTCGATCGCCTTCTGTACCTCCGCCAGTGTATCGAATCGCTGGCGGTGGGACTCCACCTGGAAGCCCCAGCCCGCGAGGAGGTCGAGCAGCTCCATGTGCGTGGGCGCCGACAGCCGGCCCGTCACCGGCTCGACCGCGAACGCGAACATCCGGAGCCGGCGGCGGCGGGTGAGGTTGGGATCGAGCTGCCGGAGACCGCCGGCGGCGGCGTTGCGGGGGTTGGCGAAGAGCGGCTCACCCTCCTGCTCCCGCTGCTGGTTTACCCTGGTGAAGCCGGCGTAAGGCAGGTAGACCTCGCCGCGCACTTCCATCACGGCCGGCCATCCCTTGCCCTTGAGCCTCAACGGCACGTCGGCGATCGTCCGCAGGTTGGCCGTGATGTTCTCGCCGATGACGCCGTTGCCGCGCGTGGCGCCCACCGTGAGCTCGCCGGCCTCGTACGTGAGGCTGACGGCGGCGCCGTCGATCTTGATCTCCGCGGTATAGCCGGCGGTGCGCACTTCGGGCAGGATCCGGACGTTGCGCTCTTCCCAGGCGGCGAGCTCGGCGGGGGTGAAGGCATTGCCGAGCGAGATCATCCGGCGGCGGTGGGTGACCTTGGCGAACCCGCTGGCGATGGGCGCGCCCACGCGCTGCGTGGGGCTGTCGGGGGTGCGCACCTCGGGGTGCGCCTCCTCGAGCGCCTGCAGCTCGCGGAACAGCCGGTCGTATTCCGCGTCCGAGATCTCGGGCGCGTCGAGCTGGTAGTACGCGTGGTTGGCCCGGTCGATCTGCTCGCGCAGCCGTGCGGCCCGCTGGGCTGCGCCGTCGGTCACCGCGCGGTGGACTCCTGGCTGAGGACGGCCTGCGCCACGCCGACGAGCCGCTCGATCTCGGGCGATATGCCGTCGCCCACGCCCGGCTCATCGCCCGACGGCAGCGGGTACCGCGCCAGCAGCCGGCGCATGAACCCGATGAGCGCCGCCTGCTCCTGCTCGCGCCGGCGCGCGTCTTCGTCCTCGCCCTTTCGCTTCCGCAGCCGCTCGAACCGGTGCGCGTTGCGGAGCGCCTTGGCGGTGAGGTTGGCGACGACCTGGCAGAACTGGAGATCGGCCGCGGAGAAGCTGGGGCCGTCCCGGAAGGTGCGGAGGAAGATCGCGCCGATCGCGCCGCCCCGCCACGAGATCGGAATGACGGTGATCGTCTTCACCTTGCGTGCCGCCAGTGCCCAGCGCGCGGTCCCCAGCGACGGATCGGTCGCGGCGTCGGCGATGAAGACCGTCTCGCCCGTCTGCAGCGCGCGGCGGAGCTCGGGATAGCGGTCGAGATCGACCACGTAGTTCCGGATGCCGGGGTCCTCGTAGCTGGCGACCAGACGGACGCTCCCGCCGCCCCGCTCGGCCAGGAAGATCGAGCAGCGGTCGAGTCCGAAGGTCTCGCCCAGGCGCAGGGCGACGGACTGGACCACCTCGGCGAAGTGCAGCGAGCCGCCGATGTCCTGCAGGATCTCGATCACCGCCAGCAGGTGCTTCCGCTCTTGCTCCAGCGCGGTGAGCCGCGCCTGGAGCCGTTCGACGTCGTCGATCGCCATGGCAGCCGAAGTCATGGTGCATCCTGGTCAAAGGGCCGGCGGATCGCGCCCAAGGGGGTCCGCCTGCACCAGTATAAGGCGGAGGCCCCGGCCCGAAAACTCATGAAGGAATGTGCAGCCGATCTGTCAAAAGTCTATGGTGTCATGAAGGTTGACGGTCCTTCGGATAGGCGTAGGTTGCAGGGAGCCAGCGGGGGCGCGAGCCGAACAGGAGGGGTGCATGGCCGGATCCGAGCGGGAGCGGGACGTATCGGCGGAGGGCGACGAGACCGGCGGCCGCGGCCTCGGCCGATTCGCCGCGGGCCTGATATGCGGCGTCGTGCTGGGGGCGGGCCTCGCCCTGCTGCTCGCTCCGGAGCGTGGGGACCGCACCCGCCGCCGCTTGCGCCGCCGGCTGGAGCGGCTGCGCGAGGATACGGCCGACAGCATCGGCCGGGTGGATTCCCTCCGGCGCGAGCTCCAGCGGCGTCGCGAATCGCAGTGAGCCGCTGCCGGATTCCTAGCGCTTGTTCGCGATCTGCTTGCTGAGCGCCGCCGCCTGCCGCCGGTAGACGCTGTCCATGATCTCGCGGTCGGGCAAAGCCTCCAGCTCGGCCAGCTGGTGCCGGGCGTCGTCGTACCGTTTGCGGTCCACGTAGATCTCGGCCAGCTCCAGGCGGTGGTACAGCCGCCCCGGATCGAGCGCCACGGCGTGCTCCATGTTGGAGATCGCGCCGTCCCAGCTCGCCTCGCTGAAGATGCCCGCCCCGAGCAGGTTTTTGGCGAAGAACCGGCTGAGCCCGGACAGCCGCATGATCTCCGCGTTCCAGCGGCCCAGGATGTGGTAGGCGCCGTCGTGACGCGGGTTGAGGGCGATCGTGCGCTCGGCTTCGTCGCGGATGATGCGGGCGCGCCGGATGCGCTCCTTCTTCCCCATGGTGAGCGATGCGCGGCCCACGGCGGCGGCGAGGGCGAAGTGGCCGTCGGCGCCGAGCGAGTCGGCCGCGACGGCCCGGCGGGCCAGCCGCTCGGCACCGGCGTAGAGCGAGTCGCGCACGGGACTCTTCACGCTGTCGGGGATCTGCTCCCCCTGGTCGAGCAGGACGATGGCCGCGCGCCAGTTGGGCTCGTAGGCCATGGAATCGAGCGCGAGCGCGGCCTCGTAATGGGCCAGCGCCGTCGGCAGATCGTGCACCTGCATCGCCGCGCTGCCCATCGCGACGTGGTCCTTGACTCCCTGGGCGCCCAACGAGACCATCGGCGCCAGCACGAGCAGCGCCGCGAGGACGAAACCGTGAACAGGCAGAGGCGGGTCCGGTGAAGGGTGGCTCCGAATGGTGATTCCGACGCTCATCGAACACAAGCGCGACGGGCGGGCGCTGTCGACGGAGGCATGGTCGGCGCTCGTCCGGGAGTACGCGGCGGGCCGGGTGCCGGACTATCAGATCTCGGCGCTCCTCATGGCCGTGTACTTTCGCGGGCTTGACGCTGCCGAGCTGGCCGCGCTGACCGACGCGATGATCGATTCGGGCGACCGCCTCCGATTCGACGGACACCCGGTGCCGGTGGCCGACAAGCACTCGACCGGCGGCATCGGCGACAAGGTCTCGCTGCTGCTCGCGCCGATGGTCGCGAGCTGCGGCGTGGCCGTGCCGATGATGTCCGGTCGAGGCCTGGGCCATACCGGTGGGACGCTGGACAAGCTCGAATCCATTCCCGGGTTCCGCACCGATCTCTCGCTCGCGGAGGCGCGGGCGCAGATCGACCGACTGGGCTGCGCCATGCTCGGGCAGACGCCCGAGATCGCGCCCGCGGACAAGCGACTCTACGCGCTGCGCGACGTGACGGCGACGGTCGAATCGATCCCGCTCATCGCCGCCAGCATCATGTCCAAGAAACTGGCCGAAGGACTCAACGGCCTGGTGCTCGACGTGAAGACGGGCAGCGGCGCGTTCCTCAGGGAAATCGAGCGCGCCATCGAGCTCGCGCGCACGATGATCGGTCTGGGCGAGGCGCGGGGCTGTCCGACCGTCGCGCTGCTGACCGCGATGGACCGCCCGCTCGGCCGCGCATGCGGGAACGCGCTGGAGGTCGAAGAGGCCATCGAAGGGCTCCGTGGGAGCGGTCCCGCCGATCTCATGGCGGTCACCTACGCGCTGGGTGTCGAGATGCTCCTCCTGGTCGGCGTCGCCACGTCGGCGGAGGACGCGCGCCGCCGGCTGGAGGACGCGGTGAGATCGGGCCGAGCGCTGGAGAGGTTCGCCCGCGTGATCGAGGCCCAAGGCGGAAACCCCAAGGTCGTCGAGGACCCCGGCGTGCTCCCGCAGGCCCAGGCGGTGGAGGTGTACCGGGCCGACCGCGGTGGCGTCGTCGAGGCGGTGGAGCCGCGGCGGCTCGGGCGGGCGATCGTCGAGCTGGGCGGCGGACGCACCAAGGTCGATGACAGCGTCGATCCGACCGTGGGCTTCGTCGTCACGGTCAAGCCAGGCGATGCGGTACGCGCGGGCGAGCCCATCGCGTCCGTGTTCGCTCGGGACGAGGCCGGCATCGCCCTCGGCATGAGCGCGTTGCGGGAAGCCGTCACGATCGGCGACGCCGGGCGGCTCAGCCCGCTGATCTCGCATCGGATCACGGCCCGCGGAGTAGAAGTCCTGGCGGAGGGCGCCTGAGGTGCTGGTGAGTGGGCCGGTCGGAACCCTGCTGGTGGCCGGGGCCAGCATCGTCGCGCTGCTCGTCTGGCTGATGCGCCGCCCGCGGCACCCGGGGCCGCGCCTGGTGGGCCACGACGGGATCGACCGCGAGGAGCTCGAGGCCGCGGAGCGTGAGGTGCGCGACCTCGAGTCGCACGCCCCGCCGGACGAGGGGCTCGAGGGCGACGATTGGGGCCCCGGCGCCGCACGCCCGCGGCCGCCGGTGCGACTGTAGAAGGGAGAGGATTGAGCGGGTGACGCGGCTGACCGAAGCATTCATGCGTGCGCTGCAGCGCTTCGAGACGACGGGTGAGCTCGCGCCTCTGCTGGCGATGTTCGATGACGAAGCGGAGGCGCTGAACCTCGGCCGGACCGAGCCCGCGCGGGGAACGGACCAGGTGGCGGGCTTCTGGCGGGACTACCGCGCCATCTTCCGGTCGGTCCGTTCCGAGTTCACCCACGTGATCGAGGGCAAGGACGGCGCGGTCCTCGAGTGGGTGTCGCGAGGGACCCTGCTCAACGGCGAGCCGGTGGAGTACAAGGGCGTCAGCGTGCTCGAGACCAGCGGCGATCGGATCCGCCGGTTCCGGACCTACTACGATTCGGCGGTGTTCCTCCCGGGCGGCGCGAAGACGGACTAGCCGCCGAAACCGGCTCGGGGCGGCGGGCGTCCGGTGGAGATGCTCTCCCACCGGAGCTCGGCCGCATGCGCACCGCCTTGCCGCTCCTGCTCGCCCTCGTAGCCTGCCGACCCGCCGCGCCGACCGACGGCCGGCAGGCGGCCCGACTCGCCCTCGACTCCATGCTCGCCGCCGGCCGCACCGCGCATCTCGAGACCAGCGCCGAGCGGCTGGCCGCCGGCCTCGCCGACACCTTGATCTCGATCGACAACGGCGTCGTCACCCGGCAGCCCCGGGACAGCGTCCGCGCGATGTTCGACCGGTACTTCGCGGGCGCCCGGTACCACGCCTGGGACGATGTCGAGCCGCCGGTGGTGCAGATCGCCGAGGACAACTCGCTCGCCTGGGTCGCGCGGGTCGTCTGCGTGGATCGGGAGGAGCCTGCGGCGGGTGGCGGGCGGACTCGCCGGACGTTTGTCTCGGCCTACAGCGCGACCTTCGTCCGCCGCTCGGGACGGTGGGAGATGACCACGGTGACCTCGACCTTCGTGCCGACGCCGCCGCCGGCCTGCCCGGCTCAGGACGCCTTGCGATAGCGAGCGTCGAAGGTGGCGTGCCAGCTCGTGCCGCCGTCGGTCGAGATCTCGATGAGCTGCCGGACCTGACCGCCGGCGGCAGGAGTGAGCGTGGTTCGATCGAGGATCAGGCGACCGTCGGGGCGGCGGAGCTCACCCTGGAAGCGAACCCCGCCGCCGGCCAATCGGGAGACGAGGTGCTTCTCCTTGAGTCCGCCGAAGTGCAGCGCCGCGTCAGTGACCCAGACCTGCTTCCATTGATGAAGTGCCGGCTCGACGTAGAACAAGCTGCGCCCCTCGCCGCCGTCAGAGTCCCGCCATTCTTCGACCACGGCGCAGCCGCGCAGCACCTTGCTGATGCGATTGGTTCCCACCAGCGTGTCCCCCACATAGACCGACCAGTCGCCGACCCAGAAGTCGAGCTGGCGGTAGGTCGAGTCGCCCTCGCAGCCGGCCATGGACTGGGCCGCGGCGGAAGACGAGAGCAGGGCTGAAAGAGCGAGCCCGGACGCGATTCGTCGCCGCAGGAAGCGCTGGAGCGAGCTCATGTAGTTGGTACGCCGCGGCGCCACTGCCGGTTTCGGCGTCACCGCGCCCGGGCGTCGTGGATCAGCGGCGGATCACCTGCTCGAGCGCCGCCGCGAGCTCGCGCACCCCTCGGCGGATGTCGTGCGCGTCCACCGCCCCGAACCCGAGTTGCAGCCCCTCGCGCGCCATCGGGCGCCGACTATACCGGCTGAGAGGTGTGACGTCGACGTCGCGCTCGGCCGCGGCCTTGGCGGCGGCGCCGGCATCGATGCCGGCGCGAAGCCAGCCGGCGGTCTGCAGCCCTGCCTCCGCCCCCACGACCTCGAAGAGACCGTCCAGCCACTCGCGAGCGCTCTCCAGCAATACGGACCGCCGCTCGCGTCCCGGAATAGCCCCGGCGAAGGGCTCCCGGTTGGGCTCCGAAAGCGATGGCGGGGGCGACCCGAAACGGTCGCCCCCGCCAGTTTGCACGCAGCAATGGATTCTGCTTGGCTCACACGTCCAGATTGCTCACGTACTTGGCGTTCCGCTCGATGAACTGGCGCCGCGGCTCGACCTCGTCGCCCATGAGCTCGTCGAACAGCTTGGAGGCTTCCACTGCGTCCTCCATAGTGACCCGGAGAATGGTCCGCGTGGCCGGGTCCATGGTGGTGCGCCACAGCTGGTCCGGGTTCATCTCGCCGAGGCCCTTGTACCGCTGGATGTTGACGTTGCCCTTGCCGTCGCCGTTGGTGAACCGCTTGGTGTACTCGTCGCGCTCCGCCTCGGTGTAGGCGTAGAACTCCTCCTTGCCCTTGGCCACGCGATAGAGCGGCGGCTGCGCGATGTAGACGTATCCCGCCTCGACCAGCTCCTGCATCTGCCGGAAGAAGAACGTCAGCAGCAGCGTCCGGATGTGGGCGCCGTCGACGTCCGCATCGGTCATGAGGATGATCTTGTGGTATCGGGCGTCATCCAGCTTGAAGTCCTCGCGCACGCCGGTGCCGATCGCCGTGATCATGGCCCGGATCTCCTCGTTGCTGAGGATCTTGTCGATCCGGGCGCGCTCGACGTTCAGGATCTTGCCGCGAAGCGGCAGGATCGCCTGAAACGAGCGGTCGCGGCCCTGTTTGGCGCTCCCGCCGGCCGAGTCGCCCTCGACGAGGTAGATCTCGCTCACCGCGGGGTCGTCGATCGAGCAATCCGCCAGCTTGCCGGGCAGCACCGCGTTCTCGAGCCCGGACTTCTTCCGGACGAGGTCGCGCGCCTTGCGGGCGGCCTCGCGGGCCCGCGCGGCGCTCACGGCCTTCTCGATGATGTTCCGCGCGACCGGCGGATGCTCCTCGAGGTAGCTGCCGAGGTTCTCGTTGACGATCGCCTTGACGATGCCCTCGACCTCCGAGTTGCCCAGTTTGGTCTTGGTCTGCCCCTCGAACTGCGGCTCGCGCACCTTCACGTGCAGCACGCAGGTGAGCCCCTCCCGGATGTCCTCGCCGGACAGGGTGAAGCCTTCCTTCTTCAGGAAGTCCCGCCGCTTGGCCACGTCGTTGATCGTGCGGGTCAGGGCCGACTTGAAGCCGGTGAGGTGGGTGCCGCCCTCGTGGGTATTGATGTTGTTCACGAAGGTGAACGTGTTTTCGTTGTACCCGTCCTCGTACTGCAGGGCCAGGTCCACCTCGACGTCGTCCTTGGTGGCGCTGAAGGTGATAGGCTTCGGGTGGAGCGGCTTCTTGTTCCGGGTGAGCCACTGCACGAACTCGCTCAGGCCGCCCTTGGCGTAGAAGGTCTCCTCTTTCTTCTGGTCCTCGCGCTCGTCCTTGATCGTGATGGTGATGCCTTTGTTGAGAAACGCGAGCTGCCGGAGCCGGTCCGCCAGGGTCGTGTAGTGGAACTCGAGCACGGTGAAGATTTCGGGGTCCGGCTTGAACCGCACGATGGTACCCGTGCCGCGCGCCTTGCCCAGGGTCTCGAGCTTCTTGACGGTCTTGCCGCGCACGAACGCCATGCGATACCGATTGCCGTCGCGGTCCACCACGACTTCGAGCCGCTCGGAGAGCGCGTTGACCACCGAGACCCCCACGCCGTGCAGGCCGCCCGACACCTTGTAGGTGTTCTTGTCGAACTTGCCGCCGGCGTGCAGCACGGTCAGGGCGAGCTCGACGGCCGGGATCTTCTCGGTCGGATGCATGTCCACCGGGATCCCGCGGCCGTTGTCCTGCACCGTGATCGAGTTGTCGGCGTGGATGGTGACGTTGATCTGGTCGCAGTGGCCGGCCAGCGCCTCGTCGATCGAGTTGTCGACCACCTCGTACACGAGGTGATGCAGGCCGTTCTCGCTGGTCGACCCGATGTACATCCCGGGGCGCTTGCGCACGGCCTCCAGACCCTTGAGGACCTGGATCGAATCGGCTTTGTACTGCGGCGTACCGTCGACGCCGGCGGTTTCGTTCTTGGCCATAGGCTCCGTCATTTGAGGCTGGGGCCGCCCGGCACCCAGCGGATTTCCTTCACCCGTCCGGTCCGCCCCGCGTTCAGGCGGGCGAGAATCCGGGGGGTCATCAGGCTCAACTCGTTCGCCCACGCCGCCGAAGCGACGCGGACCCGGAGCACCCCGTCCGGGGTGACCGACTCGGGCGCGGTGACCGCCGCGATCTGCGGTCCGACCAGGGTCGCCCATTGTTCCACGATGCCCGCCTGCTGCATCCGCTTCGAGAAGCCTGACTGCTTGAGGTAGCTCGTCAGGGCCTCGGCCAGCGTGGCCGGTGGGCGTCGCTTACTCACGCGTGATCCTTCCGGCGTCGATTCGCCAGAGCGGCAACTCCAGGTCCGGCGGCAGCTCATCCAGACGTGGCGCCGTCAGGAACACCTGGCGGTCGGGGGCCTCGAGCAGGCGGCGCGCCAGACGGCGCTGCCGCTCCCGGTCGAACGCCGCGAACACGTCGTCCAGCAGCAGCGCTGGCTCACTCCCGCGCGCGGTCCGCAGCGCGGCCAGCTCGATCAGCTTGAGCGCCACGGCCGCGCCCCGCTGCTGGCCGTTCGAGCCGAACTCCCGGAGCGGCCTGCCGCCGATCTCGAGGATAAGGTCATCCCGGTGCGGCCCCACGGTGGTCATGCCCCGGGCCTGGTCACGCGCCAGCGCCCGGCTGAGCGCGGCGTCCCATGCCACCGGGTCGGCGAGCTCGACGTGTCCCCGGTAGCGCAGGGTGGCCCCGGCGCCCTCGCCCAGGCAGTCGAACTCCCGCGCAAACTGCTCCGCGGCCTCCGAGGCCCACCGCTGCCGGGTGCGCACCACTGCGGCCCCGGCCTCGGCGAGTGGCACGTCGAAGGCACGCGCCACCTCGGGGCGGCCCTGGCGCAGCGCGCTGTTCCGCTGCGCCAGCGCCGCGCGGTACCGCGCGAGCCACCGCAGGTACTGGGGGTCGGCCAGCGACAGGAGCCGATCCAGGTACCCTCGCCGCGCGGCGGCGGGACCGGTGGAGAGTCCCACGTCGTCCGGGAGAAACGAGACCGCGAGCCAGGTGCCGACCGCGTCCGCCAGCCGCGCGGGCTCTTCGCCATCGACGACGATGCGCTTGCGGCGTGACTGGGCGCCGTACGTCGCGCTGAGCGTCCGGGGCCGCGGGTCGTCGAGCGACGCCTCGAGCTGAAAGCCTGGCCCGTCGAAGCGGCCGATTTCCTGGTCCGGCGCTCCCCGAAAGGAGCGGAACAGCACCGGGTAGTAGATGGCCTCGAGCAGGTTTGTCTTGCCCTGCGCGTTGGGCCCCAGCAGAACCACGCCGGAGGGCGGCAGCGCGCATTCGAGGTCCGCCAGGTTGCGGAATCCTCGGGCAACGAGGTGACCGAGCCGCACTACCGGAGACGGAACCGACGGCTGACGAAGTCGCCCTGGCTGCCCGGTACGTCCACCCCGAAGACCCGCAGCACGACCGTGTCGGCGACGAAGTTGTTGGTAAAGAGCTGGAAGGCGAAGTCCACGGTCTCCTGCCCGTCAGCGACGACCGGGGACAGCGTAAAATTGACGCCGTCCAGTTCGAAGTAGACGGAGTCGACGCCGTCCGGATCCGTCGAGAGCCCTCGCACGTCGATCACGTCGCCACGGGTGACGAGGGTGTCGGTCGCGATCGGCTGGATGATCACGGTGACGGGACCCAGGGGCGCGTCCGGACCCCCCTCCGTCGGAAAGGTCAGCCGCTCCCGCTCTTGGCAGCCGGCGATCCCCAACGCCATCCACCACATACCGACCCGGAAAGCCCGTCCTGGAACCATGGAAAAATAGCCGGATGGAGGGTGAAATTGCAGGCTCGGAACCCCGGTCAGGACCCGGTGAACGCGGCCTTCCGCTTGGCCAGAAACGCGGCAGTTCCCTCGCGCATGTCCGCCGTAGCGCTCAGCAGTCCGAAGGTCGCCGCCTCCAGCCGCAGCGCCTCGTCCGTCGGCATCTCCAGTCCCGCGTCCACGAGGTCCAGGCAAGCGCGGACCGCGAGCGGACCGTTCTCGAGTATGCTGCGGAGCAGCCGCTCGGACTCCGGCAGCAGCTGATCGGCCGGCACGACGCGATTCACCAGTCCGATGCGCCAGGCTTCCTGGGCGTCGATCATCGCGCCCGTCAGCAGCAGCTCGAGCGCCCGGCCGCGGCCCACCAGCCGAGGAAGCCGTACGGTGCCGCCGTAGCCGGGCCCGATCCCGAGCTTGGCCTCGGGCTGCCCGAACCGGGCCGACTCGCTCGCGATGCGGATATGGCAAGCCATCGCGAGCTCGCACCCCCCGCCGAGCGCGAAGCCGTTGACGGCGGCCACGACGGGTTTGCCGCACTGTTCCAGCCGGCGCATCATCCGCTGTCCGGTCAGCGCCCTCGCCTGGCCCTCGACGGCACCCTGGCCTCCGATCTCGCCGATGTCCGCCCCGGCCACGAAGGCCTTCGTTCCGGCACCGGTCAGCAGCACCGCCTGGATGGCAGTCTCGCTGCGGACGCGGTCCACCGCCTCGTCCAGCTCGGCGATGACCGTCGCGTTGAGGGCGTTGAGCTTGTCCGGGCGGTTGACCGTGACCCGGGCGATTCCGTCGGCGAGATCGAACAGCAGCGTCGTGAAGGGCATAGGCGGCTCGAGGGCGGAGTCAGGTGACGACCGAAACTGGAACTAAGCTAACCCGGCGCCCGGGTGCCCTCTATCTTTCCCTGCCATGACCATGCCATCGCCGATCGCGTGGACCCCGAGCGGAGCGGTCCGCATCCTCGACCAGACGCTGCTGCCCGGAACGGAGCGCTATCTCGATCTCGAATCCGTGGACGCCGTCGCCGAAGCGATCCGCACACTCCGGGTCCGCGGCGCGCCGCTCATCGGGATCGCCGCCGCCATGGGCGTGACGCTGGCTTTGCGGCGGGGCGAGGCATCGCTCGCCGCGGTCTGCGCGGCGAGCGCCGCCCTCGGCGCCACCCGTCCCACCGCCGTGAACCTGCGGTGGGCGCTGGGCCGGATGGAGCGGCGCGCGGGCGCGGCGGCGGCCGCCGGCGAGGATCTGGCTCAGGCCATGCGCGCCGAGGCCGACGCGATCTGGCAGGAGGACCGTGCTATGTGCGCCCGCATCGGGGCGGCCGGCGCGGAGCTGATCGGCGGCGACGCAGTGGTGCTGACCCATTGCAACGCGGGCGCGCTCGCGACCGGCGGAATCGGCACGGCGCTCGCGCCGGTCTACACGCTGCACCAGGCGGGGCATCGGGTCTCGGTGGTGGCCGACGAGACCCGCCCGCTGCTGCAGGGCAGCCGTCTCACCGCCTGGGAGCTGAGCCGGGCGGGCGTGCCGGTCACGGTGATCGCCGACGGCATGGCGGCGAGCCGGCTGCGCCGCGGCGACGTGAGCTGTGTCCTCGTCGGCGCCGACCGAATCGCGGCCAACGGCGACGTCGCCAACAAGATCGGCACCTACGGGGTGGCGCTCGCGGCCCGGGCGCACGGCGTCCCGTTCTACGTCGCGGCCCCGACGTCCACCATCGATGCCGCGACGGCCGATGGCGCGGGGATCCCGATCGAGGAGCGCGCCGCGGAAGAAGTCAGCGGCTGGCGCGGCCACCCGACGGCGCCCGCCGAGGCGGGGGTGTGGAACCCGGCGTTCGACGTGACGCCCGCGGCCCTCGTCACCGCCATCATCACCGACCGTGGCGTGGTGCCTCCCGGCGACGTCACGAGCGTGCTGTGAGCTCCGGGCCCCCCGCGCTCCGCCGCTGACGACGTGGCGTCGATTCTCGCCCTGGACCAGGGCACCACGGGATCGACCGCGCTGCTCGTTCACCAGGACGGCACGCGTGCTGGCCCGCGCGTACCGCGAGTTCACCCAGCACTTTCCGCGTCCCGGCTGGGTCGAGCACGACGCCGAGGAGATCCTGCGGGTCTCGGTGGAGGCGATGCGCGAGGCGCTGGCCGGGGCGGGGGAGCGGCCGGCCGGCATCGGCATCACCAACCAGCGCGAAACGGTCGTGCTGTGGGATCGGCGGACGCTCGCGCCGGTAGCCCCGGCCATCGTGTGGCAGGATCGGCGCACCAGCGAGCGCTGTCGTCAGCTGCGGGAGACCGGCGTCGAGACGCTGCTTCGCGAGCGCACCGGCCTCGTCGCCGACCCCTATTTCTCGGCGACCAAGCTGGAGTGGTTGCTCCGGGACGCCGGATTGCGGCGGCGCGCGGAGCGAGGCGAGCTGGCGGCCGGCACGGTGGAGAGCTGGCTCGTGGCGAGGCTCACCGGCGGCCGAGCCCACGTCACCGACCACACGAACGCCTCGCGAACACTGCTCTACAACCTGGCGACGCGTGACTGGGACCCCGACCTGCTCGGGGTATTCGGCGTACCGCGGGAGCTGCTGCCGGGCATCGTGCACTCCGCGGGCGTCGTCGCCGACACGGACCCGGAGCATCTCGGCGTGAGCCTCCCCATCGCGGGGCTCGCCGGCGACCAGCAGGCCGCGCTGTTCGGCCAGGGCTGCTGCCGCGACGGGTTGGCCAAGAACACGTACGGGACCGGCGCGTTCCTCCTGGTGTACACGGGAAGCCGGCTGCCCGTCCCGGGCCAAGGCGTGCTGGCGACCGCCGCCTGCGGTGCCGCGGGGGAGCCGGCCTACGCGCTCGAGGGCAGCGTGTTCATCGCCGGCGCGGCGGTGCAGTGGCTGCGCGATGGGCTCGGCCTGATCCGGTCCGCGGCCGAAACCGAAGCGCTCGCCCGCAGCGTCCCCGACACCGGCGGCGTGCACTTCGTTCCGGCGTTCGTCGGGCTTGGTACGCCGCACTGGGAGGCCGAGGCTCGGGGAACGATCACCGGTCTCACCCGCGGCACGTCTCGCGCGCACTTGGTCCGTGCGGCCCTGGAGGCGATGGCCTACAGCAGCGCGGAGCTGCTCGCGGCGATGACCGCGGCCGGCGGGGTGGACGTCCCGGTGCTTCGGGTGGACGGCGGCGCCGCGGCCAACGACTGGCTCATGCAGTTCCAGGCGGATGTTCTGGGCGTGCCGGTCGAGCGGCCGGACATGGTCGAGACGACCGCTCTCGGCGCGGCGGGACTCGCCGGCCTGGCAGCCGGCGTCTGGGGCAGCAGCGCGGAGTTCCTCGGCGGCCGTCGTTTTCAGCGGTTCGAGCCCCGCACCACCGCGGGAGCGCGGCGCGATCTGGTGGCGGCCTGGTCCCGGGCCGTGCGCGCGGCGCTCTCCTGGGCTCGGGCGGACGCGCCCCCCGTCCCTGGGTAGATTCCGACGTGTCCGGGTCTTGAATCTGGCGGTGCGGCAGAGAACTTTTCCCAGCGGACCTACGAGCCTCGACCCGAGCGGAGCCGAACATGAAGGCAGGCCACAAGTTCCTCGTCGGCGCGCTGCTGATCGTCGGGAGCGTCGGCTTCCTGATCGCCGAGGGCGTGAAGGAGACCGGGGTCTATTTCCTGACGCCCGCCGAGCTGGCTGCCAAGACCGCCGCGGATCCCACCTTCGTGGACAATGTCGGGTTCAAGGTGGGCGCCAAGGTGGTGCCGGGCTCGGTCCGGCGTGACAAGGCCAACCGCACCATCGACTTCAAGGTGTCCGACGGGGTGAAGACGTACCCGGTCACCTACCACGGCCTGGTCCCCGACACGTTCACCGACGCCAACGACATCGAGGTCGTGGTCGAGGGGCGGCTGGGACACGACGGCGTCATCCGCGCCACCGACGTGCTCGCCAAGTGCGGCTCGCGCTACGAGGCCGTACCGAAAGCTTGAGAACCTCATGACACTGCTGGGACAGTTCGCGCTGTGGGTGGCCTTCCTGGTCGGCCTGTGGTGCGTCGCCATCGCGTTGTCCGGCCGTTGGCGCGACCGGCCGGAGCTCGCGGCCGCGGTCATCCGCTCGGTCTACGCCATCTTCGGCTGCCTGGCCGTGGCGTCGCTCGCCCTGTGGAAGGGACTCATCAGCCACGACTTCAACATCGAGTACGTCGCCGGCTACACCAGTCGGAACCTGCCGCCGTACTACATCGTCTCCGCCTTCTGGGCCGGGCAGAAAGGCTCGCTCCTCTTCTGGGCAGTGGTGCTGTCGCTTGTTCGCCAGTCTCGCCCAGCTGCTGACGCCGCGCCGATACCGGGACCTGATGCCCTACGTGGCGGGTGTGACTTCGGCGGTGGTGGCGTTCTTCGTGAGCGTCATGCTGTTCGGCTCGAACCCGTTCGAGCGCCTGCCGTTCACTCCGGCCGACGGACGGGGGCTCAATCCGCAGCTTCAGAACGTCGGCATGGTCATCCACCCTCCGATGCTCTACCTCGGCTACATCAGCATCACCATCCCGTTCGCGTTCGCGGTGGCCGCGCTGCTCTCCCGCCGCCTGGACACCGGCTGGATCCAGGCGATCCGGAAGTGGACGCTGGTGAGCTGGCTCTTTCTGTCGATCGGCATCACGCTCGGCATGTGGTGGGCCTACGTCGAGCTCGGGTGGGGCGGCTACTGGGCGTGGGACCCGGTGGAGAACGCGAGCTTCCTGCCATGGCTCACGATGACCGCCTTCCTGCACTCGGTGATGATCCAGGAAAAGCGCGGCATGCTCAAACGCTGGAACCTCGGCCTCATCATCGGCACCTTCCTGCTCAGCATCTTCGGCACGTTCATCACCCGTTCGGGGGTGATCGCCAGCGTGCACAGCTTCACCCAATCGAACGTGGGGTACTTCTTCCTCGCGTTTCTCGTGGTCGCCGCCGTGCTGTCGTTCACGCTGCTGTATACCCGGTGGCCGTTGCTCGAGGCCGAGGTGCAGCTCGAGTCCATGCTGAGCCGTGAGGCGGCGTTCCTGTTCAACAACCTGCTGCTAGTGGGGATCGCGTTTTCGGTGCTGTGGGGGACGCTCTTCCCGATCCTGAGTGAAGCGGTCCGTGGCAGCAAGATCACGGTCGGCCCACCGTTCTTCAACCGCGTCAACATCCCGCTGGGGCTGCTCCTCCTGGCCCTCACCGGTATCGGTCCGCTCATCGCGTGGCGGAAGGCGTCCACGGCCAACTTGCGGCGGCAGTTCGTCACGCCGCTGTCGACGGGAACCGTGACCCTGGTGGCGCTGGTCGCGGCGGGCGTGCGCGATTGGTACGCCGTGATGGCGCTGGCGCTCTGCGGCTTCGTGGCGGGGACGATCGTCCAGGAGTTCTGGCGCGGCGTCCGCGCGCGCCGGCGGATGCACGGAGAATCGGTGCCGCTGGCCTTCTTCCGGCTGATCGAGCGGAATCGCCGGCGGTATGGCGGGTACATCGTCCACGCCGGCATCCTGATCTACTTCGCGGCGTTCGCCGGCATGGCGTTCAAGGTCGAGCGCGAGGCCACGCTGAAGCCGGGCGAATCGATCGCGCTCCGGAGCCCGTTCGGACACACGTACACCTTCACCCACGTGGGCATCTCGCAGTACGAGGCGCTCAACCGCGTCGTGAGCGCCGCGACGGTGCAGGTGTCGGTGGACGGCCGTCCGGCCGGACTGCTGACCAGCGAGAAGCGGCAGCACGTGGACAGCTTCAAGCGTCCCACCTTCGAACCGTCGACCGAGGTGGGGATCCGGAGCGGCCTGCGGGAGGACCTGTACCTGGTCTTCGCCGGCGCCGTGGACGGCACGGAGGAGGCGGTCTACCGGTTCAACATCAACCCGCTGGTCTGGTGGGTCTGGTTCGGCGGATTCGTCCTGGCGTTCGGCGGGATCGTCACGATGTGGCCGGGCGGCGGGCCGACCGCGGCGCCGTCGCGACGGGCGCAGGGCGGGTACGGGGTCTCCCTGGTCGGCGCCGGAAAGGAGTGAGTCCCGATGGGACGGCGTGACGGCGGCGTCACCTCGCGCCGCGGGTTCCTGCGGTCGGTCATGGGCGTGTTGCTCGTGCCGCCGGTGCAGGATTCGCTGGCCGGCCGCGGGGCGATCGGCACGCTGCGCGATCCGACGGCGCTTGGCCGGCCGCGGGCGCCGACCGATCCGAGCGAGAATGCCGCGGAGATCCAGGCGATCGAGCTCAAGCTCGCCTGCAATTGCGGATGCACGCTCGACGTCTTCACCTGCCGCACCACCGACTTCTCCTGCACCTACTCCCCCAAGCTGCACCGCGAGGTGTTGGCGCTTCGCAACCAGGGGTTGTCCGCCCAGCAGGTGCTGGACGCATTCGTCGCGCAATACGGTGAGAAGGCGTTGATGGCGCCGAAGCCGAAGGGCTTTAACCTGGCGGGCTATCTCGTGCCGGGGGCCGCGATCACGGCGGCGGGCGTGGCGTTGGCGGTGGTGATCGGACGCCGCAGGGCGGTGGCCGCACCCGGCGGCGCGGGTGCGCCGCCTCAGCCCGTCGATGCCACGCCGGAGGAGCTGGAGCGACTCCGACGCGAGCTGAGCGAGGTCGAAGACTGATGATGCTGGAGGTGATCGCGGCGGCGCTCGTGGGAGTGGCCGTCGTGTGGCTGGTGCTCCAGCCGCTGGTGGCTCCGGGGCGACCCGCCGCGCCGGTGTACGAGCCGCTCGATCCCGAGGAAACGCCCAAGGGCGTGGCCCTGGCGGCGCTCAAGGAGATCGAGTTCGACCGGGAGACGGGGAAGCTGTCGGACGAGGACTACGCCTTCCTCAAGCGCAAGTACACGGGGGCGGCGCTCGATGTGCTCCGGGCGGAGAGCGCGGGAGCGTCCGCGCAGGCCGAGGCCGGCGGTGGCGATGTCGAGGTCATGATCGCTGCCAGGGTTCGAGCCCTTCGCTCCGCCGCGACTTCGGCGCCGCCAGGCGCGCCGGCCTGCCCGACATGTGGTCCGCGTCCGGAGCCGGACGCGGCGTTCTGCTCCTCCTGCGGGCGCCGCCTCCAGCAGGGCGGTGCCTGCGCCGGCTGCGGCGCCGAGCTCGGCCCCGGCAGCCGGTTCTGCACCCAATGCGGCAGCGGCGTGGCGGCGTAACCTCGCGCAGCCTCACAGACGGTACTGCAGACTTGCCGCAGCCTCGCGGCGCCAGAGCGCCCGGGGCTCCAGCGGCGGCTCCAGATCTTCGGCTCCGAATGGAGAGGGCGTAACCGCGCCGCCGAGGCGAGCCGAGCCGGACCAATGCCCGCCGAACGGCACCTCCAGACCGACCGACGCGGTAACGCCGACCGTCCAGTGCGAACCGATGTCCGGCAGCCTCCAGACCTCGATCAGCGGGCCGGCGAAGACTCGAAGCAATCCCTCCGGGCCGAGCCGTGACAGCGGCACCGAGATTTCGGGCGACGAAACCGTAGACCGTGATGGCGTCCTTGATGGCGGTTACCGCGTCGCTTCCCTCCAGCGCCAGGCTGCTCGAGGCGTAGTGCAGGCGAACCCCCACACCCAAGCGTTGGTCGAGGCGTTCCACTCCAATCTCAAGCATGGTCGGGCGGTACGGCACGAGAGACCGGTCGGTGCCAGGCTCCACGGCAGCCCCGGAGAATCGAGATGCCCCGAGGCCCGCCGACAGCCTCCACTGGCCCGTCGCCTTGGACATGGGCGAGAAGGCGAGGAGCGCGGCGAGAACCACGGTCCCGCCGCGTGGTCGGATCATGGGGTCACCGCATCTGGAGGTTGAGCCAACCATTGGTCACGTTGCTTTCGCCGCGCACGATCCAGTTGGATCCGGCGTGAAACTCGCCGACGACCCTGTCCTCGATGGCGTTCCCGATCAGGTCGTCCTGCGAAGTGATGACCGAGTACGCCGCGCGTAGGATCTTCTGGAGCGCGTTGGCGCGCTTGAAGACCTTCGCCAAGCCCGACGTGCTGTCCTTGCCTCCAGTGAGGTTGGGATACGCGCTCTGCAGCGTGGTCTGAAACGCCTTGAACCGGTTGCCATCCAGTCGGATCTGGCAGGCCCCGTCGTCGTCCTCGAGGGCCAGGACGCGAACGTTCTGGTTCGCGTGCGCGGCCTTGTAGCTGTTCAGCTGCGCCTGGCTGAAGAGCAGCACACTTCCGCTCCAGTCGTGGTCGTTCTGATCGAACGCGTAATAGCCTCCCGCATGCTCGCCGGCACACTGGTAGCTCGTGAGCGAGTCGGAGCCTCCCGACTGTCCCAGGATGTGGATCTCATATTCGGGATCTCCCTTCAACCAACCCTCAAAGTCGTCCCGAAAGTGCGCAGCCGTCATGTAGAGGCCGGTGGGAGGAGACGGCGGCGGTGGAGGAGGGGGCGGCGCCGGCAACGAGTTCAGCGGGTCGTAGCCGAAGTCGGTCTCGACGGGCACGAGCGCGAGGACAGGCGTGCCGGGTGGGGTGTCGGGGCTGAGTACGCGACGCCTGCCCCGCACATCGAAGGCCACCGGCGCTTCGTGATCGGCCCTGGCGGTGGCGACCAGCACTCGGTCGTCCCCCCGCCACGCCGCGCGATGCGCGGGCACGGGCATGTAGAACTCGAGTGCCGACGCGGCGCCGACGTCCGACTGGACCACGGATGGAGCCTCGCGGCCGGCCCGGGCCAGCGCCTGCATGCCGCGCGCACCCTGTCCCTCCAGTAGCCGCCGGAAGTGGAGCTTGTGCTCACGCACGGTCGAGTGATCCAGGGCGCCTTTGACGTAGGCACGGAAGCCGGGGTCGGCGAGGGCCATCGCCATCCGCCGTGCCAGCCGCTCCTCGGCCGCGCGTCCTGCGCGCTGGATATCGGTGACGTGGACCTCTGCGACACCCCCCCGCGAGGCGGCGTCAGGCGAGGCGGCGTCCGGCGGGGCGGTGGGACCGGGGTCGGCGCGCTCCCCGCACGCGGCGGTGGCCGCGACCGCGGCGAGCGCGGCGAGGAAGATGAGGCGGGACATGGTTCCTCCTTGAATGAGTCGCTCGCGCTGACGGCCGCGCAGGATCCGACGGCGAGCCGAACGTAGGAGGAGCCCCGCTTCATCTTCGGATCGTCAATTCGCCTCCGGGAACGGAAAAGGGCGGCCGGTGGCCGCCCTCGATGTCCTGACTTGGTCCTTCGACCGCGGCTCAGCCGCGCAGTGCCGCTCTCGCCGCGCTCAAGGCACGCTCCACGCCGTCGGTCGGCACGTCGAGGTGCAGGACCGCCCGCGCGAGCGTCGGCCCGAGCACGGTGAAACGGACCCCGAACCGCTCGGCCCGTCGGTTGAATTCCTCGGCCGTGAGACCGGTGCCGCGCACGTCGAAGATCACGATGTTCGTCTCCACGCGGTCCGCATCCACCGCGATCCCCGGCAGCTCGGCCAGGCCACGCGCCAGGCGCCGAGCGCGCTCATGATCCTCGGCCAGGCGCTCGACGTGATGCTCGAGGGCGTAGATTCCGGCCGCCGCGATGATCCCGGCCTGCCGCATGGCGCCGCCGAATCGCTGCTTGAAGACCCAGGCCTCCTCGATGAACCCGCGCGATCCCGCCAGCACCGCGCCGACCGGCGCGCCCAGCCCCTTGGTGAGGTCCAGCCAGACGCTGTCGAACGGTGCCGCGAACGCCCGCGCCGCGTTGCCCGACGCCACGACGGCGTTCATCAGTCGCGCACCGTCCATGTGGCACGCCAGGCCCGCCACGTGCCCCGCCGCGCAGACCTCCTCGATCTGGGCCAGCGGCCAGCACGCGCCACCCACGATGTTGGCCGTCTGCTCGATCGAGAGCGCACGCGTCCGCGGCATGTAGTGCAGCGGAGGCCGCACGGCCTGGCGCACCTGGTCGGCGGTGTACATCCCCCGGGGGCCCGGGAGCGGGCGCATGATGGCGCCGATGAGCGCCGCCGGCCCGCCCGCCTCGTACAGCAGCGGATGCGCCAGCTCGTGGAACAGGATTTCGTCGCCCGCCCGGCAATGGACCGCGAACGACACCTGGTTGCACATCGTGCCCGACGGCATGAAGAGCGCGGCGTCCTTGCCCAGCAGCTCGGCCACCATGGCCTGCAGGCGATTGACGGTCGGATCTTCGCGATTCTGCTCGTCGCCCACCTCCGCCTCGGCCATGGCGCGCCGCATGGCCGGCGTGGGCCGCGTGACGGTATCGCTGAAGAGGTCGACCGCGATCGCACTCACGCTACCACTCCATCAGCTCCAGCCGCCGGGCGCTCAATCGCAGCGGAATGACGGTGGCGGCCGCGCAGATGCCGACCACCAGCGCCGCCGCGGCGAGCAGCTCGGGCGTGGCGTGCAGCGGCTGACCCCGCTGCCAGGCGCGGAGCTGCGCCGTCACCGGAAAGGCCTCGATCATGATCACCACCGCCAGCAGACAGAGGCTCGACATCATGTACACGATGCCGCCGAAGCTGGTCGGGATCTGGGCCGCGTTCTCGGTGCCGAACTGCGGATAGAACACGCCGAACGTCAGTGCCAGCGCGCTCGACGCCATCGTGTAAAGCACGATCGTCGCGATGCTCACGGCCATCATGAACGGGCTCACCCGGAGCAGGGAATTGGTCAGCACGGTGATGCCGACGGCCAGGATGAGCAGGGGGACCGCGCCCATCCAGTACTTGCTCCAGAGCATCGCACGCGGATCGAGCGGGCTCGAGCGCAGCAGCCACATCTGGCGGCCCTCGAGTGAGATCCCCGGAAAGATGAACCGCGCGGCGACGGCCGCGAGCACGAAGCCGGCCAGTCCGAGGTTCAGGAACGAGATGACCGTGACCAGCGCGAAGGGAATCCGCTCGCCGGAGTGAATGGGCAACGATTTGATGTTGAAGATGTAGATCATCAGCAGCACCACGAGCAGGATCAGCTGGCTCCACTGGGTGTTGTCGCGGAAGAACAGCCGGGCGTCCTTGAACAGGAACTCGCGCTTCTGCGGCGGCAGCCAGGCGAGGGCTCCTTCGGCCGGCCCCCGCAGCGCCCGCCGGACCTTCCGCTCGGCGCCCTCCTGGGCCTTGCTGTAGCCGAGATAGAAGAGCCGCCGATGCACCGCGGCGCCGACCGCCAGCACCATCGCGCCCCCGACCCAGAGCTTCGCGACCGGCCACGGGTCCGAGACTCGGGTGAGCCAGTTCATGATCATTTCCGCCGACCACTCGCTCGGCAGCCACGGGCCGGTCGGCGCCTTCAGGGCCGTGAGGTAGTCCACGAAGGTCCGGAACCCCTCCGGGCGCGCCAGCTGCTCCGGGCGGATGAACCGGAGCATCAGCACCAGCACGGCCACACCCCCGATCCCGACCAGTCCCAGCAGCTCGCGCGTCCGCCGGGCGGGGAACACGTTGACCAGGATGACGGTGAAGATCGTTCCCGCGACGGCCGGCATGAGGAGGTACGGGACCATCGCCGCGAGCGCGACGAACGGGAACAGCGGCCCCCCGGAGAACACGATCCCATACGCGGTCAGGATCGGCAGCGCGAGCAGGGCGACCATCCACGAGGAGTGCACGACGGTCTCGAACAGCTTCGAGAGATACAGCCGGGGCCAGGTGATCGGCGCGCCCACGAGCAGGTCGAGATCCTTGGCCAGGAAGAACGTCGACAGGGCCGTGATGATATTGGAGAGCAGCAGGATCGACAGGAAGGCGAGCAGGATGACGGCGAGCATCTTGCCGGCGAGCAGGGTGCCCAGGTCCTGCACCTGCTGGACATAGCGCAGCACGCGGTAGGCGACGCCGAACACCGCGGTCCAGAAGCCCGCACCGCTGAGCGCCAGGAGGACGAACTTGGCCGTGGAGCGGCGCTCCTGCCGCAGCCGAGCGTGCACGCCACGCCACTTCGGCGTGAGCACGGTCCAGAGGCTCGGCTGACGGCGGAGGATCTGGGTCACGCGTCGAGCACGGCGTCGAGCTTGGGCGTCTGGTGGCCGCCGGTGAGCTTGAGGAACAGGTCCTCCAGGCTCATGCCCTCCGACGACGTCTGCTGCCTCAGCTCGGCCATCGTGCCCTGCGCGGCGATCTTGCCGCGATACACGATGGCGATCCGGTCGCACATGACCTCGGCGATCTCCATCGTGTGGGTGCTCATGAGCACCGTCCCGCCGCGACTCACGAACTCACGAAACAGGTCCTTGAGCAGCCGGGCGCTCTTGGGGTCGAGTCCCACCATCGGCTCGTCCACCACGATGACCTCCGGCCGGTGGACCAGCGCCCCCGCGATGATGAGCTTCTGGCGCATGCCGTGGCTGTAGGCCTCGGTGAGCTCGCCCTTCCAGTGGCTCAGCTCGAACAGCGCGAGCAGCTCGTCGATGCGCCGTTCGACGGCGGGCCCCTGCATGCCGTACAGGGCAGCGGCGAACCGGAGAAACTCGCCGCCCGTGAGCTTGTCGTAGACGAACGGCCGGTCGGGGATGTAGCCCAGTCGCGCCTTGGCCTCCAGCGGCCGAGCCTGGATGTCGATCCCGCCCACCGTCACCGTGCCGCTGGTCGGCCTGAGGATGCCGGCGATCATCCGGATGGAGGTCGTCTTCCCGGCGCCGTTGGGGCCGAGCAGACCGAAGAGCTCGCCGCGAGGCACCTCCAGATCGATCCGATCCACCGCGGTGAACTTGCCATAGCGCTTGGTCAGCTCGGTCAACCGAATCACGTCATCCTCCGCACGAGGGCCCCCACCACATCCCGATCTGCTTCCGCCTCTACGACGATGGTGAGCTCCGACTCGCCGTCACCCGCGCCGCGAGGCAGCGTCTCCACCAGGAGCCCAACGGCCTCCTCCGCGGTGAGCTGACCTCCCGCGGCGCCCACCAGCGGCGCGGCCAGGCGACGCAGACCCCAGTCGCCCGCGCGCTGCCAGGCCGATACCAGCGCGCGGCGGATCTGGTCGCGACCTGCCGGGCCGCGCTCATCCGCGATGACGACATGCAGCACGAACCCCGCCGGCAGGTCGCCCCCGCCGGTCACGACCGCCGCGCCGGCCTCGAGCGGCGTGGCGGTGCGGCGTTGCGCCGCGAACCGCTCGCCGCCCTGGACATCCAGCCCGACCGCCGCGTCGCCGACCGGCGCCAGGTTCGCGTCCGCCGGGCGGATCACCGCGTCCACTGCCTGCCGTGCCAGATCCCCTGTGACCACCAGGATCACGCGCCGGCCAGCTCCCGTGAACGCTGATACATCTCGCGTGCCTCTTCGGGGCAGCCGAGTCGGTCGAGGACCCGGCCGAGCAGGTGGTGGGCCTTGGCGTCGCGCGGGTCGAGCTCGACGGCCCGCTCCAGCGCCTTGCGCGCCCCCGCGAGATCCGCCGCCTGATTCAGCGCGTCGCCGAGATAGTAGCAGGCGCGGGCGCTGTCCGGCTGGAACTCGAGGGCCCGCTGCAAATGTCCGGCCGCCTCGGCGACCAGGCCGCGGCGCCATAGCAGGCGGCCGAGCTCCAGGTGGGCGGTCGCGTGGGACGGGTGCAGTCGCAGAACGCGTCTCAGGTCGGCATCCGATTCCGCGTACTTGCGGAGCTGGGCATAGATGCCGCCGCGGAGCACCAGTAGCTCGGTCTGGTCCGGCGCGTGCCGGAGCCCGTCGCCGAGTACGTGGATGGCCTCCTCGGTCTCCTCCAGCCGGAGGAGGAGGCGGACGAGCTGCAGCCGTCCCTCGATCTGCTCGGGCTCCGCGGCCAGCAGCTCGCGATAGACGGGCAGGGCGTCGGCCCCACGGTCGCCGGCCGCGAGCAGGTCGGCCCGCTCGAGCAGCAGCTCGGCGGGCGTTTTCTCGCGCGGGGGGAGCGTCGCCGCGCCCTGCGTCTCGTCTGGAGATGGTGTCATGGAAGCCGCTGAATGCTAAGGTGATGCCCCCGCCGACGGGAACCCGTTGACCCTCGCCCCGGGCTTCGGGTACCTTTCGGGGCTATGGCTCAGGAATTCCTGGTCGTGCGGGGCGCACGCGAGCACAACCTCAAGAACGTCTCCGTTTCGATCCCCCGCAATCGTCTCACCGTGATTACCGGGCTCTCGGGCTCCGGCAAGTCTTCGCTCGCGTTCGACACGATCTACGCCGAGGGCCAGCGGCGCTACGTCGAGTCGCTGTCGGCGTACGCCCGGCAGTTCCTCGGTCTGATGGAAAAGCCCGACGTCGATGCGATCGAAGGGCTCTCCCCGGCGATCTCGATCGAGCAGAAGTCCACCGGGCAGAATCCCCGCTCCACCGTCGGCACGGTCACCGAGATCTACGACTACCTCCGCCTGTTGTGGGCCAGAGTCGGCATCCCCCACTGTCCCAACGACGGCACCCCGGTCGCGCGCCAGAGCGCGGCCCAGATCACGGACGCGGTGCTCGCGTGGCCGGCGGAAACCCGCATCGAGGTGCTCGCGCCGATCGTGCGCGGCCGGAAGGGCGAGTTCCGCGATCTGCTCGACGACGTCCGGAAACGCGGTTTCGTCCGGGTGCGGGTGGACGGCGAGACCTACGACCTGGGGACGGTCCCGGCGTTGAATCGCCGCCAGAATCACGACATCGCTGTCGTGGTGGACCGCCTGACCGTCCGGGCCGAGGACCGCTCGCGGCTCAACGACTCGATCGAGACCGCGCTCAAAACCGCGGACGGACTGGTCGAGGTGGTGCGCTACGGCCGCTCGTCGTCCGAGCGCGAGTCCGTCACCTTCTCCGAGCGCTTCGCCTGCCCGGTGTGCGGGCTGTCGTTGCCGGAGCTGGAGCCGCGGCAGTTCTCGTTCAACTCGCCCTTCGGCGCCTGTCCGGACTGCCACGGCGTCGGCACCCGGCGGGAGGTGAACGCGGACCTCGTCCTCGGCGATCCCAGCATCTCGATCCTGGAGGGCGTGATCCTCCCCTGGGGCGAGCCGACCGGCTACCTCCGCAAGGTCGTCCTCCCGACCCTGGCCAAGGCGTTCAAGTTCGATCTCAACGCGCCGTGGGGCGAGCACAGCGCCGCGGCGCAGCAGGCGCTGCTGTACGGCGCGCCGGGACGATTCAAGTTCCAGACCGACGGCGCGCGCGGGCGCGGCGAGTACGAGAGCGACTGGGAAGGCGTGCTGCGGAACGTCGAGCGCCGGTACCAGGAGTCGTCCAGCGACGCGGTGCGGACGGGGCTCGAGGAGTTCATGATCGAGCAGCCATGTCAGACCTGCGGGGGAAAGCGCCTCAAGGCGGAAAGCCTGGCCGTGCTGGTGAACGGGCACGGCATCGGCGACGTGGTGGAGCTGCCGGTCGAGCGAGCCGTCGAGTTCTTCCAGAACATCCCGCTGCGCGGTCATCGCGGCGGGACCAACGGCAGGCCGGGCGGCGTGGACCCGGAGATCGCCGGGCCGATCCTGAAGGAGGTCGTGGATCGCCTGACCTTCCTGCGCGATGTCGGTCTCGACTATCTCACGCTGGGCCGCGGCGCGACCTCGCTCTCCGGCGGCGAGACCCAGCGCATCCGGCTGGCGACCCAGATCGGCTCGCGGCTCGTGGGCGTGCTCTACATCCTGGACGAGCCGAGCATCGGCCTGCATCAGCGCGACAACGAGCGTCTGCTGGCTACCCTCCGCGGGCTCCGGGACCTCGGGAACACGGTCATCGTGGTGGAGCACGACGCGGACACCATCGAGGCCGCCGATCACGTCATCGACCTCGGCCCGCGCGCCGGCCGCTTCGGCGGCGAGGTGATCGCGGAGGGCACGGTCGACGACGTGCGAGAGCACGAGTCGTCGCTCACCGGGCGATACCTGCGGGGCGAGCTCCGGGTGCCCGTGCCGGGCGGCCGCCGCGAGGCGCCGGCCAAGCACCGCCTCCGCATCACCGGGGCGCGCGCGAACAATCTGCAGAACCTGACGGTGGACATCCCGCTCGGCGTGTTCACCGCGGTGACGGGCGTGTCGGGCTCGGGGAAGTCGACGCTCGTCACCGACATCCTGTACCAGTCACTGGCCCGGCATTTCTACCGCGCCAAGGTGGTGCCCGGCGCGCACAAGTCGATCGACGGGCTCGACCGGATCGACAAGGTCATCGACATCGACCAGAGTCCCATCGGCCGGACGCCGCGCTCGAACCCGGCGACGTATACCGGGCTCTTCACGCCGATCCGCGAGCTCTTCACCCAGCTGCCCGACGCCAAGATGCGCGGCTACGGCCCGGGCCGGTTCTCGTTCAACGTGAAGGGCGGCCGCTGCGAGGCCTGCCAGGGCGATGGACTGGTGAAGATCGAAATGCACTTCCTGCCGGACGTCTACGTGCCGTGCGAGGTGTGCAAAGGCCGGCGGTACAACCGCGAAACGCTCGAGGTGCGGTACAAGGGACGCAGCATCGCCGACGTCCTGGACCTGACGGTGGCGGACGCGATGGACTTCTTCGGCAACCAGCGGCGGATCGCCGAGAAGCTCGAGCTGCTGAACGACGTGGGGCTGGGCTACATCCACCTCGGCCAGGCGGCCACGACGCTGAGCGGCGGCGAGGCGCAGCGCGTGAAGCTCGCGACCGAGCTGGCCAAGCGCGATACGGGGCGCACGCTCTACATTCTCGACGAGCCGACCACGGGATTGCATTTCGAGGACGTGCGCCTGCTGCTCGAGGTGCTGCACCGGCTGGTGGACAAGGGGAACAGCGTGGTCGTGATCGAGCACAATCTCGACGTCATCAAGACGGCGGACTGGATCATCGACCTCGGGCCCGAGGGAGGCGAGCGGGGAGGACGGGTGGTGGCCGCCGGCACGCCCGAGGAGGTGGCGGCGGCCGAGGGCAGCCACACCGGCCATTTCCTTCGTCGGGTGCTCGACCGCTAGCGGATCCGCCGGGCTACTTGGGCGTCGGACCGAAGCTCGGCGACCTTGGCGGCCGGATCCACCTTGAGCCAGATCCACATGCCGGACAACGCGTGTCCGGGTACTCCGCAGATGATCCGGAAGGTGCCGGTGTCCGGCGCGGTGAACCGGACGACGTCCTTGGCCCCCTGGGGCAATCCCTCTGTCACCTTGTTGCTGTACGCCCGGGCGATGGCGGGATCGCCGCCGGAGTTCGGCACCGGCCCCGTTCCGCTGGCCACTTCCACGCTGTGCGGTGTCCCGTCGTTCTGCTCGAAGTTGATCACGTTGTTGCTGCCGCTGGGCACCGTCAGCGTGGCTCCGCCGTTGGTGTACCCGTTGAAGTCGAAGGGCCCAGCCACCAGGCGGAAGGTCACGGTCTTGGTGGCTGGATCCCACGCGACCCACTGGCTGTCGGCGGCGGTGGGCGGCGGGGCGTCCGTCGAATCAGTGCGCTCCGCGGTGGCCGAGGCCGCCGAGACCGCCGAATCGGCGATGACGGCGGCGCTCGGGTCGGGCTCGCTCGCCGCTCCGGCAGTGGTGGTGGTGGTGTCCGGCAAGGCGCCCCCGTCGGCGGGGGCGGTCGCGGCGCCGGTGGCGGCATCGGCATGGCGGCGGGAGCATCCCGGCAGCCCGGCTCCCAGTCCCGCGACGAGAAGCATGCCGAGCGGCGAGATGGAGCAAGCGATTCTGAGCGTCATGCCGGCCTCGTTGAGAGCAAGATGTTCCCGCGCTGAAACCCGCACGGCCCCGCTGCCGAAGTATGGCATGCCCGCCCTCGGCAGGCCGGGTATACTGAATTGAAGGGATACCCCGGGCCTGTCCGCGCCGCAACCAACGCCTCACCAGGATAACTCGTGATCCGTCGCCACTTTGTCGCCGTCCTGGCCGCCCTGGCCCTGACCCTTCCGCGGCCGGTGCCGGCCCAACAGGCCGACTCGAGCCAGCTCACGCTCGCCCGGATCTATGGCTCGCCTGAATTCGCCACCCAGCCGTTCGGCCCCGCTCGATGGCTCGGCGACGGTGCGGCCTACACGACCCTCGAGCCGACCGATGGCGGGGACGGCCAGGACATCGTCCGGTACGACGTCGAGACCGGGCGGCGCGAGGTGCTCGTGTCGGCGCAGCAGCTCACCCCCCAGGGCGGCGACGGGCCGCTCGAGGTGGAGGACTATGCCTGGTCGCCCGACCAGCGGATGCTGCTCGTCTTCACGAACACGCAGCCGGTCTGGCGGCTCAACACCCGCGGCGACTATTGGGTGCTGGATCGCACCAGCGGCAGCCTGCGCCAGCTCGGCGGCCGCGAGGCCAAGCCGTCCACGCTCATGTTCGCCAAGTTCTCGCCCGACGGCGGCCGGGTGGCCTACGTGCGGGAGAACAACCTGTACGTCGAGGATCTGGCGTCCGGCGCCATCACTCCGCTGACCACCGACGGATCGCGCACGCTCATCAACGGCACCTTCGACTGGGTGTACGAAGAAGAGCTGATGAACTACTACGCGGACGGCTGGCGTTGGAGCCCGGACGGGCGGAGCATCGCGTACTGGCAGCTCAACGCGGACAGCGTGAAGAATTTCAGCCTGGTCAACAACACCGACTCGCTGTACTCGCGGGTGGTCGAGGTGCAGTACCCGAAGGTCGGCGAGGCCAACTCCGCCGCGCGCATCGGCATCGTGCCGGCCGCGGGCGGCGCCACGCGCTGGCTCGATATCGCCGGCGACCCCCGGGAGCACTACATCCCGCGGATGGACTGGGCGGCCAGCTCCAGCGAGGTGATCCTGCAGCGCATGAACCGGCTGCAGAACACCATCGAGGTGATGCTCGGCGACGTCCGGACCGGCGCGGTCCGCACCGTCCTCACCGAGAAGGATTCCACCTGGGTGGACGTGGTGGACGACCTGGTGTGGCTCAACGGCGGGCGTCAGTTCACCTGGGTCAGCGAGCGGGACGGCTGGAAGCACGTCTACGCGGTCTCGCGTGACGGCAAGACCGTCCGGTTGGTCTCCAAGGGCAATTTCGACGTGCTGGAGGTCAAGGGCATCGACGACAAGGGCGGATGGCTCTACTACGTGGCCTCACCCGACAACCCGACCCAGAAGTACCTGTTCCGGAGCCGGCTCGATGGCAAGGGCAGCCCCGAACGGATCAGCCCGAGGAGCGAGGCGGGCACTCATACCTACGATCGATCGCCCAACTACAAGTACGCCATCGAGACCTACTCGAGCCTCGGCAACCCGCCCGTCGTCCGGCTGGTCCGGCTGCCGGGCAACCAGGTCGTCCGCACGCTGGTGGACAACGCCCGGCTGCGCGCGCGCGTGGCCGGGTTGCGCCGCGGCCCCGTCGAATGGCTGTCGATTCCGGCGGAGAACGGCGCCCGGATGCCTGGGGTGCTGCTCAAGCCGGCCGACTTCGATTCCACGCGCAAGTATCCTCTCCTCTTCTTCGTGTACGGCGGGCCGGGCAACGCGGAAGTGGAGGACCAGTGGGGCGGCTACTACCTCTGGCACACGATGCTGACCCAGAAGGGCTACCTCGTGGCCATCGTGGATAACCGGGGCACGCCCGCGCCCCTCGGCCGCGCCTGGCGCAAGGCGATCTACGGGCAGCTCGGCGTGCTGGAGACCCGCGATCAGGCCACGGCCGCTCGCGCCTTGATGCAGCGGCCGTACGTGGACCCGGCGCGCGTCGGCATCTGGGGATGGAGCTACGGCGGGTTCATGACCCTGAACGTCCTGTTCCAGCACCCCGAGATCTATCGCACCGGTGTGGCGGTGTCGCCCGTGACGCACTGGGCGCTGTACGACAACGTGTACACCGAGCGGTTCAATGGGCTCATCACCGACAACCGGCAGGGCTACGACCGCGGCTCCCCGATCAGCTACGTGAACGGCTTCAAGGGCAACCTGCTGCTGGTCCACGGCGGCGGCGACGACAACGTGCATTTCCAGAACAGCGAGATGCTGATCAACGCGCTGGTCACCGCCGACAAGCCGTTCCAGATGATGGAATATCCCAACCGCACACACTGTATCTGCCAGGGCAAGGGCACCACGCTGCACTTGTTCACGCTCATCACCAACTATCTGGACGAGCACCTCCGCGGCCCGGTGGCCGTCCCCCAGGATCGCGCCGCCACCGGGCGCTGAGACATGTGGCGGAGCGCGTTGCGGCTCCGCCGGTTGACGGCCTACATTAGGGGTCCCACCTGCATGGGGGACCCCATGACCTACGAAGACATCGTCGCGCTGCTGGGCTACGCCGGCGGACAGGAGCAGGCGGTCCGCATCACCACGACCGACCGGACCGAGGTCGTGGGGATCCCCATGAGCGTCGACACCCATGTGACCGCCCACGAGGTCTACCTCCGTCCCGCCGGCCGCGATGATACCGAGATCGCCGTCTCCCTCGGCGCCATCGAGGCGGTCGAGCTCGTCTGAGGCGTTGCTCCTTGAAACATTAAGACCAGCCAGTCCGTAGAGCGGGCCCTGGAGACCCATTGCTGGGGAGACCCGAGGGATGGATATGGAAGGCGTACTGGCGATCACGTTCATCTTCGGCGGGGGCACGCTGTTCCTGCTGTCGATCAGCCCGGTGGGCAAGGCGCTGGCCGAGCGCATCCGCAACCACGGCGGACGGCCGACGCCCGACCCGGAGCTCCTGGCGGAGGTGGACGCCCTGCGGGCCGAGGTGTCGGAGCTCCACGAACGGGTGGATTTCGCCGAGCGGTTGCTGGCACAGCGGCAGGAGCCGGGGAAGATCGGGGCCAGCGAGTGAACGAGCACGAAGTCTTCATCATCGTCATGACCGGCATCGTAACCTTCGGCTGGATCGCTTCCCGTGCGCTCCGACCGTTAGGCGAGGCGCTCGCCCGGAGAATCTCGGCCGGGAAAGGGGAGCCGAACCCCGACGATGAGGCCCGGCTCGCCGATCTGGCGACTCGGCTGAACGAGCTCGAGGAGCGGCTCGATTTCACCGAGCGTGTCCTGCTGCAGGAGCGTCAGGCCGGCGAGCTCGGGCAGGGAGGCTCCCGATGATGATCCTCCAGGCCATTCCGCCGACGCCGCCGTCGGTGCCGTTCGATCCCAACCTGTTCCTGATGAACGCCGACGCGCCGGCGCTGGTGATGATGGTGGTCACGGTGATGGCCGCGGTGACCATCGTGCTCTGGCCCCTCGCCAGGGCGCTCGCGCGCCGGCTCGAAGGGCGGGGAACACTGGACGCGGCCCTGCGGGCCGAGGTGGAGCAGCTCCGGCACCGGCTGGGCGAGGTGGACGCGCTGCAGGGACGCGTCGCGGAGCTGGAGGAGCGCCTCGACTTCACCGAGCGGCTCCTGGTGCGGGGCCAGGACGCCGCGGCCGAGTCGGGACGGCTGCCCCGAAGCTGAGCGCGCGCGGCAACTCGCCGCTGCGCCGGGAGCTATACGATGGAGAGCCACGGAATGGGCCCGTTCGACCTTGCCGCGTTCGCGATCCTCTGCTGGGGCCTGGTGAAGATCTTCACCGGCCCGGTGGCGCGCGCGCTCGCCGATCGTGTGCGAGGACGGGCGGCCGTCGAACCGGATCCGGCGGTGCTGGGCGAGCTCGACCAGCTCCGCGGCCGATTGGCCGAGGTGGAGGAGCGGTTAGATTTCGCCGAGCGTCTCCTGGCCCGGGCGCGCGAGGCCGACCAGTTGCCGGGGGGAACGCATCGATGATCACCCGCGAGGACATCCAGTCGTTTCTCGATCGGCTCGACGGCGGCGGCCTCACGGTCATGGAGATCGAGCCCAACCTGTGGCTCGCCCGGACCCCCGACGACGCCGAGGTGGTGGTGCACTTCGCGCCGCCGGTCGCGATCCTGCGGGTGCGCGTCATGGAGCTGCCCGGCAGCGAGCCGCGGCGAAACGAGCTGTTCCGCCAGCTGCTGGAGTACAACGCGCGCGAGCTGGTCCACGGCTCCTACGGGCTCGAGGGCGACCACGTCGTGCTCACCGACACGCTCGAGCTGGAGAACCTCGACTTCAGCGAGTTCGAGGCGAGCTTCGACTCGATCACGCTGGCGCTGGCCTCGCACCTCGCCACGCTCGCTCCGTACCGGGAAAGGTGATGCGACATGGGACTCTTTGACCGCCTCTCGACCTTGCTCCGGTCGAACATCAACGACCTCATCTCGCGGGCCGAGAACCCGGAGAAGATGCTCAATCAGCTGATCGTCGACATGAAGACGCAACCTCGCCAAGGCCAAGCAGCAGGTGGCCTCGGCGATCGCCGACGAGAAGAAGCTGCAGGCCGACGCCGAGAACATGAAGAAGCAGGCCGAGGACTGGGAGCGCCGTGCGATGCTGGCCGTGCAGGAGGGGCGGGACGACATGGCCAAGCAGGCGCTCGGCCGGTACAACGAGCACCTCCAGGGCGCCCAGCAGCTCCACGAGACCTGGCTCAAGCACAAGGCGGAGACCGACGCGCTCAAGCTGTCCCTCCGCCAGCTCAACGACAAGATCGAAGAGGCCAAGCGGAAGAAGAACATCCTGGTGGCGCGGGCCAAGCGGGCCGAGGCGCAGCAGCGGATCCAGGAGACCATGTCGGGGATGTCCGACAAGAGCGCGTTCGAGTCGTTCGAGCGCATGGCCGAGAAGATCGAGGCGACCGAGCGGAAGGCCATCGCGGCCGCCGAGCTGAACGAGGAGGTCTCGGGCGACCGGCTGGCCAAGCAGTTCGACGCGCTGGAGTACAAGGGCAGCTCCGACCAGCAGCTGCTCGAGCTCAAGGCCCGCATGGGGCTGATCGCGCCGGGACCGGGTGGGCCCGCACGGCAGCTCAACCGTGGCGCCGCCGACGTCCACGACGCCGAGCTCGTGGAAGAGGGAGACGAAGGGCCCACCCGCTGATGGCGGTGCCGGTATCGGGCAACCGCGGGGGCTTCCCCATCGGTCGGCTCCTGCTGGTCGTCGGCCTGGTGGCCCTTGCGGTCAAGACCATCGACGTGCTGCTGGTCGTTTTTCTCGCCGTCATCCTCGCGATCTATCTCGATGCCCTGGCCGATCTGCTGGAACGGCGGGGCGTGCCCCGGCCGATCGGCCTGGCGGTGGGGATCGCGGCCTCGCTCGGAGCGCTGGTCGGGACGGTGCTCCTCATCGCGCCGCCGGTGACCGAGCAGGTGCAGGACCTCCTCACCAACCTGCCGCAGTACCTGACCAGTCTCGACGCGAACATCAACGCGTTCATCCGCAGCATTCCCGTCCTTCGACGGGGCGCCACGCCCGGTGCGGACGGCGCGCCCGGCTTCCTGGCCTCGGCACTGGGCGAGATCCTCGGATTCCTCCGGGGAGCCGCGGTGCCCTACCTCAAAGGCGGCGTCGAGGTACTGATCGAGGGAGTGAGCGTACTGGTGATGTCGGTGTACCTGGCGCGTCACCCCGCGACCTACGCGGATGGGGTGATCGCCCTCGTGCCGCCGCGACGCCGGCAGCTTGCGCGCGCCATCCTGCAGGACCTCAACGAGACCCTCCGGGCCTGGGTGCTGGGGCAGATCATCGCCATGGTGCTGCTGGCCGCGCTCACGACCCTGGGCCTGTGGGCGCTCGGCATGCCGTACTTCCTCGCCTTCGGCGTGTTCGCCGGCGTCGCGGCCATCGTGCCGTTCTTCGGCGTGCTGCTGTCGACCGTGGTGCCCGCGCTGTTCGCGCTCGGCGCCTTCGGTGTGACCAAGGCGCTGCTCGTGGCCGCGCTCGGCGTGGTGGTCCACCTCATCGAGGCCAACTTCGTGGCGCCCGTCGTGATGGAGCGGCAGGTGAACCTGCCGCCCGTCGATCACGATCGCGGGCGTGCTCCTGATCGGCAAGCTGTTCGGGCTCGGCGGGCTCATCATCGCGGTGCCGATCCTGGCGCTGGTGATGATCCTGATCCGGCACATCCTCGTCGGCGAGGTGTACGGCGACCCGGTCACCGCGGTGACGCCCAGCGGCACGCGCCCCGCCGACGCCCAGCCCGCGATCCAACCTTCGCACTCCTGACCGCATGGCCGCGCCACACTTCCTGATCGTCGCCGATGGCGACTTCGCCCCGATGACGTCGAAGACCGCCAACTCGGTCATCCGCTACCTGCCCGAGCGCACCGTCGGCGTGCTCGACCGGCAGCAGGCCGGCCAGACCGTGCAGGACGTGCTGGGGTTCGGCGGCGCCCTGCCCGTCGTCGGCTCGATGCGCGAGGGTCTCGCCCTGGGGCCAACCGCGATCCTGATCGGCATCGCGCCGCAGGGCGGGCGCATGCCCGACGAGTGGCGCGCCTGGCTGGCCGAGGCGCTGGATCACGGCTGCGACCTGTGGAGTGGGCTGCACACGTTCCTGGGCGACGACCTGGTGCTGGCGCAGAAGGCCCGTGAACGGGGGCGCACGATCTTCGATCTCCGACGCCCGCCCGCGGACCTGCCGATCGCGTCTGGGCTCGCCAAGACGGTCGAACCGCTCGTCGTCCTCGCGGTCGGGACCGACTGCAACGTCGGCAAGATGACGGCGCAGCTGCAGCTCACCCGCCGGCTCAACGAGCGCGGCGTCCGCACCCGGTTCGTGGCGACCGGACAGACCGGTATCATGATCGAGGGCTGGGGCATCGCCGTGGACGCCGTCGTGGCCGATTTCATCGCAGGCGCGGCCGAGCGACTGGTGCTCGAGGGCGCGCGCGACGCGGACGTCGTCCTGGTCGAAGGGCAAGGCAGCATCAACCATCCGGGTTATTCAGGCGTGACCCTCGGCCTGCTCCACGGCTCCTGTCCCGATGCGCTCATCCTGTGTCACCAGAGCACGCGCGAGTACATCAACGATTACCGCGAGGCGGCGTGGCTCCGGATCCCACCGCTGACGGAATACATCCGCCTGTACGAGGCGATCGGCTCCGCGGTCCATCCCACCAAGGTCATCGGCATCTCCCTCAACACCTACGACATGACCGATGCGGAGGCTCGACGCGCCTGCGAGGCGGCGGCGCGCGAGACCGGGTTGCCCGCGACCGATCCGGTGCGGTTCGACCCGGCTCCGCTGGTCGACGCCGTCCTCGGTGCCCGCGCCAGGCGCGAGCAGGCCCGACGCACCGCCTGACATGACCACGGCCTGGGACGAGCGGATCGGACGGTGGATCGAGGCCGGACTGCTCGATCCCGACACCGCCACCCGCATCCGGGCGTGGGAGGCGACCCAGTCGCCCGGAGGCCCGCGGTGGCCGGTGCGGCTCGCCCTGGGGCTCGGCGGGCTGCTGCTGTGTGCCGGCGTGCTGCTGTTCGTGGCGGCCCACTGGGATTCGCTCGCCCCCTCCACGCGCTTCGCGCTGCTCCTCGCCACCGTCGCGGCCTTCCATCTCGCAGGTGCTCTCTCGGGTGAGCGATCGCCCGCGCTGAGCGCGACGCTTCACGCGTGCGGCACTGCGGCCCTGGGCGGCGGGATCTTTCTCGCGGGACAGATCTTCCATCTGTCGGAGCACTGGCCGGGTGGATTGCTGCTGTGGGCAATCGGCGCGTGGGCGGGTTGGGCGCTGCTCCGCGACTGGCCGCAGGCACTCCTGGCGGCGGTGCTGACGCCTGCGTGGCTCGCGGGAGAATGGGCGCTCGCCGCCTCGGATCGGGCCGGCGCGCCGGTTCTCGCCGTGGGGTTGCTGCTGACCGCGCTCGCCTATCTCGCCGCCGTCCCGATCCCGCCCCGCGGTCGGAGCGCTCCGCGGCTGACCCTCGCATGGATCGGCGGCATCGCCCTCATCCCCCTCGTCTTCCTGCTGGCGGCGAGTGTGTACCGAGGCTCCCACTATGGCCTCGAGCTCAGCACGCCGCTCCGGACCATCGGCTGGGTCGTGGCGGTCGGCAGTCCGCTGGCGCTTGCCTGGGTGCTGCGGCACGGTCTCTCGGCGCCGCTGATCGGCCTCGCGCTCTGGACGATCGCCGGACCGTTCCTCGCGAGTGGTCGCGGGGTGATTCCGTACGTTTGGGCGGGAGTGCTCAGCCTCGGGCTGATTACCTGGGGAGTGATGGAGCGGCGGTCCGAGCGCATCAACCTCGGCGTGGCCGGCTTCGCGGTCACCGTCCTGATCTTCTATTTCTCGAGTGTCATGGACCGTCTCGGGCGCTCGGCGAGCCTCGTCGGTCTAGGGCTGCTGTTTCTCGGTGGCGGCTGGGCATTGGAGCAGGGGCGGCGACGGCTGGTCGCGCAGGTGAAGGAGGCAGAGCCATGACCCGACACCAGGCGGGTCTGCTGCTCCTCGTCGCACACACGGCGCTGATGGGCAGCCTCGGACTCAAGCTGCTGGCGGACCGGCAACGGTTGCCGAGGGGGTGGGCGCGCACGGTGCCCTTCGATCCCTCCACGCCGCTTCGTGGTCGCTACGTGCGGCTTGCCCTGGAGATTCCGCTCGCGATCGTGCCGCCCGGACCGTCCGAATACCGCGGGTCCGGCGTCCGGCTGCGTGCGGTGGACGGAAAGGTCGTCGGCGACCTGGACGACTCGGTGCGGTCGCCGCGGGTGCAGCTTAGGCCGGAAGGCGGCGCCCGGTCGCCGCGCCTGGCCGAGGCGGTCGCCTTCTTCATTCCGGAGCACGTGCCGGATCCCTCCCGGCGGCCGGCGGGCGAGGAGCTGTGGGCGGAGGTGACGATCCCCCGCACCGGTCCGCCTCGGCCTATCCGACTCGGCGTGATGAAGGCCGGCCGCCTGAAGCCGCTCGACCTACGCTGAGGTGGATCCGGTCGGGCGGAGATTCGCGCCGGCGGGCGGTGGAACGGTAGCGGGCCCGATCCCGCTCGAAGCCATCGTGCTGCATGTTCCCCGGCGCCCCGTCCCGCCTCCCTTCATCCTACCCGCTCCGCCGCGCGCTGGGCCTTGCACACCCCGGGGAACCCCTCGGCGCCTGGGTGCGCGCGGCCCGGTGGCCACTGCACCTGCGCGCCGGCGGACGCGCCCTCCTCGCCGCGGCCGATCTCGGGTACCTGCTGCGTCGGTGCCCTCGGGTGCTGCTGCGGGTCGAAGCGCGCTCCATGGTCCTCGCGGCCGAGACGCTCATCACGTGGCGGACGCTGCAGATCGTGGTCGGCGCGCCTTATCTGCCACAGACTCACGTATTGCGAGCGCTTTTTCCCAGGCTGACCGTGAGCGAAGGGCGGCTCTCGCTTCCGCTCGGACTGGCGGCGCCGGAGTCGGCGCTCGCCGCCTGCGCCGCCGCGCGCGTGCCCGTCACCGCCACCTGGATCGAGTATCGCGCCGCCGGTTCCGGTTGACTCGCGCCCGCCGATCTCCCTAGGTTAGGGCTCGCTCCCTCAGCCCAGGCCTATGCTCGCGCTCAACCTCGCCCCGCTCTTCAGCTTCGGTGAAGTTCTTCGCCGGATCGGCGCCCTTCTCAGCATCGACGGCGAAGAGGTCGCCCGGAGCGGCGTACGGGTAGTCGGCATCTGGCTGCTCGCGTGGCTGGCGTACCGGCTCGTGTCCTGGGCATCGCGTCGCGTCGAGATCTCGGTGGATGACGGCGACGACTCGGTCACGACCCTCCGCGAGCGCCGTGGGCACACTATCTCGCAACTGCTCCGGAGCATGGGTCGCCTGGTCGGTCACGGGCATCGCGGTCCTGCTCACCTTCAACGTCTTCATCGACATCGGCCCGATCCTGGCGGGTGCCGGCATCCTCGGCCTTGCCGTGTCGTTCGGGGCCCAGAGCCTGGTGAAGGACGTGCTCTCCGGCTTCTTCATCCTGTCCGAGAATCAGTTCGCCATCGGCGACGTGATCGAGGTGGCGGGGAAGAGCGGAGTGGTCGAGAAGATGACCTTGCGGGTCGTGCGGCTGCGGGACGTCGAAGGCATCATGCACGTGGTCCCGAACAGCGAGATCAAGGTGGTCAGCAACAAGACCCGCGGCTGGTCCCGCGCGGTCGTGGACGTCGGCGTGCCCTACGACGAGAACGTGGATCGCGCGCTCGAGATTCTGCGCGACGAAGCGGCCCAGTTCTCCACCGACAAGGCGTGGGGCTCCCAGCTCGACGGGCCGGTCGAGGTCCTCGGCGTCGAGTCCCTCAGCGACAGCGCGGTGGTCCTCCGAACGATGATTCGCACCCAGCCGGGCTCGCAGTGGAGCGTCGCCCGCGAGTTCCGGCGCCGCATCAAGAACCGCTTCGATCGCGAGAGCCTCGAGATTCCGTTCCCGCAGCGCCGGGTGCACGTGCGGGTGGAAGGCGGTCCCGGGCCCGATCCCATCGCTCACGCCGCGGCCGGGGCCGCCGGCGGATGAGCCTGCGTCTCCACAACACCCTTACCCGTCGCGTCGAGCCGTTCACCCCGCTGCAGCCGGGGAAGGTGTCGCTCTACACCTGCGGGCCGACGATCTACAACTACGCGCACATCGGGAACTTTCGGACGTTCCTGTTCGAGGACCTCCTCCGCCGCTGGCTCGAGGCCAGCGGCTACGAGGTGTTCCATATCATGAACCTGACGGACGTCGACGACCGGACGATCGCCGCCGCCCGCCAGAAGGGCGTCTCGCTCCGCGAGCACGTCGATCCCTTCGCCCGCGCGTTCGAGGAGGATCGCGACTGGCTCCGGATCAAGCCGGCGACCGAACAGCCCCGGGCCACGGAGTACATCGGGCCGATGATCGAGCTGATCCAGGGGCTGCTGGATCGCGGCGTCGCGTACGTGGGCGAGGATGGCTCCGTCTACTTCGCCATCGCCCGGTTCCCGGCGTACGGGAGGCTATCCCAGCTCGACCGGCGCGAGCTGCGCGCCGGCGCGAGCGAGCGGGTCAGCGCCGACGAGTACAGCAAGGAGGACGCGCGCGACTTCGTGCTCTGGAAGGCCGCCCGGCCCGAGGACGAGGCGGTCGGCGCCGCCTGGGACGCGCCGTTCGGCCGGGGACGGCCCGGCTGGCACATCGAGTGCTCGGCGATGGCGCTGGAGCTCATCCGCCGCCGGCTGGGCACCGACGTGCTCGACATCCACGCGGGCGGCGTGGACCTCATCTTCCCGCACCACGAGGACGAGATCGCCCAGAGCTGCGCGTTCACCGGCCAGGCCGAGTTCGCCCGCGTCTGGCTTCACGGCGAGTTCCTCAACATCCGCGGCGAGAAGATGTCGAAGCGGTTCGGGAACATCACGACCGCACGGGATCTGCGGGAAGACGGCATCGATCCGGGTGCCATCCGTCTGCTCATGTACCAGGTGCACTACCGCCGCCAGCTCGACCTGACGGACGAAGCCCTCGCCAGCGCGCGGGAGGGCTCCCGCCGCCTGGGCGAATTCCAGAACCGGCTGCTCGCCGCCCGGTCCGAGGAGGGCGGTGCCGCGCTGGACCAGGCCGCCGCGCGGCTCGGGCTCGAGATGGCGGAGGCGCTCGACGACGACCTCAACGCGCCGCGCGCCGTCGCCGCGGTGTTCGCCTTTGTCACGGCGGGGAACGCCGCGCTGGATGCCGGAGAGCGCGCCGGCCCGGCGGCGATCGCCGCCTGGCAGCGGGCCGAAGGCGTGCTGGGGGTGACGTCGGCGGTGCAGGTGGTGAAGGTCGGCACGGCGGTCGAGGTCGAGACGCCCGGCGGGGCCGAGCTGCTGGAGACGCCGCCCGCGGGCGGCGAGGAGGCGCAGCGCGCGTGGGCCGTCCGGTGGGCCGTGAGGCGCAAGGATGCCAAGGCCTCACGCAACTTCGCGGAGGCCGACCGTATCCGCGGGCTGCTCAAGGCGGCCGGCTGGGAGGTGCGGGACAACCGGGACGGGTCGATCGAGGTCGTGCGGGCGAAGGGCTGAGCGTCAGGCCGCCGGCGTCGGCGGAACGTCGATCGCCGCGCCGCCGTGCTCCAGCGAAATTCGAGCGGCCTCGACCGCCTGCACCACTGCGATCCCGTCGACCGTGCCCGGATTGGGACTCGACTCGCCTCGAACCACGGATACGAAGGCGCGGAGCTGCCGCTCGTAGGACGCGGCCAGGCTGTCCCGCCGCCCGGTGAGCCGACGCCGCAGGGCATCGGCGGCGTCCAGCGCCCGGCGGATCGTCCCCTCCGGCGGCGAGTGCCGGTCCGACCCTGCGCGGATGAGATGGCGCTTCCCGCCGGTCCTGACGGTGATGGTTTCCTCCGCCTGCTCCCCGAACCCCGCCAGGCAGCTCGCCGATCCGCCCCCGTGAAAGGTCATGTCGAGGGACAGGAGCCCGGCCGCGTCCCGCTGGCCCTTGATGGTCGCGATCTCCCGGTCCAGCAAATAGCGGAGCAGGTCGAGGTGGTGCACGACCAGGTCGTGGAGGGCGTCGGCCGAGCCGCCCTCGGCGCCTCGAGCCCCGTCGCTGACGAGGACTGTCTCGGCCGACGCCGCGGCGTCCTCAGCCGAGGCTGCGAGGTGGTGGCGGAGCGCCTCCGCGGCCTCCCACCATCGCCGGTTGAACCCCACCATGGTCGGAACCTTGGCCGCGCGCTCCTCCGCCCGCATCCAGGCTGCCTCGTCGAGGGAGGACGCGAGCGGGGCGTCCACCAGGGCCGGCACCCCTGCCTGGAGCGCCTTGATGGTGAGCTCGGCGTGGGTCTCCTTCGGCGAGGCGACGATGACGGCGTCCACCACCCGCGCCGCCAGCAGAGCCTCCACCGACTCGAAGGCCCGGCACCCTGGCGCTGCCCGGGCGATCAGGTCCCGGCGCTCGGGGCCCGGGTCGTAGGCGGCCGTGAGCCGGGCACCGGCAATCCGGGCGAGGGCGGGCAGATGCAGCCGCTCCGCCGCGCGGCCGCAGCCGAGGATGCCGAAGAGGACCGCCGCGTTCACGGGCGGGTCTCGAACGCTGCGCGGTGCACCGTCCCTGACTCCCGAGGGGGGTGAAATGACGGTCCGGAACGGCGGACTCGAGGGTCCGTCCGTGACGAGGTGGGCTGAAACGAGGCCAGAAATTAGTGGGGACGGACGGGTCCGGCTACGGAGGGCTCCGGCCTGCCGTGCCAAGGCGTCCAACCCCATTGACTCAGGCCAACTTGCCCTCTATCATACGAGTCTGTCTTGTTCGGCCTGTTGTAGGCTGGCGTAGCTCAACTGGCAGAGCACCCGCCTTGTAAGCGGGAGGTTAGGGGTTCGATTCCCCTCGTCAGCTCGGTGACGCCGACACTCTCAATGACCAGGAACCCCGTTCCTTCGCCGGCGGGGTTCTGTCTCAGATGAGGGTGACTCGCAATTGCGAAGCAGTGGTCGGCAACTCGCAAATGCGGAAGCGGCAGGCGCGGCGGTCGAGGCGCGAGGGCGGCAGACGGGGAGCGTCGGTGGGGTGACCGAGTGGCTAATGGTAGCAGACTGTAAATCTGCCGGGCTCTGCCCTACGTAGGTTCGAATCCTACCCCCACCATGGCGGGCGGTCAGGCGAAGTGGTAAGAGCGGGTGACGTGACGCGGGTGTAGCTCAGTTGGTAGAGCATCAGCCTTCCAAGCTGAGGGTCGCGGGTTCGAGCCCCGTCGCCCGCTTGCGCAGTGCGATGTTCACGCAGGCGAAGGTCGAGTGACGTCGCTCGCGTAGCTCAGTCGGTAGAGCGCATCCTTGGTAAGGATGAGGTCACCGGTTCAATCCCGGTCGCGAGCTTGTAGGAAGGTGGTCGGACGCAGAGGCGGTCAGGCGGTCGGAGGATGTCACCGACGGCCGGCCGCCTGGACCGTCCGACCGACCGAACAGGGACCCCAACAGACATCGGGACAGAGACACAATGGCCAAGGCCAAATTCGAGCGCACCAAGCCGCACGTGAACGTGGGGACGATCGGGCACGTGGACCATGGGAAGACGACGCTGACGGCGGCGCTGACGAAGGTGTCGGCGGACAAGGGGTGGGGGACGAAGTACGTGCCCTACGACGAGGTGGCCAAGGCGAGTGAGTCGCAGGGGCGGCGGGACGCGACCAAGATCCTGACCATCGCGACGAGCCACGTGGAGTACGAGACCTCGAAGCGGCACTACGCGCACGTGGACTGCCCGGGGCACGCCGACTACGTGAAGAACATGATCACGGGGGCGGCGCAGATGGACGGGGCGATCCTGGTGGTGAGTGCGACCGACGGGCCGATGCCGCAGACCCGGGAGCACATCCTGCTGGCGCGGCAGGTGAACGTGCCGTCGGTGGTGGTGTTCCTGAACAAGTGCGACCTGGTGGACGACGCCGAGCTGCTGGACCTGGTGGAGCTGGAGGTGCGGGAGCTGTTGAGCCAGTACGAGTTCCCGGGGGACGACACGCCGGTGATCCGGGGCTCGGCGACGGGGGCGATCGCGGGGCAGGCGGAGTGGCTGGCCAAGATGGACGAGCTGTACACGGCGCTGGACAGCTACATCCCGGAGCCGGTGCGGGAGACGGACAAGCCGTTCCTGATGCCGGTGGAGGACGTGTTCTCGATCACGGGCCGGGGCACGGTGGCGACGGGCCGGATCGAGCGCGGGGTGGTGAAGGTGGGGGAAGAGGTGGCGGTGGTGGGGTTCAACAGCGCGAAGAAGACGGTGGTGACGGGGGTGGAGATGTTCCGCAAGCTGCTGGACCAGGGGCAGGCGGGCGACAACGTGGGCTTGCTGCTCCGGGGGGTGGAGAAGCACGAGATCGAGCGGGGGATGGTGCTGGCCAAGGGGGGGAGCATCACGCCGCACACGCACTTCGAGGCCGAGGTGTACGTGCTGACGAAGGAAGAGGGGGGGCGGCACACGCCGTTCTTCAAGGGGTACCGGCCGCAGTTCTACTTCCGGACCACGGACGTGACGGGGTCGGTGGAGCTGCCGGCGGGGGTGGAGATGGTGATGCCGGGGGACAACATCCAGATGACGATCGAGCTGATCACGCCGATCGCGATGGACGAGGGGCTGCGGTTCGCCATCCGCGAGGGCGGGCGCACCGTGGGCGCCGGCGTCGTCACCAAGATCCTGAAGTAACGGCGGAGAGAGCCACACATGCCGAGAGACAAAATCACGCTGGAATGCACCGAGTGTAAGAGCCGCAACTTCTTCGCGGACAAGAACAAGCGCAAGCACCCCGAGCGGGTCGAGCGGCGGAAGTACTGCCCTCGGTGCGATACGCACCGCATGCACAAAGAGTCCAAGTAGCCATGGAACGGGTGCAGGTGGCGCAGCCGTCGAACCGGCTGACGGGTTGGGTGGACCGCACCCGCCATTTCCTGGTCGGCGTGCGCGAGGAGATGAAGAAGGTCACGTGGCCGACTCGCGACGAGCTGATCAAGGCCACCCGCATGATCGTGGTCCTGAGCATCGTGCTCGGCATCACGATCGGCCTCATGGACTACGTGCTGCAGGCCATTCTGGTGAATGGCGTCGCGCAGCTCGCGCGGTAACGCCATGGAATACCGCTGGTACGCGATCCAGACGACGGCCGGGCACGAGAACAAGGTGCGGAGCCTCCTCCAGCGGCGGATCGAGGACGATCCCCGCCCGGCGGAGCAGAAGCTGATCCGCCAGGCGCTGGTGCCGGTGCAGGACGTGATCGAGATCAAGAACGGCAAGAAGGTCACGGTCGAGCGCAAGCTCTACCCGGGCTACGTGCTGGTCGAGATGGCGATGAGCCAGGAAGCGCTCCACGTCGTCAACAGCATCCAGGGCGTGATCAAGTTCGTCGGCACGGGCAAGCTGCCCCAGCCGCTCCGCCAGGACGAGGTCAACCGGCTCCTCGGCATCGCCGAGGCGGTCACCGAGGCGGAGCCGAAGGAAGAGATCCCCTTCATGGTCGGCCAGGTCGTCGAGATCACCGAGGGGCCGTTCTCCGACTTCAGCGGCACGGTGGAAGAGGTGCTGGCGGACAAGGGCAAGGTGAAGGTCTCGGTCAGCCTGTTCGGCCGGCCGACGGCGGTGGAGCTGGACTACCTCCAGCTGCGCGGCCACTAGCAGGTCCCGCGACCGCGCGGGTCATCGCGGCAGGATCGGACGCACTGACGCGTCCGCCGAATCGAGGAGAGCAATGGCAAAGAAGATCCAGGCAATGGTGAAGCTGCAGTGCCCGGCCGGTGCGGCGACGCCCGCGCCACCGGTCGGCACGGCCCTGGGTCCGCACGGCGTGAACATCATGGAGTTCGTGAAGCAGTTCAACGCCCGGACGCAGAGCCAGAGCGGGATGGTGATTCCGGTGGTGGTGACGATCTTCGCCGATCGCACGTTCACCTTCATCACCAAGACCCCGCCGGCGCCGAACCTCCTGCTCAAGGAGGCGGGGGTCGAGAAGGGGAGCGGCCAGCCCAACCGGACCAAGGTCGGCAAGGTCACGCGCGCGCAGCTCAAGAAGATCGCCGAGATCAAGATGGCCGATCTCAACGCGTCCGACCTGGACAGCGCCATGCGCATGATCGCCGGCACCGCCCGGTCGATGGGGCTGGAGGTCGTCGACTGATGGGGACCCAAGGCAAGAAGTTCACGGCCGCGGTCGCGAAGGTCGACCGCTCGCGCGAGTACCAGATCCCGGAGGCCGTCGCGCTGGTCAAGGGCACGTCGTTCGCCAAGTTCGACGAGACGGTGGACGTCGCCGTCCGCCTGGGGGTCGACCCGCGACACGCCGACCAGGTCGTGCGCGGGACGGTCGTCCTCCCCCACGGAACCGGCAAGCCGGTTCGCGTGTTAGTGATTACCCAGGGTGACCGGGTGCGGGAGGCCGAGGCCGCCGGCGCCGACTTCGTGGGCATCGAATACATCCAGAAGCTCAAGGACGGCTGGCTCGAGTGCGACGTGATCGTCGCCACGCCGGACGTCATGGGCCAGCTCGGCCAGCTCGGCCGGGTCCTGGGCCCCCGCGGCCTGATGCCGAACCCCAAGGCGGGGACGGTGACGATGGACGTGGCCAAGGCGGTCCGTGAGATCAAGGCGGGCAAGATCGAATTCCGGGTGGACAAGACCGGGAACGTGCACGCCCCGGTCGGCAAGGTCTCGTTCTCGCCGGTGCAGCTGGCGGACAACGTCAGCGCCTTCATGGACACGATCGTCCGGGCCAAGCCGTCCGCGGCCAAGGGCGTCTACATCCGCTCGGCGACGATCTCGAGCACCATGGGCCCGGGCGTGCGGCTCGATACGGCGGGGTACCGATGAACAAGACCGAACGCCAGGAGACGGTGGAGAGCCTGAGCGCACTGCTCAAGGACGCGCCCCACGTCTACGTGACCGACTTCAGCGGCATGAACGTGCTGCGCATGACGGAGTTTCGCCGGCGGCTTCGGGCGGCGGGAGTCTCGTACGTGGTCGTGAAGAACACGCTGGCCCAGCGCGCGCTGGCCGCCAACGGGATCACCGGGCTGGACGAGCACCTGGCCGGCCCGACCGGGCTGGTGCTGACCAAGGACGCCCTCACCGCGGCCAAGGTCCTCGGCGACTTCGCGAAGGAGTTCGAGCGCCCGACGGTGAAGGCTGGGATGGTCGACGGCAAGGCTGTCTCGCCGGAGCACGTCAAGCGCCTCGGCCAGATCCCGTCGCGCGACGTGCTGCTGGCGCAGATCGCCGGCTCGCTCAACAGCCTGCTCTATTCCTTTGTGGGCGCCCTCGAGGCCCTCCGCGAACAGCGCGGTACCGCTTCTTAACCGTACGGAGATCGTGAACATGGCAACGACCACGCTGAGCAACGAAGAGATCCTCGAAGCGATCGGCCACAAGACCGTGCTCGAGCTCGCGGACCTCATCGAGGCCTTCAAGACGAAGTTCAACGTCACCGTCGCGGCGGCCCCGGTAGGCGGCGGCGCGGGTGGCGGCGCCGCGGCGCCCGCGGTCGAAGAGAAGACCGAGTTCTCCGTCATCCTCAAGGCCGGCGGCGCCAAGAAGATCCAGGTCATCAAGGTGGTCCGCGAGATCACCAGCCTGGGCCTGAAGGAAGCCAAGGACCTGGTGGACAGCGCCCCGAGCGTGCTGAAGGAAGGGATCTCGAAGGCGGAGGCCGAGGAGATCAAGAAGAAGCTGGAAGAGCAGGGCGCAGAAGTCGAGCTGAAGTAGGGCGAAGCGCTGTCCCGAGCCGGCACCGGGCTCGCGCCCGGTGGCCGGCGAAGGAATTGGCGACTTCAACCTATTTCAGTGAGACGGAATGCACGCTCATAGCTCTCGGAAGTTCTCGAATCTGCCGAGCCCCGTAGGTCACCCCGTCTTCCGGCGGGGGATCCGCGTTGGGGCCATTTGTGTTGCGTGGGAGTGAGCCACTGATGCCTCAGACGAATCGATCGGTTATCACGTTCAGCAAGCGCGAGGGCGGCATGCCGATGCCGCACCTCCTCGACATCCAGACCGCGGCGTTCCAGACGCTGCTGGTGCCCGACGACGTCCACGGCGCCCGCCAGGACGTCTCGCTGGAGCGCGTCTTCCGCGACCTGTTCCCGATCACGGACGTGAACGAGAAGTACAAGCTGGAGTTCCTGGGCTACGCCCTGGGCGAGGCCAAGTACGCGGTCGAGGAGTGCATCGAGCGCGACATGACCTACGCGGCGCCCCTCAAGGCCAAGCTGCGCCTCGACGTGTACGAGGAGGTCGAGGGCCAGAAGCGGCTCAAGAACGCGATCGAGAAGGAAGTCTACCTCGGTGAGCTGCCGATCATGACGCCCCTCGGAACGTTCGTGATCAACGGCGCCGAGCGCGTGGTCGTGAGCCAGCTCCACCGGTCGCCGGGCGTGGTGTTCGAGGAGGACACCCACCCCAACGGGCAGCGGCTCTTCTCGGCGCGAATCATCCCCTTCCGGGGCTCGTGGGTCGAGTTCACGATCGACATCCACGACGTGATCTACGTCCACATCGACAAGAAGAAGAAGTTCCCGGCCACGGCGCTGCTTCGCGCGTTCGGCCACGGGAACAACTCGGACATCCTGAAGCTCTTCTTCGCGACGAAGGAGCTGAACATCACCGGCAAGCTCGAGGGCCGGCAGGAGAAGCGCGAGGTCCTCGGCTCGCTGCTCGCGGTGGACGTGGCGAACCCGGAAGATTCCCGGGGCGAGCCGCTGGGCACGGTGGGCGACGAGCTCACGCAGGAGCGCCTGAACGAGATGCGGCACAAGGGCGTCAAGTCGGTGACGGTGTTCGCCGGCTACACCACGATCGACGTGCGCGAGGAGGAGCAGCCGACCACGACGCGCGACCGGTCGAACTACGTCCTGGCCTTCGACGCGGCCGACCCCGAGACGGGCGAGGTGGTCGCCGAGGGCGGGAGCGAGCTGACGGACGCGCTGCGGAAGAAGCTGATCAAGGCCGAGGTCCACAAGGTCGAGGTGCTGCTCCCGGCGGGGCGCTCCGAGAGCCCGCTCATCAAGAACACCCTGGCCAAGGACCCGACCCACAGCGAGGCCGAGGCCCTGGAGCAGATCTACGCGCTGCTGCGGCCGGGCGACGCGCCCAACCTCGAGACCGCGCGGCAGCAGCTCCAGAAGCTGTTCTTCAACCCGAAGCGGTACGACCTCGGGCGGGTGGGGCGGTACAAGATCAACCAGCGCCTCAAGCTCAAGACCGATCCGAACCACACGGTCCTGACCGAAGACGACTTCGTCGCGATCATCCGCTACCTGATCGATCTGCACGACGGGCGCGGCTTCACCGACGACATCGACCACCTGGGCAACCGGCGCATCCGGAGCGTGGGCGAGCTGATCGCCAACCAGTTCTCCGTCGGCCTCTCGCGCATGGCGCGGCTGGTCAAGGAGCGGATGAGCATCAACTCGGACCCCGAGAAGATCTCGCTCGACGATCTGGTCAACGCCCGCACCGTGAGCGCGGTCATCCAGGCGTTCTTCGGGAGCTCGCAGCTCTCGCAGTTCATGGACCAGACCAACCCGCTGGCGGAGCTGACCAACAAGCGCCGCCTGTCGGCGCTGGGTCCGGGCGGCCTCACGCGCGAGCGCGCGGGCTTCGAGGTCCGTGACGTGCACTATTCGCAGTACGGCCGGATGTGCCCGATCGAGACGCCGGAAGGCCCGAACATCGGCCTGATCACCAGCCTCTCGACCTACGCGCGGATCAACGACCTCGGGTTCATCGAGACGCCGTACCGGCTGGTCAAGCACGGGAAGGTGACCGACGAGATCCGCTGGCTGTCGGCGAGCGACGAGGAGGACTACACGGTCGCCCAGGCCAACGCGATCATCAACCCCGACGGCACCTTCGCCGAGCAGCTGGTGCTGTGCCGGAAGGGAGACGACTACCCGCTCCTGCCGCCCGACCGCATCGACTTCATGGACGTGGCGCCGGAGCAGCTGGTCTCGATCGCGGCGGCGCTCATCCCGTTCCTCGAGCACGACGACGCGAACCGCGCGCTCATGGGCTCGAACATGCAGCGGCAGAGCGTGCCGCTCCTCTTCCCGCAGGCGCCGCTGGTCGGCACCGGGCTGGAGGAGAAGGTGGCCCGGGACTCGGGCGCGGTCATCATCGCGCGCCGGACCGGCACGGTCACCCGCGTCACCGCGGACGAGATCATCGTCGACGCGGGAGCGGACGGCGGGCAGGTGGGGGACACCCCCCTGGCGCGGCTGCATCAGCACGACCGCTACCGGGTCAAGAAGTTCTGGCGCACCAACCAGGACACCGCCATCAACCAGCGGCCCCTGGTGCAGCTCGGCCAGCGGGTCCAGGCCGGCGAGATCATCGCCGACGGCGCGGCCACCGAGGGCGGCGAGCTGGCGCTCGGCAGCAACGTCCTGGTGTCGTTCATGCCGTGGTACGGGCACAACTTCGAGGACGCCATCGTCCTGAGCGAGCGGCTGGTGAAGGACGACGTCTACTCGTCGATCCACATCCAGGAGCTCGAGCTGCACGTCCGCGACACCAAGCGCGGCCAGGAGGAGATCACCCGGGAAATCCCCAACGTCTCGGATGAGAGCGTGGTGGACCTCGACGAGCGGGGCATCGTCCGGATCGGCGCGCACGTCAAGCCGGGCGACATCCTGGTGGGGAAGATCACGCCCAAGGGGGAGACCGAGCTGAGCCCCGAGGAAAAGCTGCTGACCGCGATCTTCGGCGAGAAGGCGAAGGACGTGAAGGACAGCTCGCTCAAGGTGCCGCCGGGCATGGCCGGCGTGGTCATCGACGTCAAGATCTTCAGCCGGATCGAGGATCAGGTCGTCGAGAAGGACCGCGGCGAGCGGATCGGCGAGGTGCGCCGGATCGAGACCGACGAGAAGGCGCGGATCAACACCGTCATGCTCGACGAGGTGAGCCACCTGCTCTCGGCGCAGGACGTGGCGCTGATGCTCAAGGCCGGTACGGTCGAGGAGTACCTCGCCGCCGGCACGAAGCTCACGCCCGCCGTGCTCGAGCAGGTCGACCTCGGCGACGTGGACCTCAAGACGCTCCGGGTGGCCAACAAGCAGGCCAACGAGCGCATCCGCCAGAGCATCGACATGGCCGCACGCGAGCGGGCGAAGGTCGAGGAGAAGGCGGAGGACCAGATCGACAAGATCCTCCAGCCGGACGAGCTGCCCCCGGGCGTCATCCAGCTGGTGAAGGTGTATATCGCCGAGAAGCGGAAGATCTCGGTGGGCGACAAGATGGCCGGCCGGCACGGGAACAAGGGCATCGTCGCCCGGATCGTGCCGGAAGAGGACATGCCGTTCCTGCCGGATGGCACCCCGGTCGACATCGTCCTCAACCCGCTCGGCGTCCCGAGCCGGATGAACGTGGGTCAGATCCTGGAGACCCACCTCGGCTGGGCCGCGCGGATTCTGGGCTTCGAAGCCAAGACCCCGGTGTTCCGGGGCGCGGACGAGGCCGAGATCGGCGTGCTGCTCCGGCTGTCGGGCTTCCGCTGGGCCGCCGAGGGGCTTCGGCTCCGCCACGCGCCGCCGACGCTGGCGCCGGCGGCGATCACGCGCCTGGTGCACGACCTCAAGAAGGTCGCCCCCAAGGGCGAGCACACCACTCTGGGCGAGGCCGGCATCGCGATGCTGGGCGCGCGCGGGGCGTCGGCCGAGACCAAGGAGTTCTTCGGGGAGGTGCGGGAGTTCCTGGTCGAGGCGGCCAAGGAGCTGGCCGAGCGCGAGCTGGGGCAGCGGCGGCAGGAGGTGGCGTTCCACAAGGCGGCCGGTGAGAACGGGCACGCCAAGGCGCTGGGCAAGGCGGTGAAGGACCTCGAGAAGGCCGCGGCGGCGAGTCCCGCCGAGGCGCTCGAGGCGGCGGGCAAGCCGGCCCTGGCCGGCCTGCTCGGACCCAAGGGCGAGGCGGACGTGGACGCGGCGGCGGACGAGCTGCTCCGGACCGCGGGCCTCACGCCGGCGGGCAAGGCCCGACTCCGGGACGGCCGCACCGGCCAGTTCTTCGAGGGCGAGGTCACGGTCGGCTCGATCTACATGCTGAAGCTGAGCCACCTGGTGGACGACAAGATCCACGCGCGCTCGATCGGGCCGTACTCGCTGGTGACGCAGCAGCCGCTCGCCGGCAAGGCGCAGTTCGGCGGTCAGCGGTTCGGCGAGATGGAAGTCTGGGCGCTCGAGGCCTACGGCGCCGCGCACGTGCTGCAGGAGATGCTCACGGTCAAGTCGGACGACGTGAACGGCCGCAGCAAGGTGTACGAAGCCATCGTGAAGGGACAGAATCTCCCCGAGCCGGGGATTCCGGAATCGTTCAACGTGCTCGTGAAGGAATTGCAGGCGCTCGGCCTGAAGGTCACGCTCGGTACCACCGAAGCCGGCGACGAATAAGAGGGACGACATGATTGATTTTCGCAGCGGGCGCGAGCCCAAGAGCTCGAGCTTCGACTATATCAGCATCCGCATCGCGAGCCCCGAGGAGATCCGGGGTCCGCGCGATCCCAAGGAGCGCGAGCGCCTGGAGCTTCAGGGGCAGCGCGCCTGGTGGTCGTGGGGCGAGGTCACCAAGCCGGAGACGATCAACTATCGGTCGTTCAAGCCGGAGAAGGACGGCCTCTTCTGCGAGCGCATCTTCGGTCCGGTGAAGGACTGGGAGTGCCATTGCGGGAAGTACAAGCGGATCCGCTACCGCGGGGTCATCTGCGACCGCTGCGGCGTCGAGGTGACGCTGAGCAAGGTGCGGCGCGAGCGCATGGGCCACATCGAGCTCAGCGTGCCGGTGGCGCACATCTGGTTCTTCAAGACGCTGCCGTCGCCGATGGGGAACCTGATCAACATCACCCTGCGCGACCTCGAGCGGGTCATCTACTACTCGAGCTACATCGTCATCGAGCCGGGCAAGCAGGAGGTCGAGGCCAACCAGCTCCTGGACGAGGACGAGTACCTCACCCTCCGCGCCAAGGCGCGTGAGGAGGGCGACACCGCCTTCCGGGCCGACATCGGCGCGCCGGCGGTGCGCGAGCTGCTGAGCCGGATCGACGTCCGCCAGCTCGCCGAGGAGCTCCGCGCGGGCGTGGCCACGGAGACGAGCCAGCACCGCAAGAAGCAGATGCTGAAGCGGCTCAAGATCGTGGACGCGTTCCTCAGCTCCGGCGACTCGGGCGACCTGCCGAACAACCCGACCTGGATGATCCTGGACGTGATCCCCGTGATCCCGCCCGATCTCCGGCCGCTGGTGCCGCTCGACGGCGGACGCTTCGCGACGAGCGACCTGAACGACCTGTATCGCCGGGTGATCAACCGGAACAACCGGCTCACCAAGCTGATCCAGCACAAGGCGCCGGAGGTCATCCTCCGGAACGAGAAGCGCATGCTCCAGGAGGCGGTGGACGCGCTGTTCGACAACGGGCGGCGCTCCAAGGCGATCCGGGGTCGCGGCAAGCGGCCGCTCAAGAGCCTGTCGGACATGCTCAAGGGCAAGCAGGGCCGGTTCCGCCAGAACCTGCTCGGCAAGCGCGTGGACTACTCCGGCCGCTCGGTCATCGTGGTCGGCCCGGAGCTCCGGCTGCACCAGTGCGGCCTGCCCAAGGCGATGGCGGTCGAGCTGTTCAAGCCGTTCATCATCCACAAGCTGGTCGAGAAGGGGATCGCCGAGACGGTCAAGCGCGCCAAGAAGATCGTGGAGCGCGAGAGTCCGGAGGTGTACGAGATCCTGGAAGAGATCATCCAGGACCACCCGGTGCTGCTGAACCGCGCGCCGACGCTGCACCGCCTGGGCATCCAGGCGTTCGAGCCGGTGCTGGTCGAGGGCAAGGCCATCCGGATCCACCCGCTGGTCTGCGCGGCGTTCAACGCCGACTTCGACGGCGACCAGATGGCGGTCCACGTGCCGCTCTCGTTCGAGGCGCAGCTCGAGGCGCGGCTGCTGATGATCAGCAGCAACAACGTGCTCAAGCCGTCCGACGGGCGGCCGGTGGCGGAGCCGTCGCAGGACATGGTGCTGGGCTCCTACTTCCTGACCAAGCTGCCGGCGGGGTTCGAGGAGGAGCTTCGGAAGAGCGGGGCGGGGAAGACCGAGGAGACCAAGGCGCGGCTGTGGAAGGACGCCAAGTTCTTCGGCTCGCTGGCCGAGCTCGAGATGGCGCTCCTGAACGGCAGCGTCGGCTACCACTCGGCGATCTCCTTCTGGTACGTCCCGCCGGCCGAGACGGTGGACCCCGAGGCGCGGCGCCCGCGCTGGCTGCGCACGACGGTCGGCCGGGTGCTGTTCAACAGCATCCTGCCGCGGCGGGTGGTGGCGGAGCTCGGCTTCCGCGACGACCTGATGAAGAAGAAGAATCTCTCGGAGCTGGTGCTGCAGAGCTACCGGCGGGCGGGGCTGGCCGACACGGTCACCTTCCTCGACCGGCTCAAGGACTTCGGGTTCCGCTTCGCCACGATGGGCGGTGTCTCCATCGGCATCGAGGACCTCGAGATCCCGACCGAGAAGGCGGAGCTCCTGACCGAGGCGGACGCCCGGGTCAAGCGGTTCCAGCGGGCGTACAACACCGGTCAGATCACCTTCGGCGAGCGGTACAACAAGGTGATCGACGCCTGGACCCACGCCAACAACGACGTGGCCGAGGCGATGATCAACTCGATGCGGGTGTCCCGCGGCGGGTTCAACCCCGTGTTCATGATGTTCGACTCCGGCTCCCGTGGCAGCCGCGACCAGATCCGGCAGCTCGCCGGCATGCGCGGCCTGATGGCCAAGCCGCAGAAGAAGCTGACCGGCGGCATCGGCGAGATCATCGAGAGCCCGATCAAGTCGAACTTCCGTGAGGGGCTCACGGTGCTCGAGTACTTCATCTCGACCCACGGCGCCCGGAAGGGCCTGGCCGACACGGCGCTCAAGACGGCCGACGCCGGCTACCTGACCCGCCGCCTGGTGGACGTGGCGCAGGACGTCACGATCACCGAGGAGGACTGCGGCACGGTCCTGGGCCTCGAGATCGCGGCGCTGAAGGAGGGCGAGGACGTCATCGAGCCGCTTGCGCGAGCGCATCCTCGGCAGCGTCGCGGCCGAGGACGTGTTCGATCCGCATGAGCTCGACGAGGACGGCGACCAGAAGCTCCTGGTCGAGGCTGGCAAGCTGATCGACGAGGACATCGTCCAACGCGATCGACGACGCCGGGATCGAGAAGGTCAAGATCCGCTCGGTGCTGACCTGCGAGGCGCGCCGCGGTGTCTGCCGGATGTGCTACGGCCGGAACCTGGCCACCATGGACATGGTGGACATGGGTGAGGCGGTGGGCATCCTGGCGGCCCAGAGTATCGGCGAGCCGGGCACGCAGCTCACGCTGCGAACGTTCCACATCGGCGGTACCTCCTCCCGCATCGCGGAAGAGGCGGAGCGCCGGGCGCGGTCGGACGGCAAGGTGAAGTACACCGACGGGCTCGAGTGGGCGGACGTGCCGGTCGAGTACGAGGACGGCACGAAGGGCTCGATCCGGGTCGTGCTCACCCGCGAGGACGAGTCGGCGTCGGACGAGAACAAGGAAGGGCATCCTGGTGGTGGATCCGAAGGATTCCAAGCGGATCCTCAACCGCTACCCGGTGCCCGAGGGCGCGCTCCTGCAGGTCAAGGAGGGCGACCTCGTCACCAAGGGCGACAACGAGCGCCGGGCGACGATCCTGTACACCTGGGACCCGTACAACGACCCGAGCATCATCAAGGCCGACGGCGAGCTGCGCTGGAAGGACCTGGTGCCGGGCGTCACGCTCCGCGAGGAGCTGGACGAGGGCACCGGGCTCCGGACGCATCGTCGTCATGGCCGACCCGGACCGCGAGCTGCATCCGTCGGTGCTGGTCTACATGCCGAACCGGAAGGACCCGCAGGAGTACACGCTCGCGGAAGGGAGCCGCGTCATCCTGGGCTCGCCGACCGACCAGGTGAGCCGGGCGATCGAGATCCCGGACGCGGCCAACCCGTGGAGCACCAAGTTCCACGTGGACGAGCGCCCGATCAACGAGGCGTGGCCGAGCAAGACCAAGAAGGAGACGAAGGACAAGACGGTGTTCCTGAGCCCGCCGGTCAAGGTCAGCAAGGGCATCACGGTCACCAAGATCCCGCGGCAGGCGTACAAGACGCGCGACATCACGGGCGGTCTCCCGCGCATCGCGGAGCTGTTCGAGGCGCGGCGGCCGAAGGATCCGGCGACCATCTCCGAAGTGGACGGCGTCGTGAAGTTCGGCGAGATCAAGCGCGGCAAGCGCGAGATCTACGTCTACCCCGAGAGCCAGCCGGGCGCCCCGGAGGAAGCCGAGCCGCAGCTGTACGAAGTGCCGGCCGGCAAGCACCTCCGGGTGCACGAGGGCGACCGGGTGCGGGCGGGCGACCGCCTCACCGAGGGCCCGGTCAACCCGCACGACATCCTGCTGATCAAGGGGCCGCGCGCGGTGCAGGAGTACCTGCTCAACGAGGTGCAGGAGGTCTACCGGCTGCAGGGCGTGCGCATCAGCGACAAGCACATCGGCGTGATCGTGCGCCAGATGCTGCAGAAGGTGCGCGTGACCGAGCCGGGCGACACTCGACTTCCTCGAGGGCGAGACGGTCGACCGTCTGACCTTCCGCGACGAGAACGAGCGGGTGGTCAAGCGGAAGGGCGACCCGGCCGAAGCCGAGCCGGTGCTGCTGGGCATCACCAAGGCGAGCCTCACGACGCAGTCGTTCATCTCGGCGGCGTCGTTCCAGGAGACCACGCGGGTGCTGACCGATGCGGCGATCCGCGGGGCCAAGGACGATCTCCTGGGCCTCAAGGAGAACATCATCATCGGGCACCTGATCCCGGCGGGCAGCGGCATCTACCGCTACGCCGAGATCGACATCCAGCCGCCGGCGGGCTTCGAGCCGCCGCCGCCGCGGGTGGAGGAGCCGGTGCCGCAGCCGGCGCTCACCGCGGCCGCGCTGGTGGGAGACGACGACCTGTAAATCGGGTCGGCGGTCGGCAGGACGAAGCGCCCGGGAGCCACGCTCCCGGGCGCTTCGTGTTTCCGCTCCCTGGCGTGGGCGCGGCGCTCAGGGGTTCCGGTACACGATCACCAGCTGTGGTGGAGCGCTTCCCGTGGGTCCGGGGTAGAAGACGGATCCGTCGTCCGGCGCGCGCGTGAGCTCGAACGGATCCTGGCTCGCAAGGATAGGGCGTCGTCCGATCAGGAGCTCGCAGGGCAGCACGCCCAGTGCGCTAGCGGGACCGCTACGGCGCCTTGGTGTTCGTGCTCTCCATCATCGGGGCCCACTTGCCGTCCGGCCCCTGCGCCTCCATGAGGAAGCTGTAGCTGGTCGGTGAGAGCTCCTTGATGGTGACGCGGGTCTTCATCTTCTTGCCGCCCATCATGCTCTCGTCGTTGTAGGTCCAGGTCTTCCCCTGCACGGTGCCCTTGGGGACACTCGCCATGGTCATGTTGGTGTTGTCGACGCCGTAGTAGGTGTAGACCTTCTCCTCGGGGCTGTAGCCCAGGATGCCGATGCTCTTGCTGGCGCCCATAGGCGACTGCCCGGCCGAGTGGCAGATGACGCTGAAGTGTCCCTCGAACCATTCGCAGTCGTCCTTCGTCGTCATCTTTCCGCCGGGCCCCATCGGACCCGGCTTCATCTCGCCGACGCCGGTCCACTTCCCGACGAAGTACCCGAGCCGCTCGTTCTCGGGGCCCGGCTTGGGCGTCTGGGGCGCCTGCGCAGCGGCGGACTGGGCGCCGGCAGTCGCGGCCAGGACACATGTGCAAAGCACGTGGATCAACGCTTTCATGGGATCTCCTGCGGTTGGCGGATGGAAAATTGCTGCGCGGTCAACTTGCAGTGGCGGTTCCGGGCGGTCAATGCGCGGCTGCCGAGGGGAAAGCCGTTGTTGCGGATTGAGACGAACGTTTTTGGTGAGGCCACCGTTGCCCCTCAGCTCGGCTGCGAGCACCTCGAATGAAGAGTGATGAAGAGTTGGGAAGTGGGCGGCGCGCACGGGCGTCGCTTGCGGAAGTCCGCCATTGAGGAACGCCCGGATCGGGCGTACAATCCCTGATCCGGCCGAGCCATCCGGCCTGGCGACCCATTCTTCCATCCCGGTATGACCGACGATCCTGCCACCTCCTCGGGCGACGTCACCCAGTGGCTGCTGGCCTGGGGCCGGAGCGACAAGCAGGGCCTCGATCAGATGCTCCCCGTCGTGTACCAGGAGCTGCACCGGCTTGGCTCCCAGTACCTGAGCCGCGAAGCCACAGGTCATACCCTTCAGCCCACCGCGCTCGTGCACGAGGCATATCTCCGGCTGGTGGATCAACGCCGCGTCGATTGGCGGAACCGGGCCCAGTTCCTCGGCCTCGCGGCGAGCATGATGCGCCGAATCCTGGTGAACCACGCCCGAGATCGCGCGGCCCGGAAGCGTGGCGCCAACGCCGAGCGGGTGTCGTTGAGCCTGGTCGAATCGCCATCGGGCCGGCCCGACGTCGAGCTGATCGCCCTCGAGGACGCGCTGCACCGCCTCGCCGCGCAGGACGAACGAAAGGGCAGGGTGGTGGAGCTCAAGTACTTCGGCGGGCTGACGATCGAGGAGATCGCGGAGGTGCTGCAGGTCTCGGGTGCGACGGTGGAGCGCGAGTGGGCCTTCGCCCGCGCCTGGCTCTACGATGCGATCGAGGGCAGCGGCACCGGGCCGGCCTCGTGAGGCGCCTGCGATGAGCGACCGGTTCCAGCAGTGCGAGGAGCTGTTCCACGCCGCGGCGGCACTTCCCGGTCCCGAGCGCGCCGAGTTTCTGGAAAGGGCCTGCGTTCACGATCCCGGATTGCGGGTCGAGGTGGAGCGACTTCTCGCCGCCCATGCCCGCGCCGGCGACTTCATCGCGAGCCCCGCGATTGCTGGGGCCGTGGATTGGTTACCCTCCGAGGAAACCTGGTCGGGGCGGCGGATCGGCCCCTATCGGGTCCTCAAGGAGATCGGTCGTGGTGGGATGGGCGCGGTGTATCTCGCCGAGCGCGCCGACGGGCAATACGAGCAGCGGGTGGCGCTCAAGCTCATCAAGCGCGGGATGGACACCGAACAGGTGCTCGCCCGGTTCCGGTCCGAGCGGCAGATCCTCGCCTCGCTCGACCACCCCAACATCGCGCGTTTGCTCGACGGCGGCAGCACCGACGAGGGCGTACCGTTCTTCGCGATGGAGTACATCGAAGGCGAGCCGATCGACGCGTACGTCGAGCGGCAGGGCCTGTCGGTGGAGGATCGCATCCAACTGTTCCTTCACGTGTGCGGCGCGGTCGCCTACGCGCACCAGCACCTGGTAGTCCACCGGGACATCAAGCCGCTCAACATCCTGGTGACCCCGGACGGCACCCCGAAGCTGCTCGACTTCGGCATCGCCAAGGTCCTCCACGACGGCGCCGACGACGCCACCAGCACCGTCACGGGCATGCGCCTGCTGACCCCCGAATACGCGAGCCCCGAGCAGGTCGAAGGGCAGCACGCGACTACGGCGAGTGACGTGTACGCGCTCGGCGTAGTCCTCTACGAGCTGCTCACCGGTCGGTCACCGTACCGGCTGCGGAGCCGGGCGCCGCTCGACGTGGTCGCAGCCGTCCGGACGACGGATCCGGAGCGGCCGAGCGTCGCCGGGAGCACCGAGAAGCTCCGCCGGCGGCTCCGCGGCGACCTCGACGTCATTCTGCTCACCGCGCTCCGCAAGGAGCCGGCTCGCCGCTACCCGTCGGTCGAGCAGTTCGGAGGCGACCTTCGGCGCCACCTCGATGGGCTGCCGGTCAGGGCACGGCCGGACACCTTCCGGTATCGTGCAGGCAAGTTCGTGCGGCGGAACCGTGGCGGAGTCGCGGCCGCGGCCATCGTCATGCTTGCGCTGGTCGGCGGCACCGTGGCCACGGCCTGGCAGGCGCGCGAGGCCCGGGCGGCCCAGGCCCGCGCCGAGCGCCGGTTCGCCGACGTCCGGCGCCTCGCCAACGCGGTCCTCTTCGACTACCACGACGCGATCAAGGACCTCCGGGGCGCGCGGCCGGTTCGCGAGCGGCTGATCCGTGACGCGCTCGGCTACCTGGACAACCTGGCGCAGGAGGCGCACGGCGATCCGTCGCTGCAGCGCGAGCTCGCCGGCGCGTACAAGCGGTGGGGGGATCTCCAGAGCGGAGGTCCTGGTGCCCCGAGCGACATCGACGGCGCCGCGCGCAGCTATGCCAAGGCGGTGGGGATGCTGGATGCGCTGCTTCGGGCCGACAGCGCGAACGCCCAGGTTCGGCGCGACGCGGCGTCGGCCGAGCTCGCGCTGGGCAAGATCGTCTGGGAGCGCGGGGACCTCACCGCTGCCCTGGAGCACGCCGAGCGCGCGCGTGGCCTGCTCGAACCGCTGGTCGCCGCGGCACCTGACGATACCGGTCTGCGCCTTCAGCTCAGCTCGGCGATTGACCGGCTCGGCGAGATCTCGCTCGAGGCGGGCGACATCGCCGGATCGCTCGGATATCACCGCGCGGGGCTCGAGCGGCTCGAGAGCGCGCCGGCCGCGGAGCGTCGACGGCCCCTCGTGAGGTACCAGCTCTCGGTGGCCTACGGACATCTGGCGGATGCCCAGTCGGAGGCGGCTGACCTGGCCGGCGCGCTCCAGAGCCACCGCCGGAGCATCGGACTGCGCACTGAGCTGGCCAAGGAGTTCCCCGAGAACGCGACCTACGCCGACAACCTCGCGACCGCCCGGTACTATCTCGCGACGACGCTGGGCAAGTTGGGCCGCTGGACGGAGGCATTGTCGCTCCACCAGGAGAATCTCGCGCAGGACTCCATCGGCTCGTTCCTCATTTGCCGGGTCGGAGAGGCGCTCGACCACCTGGGTCGGCACGACGAGGCGCTGAGTCACTTCCGGCGCGCGCTCACCCGGCATCACCGAGAGCTCCAGGCCGACACGGCGAGCCTTACCAGCAAGCTCGGGATACTCGAAGACGAGGGTCGAATCTGCAAGACGCTGGCAAGCCTCGGCCGGGCCGACGCCCCAGCCGCCTGCGTGCAGGCCTCTCGCTTCGCTCGCGGCATTACCGTGGACTCGAGCTACGCGTTTCCTCGAGCCTTCATCGCCGCGGCCTTCACGGATGTGGGGGATGCCTACGAGATCATGGCCGGCCGCCCGCGTGCCGAGGCGGCCGACCGCCGCGACTGGCTAGCCGCCGCGCTGGACGTCCGTCAGCGCAGCCGGGAGATCTGGGCCGACCTCACCGCCCGCAAGCTCGTGAGCCCGGTGGATACCGTCCGGGTCTCGGCTTCCGAGCGGGCGCTGGCCCGGACCGAGCAACTGGCCCGGACGCCGTAGGAAGGCGCTGCTCATCGAACGGCGAAGGGCCACAGCCAAGGTGGCTGTGGCCCATCGCGCCGTGAATCTCGTGTGGGGTCAGGTCGTGTGCTGGCCGAACATGCTCCCGAAAACGAGACGCCAGCCCCGACGGCTCGGCGCCTTCCTTGGGGTTGCGGTGGCGTGGCTGGGTGGGGCAGCGACCGCGGATTCATCGGCCGGCGCCGGCGCGGCTTCTCCGGGCTTCGCGGGCAGGAAGGTCCACTGCTTCCGAACCGGCGCCGACGTCAGGCTCGCGACGATCTCCTGGAACTTGGGATGCGCGGTGATGGGTACCCACTGCGACCTGGCCCGATGAAACACCTTGGCAGACTCGGTGACCTCACCCTTGCGCACGGCTTCCGTGAGCTCGGCGTCGGAACTGTAGATCGTCTCCATGCCGGGCTTCAACTCGACAAGGTACATGTCGCACGCTCCGATTTCGAATCGCTCGTTCTTCGGGACGGCGCTTTCTGGCAGCCGGGGACCCGGGAGAAATTACGCCTGGGCGGTCGGTTGTCCAGACCAGGCATTTCAGTGGAGCGATGCATGGATTTGCGCAGGCGGGCGCCCATTCCGACTTGAGAGAGCACTTCAAGACCACGATCTATCGCATTGAACTGCAGCGACTTTGGCGGTAAGATCTCGAAACCACCTTCAGGACATTCGTGGCAATGAGCGATCGCAGCGACGCCGGCTTCCCTCACACCCAGCTCTCCGTCCTGCGCGCGGCAGGCTCGGAAGACCCCGAGGTCCGTCGCGCAGCGCTCGACGTCCTCGCCGCCGTATACTGGCGGCCAGTGTACGCCCGCTATCGGATCAAGTGGAGGGCGGAGGCAGCCGACGCCGAGGATCTGGCGCAGGAGTTCTTCGCTCGCGCGCTGGGTGACGGCTTGTTCGAGGGCTACGATCCGGGTCGGGCCAAGTTCAGAACCTACCTTCGGACGTGCGCCGACCGGTTCGCCGCCAACGCCCGCCGCGATCAGCGGCGCCTCAAGCGCGGCGGGGCCACGACCGTCGTGTCGATCGACGCGGCTGGCGCGGAGCGCGAGCTCGAGCTCGCCGGCGCCTTCCGGCAGGACGCCGACCCCGACGATTGGTTCGATCGTGAGTGGGTGCGCGGCCTGTTCGCTGAGGCGGTCGAGCGCCTCCGGGCGGAGACGGCCGGCACACCGCGTGAGGTTCGCTTCGCGCTGCTTCGCCGGTACGATCTCGTCCCCGAGCGCGACGCGGACCGTCCCAGCTACCGAGAGCTCGCGGCGGAGCTCGGTCTGCCGGTCACCCAGATCACCAACCATCTGGCCTGGGCTCGGCGCGAGCTTCGGCGACTGCTGCTCGAGCGGCTCCGGTCGCTCTCGGGCAGCGACGGGGAGTACCGCGACGAGGTTGTCGCGGTGCTCGGCCGGTACACGCCGTGAGTCTGTCCGAGTCCGCGGTTCGCCACCTGCAGCAGGTGTTCGGCCACCCCGAGCCGCCGGGCGGCCGCTACGAGATCGTCGCCGTGGTCGGCGAGGGCGGCATGGGCACGGTGTACCGGGCGCGCGACCGGGTGCTCGACCGGGAGGTCGCGCTCAAGGTCTTGCGGGCGGACGTTGCCGGGGCTGAGGCGGAGACGCGTCTGCGGCGGGAAGCCCGAATCCTGGCCCGCCTCGAGCATCCGGGTATCGTGCCGGTGCACGATGTCGGCACCCTCGCCGACGGTCGCGTCTACTACGTCATGAAGCTCGTTCGCGGCGAGCGACTGGAGCATTCCGCCCGCGGGGTCGCCCTCGCGGACGCGCTGCGGCTCTTCCTCCGCGTCTGCGAGACCGTCGGGTTCGCGCATGCCAACGGCGTCATTCACCGCGATCTCAAGCCATCGAACATCATGGTGGGGCCGTTCGGCGAGGTGCTGGTGCTCGACTGGGGCATCGCGCGCCTGGTCCAGCCCGAGTACCAGCCGGATCTCACGATGGCGGGCGAGCCGCCCCTGGATCCGGTGCCGGCGGACGCAGCCTCGATCACCCCCGGCCGGGAACCGGACGCCGACCCCGACACCTCTCCAGGCACCATTCTGGGCACGCCCGGGTTCATGGCTCCCGAGCAGGCCCAGGGCTGGATGCAGCTCGTGAGCCCGCGGAGCGACGTGTACGCCCTGGGCGCCATCCTCCGGTACCTCGTCGAGCTCGCTGCCCCGGCAGGCGGGGCGCGCCGACCGCTGGTCTCCATCTGGACCAGGGCCATGCGGCCGCAACCCGGCGAGCGCTACGCGGCCGCCACCGAGCTCGCCGCCGACGTCGCCCGGTTCCTCGACGGCGCGCCGGTGAAGGCGCACCGCGAGAGCCTCGCCGAGCGTGCGGGGCGGCTCTTCCGCCGATACCAGACGGCCATCATCCTGGTGCTGAGCTACCTCATCATCCGGCTGCTCTTCCTCGTGCTCCGGGGCTTCTAAAGGGCCGAGCGCTGACGGGTAATAGGAGTCCGGAGCAGCCAGTCCCCTCGCATCGGAGGTACCCCGTGAACAAGCCCATACTCGGTCTCGTGCTGGGCGGCGTCCTGGGCGCGCTGGACGGTCTGACCGCTCTCGTCTCCGCGCCCGAGGTAAAGCCGCAGATCATGGGCATCGTCGCAGGGTCGATGGGAAAGGGGCTCCTGGCGGGGGTGTTGATCGGCCTGATCGCCCGGAAGGTCAGCAATCTGGCCGCGATGATCGCCGCCGGCGTCGTGGTGGCCGCGCTCCTGGCGCTGCCGTTCGCCCTCGGCGTCGACCCCGTCACGGGGAAGCGCTACTTCTGGGAGATCATGATCCCGGGGTCGATCGTCGGGCTCATCGTCGGCTATGCGACCCAGAAGTTCGGTGCGCCGGCGGTCCAACGGTCCTAGCGCTCCCTTTCACTCTTCCACCAGGAGAAGCCCGCGTGTCCCGTCCCATTCACTTCGAGCTCCCCGCGGACAGCCCGGAGCGTGCGATCGCGTTCTACGAGAAGGTGTTCGGCTGGCAGTTCCAGAAGTGGGAGGGCCCGATGCCGTACTGGCTGGTGCGCACCGGGGACGGCGAGACCGGCATCGACGGCGGGCTCCTTCAGCGGGCCTTTCCGGGGCAGGGCACCGTCAATACCCTGGACGTCCCCTCATGCGACGAGGCGGTGCGGAAGATCGAGACCGCCGGCGGCCGCGTGGCGGTGCCGAAGATGGCGATTCCCGGGATGGGCTGGCTGGCATACTGCACCGACACCGAGGGGAACACCTTCGGCGTGATGCAGGCGGACGAGAAGGCGTCGTAGCGGGAAGGGCTCCCGGCTCGCCTGTAGGCGAGCCGGGGGGCCGCGAGACCAACGTTGGAGTCGCTTCCGGCCGCCATTAGTTTTCGGATGTGACCCGAACCGATCATTCCAATCCCCCCGACGCGCCGACGCGCGAGAGCGCCGCGCGCAAGGACTTCCTCCGAGAGAAGGTGTCGGAGGACGTTGCGAGCGGGCGCTTCGGGCGGCCGATCCACACCCGCTTTCCGCCCGAGCCGAACGGCTTCCTCCATATCGGGCACGCCAAGTCGATCTGCCTGAACTTCGGGATCGCCCGGGAGTTCGCGGGGCGGTGCAACCTGCGGTTCGACGACACCAATCCCACGACGGAAGACGTCCGCTACGTGGAGGCCATCCGGAACGACGTCCGCTGGCTCGGCTTCGCCTGGGACGACGAGCGGTTCGCCAGCGACTACTTCGAGCGCCTGTACGAGATCGCCGAGGCCCTGGTCCGGGCGGGCAAGGCGTACGTGGACTCGCAGAGCGAGGACGCGATCCGCGAAAGGCGGGGCACCGTGACCGTGCCCGGCACGCCGAGCCCGTTCCGGGACCGTTCGGTCGAGGAGAATCTCGACCTGCTTCGCAGGATGCGGGCCGGTGAGTTCCCCGACGGCGCGCACGTGCTCCGGGCCCGGATCGACATGGCGCACCCCAACATGCTGATGCGGGACCCGCTCCTGCTCCGCATCCGTCATGCGGCGCACTATCGCCGCGGGACGGCCTGGTGCGTCTATCCGCTCTACGATTTCGCCCACGGACTCTCCGACGCGTTCGAGGGGATCACCCACTCGCTCTGCACCCTCGAGTTCAAGGACAACCGCGAGCTGTACGACTGGCTGGTACGCGAGGCGGGGTTCGACCGGCCGCCCGAGCAGACCGAGTTCGCCAGGCTCGAGCTCGACTACACGGTGTTGAGCAAGCGGAAGCTGTTGCGGCTGGTCAACGAGGGACATGTGACGGGATGGGACGATCCGCGCATGCCGACGATCGCGGGACTTCGGCGCCGAGGCGTGACGCCCGAGGCCATTCGCGCCTTCGCCGACACGATCGGGGTGGCACGGTCGGATGCCCGGATCGAGCTCGCCACCTTCGAGCACGCGGTGCGCGACGATCTCAATATGCGGGTGCCGCGGGTGATGGCCGTGGCGCGGCCGCTCAAGCTGGTCCTGACGAACTACCCGGAGGGGCGGGTCGAGACGCTCGACGCGCCCCTGTACCCGCACGACGTCCCCAAGACCGGGTCGCGGCCGGTGCCGTTCTCGCGCGAGCTCTGGATCGAGCGGGACGACTTCATGGAGAACCCGCCGAAGAAGTTTTTCCGGCTCGCTCCCGGACGCGAGGTCCGGTTACGCTACGGCTACCTGGTCACCTGCACGGGAGTGGTCAAGGACGACGCCGGCGAGATCGTCGAGGTGCACGCAACCTACGACCCTGCCACCCGCGGCGGCGACGCGCCGGATGGGCGGCGGGTTCAGGGCACGATCCACTGGGTCTCGGCACCGCATGCGCTCGACTGCGAGCTCCGGCTGTATGATCGACTGTTCGCGGTGCCGGACCCCGACGCCCTGCCGGAAGGGCGTGACTTCGTGGCCGCGCTCAATCCCGACTCGCTCGTCACCCTGCCCGGCGCCAAGGTCGAGCCGAGCGTCGCGGATGACCCACCGGGATCTCAGTATCAGTTCGAACGGACCGGCTATTTCATCAGCGATCCGGTGGAGTCGCGGGCGGGCGCCCTGGTCTTCAATCGCACCGTGGCGCTCCGGGATTCCTGGGCCAAGGTCAAGGACAAATAGCGGCTTCGGCCGGCCCGGAAACGCAGCGCCCGGGTGCGATCCCGGGCGCTGTTCATTCCAGCCGTCGTCATCGCCCACTTTCACGAGACGGGGCTCATCCTCGGGCCGGCCTGGTCCCGGCTCTTGGCGGCGCGCTACTGCCCGTCGATCGACAACCCGCTGGGCACCGTCGCCGGCACGACATGCGCCAGGTTCCGGGCGGCGGGATCGGTGAGCGCGGTCATGAAAGCCGTGACCTCGTCGATCGTCTGTGCGGGGAACACCACGCCCTGGAGGAGTGGGTCCCGCGTGGCGAGGATGCCCTCGATCGTGGCCTGCATCGTCGGCTGCAGCAGCGGCTCGAGGTGGCCGGTCGTGAAGCTGCGGAGCTTGATGTCGGACTCGCTATAGTGGTCCACGAAGGCCCGGAGGTCAGTGAACGCGCCGTCATGGCCGTACGGTGCGGTCAGCTCCACGTTCCGCAGCGGCGGCGACCGGAACGCATAGCGGTCTTCCGTCCGGCCGGTTACCCGCATCCGGCCGAAATCATCCCGGCCGTTGGCGCCGTCGCCTTCGCCGGGCCCGAGCTGCGCCACCGCGACGTTGTGGAACTTCCCGTCGGAGAAGGTGGACCCGTTGTGGCAGATCGAGCACCGCGCGCTCATGAAGTCCTTCGCGCCCAGGAGCTGCTGCTCGGTCATGGCGGCGTCGTCGCCCGCGAGGAATCGGTCCCAGGGCGAGTCGTTGAAGGCGAACCGGTCGATCAGGAACCCGGCGATGGCGTTGCTCGCGTGGGCGAAGTTCATCTGCGCGAAGCGCGTGCCGGGGTACGCCGCTTCGAACAGCCGTCGGTATTCCGGAATCCTGCCCAGGCGAGCCATCAGCGCCTTCCAGACCTGCTGCGGTGTCTTGTCCTTGATGTCGGCCAGCTCGTTGCCGCCCGCCGCCCGCATCTCCTCGCGCGACAGCACGGGGAAGAGGGGCAGGGCCGACAGTGATCCGAACTCGAACGCGCTCGCCATGTGAGGCGTGATCCGCTGGTTCGCCGGCGTCGTCAGCTTGCCCTGGTCGTCGATCTCCACCCGTCCGTCCCAGAACAGCGTGCGGTTGGCGAAGAGGTTGAAGGCGGGCGGCGCATTCCGCGGAATGAACGCCCCGCCCGGATGGACCCGCGCCGTGCCCAGGCCGGTGGCGCCCTGGCCGATCGACAGGCTGCGCCCGTCACCCGTGGCGAAGCCCGGCAGGTGACAGGTCATGCAGGAGATGTCCTTGTTCCCGCTCAGGATCTTGTCGAACGCCAGCATCTGGCCCAGGCGCACCAGCTCGCGCCGGACCGGCGCGGGTCGGGCCAGGGGTCCGATGCCGCGACCCGCGGTGAGGGCGCGAACTTCGGCCGCGAGCGTGCTCGTCTCGCTCGCCGAAATGGCCGGGGCGGCGGTGGGAGACGTGTCCTCGTCCCCGCACGCGGCCACGCCGAACAACGCTGCCGACGCCACAAAGGCGGTCAGGACGTTCCTGCTCATCTGACACCTCGATGTCCTGGTTGGCCTGGGCCTCGCGACCCGGGAGGCATGACGAAACAATCTACCGTCACTTGTTATTCGAAAACCGAGCATGGATCCGGACGGACACGACCGGCGCTGGTGTTGGTGCGGCTCGCCGCAGGGGGGACACTGATCGGGCCAGGCGAGGCCACTCAGGCTCCCGCTGAGCTCGCCCTGTGGGTGCTGGGCGAGGTCGGCGTCGGCGATGCTGCGGCGTCATCCAGCTCGCGTTCACCGCCCGGACCCGAGGTAGCGCCAGCCGTAGTACAGCGGCACGCCTGCCAGCACCGCCCCGATGCTCGTGAGCGTCGCCTCGGGATGCTCGCGCAGCGAGTTAGCCACCAGAGCGAGCATCACCGTGACGAACACCAGCGGGACGACCGGATATCCTGGCGTCCGGTAGGCCCGGCGCAGGGTAGGGTGGCGCCGGCGGAGCACAATGACGCTCGCGGCGCTCAAGGCCCAGAACGGCAGGCTGGCGAGTATGAACGCCTCGATGAGCTGCTCGAACGTGTGGAAGACCATGTACAGGATGCTCAGCACGGCCATCGTGAGGATGGCGACGTGCGGCGTCCGGTAGCGTGGGTGGACCGCGGCGACGCTGCGAAAGAACAGTCCGTCATCGGCCATGGCCCAGAACACGCGCGGGATCGCCATCAGGACGGCATTGAGCGCGCCGAACGTGGAGACGCACACGAGCGCGGCGATCAGCGACGAGCCCACCGGACCCACCAGGCGCACCATCACGTCCGACGCCACCAGCGGTGACGCCGCCATGACGTCGATCGGGAGCACGCGCAGGTAGGCGGCATTGGCGGCGAGGTAGACCGCCACCACGACGAGCGTCCCGCCGACGATCGCGCGAGGCAGGGAGCGTCCCGGGTCGCGGACCTCGCCGGAGAGACAGGTGACGTCCTGCCAGCCGTTGTACGCCCAGAGCACCGTCACGATTCCGAGGCCGAAGCCGCCGAGCGTGAATGGTCGGTGCATCGCGGCGTCGGCCCACGCCCCACTGCCTGGCCGGCCGAGCAGAAAGGCGGCGGCCGTCATCGCCAGGATGGCGGACACCTTGGCGATCGTGGACGCGTTCTGAATCGCCGCTCCGAACCGCACCGAGCGATACTGCGCGGTTGCGAGAAGCACGATGACGACGGTGGCCACCCCCCGGATCTCGTCCGGCGTCAGCGGTACCAGTCGGCCCAGGTACTCGGCGAAGACCAGCGCGATCGCGCCGGCGCCGGTCGGGATGATGACGAGATAGAGCCAGCCGAAGAGAAACGCGGTGAGTGATCCGTACGCCTCGCGGAGGTACACGTAGATGCCGCCGGCCTTGGGATAGAGCGCCGCCACCTCCGCGAGCGAGAGGGCGCCGCAGAGCGCGACGATACCGCCCAGCACCCAGGCCGCCAACATCACCTCGGCGCTGCCGGTCTGTGCCGCCGCCGCGGCCGGCACGCGGAAGATTCCGCTGCCGATCATGATGCCGATCGTCACGGCCATGGTGGACCAGCTGCCGAGCCGGCGAGGCAGCCGCCCTTCGGCGGCCTCCGCCGGCTCGTCGATGGAACGTGCCTCGGGGTCGAGGGTGGAGCTCATGGGCGCGGGCTCTTACGGTGGTGGAAGAGTGGCGCAGAGCTTCCAGGTTACCCGCTGGACCGTTCTAGCGCCAGCGGAAGAGCCGAACCGCGAGGCCGAAGCTCAGGACCAGCCACGCGGCGATCACCGCCAGCTCCGGCAGGAGCTGGCCAGGGCCCGCGCCCCGGAGCATGGTGGCCCGCAGGGCATCGATCACAGCGGTGAGCGGGAGCGCGCGGATCAGCGGCTGTACCGCGTCCGGAAACCGGGAAGACGAAAAGAACACCCCGGAAAAGATCCACATCGGCAGCATGACGAGGTTCATCAGGCCCGACACGCCCTCGACCGTGCGCGGCCGCGCCGCCAGCAGCAGGCCGAGCGACGAGAACGCGAGCGCGCTCAACAGGCAGAGGCCGCCCAGGAACGCGAGTGACCCCCGAAACGGGACGCCGAACGCGATGGCGGCGAAGCCGAGGAGTAGCGCCACCTCCAGGATGAGGAAGGTGAGCCGCGAGAGGACGAACGAGGCGAGGAACTGGGGGCGCGACATCGGGGTGGCCACCAGACGCTTGAGCAGGTGCTTCCGGCGCGCGTCCACGATGGCGAAGCCCAGTCCCCAGATGCCGCTCCCCATCAGGTTCATGCCGAGGAGGCCCGGAACCACGAAGTCGACGTAGCGGGCGCCTGCCTCGTGGACCGTCTGCTCCTCGACCGCCACGGCGTCGGCCCGGCCCGCGGCGCGTTGGACCGACTGGTCCACCCGCAGCCTGGCCTCCCGGGCATCCGGACGCGACGGATCGAAGCGGTACTCGACGCTCCCGCTCCTCGGAATCACCACGATCGCGACGTCGCCGGTTCGGAGCGCCTGCGCCGCGCCGCTGTCGCTGAGCACCCGGAGGCGAAGCCCCTCGGCCGCCGCGAGCCCCGCTGCCAACCTGTCGTCCACTCCACGGCGGGCGACGAGCGCCACTGGCACGCGCTCCGGCGCGCGGCTCCGGAACGCAATGCCCAGCCCGGCCGTGAGCAGCACAGGGAAGATGAACACCCAGAAGATCGCCTCGGGCTCCCGGTAGAACTCGCGGTAGCGCACCAGGGTGAGCTGGACCAGCGGGTGGTCGCGCCAGCGTCGCCGTTCAGTCGTCACGCAGCTGCCGCCCGGTGAGCGTGACGAAGACGTCCTCCAACGTGGCGGAGCGCGTGCGCAGCTCGGACAGCTGCGCCCCCTGGCGCCGCAGCTCGCCCAGGAGCGTGGGCATGGCCTGATGCAGCTCGGACACCTGAAGCCGCCACGCGCCGTCCCGACGGCCAGGTGCCTGGCCCAGCGCGGCGCCGAGGGCCACCGCATCGAGCCCCGGGCCGTCAGCCACAGCGAACTCCAGCACATGCTCCGCGCCCAGTGACGCGATCAGCTCGCGGGGCGTGCCCTCGGCGATGATGCGCCCGTGGTCCATGATGGCGACGCGGTCGCACAGCCGCTCGGCTTCTTCCATATAGTGCGTCGTGAGCAGGATCGAGCGCCCGCCCGCGCGAAATCGCTCGATCAACTCCCACAGCTGGCGGCGTGACTGCGGATCGAGTCCGGTGGTCGGCTCGTCGAGGAACAGCAACTCGGGGTCGCCCACGAGCGCGCAGGCTAGGGCCAGTCGCTGTCGCTGGCCGCCGGACAGCTGCCCGACCCGGGCGCCGGCCTTCTCCCCCAGCTGGACCAGGTCGATGACCGCGTCGGCCAAGGGTCCCCGGGGGTAGAAGCTGCGGAACAGCCGGACTGTCTCGGCGACGGTGAGCTTCTCGGAAAACTGGGTCTCCTGCAACGAGATCCCCAGCAGCTCCCGGAGCCGGGCATCGTCGTGGCCCCAACGCCGGCCCAGGATCAGGACCTCGCCATCGTCAGGCGACGTCAGGCCCTCGCAGATCTCGATCGTGGTTGTCTTCCCGGCGCCATTGGGGCCCAGCAGACCGAAGCATTCGCCCGGGCGGATCTCGAGGTCGAGGCCGTCCACGGCGACGACCTCACCGTAGGCTTTGCGGAGCTGGCGAAGGACGAGCGGGGAGGGTGCGGTACCCGGCATGGTGGAAGTCTATACTGGCGGGCGCGTGCCCCCGGGACCACCGGGCAGGCCCGGAAGGATCAACTGGTCATGCGGCTGGTTGTGTGGGGGCTTCCGCTGACACTCGGTGGCCGCTCACGCCGCGCCGGTGGAGGGCGGGTGAGCTGCGTGCGCCTGAAGGTCAGCCGTTCCGCCGACGCTTCCAGAGGGCGCGAACCGTCTCACGCACTTCGGCCCACTCGTCAGGTCGGGTGAGGAGCAGGTAACCCGCGAGCATTCCGCCCATGTAGATGGTGGTTTGCATGAACGGCGACGGGTCGGTCGGGAGGAGGATGTGGAGCATGACCTGCTACCTCGAGCTGGTGGTCTGAACCATCTGGGCGTCGAGCGCCCGGCTGATGCGCTCGCGCGCGTCCATCAGATGCGCGCGGGTGTAGGTGTCCATGTCCGGACGGGGAACGGCCAAGGTCCGGTCGATGTCGCTGCCGAGCCCTGCAAGTGTCATGCGAGCCAGGGCGCGGGCGTCCTCGGGGGTGCCGGGCGCCGGGCTGACGGCCATTTGGACCATGGAGTTGAGATGGAGCCGTTGGACGTCCCTACGCATGGAGCTGATGTTCTTCGACCGTGCCGGGCGCGTGCGAGAGCCCGCGCCGATTTCCGACCAGATCGCGCCGGCCAGCGTGGAGAACACCTCGGGCAGGCCGACCGTGACCTCGCCGGGCTCCGCACGAAGCTCCGCGTCCCGGATGCGTGCCAGCACCGTGGGGTCGAGCAGCTGCCCCAGCAGGGATCCCTGCTGCGTCATCGCCCAGTCGTGGAGCGGAAAGTCGATCCGCCCATCCGATCCGGGTGAAGCGCCCCAATGCATCCACCGATCGGCCGCCAGCCGGCTCAACAGCGCCGGCCGGAACCGGTAGGCCCGTTCCCCGAAGGCGGCGTCCGCAAGGAGGGCCAGGGCCGCGCGCTGCTGGACTGCCGGGACAGTCATGACGGCCGGCCTGGCGCCCGGATCGCCACGGTGGTCGCGCGCGGTCTGGGCGCCCCCGAGATACTTCGTGGTGACCAGGAGGGCGTACCAGCGGTCGTTCAGCAGGTCGGTGAACGCGTCCCGCAGCCGGCCGTAGCTCTCGCCCGGCGCGACCACCCGCGCGTCGAGCGAATCGAACAGGCCGTCGATGAGGGCCACCCGGCCCCGTGCCCAGCTCAGCGGGTCATCGGTCTGGTCGTAGCGGCTGACGGTGGGATCGAGGCCCAGGCCCCCGAATCCCGCGTCCTCGTCCGTCCCGTACAGGTGCGACGGATCCGCCGCCTGCGAGGCGATGGCCCGGAGCCCGTTGACCTCGACGTCGGGCGACCACTCGCGCGAGGCCGGGCCACCGCCCTTCGCGCTGGCCAGCGCGAGCGGGTTGGGGACGACGTCGGCATATCCGTAGGTGATGGCCCAGCGATCGTAGCTGCCGATGGTGGGCGGATAGTAGTCGCCTTGCCGAGCGGGATCGAGGGCGAGGGCGGGCGGCATGTAGTCCATCACCGAGACCCCGAAGCCGTGCGACCCGGTCCAGGTACGATTGGCGAGCTGCGCGGCGCTGGCGCCGGCCGAGCCGCGGAAGTTGTGGCGCAGGCCGAGCGAGTGTCCCACCTCGTGCATGACCAGGGCCTTGAGGGCCTGGTTGACGTAGGATCGGGTCACCTCACCCCCGCCGGAGATCTCGCCGCGGGCCGCCATCACCACGCCGGCGAGCGCGGCGCTCCGGCTGAGCCCGTCCCCGAAGCGGCAGAGCCGAGTGTCCGCCTCGGACCCGGAGGCCAGTGAGTCCTCCTGCAGCACCGACTGCACGGCGGCCACGGGCGCCGCGTAGCGGCCCGACTGCCCGCGCCAGCGCTGGATCCAGGTCGCGGAAATGAGGATGTCCGCGTTGAGGATCTCGCCGGTCCGGGGGTCCACGTTGATCGGGGCGATGGCGTAGGCCGCGCCGTTGTTGGCGGTCCAGCGCACCGTCGAATAGCGCGCGTCGGCCGCGCTCCACGCGCTGTCAGTGGGCGCGTCGAGCACCCGGATGGCGTCGCGGAAGCCCGCGTCCTCGAACGCCCGGTTCCATTCCAGGATGCCCGCGCGCACCGCGGGACGCCACTCCACCGGCACGGTGCGATCGATGTAGTAGACGATCGGCTGCACCGGCTCGCTGAGGCCGGGCCCCGGGTTCCGCTTCTCGAGCCGCCAGCGATTCACGTAGCGGACGAAGAAGTGGTCCGCGGTGTCGCGGGAGAAGTCCTTCATCGCCGAGATGAAGTAGCCGACCCGCTCGTCGGCCAGCCGCGGCCGCATCGGCGTCGGCGGCAGGTCGCGGAGCGAGTAGTGAATGCCGATGGGGATCGACCGGTAGTCCGCGACGGTCTCGAGGCCGAGGTTCCGCGGCGTCTGAAACGTGAGTCGGACGTCGGTCTCGAGGTTGGTCCCGAAGAGGTGGACCGACTGCAGGCTCGAGCGCTTGTCGTCGAGTGATACGTTGCCGGTGAGCTTGCGCTGGGTCATCGCGGTCTGCAGCACCGTGCCCACATCGGCCCAGTCGGACAGGAAGAACGGCGTCACGTCCACCACGATCTCGCGGGGCTCGCGGGCGGTGGCGATCGGAAACGACTGGACGACCGAGTGCCCGAACGAGTACGCGACTGTCCCCGCCATCGGGCTGCCCGGAGCGGCCGCCATGTGTGAATTCACCACCCAGAGCTCCACCCGATCGCCCTCGCGATGGAAGCGAACCAGGTCCGAGCGGATCGACGACCCGCCATCCAGGCCGAGCTCCCCGATCCCCTGGGAGATCTGGGTGACGAGGAGATAGTCGTGGTCGAACTGGTCAGGCCGGAGGGACAGATATATGTTGTCGCGGCGGTAGTAGATCGTGAAGATGCCGGTCCCGACCTCGGCGCCGCGGGTGACCTCGCTGAACGACTTCCACGGAACGTCGTTGCCGCCCTGCGCGGACACAGCCGGCGGGATGCAAGCGAGGAGGACGAGACTGAGGGCGGTGCAGGATAGCCGCACGTGTTGGCTCCGCAGGGGGTTGCGGACGGTCAGGGGACCCACCGCCTGTAGGGAAAGGCAAGGATGGGGCCGTGCCGGAATCCAGCAATATCTTGTCAGGGTCGCGAATTCCCGACCCGACGTACCTCTCAAAAAGCCGTCCCCGGGGGCAAAAAGCGGCAGGATTCCGCCGACCCCCGCAGGAGATGCATCGGCATGGCTGAGGCGGGCGTGATCCAGGATGGAGCGGCCACCGCGCGCGACAGCGAGCGCGCCGCGCCTTCCATCAGAACGATCCAGGTGGCGCTGCTGGTCAGCCTCGCCTACTACGTCGGCGCGAAGATCGGCATCGCGCTCACGCTCCAGCCGCATCCGGTCTCCACGCTGTGGCCGCCCAACGCGATTCTGCTCGCCGGCCTGCTGCTCACGCCGGTGCGTTCCTGGTGGATCGTCCTGCTCGCCGCGCTGCCCGCCCACCTGGCCGTCGAGCTCGAAGCCGGCATCCCACTGCGGATGGTGCTCTGCTGGTTCGTGAGTAACTCGAGCGAGGCCCTGATCGGGGCCGGCTTGATCCGCTGGCTCAGCGACAGCCCACTCCGATTCGACAGCTTCCGCCGGTTCGGCATCTTCGTCTTCGGCGCCGTGCTCGCCACCTTCCTGTCCTGCTTCCTCGATGCCGGGTTCGTCACGCTCAACGGGTGGGGCGTCAGCGGCTACTGGGAGACCTGGCGCACCCGCTTCTTCTCCAACGTGCTGGCGACGCTCACGCTGGTGCCGGTCCTCGTCACCGTGGCTTCGGGCGGACTCGCGTCGCTGCGGACGCGCATCGCGCTGGCGCCTGATCGAGGCGGCCGTCCTGGCGACCAGCCTCCTGATCGTGTGCCTGGTCGTCTTCACCAGCCTGATCGGCGGCCAGAACATCGCGCCGCCTCTGCTCTACGCGCCGCTGCCGCTGCTGCTGTGGGCGGCGGTACGCTTCGGACCCGGGGGGACCAGCGCCTGTCTCCTGACCGTGGCCTTGCTGGCCATCTGGGGCGCGACTCGCGGCGAGGGCCCGTTCGTCGCCAGCACGGCGGCGGAGAAGGCGCTCTCCATGCAGTTGTTCATGATCGTCATGGCGATTCCCCTCATGGCGCTCGCGGCCGTCACGCAGGAGCGGGCGCGGGCCGAAGACGAGGCGCGCCGAAGCGAGGAGCGGCTCACGCTCGCCCTGAGCGCCGCGCAGATGGGCTACGTGGGAGTGGCAGATCGACCACGATCACGGGTCGTGGTCGGACAAGTCGCGCGAGATTTTCGGCCTCGGTGCGCCCCCGATCGACTTCACCCTGAAGACGTTTCTCGGACCTGCTCAACCCCGAGGACCGGCCGGCGGTGGCCGACGCCATCGGTCGTGCCCTCGAGCTGGGAGCCCCGTACGAGACTCGAGTTCCGCATCACGCACCCCGATGGCGGCGTCCGCTGGGTGCTGGCGAAGGGCAACCCGGTGTTCGACGGCTGGGGCCGACCCGTGCGCCTGCTCGGCGTGAACGCGGACATCACCGAGCGCAAGCTGGCGGAGGCCGCGGTCGGGGAGTGGAAAAGCCGCTACGCGGCCGCGATCGAGTCGAGCAACCAGCTGCTCTACGATTGGGATCCGGACACGGGCGACGTGACCTATGGCGGCGATCTCGAGCGCATCATCGGCTATTCCAGCGCGGAGATGGTCGGAGGCCTCACCCGGTGGATCGAGATGGTCCATCCCGCCGATCGCGCCGCTTCGAGCGGGAGATCGACCGCGTCCGCCAGGACGCGGAGTCCATCTCGGACGAAAGACGTACGTCATTTCACTTCACCTATCGCCTGCGCCGCAAGGACGGACAGATCATCTGGGTCGAGGACCGCGGGCACTTCGTTCGTGACGCCGCGGGGAAGCGGTCCCGGATGGTGGGCTTCGTGGAGGATATCAGCGAACGCACGCGCCACTATGAGGCGCTGCGAAGCTCGGAGGAACGGTTCGGCAAGGCGTTTCGCTCCAGTCCCGACGCCATCGTGATCAGCCGGCGGAGCGACGGCCTGATCCTGGAGGTCAACGATACCTGGGAGGCACTCTTCGGCTACCACCGCGAGGAGGCCATTGGTCACACGCCGGCGCAGCTCGGGATCTACGTCGCCGGGGCGGACCGGGCGCGACTCGCCCGCATGCTTGCCATCGCCGGCCGGGTGCGCGAGTACGAGATGGAGCTGCGCAGCAAGGCAGGGGACCTCCTCGAGACCCTCCTCTCCGCCGACACGGTGGAGATGGGCGGCGAGCCCTGCTTCATCACCTTCATCCGCGACGTGACGGCCCGCAAGCGGGCGGAGGCCGAGGCCCAGGAGCAGCGGCTCCAGCTCGCGCATTTGAGCCGCGTGGGGCTGCTGGGCGAGCTCTCGGCGTCGCTCGCGCACGAGCTGAACCAGCCGCTGACCGCGATCCTCGCCAACGTCCGCGCCGCCCAGCGCCTGCTGGGAGCGGGACCGCCCGACCTGCTCGAGGTGGGCAGCATCCTCGAGGACATCGCGCACGACGACCGGCGCGCCGGCGAGGTGATCCAGCGCCTCCGCACGTTCCTCCGCAAGGGTGACGTGCAGCCGCGACCGCTCGATCTCAACGAGGTCGTGTCCGAAGTGCTCGATCTCGTGCACAGCGACATGATCCATCGGATGGTGACGGTCGATGCCCAGCTCACCCCCGCGCTGCCGGCGGTCATCGCCGACCGCGTGCAGATGCAGCAGGTGCTGCTGAACCTGATCCTCAACGCCTGCGAGGCGATGAGCGCCACGCGGCGCGACAATCGCCGGCTCACGATCTTCACGACCGCGAGCGAGCTGGGCGTGAAGCTGTCCCTCGCCGACCAGGGACCGGGCATTCCGCCGGACAAGCTGGATCGGGTCTTCGAGCCGTTCCTCACCACCAAGGAGCACGGCCTCGGTCTCGGACTGGCGATCTGCCGGTCGATCGTCACCGCCCACGGTGGGCGGCTCTGGGCGGACAACAACGAGATGGGGGGTGCGACGTTCCACCTGCAGCTGCGCACGGAGGGCGGCTGACGATCTAGAAGGCCTCGGTGCTGCCCATGAAGAGACCCTTCGATCCCTCGGCCCCGAAGCCGAAGTCGAGCGTGATGTTGGTCCTCGACCGCTTGTTGAGCTTGATCCGCAACCCCGCCCCTATGCCCGGATCGATCCGCTGCAACCCGGTGGTCACGGGGTCGCTCGTGGAGAGCAGGCTCAGGAAGGCCACCGCACCCCAGAGCCCATCGCGGGACAGGGTCATGCGGTACTCGCTCTCCACGTAGATCTGGTTGCGTCCCCGAACGCGCCCTTGCGGATACCCCCGGCCAGTCCGCGCGTAGGTGTCCCAGCCGATCGCCGGGAGCTCCATGTACGGCGTGGCGCCGAACGTGAACCAGGTCGTCGCCCAGAGGGCCAGCACGCTCCGGCCGCGCGGGTCGAGCGTGGAGTAGGTCCGAAGGTCCGTCTGAAAGCTCTGCCAGTTGCCGTCGCTTCCCATCCACGTTGGGAAGGCCTTGACGCTCATGGTGCTGTAGTATCCCCGCGTCGGGTAGTTCGGGTTGTCGCGGCTGTCGAAGGCGAGGTTCACCGACAGACCCGACGAGGTGTTCTCGGTGATGGTCTGGCCGCCGTTGAAGTCGAGCATCGGCGATGGCAGCCCCTGCTCGGCATTGTGGTCCCTGATGTTGAAATAGGCGTTGAGGTGGTAGCCGATACCCCCGAGCAGACGCCCGGTGAGCGGGCGGTAGAACGTCTGGTAGACACGGACCAGGTTGAAGTCGATGTCGTCCTTCTGGCTCTCGGGTAGTGCGGGACCGAGACCGTAGGTGGGCTGTGACGTGTCCAGGTACCGCCAGTCGCCCTGGAGCAGGAAGCGATTGCCGTTGCCGAAAATGTTCGAGCGGACCACGACGTTGAACTGCTTCTTGGTGGTGAAGGAGACCGACGCTCCTACCGTGGTCGCGTTGGTGGTCGCCTCGGGCCCGAGGCGGGTGAAGGCATTGGCCGAGACGCCGAGGGAGACGCCGAAGGCCGGGTTGACCGAGAAGGAAGGCAGCAGGGCGACCACCAGTGGCTTTGGCGTCTCCACCAACACACGTCCGAGGCTGTCTGGTTTGCCGCGCAGGACTCGAGACAGCAGATCCATCACATCGCGCTGGGGCACCCCGGCCCCCCAGGCGCTGTCGGCGCTCCTCTCCTGCGCCCGCACCTGTCCGCCTGCCGTCAGCAGGAGGGCGAGGACCAGACCCGGTCGCCAAGGGTGCCAGACGGGGCCTCGGACGGACGACAGCACGCAATTCAATATGACGATGCCTCGCAGAAGGCCAGCTGGGGAGAGCCCGCCCGCGGTCGGGCCCGGTCGGAAATGACGCGGCAACGTGTAGCAGGGTAGGGTAGGACCGCAAGGCCGTCAGGCACATTGGACCTTGGTCGAGTGACGCCCGGGAGGGATAGGCCCCCTGGACGGAAGTGCAATAGCTGCCGGCGTCGCCCGCTCTCTATCCTTCAGGTTGGCCAATTGGTCTGAGACTATCCCGTCTCGGTCGAGGCCGCCAGAAAGGATGTACTTATGCGATGGTCCGGGCGTGTCATCTTCGCGCTGGCTGCCGGCGCGGGCGTCTTATTCGGTTGCAAGGGAGGGAACCGGCGGTCCGCGGAGTCGGCCACGGTTCAGGGTGAATCGACGGCCGGTCAGGCGGCGCCGGCGGAGTCGACCGTGCTTCAGCAGGCGCCTGGGGAGAGCACGACGACCACCGCGAAGCAGCCGGCCGCGGCGAAACCCGCGGCGTCGAAGCCGGCCCCGTCAAAGCCGGTTGCCCCGGTCCCCGATCCGCGACTCGCTGCCAAGGCCGGTCTGACCGTCTATCCCGCCAAAGGACAGCCCCAACCACAGCAGGTGGACGACGAGCGAGCGTGCTATCAATGGGCGCAGCAGAATACCGGGATCGATCCCACCGCCACGGCCGTCAACGCCGACTCGGCCGGCAAGGCCGCTAAGGCGCAGACCGATAGTGCATCGAGAGGGGCGGCGGTGGGCGGCGCCGCGCGCGGTGCGGTTGGCGGAGCGGTCATCGGGGGAATCGCCGGGGATGCGGGGACAGGAGCCGCCATCGGCGCGGTCGCCGGCGCGGCAAAGGGCCGCAAGGCCCGCAAGACCGCCGGCGCGCAGGCCGAGCAGGCGGGGCAGCAGCAGGCCGCGGCGCAGAGCGCCACCACCCAAGAGACGTTCGCCAAGGCGATGGCCGCCTGCCTCCAGGGCCGAGGCTATACGGTGAACTGACCGCATCAGAGCCCCGCGCCGAACGAGAGGTGGAGGTGAATGCGCTGCCGCCAGTCCGTCGGTACGCTGGTGACCGGCAGGCCCGCGATCAGCGCATTCAGCACCTCGCCTGCGTCGCGCTCATCGAACTCCGACGGATTCAGCTTGTATCCCACGTTGAGCCCGATGGGTCCGACCGGCGTCTGGAAGCTCAGCCCGGCGCCGAGGGAGAACCGGAAGTCGGTGTTTTCCGGGAACAGCAGACTTTGAGAGAAGCGCTCGTCGGGCGTCCAGACGCGGCCGCCGTCCAGGAAGACCTGCGCCTGCCACTTGGGCGGCAGGCCCGGGGCCGGAAACCGGAGCTCGAGCGAGCCGGTGAGCCGAGCCAGGGCCCCTATCGGGACGTACTGATCGGCTACGAACACCGTATCGGTGCCTTGGATCTTCCCCTCCGCGTTCGGCACCTTGGGACCGAGCAGACGGTCGCCCCAGCCCCGGACGTCGTTGGTCCCTCCCGCCGTCATCGACTCGTCCCGCAACCGGATGAACGAAAACGTGGGGTCTTCGCCCTCGGCGGGGACGCTCTTGCCGAAGGGGAAGAGCCGCCCGGCCGAGAGCGCGCGCGGCCAGCACGACCCGGCGGCCCAGCGGGTGGAAGCCCGACGCATTGAGGTCGAGTCGGACGAACTGGACGGTGCTGAAGCCGCCGGGCACGGTGACCTCTGCCGTCGGCCTGAGCAGCCACCCGCGGCGCGGATCGGCCAGATCGTTCAGCTTGCCGAAGGAGCCCCCCAGTGTGAGCGTGCTCTTGTCCACGTCCTGGCCGAGCGAGTCGATCAGCGCCGGGTTCTGAAGGCTGAGGAGCTCTAACAGGCTGACGTCGCCCGCTGAGACGTCGCCGAAGCGGTACTCGTAGATGTGCCGGGCGCTGAACTGGTATTGCAGCGCCAGCGAGGAGAGGAGACCCAGCCGATAGAGCAGGGTCGCGGTGCCACCGACGGCGGCCGACCGATCCTGCAGGTCGTCCCGGTACTCCGCGAACGGCCCCACGATCAACGACAGACGTGGCACGAACACGTACGGCTGGGTCAGGCTGAGCGATCCGCGCAGAAGCTGTTCGGCTTCCGTGCCGACCGCACCGACGCCGCTTTGGCCCTCGAGCGACGCGGACAGGCTGCGCGCGCCGCCGGTGAAGTTGGGATGGGTCCACTGCACGCGGCCGGTGAGTCCAGGTCCGTCGGAGACATAGCCGACCTCGGCCAGTGTCAACCGAGGATGCGCGTCCCCCAGGCGCACCCGGATGCCGAGGGTCGAATCGGGCGACGGCTGCGAATCGACGTCCACCACAGCCTGGGCCAGCAGGTCCACGTTCTGCAGTCGCTTCCGCCCCGACGAGAGTGCGTCGGCCGAATACCAGTCGCCGCTCTGGAAGGGCAGCTCCCGGAGGACGACGCGGTCGCTCACCGGCGAGCCCTCGACGACGATCTGCCCGATGCGACTCCGCGGGCCCGGGTCCGCCTCCAGCGTGACGTCGACCGCCCGCTGCGCCGAGTCCACCACGCGAGTCGAGCGCACCGTCGCGAACGGGTAGCCGCGAGCGTGCAGCCACGCGAGGGTTTGGACCTGCGCCGCGCCGAGATCCCCTTCGCCGAACAGGCGTCCGCGGCCCTCGGCCAGGCTGTCCGCGAACCGCTGCCAGCTCTTCCGCAGCGAGTCGGGAAGCTCGAGCCCTCGACTGGCGGGTCCCGTCACCACGATCGTGCGAAGCGCCGCCGCAGGCCCCTCGTCGATCACGTACACGATCTTCACGACCGTTCCCGGGTCGTTGGAGCTGACCTCGTAGTCCGCGCCCGGGTCGAAGAAGCCGGAGCGCTGGTAGAACCGGCGAAGACGCACCACGTCCTTCTGCAGCTCGACCGGGTCGAACACCTGCGCGCGGGGGGACGGAATGAGGGGCAGCTTGCCGAGCAAGCGTCTGACGTCGTAGAGCGAGCCTCGGGACTTCACCCCGAGGAGTCCGTCGAGCTGCGCCGCCGAAAAGCTCTGGGTGCCGGCGAAGCGGAAGTCGATGGAGCCCACTTGCGCGCCCGGCCGAAGCGCCAGGAGCGAGTCCTGGGCTGCCGCTCGACCGGGTAAGAGGAAACAGCTGACCAGGATCAGGAGCAGGCCGCCCGCGGGGCCGCGGGCGAGCGGCCCCGCCATCACTGCCGGAGCCGCAGGAAGACGCGGAACTCACTGCCGGCCCCTTGCAGGTTGAGCAGGGCGCGCCGGAGCGCGGCGTATTCCACCTCCCACTCGATCGTCTCTGCCGCCGTCTGCGTCTCGTTCGGGTCGTTGCCGGCGACGATCGGTTGTCTGAACCCCAGGTAGAGCGGCGGCGAGACGTACTTTCCCGCGACCAGCGTCTGGCCGCCCTGCCGGTCCTGCAGCACCTGCACGACGTCGAGGCCCAGCCGCTGACCGGCGCTGCCCGCCACACTCCCCAGCGCGGCCCCCACGGCGAGCGAGGCGCCGGCAGTCAGCACATCGGCCTGGTCGCTGTTGAGTGTCGGGTCCGTGCCCGCCGGCCGCCCGGTCGTCAGATAGGACCGGATGTCGGCAGTGCTCATCGGCGGCTGTGAACCGAGCTTCACGGCCAGTCGTCCGGTGTCGACGGCCACCTCGGACGTAATCACCACGCCCGTCGCGTGGGCGCTGCTCCCCGAGTCGGCGCGATACTCGGAATGCAGCGTGATCTGGGCGCTGTCGAGTGGCCCTTGCAAGGCGACCTCCCCGCCCCTCACATCGAACCGTCTCCCCATCAGCTGCACGAAGCTCCGACCGTGCAGTGGCTGGATGGCCCCGAAGACCCGGACGCTCTCGCCGCGCGCCTTCCGAACCTCGACCTTGCCCGCCAGCTCCACTGCGATGGACGGGTTGGTACGCCGGCGGAGCCAGTTGTTTCCGGCCAGCTCCACGTCCAGATCGAGCGCCCAGCGAGACAACTGTCCGCCGGCGGGCCGATCCACCGCCACGCCGAAGCGCCGCTCGACCACCCGGAGGTCCGCCGCGGTCAGCTCGACCGGCTCCGCACCCTGCTCGAGACTCTTCGCCTGGAGATAGTAATCCGTGTTCCGGAGCCGGACCGCGCCCGCGAGCGCCGGCGCCGTGGCCGTGCCGCGAAGGCGCAGAGTCCCCGAGGCCGTCGAGCGGAGCTCCTCGCCGTCGGCGAGCTGGAAGTCGTGCAGTGTGGACTGAAGATCGAACCCGGCCACGGGCGACCCCTGCACCTGGATGGTGCCGCTCGCCTCGAGGCGGCCGTCGCCCGACTCGATACGAGCCCGGGTGAGGCGGACTGTCGTGCCCTCCAGCGTTGCGTCGACGGTCCCCTTCTCATACGTGGCCCCGAGCGGCGGAATCCGGATCTTCGCATCCGCGAGGGCGATCCGCCCCGACAGGGCGGGGCTCTCGATGTCTCCGCGTGCATGTGCATCCACGGTGAGCCGGCCTTCGAGCTTATTGACCACCGCCGGATCGAGCAGCGGCTCGAGCAGGTCGACGGGGAACTGATGTGCGGTCACATCCATCGCGAGCTCGCCGCGCGGGATGCGACGCACGACGCCCCCGCTCGAGTCGCCAACGGCGAGCGAGAGCGCCAGCGGCAGCTCCCCGGCCACCCTCATGCTGTCGCCCTTGGGGTGGTACACGCTCAGATCGAGGTGCAGTCCACGCGGCGCGACCCAATCGGCCTGCCCGCGGACGCGTCCCACGGCCTTGTTCCGCGAGCGAATCACGCCGGCCAGGTTGCCCGTGACGTGCGGCGCGGCGGCTGGACCGGCGATGTCGAGCGCGCCGTCGACCGACCCCTCCAGGGTGCCGACGCCCACGATGTCCGCGATCCAGCCGAGCGGGAGCGAGTCCACCGTCGCGCGGAACCGCTGCATCCCCCGGCGATCGAGCGTGCCGTCCAGCGCGATCCGGCTGCCGCGCGAGCCGAACACGAAGTCGTCCACCCGGATCCGGTCGCCATACGTGATCCGGACCGGGTGGCTCAAGCCCCAGGAGGCGGATTCGCTCCGCGATTCCAGCGTATCCAGCTCCACCTTCCGCTCGCGCGCACCGGGATAGACCCGGGCAGCCATCCACGCTCGAGTCGTCGCATCCAATCTCGACTCTCCGTGCAGCGTGAGCTCACGTCCGTCGTAGGCACCGTCGACGCGAAGGTTGTTCACGCGGCTGCTGTACGTGACCAGGTGATCGAGAGCGAGCGATCCCTTGCCGGCAGCGATCGAGCGATCCGCTCCCAGCTCGCCCTCGAGCGACGCCCGCGCGGTGCCGACGCGGCGGTGGCCGATCGTCAGTTCGCTCGCCATGAGGCCCAGGCTCACACGCGGATGATCCCGCGGTCCGGTGAGCAACGCGGTTACGCGCCCGGAATCCACGCCGAGTCCCTTGACCTGGAGCAGCGTCGCGACCGGGGTCAGGTCGAGGAGATTCGCGGTGAGCTTGAGGTTGGATGTGGCGGTTCCGCTGCCGAACAGCGCCAGGCGTCCGGCGCCGGCGAGCTGTCCGACGTTGCTCCGGACTGCCAGCGTATCCAGGTCGAGCATCCCGCCCGCGAGCCCGACCGTGGCGCGCAGCGAATCCAGCGTCACCCCGCCCGCTCGCCCGCCGGCGGAGATGGTGCCCCGGAGTCGCATCGTGTCCCGCGGCCCGAGCTCACCTTCCAGGGTGAGCCGCGCGGCGCCGGCGACATCGAGCGTATCGCGATCCACCAGGGCGCCGAGATGGCTCGAGCCGGCCTGGACCACCAGCCGCAGCGGCGGTCGGTGCTCGAACGGTCGCGAGGAGGCGTCGATCGTCAGGCTGTCACCATCGCCGAGCAGCCGGCCGACCAGGTGCAGGCGCCCGTCGGCGAGCCTGGCCTGGATCCGCCCGCTCTGGATCGCCGCTCGATTCACCGTGGACGGTGTGAGCGTGAGGTCCGCGTCGACGCGCGCCAGCTCCGGCTTCCGTCCCGTCGCCTCGGCCCGCAGCGAGCCCGCGAGCCGGGTGCGGAGGCCGCGCACGCCGAGGAGGCGACCCAGCTCGAGGTCGCGGAAAGTGCCTTCCCGCAAGGCCCAGGTCGCGGCGGAATCGAAGGGCCGGGCATTGCCGGCGAGCGTGACCGCTCCGGCCGGCGCGCGCAGGGCGAGTCGCAGCGTGAGCTGCCCCCGAGTGAGCGAGGCGTCGAGGTCACCGCCTTCGATCGGCTCGTCGTCGAGCCGGGAGGGCTGCAGCGTGAGACGGCCGGCGAGCTCCGAATCGTCGAGCCGCCGCCCGCTCGCACGCACATTGCCGGTGCCCGAGAGGTCGCTCCTCACGTGCACGCCGGGAATGAGGTGGGCCAGATCCAGGTGGCGGACCTGGAACCGTTCGACGTGAAGCGTCGGCCGGGGCTGGAAGGGGCGGCCGGTCGCCGTGAGATCCACCGAGCCGCCCCCGAGCGACGCCTCCGCGTCGAGCCGAGCCGTGCCGGCGGACAGCGCGAAGTCCGCGCGAGCCCCGGTCAGCTCGTGCGACCCGTAGAAGGAAGGGCCGAGGGACATGCTTCCGCCCGCGCGCGCGGAGTCCTTGCCGGTGCCGCGACCCTCGAGCCGGAACGCCGCGTTCAGGGCGCTGGCCGTGCGTGTCGCCGAGGAGGGCGGCCAGGTTGAGCCGGCTGATGGTGCCGTGCTCGATCCGATAGCGCAGCTCGTCCCCCAGGATGATCTGCCCCTGGAAGTCGATCAGACCTCCTGTGGCGCCGATCCGGCCGCGCACGTCCGCGATGCCGCCGCTGAGCCGGCCCTGGACCGACCCCGAGTCGACCAGCCCCCGCAGACCGGATCCGCTGACCACGGTCGCGAGCGCCTGGAGATCGGCCTGGCGCGGATCGATGCCCCGACCGGCCGCGTGAAGCCAGACCTGGGTACCGCCACGTCCGAGCATGCGGTCGAGCCACACGTCGCCCGCGCCACCGGTCAGCCGGCGCAGGCGTGCGGTAACGTCGTAGGACGGGACGTCGTCGAACGGCCGCAGCCATCCGCCGGCACGAACCCCGATGTCACCAAGCTCGCCATCGAACCGCAACTGCCCACGGCCGCCGGTGAATTTCGCTTCGGCTACCGTGCGCCGCGCATGGAGCGATGCGTAGCGCGCGTCGTCCACGCGCAGCGAGGCGATTCCGTCCATTCGATCGGCGCTCGGGCCGCGCAAGTCGACGCGCAGATCTCCGTTCACGCGTTCCGGCCCCGCCGGACGGAGCGCGATGAGGCTGGGGTCGAACCGCCGGAGCGTGGCCTTTCCCCGGTACTCCGTCGTTGTGGCCCCGGGCCGGCTGAGAAATCCGTCAGCTATAGCGGTGCCGCCATCTGTCAACCTGGCGTCCAGCCGTACCGCGGTCCCGGCGGCCCCGCCGCGTGCGTCGAGCGTCAGTGCGGTACCGCCCTCGCGATCGAATGCCTGGTGCAACGGGCTCAGGTCGCGAAAGGTCACGGCAGGCGCGGCGAGATGGATATCGAGCAGGCTCAGGTCCAGCGGCTGCCGGTTCCTGGGAAGGGGGACGGTGCCGTGACCCTGGATGGAGGTGGCGGCGGAACGCACGGAGAGTCGACCGATCGCCAGCTTGCCCGGCTCGAGCGATCCCCGAGCCTCCACCGCCGTCCAGCCGGGCGACTCGCCTTGAGGGAGGAAGCGGAAATTGATCGTGGCGAGGCCGATACGAACGCCGGGCGCGAGCGTGACCTCCCGCCCCTCAGATTCAAGGCTCTCGACCCGAACTGTGGGATCCGACGCCGCGACGCCGAAGCGGACCAGCGCCGTGCCGCGCGTGACCAGCAGTCGTTGAATCTCGACGCGTCGGCCGCGAGAGGCTGACGAATCGTCCGGTCGGTCTGGACGGTTCCGGGGCTTTCGTCGCGCCAGGTCCCAGCTCGAGTCAGGAAGCTTCCGGAGCAGGACCCGAGGGGCGACCGCCCGGACCTCCCGAATCACGATGTCGTCGCCCAGGAGGCTGCGCGGATCGTAGGCGAGGCCGAGGCTCTCGAGGCCGAACGCGACCTGGCCGTCCGGCGTGGTCAGGCGGACGTCGCGGAGCTGAAGCCCGGTGAAAAAATTCCCGCTGACGCGGGCCGCCCGCAGCGTCGTCCCGGGGTAGGGATTCACCCGACCGAGCAGTCGGTTGGCAGCCCAAGTCGCCCCGCCCAGATTCAGGGCGACGAAGAGGCCGAGCGCGAGCAGCGCCCCGATCATCAGCAGGGCGAGGATGACGCGAAGCGCGGTGCGAATCACGGGGTGTCCCGGGCCAGCAGTTTCATCAGTCTATACTTCGCCAGGAGTCACGGATACTACACTTTCGTCGGAACTTGCACCTCACGGCCGGTGCGCTTGACCTCGGCCCCAACTGGCCGAATATTCCCCTTCGAGCCCCTCCAACCGGTCCCCCTCCGAGGAGTGGCGCTCTTGGATCACGATATGCGTGCACAGCGGAGCCGTGAGCCGGGTCCACAAGTCGCCGTTCAGCCAAGCGCTGGCCGGCTCGCGGCCGCACGACTCTCACCCACCACACCGCTCGTCCGCCGGACCCAGCACCTGGCGTGCGCGCGTTCCCCCTCCAGAGACCGAGTTCATGTCCGATTCTGAACAACCGGTCGTCTTCGTGCTGGACGACGACCCCGGTGTCCGCACGGCTCTCAAGCGGCTGCTCCGCTCGGCTGGCCACAGCGTCGAGACTTTCGCCTCCGCCCGCGAGTTCCTCGACGGCGGGACGGCCGACCGCCCGGGTTGCCTGGTGAGCGACCTGCGCCTCCCCGAAGTGGACGGTCTCGAGCTCCTCGCAATGCTCCGGGTGTCGGGGCACCGGCTCCCCATCGTGTTCATCACCGGTTACGGCAACGTGGCGACGAGCGTGAAGGCCATGAAGCAGGGGGCCGTCGACTTCCTCACCAAGCCGGTCGAGGACGTCGATTTGCTCGAGGCGGTGCACCGGGCGCTCAGCCGGGACACTCGGACGAGGAAGCTCCGGGCAGAGTACCAGGAAGTGGCCGTCCGTCTGGCCACGCTGACCCCTCGGGAGCGTGAAGTGTTCGTCCTCGTGGTCCAGGGGCTGCTGAACAAGCAGATCGCCGGGCGTCTCGGCACGAGCGAGCAGACGGTCAAGGTGCATCGTGGCCGGGTGATGGAGAAGATGGGCGCGATCTCGCTGGCTCAGCTCGTCCACTTCGCCGAGCGGCTCGGCTGGCGTGAGGGCCGCGAGGACCCGGCCGTGACCCCCGCCGGAACGCACACCGCAGGATAGGTCGGAGGCCCCGCGCAACGGGCCGCATTACACCAAGAGCCAATATCGCCCCCCTTCGATTGGCCCGATGCTGTACACCACACACCGGACAACGAGCGGGCATGAGCGTCAGTCGGCAACGCACGATGATCGAGCACGTCCCGATCCGGATCGGCGTCGTGGACGACGATCCGGGCGTGCGCCGTGCGCTGGCCCGGCTGCTACGGGTCAGCGGGTACGAGACGCGCACCTTCGGGTCGGCCGAGGAGTTCCTGACCCTGGGGCGGCCGCTCGAGCTGGACTGCCTCGTCGTGGACGTGTATCTGAGCGGGATGAATGGGTTGGACCTGGTCGCCGAGCTGCTCTCGGCCGGGCGGACGCCTCCGACCGTGTTCATCACGGCACATGATGACGCCATGGTAGCGACCCGGGTCCTGTGCCTCGACGGCGTCGTGTGCCTGCGGAAGCCCTTCGAGGAGGACGTCCTGCTGGCGGCGATCGTCCAGGCCGTGAGCGGCGTGCGCCCGTGAAGGGGACTCTCTCGGACTGACCCCCGGCCCTGCACGAAGGTCCAATGTGAGATCCAGGGCCGGCGCTCCTATAGTGTGACTTCCTCTTAAGGAGTCACGTCATGGGATACGCCCGCCTCACCGGGTTCGCCCTGCTCGCCTGGGGCATGTTCGCCGCCGCGCCCCCCTGCCACGCGCAGGCCACGCAGACCAACCTCCGGGACGATGTGGAGCTCACCCGGGCCGATATCCAGTCCAAGCGCCGTGAGATCCTGCAGAAGCTCATGGAGTTCACGCCCGAGGAGAGCCAGGGCTTCTGGCCGGTCTACCGGGAGTACCAGACCGAGGCCGCCAAGGTCGGGGACCAGCGCGTTGCCATGATCGAGAACTATCTCGCGAACTCCAGCACCATGACGGAGAAGCAGGCCGAGGACCTGCTCAAGGACTCGTTCAAGTTCCGCGAGAATCAGCTCGCCTTGCAGAAGAAGTATGTCGGCCGGTTCCGCAAGGTCCTGCCCGCCGTCAAGGTGGCCCGCCTCTACCAGATTGAGAACGCGCTCGACGCGGTGATCAATGCCAATCTCCAGGCGAACATGCCCATGGTCGGCGACACGTCCACTGCCCCGCGCTGAGGCGCGCCGATAGGCACGCGTCCTCGTGCACTCGGCCCCGGCCTCCGCGGCCGATCCGTTCGATGCGGGCCCGTACGCCCGTCTGCAGGCGGCGCTCGCGAGAGGCCGGCTGATTGCTCGCCCGGGTCGCCGCGCGCTGGCGGTTGCCGGTCTCGCCTGGCTGCCGCTCCTGGTGCTGGCGGCCATCGAGGGCCATGCCCTGGGTGGTCGCCCCCACGAAGCCCTCCTGCTCGACGTGTCGGCCTACGCCCGCTACCTCGTCGCGGTCCCCGCGCTCCTGCTCGCCGAGCTGATCTGCCTGCCGCGCCTCGCGATGATCGCGCACCACTTTGTCGAGGCCCGACTGGTGACCGAGGCCGATCACCCCCGTTTCGATTCGTTGATCGCCTCGACCCGCGGCCTGCTCGAGAGCCGCCGAGTCGAAATCATCCTCGTGATCGTGGCGTACTTGGTAACGCTGGCCTCCGCCAACTCGCACTATCCGGCGAGCGTGTCGAGCTGGGTGGCGCCGATCGCGGACGGGCGACGGGTCATCTCCCTCGCCGGGTGGTGGCGCCTGCTGGTGAGCCAGCCGATCTTCGTGCTCCTGATGGTCGCGTGGCTGTGGCGGCTGGCGGCGTGGGCCCGGTTCCTCTGGAAGATCTCTTGGCTCGACCTCCAGATCGTGCCGGCGCATCCCGACCTCGCCGGCGGCCTCCGCTTCGTGGGCACCTCGCTGCGGGCGTTCATGCCGGTCGCGTTCGGCTTAGGGGCCGCGGCCGCCGGCGTCGTGGCCGAGGGGATGCTGTTCGACGGCCGTCCGCCGGAGGCATACCTGTCGGTCCCTGTCAGCCTCATCGTGCTGGTGCTGGTCCTGTTCGTGTCCCCGATGCTGGTGTTGAGCCGACCGCTGCTCCGGGCGCGGCTCCGGGGCACCTTCGCCTATGGGGAGCTGGCCGACGCGCTGGGCAAACGCTTCGAGCAGCGGTGGCTGGCGCGGGGCGCGACCGTCGACGACGATGCTCTGTCCGCCCCGGACTTCTCGGCCACGACGGACTTGTACTCCATCGCCGCCAACGTCCGGGCCATGCGGCCGATTCCGTTCGACCTCATGGCCGTTGTGGCGCTGCTCGCGGCCGCGCTGCTGCCGTTCCTACCGCTCGTCTTCACGGTCGTGTCACCCAGAGAGGTGTTGAAGCTCGCGGCGAAGCTCGTGCTGTGAGGCGACTTGGAGGGTGCCCGTGCACCAAGGTCTACTGGGCGGGCGCGGACGGTTTTCTTATCGTCGCCGCCAAGTTCGTTCCCGCTGCGAGCGACTATCGGAAAGCTCGGCGGCCCGGAGGTAGGGCAGATTATGCAGGGCCTCATTTCGCTCCGGTGAGGCGACCCCGGAAATGAATCGATCCCGGATGGCTGTTTCCCTCATCGCGGCCTGCGCGACGGGCGCCCTGCTCGAAAGCCGGCCCTCACCGGCCTTCGCGCAGGCCGCGACCGGGGGGACGGCGAGGGAACGCCGCTCTCCTACGTTGTCAACAGCCGTAGTCAACAGCGCTCGAGCCATGACGGCTGCGGGTTGACCTGAGCGCGGACCTGAGAAAAGGGGGCACATCATGATCGGCATCGAAGAGCGCTTCGCCACCATTCTAACTCGTGGCTGGTGGAGACTGTTGCTGCGTGGCCTCGCAGCCATCGCTTTCGGCGTCCTCACCTGGCTCCGGCCCGGTATCTCGCTCGCGGCGCTGGTCCTGCTGTTCGGCGCCTACTCACTCGTGGACGGCGTCCTGAATGCGTGGACCGCCATCGCGGGTCGCCATGAGGAGGATCATTGGTGGGTGCTGCTGCTGGGCGGTCTGCTGGGAATCGGCATCGGGATCATGACCCTCGTCACCCCGGGTCTCACCACGCTCGCGCTGCTGTTCTACATCGCCATCTGGGCCATCGCGAGGGGACTGCTCGAGATCCTGGCTGCGATCCGCCTGCGAAAGGAGATCGAGGGGGAGTGGCTGCTGATCCTGGCTGGACTGGCGTCGGTCGTGTTCGGGGTGCTGCTGATGGCACGGCCCGGGGCGGGCGCGCTCGCCGTGCTCTGGTTGATCGCGGCGTACTCCGTCGGCTTCGGCGTGCTCATGGTGGTGCTGGCCTTCAAGGCACGCAGCTTTGTCGATCGGTTCGTCCGTACGTGACGTCGCCGATCCCCGCCTCCTCGCAACGCGCGACACGGCTGTTTGCCAGTGGCGCAACGCCAAGAGGACGCACCGGGTCGCGCTCGCCACGCCGCCGATAGCTCGATGCCGACCGCGGAAGTGCCATGGCCGGACGCGCTCTGGACCTGAGCGGAGGAACGGTCCAGGGCCCCCGCGGCCGTGCCGGGCCCGGCGTCCCCTAGTGCCTCCCGAACACGGTCAGATCCGCATTGCCGTTGAGGAAGCCTGAGGGATCCAAGGATATGCCGACAGGAGATGAGCGTTCGACGGCCGCCTCGGCCGGGGGATTGGGCGATCTGGTGCCCCGGCTGGAGAGCCGCAATCCGGACGAGCTGTCGTTCCTGCTCTCCTCGCGCCGCACCCGGCTCTCGATTCAGCGCACCCGCATGAGCGCCGACCGGACGCTCATGTCCATCGTCCGGACGGCGCTCTCGTTGATCGGCTTCGGGTTCACGATCTTCCAGTTCTTCCGCGGCCTCCGCGAGTCGGCCACGACGCGCGCGGTGGTGGGGGCCGCCGCGGCCCGCAATTTCGGGACGGCCCTCGTAGTGCTCGGCCTCCTCATCCTGACGCTCGGCATCTTCAGCCACCTCCGTTTCATGCGGGAGCTTCGCACCGAGCACCGCCTGCTGGTGGAGGAGCGCCTGGTGCCCCACGACCGCCTGCCGTATTCCGTGACGTTGGCGGTCGCGCTGCTGCTCTGGACGCTCGGGCTCCTCGCCATCATCGGCATGATGACGCGACTGGCGCCCTTGGGAAGCTGACCATGTTCGCGTCGGCCCATACGACGGCCACGCTGTCTCGCCGCCGAGCCGACCGGGTGGGACCGCGATACGTCTATCAGGCTGGCTTCGACGTGAGCAAGGGGCCCGGGCTGTGGCAGAAGTTCAAGGACAAGTACGGCGAGGAGGACAAGCTCAGCAACTTCTTCGCCGGCGACCACTCGCGCCCCACCGAGCGGATCCGGAACATCCAGCGGCAGCTCGAGCTGAACTACCCGGCGGGCCCGCTCCGGAGGTCATCGTGATCGCGCCTGCGGGACCCGCACCGACGCAGCGCGCGCGCACCGTCGGGACGGGCGCCCGAGTAGGCCGCATCGCGATCGGCAAGGCCGTGAGCGCGAAACCCGAGGGCTATCGCGACGACACTCCGAGCTGCTTGCCGAACATCAGCCGGAACTGCCACGGACGGTTGTGCGATTCGAACGAATCGAACGCCTGGGACAGGGCGACTGTGTAGCGGACGTCGAACCCGAAGAAGTTGCCGTTCTCCATCGCCCGCGCGTACTGAAGGCCCAAGGGCCAGCCCCACTCCGTGCCCTTCGCGTCGTCGCAAACCACGAGGGTCGAGCTGCAACCCACCTTGAACGCGACGCTCAGGCCGGTGTAGACCCGCCCGCGATTCGCGCCGGCGCCCGTAACTCCCACCGCCCCAAACGTCAGCGGTACCTCGATGTAGTCCAGCCGGATGTCTTCGCCGCCTTTCTGGATCCAGTTCCCCTCGATCACCGCCGCCGTGGGCCCGGCGTTGTAGCCGAACATGAGGCCAGCGGTGCCGCCCCAGCGGCTGTCGCTGCTGGCGGCGAAGCCGGAGATGTCGCTGAGCGTCGCGCCGCCGGTGATGGCGGCGAACCGGGTGCCCGACCCCTGGGCGGCCACGGCGGAGGGGGCGGCGAGAAGGGCGATGAGGACGAGCAGCACGTGGGCGTTACGGAGCATGGAGATCCTCGGGTAATCGGGTGCTCCAAAATGGGATACCCCGGCCAGGGCCGGTGCTGAACCAAAGTACACTGTCTGCCGCGCCCTGGCAGTCTATCGTAGGGCAATGCGTGTGGCCATCAACCAAGGTCCACTTCCATCCCAACCTGGCGCGCTAGATACTGCTTCCGATGCTTGGGGTTCCCTGCCGAGCGCCCCGCGGCCTCATCGGCTCCATGGGAGGTTCCATATGATCAGCGACATCGCCAGGTCCTCGCTCCTCCTCGTCGCTGCGTTGGCGCTCGGCGCCGCCCCGCTCGGGGCCCAACAGCCTGGGGTCGACACGTCGGCTCCCGCTCCCGCCGCCGCCCCCGCCGCCGCCCCGCCCCCGCGGTGCAGGGCTACGCCCCGTCCGCGCAGGCGCCCGGTGCCGCCGAGCTCGCGCGATACGCGCCCGCGGTCATCGCCGGTGGGATCGCGCTTCCGCCGCGATCCGCCGCCGAGGTGGATCAGGCCGCCCGAGGTGCCGACCGGGCGCTGGCGCGGGCGGACAGAGGGCTGGTTGTCGCCACCGAGCGGCGCGCCAGGACGGAGGCGCTGGTCGGGGCGCGCCAGCGGCGCCTGGCCGAGATCGAGGCCCAGCGAAAGCTGGCCGACAAAGAGAAACGGAAGGGCGACAAGGCCGCGCTCGAGGCGGAGAAGAAAACCCTGCAGCGGCGGATGGGATTCGCCAAGGAGCTGCAGGGGGTGGACGACGCCGAGGTCGACGTGGCCAGGAAGGCGCGGGAGGCCGCGATCGCCAACCAGCAGGCGGTCGAGCTCGAGCGCAGGCTGGTCGAGAAGCGGGCCGAGCGCCCGGGCAGCGGCTGGCGTGATGGCGGCCCGAAGGACGGTGAGACGGCGGTGATCCGCGAGCTGGAGGACCAGACGCTGGTCGCGCGGAAGAAGGCCGCGGGGCTCGACAGCGATCTGGCGGGCAAGCGGGCGTTCGTCGCCAGTAAACGGCTGGACCTGTACCACCGCTACCTCGAGTCCGAGAAGAAGGGAGACTGAGGCGAGGCCTTCAAAAAACGATCCCGGGTGACGACATTTGGGGGACACGGCTGCTGCCGTGCCCCCTTTTCATTTAATGACTTAGCGGCCGGCGAGGTGGGTGGATCTCATCCCCTCCCCGGAGCGACGGCGCGTGGCATCCAGCCCGCGGCCGCGCCCGGCCGCGCACCCGCGAAAGAGCGCGCATGTTCCGGATCCGGGTCTTCACGCCCGCGGTGCACGACGAGAACGGCTGGCGGCACGCCGGCGGCGAGCTCACGATCGGCAACGGCCGGCGCTGCTTCCTGGTGGATCTCCGGTTCTGGAACGTCGGGGACTACGAGCGGCAGTGGCGGGAGGGCGTCGCCCGGCTGGTCCAAGGGGCGTCGTCGACCGCGCTCATGACCGCCTACCGGGGACCGGGCCACGAGCCGCACGTGATGTGGGCGCTGTGGCGGGACCAGTCCTACGTCTACGTGCAGGAGCACCCGGTGATGCCCGACGAGCTCGAGTCGGAGTTCGATCCCACCGATCCCTACCCCCACGTGGGGGAGCGGATCCCCGCCTCGGAGCACGGTCTCTCGATCCCGGAGTGGCGCCTGAACCTCACGGACGTGATCGCCTCCAACCTGGGGATCCGCTGGCCCTTACAGGCCGCCGCCCGACCTCGACCTAGGCCCGTCGGCCTAACCTTTCGTGCAATAGCCCTCCTCGCGGGGCCTCCTCATTTTGGCACCGGACCACCCTGGTCCGAGGATCGACGCCAAGAGGGGGTAGCTATGGCCAAGCGCTCGACGTCCAGCCCCAAGGGAGGCTCGACGAGCAAGCCGAACATCCTCATCATCTGGGGCGACGACATCGGCTGGTTCAATGTCAGCGCCTACAATCATGGGGATCATGGGGTACCGCACCCCGAACATCGATCGGGTCGCGAAAGAAGGTTGTCAGTTCACCGACTGGTACGGGCAGCAGAGCTGTACCGCGGGGCGCGCGGCCTTCATCACCGGTCAGTCGCCCATCCGCACCGGCCTCACCAAGGTAGGGCTGCCCGGCGCCGACCTGGGCCTGCAGCCCGAGGACCCGACCATCGCCGAGCTCCTCAAGCCCCTGGGCTACGTCACGGGCCAGTTCGGCAAGAACCACCTGGGCGACCGGGACGAATTCCTGCCCACGGTCCATGGCTTCGACGAGTTCTTCGGCAACCTGTACCACCTGAACGCGGAAGAGGAGCCGGAAAACCCGGACTATCCCAAGGACCCCGAGTTCAGGAAGAAGTTCGGTCCCCGCGGCGTCCTGCATACCTGGGCCAACCCAGATGGCACCCAGAAGATCGAGAACACCGGCCCCCTGACCACGAAGCGCATGGAGACGGTAGACGAGGAGTTCCTCGATGCCAGCCTCAAGTTCATGGACAAGGCCAACGCCGACGGCAAGCCGTTCTTCGTCTGGTGGAACTCCACCCGCATGCATGTCTGGACTCATCTGAAGAAGGAGTCGGTGGGCAAGACGGGTCTTGGCGTCTATCCCGATGGCATGGTGGAGCACGACGGTCACGTGGGCCAGCTGCTCGACAAGCTCGATGAGCTGGGCATCGCCGACAACACCATCGTGATGTACTCTACCGACAATGGCGCCGAGTGTCTGAGCTGGCCCGATGGGGGCTGGACCCCGTTCCGCGGCGAGAAGGACACCAACTGGGAGGGCGGCTGGCGTGTGCCGACTCTCATCCGGTGGCCCGGTGTTACCAAGGCGGGAACGGTGTCCAATGAGATGTTCTCGCACACCGATATGTTGCCAACGCTGCTCGCAGCCGCCGGTGAGCCCGACATCGTCCAGAAGCTCAAGAAGGGTCACAAGGTCGGCAACAAGACCTTTAAGGTCTACATCGACGGCTACAACCTCCTGCCGTTCCTGAAGGGCGAAGTGAAGGAGAATCCTCGCAAGGGCTTCTTCTACTGGAGCGACGATGGCGATCTGCTGGCGTTGCGGTACGAGAACTGGAAGCTTCACTTCATGGAGCAGCGGGCTCACGGGTTCCACGTGTGGCAGGAGCCCTTCGTGCCGCTCCGTTTCCCGAAGCCTGTACAATCTACGGAGCGATCCCTTCGAGCGGGCGACCGAAGACGCGACGGTGTTCTACCAGAAGTGGTCTGCCGACCGCATGTTCCTGCTCGTACCGGCCCAGGCTCTGGTTGGCCAGTTTCTCAAGACCTTCGAGGAGTTTCCGCCCCGCCAGAAGCCGGGCAGCTTCAGCATCGACGACGCTCTGGAGAAGGCACGGCAGAACGAGAAGCAGCTGTCCACCGCGGTGGGTGGAGGAGTGAAGTAGCGCAAGCTCCGGCCACCGAAGCCGGGAGAAGATCGGGGTACAGGACTGCACATCCTGTAGCCGCGCCGGGTGACCTCAGCCGGCGCGGCAGTCCCTGTCCGGGCCTGAGCAACACCTAGGCCCTCCTGCGGAGCGCGAGCGCGAGGGCGGCCACCCCGAAGGCAACGCCGGTTCCGAACAGGACCCACCGGAATGGCGGCGGCTCCATGGACCGCATGACGACAGGGGAATCGAGCACGAACGAGCCAAGGACCAGCAGCGCGCCTGCGAGCGCCAGCAATCGGAGGGAGATGGGAACGGAGAGGGGCTGACCCCGCGCGCCCTCACGCAGGAGCAGCAGCCCGCCGGCCACGAGGAGGACGCTGACGATCACCGGCGCCAGGACGGGCCCGATCCACGGCACGGGGATCAGAAACAGCACATCCCAGGTGAGCAGGGACGGCGGCCATCCCAGCAGGACCCAGAGCCAGACGTAGTAGAACAGATCCCACACGCCGAAGCTCACGCAGAACGCGAGGAACCGCTCCCACCGCTCCGTGCCCGCCAGCATCGCCACGCCCAGCAGCATCACCAGGGTGGCGGCCTCCCGGCCGATCTCGATCGCGGCCATCTGGGCGGGCATGGGGGCCAGCGGAAAGGCGAACCCTTGCGGATAGTAGAGCGCCCGCAGGTACACCACGACCGCCGCTTCGACGTAGGCCATCGCCGCCGCATAGACGATGAGCCAGGCGCGGAGTCGCCAGGCCCGCATCACCGCCCTCGCATCTCACACCCCGGCCGCCGACCCGGCATTGCCGTCCGTCCGCGTCAGATCCGCCGCCGGGGCCGGCGCCGCGAACCATTGTCCGCGGGGGACGATCTTCGGCTGCTCCGGATCGCCTTCGTAGGCGGGAGTCATGATCTGCACCGAGTACTCGTTGAAGACATCCAGGATGTTGCGATGCAGCGCGCTGTACAGCAACAGCATGGCGCCTGGATTGTCGGCGTACACGTTGATCTCGTACACCACCGCGAAGTCGCCCAGCGACTTCTGCAGGACGAATGGATCGGGCTGCCGCAGAATACCCGGCGTGCGGGCCGCGGCCTCGAGCAGCATCGCCTCCACCTGGCGCCAGGGGGTCTCGTAGCCGATGCCCACGGTGGTGTGCAGGATGAGGCCCGGGGCGGAGGCGAGGGTGCTGTAGTTCACCACTTCGTTGTTCACGATCATCGCGTTGGGAATCGCGATCTGCTCGTTCTTGGGCGAGCGCAGGTAGGTCGTCAGCGGGCGGATCCGCACCACTTCGCCCACATGGTCGCCGATCCTGATCCGGTCCCCGACTCTGAGCGCGCGATGGAACGCGAGGCTCTGCCCGGCCAGGAGGTTGCCGATCACGGAGGACGACCCGAGGGAGAACAGGACGCCGAGCAGAATGCTGATCCCCTTGAACGCCTCCGACCCCGCCCCGGGGATGTAGGGGTACGCGACGACCAGCGCGAACGCGATCACCAGGACCCGGACGATCCGCTCGGTCGGCTGCGCCCAGTAGGGCTCGAAGCCCGGCAGCGAGAGCGTCCCTTCGCCGAGGCCCCGGAAGAACAGCCGCACGATCCTGAGCAGGAAGCGGGTGATGAGCGCGAGCACGACCAGGAAAACGACGTTGGGCAGGTACCCGATCGCGCCCGCGCCGAGCGTCGCCAGCGGGCGCAGGAGCATGGCGGACAGGCCATGCCCCAGTGCCCTGGTCCAGGGGAACAGGAGCAGGACGTAGGAGAGATAGACGTAGCTCGCCACGACCACGACCAGGACGGCCGCGATCCCGAGCGCCCGATCCAAGGCGCGCCAGACCTGGTCCTGGCGAACGACCGAGATGGTCTGGAACTGCACGTCCCGGATTCTGTGCCGGTAGCGCCGGTCCAGCGTCGTCCGGATCCAGCGCAGGAGCCTGCGTCCCAGCCAGAAGCCCAAGACCAGTGCGAGCGTGGCTCCCAGTGCCCTGGCGACGTCCTGCCACAGGGCCTCGGGTTCACGGTCGCGCCGAAACCGCTCCACCGCGTCGACGACGCGGGTCCGGTACACCTGGGCCAGCACCTGCCGCGCGACGCCCTCGAGCTCGGCGTCGGCGTCGGTCACCGCGAACACCTGCTGTCCAGCGGCCACCACGGAGCTCACCGGCGGCGTGTCGCGAACCGTGAGCGACTCGGCCGGGATGGTCCGATCCGCGGCGAGCGCCGCGATCCGGTTTCCGATATTGGCGGCACGGCGCTCGGCGGGGTAGGCGGAAACACCGCGGACGTTGAAGAGGGTGTCCCCGTCCAGGAGGACGGGGGCGACGGGCTGCTCGGCGGCCAGCGCCGCGGGTGGTGTCGGCGCGACATCCTGTGCCGCGAGGCGGGCGGTGCACGCGACCGCCATGGCGAGGAGCAGCATGACCCTCGACCCCATGATGGCTCCCCCTTGGCGAGTGGTACGCATCAGGTTGCGTGCGCGCGACCGGACGCGCCAACTCCATGGTAGCGAGCCGCCTCCGGGCCGGGAACTGGACCTTAGTCGTCCTACACTAGCCTTTCGTGCAGTAGCCCCTTCTCGCCGGCGGTGCCCATCTTGGCCGCCGGAGCAGTCCGTTCCGGCTTCCCGCCGCCGCCCGCAGCCAGGAAGAGGCAGCCGAAATGAGCGACAAGCCGCTGGCCTCGTGGAACGACACGCCATCGCGCGCGGCGATCGTGCGGTTCGTCACGGCGGTGACGCGGGCCGACGGCCCGGACTATGTGCCGCCGGTCGAGCGGGTCGCGGTCTTCGACAACGACGGCACGCTCTGGTGCGAGAAGCCGATGCCGATCGAGCTCGGCTTCATCCTGCAGCGGCTGGCCGCGATGGCCGAGCAGGATTCCTCGCTCCGGGAGCGCCAGCCCTGGAAGGCTGCCCGCGAGAAGGACGAGGCCTGGCTGGGCGGCGTGATCACCAGGCACTACCAGGGCGACGACAGCGACGTGAAGGTGCTGATGGCGGGGGTCCTCCAGGCGTTCCGGGGCTGGACCGTCGAGGACTACGCCGCCGCTGCCGACGCGTTTCTGCACCAGGCGCACCACCCGGGTCTCGGGCGCGCGCTCTGCGAATGCGGCTATCAGCCGATGGTCGAGCTGCTGCGCTACCTCGAGGCCAACGGCTTCACCACGTACATCGCCTCCGGCGGGGACCGCGATTTCATGCGGACCGTCACCGAGGCGATCTACGGCATCCCCCCGGAGCGCGTGATCGGCAGCTCCAACGCGCTGCGCTACCGGGAGGACGAGCAAGGCGGCGCGGTGGTCTACCGGGCGCAGCCGGATGTGTTCGACGACGGGCCCGCCAAGCCGGTGAGGATCTGGAGCCGGATCGGCCGCCGGCCGATCCTCGCCGTGGGCAACTCGAACGGCGACATCCCCATGTTGGACTACGCCGGGGGGCCGTCGCGCCCCACGATGCGCCTGCTGCTGCTCCACGACGACGAGGCACGCGAGTTCGACTACACCGCCGGCGCCGAGCGCGCGCTGGAGCGGGCCCAATCGCAGGGATGGACTGTGGTGAGCATCAGGAACGATTGGGCATCGGTCTTCGCGGAGGCGCTGGCGACAGCCGGGAGCGGAAGGTCATGAATGCCGCGATGTTGGTCCCGCTCGCCATCAAGGCGAGCCTGTTTCTTCTGGTGTTTAGCCTTGGCCTCCGCGCGAGCATGGCGGACGTGCTCTATCTCGTTCGCAGGCCGAGCGAGCTGGCTCGCGCGATCCTGTCGATGAACCTGTTGATGCCGGTCGTCGCGGCAGCGCTGGCCCTGAGCCTCGACCTAAACCCGGCCGTGAAGATCGCACTGGTCATGCTCGCGGTGGCGCCCCTGCCGCCCGCCTTCCCCAATAAGGCGCTGAAGCAGGGGGGAGCCATGTCATACACGGTCGGCCTCCTGGTGGCGGCGACGCTGGTAGCGATCGTGCTCATACCGGTGACGATGGAGATACTCGAGCGAGTGTTTCACATTCCGCTCCAAGTGCGCGCCCGCATGGTGCTCGGGCTGGTCGGCGGATCGCTGCTGTTGCCTCTCGCGCTCGGTGTGGCCATCCATCGGCTCGCCCCGGGGCTCGCGGGCCGCGCGACCGAGCCGATCGCCCAGGTGGGCAACGTCCTCCTCCTGGTCGCGGTGGTGCCCATCATCGTCAAGCTTTGGCCCGTGATGCTCAGCTTGGTCGGGAACGGGACGGTCCTGGTGATGGTGCTGTTCGTTCTGGTCGGGCTCACCGCCGGGCACCTGCTGGGTGGCCCCGATCCGGACAACCGGACCGTCTTGGCCCTCGCCACGGCGACCCGCCATCCCGGGATCGCCATTGCGATCGCGAACGCCAACTTTCCGACCGTGAAGCTGGCGCCAGCCGCAATCATCCTCTATCTGCTGGTGAGCATCGTCGCGTCGATCCCCTACTTGAAATGGAGGCGCGGCCAACAGGTGGCGGGCGTGGCGCCGACCCCGGCGTGAGTACTGCCTTGCTCCGCCCAGGGTTGCGCGGCGTGCGGCTGAGCCACGAGGAAGGCCGCTCGGAGCCCGGGGGCCGGTCGTCCTGTCGATCCGGGTCATGGGCCTGCGATCGACCCGCAGATGGCTGTACCGACGTTAGCGGCGGGATCTCGGTCCGGACCCCTGGACTTTGGTGGTAATCGGCCCGGTCGGCCGGGGACGGGTCCTCCGGCCGATTCAACCCTCGACTAAGGTCCAATGTCGGTCCGAACCCGCGATCGTATCGTTGGCCATGCATACGGGCCGATTGGAATCCCAGCTGGACCATGGCCTCGGCATCGCGCTGGCAGGACTGCGGCTGGTCCTGCTGGGCGCACTGCTGGCCGCGCCGTTCGTTGGCTCCACGATCGTCGGGCGCCTCGGCCGCGTGCTCGAGCCTCCCCGCTCGTGGTGGCGCGGATCGCTCGGGCGCGCGGAGTGCGGCCAACCCGTTTCCGTCCACCTCGTGCTCTTCCATCTCGATGGGGCGCGGCCGGTCGGCGGCGGATGCGGAAGGCGTGACGCGATGGTGACCCGGTGAGTGCCCCGTCCAGGTGGCGGCTGGCGCTGGTCCTCGCGACCCTGGCTCTGGCCGCCCCGCCCGCTCCGGTGACGGCGCAGGAGGCGCCACTGGCCTGTCCCGACTGCAACCCCCCCAAACGATTCTGGGCCGGTGTTGGGGAGCTGATGGCGGTGCAGGCCGTCCCTTGGGCGTTCACCAAGTATGTCACGGAGGGCGAGTGGTCCAACATCAGCTTCAGGACTTGGGGCGACAACCTGAAGTTCCCCTGGCAGTGGGACAACAACAAATTCAACAACAACCAGTTCGCCCATCCTTACCACGGCAGCCTCTATTTCAACGCCGGCCGAGCCAACGGCTACGACTTCTGGCATTCGACGCCCTGGGCGCTCGGCGGCAGCCTCATGTGGGAGCTGTTCGGGGAGGTGTGGGCCCCCTCGCCCAACGACCTGGCGAACACTACCCTCGGCGGCATCACCCTGGGCGAGATGCTGTGGCGGTTCTCCTCGCTCGTGCTGGATAATCAGGCGACCGGCGGCAACCGGGTGCTTCGCGAGGTGAGCGCCACGCTCATCAACCCGGTCCGCGGCTTCAACCGCCTGGTTCGTGGGGAGATGGGCCGCGTGTCCGAGACCCCGCCGGATTGGCGTCCGCAGGGGATCCAGGCCGCGATGGACGTCGGCTACCGGCGCTTCTCGACCTCCTCGGCGCTCGACGATCCCGACGCCCGCGATCAGACGTTCGTCCAGTTCACCGTCTACTACGGCCAGGAGCTCGAGAACTTGGGGCGGAAGCCGTTCTCCTCCTTTCAGGTGAACGGCGTCCTGGCGAGCAAATCCGCCAATCACAAAGCCCTGCAGGAACTTCGGGTGCGCGGCAACCTCGCTGCCAAGCCGCTGGGCTCCGAGGAGTCGGGCCCTGTGCTCGCCGCGTTCATGACCTACGAGTACATCAGCAACCCCGCGGTGGACTTTGGGGCGCAGGGGTTCCTGGGCGGGATCATGGCCCACGCCGACCCGGTGGAGAAGGTGCGGCTGTACGGCGAGGCGCTGGTGCGCGCCAATCCCATCGCGGCCGTCCGCTCCGACTACTTCGTCACCGCGGAGGGCCGGGACTACGACTACGGCATTGGGCTCGGCGGGCGACTCGGCGGGTCCGCCGTGTGGCTGGGCAAGGGTATGGCGAAAGTGTCGGGCAACTTCGTCTATGTGCCCGTGGTGAGTGGATTTTCCGGCAGCCACTACCTCTGGACGCTCAACGCCGAAGCCCGCGGGTATGTCCACGGCAAATTCGGGTTCGGTGTCGTGTACAACCGGCTCTGGCGCCTCAGCCGATACACGTTCAACCCGGACGTCGACCAGGACATGTCGGAGGCCCGCGTGTTTCTCTCGCTCGCTATCCCGAGGTGGCAATGACCCTTCGTGGCTCCCGGTCGATGCTCGCGCTCGGCGGCTTCGCGCTGGCGCTCGGCTGCGCCGACTCGATCGTCCGCGAGCTGGCGCCCGAAAACGACCCGCAGGTCGTGAACACACCCGAGAAGTTCGAGTTCATGGCCACCGATCTGCGCAACGTGAACGACCGGCTCACCTGGGTGTGGCCGAATCCGGCGCCGCAGGCATCGCTCCACCACGACAGCTTCCTCCACCACGGGTACGGCATTCTCACGATCCACGATGGCGCCGGCGTGCTGGTGGACTCGACGCTGCTCGAGCTGAACTTGGAGACTGAAACGCGCGTGGGAACACCGGGGAACTGGACCCTGGAGCTGATCCTGGCCTCGGCCCGGGGGCGGGCCGACATCACCCTGACCCCGAAGCAGTGACGGTCCACCGCGTTCCTGCACCAAGGTCCAATGGCCGGGCTCGCCCGGCCGCGCCATGCTGAACCCGCGCGGCCCTCCACGCCGTGGTGCCACTCACATCTTCGATCGGAGGCAACGTGTTTCGAATCTCCATGGCCGGCCCGTTGGTCGCCGCGGGCTTGGCGTGTGCGCTCGGCGCCGTGCCGGTCGAGGCCCAGCTGGAAGAAATCCACGAACACCGCTTCGAGCTCACGCCGTTTGCCGGATACCAGTTCGGCGGCAGCTTCGAGACGTTCGCCAACGGAACGATACCGTCGGGCGAGCTTGAGCTGGCCGACGCGTTCGCCTGGGGGGGTATCCTGGGCTTCGTGACGTCGCCGGAGACCGTGCTCGAGATCACCTATCTCCGCGAGGACACCGACATCTCCTTCAACCCCGACCTCGGCGGCACGACGACGCAGCTCGGCGGATTCTCGATGAACTACCTTCAGCTCGGCGGCCGCTTCGAGTTCGGGCCCAGTGACAAGGTACGGCCGTTCCTGAGCCTCTCCGGCGGCATCAACATCTTGGATCCCGAGAGGGAGGGGATCGACAGCGACACCAAGTGGTCCTGGTCGGTCGGCGGCGGCCTCCGCTACCGCTTGGGCGAGAGCGGCCGCGCGAGCCTCCGTTTGGATGGGCGCCTCTGGGTCACGCCCGTTCCCTCCGGTGACTACGGGGTCTGGTGCGACTTCTACGGCTGCTTCGCCACCGAAGGCACGGCCTGGGTCACCCAGGGCACGGTGAGCGGCGGACTCGCCTTCGCCTTTTGATCGCTGGAGGGCCACGCGGCAAGCGAGGAAGCGTCGATGGAGCCAGTCCCTCTCCTGCACGAGCAGGAGCGGTTGCGGCAGGCGCGCGAGGACGGTATGCCGTGGCGGAAGTGGGGTCCCTACCTGAGCGAGCGCCAGTGGGGGACGGTCCGCGAAGACTACAGCACGAACGGCGACGCGTGGAACAGCTTTCCCCACGACCACGCCCGTCGGCGCGCCTACCGCTGGGGCGAGGACGGCATCGCGGGCTTCTCCGACGAGCAGATGCGGCTCTGCTTCGCGCTCGGGCTCTGGAACGGCCGCGACGCGATCCTCAAGGAGCGGCTGTTCGGGCTCACCAACGCGGAGGGCAATCACGGCGAGGACGTGAAGGAGTACTACTTCTATCTCGACGCCACGCCCACGAGCTCGTACCTCAGGATGCTGTACAAGTATCCCCAAGCCGCCTTCCCGTACACCGACCTGGTGCAGGGCAACGCCGCGCGCAGCCGCCATGAGCTCGAGTACGAGCTGCTGGACACGGGCGTCTTCGACGCCGACCGGTACTTCGACGTCGTCGTCGAGTACGCCAAGGCGGCGCCCGAGGAGATCCTGATCCGGATCAGCGTCACCAACCGGGGCGCCGAGACGGCGGAGCTCCAGGTGCTACCCCACCTCTGGTTCCGCAACACCTGGTGGCGGTCGGCGGAGGAGCGCAGGCCGTGGCTGGAACGCGGTCCGGGCCGGCGCGGCGCCAAGACGATCGTCGCCCAGCACCCCAACCTCGGCACCCGCTACCTGGTGTGCGAGGGGGCGGGCGAGCTCCTCTTCACCGAGAACGAGACCAACGAAGCCAGCCTCTCCGGCGGTGCCAACGCGACGCCGTACGTGAAGGACGGGATCAACGCCTACGTGGTGGAGGGCGCTCACGACGCGGTGAACCCGGCGGGGAAGGGCACCAAGGCCGCGGCGCAGTACGCGCTCTCGATCGAGCCGGGGCAGACGCAGGTGCTCCGGCTCCTGCTGACCGAGCGCGCGCTGTCCCCGCGGCAGGATCCGCTCGCGGCCTTCGACGAGACCTTCACCGCCCGGGCACGGGAGGCGGACGAGTTCTATGCCGCGCTCACGCCGGCGACGGTCGGGTCGGACGCGGCGGCGGTCATGCGCCAGGGGTTCGCCGGGATGCTCTGGAGCCGGCAGGCCTATCTCTACGACCTCGGCGTCTGGCTCGAGGAGCGGAGCGCGAACCCGACGATCACGGGCGCGTCGAGCAACGTTCGGAACCGCGACTGGTTCCACATGCTGAACACCGACGTGATCTCGATGCCCGACAAGTGGGAGTATCCGTGGTACGCAGCCTGGGACCTGGCCTTCCACGCGATCGTCCTCGCCATCGTGGATCCCGACTTCGCCCTGCAGCAGCTCGAGCTCATGCTGGGCGCCCGCTACGCCCACCCGAACGGCCAGATTCCCGCCTACGAGTGGAACTTCAGCGACGTGAATCCGCCCGTGCAGGCCTGGGCGACGATGTTCAACTATCGCCTGCAGCGGAGGCTTCTGGGGGACCGGGCGCTGGTCAGCCTCAAGCGGTCGTTCCACAAGCTGCTGCTGAACTTCACCTGGTGGGTAAACCGCAAGGACCGTGACGGGCGCAACGTGTTCGAGGGCGGATTCCTCGGGCTCGACAACATCGGTGTGTTCGACCGGAGCGCCCCTCTCCCCACCGGCGGTCACCTGGAGCAGGCGGACGGCACCGCCTGGATGGCGCTTTTCTCCCAGAACATGCTGGAGATGGGGCTGGAGCTGGCGCTCCACGATTCGTCGTACGAGGAGCTCGCGAGCAAGTTCTACGAGCACTTCGTGTGGATCGCCTCGGCGATGGATCGGATCGGAGATGGCGAGGACATGTGGGACGAGGCGGACGGCTTCTACTATGACGTCCTGCGGCTCCCCGACGGCTCCGCCGAGCGGCTCAAGGTGCGCTCGATGGTGGGCCTGCTTCCGCTCTGCGCCGTCACGGTCTATCCCGAGGAGGTGCTGACGCGCCTGCCCGGGTTCGTCGAGCGGGTGCGCGAATTCAACCAGCGGCACCGGGTGCTGCTCACGAATATCAACCCGCCGGGCCGGGCCGGGGTCGACGGCCGCCGCATGCTCTCGGTGCTGGACGAGCGCAAGATCCGGCGAGTGCTGGCCCAGATGCTCGACCCGGCGGAGTTCCTGAGCGACTACGGGATCCGCGCGCTCTCGCGGTATCACGCCGACCATCCCTACGTCTTCCGGGCCGGCGGCGAGGAATACAAGGTGGCGTACGCCCCGGCGGAGTCGGACTCCGGCCTGTTCGGGGGCAACTCGAACTGGCGCGGCCCGATCTGGATGCCGGTCAACGTACTGCTCATCCGCGCCCTGCTGCAGCTCTACAGCTTCTACGGCGACGACTTCACGATCGAGTGCCCGACCGGCTCCGGCCAAAACATGACGCTGTTCGAGGTTGCCCGGGAGCTCGCCGACCGGCTCGCGCGGATCTTCCTGCGCGACGTGGACGGACGTCGGCCGGTGTATGGCACCACCCGGAAGTTTCAGGAAGATCCGCACTGGCGGGACCTGATCCTCTTTTACGAGTACTTCCACGGGGACAATGGCGCCGGCATCGGTGCCAGCCATCAGACCGGGTGGACCGGGCTGATCTCGGCGCTCATCTGCATGTTCGAGGGCACGACGGCCGAGGAGTTCCTGCACGAGCGCGGGACGGGGTTCGACCGCTTGGCGCGCGTGCACGAGGCCAGTGGCGTCGAGGCGCCGAGCGGGGTGTAAGCCAGCCGTGGGGAAGGGCGTGGGACCGGTTCCGTCGTTCCCCACCGCCACCGCCACCGCCGACGTCGCGGCCACCATCTCTCGGACCACAGTGTTCGACCGGCGCCCGATGCGGGTCGCCGCCCACTACTACCACAACCTCGAACACCCCACGTCGGGCCCGGCGAGTCGGTTTCGGGTTTCGATCTCGCTGCTCTATCCGTCGCGCCCTGCGGCGCAGCAGATCTCGCCTTGAAGGCACACACCACGAGACACACGATCATTCGATGGACGCGATGCGCCGTCGGCTCCGCGGCGCTGCTGATCCCGCTGGCGCTGGCCGTCGCCGCCTGCAGCAGAAAGGACGCCGGCGAGGATACCGGCGCGGTTACGAGTGCGACGACCGAGTCGGCAGGAGGATCCACCGCGCGGGCACCGGCGGCCGGCGTGGATGCGGGCGCGGGTGCCGCGCTGGACAAGACGATGGTGTCGTCGATTCCGCCTTCATGTACGGTGGTGATGGTGAACGGCCTGACGTACCAGCAGTGCGGCAGCACCTGGTATCAGCCGAGGTTCGTGGGCTCCACGACGAGCTACGTGGTAGTCGCCGCGCCACGATAGGCATGCTGCACGAAGGTCCAATGGTTGGGCGAGGCCGCGGGGCTCATGCTTCCAGGTGTCGCGCGATTGCGGCGCGCCCCCGGAGGGTGGTGCGTGGCGAAGCTCAAGTGGTCGACATGTCGAATCCCAAGCCCCCTCGCCGTGGCGGCCGTGCTGCTCGGCATCGCCCCGGTACCAGCTCTGGGGCAGGCCTCCCCCGGGTGGGTCTTCTCGGTGACCCCGAACGTATGGCCTGCCGGCCACAAGGGGCAGGTCGGCATCGGTGCCAGCGTGGCCGAGGTGGACCTGACCTTCGGCGACGTCATCGAGCAGATAAGCCTCGGCCTCATGGGCGTGTTCGAGGCGCGGCACGGGCGCTGGATCGGTCGCTTCGATGGGGTGTACATCAGCCTGAGCGACGAGCAGGCCGTGCCGACCGCCTCCGGCACCACGGGCACCGTCACTGCTGGGCTGGACCAGGTCATTCTGCAGCCGGAAGTGGGCTATATGCTGCTCGCTCGGCCGTGGGGCGGGATCGACGGCCTCGTCGGTGTCCGGTATTGGCATATCAGCACGGAAATCAACGCGAGCGCCGGAGGCTCAGTCGGCGCGGTGTCCGGGAGCCAGGAGTGGGTCGACGGCACCGTCGGCGGGCGGATCCGGTTCAGTCCGGCCCCCAAGTGGCGCCTGTTCGGCAAGGGAGACATCGGTGGGGGCGGGTCGAAGTTCTCGTGGCAGGCCATCGGGGGGGCCGCGTTCACGTTTGCGCAGTGCTGCTCGGCCGTGGCCGCCTACCGCCACCTGGACGTGGACTACGAGAGCGGCGGAGTCATCAACGACGTGTACATGACCGGCCCGGCACTCGGCATCGAAATCGGATTCGGAGGAAACGACAATGAGGAACACTAGCTCGCCACCGAGGTGGACACGCGGCATGCTGTGTCTGGGATGGGTGGTATGGTCGGTCGGCACGGCGGCGGCTCAGCAGCCAGCCAAGGACTCCACCCCGACGAAAGCGCAGCCACCCGCGGCGCCCGCGGCCGCGCCGGCTGCACCGAATGCGGCCGGCGCCACTCCGACGGCCGCGAATGCTGCCGCGTCGCATCCCGCGGCCGCGCTCGGGTTGACCGTCTATCCGGCGAAATCACAGACGGCGGCCCAGCAGGAGGCCGACGAGCAGGCCTGCTATAAGTGGGCCGGCGAGCAGACGGGCATCGATCCCGCCACCGTCAAGACGAATCCCGACTCGGCGGCGAAAGCCGCCGCGGCCAAGACGGACTCGGCCGCGGGCGGAGCTGCCGTCAAGGGGGCTGCGCGAGGCGCGGTCGGGGGCGCGGTCGTCGGGGGGATCGCCGGGGACGCGGGCACCGGAGCGGCCATCGGCGCGGTAGCCGGCGCCGCCGGGGGCAGGAGGGCGAAAAAAGGGGCGGAGAAGCAGGCCGCGCAGCAGGGCCAGGCGGCGGATGCCGCGCAGGCGAACCAGAAGATCGAGACCTTCAAGAAGGCGATGAGCGCCTGTCTCGAGGGACGCGAGTATTCCGTGAAGTGACCGAGAACGCCGGCCTCCGGCTGCACCAAGGTCCACTGGCTCAGGGACCGGCAGCGGGCGATGGTACAGGGGTCCCATTCGAGGAATCCCGATGCGAGCGATGCGTGCCGTGGCCCTGACAGCCCTGGCGGCCGCCTGTGCGCCCACGACCGAGGTAGTCAGCACCTGGAAGGATCCCGCGGCCGAAGGCGTCCACTTCAAGAAGATGCTGGCCGTGTGCGTCTGCCGGGATGCGGCGATACGCCGGACCGTCGAGGACCAGCTGGCGAGCCGCATCAAGGGCTCCCAGGCGGCCTACACGCTGCTCAGCGACGAGCAGCTCCGCGACGTCGACGCGTCCAAAGCGATCGTCCGCGAAGCCGGCTTCGACGGTGCGGTCGTCATGATGCTCGTCAACGTCGACCGCACGGCCACCTACGTGCCGGGCCAGGCGTATGCCGTGCCGTCGTATTACGGGTCCATGTGGGGAGGCTGGGGGTATGGCGGGACCTCCAGCACGATGTACGACCCGGGCTACGTCAAGGAGGACCAGTACGTGGACTTCAACATTAACGTGTACTCCGTCACCGACGACAAGCTGCTGTGGGCCAGCCGCAGCCAGACGCAGAACCCGAGCTCGGTTCCGAGCATGGTAGACGAAGTGATCGCCGCGACCACGCAGGAAATGAAGAAGGAAAAGGTCCTGAAATAGGAGGCACCATGAAAGCGTACACGCTTGTGTCGCTGGCCGCAGGGGCCGTGCTCCTGACCGGTGGCTGCAACAAGAAAGAGCCCGAGGACGTCACTCCCTCTGCGACCCCGTCGGCCAGCACGAACGCCGCGGAAGACAGCGCGGCCGCCCAGGCCTCGGGCGCTGCTGGGGCGGCGGCCGACAGCGCCGGCGTTCGGCCGGACACGCTCACGGTGCCTGGTGACACGCTCCGCATGCCGGCCGACTCCGCCCTTGGCGTGCCCGCCGACTCCGCGGCCAAGGCCGCCCACGATTCGATGTAGCGCCCCGCCGTGGCGGAGCTCTTCGAGCGCATCGCCGCCTGGATCGCCCTCGGCGTGGAGATGGCCGCTGCGGTCCTGATCGCGGCCGGGGCGCTGGAGGCGATCGCCGCCGTGTTCACGCTCGGGCGGCGCGCGCCGCTGATCCGAAAGCGGATGGTCTGGATTCACTTCGCGCGGTGGCTGGTGCTCGCGCTCGAGTTCGAGCTCGCCGCCGACATCATCCGGACCGCGATCTCGCCCAGCTGGAACGATATCGGCCAGCTGGGCGCGATCGCGGTGATCCGGACCTTCCTGAATTACTTCCTCGAAAGGGACATCCGGGAGCTAGGCGAAGCGGCGGAAGCCGCTCCGGCGGCGGCAGGCGTGGGCACTTGAGCGAGCCGACGGTTGGCGCAGCTGTCAGCCGATGATCAGTCGGCTCGTTTGAGCGACCCGTTTAGAACGCGTACACCCCGCCGATACGCCAGCCGTTGACCGTGTAGCTGATCTTGCCGGTGCGGTCGATGCCGGCAAAGTTGCTCGTGCCGTCGATCCGCACCTCGTAGTAGCCGAGATTATACCCCAGCTCGAGTCCCACTTTGTCAGAGAGGAAGTAGCGTCCCGCGGCGCCGAGCTCGACCACGCCGACTTTGATGTTGTCGATCTTGAGGACGAGCGCCCGCAGGTCGCTCTCCAGGTACCAGCGGTCGCCGAGCTGGAACCGACCGTAGGCTCCCAGCGAGCCGGTGGGTCCGTTGATGTCGCCCTTCCGGGAGAACTCGGCGATGGCGGTATCGGGGCCGCCCGCGGTGGCGCCGGCCGTCGCGGCGATCTCGGTTCTCAAGAAAATGAGACCGATCCCCAGCGACGCCCCGATCTGGGTCCGCTCCTTGGCCATGAACGCGTAGCGGTAGGTCAGAAACGCCTGGCTGGTGTCCGAACGTGGAATTGACCCGGAGCCCTGCCGCGTACGTCGTATCCCGGAACACGAGGGTGTCCGTGAGCACGGTCTCGCCCGAGCGCTTGGCCCATTGATAGCCGCCCTCCAGCTCGTGCCGCCGTCCCGGCCGCCAGCGGAGGGCAAGGCGCGGCTGTAAGGTGGTGTTGCCAATGCCCAGACTGCTCCCGCTGATCTCGGTCCCCTCCCCGGTATCCGGATCGATGCGGATCTTGGCGCCCAGCACCAGCAGTGTCCCCGAGCCGCTCAGCTGAAACCGATCGTAGAGATGGCTCGAGGCCGCGTCCTGCGGGGCCGCGTCCTGCGGGGCCGCGTCCTGCGCCGCGAGGAGCCCGGGTCCGAGTGCCGCCACGAGGGCGACGGCGAGCAGCTTCGCGGTGATTGTCGTGTGGCCCCCTGGGCTCGGGTCGAGCGTTAACCAAGCTGATCACCTTCTGCCGCTCCGTCTCCTTGGCCGTCGCCGCAACCTTCGGGCATGCTGCACACCTACGTCGATCCGGAGGGGCGCTGGGCCATGGCCCGCTCGATGGCGTCGAGCAAGGATTTGTCGTCGAAGGGTTTCTGGAGATAGCCGGCCACACCGGCCTGCTCAGCGCGGAGGCGCGTGGCGGGGTCGTCGAACGCGGTAATCAGGATGACCGGCGGCGCCGTGGCGCTGGCCGCGAGCTCGGCCTGCAGCTCGAAGCCGCTCATCCCGCCCAGGTGGATATCCAGGACCACACAGTCGGTACGGTCGGCCGCTTGCTGGCGCAGGAACTCCTCCGCCGAGGCGAACACGGCGGTCTGGAATCCCTGTAACCTCAATGACCGACCGAGCGCGCGACGGAAGGAGGCATCGTCCTCGATGACCGCGATTGCCGGCGACCCCGATGCGCCACCGCGGGCCGGCTCGGGCGTGTTCCTGCCATGAGCGCCCATAGCCTCGCCGCTTTCTGAGACGACATGCAGGCACCGGGGCCACCTGCGCAGCCCGATGCGTTGTGCACCCTATGCAGCGCAACGTAGACCGGGCTTCGCGCGATGGACACTGGACCTTAGTGGAGTCTCGTGAATGCGGGCCGCCTATGTCATCGCGGCGATCGCGAGCTGTTCGCCGGTGACCTCGGGCCGGTACCGCCCGGCCCGCGCGTGCAGGCCGGGACAGGGGTCGTCCAGGCTCAACCGGTCGGCGAAGGACACCAGCTCCGCCACGGAGCCCAGCTCCAGTTTTCGCATGACGTGGCCGCGGTGCATCTTGACCGTGCCTTCCTTGGTGCCGAGGACTGCCGCGATCTGCTTGTTCAGCATCCCCTTGGCGACGAGACGGAAGACCTCGGACTCGCGCGGCGTGAGAGACGCCAGCCGGCTCCCCATCTCGCGCAGCTGGTCCCGGTTCCGCCGCTGCTCGTGATCCCGCGCCAGCGCCCGGCCGACCGCCCCGAGCAGCTCCTCCTCGTGGAAGGGCTTGAGCAGGAAGTCGGCGGCACCGCTCCGCATCGCCCGGACGCAGCTCGCCACGTCTGCATGGCCGCTCACGAAGATGATCGGGATTGGCAGGCTGGCTCCGGCCATCAGCCGCTGGACTTCCAGGCCGGGCAGCTCCGGCATGCTCATGTCGAGCAGCAGGCAACCGGGCCGGTCGGGTTCCCAACGGGCGATGAATTCCGTCGGCGACGCGTAGGCTTCGACCCGGTGGCCGAACGCGCGCAGCAGCCGCTCGAGGGCTCGGCAGAAGGACGGGTCGTCATCAACGACGAATACGGTCGGTGTCGTAGCTTCCATGTGATCGTCGCTCCAGTAGGCCCGCGCCGTCCGCGCGGGCAGGATTGCCGGCGATGGGCAGCCGGAAGCTCAAGGCGGCGCCACCGTCCGGGAGGTTGGACGCCTGCAGGCGCCCGCCGTGGGCTTCGGCGATGAATCGGCAGATCGAGAGACCCATGCCGAGACCGTCGCGCTTGGTGGTGAAGAACGGCTCGTAGATCCGGCTCAGCACCTCCGCCGGGATGCCCGGGCCATGGTCCCGCACGGTGACCTCGACCCAGGACTCGTCGGGCTGGGCCGTCCGGACGAAGAGGTGCCGGCGCGCCAGCACGGTTTCGCCCATGGCCTCGAGGCCGTTGACCATGAGGTTCAGGATCACCTGCTGCAGCTGCACTCGGTCGCCGCTCACGCCCGGTAGATCACGCTCGAGCTGGGGATGGATCCGCACGCGGCGGAGAATGGAATCCGAGGCCACCAGCTGGAGCACGTCGTGCGTGAGCTCGTTGAGGTCGAGCCGCTGCACGTCCACCTGACCCTTCTGCAGCAGCGCCCGCATCCGTCGAATGATCTCGCTCGCCCGCACGTCGTCCGCCGCGATGTCGTCGAGGATCTCACCCAGCAGCTCCGTCCGAAACGGCTGGGTCCTGAGCAGCCGCCGGGTGGCCTCGACGTTCGTCAGAATGGCCGCCAGCGGCTGGTTCAGCTCGTGGGCCAGCCCCGCGGCCAGCTCGCCCAGCGTCGCGGCGCGGGCCGCGTGCGAGACTTCGGCCCGGTGCATCTGCACTTCCAGCTCGACCCGCTTCCGCGCGGTGCAGTCGGTGAGCATCACGACCGCTCCGCGCTGCGCGCGGCGCAAAGGCTCGACCACCACCTCGTACCACTGATCACCGGCCGCGGTGGTGGGGGCGTACTCCAGCCGGAAGCTCGACGGGTGCTCACCCGCGAGCACCTCCTCGATCGCCTGCGCGATCTCCCGGGCCGCCGGCTCGCGCAGCGCCGCCGCGCGGCAGACCTCGAGGTAGTTTGCCCCAACGCCGATCCTGTCCGCGCCAAGCACGAGGGCCGCGTCCAGCCAGGCGTCGTTGACCCGGATGATGAAGCCGTTGCGGTCGAGCACCGCCACCCTGGCGGAGAGGGACGCGAGGACGGCGCCGCTCAGCGCGTCGCTGCTGCGGAGGGCGCGGTCCGCGTTGCGCCGCATGATCGCGTTGGCGAACACCTCGCCCACGAGCTGCAGGCGATGTTCCAGCTCGGCGGTCCAGGCGCGCTCCCGGCGGTGCATGCTGAGCGCCAGGAAGGCGATGGTCTGCCCCCCGACGGAGAGAGGGGCGGCCAGCAGGGACCGGACCCCGGCGGCCTCCAGCGTCTCGCGGTCCGCCGTGGCCTTCTCGGGCAGGTCGGCCAGCCGGTTCAGCCGGACGACGTGGCCGCGGCGGAACTCCTCGACACACGCAGGGAGCTCGTCGATGCGGTAGGATCGGACCTGCGACGCGTCGGAGGCGACGTCGCGCACATGGGTGACCCGGAGCTGCGGCGCGTGCGCGGAGAACTGCACCAGCGCGACGCGATCGACCTCGAAGGCCTGGAGCAGCCGAGCCAACCAGTGGCCGAGGTGGTCGTCGACCAGATCGGGGACGACGCTGACGAAATCGGCGGACAACTCGCCCAGGAGCCGCTCGTACTGAAGGCGCTCGTCCAGCGCGCGCTGCGCCAGGATGCGCCGCCGGGTCGCCACCACCAGGGCCACGATACACGCGGCCTGGAGCAGGATGATGAACTCGGCGTAATCTCTCACCGAGGCAGGCGGGCCGAGCCAGAGGGCGAGCTCGTGCATGCCTACCGCAGTCCCGTCGGCGCCGCGTCGCACTCCTCGAGAGCGAACCGGACGGACGCCGAGTGTGGCAGGGCCGTATGGCGTGCGGCAGCCGGCCCGCCGTCGGCGCGGCGCATCGGCTACACGTGGGCCTAGGGCCACCGTGGCGAGCTGGACGAGCGAAGTGCGCATTGGGGACCCTGGAGTCGGCCGAGCGTGACACCTCGGCATGGACCAAAGTCCACGTCGTGGGGCTATTGAGCAACTTGAACTTTGGTACTACACGCCGAGGCCCGGCCTCGCCGTGCCGGACGGGGCCGGTGCCGCCCCGGACCGGCTGCACCTAGGTCTAGTGGCATCTCCGGCCCATCTCTGCAGTTATGAGACATGCCGCCAGGACGGCACTCCCATCGAATCGCGGGCTCGGCGCCACTGCAGCCGGTCGTGTCACGGGCTGCCAGCGCGGCCTCGCGTTCGGTGGGAACCGAAGCGACCTGCGCCGCCACCCGCCACTCGATCTCCCTGGTGATGATGTGATGAGCCCGGACGAACGGCAGCCCGCACCGGCTTTGAGCTCGGACGACCTCGCCCGCGAGCGGACGTTGATGGCGCTGGACCGGACCCAGATGGCCTGGATCCGCACCGGCCTCTCGATGCTCACCTTCGGCTTCAGTCTGCTCAAGTTCTTCCAGTTCCTCCGCGAGCAGGACGCACCGCGAGCCCTGGCGGTGCATGGACCGCGCAGGCTCGGGCTCGCCATCATGGCGCTGGGCTTCGTGGCGCTGTCGATGGCCACCTGGCAGTACGTGCACGACCGACGTCGGCTGCGCGGAGCGCCGTTGCGCCAGTCGCCCGCGTTCCTCGTCGCGGTGTTCCTCCTCGGGCTTCAGGCGCTGGCCCTGACCCTGTCGTTCATGGGCCTCTGAGGCCGCGTCTACCCGAGACCTAGCCGAAGGTTCAGTATCGAGCGCCGTTGCGATTCGGTACTGTGCCGCCGACCCCCCAGCGGAGTTGTTATGACCTCTCGCGCCTTCGTACTCAGTGGAGTTCTCCTCGCTGCCGCGATCCCTGCCGCGGCCCAATCTCCGGGTACTTTCGAAATCGGCGGCTTCGGCCGCTACACAAAGTACGACGATACGCTCAGCTTCGAGGACAAGGCCGGCGGCGGTGGCACGCTTGGCATCTTCGTCATTCGCAACCTCGCCATCGAGGCCGAGGGCGCGTACACCAAGACCAGCCGCCCCGGCTTGGCCGACGTCGAGAACACGCCGATCCGCGGACGGCTCACGTACCACATCCCGTTGGGCGGCTACGCCAGCGCCATCCGGATCGGCGCGGGCTATGTGCACGACCGATACGCCAAGGACGCGGACTTCAGCGAGGATGGGGTGACGGGGCTCGTGGGGCTGCGGGTCGGACTCGGCGAGAAATTCGCCTTGCAGGTGGACGGCACCATCGATTACGGGCCGAGTCCGGACGATTTCCCGGACGCCCCCGACAAATACTCGAACTTCGGTGTCCAGGGCGGCGCCGTCCTGCTGTTCGGCAACAGCTACGACAAGGACAAGGACGGCCTCAAGGACAATGTCGACCGGTGCCCGGGCACGCCAACGGGCGAGTCTGTGGACGCCAGCGGTTGCTCGGCGAGCCAGCGCGACACCGATTCGGACAGCGTGAAGGACAGCGCGGACCGCTGCGCCAACACACCCGCCGGCGCGAAGGTGGACGCCGAAGGGTGCTCTGAAGGGCAGAAGGACAAGGACAACGACGGCCTGATCGACAACCTCGACAAGTGCCCCGGCACGCCCGCCGGCGAGCAGGTGGACGCCCAAGGATGCGGCGCGAGCCAGCGCGACGAGGACGCCGACGGCGTCAAGGACAACGTGGACAAGTGCCCGGCCACGCCCGCCGGCGCTCAGGTGGACGCCGACGGCTGTGCCCCCGACCAGCGCGATGCCGACGCCGACGGCGTCACCGACAACCTCGATCAGTGCGCCAACACGCCGGCCGGCCAGCCGGTGGACGCCCGCGGCTGCTCACGCGACAGCGACGCCGACGGCGTGCCCGATGGGGTCGACAAGTGCCCCAGCACCCCCAACGGCCAGGCCGTGGACGAGACTGGGTGCCCCAAGCTCTTCGAAGGGGCGACGAAGCACGGTCATCCTGCAGGGCGTGACCTTCGCGACCGGCAAGACGGCGCTCAGCGAGGAGGACAAGGTGATCCTGGTCGATGTCGCGCGGCAGCTGGCGGCAAGTCCCGAAGTCCGGGTGCAAGTTACCGGTCACACCGACAACACCGGATCGCGGGCGACCAACATGCGGCTGTCCAAGGGCCGCGCGCAGTCGGTCGAGAAGTTCCTCGAGGCGAACGGTGTCTCGCCCGCCCAGGTCACCTCCGCGGGAGTGGGACCCGACAAGCCGATCGCGTCCAACAAGACGGCCGAGGGCCGCGCCCAGAACCGCAGGGTGGAGCTCAACCGGATCAACTAGGCGCGACGGACGCGAGGTACGGATGACGACGCATAGCACGTCTGGACCCGCCGAGGCGGTCGACCCGATGACCGGCTCGGTGGGGCATCCAGAGATGGTCTGGCTCGAAGGTGGCGGCTTCCACATGGGCTCCGACCGCCACTATCCCGAGGAGCGGCCGGTCCATCCGGTCCGGGTCAGCAGCTTCTGGATCGACCGCTACCCGGTGACCAACGAGCAGTTCGCCCGCTTCGTCGAGGCCACCGGGCACGTCACCTTCGCGGAGGTGCCGCCCGATCCCTCGGACTACCCTGGTGCGCTGCCGGAGATGCTCTACGCCGGCTCGCTGGTGTTCGTGAAGCCGGCGGGCCCCGTGGATCGGGGCCAGATCGGGAACTGGTGGCAGTACATGCGAGGGGCCGACTGGCGGCATCCCCGCGGTCCGCACAGCTCGATCGCGGGCCTCGAGAAGCATCCCGTCGTCCACGTCACCTTCGGCGATGCCGAAGCCTACGCGCATTGGCTGGGCAAGGAGCTGCCGACCGAGGCGGAGTGGGAGTTCGCCGCGCGGGGCGGGCTCGACCGGGCGACGTACGCCTGGGGTGAGCGGTTCATGCCCGACGGTCGCATCATGGCGAACACCTGGCAGGGGGAATTCCCCTGGCAGAACCGCGTCGAGGACGGCTACGAGGGGACCTCGCCGATCGGCTCGTTTCCGGAGAACGGCTACGGCCTCTACGACATGATCGGCAACACCTGGGAATGGACGACGGACTGGTATCGGCCCGCGCACCCGGAGGAGCCTCACAAGGCCTGCTGCGCACCTCTCAACCCCCGCGGCTGTCCTGAGACCGAGAGCTACGATCCCCGTCAACCGGAGATCCGGATTCCCCGCAAAGTGCTCAAGGGCGGTTCGCATCTCTGCGCCCCGAATTACTGCCGGCGCTACCGCCCGGCCGCACGATTCCCAGAGCCAGTGGATACCTCAACCTGCCACGTCGGGTTCCGCTGCATCGTCCGCGCTTCCCCAGGGTGAGCGACGGTCGATGCTGCCCTTCGCCTGGAGGCTCGGGGGGGCCGCCTGGACCCTGGGACTCGCGCTAGGCTGTGCCTCCCCGGTGGCCTCCAGCAACCGGGCGGAACTGCGTCCTTCCCCTCGGGTCGCTCCGGACGCGCTCGGTTCGGAAACGGCGCCGAGGCTGACGATCCCCGGCACCTATACGACGGGCGCCCGGTGTGTGGGCACGGGGGAAGCGGAGGTGTCCCTTACCTTATACCCGGACAGTCTGTTCGTCCTCCGCCATACCCACCGCGACTCGGCCTGCGGGGAGCAGGTCTCAGTCCTGTACCTCGGGCGCTGGACCATGTCCCCTGACCTCAGCGTCATCACGCTGCGCGGCGAGGTCGCGAGCCCTCGACGGTTCACCGTGGTGAACCAGCAGACGCTCCGGATGGTGGACGAGCCGGCGAGCGGGGCGGCGCAGGTGCGCCGGACGGGGCGAGTGGCTCGGCTGGTGCCGTTCTGCGAGCCGCTTCGTCTTCGCAGCGTCAGCTCGCCGATCTGTGCGGCGGGGTCGTAGAAGCGCCACCTCGGCGCTTGACCTAACCGCAATCCCGCTCTACATTTGAAAGTCTACCCCAAAACGGGGATCGTTCGGGCACTCAGCGTCAGGGTTATGCCGACCATCAATCAGCTCATCCGGCAAGGCCGGAAAATCGTCGAAGCCAAGGACAAGGCGCCGGCGCTCAAGTCGAATCCACAGAAGCGCGGTGTGTGCACCCGGGTCTACACCACCACCCCGAAGAAGCCGAACTCGGCGCTCCGGAAGGTGGCCCGCGTGCGGCTGACCAACGGATTCGAAGTCACGGCCTACATTCCGGGCGAAGGGCATAACCTGCAGGAACACTCGATCGTGCTCATCCGCGGCGGCCGGGTGAAGGATCTGCCGGGCGTCCGCTATCACATCGTCCGCGGAACCCTCGATTCCGCCGGCGTCAACGATCGTCGGAAGAGCCGGTCCAAGTACGGCGCCAAGCGGCCGAAGGCCGCTGGCGGCGGCGCGGCCGCGGCGAAGGGAGCGAAGAAGTGAGCCGGCGCAACAAGGCGGTCAAGCGGCCGGTGCCGCCCGATCCGCGGTACGACAGCCAGACGGTCTCCAAGTTCGTGAACAACCTCATGTTCGAGGGGAAGAAGAGCGTCGCGGAAGGCATCTTCTACTCGGCCATGGACATGATCGAAGAGCGCACCGGGCAGCCGGGCGTGTCGGTCTTCAAGCAGGCGGTCAACAACGCCAAGCCCACGCTCGAGGTGAAGAGCCGCCGGGTCGGCGGCGCCTCGCTCCAGGTGCCGGTCGAGGTCCGCCCGGACCGCCGCACCGCCCTGGCCATGCGCTGGCTGATCTCCTTCGCCCGCGCGCGCACCGAGAAGACGATGTCCGAGCGGCTGGCTGCCGAGCTCATCCTCGCCAGCAAGGGCGAAGGCAACACGATCAAGAAGAAGGAAGACACCCACCGGATGGCCGAGGCCAACCGGGCGTTCGCGCACTACCGCTGGTAGGTCTGCGCCTCGCGGGATGGAACGGCGGGAGTCCAATCGGATTCCCGCCGTTTTGCTTTCCGCGAGCCGTATCGGCCACCGGAAGGATGGCGGCCGGGACAGCGCGCCGTAGATTCAAGGATCAGCGTGGCGAGAGGGAGCAATCACCTCACGTCGAGGGCCGCGGTACCGTGTGACACGTGTTACGGTCGCAGCGTCCGCGATCCGGTATGGATCAGCGTCATCAGCCAGCGATTGTTCTATGCGCATTGCCGTCGTCTCCACCGCCTTTCTGTCTACCCCGCCTCGCGACTACGGTGGCACCGAGCTGGTCGTCTCGGACCTCGTCGAAGGACTGGTCGCCCACGGGCACGACGTCACCCTCTTCGCCACCGCCGACTCCCGCACCGCCGCCGACCTGCGAGCGCTCTACCAGAAGGCGAAGTGGCCGCCCGATCATCTGACGGACATCGAGCACGTCTCCTGGGCGCTGCGCGAAGCCTCGGAGCTCGGCGTCGATCTGGTGCACGTCAACTCGGCCGCGGCACTGGCCGTGGCCAAGTTCACGCCGGAGCTTCCGCTGGTGTACACGCTGCACCACCATCACGAGCCGGCCATGTCGGCCTTCTACGAGGAGCATCCGGAGGTCCAGTACGTCGCCATCTCCGCCGACCAGCGGTCCCGGGAGCCCGGGCTGGCCCATTGCCGCGTCATCCACCACGGGCTGGACCAGACGCGGTACGCCTGGTGCCCTCGGGCGCAACCCCATGTGGCGTTCCTCGGGCGGTTCTCACCCACGAAGGGCGCCCACACCGCCATCGATGCCGCGGCGCTCGCCGGGGTGCCGATCCGGGTGGCGGGCCAGGTCCATCCGCATGACCACGAGTATGCCCAATGCGAGCTCGGCGATCGCCTGGCTGCCCCACACGTCTGCTACATGGGCGCGATCGGGATGTCGAAGAAAGTGCCCATGCTGCGGGATTCGCGTGCGCTGCTCATGCCCATCACCTGGGACGAGCCGTTCGGGCTGGTGGTGATCGAGGCAATGCTCTCCGGGTGTCCGGTGGTGGCGTTCGGGCGTGGGAGCGTGCCGGAGTTGGTCGACCCCGGCGTCACTGGCTTCATCGTGGAGTCGATGGAGGAGATGGCCGAGGTGATCGCGCCCGGCGGCGCCATCGAGACCATCGACCGCCACGCCTGCCGGATGCGCGCGGTGCAGCGGTTCAGCCAGGCCCGCATGGTCGCCAACCACGAACGCCTCTACGCGGAGGTGGTGGGCCGGCACGATCGGAGCGGTAGCTCACCCATCGCGGCGGCATGAGCGCCACCGAAGGCGCGGTGGACGCCGTCCCGCTGCCCATGGAGGCGGTGGTCGGCTACGGCGCCATCGACTGCTCGGAGGAAGACACCGGCGAAGACAAGCTGATCCTCAAGCACGACCGGTTCTTCGGTCTCGTGACGACCCATGGGGACATCGCTCCCGCCGGCCGCTGCTCGCTCGGCCTCTTCCACGACGACACCAGGATTCTCAGCGGATACATGCTGCGTGTGGCCGGGGGGCCGCCGCGGCTGCTGTCGGCGGAAGCGCCCCGGACTTACGCCGCGCAGATCGACCTGGCGGTGAAAGACCTGCCGTTCGGCGGCGATCCCTGGGATCCGAAGCATGCCGTTCACATCCGCCGCGAGCTGGTGCTCGCTGACGGCCTGAGCGAGCGGGTCACGCTCACCAACTATCTCGCCGGCCCACTCGAGTTCTGGCTCGAGCTGTCGCTGGCGTGCGACTTTGCCGACATCTTCGAGGTGCGTGGCTGGCGCCGCGCGGCGCGTGGCCAGTTCTTCGCGCCCGAGCCCGAGGGCAACCAGCTGCATTTCCGCTATCGCGGGCGCGATGGGCGGACGATCGGCAGCGTGGTCCGGTTCCTCCAGCCGCCCGATCTCCTGACCGCCCAGACCGCGCGATGGGACTTCACGCTGGCCAGCCAGGTCCCCCTTTCCTTCGAATGGGATGTCTTTCCCGACGAGCCGGATGGAGCGCCCACCGGGTCGCGGCGCCCGTTCAACGAGCGACGGGCGGCGGTGGAGCGTCACTATCGCACCTGGCGCCAGGCGGGGAGCCGCTGGACCACGGACGTCCCCAAGTTCGATGTCGTGCTGCGGCGCGCGACGGACGACCTCCGGGCCCTCTACATGGAGGTGGACGGCGAGGATGTGGTGTCCGCCGGCATCCCCTGGTACTCCACCGTCTTCGGCCGCGATTCCATCATCACGGCGATCGAGACGCTGGCGCACAATCCCGGCATCGCCCGCGACACGCTGCGTTACCTGGCCCGCCGACAGGGCGTGCGAGAGGATCCGTTCACCGAGGAGCAGCCCGGCCGCATCCTCCACGAGCTGCGCCGGGGCGAGATGGCCCGCGCCGGGGAAATCCCGCACGTGCCCTACTTCGGCACCGTGGACGCGACCCCGCTCTGGCTGGTGCTGCTGCACGAGGCCTGGCGCTGGACCGGCGACGACGCGCTAGTCGCGGAGCTGATGCCGAACGCGGAACGGGCGCTGGCGTGGATCGACCACTACGGCGACGCCGACGGGGACGGCTTCGTCGAATACGCGCGGACGAGCGCGAAGGGCCTGATCAACCAGGGCTGGAAGGATTCGGGCGACGGCGTGTCCTTCCCCGACGGCGGCCAGCCCGAGCCGCCGATCGCGCTGGTCGAGGTCCAGGGCTACGTATACGACGCGAAGGTCCGAATGGCCGATCTGTTCGCGCGATTCGGGCAACCGGAGCGGGCGGCGACGCTGGCCAAGGAAGCCGCCGCCTTGCGTGACGCCATTCGCGAGCGGTTCTGGCTGGAGGAGGAGGGCACGTTCGCGCTGGCGCTGGATGGAGCCAAGCGCCCCCTGCCCACCGTCACCTCGAACGCGGGTCATCTGCTCTGGAGCCGGGTGCCGACGCCCGAGCAGGCGGCATCGGTCACCCGGCGGCTGCTCGGCCCGGAGCTGTTCTCCGGCTGGGGGATCCGCACGCTGGCCGCGGGACATCGCGTCTACAACCCGATGAGCTACCACAACGGCTCGGTCTGGCCCCACGACAATGCCCTCGTGATCTTCGGCATGGGCCTGTATGGGCGGGCCCGCGAGGCGCTCCCGGTGATCCGCGGGCTCCACGAGGCGGCCATCAGCGCGGAGTTCCAGCGGCTGCCTGAGCTGTTCTGCGGCATGGAGCGGCAGCGGGGGGCGCGCCTCGTGCGCTATCCGGTGAGCTGCTCGCCGCAGGCGTGGGCCTCCGCGGCCTTTTTCCTCATCCTCCAGGCGACCCTCGGCCTGTTCCCCGAGGCGCCGGCCCGCGTGCTTCACGTGCGCAATCCCGTCCTGCCCGATTTCCTCGACGAGCTCACGGTGAGCGGCATGACGGTCGGCGACTCGAGGGTCTCACTCCATTTCCGGCGACACGGCGATCGCACGCTGGCCAACCTCCTCTCCGTCGAGGGAGGAGCCCTGCAGGTCCGGATCGAGCTGAGTTGACGAGCTCCGGCATCGCCCTGCGCTCGTCCGCCGGCCGCTGGACGCTGGCGGCGGCAGTCCTCGGCTCGGGCGCGGTCTTCCTCGAGAGCACCGTGGCCACGGTGGCGCTCCCCGCGCTGGGGCGCGAGTTCTCGCTCGGCTTCGACGGGCTGCAGTGGGTGATGAACGCGTATCTGCTGCCGTTGAGCGCGCTCATCCTGCTCGGCGGCTCGCTGGGCGACCGTTACTCGCGGCCGCGCGTCTTCGCGATCGGGCTGATCGGCTTCGGCGCCGCGTCGGCGCTCTGCGCGGTCGCCGGCAGCAGCGCCGCGCTGCTGGCCGCTCGCTTGGCCCAGGGTGCGTTCGGGGCGTTGGTCGTGCCCAACAGCCTGGCTCTGCTCGACGAGCTGTTCGTCGAAGAGGACCGGGGCGCCGCCATCGGTCAATGGGCGGGGTGGTCCGCGGTCTCGACTGCCCTGGGCCCGCTGCTCGGCGGCTGGCTCGTGGACGAGATCTCCTGGCGGTGGGTGTTCGCGGGCGTGGTCCCGGTCGCGCTCGCCGCGGCGCTGATCGCGTTCCGCCGAGTGCCGGATGCCGTGACGCTTGGACGCGCGCCGCCGCGGCCAGTGACGGTGGATTATCCCGGCGCCCTGCTGGCGATACTCGGGTTGGGCGGGATGACGGCGGCCCTGGTGAGGGCGCCGCGAGACGGCCTGACGGCGCCAGTCGTCGGCGCCGGAGCCGTGGGCCTGCTGGCTCTGGTCGCATTCATCCTGCTCGAGCGGCGCGTCCGGCATCCGCTGCTGCCCCTGGGTCTCTTCGCCTCGCGTCAGTTCAGCGGCACCAATCTGGTCACCCTGCTGGTCTACGCCGCGTTGGGCGCCTGGTTCTTCCTCTTCATCCTGATGCTGCAGAACGTCCTGGACTATGATGCGCTGCGAGCCGGGGCCTCGCTCCTGCCGCTCAATGCGCTCATGCTCACGCTATCGAGCTGGACGGGACGGCTCAGCATCCGGATCGGCGCCAGGATTCCGATGACCGTCGGGTCGCTCGTGGCGGGGGCCGGGCTCCTGCTGCTCGCCCGGATACAGGAGGACACCGCGTACCTGACCGGTATCCTGCCCGGATTGCTGGTCCTCGGGCTCGGGCTCGCCACGCTGGTGGCACCGCTCACTTCGGCGGTGCTCGGCGCCGTGCCCGATGGGGAGGCGGGGGTCGCTTCGGCGGTGAACAACGCGGCCGCCCGCTTGGCCGGCCTCCTGGGCACCGCGGTCCTCCCGCTCGCCGCGGGCCTCGGTGGACGCGAGATGGCGGAGGGGCCGATGTTCGTGGCAGGCTATGGCCGGGCCATGCTGCTGTCGGCGGGGCTGTGCGCGGCGGGTGGGACGGTCGCGTGGCTCACGGTCCGACGGTCGGCCGCGGTCGCGCCGGCGCCGCATCCGCACCCCACGCATGGCTGCACGCAGCTGCGCGCGGCCGCCCACTCGTAGTCGCGCCCAGGGCTGTTTCACGGGCCGACCTCGGGACCGCGCGAGGTCGCCGCTGGACGGCCAATCGGCAACCGTGCGGTGGCGAATCCATGGCCCCCACGGGCCCTCGAGTCGGCCTGATCTTGGGATTGACACTGGGGCTCAAGCCATTACTTTTGCAAGGCTTGGCGGTTTTACGCCGGCCAAGACGCGACATCGGATCACGTGACGGCCCACGGCATGGCGCTGCGGCCCCGCCACCTCTGATCCTCCAAAGACAACGCGTGGGGAACTTCTGGAACCCCTCATCCTGGGCCTCGTGCCCGGATGTGCGCGGAGCGATACCACCGGCTACGGCCGGGTCGGTCGCCCCGCTTTTTCGTTAGCTGTTTCGCCGCTAGAGACTGGGATATCGAACGCACTATGGCTCGCCAAACGACGCTCGACCGCTATCGCAACATCGGCATCATGGCCCACATCGATGCCGGGAAGACGACGACGACCGAGCGCATCCTCTACTACACCGGCAAGAACTACAAGATCGGTGAAGTCCACGAGGGCGCGGCCACCATGGACTGGATGGAGCAGGAGCAGGAGCGGGGGATCACGATCACCTCCGCTGCCACGACCTGTTTCTGGGTCCGGAACGGCACCCAGTACCGGATCAACATCATCGACACGCCGGGCCACGTGGACTTCACGGTCGAGGTGGAGCGCTCGCTCCGCGTGCTCGACGGTGCCGTCACGCTGCTGGACTCCGTCGCCGGCGTCGAGCCCCAGACCGAGACCGTCTGGCGCCAGGCCGACCGGTACGGCGTGCCGCGCATCATCTTCGCCAACAAGATGGACCGGGTCGGCGCGGACTTCGACCGCTGCCTGGCCATGATCCGCGACCGGCTGACCAAGAAGGCCTACCCGCTCCAGCTGCCGGTCGGGTCGGGCGAGCTGTTCACCGGCCACATCGACGTGCTGCGGCGGGTCGAGACCGTGTTCGACGACGAGACCCTGGGCAAGACGTTCACCGAGATGCCGGTGCCCGAGGCGTACCGCGAGCGGGTCGAGGCGGCGCGTCACGAGGTGATCGAGGCGGCGGTGGAGCACGACGAGGAGCTGCTCGAGAAGTACCTCGGCGGCGCCGAGCTCTCGTTCGAGGAGATTCAGCGCGCCATCCGGAAGGCCACGACGTCGGGCGCGATCGTCCCGGTGCTGTGCGGCGCCTCGTTCAAGAACAAGGGCGTGCAGGCGCTGCTGGACGCGGTCATCGACTACCTGCCGAGCCCGGTCGACATCCCGCCGATCAAGGGCCATCTGCCGCTGCACGACGACACCCACGTCGAGCGCTGCGCCTCGGACGAGGAGCCGTTCAGCGCGCTCGCGTTCAAGATCGCCACCGACCCGTACGTGGGCCGGCTGACCTTCTTCCGGGTCTATTCGGGCTCGCTCAAGAGCGGCAGCTACGTCTACAACAGCACCAAGGACAAGCGGGAGCGCGTCGGCCGCCTGCTCCAGATGCACGCCAACAAGCGGGAGGAGATCGAGGAGGTCCTGGCCGGCGACATCGGCGCGGCCATCGGCCTCAAGGAGACCCGCACGGGCGACACGCTGAGCGACGAGGACAAGCCGATCATCCTCGAGGCGATGAAGTTCCCGAACCCGGTCATCGACGTCGCCATCGAGCCCAAGACCAAGGCCGACCAGGACAAGCTGGCCATCGCGCTGCAGAAGCTCCAGGAGGAGGACCCGACGTTCCGGGTGCGCTCCGATGCCGAGACCGGGCAGACGATCATCGCCGGCATGGGCGAGCTGCACCTCGAGATCCTGGTCGACCGGATGAAGCGGGAGTTCAAGGTCGAGGCCAACGTCGGCAAGCCGCAGGTGGCCTTCCGGGAGACCATCCGGCGGAAGGTGAAGGACGTCGAAGGGAAGTTCATCCGGCAGAGCGGCGGCAAGGGCCAGTACGGCCACGTCGTCATCGACGTGGAGCCGACCGAGCCGGGCGCGGGCTTCGTGTTCGAGGACAAGATCGTCGGCGGCGTGATCCCCCGGGAGTTCATCAAGCCGGTCGAGGCGGGCATCCGCGAGGCGCTCGAGAACGGCGTGCTGGCCGGCTACCCGATGGTGGACGTGAAGGCCACGCTCACCTTCGGCAGCTACCACGACGTGGACAGCTCGGAAATGGCGTTCAAGATCGCCGGCTCGATGGCCATCAAGGAGGGCGCGCGGCAGGCCGGCGCCGTCCTGCTCGAGCCGGTCATGGAGGTCGAGGTCGTGACGCCGTCGGACTTTCTCGGCGACGTCATCGGCGATCTCTCGAGCCGCCGAGGCAAGATCGGCGGCATGACCCAGCGCGGCGACGCGCAGGTGGTCGCGGCCGACGTGCCGCTGGCCGAGATGTTCGGGTACTCCACCACGCTACGCAGCATGACGCAGGGGCGCGCGGTGTACACGATGCAGTTCGACCATTACGAGGAAGTGCCGAAGAACATCGCGGAGCAGATCATCACCAAGGCGCAGAAGTAGGCGGCCGACCTAACATTTGACTCACACGGACCAGGACGACGCGACATGGCCAAGGCCAAATTCGAGCGCACCAAGCCGCACGTGAACGTGGGGACGATCGGGCACGTGGACCATGGGAAGACGACGCTGACGGCGGCGCTGACGAAGGTGTCGGCGGACAAGGGGTGGGGGACGAAGTACGTGCCCTACGACGAGGTGGCCAAGGCGAGTGAGTCGCAGGGGCGGCGGGACGCGACCAAGATCCTGACCATCGCGACGAGCCACGTGGAGTACGAGACCTCGAAGCGGCACTACGCGCACGTGGACTGCCCGGGGCACGCCGACTACGTGAAGAACATGATCACGGGGGCGGCGCAGATGGACGGGGCGATCCTGGTGGTGAGTGCGACCGACGGGCCGATGCCGCAGACCCGGGAGCACATCCTGCTGGCGCGGCAGGTGAACGTGCCGTCGGTGGTGGTGTTCCTGAACAAGTGCGACCTGGTGGACGATGCCGAGCTGCTGGACCTGGTGGAGCTGGAGGTGCGGGAGCTGTTGAGCCAGTACGAGTTCCCGGGGGACGACACGCCGGTGATCCGGGGCTCGGCGACGGGGGCGATCGCGGGGCAGGCGGAGTGGCTGGCCAAGATGGACGAGCTGTACACGGCGCTGGACAGCTACATCCCGGAGCCGGTGCGGGAGACGGACAAGCCGTTCCTGATGCCGGTGGAGGACGTGTTCTCGATCACGGGCCGGGGCACGGTGGCGACGGGCCGGATCGAGCGCGGGGTGGTGAAGGTGGGGGAAGAGGTGGCGGTGGTGGGGTTCAACAGCGCGAAGAAGACGGTGGTGACGGGGGTGGAGATGTTCCGCAAGCTGCTGGACCAGGGGCAGGCGGGCGACAACGTGGGCTTGCTGCTCCGGGGGGTGGAGAAGCACGAGATCGAGCGGGGGATGGTGCTGGCCAAGGGGGGGAGCATCACGCCGCACACGCACTTCGAGGCCGAGGTGTACGTGCTGACGAAGGAAGAGGGGGGGCGGCACACGCCGTTCTTCAAGGGGTACCGGCCGCAGTTCTACTTCCGGACCACGGACGTGACGGGGTCGGTGGAGCTGCCGGCGGGGGTGGAGATGGTGATGCCGGGGGACAACATCCAGATGACGATCGAGCTGATCACGCCGATCGCGATGGACGAGGGGCTGCGGTTCGCCATCCGCGAGGGCGGGCGCACCGTGGGCGCCGGCGTCGTCACCAAGATCCTGAAGTAACGGAGAGGACTGCCATGGCTCAGAGGATTCGCATCCGTCTCAAGGCCTTCGACCACGTCGTGCTCGACCAGGCCGCGGCGGACATCGTACGCACCGCCGAGAAGACCGGCGCGCAGGTGTCGGGCCCGATCCCGCTGCCGGTCAAGACCGAGCGGTGGACGGTGCTCCGGAGCCCGCACGTCGACAAGAAGAGCCGTGAGCAGTTCGAGCTGCGCACGCACAAGCGCCTGCTGGACATCAACGACTCGCGGCCGCAGACCATGGACGCGCTGACCAAGCTCGACCTCCCGGCGGGGGTCGACGTCGAGATCAAGGTCGAATAGGCGGATCCTACTGATGACGACTGGACTGATCGGCCGCAAGCTCGGGATGACCCGGGTCTTCGCGGAAGACGGCACCGCGGTGCCGGTGACGGTGATCGAGGCAGGCCCCTGCCGCGTGGTGCAGGTGCGGGAGGGCGGCGTGCAGCTGGGCTTCGGCGCCCGCCGCGCGACGCGCACGACCAAGGCCGAGCTGGGCCATGCCAAGAAGGCGGGGCTCGACGCCGCGCCGCAGGTGCTGCGCGTGTTCGGCCTCAACGGTGAGGCCCCCGCGCCCGGCGCCGAGGTCAAGGTGGACATCTTCGCCGCCGGCGAGCTGGTGAAGGTCACCGGCACCACCAAGGGCCGCGGCTTCCAGGGCGTGGTGCACCGCCATGGCTTCGGCGGCGGTCCCGCCACCCACGGCAACACGCGGCACCGGAAGCCGGGCTCGATCAGCCCGGGCACCGACCCGTCGCGCGTCATCAAGGGGAAGCGGATGCCCGGCCACATGGGCGCCGCGCGGCACACCGAGCTCGGCCTGACCGTGGTGAAGGTCGACGCCGAGCGGAATCTGCTGTTCGTCCGGGGCGCCATCCCCGGCGCCAAGAACGGCATCGTCACCGTGGCCAAGCAGGGAGGCCCGAGCCGTCATGATTGAGGCCCAGTACTACAGCTCGGCCGGCGCCAAGCGCGACAATGCGTTCTCGCTGCCGGAAGACTACTTCGACGGCACCGTGAACGAGCCGGTGCTGCATCAGGCCGTGAAGGTGTTCCTGAACAATCAGCGTCAGGGCACCGCCAAGACCAAGACCCGGAGCTTCGTCTCGGGCGGCAACCAGAAGCCCTGGAAGCAGAAGGGCACCGGCCGCGCGCGGCAGGGCTCGACCCGGGCGCCGCACTGGCGCGGCGGCGGCATCGTGTTCGGCCCGATCCCGCGGGACTACCGGACCGACATCCCGCGCAAGGTGAAGCAGCTCGCGCGGAAGAGCGCGCTCAACGCGCGCGCCCGTGAAGGTGCGCTCCACGTGGTCGAGCGGTTCGCGTTCCGCGGGCCCAAGACGGCGCGGCTGGCGGGGCTGCTGGCGAGCCTGGGTCTGGACGGCCGCAAGGTGCTCGTGCTCACGACCGTGTCCAACGAGGCGGTCTACCTGAGCGGCCGGAACATCCCGTCGGTCGAGGTCCTGCCGTACGCCGAAGCGTCGGCCTACGACATCCTCTGGTCGGACGCCGTGGTGATCGAGGAGGGCGCGTTCACCGGCGTCGTCCCCGAGCCGCTGCCCGACGAGCCCGAGGAGCCGGTGGCCAAGGCGCCGAAGCGGGCGGTCGCGAAGCCGGCGAAGGCCGCCAAGCCGGCCAAGACCGCCAAGAAGACCGAGGCCAAGGCCGCGAAGAAGTCGGCCACCAAGGCCAAGGCCGCCAAGAAGAGCACGGCCAAGGCAGCGAAGAAAGCCGCCAAGGCAGCCAAGCCGGCCAAGAAGGCGGCCCCGAAGCCGAAGAAGAAGGGGAGCAAATAATGCCCGCGCTGCACCAGATCATCGTCCGTCCGGTGGTGACCGAGAAGAGCTCGGCCGCCTACCAGACCGGCAAGGTGTACACCTTCGAGGTGCACCCCGAGGCCAACAAGTACCAGATCCGGGATGCGCTCCAGAAGCTGTTCGGGGTCACGGCCACGGGCGTGCGCACGATGCAGATGCGCCGCCACGCGGTCACCCGTGGCCGCTCCCGCGGGACGACGCCGCGCTGGAAGAAGGCGATCGTCACGCTCAAGGACGGCGACTCGATCGCCGTGTTCGAGGGCTGAGATGAGCATCCGTCAATTCCGGCCGATGACGGCCGCCACGCGCTTCAAGTCGGTCAGCGGGTTCGACGAGATCACCCGCATGACGCCCGAGAAGTCGCTGCTCGAGCCGATGAAGAAGTCCGGCGGCCGCAACAACCAGGGCCATTTGACCTCGCGGCACCGGGGCGGCGGACACAAGCGCCAGTACCGGAAGATCGACTTCAAGCGGAACAAGTTCGGGATCCCGGGCAAGGTCAGCGAGATCGAGTACGATCCGAACCGGAGCGCCCGCATCGCGCTCATCGTCTATGCCGACGGCGAGAAGCGGTACATCCTGCACCCCAAGGGGCTCCACCAGGGCGACGTGGTGATCTCGGGGCCGGGCTCGGACAGCCGGACCGGCAACGCGCTCCCGCTGTCGGAAGTCCCGCTCGGCACGACGGTGCACAACATCGAGCTCAAGATCGGGAAGGGCGGCCAGCTCGCCCGGACCGCGGGGTCGAGCGCGCAGGTCGTGGCCAAGGAAGGCGAGTACGTGACCCTCAGGCTCCGCTCGACCGAGATGCGGCTGGTGCACGGCCGCTGCCTCGCCACCATCGGCGAGGTCGGCAACGCGGAGCACGAGCTGCTGTCGGTCGGCAAGGCCGGCAAGAGCCGCTGGCTCGGCAAGCGGCCCAAGGTCCGTGGCGTGGCGATGAACCCGGTCGACCACCCGCTGGGCGGCGGCGAAGGCAAGAGCTCGGGCGGCCGTCCGCCGACGAGCCCCTGGGGCAAGGTCGAGGGCAAGAAGACCCGGCACCCCAAGAAGGCGTCCACCAAGCTCATCGTGCGCGGTCGGAAGCGCGGGAAGGCGACTCAGTAATGGCGCGCAGCGTGAAGAAGGGCCCCTTCGTCCAGGATGCGCTGATGACGAAGGTGCAGGTCCTCAACAGCCGGAACGAGAAGCGCGTGGTCAAGACCTGGAGCCGGGCGAGCACCATCCTGCCCGAGTTCGTGGGCCACACCTTCGCGGTGCACAACGGGAACAAGTTCGTCCCGGTGTACGTGACCGAGAACATGGTCGGCCATAAGCTGGGCGAGTTCGCGCCCACGCGGCTCTTCCGCGGGCACAGCGGCAAGATCGTGGCGGACAAGAAGGCCAAGCCGGAGTAACCATGAGCGGCCATGCGATTCAGCGGCTGGTGCGCCAGTCGCCCCGGAAGATGCGGCTCGTGATCGACCTCATTCGCGGCAAGGACGTGAACGAGGCGTACGCGATCCTCAAGTTCAACAAGAAGCTCGCGGCCAAGCAGATCGCCAAGACACTCAAGTCGGCGGTGGCCAACGCGGAGCAGAAGGCGCTCAAGGACAACGAGCGCTTCGACCCGGACGCGCTGGTGGTCTCCAAGGCGATCGTGAACGGGGGCGCGCCGCTCAAGCGTTTCACCGCCGCCGCGCAGGGCCGCGCGACGCCGATCCGGAAGCGGACGAGCCACGTGGAGATCCACGTGGAATCCAGGGAGAGCGAGTAATGGGACAGAAGACGCATCCGATCGGGCTCCGGCTCGGCATCGTCAAGCAGTCCTCGTCCCGGTGGTTCGCCACCAAGGACATGCCGGCGCTGCTCAAGGAAGACGAGCTGATCCGGAAGTACCTGAAGACGCGGCTGGGCCACGCGGCCATCGCGCAGATCGACGTCGAGCGGCGGCCGGGCAAGGTCACCATCACGGTGCACACCGGCCGGCCGGGCGTGGTGATCGGGAAGCGCGGCGCCGAAGTGGACAAGCTCCGCGACGAGCTCGCCCAGCTCACCGGCAAGGAAGCGGCGATCAACGTCGAGGAGATCAAGCGGCCGGAGCTCTCGGCGCAGCTCGTCGGCGACAACATCGCCCACCAGCTCACCCAGCGCATCTCGTTCCGCCGCGCCATGAAGCGCGCGGTGCAGAGCGCCATGCGGATGGGCGCGCAGGGCATCAAGGTGCGCGCGGCGGGCCGCCTGGGCGGCGCCGAGATCGCGCGGACCGAGGGGTACCACGAGGGGCGGGTGCCCCTGCACACGCTGCGGGCGGACATCGACTACGCCACCAGCACCGCGAAGACGACCTACGGCACGATCGGGATCAAGGTCTGGATCTTCAAGGGCGAGGTGATCGAGGACGTCTCCGGCCGCACCTATAGCACGGGAGCCTGAGGCCGATGCTCGCGCCGAAGCGAATCAAGTTCCGCAAGACGTTCAAGGGCCGGACCAAGGGCATCGCCCACCGGGGCAACACGGTGGCGTTCGGCGAGTTCGGGCTGATGAGCCTGGAGCCGGGGTGGGTCACCAACCGGCAGATCGAGGCCTCGCGCGTGGCGATGACGCGCGAGATGAAGCGCGGCGGCAAGGTGTGGATCCGGATCTTCCCGGACAAGCCGATCACCAAGAAGCCGGCCGAGACCCGCATGGGCAAGGGTAAGGGCAACCCCGAGGGCTGGGTCGCCGTGGTGAAGCCGGGCCGGGTGATGTTCGAGATCGAGGGGATCAGCGAGGACCTCGCCAAGAAGGCCCTGGCGCTGGCCTCCGCCAAGCTGCCGGTCAAGACGCGCTTCATCCGGCGCGAGGAGGTCTGAGCGATGAAGGCGAACGAGATCCGGGAGATGTCGGTGGACGACGTGAAGAGCAAGCTGGAGGAGCTCGTGACCGAGCGCTTCAACCTGCGCTTCCGCTCCGCCACCGAGTCGATCGAGAACCCGATGCGGTTCCGCGCGCTCCGGCGCGACATCGCGCGGCTGCAAACGATCCTGCGGGAGAAGGCAACCAATGGCTGAGCAGCAGCAGTCCCAGACCGCGGGCCGCGCCCGCCGCAAGGTCCGGACAGGCGTCGTCACCAGCGACAAGATGAACAAGACGGTCACCGTCTCGCTCACGCGCCGGTACGCGCACCCGGTCTACGGCAAGCAGGTCACCCGGACCAAGAAGGTGAAGGCCCGGAACGTCGAGGGTGAGGGCGCCGCCCGCGCCGGCGACACCGTCCGGATCATGGAGACCCGGCCGCTGGCCAAGACGGTGTCCTGGCGCGTCACCGAAGTCGTCGAAAGGGCCAAGTAGCCATGGTCCAACAGGAATCGATTCTCCGGATCGCGGACAACTCGGGCGCCCGCCGCGCGCTCGTCATCCGCGTGCTCGGCGGCAGCAAGCGCCGCTACGCCGGGCTGGGCGACATCGTGGTAGTGGCGATCAAAGACGCCATCCCCACGGGCCAGGTGAAGAAGGGCGACGTGGCCAAGGCGGTCATCGTGCGGACGGCCAAGGAGACCCGGCGCAAGGACGGCTCCTACATCCGGTTCGACGAGAACGCCGCCGTGCTGATCACCGACAACGGCGAGCCGCGGGCCACCCGTATCTTCGGGCCCGTCGCCCGCGAGCTGCGCGAGAAGCGGTACATGAAGATCGTCTCGCTCGCGCCGGAGGTGCTGTAGCATGAAGCCGCTCGTCTACAAGAAGGCCAAGCGCGTCCGCCATCAGGCGCCGGTGCGCCAGCGCCTGCACCTCACCAAGGGTGACACGGTGCAGGTGATCTCGGGCGACGACAAGGGCAAGCAGGGGCGCGTTCTCCGCGTGCACCCCAAGACCGGCCGGGTGACGATCGAAGGCGTGAACATCGTCAAGCGGCACCGCCGCGCGACGCAGACGACGGAGTCCGGGATCGTCGAGTTCCCGGCGCCGATCCATCATTCGAAGGCGATGCTGCTCGACCCCAAGAGCGGTGAGCCGACCCGGATCCGGCGCCGCCGGGACGCGGACGGCACGGTGGAGCGGATCGCCGTCAAGTCGGATCAGTCGATTCCGAGGAACCGGTAACGATGGCCGAGACGACCGAGAAGGCGCCGAAGGCGCCGAAGAAGGGCGCGTCGCAGGACGCACCCGCCAAGGGCAAGAAGGACAAGGCTCCCGCCGGCGCCGTGGACCACGCGCCCAAGGGCGCCGAGGGCACGCCGCGGCTGCAGGAGTTCTACGAGAAGAGCGTGCGGGCCAAGATCCAGAAGGACTTCGGTCTGCCCAACCCGCACCAGGTGCCGCGGGTGGTGAAGGTCGTGCTCAACATCGGCATGGGCGACGCGGGCAAGAACCCGAAGCAGCTCGAGGCCGCGGTGGAGGAGTTGGGGATGATCACCGGCCAGCATGCCGTCGTCACCCGTGCCAAGAAGGCGATCGCCAACTTCGGGCTCCGGGCCGGCATGCCGGTCGGCGCCACGGTGACCCTCCGTCGGGCGCGGATGTACGAGTTCCTGGACCGCTTCATCACCTTGGCGATCCCCCGCATCCGCGACTTCCGCGGGCTCCCCAACCGGAGCTTCGACGGGCGGGGCAACTACACGTTCGGCATCAAGGAGCAGATGATCTTCCCCGAGATCGACTACGACAAGGTCGAGAAGATCCACGGGATGGACATCACGATCGTCACGTCGACCGACCGTGACGACCTGGCGATGGCGCTCCTGCGCGAGCTCGGTTGGCCGTTCCGCGGCGAGACACCTCAGAGGGTGGCGTAACATGGCAAAGACTTCGTGGATCGAGAGAGCCAAGCGCACACCGAAGTTCAAGGTGCGCGCGGTGCGCCGCTGCCAGCGCTGCGGTCGCAGCCGCGCCGTGCTGCGGAAGTTCGGCCTCTGCCGTATTTGTTTCCGTGAGCTCGCCCTGAGGGGAGAAATCCCGGGCGTGCGCAAGGCCAGCTGGTAAGGGGACAAGGGAATGAGCCTGACAGATCCCGTCGCGGATATGCTCACCCGCATCCGGAACGCCTGTTCGGCGGGCCATCGGCGCGTAGACATGCCGGTGAGCAAGCTGAAGTCGGACGTCGCCCGGTTGCTGCGGGACAACCACTACATCGCGGACTACAAGATCCTCGATGACGGGGCACACGGCGTCCTGCGCCTGTACCTCAAGTACCACAACGAGCTCCCGGTCATCCGCGAGCTGCGGCGCGTCTCGACTCCCGGCCTCCGGCGGTACGTGAAGTGCCGCGAGCTGCCCCGAGTCAAGAACGGGCTCGGCATGGCGATCGTCTCGACCCCCAAGGGTCTGATGACCGACCGCGAGGCGCGGAGCGCGAACCTGGGCGGCGAGCTGCTCGCCGTCGTCTGGTAGGAGGCACGATGTCGCGGATCGGTAAGAAGCCGGTGGCGGTGCCCAAGGGCGTCACCCTCGACCTCCAGGGCAACACCGTCTCGGTCAAGGGTCCCAAAGGCGAGCTGCGCCGCACGCTCCACCCCGAGATGCAGGTCGCGGTGGTCGACGGAACCTTCACCGTGGCCCGGCCGAGCGAGGAGAAGAAGCACAAGGCCCTGCACGGGCTCACGCGCACCCTGGTGCAGAACATGGTGGACGGCGTGTCGAAGGGATTCAGCCGCACGCTCGAGATCCAAGGCGTGGGCTACAAGGCCGAGGCGAAGCCCTACGGCGTGAACCTCATCGTCGGGTTCTCGCACCCGGTCAAGTACGAGGCGCCCAAGGGGATCAAGATCTCGGTCGAGAACAACACGGTGGTGAAGATCGAGGGCGCCGACAAGGAAGTCGTCGGCCAGGTCGCGTCCGAGCTTCGCAACGTGCGACCGCCCGAGCCCTACAAGGGGAAGGGCATCCGCTACCAGGGTGAGCAGGTCCGGCGCAAGGCCGGCAAGACAGGAGCCAAGTAAGCCATGCGCACCATTCACGCGCCGAAGGGCCGCACGCAGCTACGCTACCGCCGCCACCTCCGTGTCCGTCAGAAGGTGGCCGGGACGGCGGAGCGGCCGCGCCTGGTGGTCTTCCGCTCGCTCAAGCACATCTACGCCCAGCTCGTCAACGACGACCTCGGTGTCACCTTGCTGGGCGTGGGCGACACCGCCGAAGGTCTCGCGGTCGAGGGCGACGGCAAGGGCAAGGTGGCCCGCGGCAAGGCGGTGGGCAAGTTGCTGGCCGAGAAGGCGAAGGCGGCGGGGGTGACCCGGGTGGTGTTCGACCGCGCCGGCTACCGTTACCATGGTCGCGTGCAGGCCGTCGCCGACGGCGCACGCGAAGGCGGATTGGAGTTCTAAATGGCTGATGAGACGACGGGCGCAGGCGCCGAAGGCACCTCGGCCCAGACCGGAACCCCGAGCGAGGCCCCGGCGGTCGCCGAGCGGGTCGCCGAGCGGGTCGGCGGTGAGCGGCCCGCGGGCGGCGACCGGGCGCGCGGGCGCGGGGGGCGCGGCGGTGGTCAAGGCGGCGACCGGAGCGGTCGTGGCGGCCCGCGTCGCGACCGGGGCGACCGCGAGCACCAGAGCGACCACGTCGAGAACGTGATCGCCATCAACCGCGTGGCCAAGGTCGTGAAGGGTGGCCGGCGGTTCTCGTTCAACGCCCTCGTGGCCGTGGGCGACGGCAAGACCAAGGTGGGCATCGCCACCGGCAAGGCCAACGAGGTCAGTGAGGCGGTCCGCAAGGCCGTCGACGCGGCCAAGCGCTCGATGGTGGAGCTGCCCAAGACCGGCTCGACCATTCCCCACGAGGTGGTGGGCCAGCACGGCGCGGGTCGGGTGCTGCTCAAGCCCGCCGCCACCGGTACCGGTGTCATCGCCGGCGGGCCGGTGCGGGCGGTGCTCGAGTGCGCCGGCATCACCGACATCCTGACCAAGAGCCTGGGCTCGTCGAACGCGCACAACATGGTGCGCGCCACGATGAACGGCCTGAGCCAGCTGGTAAGCGCGCGGCAGGTGGCGCGCGAGCGGGGAGTCGAGCTGGACCAGATCGCCTACAAGCCCCGGCAGGAAGGCTGACATGGGTCGCAATCCCGTCGTGGGCCGTCAGGGCCCCGAGTATCACGCCGCCGAGGTGCCCAGCGAGCAGGCCGCGGCCACGATCGCGGTCAAGCAGATCCGCTCGGCGATCGGGCATCCGGAAACCATGCGGCGGACGCTGCGCGCCCTCGGTCTCCGGCACCACCAGCAGGTGGTGCATCTCAAGAACACGGCATCCGCCCGCGGCATGCTGTACAAGGTGCGCCACCTCGTCGAGGTGACGCCGGCTGAGGAGAAGTGATGGCCGACAAGACGATCACCCTGTCCAACCTGTCGCCCGCCCGGGGCTCGACCCAGACGCGCAAGCGCGTCGGCCGCGGGCCCGGCTCCGGGCTCGGCAAGACGGCGGGCAAGGGGCACAAGGGTCACAAGGCTCGCACCGGCGGCGGCACGAACCCGGGCTTCGAGGGCGGCCAGATGCCGATGTACCGGCGGCTGCCCAAGCGCGGCTTCACCAACCCGTTCCGGGTGGAGAACCAGCCGGTCAACCTGTCGCAGCTCAAGAAGGTGAGCACGACCGAGGTGAGTCCCGAGACGCTATATTCCTCCGGACTGATCGGGAAGCCGGACGTTCCCGTGAAGCTCCTGGGCACCGGTGACGCCGACCGGGCCTACACCGTTCGTGGCGTGTCCCTGTCCGCATCGGCGCGCGCGAAGATCGAGGCGGCCGGCGGCAAGATCGAGGGGTAAGTGACCGCACCACGCGTCCCCGCGCTGGCTATCGACGACGAACTCAAGCGCAAGCTGCTCTTCACGCTGCTCGCGCTGGTCATCTACCGGGTCGGTGCCCACATCGCCGCGCCGGGGGTGAACGTCACCGCGCTGGCCGACTTCATCCGGAACTCCGCCGCCGCCGGGTTCTTCGGATTGTACGACGCTCTGGGCGGCGGTCTGTCCCGGGCCACGGTGTTCGCGCTCGGCATCATGCCATACATCTCCGCGTCCATCATCTTCCAGCTGGCCGGCGGTGTCGCGCCCTCGATCGGCAAGATGCAGAAGGACGAGGAGGGCAAGAAGAAGATCACCCAGTGGACGCGGTATCTCACCGTGTTCATCGCGCTGTCCCAAGCGTACACCTTCGCGCTGTTCACCGAGTCGATCCCGGGCGCCATCGCCAGTCCCGGTCTCGCGTCCCGCCTCATCATGGTCGTGACGCTCACCACCGGCGCCATCTTCGTCATGTGGCTGGGCGAGCAGATCACCGAGCGCGGCATCGGGAACGGGATGAGCCTGCTCATCACCTTCTCGATCCTCGAGCGGCTCTGGCCGGGCGCGCTCCAGCTGGTCCAGTTCATCCGGAGCGGCGTGGTGAGCGGGCCGGGCGTGCTGCTCTTTATGGCCATCCTCGTCGCGGTGATCGCGGCCGTGGTGGCGATGACCATCGCCGCGCGGCGGATCCCCATCCAGATTCCGCGCAAGGTCATGGGCCGCGGCCGGATCCGCGAGGGCCAGAAGACCTTCATCCCGATCCGGCTCATCACCGCCGGCGTGATGCCGATCATCTTCGCCCAGACGATCATCATCGTCCCCGGCACGATCGCGAGCTTCACCAAGAACCCGGTCCTGACCGAGATCGCCAGCTTCTTCCAGCCCGGCGACCTGCCGTACGATCTGACGTTCGCCGTGCTGATCCTGCTGTTCAGCTACTTCTACACGTCGATCATCTTCAATTCGGTCGACCTGGCGGAGAACCTGAAGAAGCAGGGCGGGTTCATCCCCGGCGTGAAGCCGGGCGCGAGCACCGCGGACTACATCGACGGCGTGCTGGCGCGCATCACGCTGCCCGGCGGTCTGTTCCTCGCCGGCATCGCGCTGCTGCCGATCCTGGTGTCCAAGGGGCTCGGGATCCCCAACCAGGGCTTCGGCGGAACCTCGGTGCTGATCGTGGTCGGCGTGCTGCTCGACACGATCGCCCAGATCGAGCAGCATCGGACGCTGCGGAAGTACGACGGCTTCATGAAGACCGGTCGGGTCAAGTTCCGGGGGCGCCAGCAGCGGTACATGTAGACAGGATGGAGAGGACGGAGAGGACGGAGAGGACGGAAAGGGGAAGCCGGCTTCAAGCAGGTTGGTCCTCTCCGTCCTCTCCGTCGTCTCCGTCCTCTCCGTCTCTCAATGACCACAAGGACTCATGGACATCCTCCTGATGGGCCCTCCCGGTGCCGGCAAGGGCACCCAAGGCGCGCTGCTGGCCGAGTCACTGGGACTGCCGAAGTTCGCGACCGGCGACCTGCTCCGTGACGCGGTCAAACGCGGCACGCCGCTCGGTTTGCAGGCCAAGGCGGTCATGGAAGCCGGCCACCTGGTGAGCGACGAGATCATCCTCGGCGTGGTGCGCGAGGAGCTCGCCAAGCCGGAAGCGGCCAAGGGCGTGATCTTCGACGGCGTGGTGCGCACCGTCCCGCAGGCCGAGGGGATGGAGCGCATCCTCGCGGACAAGGGACGTCGCATGGATGCCGTGCTGTTCTTCGACGTGACCGACCAGGAAATTCTCTCGCGGTTGGAGCGCCGCCGCACGGCGGAGCACCGCGCCGACGACGATCCCGCGGCGGTGGCCACACGGCTCAAGGCCTACCGCGACCAGACCGCACCGCTGCTCGCCTGGTACGACGAGCGCCGGCCGGTCCGCCGGATTCCGGCCATCGGCTCGGTGGATGAGATCGCCGCGCGCGTTCGCGAGGCTGTCGGGCGGTAGCATGATCACGCTCAAGTCCCCTAGGGAGATCGAGACGATGGCCCGGGCGGGGCGGATCGTGGCGGGCACGCTGGCGCACATGCGCGAGATCATCCGGCCCGGCCTTTCGACCGAGGACCTGGACGCGGCCGCCGAGCGCTTCATCCGGAGCTACGACGGCGCCACGCCGTCGTTCAAGGGCCTCTACGGCTTCCCCAAGACCCTCTGCACGTCGATCGACGTCGAGATCGTGCACGGCATCCCGTCCGCCAAGCGGGTCCTGGGCGCGGGGAGCATCGTGAGCGTCGACGTCGGCGTGCAGCTCGAAGGCCTGCACGCCGACTCCGCCACGACCCTCGCGGTGGGCGAGATCAGCCCCGAGGCGGAGCGGCTGCTCGCGGTGACGCAGGAGTGCCTGGTGGCGGGGATCGGACAAGCCAGGGTGGGGAACCACGTGGGCGACATCGGACACGCGGTCCAGACCGTGGCCGAGGGCGCGGGCTACGGTGTCGTGCGGGAGCTGGTGGGCCACGGGATCGGCACGCGGTTCCACGAGGAGCCGCAGGTGCCCAACTACGGCAGCCCCAAGCGCGGGCCCCGCCTGCTCGAAGGGATGACGCTCGCCATCGAGCCGATGATCACGATCGGCAGCCCCGCCACCAGGACATTGGGCGACAAGTGGACCGTCGTCACCGCGGACGGCAGCCTCTCCGCGCACTTCGAGCACACGATCGCCGTTACCGCCAACGGGCCGAGGATCCTCACCGCCGCCTGACCCGACCTCCCCGGGTCACGGGATCCGCTGCGACAGCAGCTGCCGCACCCGTCGCTCGACCGTCTCCACCCGCTCCAGCAGGTCTCTCGCCACCGTCGTCGCCCGCTCGGCTGACGTCTTGTCGGCGGCGTGCTGCAGGTTGCTCCGCACGGCCCAATACGCGCTCCGGGCTCCCGCGGCGGCCAGGAACGCCGCCGTTGCCGCGTCGCCCAGTGCCGAAGCGAGGCCGCGTTGCGCCATCGCCTCCGCCAGATCGGCCACGGCGACCAACCTCCGCATCAGGTCCAGCTGCACATCGGCGCCGGCACGGAGCGCCTCGGCCTTGGCGCGCTCGCGGGCTTGGCGCTCCTCGCCGGTGCCCGCCGGCAGCGCCAGGGCGGTGGTGAAGCCGGCGAAGGCCTCCGCGTCGCGCGAGGCGATCGACAGCATCTCGGACCGAAGGCGATCGGCGTGCTCCGCGACGCGGGCGGCCTCCTCGTGCACCGCGACGTACCGCGGGCGCGCGGCGGTGAGTCCGGCCACCATCTGCGCCAGCGCGGCCGCGAGCGCTCCCGCCAGCGCGGCCGCCGCCCCACCGGCGGGGGCGACCGTGGGCGCCGCGAGCGCGGCGATCCAGTCCTGCAACACACTATCCGGCTGGGGTGTCTGCGTCATGCGGTCGCGGTGCCCCTCTGTGCCTTCGTGGTAAGCGACATCTGCGCTACGAGGCCAGCATCTCGAGCAGCCAGGCGTGCATCGCTCGGATTGCCCGCGCACAGAGCGGTGTGCTCCGCGCCCACGTGGCGGCCGGCGAAGTCCGTCACCACGCCACCCGCCTCGCGGACCAGCAGAATGCCCGCCGCGATGTCCCACGCCGACAACCGCTGCTCCCAGAAGGCATCGAAGCGACCAGCGGCGACGTCGGCCAAGTCGAGGGCGGCGGATCCGGGCCGCCGGATGCCGCTCGTCCGAGCTGCGACGCGGGCGAACTGGGCCTGATACTCACTCAGTCGCGACGTGTCCTTGAACGGGAAGCCGGTGCCGATCAGGGCGAATGACGGGTCGGCGATGGTTGAGACGGACAGCCGTCGATCGCCCTGCCAGGCTCCACCGCCCTTGGAGGCGGCGTACACCTCGTGGCGCGGCACCTGCACCACCACCCCGGCTTGAAGTTCGCCGTCCACGACGGCCGCTACCGACACCGCATAGGCCGGAAAATCGTGCAAAAAGTTGGTCGTGCCGTCGAGCGGGTCGACGATCCACACCAGCCCGCCCTCGGCCGGCTCGGGGGTCAGCTCCTCGCCCACGATCCGGCTGCCCGGCTCGGCGGCCAGCAGGACGTCCGCCACGATGCGTTCCGCGGTGCGGTCTACCTCGGTCACGAAGTCCCGGGCACCCTTGGGGCGCCAGCCACTCGGATCGGCCGGCCGCTCCACGCCCCGCAGGTAACCGGCCCCCGCCTCGGCGGCGGACTTGGCCAAATGGAGTAAGTCCAAGGCCGACACTATCTTGCTGCCCTCCGTGGAACCGGGTATGTTGGGCCCATGCCACGCATATTCTCGGGAATCCAGCCGTCCGGCGAGCTGCATATCGGCAACTGGCTGGGGGCGGTGCAGAACTGGGTCACCCTGCAGCAGAGCTACGACTGCATCTTCTGCGTGGTGGATCTGCACGCCATCACGGGCAAGTACGACCAGGCCGGTCTGGCGCAGCGGACGCGGGACATGGCGGTGGGGCTGCTCGCCTCGGGTATCGACCCGGAGCGCGCGGTCCTGTTCGTGCAGTCGCACGTCCCTGAGCATTGCGAGCTCCAGTGGCTGCTTAACACGATCACGCCGATCGGTGAGCTGGAGCGGATGACGCAGTTCAAAGATAAGTCGCAGCGTTTCGAAAGTATCCCGGCCGGCCTGCTGAACTACCCCGTGCTGATGGCCGCCGACATTCTGCTCTACCGCGCGGAGCTGGTGCCGGTCGGGGACGATCAGACTCAGCACCTCGAGCTCGCCCGCGAGATCGCCCGTAAGTGGAACGCGGAGTTCGGCGCCGGCGACGACTGGTTTCCCGAGCCGAAGCCGCTGCTCACCGAGGCGAAGCGGATCATGGGCCTCGACGGCCAGGCGAAGATGTCCAAGAGCCTCGGGAACACCATCGGGCTCCTGGACACGCCCGAGGAGATCTGGCAGAAGCTCCGGCCCGCCAAGACCGACCCGGCGCGGGTCACGAGGAAGGATCCCGGCACGCCGGAGATCTGCAACCTCTACCACCTGCACAAGTACTTCTCGCCGCCCGAGACGGTGGCGATGGTCGCGGAAAATTGTCGAGGCGCCGGGTGGGGATGCCTCGACTGCAAGCGGGTCTTGGCGGACAATATGATCGCGACGCTGGCGCCGATCCGGACGCGCGCCCTCGAGCTGCAGGCCCAGCCCCATCTGGTCGACCAGATCCTGGGCGACGGGGCCGCCGCGGCGCGTCGCATCGCGGGCGACACGATGCGCGAGGTCCGCGCGCGCATGGGATTGTTGCCACCCGTCCCGACCGTAGCCGTTGGGCGTTGATCACGGCACCACCGAGACACTGGCGAGCGACCATGGAAAAGATCATCAAGGCGGCGGTGGAGCGGGGCGCGTCCGATCTGCATATCAAGGCGGGCGACGTCTTCCGGGCGCGGATCAACGGCAAGCTGGTCCCGCTCACCAAGCAGCGGCTCACCCCGGACCAGACGCGCGCCATCGCGCTCAAGCTCATCAGCAGCGACGAGGATCGCGCCAAGATCGACCGCCTGCGGGACTTCGACTGTTCGTGGGGGATGCCCGGCGTCGGCCGGTTCCGGGTGAACGTGCTCCGCCAGCGCTCTTCCTTCATGATCGTCATGCGGGTCATCCCGTTCACCGTTCCCACCATCGAGTCCCTCCGGCTGCCCGAGACGCTGGCGCAGATCGCCGAGGCCGAGCGGGGACTCGTGCTGGTGACCGGCGTGAGCGGGAGCGGCAAGAGCTCGACCGTGGCGGCGATGGTGCACCACATCAACCGGACCCAGCACAAGCACGTCGTGACGATCGAGAATCCGATCGAGTTCCTGCACCGGGATCTGAGTTGCTCGATCACCCAGCGGGAGGTCGGGGTCGATACCGACAACCTGACGGTCGGCGTGCGTGCCGCGCTCCGGCAGGACCCGGACGTCGTGGTGCTCGGCGAGATCGCCGACCCGGATACGATCGACACCGCCATCAAGGGCGCCGAGACCGGCCATCTGGTCATCGCCTCGATGCCGACGCCCGACGTCGTGACCACGATCGAGCGCATCCTGACGACGCTCCCGCGGGAGGAGCGCGAGATCGGCCGCATGCGCCTGAGCGAAGCGCTCCAGGCGATCGTCTCGCAGCAGCTCCTTCCCCAGAAGGACGAGAAGGGCCGCGTGCCGGCCGTCGAGGTGTTGATCGCAACGGCGCCCATCCGCGAGTGCCTGAAGGACGCGGGCCGCCTGGGCGAGCTGCGGAAGCTGATGGCCGAAGGCCGGAATAGCATCGGGACCCAGACGTTCGCCCAGCACACCGCCGACCTCGTCGAGGCGGGCCTCATCACCGCCGAGACCGCCAAGGCTGCGGTCTCGCTCAGCTCACCGGCTGCTCCCACCACCGCCAAACGGGGATCGAAACAGGCCCAATCCGCCTGACGCGGCCCGCCATGCCCACGCTCGAGCAAACGATGCAGCGGGTGCTGGCGCTCCGGCGCGAGGCCGGCACGCCGGGCGCGGCCGCCGCGCGCGACATCGTGGCCGAGCACCTCGAGGCCCTGGGGTACCGGGTCGAGCGCCAGCGATTCGCCTTCCTACCTTCCAGTCTCAATGGCTTCCCGGTGTTCGGCGCCGGCCTCGGCGGTCTTGGCCTGCTGCTGCTGCCGCTGCTCAGCGTCGGCGGGCTGCCAGGTTGGGCCGCGCTCCTGGTGCTGCTCGCCGGCCTCGCGCTGCTCGTCGTGGCGTCGGTCGGGATCGGGCTCGGGTGGCTGCCCCTCGGTCCGGGCCGCGAGGATGCCAACCTGATCGCGACCCGCGGCGACGCGCCGGTCCGGCGGTGGATCGTGGCACACCTGGACAGCAAGGCCCAGGTCCAGTCCATGGCCGGACGGCTGGTGGCCGTCTGGGTGATCGGCGCGGCGATCGCCGTCCTCGTCGCCCTGGCGCTCGTCCGGCTCGCGGGGCCCGTCGCGCTTCCGCTCGCCGCGTTGGCGGCCGGGCTCGGGGTCGTGGCGGGCGCGCTGGCGGGCCGCGGCCGCCTGCATGGCGATTCTCAGGGGGCAAGAGACAACGGGACCGGGATCGCCGGCGTGTTGGCCGCCGCTGAGGCGCTGGCCGACGCTGCCACCGGCATACTGGCCACCGGCATCCTCGTCACCGGCGCCGAGGAGTTCGGACTCGTGGGCGCACGTGTCTTCGTAGCCGAGCGCGGTGACCGCCTCCGGGAGACGGCGGTGGTCAACCTCGACACGATCGACCAGGAGGGCGAGCTCGCGCTGGTGAGCCACGACGGCCGCGGCTCCGCCCTGGCCCGCCTCGAGGCGCCACGGCTCAGCGCCGCGGGCCTGCCGGGGCGCCTCCGCCGGCTCCCCGTCGGCATTCTGACCGACAGCCTGCCCTTCGCGAGGGCGGGCATCCCGGCCCTCACCATCGGGCGCCTCAACTGGCGCACGCTGCGGACGATTCACACGCCCCGCGACACACCCGACGGCCTGTCGCTCGAGACGGCGGTGCGAGTGGGGCGCGCGCTCGCGATGAATTGACTGTTGGCGGGCCCGCGCATAGGTTTGCCCGAGGATGCTGGAGCCCCGAGAGGGGCTCTTTTCGTTTGGCCAGCGGCCGCACAAGCCGGGGAGCGGACATGTTCGACGCGAAGACCACCTGCGTGGTGGTCGTCGGGGCGCAGTGGGGCGATGAGGGCAAGGGCAAGCTGGTCGACGTGCTGTCCGAGCAGGCCGACCTGGTCGTTCGCTACCAGGGAGGCGCGAACGCCGGCCACACGGTCGTGATCGGCGACTCGCACTTCATCCTCCGCCAGATCCCGTCGGGCATCCTGCATCCGCGGGTGACCTGCATCGTCGGCAACGGCGTGGTGCTCGAGCCGGAGACCTTCTTCGGCGAGCTCGATCAGCTCGCGGAGCGCGGGATCGACACCACCGGACGGATGTTCGTCTCCGACCGCGCGCACCTGGTCCTCCCCTATCACAAGCTGCTGGACGCCGCGAGCGAGAAGAGCCAGAAGCTCGGCACCACCGGCCGCGGCATCGGTCCGGCGTACGAGGACAAGTATGGCAGGCGCGGCATCCGGGTCACGGATCTCCGCCATCTCGACTGCGCCCGCGCGCTGCTGGCCGACCGGGTCGAACGGGCCAATCGGCTGCTGGAGCTGATGGGCGGCGCCGAGCGCGCGTCGTACGACCAGCACGCCGCGCTGCTCGAGCGACTCGCGCCGCGCCTCTTGCCGCTGGCGGCCGATACCGGCCTGCTGGTGCATCGGGCGCTGCGCGGCGGCAAACAGGTCCTCCTCGAGGGTGCGCAGGGCGCGCTGCTCGACGTGGATCACGGCACCTACCCGTACGTCACCTCGTCGAACACCACGGCTGGAGGGGCGGCGGTGGGTGCCGGCATCGGGCCGACCGCTATCCACGGTGTTCTTGGCGTGGTCAAGGCGTACACGACGCGAGTCGGCAACGGGCCCCTGCCGACCGAGGCCGAGAGCCCGCACGGCGAGCGGCTGCGCGAGCTGGGCGGCGAGTTCGGCTCGGTGACCGGCCGGCCTCGCCGCTGCGGCTGGTTCGACGCCACCGTCGTGCGCTACGCGGTGCGAGTGAACGGGCTCACAGGCCTGGCCGTGACCAAGCTCGACGTGCTCGACTCCTTCGCGGAGATCCCGGTGTGCACGGCGTACCGGCTGGACGGCAGCGCGTGCGAGGAGATGCCCGCCGAGGTGGACGCGCTTGGCCGCGTCCAGCCGATCTACGAGGTCCACGAAGGCTGGCGGCAGCCCACCGGAGGCGCGCGGACGCTCGCCGACCTGCCGCGGGGCGCGCGGGCCTATCTCGACCGACTGCAGGCACTGTCGGGAGCACCGCTCCGCTACGTGAGCGTGGGTACCCGCCGCGATCAGATCATCGAGGTATGACCGAGTCCACCGACCTGCTCGTCATCGGCGCGGGGCCCTGTGGACTGGCAGTGGGCATCGCCGCGAAGCAGGCCGAGGTCCCCTGCGTCCTGCTGGACCGGCGGACGATCGTCAGCACCATCGAGCGCTATCCGTTGGGCATGACGTTTTTCTCCACGCCCGAGCGGATCGAGATCGGCGGCATCCCGTTCATCGCCAGCCACGAGAAGCCGACGCGGAAGGACGGGCTCATCTACTACCGGCGCGTCGCCGAGCACTACGGGCTGGACATCCGCCCCGGTGAAGAGGTAACCGACGTCCGCCGCGACGCCGATGGCGGCTTCACCATCGAGGTTCGTCGCGCCCACGATCGGAAGACCTACCACGCCGCCGCTGTGGTGTTCGCCACCGGCTATTTCGACAACCCGAACTACCTGCACGTCCCCGGTGAGGACCTCCCCCACGTCGCGCACTACTTCCTCGAGGGGCATCGCTACTGGCGCCAGCGCGTGGTGGTGATCGGTGCGGGGAACAGCAGCGTTGATGCGGCGCTCGAGTGCTGGCGCGCGGGCGCCACCGTGACGCTGGTGCATTTCGGCGAAACCTTCGACCGCACCGTCAAGGCCTGGGTCCTGCCGGACATCGTGAACCGCGTCAAGGAGGGCAGCATCGCGGCTCACTGGCGGTCCCGCGTGCGCGCGATCACGCCGACCGATGTCGAGGTCGTCTCGGAGGTGACCGGGGCCGTCGAGCGGCTGCCGTGCGACGCGGTGCTGGCGATGACCGGCTACCATGCCGACACCACCATGCTCCGGCGGCTGGCCGTGCCGGTCGACGATGCGACCGGCGTGCCCGCTCACGACGAGGCCACGATGGGAACGCCGGTCCCGGGCCTGTACCTCGCGGGGGTGATCGCCAGCGGCAACGACGCCAACCGGCTCTTCATCGAGAACGCGCGCGGCCACGGCGAGCTGATCGTGCGGGACCTCCTGGCCCGGCGGCGCGCGGTCGTGCCGCGGGTGGAACGGAAGGTCGTGGGGTAGGGCACGATGCCGGGAGAGGAAGGGCGAGGGGCCCGTGGCGGCGACCAGAGAACGCAGTCGCCGCCACGGGCCCCTCACCCTTCCTTACAACGGGTCCGGCTCGTCTTGTCCCCGGTTCACGCGAACTCGAATCGAGTCGACCGAAAGCAATTCTCGAGTGGCGCCGCCTCGAAACGCGGAGCCCGCCTCAGGCGATCTCCTCCAGGGCGATGCGATCGTCCCAGCGCCGCATCATCTCGATGAAGGCCGCGGCCATGGCCGGATCGAACTCGATCCCCGATCGCTCATGGATGTAGTTGAGTGCCTCCGAGGAGGACCAGGCGTCGCGATACGGGCGCCGGGTGCGCAACGCGTCGTACACGTCACAGACATGGACCAGCCGGCTGGCCTGGTGCGCGGGCCGCGGGTAGTGCACCCGCGGATAGCCGCCGCCGTCGTGGCCGCGGTGGTGCTCGTACGCCACGACGGCGGCGAGGTCGAGCGGCTGGTCTCCCTCGAGGATCATCCGCGCGCCGTCGGCAGGATGCGCCTCGACCACCGCGCGCTCCCGCGGGGTCAGCTTGCCGGGCTTGGACAGGATCTCGCGGGGAATCTTCACCTTGCCGAGGTCGTGGAGCAGGCCGGCGAGCCCGTACGCCCGGACCGAGGAGGGCACCATGCCGAGGAACTCGCCCAGCGCCATGGTGAGCACGGAGACGTTGATGGAGTGCGTCGTGGTGTACTGGTCGAATTCCTTGAGCTGCAGCAGCGGCATGACCATCGCCTGCCCGCCGTGCATCGCGAGCGAGAGCGACCGGACGACGCCATACGCCTCGAGCAGCGGGATGCCCTTCCCGTCGCTCACCTCCGAGTGCATCCAGCTCACCGCGTCGCGCTCCTCGCGCAGCGAGTAGGTCAGCGTGGCCACTTGGAGCGGCGGCGCGTCCGCGGGCCGCCGGCCGGCGTCGTCCAGTCGGATCCGCCCGAACCGGATGCCCTCGGGGCCGTCCTGCCAGATGTCCGAGCGCGCGTCGCCGGCAAGGCCCAGGATCGCGGCCGCGTGCCCGACGAAGCGCTCGAGCTGCGACTCCGACACCGTGCCGTTGATCTCCAACCGCTCGATGCCGGCCTGGGCCAGGCGCGAGCTCCACTCCCAGCGCTCCAGCTCCGGCACGAGATCTCGGCCGATCATCACCTCGTCGGGAAGGAAGGTGAAGCTCAGGGTCGCTCGGCCCTGCTGGAGGTCGGCAAGCTCGCGATATGCCGTGTCGAGGGATCGGCGGGTGGCCGGGTGCTGCTCGCCGTAGAGACCGAGCGTCGAGAGCGCCTGCGTGAGCGCCGTGAGGAAGCGGACGGGATCGCTCATCGAGCCCGACTCACGCGAAGCGCATCCGGGCGGCCAGCCGGATCTCGGGGTCATTGTGGCTCCGCGCCGACTTGAGCAGGCCGATGACCTGAGGATGCCAGGCCCAGTGGTGGGCCAGCGCGGACACGGCGGCCAGGGCGACTGGCGACTTACTCTCCAGCCTCCAGCCGAACAAACTGTGGCGGGCGCCCGCCAGTTGCATCAGCCGCGCCATGGCCTGGGGGCCGTTGCTCGTCGCGATGGCGTGGACGGCGATGGCCCGAAGCTCCGCCGGGCGGCGCCGGTCCTCGGTGTAGCGCTCGACTGCGCGGAGGGCCTCCGGGGGACAATGGTCGACCGCCGCCCGCAGCACGATGGTCGCGATCTCCGGGCTCTCGTCGTTCAGCCCGTGCTGGATAGCCGACGCCCGGTGGTCGGGGAACTCGAGCAGGAGCTTGTACGCCTCGCGTCGGAGCCGGAGGTCAGGATGGCGGGCGAAGGCGACCGCCGAGAAGTCGGGCGGCCACGTGCGGAGCATGCGCAGGAGGGTGAGGATGTTCCGCTGCACGTACCAGGGCGCGCGGTGGAGGCGCGCGGCGGCGATCGGCGCGACGCTCGGCCCGATGGAGACCAGCAGGCGGAGGGTGCGCGCCCGGACGGCGCGATCCGAAGCCGTCTCGAGCATGTCCAGCAGGGGATCGACCGCCATGGACCCGAGTCGGTCCACTAGCCCTTCGATGGCGAGGAAATCTCGTTGGGGCGTGGAGAGCTCCACCCGCAGCCGCGCGGGGGTCGCTAGGTGCCGCCAGAAGGCCTCCGCGGTGGCGATGGCGGTCTCCGGGGCGCGGCGGAGCAGGTCGACCGCGGTCGGCAGCCGGCCTTCCTCGAGCATCGCGTCGAGCGCGGCGTAGACGCGAGAACCGGCGCAGTTCGCCTCGAGCGCGAGCTGGAGCACCAGCTCCGGGTCACACTCGATGCGGTCGTCGAGTCGCGTGGCCTGCTCGGGCGACCGCCGCGTCATCCCGTCGAGCACGGCCGTATAGCCGGACGGATTCGGATCCTCCAGGTCCCACTCGGTCACGAGCTGCACCACGTTTTCCCGCAGGGTCGACTCCGCCTCGGCGCGCACGCGCTCGGGGCCGTGCTCGGCGTGGTGGGCGAACTTGTGGAGCAGCCGGAGCAGCTGGTGGGAGATAGTGTGCCCCGTAGTGGACGCCGCGGCCTCGACCACTTCGATCACGGCGTCCACCGCCAGAACCTCGGAGGCGGTCAGCGCGAATTGCCGCCGCTCGGCGTGATCGGCTCCGGCCTGGAGGACGCGACGCAGCGTCTCGGGCTTGAGGGAGGCGACCAGTCGAGAGACTCGCTCCAGCACCCGCGGCTCCCATGCCCCCTGTCGGCCCGACATCTCATCGGCGATCTGGCCGAGATAGTCGAGCACGACCCGATCGTAGGCGACGTGCTGGGGCTGCGAGTCGATCGCGCGCGCGACCAGCAGGGGATCGTCGGCGTCCTCGGTCGCGCCGCCGTCTCCGCAGAGCGCCAGGTGCGCCAGGCCCAGCCAGAGCGCTCCGCCGGGCGTCTCGGCGCTTTCTTCCTCCTCGTCCTCCTGCAGGAAGAGCCGGTTGAGCTCCGGCGGCTGGATGCGGAGATGGCTCCATCCGCTGCCGAGGTTGGGTCGGAGACCATAGGGACCTTCGGCGCGCGGGTCGCCGGCCAGGCCGCCCAGGAGGTCGTCGATCTCCTGCAGGGTGAGGCCCGACTCGAAGCGAAGGGTGGCGACCCGGTGGCGGTGAAGCCGCCGGGCGAGGTCGCTGAGGAGCGCGTTGCGGGGATCGGTGGCGACGCCCGCCACGATGAGCTGGTGCCGCGCGACGCCGATGGCGAGCGAGTCGCGGGAGGCGAGCAGCGATTCCAGCCGGGCGACGAAGCGCTCGGTGGACTTCTGGAGGTGGGGATGCCCGATGGGATACATCGCGCGCTTGTGCAGCACGATCGAGAACTCGACCAGGAAGTCAGCCAGGTCGCGCGCAAGCGCCGCGAGAGCACGCGCGGGCGGTGGGTGTAGGGAGTCGGCTCCCTCGTCGGTCGGGCTCATGGCGGTTGGCCGGTGGCGATAGGGTCCCCGAAAGAGCAAGAAATCCGCCATCGTGTAGTACGATACAAGTCATTGCGGGTCAATGACTTGCCAGAGTGGCCACCGAGCCGGGAACGAGCAGAAAGCGCCAGTTGGCCCCAGATGCAGAGCCGGAGGCCTTGCCGGAGCCGGTGGCGGGGTCCCGTCCCCGCGGCTTCCTTGCGAGTCCGCCCAGACCTATTTTCCGGCTCCTCGAATCCCCGCACTCTCAGAGATACGATGCGAGTCATGGCCGACACCACCGTGATGGACAAGCTGGTTTCCCTCGCCAAGCGCAGAGGCTTCGTATTCCAGTCGTCGGAGATCTACGGCGGGCTGGGATCGGTCTGGGATTACGGCCCCCTCGGTGTCGAGCTCAAGAAGAACGTCAAGGACCGCTGGTGGCAGGCCATGGTGCACGCGCGGGACGACATCGAGGGGCTCGACGCGGCGATCCTCATGCACCCGCGCGTCTGGGAGGCGTCGGGTCACGTGTCGGGGTTCACCGACCCGCTGGTGGATTGCCGGCACTGCAAGAACCGCTTCCGCGCCGACGATCCGCGGATCAAGGGCACGCCGGGGCAACCGGACGCGCAGTGCCCGGTCTGTGGCAGCCGGGGGACCCTGACCGAGCCGCGGATGTTCAACCTGATGTTCAAAACGTTCATGGGCCCGGTGGAGGAGCAGGCCGCCGTGGTCTACCTGCGACCGGAGACGGCGCAGGGGATCTACGTCAACTATCTCAACGTGCTCCAGAGCTCTCGGCAGCGGATTCCGTTCGGCATCGCCCAGATCGGCAAAGCGTTCCGCAACGAGATCACGCCGGGGAACTTCATCTTCCGGACGCGCGAATTCGAGCAGATGGAGATGCAGTTCTTCGTGAAGCCGGGCACCGACGCGGAGTGGTTCGAGCGCTGGCGGGAGTGGCGGATGCAGTGGCATCGCGACCTCGGCCTCACGCCGTCCAAGCTGCAATGGCATCAGCACGGTCCCGACGAGCTCGCGCACTATGCGCGCGCGGCCTTCGACATCCAGTACGAGTTTCCGTTCGGCTGGCAGGAGATCGAGGGCATCCACAACCGCGGCGACTTCGACCTGGGACGGCACCAGGAATACTCGGGCAAGAAGCTCGAGTACTTCGACCAGCCGACGAATGAGCGCTACCTCCCGTACATCGTCGAGACCTCGGCTGGCGCCGACCGTGTGGCGCTCACGCTGCTGGTGGACGCGTACCGCGAGGAGGAGGTCGAGGGCGAGACCCGCGTCGTCCTGGGTCTCCATCCGGCGGTCGCGCCGATCAAGGCAGGCGTTTTCCCGCTGGTGAAGAAGGAGGGGATGCCCGAGCTGGCCACGGCGCTGTACCACGATCTCAAGCGCAGCTTCCCGGTGTTCTACGACGACAGCGGCGCCATCGGGCGCCGGTACCGCCGGATGGACGAGGCCGGAACCCCGTTCGGCATCACGGTGGACGGCGACACTTCGGCCCAGCACAGCGTGACGGTGCGCCACCGCGACTCGATGCAGCAGGAGCGGGTCGGCCTGGACCGGGTGGCGGGTTACGTGGCGGAGCGCGTGGCCGCCTAGGGGTTGCCGGTGAGGTGAGACGATGCGGCTGTCCGACTTCGAAGCGATGGTCGTCCGCATGGCCGGCGAGGTGCCGCGCGAGTTCCTCGACGGCATCGGGGAGATCGTCGTCTCGCCGCGAACGATCCCGCATCCGGAGCGGCCGGGCATCTACACGCTGGGCGAGTGCATCCCCCTTCCGGCGGGCGTCGGCGGCGGTCCCGAAGGGATTCAGAGCCGGGTGGTCCTGTATCACGGCTCATTCGCCGCGCTGGCCAGGGTGAGCCCCGGCTTCGATTGGCGCGACGAGGCCTTCGAGACGCTCACCCACGAGCTGCGGCACCATCTGGAATGGCGGGCTCGCGCCCCCGACCTCGAGGAGCTCGACTGGGCCGTCGAGCAGAACTACGCCCGCCAGGACGGCGAGGCCTTCGACCCGGGCTTCTATCTGGCCGGCGCGCCCGTCGGCGAGGACGTGTGGCGGGTGGAGGACGACGTCTTCCTCGATCGCGTCGTGCGGACGATTCCGGAGTCGGTCCCGGTCCGCTGGGCCGGCCGGGAGTACGTCGTGACCGTGCCTCCGGAGAGCACGCTGCCCGCGTTCCTGGTTCTCGATGGGGTCGCCGACCCGCCGGAGGGCGAGCTGGTGCTGGTGCTTCGACGGAAGCCCGGAGTCCTGTCCCTGCTGCGTCCCGTGCGACGCTATCACGCCGCGGTGCGCGCGGCCGAGTCGAGTTATCTTCCGGACACTTCGCCGCCCGGGGGCGAGGACTGAGCGTTCATCATTCTTCAGCGGACATTTCATGGTCTATGAGGTCGTGACCGCGCTCGACGGCGCGGAGGTGCTGCGCCGCGCCAAGCGGTTCTTCGCGGAGCGGGTACCGATGCAGGCGGCGTTTCCCGAGAAGGAAGGACCGACCTTCCTTACCCTGCGCGGGCAAGGTGGAGAGGAGATCGCCATGGCGGTGGCGCCGGCACCGGGCGGCACCCGCGTCCGGGCCTCGACCCTGCTGTTCGATCAACCCGTGGACCGGTTCCTCTCGACGCTGCCCGCGCCCGTGGAGGCCTCGGCGTGAGCGCCTCGTTGCCTGTGCGGGTGATGGTCCAGGACGCATGGGACGAGGTGCATCTCGACCTGCCCGCGGCTACCCCGCTGGCCGAGCTCAAGCGGCAGGCGCTCGAGGCCACGCGCGTGACCGGCGATCCGGCGGCGTTCGTGCTCAAGTTCCGCGGGGCCGAGTTGCAGGACGAGTCGCGCTCGCTGACGGACGCGGGGCTGGTTCCCAACGGCGCGCTCATCGTGCTCCGCAAGCGCCGGCGGCCCGTGCGCTAACCCGGCCAGCGAGCTCGCCGTCGTGCCCGTCCCTGTCTTCACCCACCCCGACTGCATCCGGCACGATCCCGGCCCCAATCATCCCGAAACTCCCGCCCGTCTCCGGGTGCTGCTCGAGCGCGCGCGGGCCGACGCGCAGGTAGACGTTCGGACCGCCGCCGCGGGCTCGCTCGACGACCTCCTCGCCGTGCATCCGCGGGCGTACCTGGACAGTCTGCGGGCGATGAGCTCGCGCGGGGGCGGCGCGATCTTCCTCGACACCGTGCTCAACGGCTCGAGCTGGGACGCGGTGATCGGGGCGACGGGCGCCGTGCGCGCGGCGGTGACGCACGCGCTCGACGGCCGCGGTCACGCCTTCGCGGCGGTGCGGCCTCCCGGGCATCACGCGCTCGCCTCGCGCGCGATGGGTTTCTGTTTGGCCTCGAACGCCGTCGTCGCGACCCGACAGGCGCAGCGGGCGGGGCAGGGTCGCGTGCTCATCATCGACTGGGACGTGCACCACGGGAACGGGACCCAGGCGCTGGTCGAGCACGACGCCAGCATCCGTTACGTCTCCCTCCATCAGCACCCGTGGTATCCTGGTACGGGGATGGCGGACGAGCGGGGCGTCGGCAACGTCTTCAACGTGCCGCGCGGGCCGGGGGCGCCGCCCACGCGGTACGTAGAGGACCTGTGGGCCGCGATCGTGGCGGCGACCAATGACTGGACCCCCGCGCTGGTGCTGGTGAGCGCCGGCTTCGACGCCATGTTGGGCGACCCGCTCGGCGGCTTCACCCTCGAGCCCGAGCATTACGCCGATCTCACGCGACGCCTGCGCGAGCGGCTGCCTGCTGTGCCGATCGTCGGCCTGCTGGAAGGCGGGTACGTGCCCGCGCGGCTGGCCGACGGGGTGCTGGCGCACGTGCGCGCGCTCGCCTAGTCTACAACCCGCGCGTCCTCCCACTCCCTCCGCCGAGGCAGCCGTGGCTCACCCTCTCCAGATGCAGGCCGAGTACCTCGAGCTGCGCACCAAGCATCCGTTCATCATCGCGCGGGGCGGGCAGAGCGACTACCGGACCATCTGGGTGCGGCTGCGCGACGGCGACGGCTGCGAAGGATGGGGGGAGGCGACGCCGTCGCGCTTCTACGGCGAGACGGCCGAGACCGTCATGGCGGCGCTCAACTCGTACGTCTCGGTCATGCCGGCCGACCCGTTCGATCTCGAGGAGACCGAGCGCCGCTGGGAGTCGACGCTCCGGGTCAACGCGGCCGCCCGGGCTGCGCTCAGCGGAGCACTCCACGATCTGGTCGGCAAGCGGCTCGGCATCCCGTTGTATCGGCTCTGGGGACTCGATCCGGCCAAGGCGCCGAGGTCGACCTTCACGATCGGGCTCGACACGCCCGAGCGGATCCGGCTCAAAGTCGGCGAGGCCGCGCAATATCCCATCCTCAAGATCAAGCTGGGAACCGATCGCGACGTCGAGATCCTGCGGACGATCCGGGAGGCCACGGACAAGGAGATCCGGGTCGACGCCAATTGCGGCTGGACCGTGAAGCAGACGATCGGCATGCTGCCGGTACTGCAGGAATTCGGTGTGACCGTGCTCGAGCAGCCGCTGCCGCCGAGCGAGATCGCCGGCCTGGCCGAGATCTCGCGCAGGGCGACGATTCCGGTTGTCGCCGACGAGAGCTGCCGGACGGCCGACGACATCCCGCCGCTGGTCGGCGCCGTGGACGGCATCAACATCAAGCTCGCGAAGTGCGGCAGCCTCCGCGAGGCACTCCGCATGATCGCGGTGGCCCGGGCGCACGGCCTCATGGTGATGGTCGGCTGCATGATCGAGAGCTCGCTCGGCATCACCGCCGCGGCCCACTTCACGCCCCTCGTGGACATCGTCGATCTGGACGGCGCGGCGCTGCTGGCCGCCGACCCGTTCGTCGGCGCTCGCATCGACGGCGGGCAGGTCACGCTTCCCGACGGCCCGGGGCTCGGCATCAGGCCGCGATGACCGATCGCTTCGCGCAGGTCGCGCTCCCCCTCCCCCTCGCTTCCTCGTACACCTACCGCATTCCTGAGACGCTGGGCGACCGGGTGGTCCCGGGGGCCAGAGTCGTCGTGCCCGTGCGTCGACGCGAGATGATCGGGATCGTGATCGACGCGGAAGCGGGCCGCCCCGAGGCCGCGCCGAAGGACGTGCTGGCCGCTCCGGATGAGGACACGGCCATCCCCGCGGGCCTGCTCGAGACCGCGCGCTGGATCGCGGGCTACTACGGGGCGCCGCTCGGGCTCACGCTCAAGTGCATGCTCCCCGGCGGGCTGTGGGGCGAGTCGCAGATCGTCGCTTCACTGGTCCATGGCGCGCGCTCCACCGGCGGGGTCGCCGGGGACGTGGCCGCGTGGCTCGATTCGCGCGGCGGCTCGGCGACGGTGGCCGCGGCGGCCCGCGCGCTCAAGCGACCGGTCTGGGACGCGCTCGACCGGCTGGCCCGGGTGGGTGCCGTGACGCTGCGCGTGGAACCGCCCGACACCGAGGGCGCCGCCCTCACCGAGCGCGTCGTGACGCTGGCGGGGGATCCGCCCACGCTGCTCGAGCGGGATGCGCTCTTCAAGCGCGCCCCCAAGCAACGCCGGCTCTACGAGGCACTCGAGGAGGTCGGAGGCAGCGCGCTCGTGCGCCACATCGTCACCCAGCTCGGCTTCACGCCGGGGATCCTCCGCGCTCTCGAGCGGCGCGGACTGGTCCGACTGGGGCAGACGGAGCGGCTGCGGGACCCATTCGCCGACTTTCCCGCGGTGCCGCCCCCTACGACGCTCACCGGCGACCAGCAGGCTGCGTTGGCCGCCGTACAAGCGCTCGGCGCGGGGGATGGGGCCGTACTGTTCGGCGTCACGGGCAGTGGGAAGACCCTGGTCTACCTCGAGGCCGTGCGGCGGGTGCTGGCCGCCGGCCGGGGCGCCATCGTGCTGGTGCCAGAGATCGGGCTCACGCCGCAGACCGTGAGCCGCCTCCGCGGCGCCTTCGGCGACCAGGTGGCCGTGCTCCACAGCGCCCTGTCCGACGGTGAGCGGGCCGACGCGTGGCGGTTGCTGCGCCGCGGCGAGCGACGGGTGGCGGTGGGTGCCCGCTCGGCGGTGTTCGCGCCCGTCCGGGACCTGGGCATGATCGTGTTGGACGAGGAGCACGAGACCAGCTACAAGAACGGTGAGAGCCCGCGCTACCACGCCCGCGAGGTGGCCGCGGTGCGGGCGAAAATTGAGGGCGCGAGCCTGGTCCTCGGCAGCGCGACGCCGTCGCTCGAGACGATGGTGCTGGCGGAACGGCGCCTCCGGCTCGTGCGGCTGCCGGTGCGGATCGGGGCCCGGCCACTGCCGCCCGTCGACCTGATCGACCTCCGCGTCGCGCCGAAGCTGAACGGCACCGGGGCCGTGACTTGGTCGGAGGCGCTCGATGCCGCCATCGTCGCGACGCTCGCCCGCAGGGAGCAGGCGCTGCTGCTGCTCAACCGGCGCGGCTTCGCGGCCTTTCTCCAGTGCCCTGACTGCGGTGAGGTGTGGCAGTGTCCGCGATGCAGCATCTCGCTCACCGTGCACACGGCCCCGCCGGGCCTCCGCTGCCACTACTGCGGCCACGAAGAGCCGATGCCTCTCACCTGCCGGGCCTGCGCCAGCCCGGTACAGCAGATGCGCGGCTTCGGGACCCAGCAGCTCGAGCGTTTGCTGGCCGAGCGCTATCCGCAGGCCCGGCTCGCGCGCATGGATTTGGACACGACGAGCACCAAGTGGTCCCACCAACGGATCCTGGCGTCGGTCGAAGCGGGCGAGGTCGACCTGCTGCTCGGCACGCAGATGATCGCCAAGGGGCTCGACTTTCCCAACGTCACGCTGGTCGGGGTGGTCGATGCCGATACCGGACTGTACCTCCCCGATTTCCGGTCGGCGGAGCGGACGTTCCAATTGCTGGCGCAGGTAGCGGGACGCGCCGGCCGCGGCCCCAAAGGGGGACGGGTGCTGGTGCAGACCCGGCATCCCTCCCACCACGCACTCGTGTGGGCCGCGAAGCACGATACCGAGGGGTTCCTCCGCGAGGAGCGCGCGTTGCGCGAGTCGCCGCCCTACCCGCCGGCGACCGCGCTGGCGAACCTGATCGTGTCGGGCATGAGCGAGCGCGAGGTGGGACAGCGAACGGCTGAGCTGGCGGAGTGGTGCGACGGCCTGCTCGCGAAATACGCGTTGCCGGTGACGTTATTGGGGCCGGCGCCCTGTCCGTTGGCCCGCATCAAGGATCGCTGGCGCTGGCACGTACTGCTGAAAGGCCCGTCGGAAGCACTCGGCCGAATCGTGCGCTACGCGGCGCAGCATCTCCCGCGCGCGGGGGATGTCCGAGTCGTCATCGATCGGGATCCGGTGTCGTTGTTGTAGGGCGGGCAGGCGGGCCAAGGCGGGCTGGCTGCAGCGTGCGAACGCTGGCAGTGACCCTCAACCCCCGCCCGCCCGCCTACTGAGCCGCCGCCGCCCGATACCCGATCTCGGTCCCGAAATAGACCACCCGCCGTGGCGCAGGCTCGAATACGCGCCCGCCGAGACCGTTCAGTGTGACCGACCCGACGTACTGGCGGTCCCACAGGTTGTTCAGGCCGAGAAACGGACCAAACTGCAGCAGGCCGACGTCCCCCTGCCAGCCGAGCCTGAGGTTCGTGACGCCGGCGCCCCAAGAGTCCACGATGATCTGATTCGCGTCGTCGGCGGCCACGGACGTGCTGATCGTGTGATCGGCGTCCAGGAAGAATCCCTGTGGGAGCGCCGTTCTGAGACCCAGCCGCCAGAAGTGATCGGGCACGCCGGGCAATCGGTTGCCTTCCGCGGCTCCGCTGGCAAACCGGTAATGCGCGTACGTGTAGGCGCCGCTCAGCGACAGGCCCGTGACGGGCGTGACGGTCAGGCCGACTTCGGCGCCGTCGTTGTGCGTCTTCCCCACGTTGCCGAAGAACGCACGGCCCCCGATCTCGCCCACCTGGACGATGGCGTCGGTGATCCGGCCGATGAACAGCGCGACCGAATAGGTCACGCGGGGCGTCGGCTGGCCGCGGGCGCCGATCTCGTAGTTGACCGCCCTTTGCGGACCCAGGTCGGGATTGAAGCCGCCGGAGCCATCGGGCTGGTTCACCAGCTCCGTGGTGGTCGGCGTCTCGAAGGACGTCGAGACGTTGACGTAGGGGACGAAGGGGTCGCCGAACGACCAGCTCGCCCCGACGTTCCCGCTCAGGGCGGACATCGTGCGTGAGCCGCTGTCGTCGAATCCGTCGCCGAGGTAGTGATCATCGAGGTCGAAGCGGACCCAGTCGTACCGGGCTCCGCCGCTCAACAGCAGCGGCTCGACCGGACTCCACTGCAGCTGCCCGAACGGACCGAGCTCGGTGACCTTTTCGGTCTGGTCGAGGAAGACGGCGTCGGTCCGCTGGCCGGCGTTGGAGACGAAGTTCTGCCGGTTGTCCCGCATACGCTGGATGTCTGCTCCCGCGGACAGCCGGGGCGAGGTCGGCGACGGGCCGAGCTGCCGGTTGCCGCTGAGCCTGATCCCGCCGACCGCCCGGTCGATGGCCACGAAGGTGCCGGCGGTCGGGCCCGGGTTGATGTCCGGCGGCGCCGCGAGCGGATTGGCTAGATCGCGGAGCACGCCGAACACGCTCACCTCGTACTCGTTCCCGGCGTTGTCGTAGTGGCGCATCCCGAGGGCGAGCTGATACTGCTGGGCATCCTTGTCGGCGCCGCGGGCAATGTTACTGGGGGCCGCCAATTCGGGATTCGCGTCGTACTCCGGCTTGGTCAGCGCGCCGGGGTTCTGGGCCTCAGGGTCGTTGGCGAGGCTCAACCGCAGGGTGCCGAGGGTCGACCCGCTGATCGCGTAGTCGACGCCCGTATTAAGCTGGCGGAACTCGCCCGCACTGTGCTGACGGAAACCGTCGGCCTTGAACTGGGACACCGACAGCGTGCCGCTCACGCTGCCGGACCGGGCCGACGTCCAACTCTGCCACTTGTAGAACGCGTCGCCGTCGCGCTCCCCGTCGCCGGCCTGCAGCCGCACGCGCTGCGCGAACGGCCCCGGCGCGGCGCGCTCGGTCTCGAACGCGATCACGCCGCCCGACGCGTTGCCGTACAGTGACGAGCTCGCGCCCTTCAGCACCTCGGCGCGCTCGAGGTCCGCGAACTCGATGTTGGTGAGCTGACTCTGCCCGTCGGGGAGCGTCTGCGGGATGCCGTCGAGCAGGATCTTGAGTCCGCGCACGCCGAAATTCGACCGGCTGCCGAAGCCGCGGATCGAGATCCGCTGGTCGAGCGAGAAGTTGTAGCGGTTGCTGACGACCACGCCGGGAATGTTGTTCAGCGCCTCATCGATGCCGACGGTCTGCTGGCCGCGCTGGATCGCGTCCCGATCGAGCACGCCGGTCGCGAACGGGGCGCGTGTGAGCGGTTCCGTCGTTCGGGTGACGGTGACCTTTACCTCCGGCAGCTGGGTGACGCGGGTGGTGTCCCGCGCGGTGGAATCCGCGCGGACCGGTTGCTGGGCCCAGGCCGGGGCGGGCAGGGCGAGCGCGATGATCAGGGCGACAAGGCGATGCATGAACACTCCTCGGTGTAGAGGGAAGCTAACCCGCCCCGATACCCTCTCGCGGTGCTTGTATCCCCTCAGCCCTTCCTCTACCTTCCTCCCGCACATGCCCAATGCTCCCAGCACGTTGCCGGATTTTGACGCCCCGCCGTTCGCCGGCGCGCCCGACGCCACGTTCGCACCCCTGCCGGCCGACGGCGTCCTGCCCGAGGGCTTCTTTTCGACCTCGAACCTGCCCACCTACATCAAGGTCGACGGGCGCTGGCTGGCGCCGACCCGGCCGCGGATGGACTGCGTGGTGGTCAAGCGCGAGGGCGCCCTGGAGACCATCGAGCCACGGCGGCTCCGTCGGGGCGACCTGATCGCCATGGGCGAGGCCGAGGACGGGACCGAGGGCATCGTGGTGCACGCGCTGGGTTTCCTCGGCGGGACCCACGGCGCCAACGAGTTTCGCTTCATGTCCACCGAGGTGAGCCGCGAGCGCCCGGTGAACTACGAGGAGCTCGCCGCGCGGCTGGGTGAGGAGAAGCGGCGGCACGGCTACCTCGTCTGGGTGGTCGGCCCAGCGCTGGTGCATTCCCGGGCGCGCGCGGACTTCGAGTGGTTCGTGCGGAACGGCTACGTGCAGGCGGTGCTGGCCGGAAACGCCGTCGCGGTGCACGACATCGAGGCCGCGATCTTCGGGACGACGCTCGGCATGAGCAATACCGGCCAGCCGACCGAGGGCGGCCACGGGCTCCACATGCGGGCCATCAACCGCGTCCGGGCCGCCGGCAGCATCGAGCAGGCCGTCAAGTCCGGCCTGATCACGACCGGCATCATGCACGCGCTGGTGACCCACGGGATCCCGTTCGTGCTGGCCGGCTCGATCCGCGATGACGGACCACTGCCCGGCGTCTACAGCGACACGCTGCAGGCGCAGGATGCCATGCGCGAGTACACGGTCAAGGCGACCGGCGCGATCTTCGTCGCCACCGCGCTCCACGCCATCGCGGTCGGCAACATGCTGCCGGCGTTCTACATCTGCGACGGTGCCCCGGTGCCGCTCATGACGATCTGCGTGGACCAGACCGAGTTCGTGGTGAACAAGCTGAAGGATCGCGGCACCCACCAGGCGTACGGCGTGGTGACCAACGCCCAGGACTTCATGCACGTGCTTCGATTCTACACCGAGCGCTGGGAGCAGGGCGCGCCGTGACCGGCAGCGGCTGGCCCCGGCTCGCCGCGGCGGTGGTGGAGCGCATCCCGCCGGCGGAGGTCGATGGCGTGTGGGTCTTCACCACCCTGCGCCATGAAGGACGGGAATGGGGCACCGCGGTGCTGAGCCGGGTCGATGGGGACCGTCGGCGCATCTACACCGCCCGCTACATGCTGCAGGTGAAAGGCAAGGAGCGCGGGAAGTTCGAGGCCTCGGTGGAGGAGGTCGGCAGCGGCCCGGTCGAGGCGCTCGCCCAGCTCCTGCAGGACGCCCAGCGTCGGATCGACGACGACGAGCCGCCGCTGCCGGTGCCGCCCGACGAGTGGCTCGCGGGCGCGGCCGATGCCCAGCCTCGCTAGCGGAGAGGGCGCGGCCCTCCTCGAGCGCTTTCGCCGGTACCTTCGCGAGCATCGGCAGCCGATCACCCGCCAGCGCGACCTGGTGGCCGAGGTCGTCTTGCTCTCCCAGGATCATCCGTCGGTGGAAGGGATCCGCCGCGCGCTCAAGGAGCGCGGCGAGCATGTCGGCACGGCCACGGTGTACCGGACGCTGGAGGTCCTCGTGGAGAGCGGCCTGGTCCGGGCGCACGATTTCGGCGAGGGTTTCAAGCGCTACGAGCCGATGCCGGCCCAGACGCACCACGAGCATCTGATCTGCGAGCGCTGCGGCCGGGTGGTCGAGTTCCAGAACGAGCGGCTCGAGCGCATGCTCCCCATCATCGCCGACGAGCACGCCTTCCAGCACCAGCGGCACCGGGTCGAGATCTACGGGGTGTGCCGGGAGTGCCGCCAGCGGGAGCTCACCGGACTGTGACCGAGCCGGTCGGTCTGGGGCTGTTCGTCGCCTTCGTCGCGGGTCTGCTGAGCTTCCTGTCGCCCTGCGTGCTCCCGTTGGTGCCCTCGTACATCGGCTTCCTGACCGGCGTGTCGCTGCCCGAGATGAGCGAGCGCCGCCGCGCCGCGCTGGCGCACGCCGTGCTGTTCGTGTTCGGGTTTTCGCTCGTGTTCGTGCTGCTGGGGGCGAGCGCGACGGCGCTGGGCCGGGCCCTCAATTACTACCAGCAGTGGCTGCAGCGGATCGGCGGCGCGCTGATCATCGGCTTCGGGCTGGTCTGTCTCGGCGTGGTCCGCCCCCGCTTCCTCAGCCAGGAACGGCGAGTGCAGGTGGAGCGGAAGCCCGTCGGCTATCTCGGCTCGGCCCTGGTCGGCATGGCGTTCGGGGCCGGGTGGACGCCCTGCATCGGACCCGTTCTGGGCGCGATCCTGGGGCTCGCCGCGACGACGCAGGATCTCACCCGCGGCATGCTACTGCTCGCGGCGTACTCGGCGGGGCTCGCGGTCCCCTTCCTGATCGCGGCGGTGGCGCTGGACTCGTTCCTGCACTGGTTCCAGGGGTTCCGGCGATATCTGCCGTGGGTCATGCGGGTGAGCGGGGCGCTGCTGATCTTCGTGGGCGTGCTGATGGTGACGGGGGAGTTCACCCGGCTGGCGGGCTGGCTGCAGGCGTTCACGCCCACCGTGCTGCGCGAGCGCATCTGACGGTACCCGGCTCGACCCGGGCGGCTCGCTGGCTCAGCTTCCCGGCGTCGTGGCGATGCCCTCTTCTTCGAGCTCTTCCTCCAACTGCTGCCGGCGCAGCAGCTCCCAGTACCGCCCGCCGCGGGCGATCAGGTCCGCGTGGGTGCCCTCCTCCACGATCCGTCCCTCGTCGATCACGAGGATCCAGTCCGCGTCGCGCACCGCGGCGAGGCGGTGGGACACGATGATGCTCGTCCGCCCCTCGAGCGCGCCGCGGAGGGCCCGGAGGATCTTGGCCTCGGTGTGCGCGTCCACCGCGCTCAGCGCGTCATCGAGTACGAACACCGGTGGATCCTGTGCCAGCGCCCGCGCGATCGCGCTCCGCTGCTTCTGGCCGCCAGACAGATTGATGCCGCGCTCGCCCAGCATCGTGTCGTAGCCGTTGGGCAGGGCAGGGATGGCCTCGGTGAGCTGGGAGACTTCCGCCACCCGCTCGAGCCGTCCGTCGTCCGGCGCGCCCAGCAGCACGTTCTCCCGGAGCGTTTCGCTGAAGAGGAAGGTCTCCTGGGGCACGAAGCCGATCGCGCCACGCAGCTCCGCGAGCGGGAGTCGACGGATGTCGATGCCGTCGAGCAGGACCTCGCCGCGGTCGGGGTCGTAGGTCCGGACCAGCAGGTCCACCAGTGTGGACTTGCCTGATCCGGTGGCGCCGACGACTGCGAGCGAACGCCCGGCTTCGATCCGGAACGAGATCGCCTGCAGCACTGCGCCGCGCTCCGGGGCGCCGGGATAGGTGAACCAGACGTTCCGGAACTCTACCGCGCGGCCGCCCCGGGCCGGGGGCAGCGTGGCCACCGTCGTCGAGGGATCGGTGATCGCGGGGCGGGCCCGGAACAGCTCGTTGATGCGACCCATCGACGCCGCGCCCCGCTGGACCAGGTTCACCGCCCAGCCGAGCGCGATCATCGGCCAGACCAGCATCGCGAGGTATACGCCGAAGGCCACGAACGCGCCGACCGTCACGGTGCCCGCCATCATCAGCCGGCCGCCCACGTACAGCACGATGAGGCCGCTCAGCCCGCCCAGCAGGGTGAGCAGGGGGTAGAACAGTCCCTGCACCCGGGCCAGGGTGAGGTTCCGCGCGAGGTAGTCGTCGCTCAGGCGACGGAAACCGGCCGTTTCGGCCCGCTCCTGGCGGTAGGCGCGGACCACCCGCACACCCGACAGGTTCTCGTGGGCGTGGCTGGTCAGGTCGCTGAACTGCTCCTGGATGGCCTGACTCCGGCGGTGAATCCGTTGCCCGAGCGACATCATCGCGACCGGGAGGCCCAGCAGGGGGACCAGGGCGATCAAGGTCAGGTGGGCATTGATGGCCAGCATCGCGGGTGCAATAAGCAGTGCCCGCATAGTAGTATCCACCAAGTACATCAGGGCGGGTCCGGCCACCATCCGGACCGCCAGCAGGTCGTTGGTCGTGCGGGCCATCACATCGCCGGTCGGGAAGCGGTCGTAGAATTCGGCTGACATCCGCTGCAAATGCCGGTACAGATGGTCGCGGAGATCGGTCTCGACGCGACGGCTGCCGCTGTTCAGCAGCTCGCGCATGCCGTACCGGGCGACGCCCCCGGCCAGCGCGACCGCCAGCAGCAGCCCCACGGCCGTCTGCACGGCGTGGAAGCCCGCACCGGTTCGCACGGCGTCGATGCCCTGCTCGATGAACTTGGGACCGAGCGTGGTGAAGAAGTTGGAGACGACTACGAGGATCATTCCGAGCGCGTAAACGCGCCGGTACGGCCGCAAGTAGGGGAGGAGCGGGCGCAACTCGTTCATGATCGGTGGAATGTCACCGCGTCACGAGACCCCTGCAAGTCATATCATGAGGGAGGAGACGATGTCCAGATCGATGCTCGCTGCACTCTCGCTGCTGGCCGTGGCGGCCTGTGGCCGCGGCGACAAGCGGGAGGTCGCTTCCGCCGATAGCCTCAGTCGAGACCTGCAGCTCGCGCCGGTGGATACCAGCGCCACGTTGAACGACCGGCCGAGCGCCGACACCGCCATGGCGGCGACGCCTGCGCCGGCCCCCGAGCCGGCGCCGGCCCCCAAGCCGGCCGCGCCCAAGCCCGCGCCGAAGCCGAAACCGACGCCGAAACCGGCCCCGAAGCCGGCCGCCCCGGCGCCGGCCGCGACGCCGACCCCGGCACCAGCACCCGCGGCTCCCGCCGCGCTCGCATCCGGCTCGACGTTCTCCGCCGCCACGGACGCGGAGATCCGCTCGCACAAGAACAAGGTGGGTGACGAGGTGACGGCCACGGTCGGCGCCGACGTGAAGGACGCCTCGGGGCGGGTGGTCATTCCCGCCGGCTCGAAGGTCACGCTGCAGGTGACGGCCATCAAGGAGTCCGAGAACAAGGGCGACACGACCGGCACGCTCACGCTCAAGCCGACGACGATCTCGATCAACGGACAGACGCGCGACCTCCCGGCATCGCTGTCGGGGGTGAAGACCGAGCTGCAGGGACGGGGCACCAACGGCGGTGACATCGCCAAGGTCGGCGTGGGCACCGCGGCCGGCGCCATCGTGGGCCGGGTCATCGGCGGTGGGGCCACGGGTGCCATCATCGGCGGCGTCATCGGTGGGGCGGTCGGCACGCAGCGCGCGGTCGAAACCAAGGACCGCGACGTCGTGGTGCCGGCGGGAACGAAGGTGGTCTTCACGCTGACCGACAAGATGGTGGCCGGGACCTGATCCCGAGCCCAATCGCGTGTTCGCGGACGATGGCACGAGGGGTGCCATCGTCCGTTCGCGTTTCCAGCCTCCGGCCGGGCGCTGGTCCTGTCGCCGACTAGAATCCGGCCCCGTCGCCTCCCAGCCGGGGATCGCTCACCCCCAGCCACCCCGCGGGCGTGCGGATGATCGCCTCGACATCCCCCCAATAGCCGGACGTGCCGATCGCGTGGCCGCGGGCGGTCAGGCTGTCGAGCGTCGCGTCCGGAAAGCCGTCGCGCTCGACCGTGAGCGTATCCGGCAGTCCCTGATGATGCATCCGGGGCGCCGCGACCGCGTCGGGCAACGACATCCCGTGGTCGATCACGTTCGAGATCACGTGATACACCATGGTGATGATCTTGGGACCGCCGGGGGTCCCCACGACCAGCAACAGCCGACCCGCGGGATCGAGCACGACGCTCGGGGTCATCGCCGAGAGCATCCGTTTCCCCGGGGCGATCGCGTTCGGCTCCCCTTGCACCAGTCCGTACATGTTCGGCTTGCCCGGCGCGGTGGTGAAGTCGTCCATCTCGTCGTTGAGCAGGAACCCCGCGCCGGCGACCGTGACCGCGCTGCCGTAGCTGTTGTTGAGCGTCGTGGTCGTGCTCACCGCATTGCCCTCGCCATCGATCACCGAGTAGTGCGTGGTGGACGAGCCCGTGCGCCGGCTGGGGGCGAGGCCGGACGTGGGCGTAGCGAGCTCGCGGATGGACCCGCGGAGCTCCGCCGCGTAGGCCTTGGAGAGCAGGCGGTCGGTCGGGTTGCGCACGAAGGCCGGGTCGCCCAGGTAGGTGTTGCGATCGGTGAACGCGCGTCGCATCGCTTCCGCCTCGCGGTGCAGCAGCGCGGGCGAGCCGAACGGCGGCAGCCGTCCGTATCCTTCCATGATGTTGAGGATCTCGCCCATCGTGACGCCGCCGGACGAGGCGGGTGCCATGGAGTAAATCGTGTGTCCCCGATACTGGAGGACGACCGGCTCTCGCCAGATCGCATGATAGCCCGCGAGATCCTGCAGGGAGATCAGGCCCCCACCCCGGACCATCTCGCGCCACGATGAGGTCCGCGACCCGCCCGCGGTAGAATCCGTCCGCGCCGCGGTCACGGATGGCCTCGAGCGTGGCGGCCAGGTCCGGCTGCCGGAGCAGCGTACCCGGGGCGGGCGGAGCGCCGTCGGGCAGGAAGCTCGCGCGCGACGCCGGGAACGCCGCGAGCCGCGCGCTGTCCCCGCGGATGGACTCGCTTCGGTAGTCGTCGACGACGAACCCGTCGCGGGCCAGCCGGATCGCCGGCTCGATGACCCGGCCGAACGGAAGCCGCCCGTAGCGACGATGGGCTTCGACCAGTCCGGCGACGGCGCCCGGCACGCCCGCCGCCAGGTGCCCGGTGACGCTGCGGTCCGTGGGCTCGCCCTGCGCGTCCAGATACATGTCGCGCATCGCTCGCGCCGGCGCGGTCTCCCGATAGTCGAGCGTGTTGACCGTCCCGTCGCGCCAGGCGGATCACCGTGAAGCCGCCACCGCCGAGATTGCCGGCCTCGGGGTGCACCACCGCCAGCGCGAAGCCGACGGCCACGGCGGCATCCGCGGCGTTGCCGCCCTCGCGCAGGATGTCGCGCCCGACGCGGCTCGCGAGGCCGCTGCCCGAGACCACCATCGCGTGCTCACCCCGCGTCACGCGCGCCTTCCCCGCGTAAGCCCAGCCCGGCGCGATGCCGACCGCCGGGGTGGGGGTCGGCGGCCGGGAGCCGGATCCGCAGCCGACGCTCAGGGTGATCAACACGGCGAGTACGACCAGACGCACGAGAGCCTCGGGAAGATCGGTGGTGGCGGCCGGAGGTTGACCCCCGGCGATGCAGGCGGTCTAATTTAGCCGTGCCTGACGATTACCTCGACACGCGCCTGACCGAACGGCGCAATCCCCGCAGCGTCACTATCGACACCGCCTCCGCGCTCGAGATCGTGGATCTCGTCGGCGCCGAGGACGCGTCCGTCCCGCCAGCCGTGGCCGGGGCGCGCGTGGAGATCGCGCGAGCCATCGATTTGATCGAGGCGGCCTTCCGCGCGGGCGGCCGGCTGCTCTACGTCGGCGCGGGCACCAGCGGTCGGCTGGGCGTCCTGGACGCGGCCGAGTGCCCCCCGACGTTCGGAACGCCGCCGGAGATGGTGGTCGGCATCATCGCCGGCGGCCTGCCGGCGCTGGTGAAGTCGATCGAAGGCGCCGAGGACGACGTGAACGCGGGCCTCGGCGAGATGGACGCCCGACGGGTGGGCCCGAACGACGTGGTGGTCGGCATCGCCGCGAGCGGGACGACCCCGTACGTCCGGGCGGCGTTGTCACGCGCCCAGACGCTCGGCGCCCGAACCGTGCTCGTCTCGATGTCCGAGCCTCCCCGGCTGCTGCAGGAGACGTGCGACGTCTGCATCACGGTGCCGGTCGGCCCCGAGATCGTCACCGGTTCCACGCGCATGAAGAGCGGTACGGCCACCAAGCTCGTGCTCAACACCCTCACCACCGGTGCCATGATCCGGATGGGAAAGATCTACGGAAACCTGATGGTCGACCTGCGCGCGTGGAACGACAAGCTGGTGGACCGGAGCCAGCGGATCCTGATGGAGACCACCGGGCTCGATCGCGAGGCGTCGCGCGCGGTGCTGGAGGACGCCGGTGGCAGCGTCAAGACGGCCATCGTCATGGCGCGCCGCGGCGTCGGACGCGCCGAGGCCGAGCGGCTGCTGGAGGCGCACGCCGGCCGCCTGCGCACCATCGTCGGCGACCCGCCGCCGGTCCCCTCAGCATGACCGAGCGCCCGACGCTCGCGGTGGGGCTCATGTCCGGCACGTCGCTGGACGGCATGGACGCCGCGCTGGTGCGGCTGCACGGACCCTCGCACGCGGAGCTCATCGATTTCGTCACCCGTCCGTACGCCGACGACGAGCGGGCCGAGCTGCGCGAAGCGCTGGCCGGCGGCGACGCGCCGACCCTCGCCCGGCTGCACGTGCGCCTGGCCGACTGGGCGGCAGACGCGGTCGAGACGCTGCTGGCGCAGGCCCAGGTGCCGGCGTCGGACCTGGGCCTCATCGCGTTCCACGGGCAGACGATCTGGCACGAGCCGCCCCTGGTCACCTGGCAGCTCGGCGAGGCCGCCGTCCTCGCCGAGCGGTTCGGCGTTCGCGTGGTGAGCAACTTCCGCGCGCGCGACCTGGCGGCGGGCGGGCAGGGTGCCCCGCTCGTGCCGATGGCGGACGTGCTGCTCTTCGCCGCGGCCGACGGTCCGCGCGCCCTGCTCAACCTCGGCGGGATGGCGAACGTCACCTATGTGCCGCGACGCGGTGAGGAGGACGGGGTCCTGGCGTTCGACACCGGGCCGGGCGTCGCGGTGATCGACGGCGTCGCCCGGCAGGTGGACGGACGGCGGTCGTACGATCGCGACGGGCTCATCGCGGCCCGCGGCCAGCCGGACGAGCGCGTGCTCGAGGAGCTGCTGGGCGACGCCTACTTCGCGGCCCCGCCGCCGAAGAGCACAGGCCGCGAGCGGTTCGGTGACGCCTACGCCTCGGCACTGCACACGCGCCTGCCGGGGCCGGATGGCGTCGCCACCGCCGTGGAGCTCACCGCCCGAAGCGTCGCTGCGGCGGTGGGGCGGTGGACGCCGAGAGGCACCGAGATCGTGGCCTCGGGCGGGGGATGCCACCACCCGGGACTGATGCGCTCGCTCGAGCGGCACTTGAGCGCGGCCGGCGGGTATCGACTACGACGGTTCAGCGAGATCTTTTTCCCGGGCGACGCGAAGGAAGCCGTCGCCTTCGCCCTGCTCGGCTATCTCACGCTCCACGGGCAGCCCGGCAACGTCCCCGCCGCCACCGGAGCGAGCGGCGCCCGCGTCCTCGGCACGGTTACCCCAGCATGACGACTCTTCCCGCCGGGCTCGATCCCGGCCGTCTGATCCTTCCCGCGCTGCGCGCCGCCGGCGACGGCGGTTTCGGCCATGAGGCCGCCCGCATTGCCGACTCGCTCGACCTGGGTGTTGGCGGCTTCATCGTCTTCGGGGGCACCGTGGAGTCGGTGCGGCGGCTCACGGCCGACCTGCTGCGCCGGGCTGGCCGGCCTCTGCTCATCGCGTCCGACCTCGAGCGTGGCGCGGGGCAGCAGGTGGTCGGCCTGACCCAGTTCCCGCCGCCGCTGGCGCTCGCGTCCCTCGGAGACGCGGCGGTGGTGCGCTGGGCCGGTGCGGTGACCGCGCAGGAGGCCCGCGCCGTGGGAATCAACTGGGTGTTCGCCCCGGTGGGCGATCTCGACGTGCTGCCGGACAATCCGATCGTGCAAACCCGCGCCTTCGGCGACGATCCGAACCGGGTCGCGAGCCTGGTCCGCACGTGGATCGAAGGCTGCCAGGACGCGGGCGCGCTCGCCTGCGCCAAGCACTTTCCCGGGCACGGACGCACCACCGTCGATTCGCACATCGACCTGCCCGTCGTCGGCGACACGGCGGCAACGTTGCGGGAGACCGACCTGCTCCCGTTCGCGATCGCGGTCGAGAGTGGCGTCGCGTCCATCATGACCGCGCACGTCGCCTATCCGGCGCTCGACGCCTCGGGCGTGCCCGCCACGATCTCGCGGCCCATCATGGCCGAGCTGCGCGAGCGGCTCGGGTTCGACGGCCTGGTGGTGACCGACGCGCTGATCATGGACGGGGCGCTGACGGGTCGGCGCGAGTCCGACGCGGCCGTCGAGGCGATCCAGGCCGGTGTGGACCTCCTCCTGTACCCCAAGGATGCCCGTCGGGTACGGGACGCGCTCGAGCAAGGCCTGGCGAGCGGATCGCTGACGGTGGCGCGACTGGCCGAGTCGCTCAGGCGCTACGAGCGCGCGCTGGCGGCCGCGACCAGCCCGACGCCGCCCGTGACCCGCGGTCCGTTCGAATCGACCGACGACCTGGCCGATGCCCTCCTGGAACAGGGCATGCTGCGCGGCGGCGCGCCCAAGCTCAGGGGCCCGCTCGATCTGGTCGTGGTGGACGACGATCTCGGTGGGCCATATCCACCGGGTCCGAGCGATTGGACCCACAAGGTGCTCGGTCCGGAGCGGGTGAGCCGGTACGATGGGGGCTCGCGGGTGGTCCTGGCGTTCGCGGAGCCGCGCGCGTGGAAGGGCCGCTCGGGTTTCGGACCTGCTTCGCGCGACGCGCTGGCCAACGCCGTGCCCGACGCCGACCTCATCGTTCTGTTCGGTCACCCACGCCTGGTCCCTGAGCTCCCGAGCGACGCGCCGGTGCTCCTGGCGTGGCACCGCCAGCGACTGATGCAGGACGCCGTCGGCCGGTGGCTCCGACGGAAAATCGGGTAGCAGGCCCACCATGACGCTGCGCTGGCTTCTCGCCGCCGCCCATCTGCTCGCACTCGGCATCGGGTTGGGGGCGGTCTGGGCGCGTGCCCGGGCGGTAGGCTCGCGCGAGCTCGATCTTGGCGGGATCAAGCGCGCCCTCATCGCGGACGCGTGGTGGGGAGTGGCCGCGCTGCTCTGGGTGGCGACCGGGCTCGTGCGGTTGCTCGCCGGCACCGAGAAGCCGACGTCGTACTACCTGCACAATCACGCATTCTGGGGAAAGATGGCGCTGTTCGTCGCCATCCTGGTGTTGGAGATACGGCCGATCGTGACCTTCGGCCGGTGGCGCTCGCAGGTGCGTCGCGGCGAGATGCCGGTACTCGCACCGGCCCGAGCCCTGGCGCGCATCAGCTACATCCAGGCGGTGCTCGTGATGCTGATGGTGTTGGCCGCGACGGCGATGGCGCGCGGTCTGGGCTGAGCGGACGGCTCGACGGCGCTCAGTCGAGCGGTGCGGTCCGCATGCGCGGCAGCAACAGGTACGCCGGCAGCCCCATTAGGAACGTCAGGAAGAAGTAGCCCGAGAAGCCCAGCCGCTCCGCCAGAATTCCCGACATCAGCCCCGCCGCCCACCGGCTCAGCGCGAAGATCGCGCTGAGCAAGGCGAACTGCGTCGCCGCGTACCGGCGCTCGCACACCGACATGAGGAACGCGAGAAACGCCGCGGTCCCGAGTCCGGCGGCGAAGTTCTCGAACAGTGCCGCTGCGGTGATCGCGGTCTTGCCGACCCCGGCCGCCGCCGCCCCCGCGTAGCCAAGGCTCGAGAGCAGCTGCACCAGCCCCAGCGACCACAGACCGTGGAAGATGCCGACGCGCGTCGCGATGAGCCCGCCGAGCGCGGCACCCGCGAGCGTCGCCAGCAGCCGCCCCGTCGTGAGCGCTGCGATCTGGTCGAGGGAGAAGCCACTCGCGACCCAGAACGGCTTGGTCATCGGCTCCATGGCCGAGATGTCCAGCTTGAACAGCAGCGCGAACAGCACGACCGCCCAGATGCCCGGGCGCGCGAGCAGCGCTCGGATCGGCTCGCCGAGGGTCGCCGTATGCGGAGTCTCGCGCTGCGGTGAGGGGAGGACCAGCGTCGCCGCCGCGAGCGCGCCCAGCAGGACCGCGCCCGTCGCGAACGCGCCGGGCCAGCCGTGGTGGGCCGCCACCCAGACCAGGAGGGCGCTGCTCACGAAGCTCGCGCTCCGGTACGCCGCGATGCGCACGGAGTTCGCGACGCCGAGCTCGCGCCCGTGCGTGGTCTCGATGGTGTAGGCGTCGATCGCGATGTCCTGCGTCGCGGAGAGCGTCACGTACACGAGCAGGAGCACCGCGAGCGTGCCGGCGTGCCGCACGGAGTCGGCACCGGAGAGCGCCGCGGTCGTCACGGCGAGCAACCCGAGGCATACCCGGATCCACAGGCGCCGACTGCCTAGCCGATCGACCAGCGGCGCCCAGAGGAACTTGAGCACCCATGGCAGGGACGCCCCGGAGGCCAGGCCGATGCCGGCCAGACTCATGCCCGAGGCGGCCAGCCAGACTGGGATGGTTTCGTTGAAGAAGAAGTAGGGCAGGCCCGAGGCGAACGAAAGCGCCGCTACCCAGCTGAGCCGGGTGCCGAGTCGGGCCTCGGTCGCCGAGGTCAGAGCCAGACTGCCAGCAGTGCGGCGATCAGGCAGAGCACGGCCGCCATCAGCAGCAGGGCACGCGCACGGCTGCCAAGGACGGTGGGCGGCGGCGCGGCGACCACCGAAGCCGTCGGCACGGTGGTCGGCTCCTCGTCGGGCACGTCGCCGTCGGGCAGGTGATAGACCGAGTATCCGACGTCTTCACTGGCATTCGGCTCCGCCAGTCCCTCGCCTTCGAAGTGCGCCGCGACAACCGTGATGTTGTCGGGTCCGCCGCGGTCGTTGGCGAGGTCGATGAGGGCGCTGCAGAGGTCAGCCAGCTCGGGATGCTGCCGCACGATCCCCGCGAACTCCTCTCGGCGCACGAGCCCGGACAGGCCATCGGAGCAGATGATCAGGGTGTCGCCCCGGCGGAGCGATTGATGGGTGAGGTCGACCTTGACCCGTGGGTCGGGGCCGAGCGCCTGGAGGATGATGTTGCGGCGCTCGCTCTGCTCCGCCTCCTCCTCGGTCAGCTCGCCCGCGTCCACCAGCCGCTGCATCAGTGACTGGTCCTTGGTGAGCTGGATCGCCTCGCCGTTCCGGATGAGATACGCCCGGCTGTCGCCGATCTGCGCGAGGTAGAGATCGGCGCCGTTGAGCCCCGCCGCGGTCACCGTGGTGCCCATGCCCCGGACTTCCGGGTGCTCGCGCGCGTAGCCGTAGATCTGCCGGTTCGCGAGCTCGACCGCTTCCTTCATCCGGAACGCGAAGCGCTCCGGCGAGGCGTCCTCGTCGGCGGCCCAGACGGTGGCGAGATGGCGGTAGATGAGGTCGGCGGCCATCGCGCTCGCGAGCTCGCCGGCGGCGGCGCCGCCCATGCCGTCCGCCACCATGAAGAGCGAGCCGCGCGGCCCCACCTCGTGACGCCGGACGTGCGGATGGAGGCTCGCGTTCCCGGTGCTCAGGTCCGCGACGAGAAAGGTGTCCTCGTTGTGGTCGCGAGAGCGCCCGAGATCGGTCTTGCCGAACACCGACACCTGAACCGGACCGCCCATCACCCGCACACCAGCGGCGTCCGGCATCTCCGACCGGCCGCAGGTTCCTGACAGGCAGCGACGGCAAGAGTCACGCGGGCGATTTCCTTCTGATGATCTATTTGGCGACGTGGGAGTGTGACGAATCTAGGCCGCCCCGGGAGGAGCGTCAACGTCCGCTTGTCGTAAGTCTCAGTCAACGTGTACCTTGCAGCCATGATCCTCCACGGGCGCGCGCGCCGGTGCTGGGCGCTTGCCGCCGCCGGTGTGAGCCTCGCCGGCTACGCGTGCACGCGAAACCCCTCCGCTCCGGCATCGCCTCCGACCGGACCCGCGCCGGCGCTCGCTCCCACCCCGACGGAGACGAGCGCGCTCCCGCCCGTCAAGCCGGTGCGTGGCCCCCTCGTCCTTCGGGTCGCATACCCCGCGCCAGACGCCGTGCTGCACATCCGCGACTCGAGTTTCGTGTTCGGCTCAGCCGGCACCGGCGACGCGCGGGTCACCATCGACGGGCAGCCCGCACGGGTATGGCCCAATGGCGCCTGGCTGGCATACGTGCATCTGCCGACCGACAGCCTTATCCCGCTCAGGATTGAAGCGCGCACCGCGCGGGATTCCGCAACCGTGGTCTATCCCGTGCGGCGCGCGGTGCCCGACGCCGGCCGCGTCGTCGTGGGCTCGGTCTGGCTCGATACCCTGTCGCTCGCGCCGACCGGGAAGCTCTGGCTCTCGCAGGGCGAATTCCTCGCCCTCACCGCCCGCGCGAGCGAAGGCGCCGAGGTCCGGCTGCGGCTCGTGGACGGAACCGTCGTGCCCCTCACACCGCAGCCGGGAGTCCTCGAGGTGCCCGCGGCAGTGCGGGCCTTCGAGCGCGACAGCACGCGCCTCCGGACCCCCATCGTCCGCGACCGCTATGTGGGCCTGCTGCGAGGGCGAGCCGTGGGTCCCGATCCCGGCCCGATGCTTCCGCTGCCGTTCACCGTCACCTCCAGCGACACGACCTGGGCGACCGTCGAGGCGATCCGAGGCGCCGACACCGCACGGGTCCGGTGGCCGCTCCAGACGGCGATGCTCGACAGTCTGCCGATCGTAGCCGAGCTGGACGACGACACGACGAGTCTCGTGCCGCCGGACAGCCTGACCGTCGGTCGCGCCTCGCCGGGCGGTACCTACTTCTGGTTCTTCCCGACCGGCACCCGCGCGGCCGTCACCGGACGGCGGAACGACGATCTGCGCCTGCGGCTCTCGGCGGAGGCCGAGGCCTGGATCCCCGTCGGGGAAGCGCGCCCCATCGGCCCGGGCGGGCCGGCTCCAGCCGCCGTCGTGGGCTCGGTCAGCGTCACCTCCACGCCGGACCGCGCCACGGTGCGCATTCCGCTCAGCCAGCGGGTGCCCTTCCGCGTGGACGAGGACGAACGGTCGCTCCGCGTCCTCGTGTACGGGGCGACCGGCGACGTCGACTGGATGCGCTACGGTGCCGCCGATTCACTCATCCGGCGGATACGCTGGTCCCAGGTGACGACCGACGAGGTCGCGCTCGATTTCGATCTGGCCCGGCCGGTCTGGGGCTACCGCGCGCGGTGGGATCGCACCGACCTGCTGCTCGACATTCGGCGTCCGCCGGCCATCGACGCGGGCGACCCGCTGCGAGGCCGGCTGATTGCGGTGGATCCCGGGCATCCGCCCGGCGGGGCCATCGGCCCGACGGGGTTGCGGGAGGCCGAAGCGAACCTGGCCGTCGCGCTCGAGGTCCGCCGATTGCTCGATGACGCGGGCGCGAAGGTGCTGATGACCCGGACCAGCGACAGCGCCGTAGACCTGTGGCCCCGAGTCCAGGTGGCGGAGCAGGCCAACGCCGACGTCCTCGTCTCCATCCACAACAACGCGCTGCCCGACGGACTGAATCCGTTCGTGAACAACGGGACCAGCGTCTACTACAACCAGCCCCGCAGCCTGCCGCTCGCCCGCGCGATCCAGGTCGCGCTGGTCCGCCGGCTCGGCATTCGCGACCTGGGGTTCGGTCGCGGCGATCTCGCGCTGGTGCGCGGTACCTGGATGCCCTCCGTGCTGACCGAAGGGCTCTTCATGATGCTGCCCGACCAGGAGGCCGCCCTCCGCTCGGTCGAGGGTCAGCGGCGCTACGCCCAGGCCGTGGTCGAAGGGCTCCGGAAGTATCTTGAAGCGTGGGCCCGTCAGGAGTAGCTCATGGTATGCCGGCGGGAGGCCGTGCGCCATGTGGTCCGCCGCCGTTCCGCGGCGTCTCCTACAGCGAATCCCGTCCGCCGCCGCCGGGTCAGACCGACGGGCGACGGTCCCACCCGGATCGCCCGCATGAGGATTTTCTGATGGTTGTCCCCGGCTCGCGCTTCGCGCCGTTGGCCTTCGCGCTGATCGCCGCCGCCGTGCCCCATCGACTGCAAGCTCAGGCACCCAACGAGCGCGCCGATCTCGAGCATTTCCGCGACTCGCTCGCCGCGACCTCGGACTCGATCGGCCTCCTGGGCCTCGAGCGGCGGATGATCGACCTGGCCAAGGCCGACCGCAACAACCCCCTCGCCCACCTGAAGCTCGGGTTCCTGTCGCTTCGCCTGGGCGATCTCGGCGGGCAGGCGCACTACGACGACGCCGCGTCCGAGTTCCAATGGGCGATCGACCTCCAGCCGACCTGGCCCTACGCGTGGTATGGGATGGGCCTGGCGGAGTACGGCGTCGGCGACTCGCAGGTGTCGTTCGTCACCGGCCTCAAGACCATGCTCGGCAAGGACGCGCTCACCCGATCCGCGATGGCCTACGCCAAGTCGGCCGAGGTGGACCCGAGCTTCGTTCGCGGGCTGGTCGAGCTCTCCAATACCGCGCTCCGCCAGCGGGTCAACATCAAGCTCGGCGTGGCGCTGGACGCCCTCCGCCGCTCGGCATCCACGCCCGCCGGCCGCGACCCGCAGGTGCTCCTCGCGCGCGGGCGCGTGGAGCGCGAAGTGGGCGACGGCGACTCGGCCCTCGCCGCGTTCCATGGGTATCTGGAGCGTGGGTCGAGCCGGGGCCTGGGCCAGCTGGAGATCGCGCGCACGCTATTCCTGCTCGGGCGGTTCGATGGCGTACAGCCGTACTACGAGGGCGCGGCGACGGACGACCCGGCCACGATCGCCGGCTACCGGACGGATCTCGCGACGATCGCCTCCGACAGCGTGCTGAACGAGTTCGACCGGGAGACCGGCGCGCAGCGCGTGGCCTATCTGAAGCGGTTCTGGGGCGACCGGGACCGCGTGGAGCTCCGGGGCGACGGCGAACGGCTCCGCGAGCACTACCGCCGCCTGTTCTACGCCCGCAAGAATTTCCAGCTCACTTCGCTCAACCGCCACTACGACGATATCACCGAGCGCTACCGCTCGGGCAGCCGCGACTTCGACGATCGCGGCGTCATCTATATCCGGCACGGCGAGCCGAGCAGCCGCGCCACCTACGCCGCGCCTGGGCTCGAGCCTAACGAGTCGTGGCGGTACAGTCGTCCCGACGGCGATTTGATCTTCCACTTCGTCGCGCGCGAGGACGTGCAGGATTTCAAGCTGGTCGAGAGCCTGTTCGACGTGCTCGGCTTCAGTCAGGCGGTCGTGCTCCGCGGCGATCGGGCGAGCGACAACCCGGTCGCCGAACAGCTGATGCTGTCGCGCGAGCAGCTGTCGCCGATCTACCAGCGGCTGCAGACGGCCGGCGTGGGCGGCCAGGACAAGTATCAGACGGAAGAACGCCGGATGGGGCAGAACAGCATCGCGCTCGGCACCAAGACCGACAGCTACGAGCTGCGGTTCGCGCGGGAGCTCAAGGTGCACAGCGACGTGCTCGCGGTCGGTCGGGACTCGACGGGAACGGAGGTCCAGGTCACCTACGCGATCTCGGGGAAGGGCCTCGAGCCGGTCACGGTCACCCGGGGCTACCTGTACTCGGTGCGGGTCCGCTTCTCGGCCATGGACGCCACCGGCCACGTCGTGGCCGCCATCGATACCACGCGCCACTTCGTGGCGCCGGAGCCCGTGCCGGACGGCGAGCATCTGGTCGGCCGGATCGCGGTACCGGTCCCCGCGGGGCAGTACGAGTACCGGCTGGCCATTCAGCAGGGCGAGGAGGCGGGGGTGGTGGAGCCGCGCGACCAGGTGCGGGTCGGCGGGACGTCCTCCCTCGGGCTCGCGCTCAGCGATCTCGTGCTCGGCAGCCGGTCCACCAACCTGACCTGGCAGCGAACCGCCCAGGACACCGTCCTGTTCAACCCGCTGCAGACGTTCAAGCGCAGCGACGAGATGCAGCTCTACTACGAGGTCGAGGGGCTGCGGCCAGGCAAGCCGTACGAGGTGCGGTCTGGCGGTGAGGAAGCAGGGCGGGAGCGGAGGCGTATTCCGCAAGATCTTCGGCGGCGGCGGGGCGGCCATCAGCCTCAAATTCGACGCCCAGGCGACGGCCTCCTTCGAGCCGGCCCATCGGGGGCTCAAGCTCGACCGGCTGAAGCAGGGCAACTACGTGCTGGAGCTGACCGTGGTCGACCAGGAGGGTCGGAAGGACCAGCGCATGCGGCCCTTCCAGGTCGTCGAGGAGTAGCGCTCGATCAGAGCGGCCAGGCGGCGGGCCGCGCGTGCGTCAGCACGAGCAGCGGCTGCACCAGCGTCTCGGCCTTGACCTGGGCCTCGACCTGGACCAGGTGCTGGGTGATCCCGGTGCTGGTGTCGAACGTCGCGATGTGCATCAGCAGCGAGGACAGGGGCCGATCCGCCGGGTCGGCCTTGCTGTTTTCGGCCGCGATCGAGGGCGTCCCCGACCCCAGGGTGATACGCGCGTGCCCGAACAGCCAGAGCGGGGCGCCGTCCAGTCCCCGGAGCAGGCGTTCGTTCAGCGGGAGGCTCTCTCCCTGGAGGGTAATGAGACCTAGGGTCGGGTGATCGCTGTACCGGCGCGAGTGGACCACGAAGCCGTAGGTGAAGGCCGGATCCTGCCCCGCGGCGCGGCGGAGCGCCGCACGCAGCTTCTGCTGGCTGAACGCGATCGTGTGATACGGGACCACGGGTTCTCCGGTCAGGCGATGTCAGGGGACGGGGTCGATGGCCCAAAACCTGGGCACCCGCTGGCGGGGCTGCATGGGTCGTGCCATCACCGTTTCCCCCTGAGAGTTAGGGCAGGCTCGGCAAACCCTCGTGCCGAGCGCAACGGCTCTCGCGATACGCATGGGATTCCGCTTGACTCCCCCCGTGGGCAGGGTAGCTTGCCCGGATGTTCTGCTCCCGCTGCGGCAGCGAAATCACAGGCAAATCCAAGTTCTGCCCCTCCTGCGGTCTCGACCTGATGGCGACGACGCCCGTCCATGCCATCGCGACGGGCGCGCTTCAGGAGACCGACCTCGTGCGCGAGGCGCTGGCCGCCGAGTACGAGATCATCGAGGAGCTGGGGCGGGGCGGGATGGCGCTGGTCTACCGCGCGCGCGATCGGCAGCTCGAGCGGGAGGTCGCCATCAAGGTCCTGCCGTTCTCCCTGGCCTTCGACGCCGAGTTCGTCGAACGCTTCCAGCGGGAGGCCCGGACCGCCGCGCAGCTCGAGCATCCCAACATCATCTCGATCTACCGGGTCGGTCGTTCGGGCCGGGTCATCTATTTCGTCATGAAATTCTTGCGCGGCGGGTCGCTCTCCACGGTGCTGCAGGAGCGGAAGAAGCTCTCGCCGCCGGAGATCCGCCGGCTCCTGCTCGAGGCGGGCAGCGCGCTCGGGTATGCCGCCCAGCGGGGCATCGTGCACCGCGACATCAAGCCCGACAACATCATGTTCGACGAGTTCGGCCAGTGCCTGCTCACCGATTTCGGCATCGCCAAGGCGGCGTCGGGACAGAAGCTCACCGGCACGGGCATGTCGATCGGCACGCCGCACTACATGAGCCCGGAGCAGGCGCGCGCGCAGTCCATCGACGGCCGGAGCGACATCTACAGCCTGGGGGTCGTCGCGTATCAGTGCCTCACAGGCACGGTGCCCTACGACGGCGAAGACAGCTTTTCGATCGGCTACAAGCACATCACCGAACCCATCCCCACGCCATCCCTGATCACCGCCGACGAGCGCCGGATCTTCGAAGTCATCAAGCGGATGCTGATGAAGGATCCGGCCGATCGGTTCCAGAGCTGCGAGGAGCTGGTCGCGTCGATTCAGGGACAGCCCACGGCCGCGCCCGGGGCGGTGCGGGCTTCGGCCGCGGCGGTCGGCGTCGGTGGACGGGCCAGCCAGGCCACGACGCCGAGCCCGGTGGGCGGTCTGCCGCCGATCGTGAGCCAGCCGACCACGCCGCTGGAGTCCCCCTTGGTGAACCGGCGCACCACTCCGCTCGAGCGCCGGGACGCGCCGCGGCGCGTCGCCGACCGGTCGCTCGCCCTGCGCGGCGGCGGATCCTCGTGGGCGTGGCTCTGGCTCGTGCTGGCGGTCCTCGGCGGCGGTGGCGGCGCGTTCTACTACTACAAGGCCCACGGCTTCGCGGTCGGCGCCGACGCCCAGACCGATTCCGCGGCGACCGCGACGGACACGACGCCGCGCCGCGACACCACAGCCGCTCGCACGCCGGCGATCGCGCCTGACTCCGCGTCCCGGCCCACGCGCCCGGCTCCGACACCGACTCCGGCTCTCCCGGCGACTCCGACGCCACCCAAGCGGCCTGAGGCCGGCCGCCCCGGGGATTCGGCGGCCGCGGCCGACCCCGTACCGGGTGACAGCGGAGGCATCCGAGTCGTCGGGCTGCCGCGCGGGTCGACCGTGATGATCGACGAGAGGTCCGTCACCGAATCCGTCACGCGGCTCTCACCTGGACCGCACGCCATCGGCGTCTCCGCACCGCGGTTCAACTTCTACTCGGATACGGTCGTCGTCCGGCCGGGCGAGATCCTCGAGGTGACGCCGCCGCTCACACCGCTCGGCGCGCCGACGCCCCCGCCGGCGCGGCGGGCGCCCGTGGCGCGTCTCGTGGCGCCGATGCGACCCCGGTCCGGGATACAACGCCGACGGAGCGTGCTTCGACGAGCGGCCCAAGCCGGTGAATCCGCCGTTCGTGCCGGTCCCCGACGAGGTCGTGGAGACGCCCCGGCCTTCGCTCCTGTGGGTCAAGGTCTCCACCGAGGGCCGCACCGTCGACGTCTCGCGGCTCCACCCGTCGAACGACACCGTCTTCGAGCGCGCCGTGCGGAACTTCGTCTGGAGCGTCACCTGGCATCCGGCGCTCAAGGACGGCACGCCGGTCGAAGCGTGGACGCAGATGCTCTTCCCGCCGGCGCCCGAGTGAGCGCCGGCATCCATCCGACCGCCTTCATCGCGCCGGGCGCCGCCGTGATGGGCGACGTCACGCTGGGCCGCGACGCCAGCGTGTGGTACGGCGCCGTGCTGCGCGGCGACATGGCGCCGATCGTCATCGGGGCCGAGACCAATCTCCAGGACGGCACCGTGGTCCACGTGGACGAGGGCCTGCCGTGCACCGTGGGCCGCCGGGTCGGCGTCGGCCACCGGGTCATTCTCCACGCCTGCACCGTCGAGGACGAGTGCCTGATCGGGATGGGGAGCATCCTGCTCAACGGCGTGCGGGTGGGGACCGGGAGCGTGGTTGCCGCCGGGGCGGTCATTCCCGAGGGGATGCAGGTGCCGCCGCGCTCGCTGGTGATGGGCGTCCCCGGCCGGATCGTGCGGACGGTGGACGCCAACCTGGCGGAGCGCATCGCTGAGACCTGGTCGCACTACGTGGAGCAGGCTCGGGCGCATCGCGCGGGTCGGTTTCCGATGGTGGCGGCGGCGGGGTAGAAGGGCGAGGGTGGCCCGCTCCGGGTCGGAGCGAGCGAGGGATCTGCCGGGTGGTGCGACCACCTTCGAGCAGGTCCCTCGCTTCGTTTCGCGGACGGCCCGCGCCGGCATCCGTGCCGGTGCTGTCGCACCAGTGCCGAAAGGGACTGTCACTACCCGCGCGGGCGGCGCGACTTATCCACTCAATCCACTTAATCCACACGGCGGCATGAGGTTATATTTGTGATGTGGGAACCCTGATCTCGCGCAACTGCGCGCTTTTTCGTGGTATTGTGCCGCTTGTACGGTTGACCTAGCTTGGCCATCCGCTTCAGGGCCAGACCCGATATCACGTTCGACGCGGCGGACGCGGAACAGGTTGGCAGTAGCGGTGGAAGCTGAGCTCGATCGATTCCGTAGTGCAGTCTCTGCACTTTCTTCTCTTCCATACAGCACGCGGGGAGCTTCATGAATTCGTCCACGCCACGGGACGCGCTTTCGCTGTCGCCCAACGCCATCACGGTCCTCGAGAAGCGGTACCTCGTCAAGGATGACGCCGGCAAGCCGATCGAGACACCGGAAGACCTGTTCTGGCGAGTAGCACGGACGATCGCGGAGGCGGACCGCCGGTATGGTGTATCGGTGGGCGCGGTGGAAGAGACTGCCCAGGCGTTCTTCGGCTTGATGGCGAACCGCCAGTTCGTGCCCAACTCCCCGACGCTCATGAACGCCGGCCGGCCGCTGGGTCAGCTCAGCGCGTGCTTCGTGCTGCCGGTGGACGATGCCCTCTCCAACGGCAAGAGCGGCATCTACGACACCCTCCGCGCGATGGCGCTGGTCCACCAGAGCGGCGGCGGCACCGGGTTCAGCTTCTCCCGGCTCCGGCCGAAGAACGACATCGTGCGGAGCACGATGGGCGTGGCCTCGGGCCCGGTCTCGTTCATGAGTCTGTTCGACGCCTCCACCGACGTCGTCAAGCAGGGTGGTACCCGGCGCGGCGCCAACATGGGCATCCTGCGGGTGGACCATCCCGACATCATGGAGTTCGTGACCTGCAAGGACGACACGAGCAAGATCACGAACTTCAACATCTCGGTCGCGGTCACCGACGCGTTCATGGCCGCGGTCGAGGCCGACGCGATGTACGACCTGCACCATCCCAAGACCGGCAAAGTCGTCGGCCAGCTCAACGCGCGGGACGTCTGGTCCCGGATCATCCACGGGGCCTGGAAGACCGGCGAGCCGGGCGTCTTCTTCATCGACAAGGCCAACTACTACAATCCGGTTCCGCATCTGGGCTCGTACGAGGCCACGAATCCCTGCGGCGAGCAGCCCCTCCTGCCGTACGACGTCTGTAACCTCGGCTCGATCAATCTCGGCGTGTTCGTCAAGGCGGGCGAGATCGACTGGGACGCGCTGCGCCGGGTCGTGCATCTCTCGACCCATTTCCTCGAGAATGTCATCGACGCCAACCAGTATCCGCTGACCGAGATCACCGAGCTGGCGCAGCGCATCCGCCGCATCGGGCTCGGGGTCATGGGACTGGCCGACCTGTTCGTGAAGCTGGGGATTCCCTACGACTCGGACGAGGGCGTGGCCCTCGGGCGGCGCGTCCAGCAGTTCGTGGACGACGAGGCCAAGGTCGAGTCCGAACGGCTGGCACGGGAGCGGGGTGTGTTCGCCGAGTGGGAGCGGAGCATCTGGGGCCCGGACCAGACCTGCGCCCGCGGGCCCACGGGTGAGCGGATCCGCCCGATGCGCCGGCTCCGGAACTGCAACGTCACCACCGTGGCGCCGACCGGAACCATTTCGATCATCGCCGGCTGCAGCTCGGGCATCGAGCCGCTCTTCGCCGTCGCGTTCATGCGGAACCAGGCCGGCGTGCTCATGCCGGACGTGAACGAGGACTTCGTCGCCATCGCCAAGGCGGAAGGCTGGTACAGCGACGACCTCATGCGCCGCATCGCCGAGGCGGGGCACATCGAATTTCCCGAGGTGCCGGAGAAGTGGCAGCGCGTGTTCGTGACCGCAAACCACATCAAGCCCGAATGGCACATCCGGATGCAGGCCGCGTTCCAGGAGTTCAACGACAGCGCGATCTCGAAGACCTGCAACTTCGCCAACGACGCGACCGAGGAGTACGTCGAGGAGATCTACCGGCTCGCCTATCACCTCAACTGCAAGGGCGTCACGGTCTATCGCGACGGCAGCCGTGACTTGCAGGTGCTGAGCACCGGCACGACGGCCAAGAAGGTGCAGGAGCAGGCGACCGCGAGCGGGAAGTCCGAGGCGCGCGCCGATCTCGCCGGGCTGGCCGGAAGCGTCGACCGCGCTGTCGCCTCGGCGGAGCTCAAGGGGCAGATGGCGGAGCTCGAGGCGGAGAACGACCGGCTCCGGCGGATGGTGCACGATCTCGAGGCGGAGAACCTGCAGCGGCGGCAGAAGCGCTCCCGGCCCGAGCTGCTCCGCGGCGCCACCCGGCGGCTCGAGACCCCCCTCGGTACCCTCTATGTGACGATCACCGAGGACGACCGCGGCCAGCCGTTCGAAGTGTTCATGAGCCTGGGCAAGGCGGGTGGGGCGCTCATGGCCGACGTCGAGGCCCTGGGCCGGCTCATCAGCCTGGCGCTGCGGTCGGGCATCCCGATGAAGGAGATCTACCGCCAGCTCCGCGGCATCAGCTCGGACCGGGTGATCGGACTCGGCCCGAACAAGATCCTGTCGGTGCCCGATGCCGTCGGCATCGCGATCGAGCGCTGGATGCAGGAGAAGCAGGGCATCCAGCAGGAACTGCTCCCGGGTGCCCCCGCGAGCCTCGAGAATGCCCCGGTGGTGGCGGGGCGCGCGCCGGTCGCCGGGCTCGGCGGTGAGCAGATGGTGCTCGGTGGAATGCAGGACACCCTCTCCGGCGCGTGTCCGGACTGCGGGTCCCAGCTCGAATTCGCCGAAGGGTGCATGAAGTGCCACGTGTGCGGCTTCAGCGAATGCGGGTGAGGCGACCAGGTCCGTCGGTGGAGCTCGTCGTTGCACTTCAGCGACCGGCCCGACTACCTTGGCTTGGCGCCAGCATGAGATGCCGCGCGCACGCCTTCAGCGAGTGCGGATGATCGTGGTCAGCCGCAGATAGCGGGAAGGTGCCGCGTGGTAGCGCAGCGGGATGTCGACTCCGGTCGGCATCCCGTTGTTTCGTCCGGGCCGGCCAAGGGCCGCGTCCTCCATCTCGGGGAGATAGCCGACCAGCTCCCGCTTCCACCACGCTCGCGTGCGCGTCCGCTCAGCCGGCGTCGTGAATCGGTAGTCGTAGAGCGCAAAGCGGACGTAGCGGGGCGGCACGCCGTTGAAGGGATCGCGGCCGAGCAAGGCAAGGACTCCAGGTGTGCCGGCGCGCAGACGGCCGGAGAGCGCCTGCAGCAGGGACAGGTTGTTCATCGGCCCCAGGGCCGCGAACCACATCTGCCAGTCGAGCCGTGGGTGCAGGGGGGCGACGAAGGGCGGCGTCCGGGTGACCGACCCCGGCTTGTAGCGGAACTCGTACTCCTCCCAGCGCGCTCCGTCGCGGCTTCCCTCGACAACGATTTCCGGCCGCTCGGTGGTCATGACCCGAAAGAGACCATAGCCGTTCACGGACCGGAACGGCGCCACAGCGCTGAGCACCCCCGCGGCCCAGCGGGGCACGAGCGCGGCCCCGCGACCATCCGGCAGCGTGTACGCCAGCTCGGCCCAGAAGCTGATCGCGCTGAGCAGGAAAAGTACCGGCGCCGTCGTCATGACCGTTGCGCGCCAGCCTCCAGCCTCCCGATTCCCCGAGCCCAGCTCTGCCGGCAGCACGCGCCGGATCACCCGGTCATCCAGCACCGGCACGCAGAGCACGACGGCGAGCAGATTGAAAAACCCATAGTTGCCGGTGAGCGCGATCGACGCCTGCAAGAGCACGAGTGCGCCCACCCCGCCATATCTGACCGCCCGGAGCCGCCCGGATGCGAACACCAACCACGGCGCCACGAGCTCGATCGCGAACATCCCCGCGGTGGCCAGTCGGTGGAGGCCGGCGGGCAGGTGGTGGGCGTACCACGCGGTCCACGGTGGGAGCGGCTGGGTCTCGAAATGGTAGTCGAGAGCGGTCAGATGCCTCCACGTCGGATCGCCGCTGAGCAACTTGGTGACGCCCGAGAGAAACATCAGCTTGAACAGCAGGAACACGAGGAGCCAACGCACGACCGGCAGCGGCGGCGCTCCGGCGGCCCCCGGTCGCCATCCGCTGGGAGCCCACAGGGTGGCAAGGAGCCCGGTCTCGAGCAGCAGGGCGTCCCATTGAAACGAGAGGAAATCCTGCCCCACGGACGTCAAGGACAGGTAGAGCACCCACAGCCCGGCCAGTACGGCCCTCGGCGCCACTCCGGCGATCAGCAGCGCCGAGAGCACCACCCCGGTCCCCACGACCAGCCGCAACGCCGTGTCGCTATGGCCGAGCCAGAAGACGGTGGGCAGCAGCCGATACGCCCGGGCGCCGTACAGGCTGTGGGCCCAGTCGAGGAAGGGACCCGCCGGCAACAGACCCTGCCTGCCGACGAGCCCGGTGATTTGGGGGGCCAGGGAAGCGAACGCGATGAGGTAGACGGCGCCCAGCAGGCGGAGAAAGACCCACCGCGACAGGGCGTAGGTTTCGAGCGCTTGTTCGCCGTGTTGGTCTCGTTGAGGCACCTGGAGCTCAGTGCGCCACTGGCGCGCCGGCGAACCGCCGGGTGGTCGAGGTCAGCCCGTGCTCGGACGGGGCGCCCCGGGAGCGCGTCAACGCGGCCTGCTCCGCCCAGGGGCGCCGATCCGGTGAACGCCAGGGCGACGGCCTCCGTCGACGGGAATCGGTGGCACAGGCCGCGCCGCTGCATGACCAAGCATCACCGCCAGCATGAGCGCCGGCCCGATCGGCCATCCACCGGCAGCATGCGCCCTTGGACCCGTGGCGGGCGGTGGGCTCGGTCACAGGTCCTCCGCCCGCCCTCGTGTGCTCGAATGGCTATCCTTGAAGGATCTTCATCGGGAGGAGCTCGCCCCATGCCGACCGCGACCGAATACGGGATTGCCCCGCCAGCGTACCGGCTTCCCCCGGCGACCCACGTCGGCGCCGTGCGCCTGCAAGTCGCCGACGTCGGGCGTTCGCTGGACTGGTATCAGCGGGTGCTCGGCTTCGAGGTCCGTGCGGGGGACGAACGGTCGGCTTCCCTCGGCGTGCCCGGATCGGCCGAGGCTCTCGTCGAGCTGCATGAGCGGAGCGGGGCCGCGCCGGTCCCGCGGCGGGGCCGCCTCGGCCTTTATCATTTCGCGATCCTGCTTCCCGACCGGCCGCTCTCGGCGCGTTCGTTCGGCACCTCTCGGCGATCGGTGAACGCGCGGGCATGTCGGATCATTTCGTGAGCGAGGCGATCTATCTGTCCGACCCGGACGGCCTGGGCATCGAGGTGTACGCCGACCGTCCGCGCAGCACCTGGCGGGTGGAGGACGGGCAACTGGTCATGGCCACGGAGCCGCTCGATGTACGGAGCCTGCTGACCGAGGCGGCGCCGGAACAGTGGTCCGGCTTGCCGCCCGGGACCACGATCGGCCACGTGCACCTGTTCGTGGGGGACCTGGAGGCCGCCGCGGGCTTCTATCACGCCGGGCTGGGCCTCGACAAGACGGTCTGGAGCTACCCCGGGGCCTTGTTCCTGTCGGCGGGCGGCTATCACCACCACCTGGGAACGAACACGTGGGCGGCGGGCGCGCCCCCGGCTGGGCCGGGCGATGCGCGGCTCCTCGAGTGGGAGCTTGTCCTCCCAACCGCCGCGGATACCGGGGCGGCGCTCGATAGCCTCGAGCGGAGCGGCGTCACGGTGAGCCGCGAGCTCGGTGGCGGCATCGCGCGCGATCCCTGGGGAACGGCGGTGCGCCTCCGGAGCGGCAGGGGAGGCTGAGGGCGGGCTTCTACGTCGCCGGGGTAGTCGGAGGTCATCGGTCCCCGGTCGAGCAGGACAGGGCGACGCCACCAGGTGCGTGCGTGCACCACGTACCATGCACGGCCTCGAGCGCCGGCGCGCGCACGCTACTGCCAGGATCGCGAGGTCGATCGCGATCAGCATGACCAGCACGGTCCGCACGACAGCACCTCCTCGATGATCAGACGTTGACCTAGCGGCGGGTCACGCGCCGTCGGCTGGTTCTCCCTGCGTGCCCTTCGAACCATCTCTCCCGGGACTCACTCGTTCACACCTCCCGCCGACCAGCCCCGCTGCGCCGACACCATGCCGTGCGGTCAAGGACGGCCCCCGAGGCTCGCGCCAAGCTCAAGCGAGTGGCTGATTTGACCCGAGATGAGGGACGAGCGATGTCCATAGTTCCGAGCATAATCTGCACTATATTTAGCACGGTAGGTACGTAGGAGTGCCAATGCTACCTAAACGCACTGCGAAATCAGCATTTCTTGCAGAATTTGGCGAACACGTACTCTTGCGCCTTGGGGGCCCGAGCAGTACACTTTTGTCACCGGGGCCACGCGGGCCCTGTATCGACCCCCAACCCAGGAACCCACAGGTGACTCGTCTCCCCCTTCTGTTCGCGCTTCAGGACGCTGCGCCGTCCGTGGTGCCCGCGGACACCGCCTGGATGCTGGTGTCCACCGCCCTGGTCCTCCTCATGACGCCGGCCCTCGCCTTCTTCTACGGCGGGCTCGTGCGCTCCAAGAATTCCTTGAATACGATGATGATGAGCTTCGCCGCGCTCGGTGCCGTCGGCATCGTCTGGGCTCTCATCGCGTACAGCCTGGCGTTCGCGGAAGGGAATGCCTGGATCGGCGGCACCACGAACGCCTTGCTGGCGGGCGTGGGCACCGAGGCCAAGGGGACGATCCCGCACGTGCTGTTCATGGCGTACCAGGGCACCTTCGCGATCATCACCGCCGCCCTGATCTCGGGCGCCATCGTCGAGCGGATGCGATTCGGGCCCTACCTCGTCTTCATCGCGCTGTGGACGCTGCTGGTGTACGCGCCCGTTGCCCACTGGGTGTGGGGCGGTGGCTGGCTCATGAGCCGGGGCGTGCTCGATTTCGCGGGCGGGACGGTCGTGCACATCAACGCCGGTGTCTCGGCGCTGGTGGCCGCCCTCGTGCTCGGTGTGCGCAAGGACTATGGCCGCCAGGCCATCCTCCCGCACAACGTCCCGTTCGTGCTGCTCGGCGCCGGCCTGCTCTGGTTCGGGTGGTTCGGCTTCAACGGGGGCAGCGCGCTGGCGGCTAACGAGCTGGCGGCGCTGGCCTTCACCAACACGTTCCTGGCCCCCATGGCGACGTTGGTCGTGTGGGTGCTGCTCGACTACTTCCGCACCGGGCGCGCCACGGCCGTCGGCGGTGCGACGGGCATCGTGATCGGCCTGGTGGCGATCACGCCGGCCGCCGGGTTCATCAGCCCGACGAGCGCACTGCTGCTCGGCGCCCTGGCCGCGTTCCCGAGCTACTTCACGATCGTCGCCCGCTCGCGCACCCGGCTGGACGATTCGCTGGATGTGTTCGCCGGTCACGGCATCGGCGGCATCACCGGCGCCCTGCTCACCGGCGTCTTCGCGTCGAAGGTGTGGAACCCGGCCGGGGCCGACGGCCTGCTGGCCGGCAACGCGGCGCAGCTCGGCATCCAGGCGCTCGGCGTCTTCAGCTCGATCGTCTACTCGGCGATCGCCACCTTGGTGATCCTCAAGGTGATGTCGCTGGTGACCGCGCTCCGTGCCGTGCCCCGCTCCGAGGGCCTCGGCATGGACGTCACCCAGCACGGCGAAGAGGCCTACACCAACGGCGAGGGCTCCATCCTCGTCATCCCCGACGCGAGCGCGGTGGGCGCGCCCGCTCCCGCGTTCACCCCGCAGGCCGTGGCGCGCTGACGCCGGAAGGACGACCGACATGAAGCTCATCGTGGCCATCATCCGGCCCGACCGCCTGAACGAGGTGCTCGAGGCGTTGTACCGAGCCGAGGTACGGGGTCTCACCGTCTCCCGCGTGATGGGACACGGCGGCGAAACCGACCGGGTCGAGACCTATCGCGGCACGACCGTCAAGATGGAGTTGCAGGAAAAGGTCCGGCTCGAGATCGGGGTGTCCGAGCCGTTCGTCGACGTCACCGTCCGGGCGATTCTCGGCTCGGCGCGGACGGGCGAGGTCGGCGACGGGAAGGTGTTCGTGCTCGACGTGAACCAGGTGCACCGTATCCGCACCGGCGAGCGCGACGAGCGGGCCGTGACGCCGACCGTGCTCGCCGAGGTCTAGCCCCCTGGTCGAGGGCCCGCGGACTGAAGGGGACGCGTCCTGGACCCGTCCCCTTTCGTCTGCCTGGGATCCGGGGCGCGCTCCGGATGGAGGGTTCCGCCCGGCGCCGGGTATACTCCGGGGCGACCAGGAGGCGCCGATGGCCATGGAATACGAGCATCAGTTCATCCCGCCCGATGCCGTGCCGCGCGCGCGGCTGCCGCTGTTGCAGCACCTGCTGGACACCTACGCATCCGAGACCAGCAAGACGGCCGGCGTCTGGAGCGAGCTCACCGACTCGCAGCTCGAATACCGACCTCACGCTCGGAGCAGTACCGTGCGCCAGATCCTGGTGCATCAGATCCTGTCCGAGCGCCGCTTCTTCGCGGAGTTCATCGGTCTGGCCGAGCCGCCGGTCGAAACCCTGCTTCCGCCGGGTGACTCGCCGGGCGTGACCGCCTACGTTGGCAGTCTCGTCGCCCTGGCTCGGGCGCGGCTGGGTCGCCTGGCGGATGCTGACCAGACGTTCTGGCTCGCCGACGTCCCGTTCTTCGATGTGCGCCGCCAGCGCATCTGGGTGTTCTGGCGGCGGGTGCTCCATACCGCGCACCATCGCGCGCAGGTGGGGCTCTGTCTCCGGCTGCTGGAGGATCGGGTGCCGCCGACCTACGGGCCCACCGCCGATGTGACCTGGACCGGCGCCGATCCCACCACGACCCTGGACGCGGCGCGCCGGCGGGGGGCATAATGCAGCAGCAGGGTGCCTTCATCACCACGGACTCGCGAGAGGTTTCGACATGGCTGAACAGCAGGGCGATCTCAAGCCCGTGACGCCCGCCCGCGTCGCGGAGGAGCTCCGGAAGCTCAGCAGCCAGCGCGCTAGCGGCGGGCTGCAGGCGGACGAGTACGAGCACCGATTCTCCCGCATGATCACCGAGCTGAGGGACCGCCGGATCGACGGATCGCGCGCGGACATCCTCGCCACGCTGACTCCGTTGCTGCAGGAAGGGGTCGTGACGGCGGAGGACTGGCGTCGGCTGACGAGGCAGCTCGGGTTGGCGTGATGCTGTCACCGCTGGAGATGTCCGTCCCGGCGGTGGACGGCCTGGTGCTCAAGGGCACGCTGACCTATCCGACGGGTCGCCCCGGCACGATCTATCCGCTCGCGGTGCTGGCCCACCAGTACCCCGCCACGCGCGACAGCTTCGGTCCGCTGGTCCGCGAGCTGCTCGCCGCCGGCATCGCGACGCTCGCCTTCGATGAGCGGGGGCACGGGGCGTCCATCTTCGGCTCGAACGGCCCCCTCGTCGTCGATGCGCCCGAGGGACTCGGGCTCGAGGCCTTCGGCACGGCCTTCGTGTCGAGCGTCGGCAAGGTCGGGTTCGGCCGGATCGACAACGACGTGATCCGCGTCGCGGGCTGGGGCACCTCGCAGAACTTCATCGATCCCGGCCATCTCGCCTTGGTCGGGGCCAGTGTCGGCGCGCCGGGCGTGCTGCTCGCGGCGCCGCGTCTCCCCGGCCTCAAAGCCGTGGCCACCTTGGGCGGCGCCGGCGTCCCGGCATTCGGCGACGACGCGCAGGAGCGGGTCCGTCGCGCCATCGAAAGCTGCCAGGCCTCCTATTACTTCGCGTCGTCCGAGGGCGATCCGTTCGACGGACGCGCGAACGTCGAGCGGTGGAGCCGGAACCTCCCGCGCGCCACCGCGCGGATCGTTCCCGGCAGCGCCCACGCCATGGCCATCTTCTACGACGTGCGGGACGAGCTGCTCGGGTTCCTGCGGAAGGCCCTGGGCGTGGCGTGAAGCAGAGAATGCTCGGCCCCGGCGCGCCGGCGGTCTCAGCGGTCGGCTACGGCGGGATGCATCTCTCCGTCACCGACGCTCGTCCCACCGAGACGGAGAGCATCGCCGTCATTCACGCGGTGCTCGATGCCGGCGTCACGCTGATCGACACCGCCGACGTTTACAGCCTCGACCAGACCGATATCGGCCACAACGAGCGGCTGATCGCGAAGGCGCTCGCGAGCTGGCGGGGCGATCCCGCGAGGGTCCTCGTGGCCACGAAGGGCGGGATCGTGCGCCCGGATGCCCGGTGGGACAGTGACGCCCGCCCGGCGCAGCTTCGCGCCGCAGCAGAGCGGTCACTCCGCGCCCTGGGCGTCGACCAGCTGGCGCTGTACCAGCTGCACGCGCCAGACCCGAACGTGCCGCTGGCGGAGAGCGTGGGGGAGCTCAAGCGCCTCAAGGACGAGGGAAAGATCCGGTGGGTCGGGCTGTCGAACGTGAGCGTGGCAGAGATCCGCGAAGCGCAGGCGATCGTGCCAATCACGACCGTGCAGAACCGGCTGAACCCGTTCTTCCGGGAGGCACTGACGGGGGGCGTGGTGCGCTACTGCGCGGAGCAGGGGATCGGCTTCCTGGCCTACAGCCCCACCGGCGGCGGTCGGCTGACGCGCAAGCTGCCGTCGCATCCCGTGCTGGCGGACATCGCGACGCGGCTCGGCGTCTCGGCCCACGCGGTGGTGCTGGCTTGGGCGCTGGCCCAGTCCCCGACCGTGATCGTGATCCCCAGCGCCCGCACCGTGGCTCATGCCCTGGACAGCGTCGGCGCCGCCGACCTGGTGCTGGCGCCTCCGGACCTCGTCGCGATCGACGCCGCCGAGTTCAGCCGCACCTGACGCCCCGCTTCACTGCCAGCGAAACAGACTGGCCCCGACGGTAAATCCGGCTCCCACCGCCGCGAAGACCAACAGGTCACCCCGGGTGATGCGGCCGTCCCTGACCACGTCCTCCAACGCGAGTGGCAGCGTGGCCGCCGTCGTGTTGCCGTAGCGCGCGATCACCGAAGCCATCCGCCCGGGCGCCAGGCCGAGACGCTCCGCCGTCGCGTCCAGGATGCGCTGATTGGCCTGGTGGGGGATGACCATCGCGATGTCGTCGGGCTTGAGCTGGTGGTGGGTGAGGAGGGTGGAGATGCTGTCGGCCATCCGGGAGACGGCGAACTTGAAGACCGTCTTGCCGTTCTGCTTGAGGTAGTGCTCCCGCGCATCCACCGTCGCGTAGCTCGCGGGGTGGAAGCTTCCGCCGGCGGGCATCATGAGGTCGTTGCGGCCGCTCCCGTCGACCCGGTGATGGAAGCCGAGCAACCCGTACCCCGGTTCGGCCGGCTCGAGCAGCACCGCCCCCGCGCCGTCGCCGAACAGAACGGCCGTCGTGCGGTCGAGCGGGTCGATGATCGAGCTCATGAGGTCCGCGCCGACGACGATCACTCGCCGATGGGCGCCGGCGGCGACGAGCTGGGCCCCGGTCGTCAGGGCGTACAGGAAGCCGGAGCAGGCGGCCGAGAGGTCGAAGCCCCAGGTGTTCCGGAGGCCCACGAGATCCTGCACCAGGCACGCGGTGGCGGGGAACATCATGTCGGGGGTGACGGTCGCGACGATCAGCGCGCCGACGTCATCTGGTCCGAGGCCGCGGGCCGACATCAACCGACGCACGGCCTCCGCGCTCATCGTCGAGGTGGTCTCCCCCGGAGCACCGACGCGGCGCTCGCGGATGCCGGTGCGGGTGACGATCCAATCGTCGGAGGTGTCGAGGCGAGTCGCGAGATCGGCATTGGTGACGCGTCGCTCGGGCACGTAGGTCGCGACGCCGGTGATGGCGGCGCGCGGCGGTGCTGGCGATTCGGGGGATGGCATGCACGAATCTCGTCGGGACCGGGAAGCGCGCGCAAGATTATATTCCCGCCATGCCTCCCCTTACGCGCCGGCAGACCGTGACCGCCGTCATCGGCGGCGTCCCGGTGGGCTCCGGTCATCCCATCGTCGTCCAGTCGATGACCAACACGGATACGGCCGACGCCCCGGCGACGGTTCGTCAGGTGGCCGCGCTGGCCCGAGCCGGCAGCGAGCTGGTCCGGGTGACGGTCAACAACGAAGACGCTGCCGCCGCAGTGCCCGCCATCGTACAGGGCCTCGAGCAGCTCGGCATCACGGTCCCCCTCATCGGCGACTTCCACTACAACGGCCACCTCCTGCTCACCAGGTTCCCGGCCTGCGCGCGCTCCCTTGCCAAGTATCGGATCAATCCCGGCAACGTCGGCGGGAAGCGGCACGACGAGAACTTCCGGGCGATCGTCGAGGTCGCCCTCGCCAACGCCAAGCCGGTCCGGATCGGGGTCAACTGGGGATCGCTCGACCAGAACCTGCTGACTGAGATGATGGACGCCAACGCCCGTCGCTCGGACCCGCTGGACGCGAGGGACGTCACCATGGGCGCGATGGTGGAGAGCGCGCTCCGGAGCGCGGAGCTGGCCGAGGCCGTCGGCTTGCCTCACGAGGGGATCGTGCTGAGCGCGAAGGTGTCCGGCGTGCAGGACCTGGTGGACGTATACCGTATGCTGGCGGCCCGCTGCGACTACCCGCTGCACCTCGGCCTGACCGAGGCGGGACTCGGCGCGAAGGGCATCATCGCGAGCACGGCCGGGCTCAGCATCCTGCTGCAGGAGGGAATCGGTGACACGATCCGAGTGTCCCTGACGCCCGCGCCGGGCGGCGACCGCACCGAGGAGGTGCAGGTCGCCCAGCAGGTCCTCCAGTCGCTCGGTCTCCGCAGCTTCACGCCGCAGGTCACCAGCTGCCCCGGCTGCGGCCGGACGACCAGCACGTTCTTTCAGGAGATGGCCCAGCAGATCCAGGACTACCTGCGTGAGCAAATGCCGGTCTGGCGGGTCGAGCGTCCCGGCGTCGAGGAGATGAAGGTGGCGGTCATGGGCTGTGTCGTGAACGGCCCCGGCGAATCGAAGCACGCCAACATCGGCATCTCGCTCCCGGGGACGTTCGAGGAGCCCAAGGCGCCGGTGTTCGTGGATGGCCGCCTGATGGTGACCCTCAAGGGCGAGGGGATCGTCCCGGAATTTCTGGCGATTCTGGAGAGGTATGTCGCCTCGCGCTACGCCCGGACGCCGGTTTCGGAGCAGGTGCCGGCGGTCCGGAGCTGAGTTCCTCACGCCGGAAATCCGTCGGCGGCGACGATCCGATCGATCTGCCGTACATGATGGCGAGTGTGCGCCCACAGGAAGCGCAGTCCGCCCGCGGCGGTGATCCACCCGGCGCGGGGGTGGTAGAACGCGGTGCGGGCCCAGGCCGGACCGGGCAACCGGGTGACGTAGTCGAGCAGGTCCTGGCGGGCCGCCGTCCAGCGCGGCCCAAGGAGTGCGATCGGCACGTGCGCGGGCGGGACCACGGCGCTCGACGGTGCCCGCACGCGGACGTCGCTGGCCATGACGGACAAGATCACGCGCTCGCGGACCCGGGATTGAAGGGTCACCTTGGGCGGCCGGCTCGACACCAGCCTCCTGCCGTGCCGCACGAAGGTCTCCTCCACGAGCACGAGGTGGTGCACCACCCCCGCCAGCGACCAGCTCTGAGGCGTCGGCTGGAAGGCATGCTGCCGGTCCGTGAACGCGTCCAGCCGGTCAAGCAGCTCGACCCGTTGCCCTTCCAGCCGGGCGTAGTAGCGCAGCAGCGCGGTGGGCATGGCGAATGTTATACTCCAGCCCGTGCCTTCGCTGCTCCTTCTCGGCCTCGAAACAACGTTGCGTGATGAGCCGCTCGTGGCGGTGCCGTTGCTCTTCATGGCGGGCCTCGCCACCAGCCTGACGCCGTGCATCTACCCCATGATCCCGATCACGGCGGGTATCCTGGGCGGCGCGAGCGCCGCAGGCCGATCGCGGCGCCACACCGCGGCGTTGACCGGCGCGTACGTGTCCGGCCTCGCGGTGGTGTATTCGCTGCTGGGCCTGCTCGCGGGCCTCACCGGTACGCTGTTCGGCACGGTGAGCTCGAACCCGTGGGCCTACTTCGTGATGGCCAATCTGCTCCTGGTCTCGGGCCTCGCGATGCTCGATGTGATCCCGGTGGCCGCGCCGAGGCGGTTGCTGACCTGGGCGGCCGGACTGGGGGGGAACTCACTCGGCGGCGCATTCGCCATGGGCGCCGCCTCGGGTCTCGTGGCCGCCCCGTGCGGCGCGCCGGCATTCGCGGCGGTGCTGACGTTCGTGGCGGCGACACGGAGCGCAGCGCTCGGTCTGCTGTACCTGCTGGTGTTCTCCCTCGGGCTCACGGCACTGCTGGTGGTGGTGGGGCTGTCGAGCGGCGCGCTCGCCAGGCTGCCTCGCGCTGGGCGATGGACCGGTTGGATCAAGCGAGCAGGGGGCGTGCTCCTGGTGGCGATGGCCGAGTACTATCTCGTGAAGATGGGCGGCGTGCTATGACCGGCGGGGGAAGAGGATGGTGGCGGACGGCCCTCGCGGGTGTCGTCCTCACAGCAGCCGCAGGCCGCGTTCAGGCGCAGGAGTCCGGCATCGCGATGGGAGCGCGAGCCCCTGCCGTGGTCGTGCAGGCCCTCGACGGCGCGCCGGTCGACTTAGGCGCCCTGATCGGTCGGAAGCCGTTCCTGCTGGAGTTCTGGGCCACCTGGTGCGAAGTGTGCGAAGCCCTGTTGCCGACGGTGCGCCAGGCTCACGAGGCCTTCGGAGACCAGGTGGAATTCTTCGGGGTCAACGTGGCCGTGAATCAGACGCCCGAGCGGGTTCGCAAGTACGTCGCGGCCCATCAGCCGCCGTTCCGCACGCTCTACGACGCCGCGGGAGCCAGCACTCGTGCCTACGCGGCGCCCACGACCTCGTTCGTCGTCATCGTCGACCGCGCCGGCACCATCGCCTATACCGGCACCGGGGCGAGCCAGGATCTCGCGACCGCCCTACGGGCCGTCACGGCCAAGTGATCAACCCTTCGTCCCAGGAATCGCACCCCATGTTCCGTGCAATCGCCACCGCCACCATCGTCCTCTCAGTGATTGGCGCCCGTCCGGTTCGGGCGCAGGATTCCGCCGCGGGCCCGCCCACGGCCGTGATGGTCTCGGGGCCCGACGTCGGCCGCCGCGCGCCGACCTTCCGGCTGCCGTGGGCCAACCGCGATGGTGTGGGTCCGGCCGACCAGCCGTATGATCTGTCCCTCGACCGCGGGAAGACCGTCGTACTCGCGTTCTTCCCCCGCGACTTCACCAACGGCTGCACGGCGGAGATGAAGACGTTCGCCGAGCAGTACGACTCGCTATTCGGCCCCGAGGTCGTGGTGGTGGGGATCAGCGTTGATTCCCTCCAGACGCATGCTCGCTTCGCCTCGAGTCTCGGTCTCCCATTCCGTCTGCTGAGCGATCCGACGCAGGAAGTCGCGCGCCGGTACGCGAGCAACGACCGGTCGGGCTACATGCGACGGACGGTCTACGTCGTCGGACCCGACGGCAAGGTGCAGTACCGCAACACCCGCTTCAACGCGCTCGACCCGAGTCATTACGCCGAGCTGGGGACCGCCGTGCGCCGTTCGCGGGGCGGTTGACCCGCCCCCTTACGACTGGGAGCCGCCGATGCGTCCAACTCTCCTCCTGGGCCTGGCGGCAGTTGCGCTGGCCTCGGCCGCCTCCCTGCGTGCGCAAGAGGCGGATCCGGAGTGGCAGCTCGAAGGGCTCAGGACCGGGTTCTGCATTCAGCTTCTCCTCGACCCCGCCTCGGACGCGGTGCGCAGCTTGCCGACGGGCTACCGGACCGTCGCCGCCTCCGATGCGAAGGATCTGCATCCCTCCCTCCGCGATGTCATCACCAGCCAGACCGAGTTCGCCTCGTGGGCGCCGTCGCGCCTCTGCTTCCTGGCTGTCGACAGGATCCGCGGCGCCGACTTTACCGTGAAGGGAAAGCGGGACCGCCCGCTGCTGTTCGCGGCCTGGACCGTGAACGCCGCGACGCCGGCAGGGGAGATCCACGACGCGGTCTTGACCCTGTTCTCGAGCAGCGGCCGGCTGTCGCGGTCCGCCGAGCAGATCGGCCAGGAGATGCGCGAGGGCCGTCTCCACATCGGCAAGGTGCCCACTGTGGACGTGGACGGGGTCCCGAGCTCGGACGACCGCTTCGAGGTCAAAGTCGGGAAGACCCTGATCACGTGGGATGGCCGCCTCGCCAGCGATACGGTTCGGGTGGCCGAGCCGGTGATGACGGAATGGCACAACCGCGCGAAGGGCGGGGAAGCGGTCGGGCGGGTGACCCTGCGTCCGGTTTACGCGCGCTCGATGGTGGGCGCGCTCAAGGTGGATGGCAAGGATGCGTTCGCGAAGGCGCTGAAGAGCTCTCCGACCCGCTTTGCCGGCCCGGCATATCAAGGTGGTGACGGTGTCATCCGGCTCAAGCAGTGAAATCGGCACCATTTCGACAGTCGGCCGTTCGCTGCAGAATCGTGCATGTCGATGATGTTCATAATCGTAGAATCTGAATAATTACCGAGCGCACAACGACACTGTCGCCTTCCTCGGTTCTGCCTGAGCCTTGTTTCGATATAACGTGCATCTGCAGTCACTTAGCGGCGGCAACTCGCCCTCCACGTCAGGTCAATTTCATCCAATTTCTCATCTCGACAGCCCAATCCAGATATTCACTTGGTCGAGTTTTCAACATGTGGAAACCGCCCAGAAGGCCCTCTGGCTGAATGACAGTGACTGATCCCGTCCGGGCCGGCTTTCTGCGCGCCCGGCGAATGCTCTCATCGGACTCCGGTCCGCGTGCCGACGGTATCTGGTGGCGGAACGGCCGCATTCAGGCGGTAGGCGACGCCCGAGCGCTGGAGCGGCAAGTGCCTCGCGGCACCCCGACCTTCGAGCTCCTGGACACGATAGTCACCCCCGGGTTCGTGGATGCGCACACCCACTTCGCGATGTGGGCGCTCGGGCGGCGCCGGGTGCAGCTCGCCGGTGCCGAGACTCGAGAGGAGGCGCTCCGGCGAGTGGCGGCAGCCACACCGGTTCAGGGATGGGTCCTGGGGCAGGGCTGGGACGCGAATCGATGGGACGACGCGCCGGATCGTGCGGCCCTCGACGCGGTCCAGCCGGGTCCCGTGTATCTCGACTCCCTCGATGTACACGCCGCATGGGTGAACAGTGCCGCCCTGGCGGTCGCCGGCATCAACCGAGCTACGCCGGATCCCTTCGGCGGGCGCATCGCCCGGGACGCCGCCGGGGAGCCGACCGGCCTCCTGTTCGAGCGCGCCGTCGAGCTGATGATCCCGCTCCTGCCCGTTCCGCCCCAGGAGGTCCTGGATGCGGCCCTGGGGGACGCGCAGGCGAAAGCGCACTGCTTCGGGATCACCGGCATACATGACGTCGAGGGAGACACCGTGCTGGAGGCTTTCCACCGGCTGGAGGAAGCCGACCGGCTTCGGCTACGCGTCCTGTTTCACCCGCCTGTGGCCTCGCTCCCGTCGCTGGTTCAGCGGGGCATCCGGAGTGGCAGCGGCAGCGAGTGGCTCCGGATCGGGGGCGTCAAGCTGTTCCTGGACGGAAGCCTGGGGAGCCGCACCGCCTGGATGCTCGAGCCGTACGCGGGCTCCGCCGATCGCGGGATGCCGATCACGAGCGAGGCGGACGCGGCCCTGGCGATCCGGATGGCGGCGACGGCGGGCATCGCCGCCACCGTGCACGCCATCGGCGACGCGGCGGTGCGCCGCGCGCTCGACCTCCTGACCGCTGTGCCCAGGGCGGCCGTGCCGCATCGGATCGAGCACTTCCAGTGCGTGAGCGAGGCCGACCTGGGACGCGCGGCCGGCGCCGGCATCATCGCATCCATGCAGCCCGCCCACCTGCTGACCGATGTGCCGCTGGTCGACGCGCACTGGGGCGAGCGCGGCCGGGGCGCCTATGCCTTCGAGACGCTGCGCCGCCGCGGCACCAGGTTGGCGTTCGGGAGCGACGTCCCGGTCGCGTCCCTCGATCCGCGTGAGGGACTCTACGCCGCCCTCGCGCGACGCGACGCGTCGGGCAGTCCCGCGCACGGCTGGCGCCCCGAGGAGCGGCTGAGCTTCGAGGCGGCGGTCAGCGCCTACACCGAGGGACCGGCGGTCGCGGCCGGCGTCGCGCAGCGCTCCGGCAGGCTCCTGCCCGGGCACGACGCCGATCTGGTCGCGTGGGCCTTCGACCCCGCCGTCGAACACGGCGACGGCGGCGCGGCCCGTGCGGGGCACGCGAGACTCACGGTGGTAGGCGGCGAGGTAGTGATGCAGCGGTGACGGGCCGGCATTAGACTCCGTCCCATGCCTCGCACCCCGGTACGTCGCACCAAGATCGTCGCCACGCTCGGTCCCGCGTGGGATCATCCCAGCAAGATGACCGCCCTGCTCGACGCCGGGGTCAACGTCGTCCGGATCAACGCCTCGCACGGCAGCGCCGAGATTCGCGCGCGCTGGATCACCCAGCTGCGCGAGATCACCCGCGACCGCCGCGAGGCTGTCGCGGTCCTCCTCGACCTCCAGGGCCCGCGCATCCGGGTCGGCACGCTGGCTCAGCCGCTGCATCTCACCGCCGGGCAGACGGTGACCTTTGCGCCCGAGGACGGCGCCACCGCCGGCGAGATTCCAACGACCTACGAAGACATCGCCGCCGACGTCCGCGTCGGCGCGCGCATCCTGCTGGACGATGGCCTGCTCGCCCTGGAGGTCACCGGCATCCGCGATCGCCGCGTGGACGCGGTCGTCCACTACGGCGGCGAGCTCAAGTCGCACAAGGGCATGAATCTGCCCGGGATCGAGGTGAGCGCGCCGGCGCTGACGGAGAAGGATCTCGAGGACGTGGCGCAGGCGGCGGCGGTCGGCGTGGATTACCTGGCGCTGTCGTTCGTGCGCCGCCCCGAAGACATGGAGCAGCTCCGCACGCTGACACCGCGCTCGACCAAGCTGGTCGCCAAGATCGAGAAGGACACGGCCCTTCGGAATCTCTGCGGCATCCTCGACGCGTCGGACGCCATCATGGTCGCCCGGGGCGACCTCGGCGTCGAGCTGCCGTTCGAGGAGGTGCCGCTCATGCAGAAGCAGATCATCCGGGAGGCGGGGTTGCACGGGAAACCGGTGATCACCGCCACCCAGATGCTCGAGTCCATGGTCCACGCCCCGCGTCCCACGCGCGCGGAGGCATCCGACGTGGCGAACGCGATCCTCGACGGCACCGACGCGGTCATGCTCTCGGCGGAGACAGCGGTAGGCGAATACCCCCTCGAGGCGGTCCGGGCGATGGACCGGATCGCCCGGGAGATGGAGCTCCAGCGGGCCGGCCGGGGCGTGACCATCGACGCCGCGCTGGGCCGCCGGGCCACCGAAGGCGCGTCCTTGCCGCAGCACCGGCTCGGCCAGAGCGGGCCTGTCCGCACCGAGGACGCAATCGCGGTGGCGGTCTGCGCGGCTGCGGAGATGCTGAGCGCCCCGCTCATCGTCTGCTTCACCAGCAGCGGCTTCACGGCCCGCAAGGTCGCGACTTGCCGGCCGACGGTGCCGATCTTCGCCGCCACGCCCGAGCCCGACACGTTCCGCCAGCTCTCGCTGGTCTGGGGCGTGATGCCGGCGCTCACCGAGCACTCCACCGACTACGACACCATGCTCTCCACCGCGCGGCGCCAGATTCTCGAGCGGGGATTGGCGCAGCCCGGCGAGCGGCTGGTGGTCACCGCGGGCGTCCCCTTCGACATGCCGGGCACTACCAACCTCCTGAAGATCGAAGCAGTATAGGAAATGCGGCTCACCTTTCTCGGGACGGGCACGTCGTTCGGCGTGCCCCAGGTCGGCTGCGGGTGCACGGTGTGCCGCTCGGCCGACCCCCGCGACCGGCGCGGCCGGTCGGCGGCGATGGTGGAGACGGGAACGGCCACGATTCTGATCGACACCCCGCCCGAGCTGCGCCTGCAGCTCCTCGCCGCCGGCGTCACCCGGGTCGATGCCGTGCTCTACACCCACGAGCACGCGGACCACACCAACGGCATCGACGACCTCCGCATTTTCTCCGTGCGCCAGCGCCGCGCCCTTCCGATCTACGGCCCTCCAGAAACGCTGGAACGGCTGCGCACCGGCTTCTCCTACATCTTCGACGACACGGTCCAGGCGTACGAGGGGACGTCCAAGCCGAAGCTGGAGCTGCATCCCATCGATGCCGGCCGGCCCGTGTCGGTCGCCGGGGCGGAGGTGCTGCCCCTCGCCTTCCAGCACGGGCACATCCGGGTGTACGGCTACCGGATCGGTCCGCTCGCCTACCTTACCGACATCAAGGCGATCCCCGAGGCCGAGCGACGCCAACTCCTCGGGCTCGATGTCCTGGTGCTCAACGCGCTCTGGTGGCGGCCCCACCCGACGCATCTCAGCATCGCGGAGGCGGTGCAGACCGCCCAGGAGCTGGGCGCGCGCCGCACCTATCTCACCCATCTCACGCACGAGACGGGGCACGCGGAGCTCGCGGGCCAGCTGCCCGAGGGCATCTTCCCGGCCTATGACGGTCTCACGGTGGAGGTTTCGTGATCAAGCTGGCGTATGGGCGCATGCTGCGCGACCGCCTCGACGGCGCTCACGGGCTCCCACGCGAGCGGCTCGATGAGCTGGCCGGCCGGTTTGCTGGAGTCCAGCAAGAGGTTCGACGTCGGCGGGCGGCAGGAGAATACGGCTTCTATCAGTTGGTCGATCAGGGCGAGACCGTTCGGGAGATCACCACGTTCGCCGAAGGCCTGGGGCAGGCGCACGATCACGTCCTCGTGCTGGGCATCGGCGGCTCGGCGCTGGGGACGAAGGCGCTGCTCTCCGCGCTCCGCCGCCCCGCCTGGAACGAGCTCGACGACGAGGGGCGCGAGTTCTTCCCCCGGCTCACCGTGCTCGAGAACGTGGACCCGACGAGCGTCAACGCCGCTCTGCGGCGGATCGATCCCCGCCGGGTGCTGGTCAACGTGATCAGCAAGTCCGGCGGGACCGCCGAGACCATGGCGCAGTACCTGATCGTCCGCGCGTGGCTCGAGGATGCTCTGGGGAGTGCCGCGCACCGCCATCTCGTGTTCACCACCGATCCCGCGCGCGGCGCGCTCCGCGAGCTCGCCGCGCGCGACGCCATCGCCAGCCTCAGCGTCCCACCCTCCGTCGGGGGCCGATTCAGCGTGCTCTCGCCCGTGGGTCTGCTGCCTGCCGCCCTCGTGGGCATCGACATCGGCGCTTTGCTCGCCGGTGCCCGGCGGGCGATCGAGCGTGCCGAGACCGCGGACCTGCGGCAGAATCCCCCCGCGCTCTACGCCGCACTCCATTGGGCCGCGGACGCCGAGCTGGGCGCGCGGATCCACGTGCTGATGCCGTACTCCGACCGGCTCAAGGAGTTCGCCGAGTGGTATCGCCAGCTCTGGGCGGAGAGTCTGGGCAAGCGGGTGGATCGGAGCGGACGCGAGGTGCACACCGGTCCCACGCCGGTCGGGGCCATCGGCGCGACCGACCAGCACAGCCAGGTGCAGCTCTTCATGGAAGGCCCGTTCGACAAGGTGATTACCTTCGCGGTCATCGACGATCTCGGCGAGGACATCACCATTCCGCCTCCGCCGACGGATGTGCCCGGCGCCTTGCCGCTCCCCGCCGATCTCGGGTACCTCACCGGCCACACGCTGGGTGAGCTGCTGCGCGCGGAATACGAGGCCACCGCGACCGCGCTCGCCCGGATGGGCCGGATGAGCTGTACGCTCCGGCTGCCGGATCTCAGCGCCGCCACCTTTGGCGAGGCGATCATGTTCTACCAGCTGGCGACCGGATACGCCGGCGTGTGGTACGGCGTCGACCCCTTCGATCAGCCGGGCGTGGAGCTAGGGAAGCAGCTTACCTACGCGGCCATGGGCCGTCCCGGCTACGAGCCGCCCGCGGCCAGGCGGCCCGGCGGTGATGACGAGATCTGAGCCGCGGATGGGCTGGCCCGCGGCCCGTCCGGAGCACCTTGGAGTTGTTTGACGGTCCTTTCGTTCGGGCCTACCTTTAGCCCGACGTTCCGAACCTCTGGAACCCTAGAGGGTGTCGATACATGGCTGACGAAACGCAGCGGGCGATTGGTCTGTACGAAGGCGCGGTCGCGCTGGTTCCCGGTGGCGTGACCGTGCGTGACGCCGCGAAGCTCCGCTCCGCGGCGACGGACCGGCTCGTGTGGCAGGCGGTATTCGAGACGGGTGAGGCCAAGGAGGCCGCCCGCTGGCTGCTGTGGGAGCTGGGCCAGGTGACCGGCGCGCGTCCGGCGTCGATTCAGGGCCTCTATGAGGCGCGGGGCCGGGGCGACGTCAGCGGATTCACCGTGCCGGCCATCAACGTCCGCATGCTGGCCTACGACACCGCGCGCGCGGTCTTCCGCGCGGCCCGGGCGGGCAAGGCCGGCGCCATTCTGCTCGAGATCGCGCGCTCGGAGATCGCCTACACCGACCAGCGACCGGCCGAATACGTGTCGGTGCTGATCGGCGCGGCGCTCCGCGAGGGCTATGTCCTCCCGCTCTTCATTCAGGGCGACCACTGCCAGGTGAATCACAAGAAATACCAGGCCGACGCCGAGGGTGAGGTGGGCGAGGTCAAGAAGCTCATCGCCGAGGAGATCGGCGCCGGCTTCTACAACATCGACGTGGACACTTCGACGCTGGTCGACCTCTCGCACGGCTCGCTCGAGGACCAGCAGCGCCTGAACTACGAGCGCGCGGCGGAGATCACCGCGTTCATCCGCGCGCACGAGCCCGAGGGCGTGACCGTGTCCGTGGGCGCGGAGATCGGCGAAGTGGGGATGAAGAACAGCACGGTCGAGGAGCTCCACGCCTTCATGCAGGGCTACCATCGGGTGCTGGGCACGTACGAGGGTGCCCCGGCGGGGATCAGCAAGATCTCGGTGCAGACCGGCACCAGCCACGGCGGGGTGGTGTTGCCGGACGGCTCCATGGCCGACGTCAAGCTCGACCTGCAGGCGCTGGCCGCGCTGTCCAAGGCCGCGCGCGAGGAGTACGGACTCGCGGGGGCGGTCCAGCACGGGGCGAGCACGCTTCCGTCCAACGCCTTCGGCAACTTTCCCCGCATCGAGACCGCCGAGATCCACCTCGCCACCAACTTCCAGAACATCGTCTTCGATCATCCCAAGCTGCCGACCGACCTGCGGGACCGTCTGCGCCGCTGGGTGGATGAGAACGCGGCCGGGGAGCGGAAGTCGGGCGACACGGCGGAGCAGTTCTACTACAAGGCCCGGAAGAAGGCGATCGGGCCGTTCAAGCACGAGCTGTGGTCGTTGAGCGAGGATGTGCGCGACGCGATCGCGGCCGACCTCGAGCGCACGTTCGTGTTCCTGTTCGAGCAGCTCAACGTCAACGGCACGGAGAAGGACATCAATCGCTTCGTCCAGGCGCCGATGCAGCATCATGCGGCGCTCAAGCCCGCCCTAGTGGCGGCCGAGGACGATCCCGACGCCGGGGAATAGGAGGCAGGCATGGTACGTCGCACGAGAGGGCGGGAGATCGTCTACGTCGAGCGCGGCGGTGATGCGTCCGCCAAGTGGCTGTTCTGGGGGGCGGTGCTGGGGGCGGGGCTCGCGCTGCTGTACGCCCCGCGCACCGGCGAGGAGACCCGCCGGGTGCTCCAGCGCAAGCTGTGGAAGCTGCGGGCCATGACCGAGGAGAAGCTGGACGACATCGCCCAGCAGTTCGGCAGCGGCAAGGACGTGCTCGAGGACCTGGCCGACGACGACGACGACTTCGACGAGGCGGGGGACACGCCCGCGCTTCGGCCGCGCGCGTCGGGTGCCTCCGCGCGCGAGGAGCTCGAGCGGCGCCTGGCCGAGTCCAGGGCGCGCCGGCGGGCGGTGGGCGACTACGAGGAGCCGCTCGCCTGAAACGGGTCCGGCCCGGTGGGTGGCACCGCACGCCCGCCGGCTTCCTCCGCCGCACCCTGCAGGCCGCCGACGAGAACAACATCCCCTTTCTGGCGAGCGCGCTCACCTTCGACGCGCTGCTGGCGGCCGTGCCGTTCGTCCTGCTGGTGCTGATCGGCCTGACCCACCTCGCCCAGGCGATCGCCGGCGGTCCGGCTGTCGATCCCACGCTGCTGTTCCACCGATTCTTTCCGCCCCACACCTCCGAGCACGGCCGCGATCCGTTCGGCCTCGTGGAGAGTCTGCTGATCGGGGTGTCCCGGAACCGGGGGCAGATCTCGCTCTACGCCGTGCCCGCGTTCATCTGGTTCAGCACCCGGCTGTTCGCCGGCGTTCGCACCTCGCTCAACGACGTCTACGACGTGTCCGCCCGGCCGACGCCGCCGCGCCATTTCGTGCTCAACTGGCTGGCCGGCAAGCTGCGCGACATCTCGATGGTCATCGGCACGGTGGTGGTGTTCCTCGTGAACACCACGCTCAGCACCATGCTCACCATCGTCTGGGCGCGGGGCTCGGAGCGGGTGATCCCGCAGCTCGCCTTCTTCTTCTCCAACGTGGGCCGGCTCCTCGGCGAGCTCCTGGCGTTCGTGTTCTCGGTTTCGTTGTTCTACGTCACCTACCGCTACGCCTCGGTGCGGCGGCTCCCCTGGCGGACTGCCCTGCTGGCCTCCACTTTCACCGCAGTGCTGTTCGAGCTCGCCAAGCGCCTGTACGGGCTCTATCTGGCGCACTTTGCCTCGGTCGGCAGCGCGGGCGGCGACGCCAACATCGGCGCGGCCGTTCTGTTCGTCCTGTGGATCTACTACACCGCCATCGTCTTCCTGCTCGGCGGCGTGTTCGCCGAGACCTGGGAGCTGCGGCGCATGCAGCAGCGGCAGCGCACGATTCTCGGCTGACCGCCCACCGGCGACCGGCTCTCGATCACGTGGAGGTGCCATGACGCGTCTGCCGACCCGGCTGCTCCTCGCGGCAGTACTGGCGCTGCTGGCCTGCCGACCCGCCGCCGGGGGAAGTGCTCCCTCGGCCGGCGTCGAGTCACCCCCGCTCGCCGCGGCCGACCTGGCGGCCATCCGAGCGCTCGATTCGGCCTTCGCCGGCGCGGCGAGCGCGGGGGATGCGACCGCCGTGGCAGCGCTCTACCTCGCCGACGCACGGCTGATGCCGCCCAACGCCCCGACGGTCGAGGGTCGCGAGGCGATCCGCCAGTTCTGGGGCGGCCTGCTCGAGGCGTATCAGATGCGGCTCGATGCCGCCTCGGACGAGATCGAGGGTCGCGGCGACCTGGCGTACGCCCGGGGCCATTACACCCTCACCGGGACGCCCAAGGCCAAGGGTGGAGCCCCGCTGCACGACGAGGGCAAGTTTCTCGAGGTGCTCCGGCGACAGCCGGACGGCGCCTGGCGCTACGCCGTGGACATGTACAGCTCCAACCTGCCGCTTCCCAAGTAGGAGAGTTCCCTCCACCTCGCGGACGGGTTATATTACGGGTGCCTCAGGTCCGAAGGGCGCCGGCGCGTGAACCGCGTCAGGACCTCGCCGGTAGCAGCGCTAAGCGATGCCCGGTGTCGCTTCGGGGAGCCTGAGGCACTTTTCTTTTCCCTCCGCCCATGACCATCGCTCTCGCACGTCGATACCGTCCCAAACGATTCGCCGACCTGCTGGTGCAGGATCACGTCGCCGCCGTGCTCCGGGGCGCCGTGGCCCGCGGCCGCGTGGGGCATGGCTACCTGCTCACCGGACCGCGCGGGGTGGGGAAGACGACCGCCGCGCGCATCCTGGCGATGGCGCTCAATTGCCCCAATCGCGACCCCTCCGGCGATCCGTGCGGCGAGTGCGACAATTGTCTCCGGGTCTGGAACGGGAGCGCGAATCTGGACGTCGTCGAGATCGACGCGGCCAGCAACCGCGGGGTGGACGACGCGCGCGACCTGCGCGAGCGCGCCATGTACGCCGCGTCGCGCGAGGGGCATTTCAAGGTCTACATCGTGGACGAGGCCCACATGTTGACCCGCGAGGCCTGGAACGCGCTGCTCAAGGTGCTGGAGGAGCCGCCTCCCGGGGTGGTGTTCGTCTTCGCCACCACCGAGCCGCAGAAGATCGCGGCCGCGGCGGCCCCGGTGCTCTCCCGGCTCCAGCGCTTCGATTTCCGGCGTATCGGGCCCGGGGCCATTCGCGACCGCCTGCGGCAGGTGCTCGAGGCCGAGGGGATCGCCGCCGATGACGACGCCCTGACGCTCATTGCGCGGCACGCCGATGGCGGCATGCGGGACGCGCTGAGCGTGCTCGACCAGTGCCTGAGCTTCGGCGAGGGCACGGTGACGGCGGGCCGGGTCCGCGAAGTGCTCGGGCTCGTGGGAGACGAGCTCTTCGTCGAGGTGCTCGCCCTGGTGGTCGAGCGGCGGCCCGAGGGCGTCTTCCCGCTGGTGGATCGGCTAGTCGACGCAGGCGCCGACCTGGCCGAGTTCATGGCGGGGGCAGGCGAGGCGCTGCGCGCCCTGCTGATGCTGCAACTCGGGCAGCAGCCGCACGGGCTGACCGAGTCCCTGCGGCAGGCGCTCGACGCCCAGCGCGATCGGCTCGAGCCGGGCGATGTGCTGCGCATGCTGCGGCTGTTGGCCGACAGCGAGCCCGCCATTCGGCGCAGTGTGAACCCGCGGCTGATCGTGGAGACGCTGCTGCTGCGGTGGACGATGCTGGACCGCATCGTGGACCTCGCCCAAGTGCTGGGCGCGGCGCCGACACGAGGGCCCGGCGGCTCGGCGCCGGCGGCTCGGCGTCCGGCGGTGGGGGGGCGGCGGTCCGGAGCACGCCGTCGCGCGCCCAGGCGAGACCGTCCAGTCAACCCACACCGCCCGCAGGACTGCCGGCAGGCACGTCGGCACCATCCTCGCCTTCGGCGGCGATCTCTCCTGCCCGCTCCCCCGACGCGGTCGCGCCCGACCCCGTAGCGCCGGCTGGGCCGGCCCTCGGCAGCGTCGGCGCGCTCGCCCTGGAGACCATGCCCGCGACGCTGGACGCCATCCGCATGGCATGGGGTGACGTGGTCGCCGAGGTGCGACGGCGGAGCCGATTCCTCGGCGAGGCGTTGTCGCACACCGCGCCACGCGGCCTCGAGCTGCCCTGGCTCACGGTCGAGCTGTCGCAGCCCAACCCCTTGTTCGCTGAGCGCTTGCAGGCGCAGGCTCAAGTTGTGGAAGAGGTCGTCGCCGGGGCGATCGGCGAGCCGGTCCGGCTCCGCGTCACCGAGAGCACGCCTGGGCCGGACGAGCCGGCGAGCCGTCCCCAGCGACTCAGCGAGGCCAGCCTCAAAGCCGATCGACTGCGCACCTTCCGGTCGAAAGATCCGACCCTCGACACGGCCGCCGATGCGTTAGATTTAGAGATCGTGGATTAGCTTGCCCGCGGATTCCCCGTTCCCTTACTTTGCCCGGTCATGGCCGGATTACCCGAGAGCATGGCAGATCTTCAACAGCTCTTTCAGCTTGGCCAGCAGATGCAGGGCCGGCTGCAGCAGCTTCAGACAGAGCTCGCCGGTCGCACGATCGAGACCTCGGCGGGCGGCGGCATGGTGCGGGTCACGGCGGACGGCCGCGGCACCGTGCGGACGGTGGTCATCGACCCGGTCATCTTCGCCCAGCACGACGCGGAGTTTCTTGGCGACCTGGTGACGGCCGCGGTCGCGGAGGCGCAGCGCCGCGCGGCCGACCTCCTCCAGGCCGAGATGCGGAAGGTTCCCACGCTGCCATTCGCCGCCGGTTGACGGTGAGCGCGATCGACGAGTTGATCTCGGAGCTGGCCCGGCTTCCGGGAATCGGCCGCAAGACGGCGCAACGTCTCACCTTCCATCTGCTCCAGCAACCTCCCGAACAGGCGGGACGACTCGCCTCGGCGTTGGTCGCCGTGAGCGAGCGTGTGCGGCCGTGCGAGGAGTGCGGCAATCTCACCGAAGAGCAGCCATGCGGCATCTGCCGCGACCCGCGGCGGGACCCGGCGCTGCTGTGCGTGGTGGAAGAGGCATCGACGGTGGCGGTGGTGGACCGATCGACCGACTTCCGCGGGCGGTATCACGTGCTCGGGGGGCGCCTGAGCCCGCTCGACGGGGTGGGGCCGGAAGCGCTGCGGCTCGATCACCTGGTGAGTCGGGTGCGGGACGGGGGCGTTCGAGAAGTCATCCTCGCCACCAATCCGTCCATGGAGGGCGAGGTCACGGCCACGTACATCCAGCAGCTGCTCGCGGGGCAGGACGTCCGGGTCACGCGGCTCGCGCGCGGCCTCCCCATGGGAGGCGATCTCGAATACGTGGACGGAGTGACCCTCGCCCACGCGCTGGTGGCCCGGCAGGAGCTCTCGTGATGCGCTCGCGGGCGCTGCTGTTCGCCGGTGGCCTGGCCACGGGCGGGATCGCGGGGTGGCTGCTCGCCCAACGCCGGCTCGCGACGCACCAGCGGGACCTCTTCAGTCCACGCCCCCTGCGGCGGCTGGGGGCCCTCGGCTTCCTGGCCGGCCAGGCCGGCGTGGACACCGTGCGGCTCCTGCGCGACTACCTCGCCTGGGAGCGCCACCCGGTGCTGCGCCGCCGGGCGCAGGCCATCCTGCGCGGACTGGAAGCCACCCTGGCATGAGGGCCGGCGGATGAGCGGTTCGTCGAGCTGGTCCTTCCGGGAGGACGACGCCCGGTCCATCGAAGCCGTCCTCGGCGGCTTTCTGGCGGAGTCCAACGCGCGGACGGCGCTGATCGTCGACCGCACCGGGCAGCTCGTCGCCACCGTCGGTGAAGCGCCCCAATTCGACCCCACGGCGTTCGCGTCGCTCACGGCGGCGGATTTCAGCGCGAACGACCAGCTGGCCCGCATGCTGGGCGAGCCGGAGTTCGGCGCGCTGTTCCATCAGGGCGAGCGCGAATCGATGTACCTGGCCGACGTGGCCCGGCGGGTCATTCTCGTCGTGCTCTTCGACAACCGCACGACGCTCGGCCTGGTGAAGCTGCGGGTCAAGAGCGCGGTCGGACAGCTCAACCAGATCTTCACGGACATGTTCAATCGTGACGGCACGAGTGCACCGGGAGTGGCGTCGGAGTTTCTCGGTGAGGCGGAAGACGAGATCGACAAACTGTTCGGGGCCTGAGGGAGACCGCAAGCATGTCGATGATCAACTACGCCTCGCGCGAGATCAACTGCAAGCTCGTGTACTATGGCCCGGGGCTCGGCGGCAAGACCACCAACCTCGAGTTCGTGTACAACAAGGTCGCGCCGGGCTCGCGCGGCAAGATGATCTCGCTCGCCACTGAGACCGAGCGGACTCTCTTCTTCGACTTCCTTCCGGTCGACCTCGGCACGATCCGCGGCTTCAAGGTCAAGTTCCACCTCTACACCGTGCCCGGTCAGGTGTACTACAACGCCTCCCGCAAGCTCATCCTCAAGGGCGTGGACGGGGTGGTGTTCGTGGCCGACAGCCAGATCGAGCGGATGGATGCGAACATCGAGGCCATGCAGAATCTGTACGAGAACATGACCCAGCACGGCTACGACCTCACCAAGATCCCGTTCGCGATCCAGTACAACAAGCGCGACCTCCCCAACGCCGCGCCGGTCACCGAGCTCCAGGCTTCGCTCAACCCCGGATGGCCGGTCGACGATCCCGCCCGGCAGCGCGTCACCCCCGATCCGAGCCACGAGTCCGAGTACCTCGTCAACCAGCTTGACGGCCAGTGGATCGAGCGCGCGCCGTATTTCGAGGCCGTGGCGCTCACCGGTGACGGCGTCTTCGATACCCTCAAGGCCATCAGCAAGAACGTCGTAAAGTCGCTGGGGTAGCGGTCAGGATGTGGACCCTCCCGAACATCATCACCCTGGTCCGGATCTGCTTCACCCCGGTCATCGCCCTGCTGCCGTTCATCGAGGGGTACTGGCCCAAACTCATCGCCTTCCTGATCTTCCTCGTCGCCGCGATCAGCGACATCTACGACGGCCATCTCGCCCGCAGCCGGAACGAGGTCACCGATCTCGGCAAGCTGCTCGATCCCATCGCCGACAAGCTGCTGCTGTTCGCCACGCTGATCCCCATCTACTGGATCTCCCGAACGCGACACGATCTCTACGACATCCCGATCTGGGGTAGCATCCCGCTGTGGGTCTGCCTGCTGCTCATCGGCCGGGAGGTGGCCATGACGCTGTTCCGGATGTGGGCCAGCCGGCGCGGGGTGGTGATCGCGGCGGGCGGCGCTGGCAAGCTCAAGACGACGATCCAGAACGTGTTCGTCGGCGCCATCATCCTGTGGTTCGCCTTCCGCGACGCCCGGAAGCCGATGGGGTGGGAGCACAACCAGTACGCCTACTATTGGAACCAGTTCCACGGCGGGTTCGTGGCGGTTGCGCTGGCGGTGGCCACGCTGCTGACGGTCTACTCCTTCGTGCTCTACATCTACCACAACCGGGCGCTCTTCTCTCACCGCGGCCCGTGAGCCGACGGGGCGCGCGCCGTCATTCACCGGGATGAATCTCGAACTGGTCACGATCGGGACCGAGCTGTTGCTCGGCTTCACACTGGACACCAACGGCGCGGAGATTGCGCGCGCTCTCTCGGCGGTGGGCGTGCGCGTAGTCCGCCGCACCAGCGTGAGCGACGACCCCGACGCCATCCGAGACGGCGTGCGCGGGGCGCTCGCCCGGACGGGGGCCGTTCTCACGACCGGCGGCCTCGGGCCCACTCGCGACGACATCAGCAAGAAGGTCGTCGCCGACCTGTTCGGGCTGCCGCTCGACTTCGACCAGACGGTCTGGGACCATCTGGTCGAGCGCTTCGCCGCGCTCGGTCGGACACCGGCGCCGAGCAATCGGGTCCAGGCCGACGTGCCGCGTGGTGCCACGGTGCTCCGGAATCGCTGGGGCACCGCACCCGGCCTCTGGATCGAGGGCACGGCGGGGCTGGTGATCATGCTGCCGGGCGTGCCCGGAGAGATGGGGAAGCTGCTCGAGCACGAGGTCGCGCCGCGGCTGGCCGCCCGCGGCAGCGGATCGGTGATCCGGTCGCGCGTCGTGCGCACCACCGGCGTGCCGGAGTCGACCCTGGCGGAGCGTCTGGGGGAGATCGAGCGAGATGTCGCGCCGCTCACGCTCGCCTATCTCCCGGGCTTCGACGGCGTGGATCTCCGACTGAGCGCGTGGAGCCTTCCGTCCGGCGAGGCCGATCGACAGCTGGAACGAGGGGCGGCGCTGCTGCGGCAACGCGCGGGAAGCTTTGCGTACGGCGAGGGCGACGACGACCTCGCCGCCCTCGTCCTTGACCGAGCTCGCACGCAAGGGCGTCGCATCGGGACGGCGGAATCGTGCACGGGCGGGCTGGTCGGAGCGCGGCTGACGGAGATCGCGGGAAGCTCGGATGTCTTCGTCGGCGGGATCGTCTGCTACGCCAACGAGCTCAAGACCGCGCTGCTGGGCGTGGAGCCAACCCTGATCGAATCGGAAGGAGCGGTGAGCGAGCCGGTGGCGCGGGGGATGGCCTCGGGGGCGCTTCGTGCGATCGGGGTCGACCTCGCTGTCGCGGTCACGGGGATTGCCGGACCGGGTGGAGGCAGCGCCGCCAAGCCGGTCGGTACGGTGTGGCTCGCGGTGGCGGACCGGCATGCCGTCGAGGCGCACCTGATCCGCATCCCCGGGGACCGGCACAACGTCCGCGTGCGGGCCGCGCAGGCGGCACTCCACCTGCTGTACCGAACCCTGGCCAAGGACGCCTGAGGACGGGAGAACCGGCGGCGCCCCGGCCGCCTAGCGCAGCGCGACGGAGCGCCGCGCCTGCTCGAGCTCCGCACGGGTGCCGTCGCTCTTGGCCATCAGCGCCAGGTACTTCCCGTACGCGTCCCGCGCCGCCGCCGCATCACCCGCCCCCTCGGCAGCCCTCGCCATGCCGAACAACGACCGTGCGCGGTTCGGGTTGTTCTTGAGGGCGGCCGCGAACGCGGTGGTGGCCTCGCCGCCGCGCCCGAGCTGCACGAGCAGCTCGCCCTGAAGCTCGCGGGCCGGAATCAGGGGTGTCTCGACCGCGGAGTTCTCCTGGCTCGCCGCCTCCTCGGCAAGCCGCACGGCGCCGGCCGAATCCCCCGTCGCCAATGCGACCCACGCCGAAACCGCTGTTCGCTCCATGGTCGTGGAGCGCGCGCCCGAGGTATCGTCGTTGGCCTTGAGATGGAGCGCGATGCTGTCGAGCGCGGCCATCTCGAAGCGCGCGGCCGTCGTGTCGCCGAGGCGCGCAGCGCCGAGCCCCCGGGCGAAGCGCACGAGCCCGGCCGACCAAGTGCGTCCGGAGTCCGGCGCGGTCGGGGCCGGGATCGCCCGCGCGCGGGCCCAGTCACCGAGCTCGAGCGCTTGCCGGGCAGGCATCAGCGCCCGGAAGAACGCGAGGATGTGGGGCTTCGGCGGGGTCGTGGTCCGGACCGCGAGGACGGTATCCACCAGCGCGGCCGCCTCCCGATCACGGCCCTCCTGCAGATAGGCGTACTGCAGAAAATCCATGGTGTGCAGGTTGTGCGCCCAGGTGCCGCTCATGTGCTCGTTCCGCTGGTACTCCGCGCCGAAAGCGGTCGCCCGGCGGTTCGAGGCGATCGTCTCGTCCCAAGCACCGACCCGAATGAAGATGTGCGACGGCATGTGCTGCGCGTGTGGGATGGCAGGCGCGAGGGTCGCGTACTTGCGCGCGGCGGCGAGCGCGAGGGGCGCGAGCGGCGGCGCGTCATTGGCGTGAATGATGTAATGCGCGATTCCCGGGTGCGTGGGGTGCTGCTTGAACAGCGGGAGCAGGATCGCGTCCGCCTGGCGCGCGGCGGCAAACGTCGTGTCGCTGTAGTCGGCGTTGGCGAGCAGGGCGAGGGCGTGGAAGATCTGCGCTTCGTCGTCCGTGGGATGCCGACGGGCCAAGGCGGCCGCGGAGTCGCCGTAGGCCCTGAGTCGTAGCGCGGACTTCACGCTGTCGGCGCCGGCCGGGATGGGATAGTCGAAGTAGGCGGCGATCGCGCCCACGTACGACCGCTCGCGGAGCGTGGGCAGCCCGGCGCGGCGCGCGGCGTGCACATCCTCGAGGCCTGCGCGCATATCGGCCGAGTCGGGCGCGCCCCACAGCTGGTGCACCAGACTCATCGCGTGGCCCCAGTGCGCCATGCCGCACGCCGAGTCGGCGGCGGCGGCGCGGCGGAATGCCTTGCCCGCCTCCTCGTACCAGAACGAATGCAGCAGCGCCATGCCGCGCTCGAACTCGCTTCGGGCCGCGGGGCGGCAGGAGATGGGAAACGCCACACGCCCGATGTCGGCCGGGGCGCGGACGCCCTCGTCGTGGTGCTCGTGACCTTGCCCAACCAGCGGCCGCGCCACCACGATGACGAGAGCGATGGTGCCAAGAAGCAGGAGGCGCATCGGGCGATCCTCGGGGTTCGGAACGAGCGCACTGGTGCTCTGTGGGGGGCAGCCGCGGTATCCATTCGCCTGCGGAGCCCACCGCCCATAAGACATTCAACCAGAGCCGCGGTTGCGCCAGAGGGACGTGGCACGGCGATCTCAAGGTGGGTGAAGGTCGCCCGGCGGAGTGTCGGAGGCGAGGCGGGTACAGTGCGCCTTTCTCCGGCATCGCGGTCGGCCGCCCTGCATTATCTTCCGTCTAGCTCTACAACTAGACGAGGTCGCAAGTGACTGAGAGACGCAAGTTTAGTGGCGAGTACGCCGACGGTGTCGAGCGGATGTCGACCCCGGGCGGCATGGCGGAGCCCGCCGCCTCCACCGGTCAGAGCGCCGACGGCGCCGACCTGGCGTCCACCGACATGTCCCAGGAGCCGTCCTCGCGCCAGGACGAAGCCGCGCCCGTCTACGGTCGCGGAAGTCGTGGCGTACCGGTGGAGCCCGACGCCGAGGCCATCCGCCGCCTGGAAGGCCAGCTCGAGGAAGAGCGCGATCGGCATCTCCGCCTCGCCGCCGAGTACGACAACTACCGCAAGCGTGTGCTGCGCGAGCGCGGGGAGCTGACCGACCGGGCCCAGGCCGCGCTGGTAGGCCGGCTACTGGACGTGCTCGATGACATGGACCGGCTGAGCGCCGACGGCGGCTCCGCGTCGGTCGAGGCGCTCCGCCAGGCGATCCAGCTGCTCGACCGGAAGCTCGCCAAGGAGCTCGAGTCCGCCGGACTCGAGCGACTCGACCCGGTGGGCAGCGCCTTCGATCCCAGCCTCCACGAGGCGGTCTCGGTCCTGCCGCCGCCGTCCCCGAGCCAGGATCACCTGGTCGCGGCGACGTTCCAGCCCGGCTACCGCTTCAAGGGCACCCTCGTGCGCCCCGCGCGGGTGCAGGTGTACTCCGACCAGGGACAGGCCTAACGTGGCCTCGAAGGACTTCTACCAGGTCCTCGGCGTAGCCGATTCGGCGAGTCAGGGTGAGATCAAGAAGGCCTATCGTCGGCTCGCGAAGCAGTACCATCCCGATGCCAACCCGAACAACGCGTCCGCCGCCGAGCGTTTCAAGGAGATCTCGGAGGCGCACAGCGTGCTCTCCGACGCCGACAAGCGGAAACAGTACGACCAGATGCGTCGGTTGGGCGCGTTCGACGGCGCCCAGCGTGGCCCCCGACCCGGCGCCGGCGCTCGAGGCGGCGGTACGCGGGGTCCGGACATCGACGTCGAAGGCATGGAGTTCGGCGACTTCGGGGGACTGGGCGACATCTTCTCCTCGATCTTCGGACGCGGCGGCCGGCACGAGGAGCCGCGCGTCGAGACGCTCGAGACCCTCGTCGAGGTACCGTTCCGCGTCGCCGCGCTCGGCGGCAAGGTGCCCGTCATCCTGCAGGTGACCGAGGCCTGCCCCACCTGTGCGGGGTCCGGCGGCGCCCCGGGCGCCACCTGGTCCACCTGCCCGGAGTGCAACGGCCGCGGCACGATCTCGTTCGGGCAAGGCGGCTTCGCGGTGAACCGGCCATGCCCGCAGTGCCGCGGCCGCGGGCGGATCCCGTCCACCCCGTGCCCCACCTGCCGCGGCGCGGGGGAGATCCGCGCCGAGCGCCAGGTGGTCATCACCGTTCCCCCCGCCACGGACACCGGCACGAAGGTCCGCATCCGGGGGCAGGGCCAGGCCGCGCATGACGGTGTGCCTGCCGGCGATCTCATCGTGACGTTCCAGGTCCAGCCCGACCGGTTCTTCCACCGCGAAGGCCTCGACATCGTCTGCGAGGTTCCGCTGAACGTGGCTCAGGCGACGCTGGGCACGCGGCTCAGGGTCCGAACGCTGGATGGCAAGAAGGTGATGCTCCGGATTCCAGGCGGCACCCAGCCCGGACGGAAATTCCGGATCAAGGGGCAGGGCGTGGAGAAGGGTGGGGTGAAGGGGGATCAGCTGGTGCAAGTCCAGGTGACCGTGCCCGAGCAGCTCACGCCGGAGCAGCAGGAGATCCTCAAGCGCTTCGCCGAAGCGGCGAGGCTGCCCTACTAGCTCAGCGGCCGCCTTCCACCAGCAGGCGATGCGTCGCCCGCTCGGTCTCCGGACTGGGCGGGCGTCGCTGCGTGTACGACCCGTCGGGTCGGAGATCCCAGGCCTGCCGGTTGTCCTCCCACATGAGGAGCAGGAGGTCGCGCAGCGCGTGACGATGCTGGGGGTCCTCGATCGGCGTGATGGCTTCGATCCGGCGATCCAGGTTTCGGGGCATCCAGTCGGCGGAGCCGAAGTAGACTTCTTCCTCGCCGCCGTTGAGGAAGTAGAACGCGCGAGAGTGCTCCAGGAAGCGGCCCACGATGCTGATGACCCGGATCGTCTCGCTCACACCGGGAAGGCCGGGACGGAGGCAGCAGATGCCCCGGACGATCAGGTCGATCGTGACGCCGGCGCCTGAGGCCGCATACAGCGCGGCGATGATGTCGGGATCCACCAGCGCGTTCATCTTGGCGATGATGCGCGCCGGCGCGCCCGCGCGCCGATGGTCGATCTCCCGCCGGATCATTGACAGGAACCGCTCGCGCATCCCGCGCGGCGCCACGGTCAACTTCCGGTAGCCCGACGGCGAGGCGAAGCCCGTGAGCACGTTGAACAGGTCGGTGAGGTCGGCTCCGATGGCCGGGCTCGCACTCAGCAGGCCGAAGTCGGTGTAGAGCCGCGCCGTCTTGGGGTTGTAGTTCCCGGTGCCGATGTGGACGTAGCGGCGCATGGTATCGCCCTCCCGCCGCACCACCAGCATGACTTTCGCGTGCGTCTTGAGCCCGGCCACGCCGTAGCTGACGTGGACGCCCACGTCCTCCAGCCGCTGGGCCCAGATGATGTTGTTCTCCTCGTCGAAGCGAGCCTGCAGCTCGATCAGCACGGCCACCTGCTTGCCCCGCTCGGCCGCCTGCACCAGCAGCCGGGCGATGCTCGAATCGCCGCCGGTGCGGTACAGCGTCAGCTTGATGGCGAGCACGTCGGGGTCTTCGGCGGCGGTCTGGATGAACCGCTCCACCGACGTCTGGAAGCTGTCGTACGGATGGTGGAGCAGCAGGTCACCTTCGCGGATCACGTCGAAGATGTTGCGCGCCGAGGCGAGCCGGGGCGGCGTCACCGGATGGAAGACCGGGTCCTTGAGTTGGGGCAGGTCGAGCGAGGCCAGGGTGAGCAGATCCGCCGTGTCCATGAGGCCGGCGATCTCGTAGAGATCGTCGAAGGTGAGAGGCCGGGTCGGCGGATCCTGCTGCTCGCTGAACTCCATCAGGAGCAAGTCGCGCAGTGACGCCGGCATCGACGCGTGCACCTCGATGCGCACCACCTCGGCGAACCGACGGTTCCGCACCTCCTCCTGGATCAGGCTGAGCAGGTCGTCCGCCTCGTCGCCGTTGTCGATCTGGAGATCGGTGTTGCGCGTGATCCTGAAGGTGTACCAGCCGAGGATCTCGACGCCGGGGAAGAGCGCCTCGAGATTCGCGCCGATCACCTGCTCCAGCGGCACGAAGTGATTCGGCGTCGGGAGCGGCACCCACCGCGGCAGGATCTTCGGCACCTTCACCCTGGCGAACCGTTCCTCGCCGTCCGCGCCGCGGAGGACGACCGCCAGCGAGAGGCTCAGATTGGAGATGTAGGGGAAAGGATGACCCGGGTCGACGGCCAGCGGCGTGAGCACGGGGAACACGTTGGCGTGGAAGTACGCGTCGAGGTGCTCCCGGTCTTCCGGCGCGAGCTCGGAGATATCCTGGAACAGGGTGAGCCCTTGCGTCGCGAGGGCGGGCAGCACGTCCTGCAGCAGGCAGCGGTGATGCTGGCGGACGAGCTCGCGGACCGTGCGGGAGATCGCGGAGAGCTGATCCTCCGGGGTCATGCCGTCGGCTGTGCGCTCGACGATGCCGGCCGCCACCTGCTGCTTCAGACCGGCGACGCGGACCTGGAAGAACTCGTCCAGATTGCTGCTGAAGATCGCGAGGAACTTGAGCCGCTCGAGCAGGGGCGTGCGGGGGTCAAGGGCCTCGTGGAGGACCCGGCGATTGAACTCCAGCCAGGAGAGCTCGCGATTCAGGTAGAGTGACGGGTCCCGAAGATCGATCGAGACTGGGGCCGCTTCGGGCTGAAGGAGTTGAGTCACAGCCGCAATGTAGGGCCGGGAGCCCTGGTGGGGAACGAATTGTAACGGAGGCGTAACGCCCGGGGCCCGGGCGGTTCAGTTCTCCGGTTTCGGGATGAGCAGCGAGAGCATGAGGCTCACCAGTCCCACCACGAGGCCGCCCCAGAAGGCCGGCCAGAAGCCGGCGACCGTGAACCCCAGGTCCCAGCGCTCCGACAACCACCCCGTGACCATCAGCATGACCGCGTTGATGACCAGGGTGAAGAGGCCCAGGGTCAGGACGATGAGGGGGCAGGTGAGGATCGTCAGCAGCGGCCGCAGCAGGCTGTTCACGATGCCGAAGACCGCCGCCACCAGCAGCAGGCGGACCATGTCCCCGTTGAAATCGAGGCCGGTGAGGAAATACGCCGCGACCCACAGCGCGACCGCGTTGAACGCCCAATGGAGGAGCAGACTCAGCATCGTCGTCCCTGCCTGAGAGAGGCGTGAGCGGGAAGTGGCCCCGTCGGCCTACGCGGCGGCGTCGATCACGCCGCCGCCGAGCACCTGGTTGTCGACGCCATAGAGAACGCCGGACTGCCCCGGGGTGATCGCCCGAACCGGCGCGGCGAGCGCCAGCTCGAGTCCCCGGGCGTCCGCATGCGTGACCGTCGCGGGGACCGCCCGCGCGCGGTGCCGGATCTGCACCTGGCACGTGTCGCCCGACTCGAGCGGATCGGCCAGCCAGTTGAGCTCGTCCAGCCTGAGCCGGTGCCCGGCCAGGTCATCGGCGGTACCGATCACGACCTCGCGCCGCTCCGGCCGAATGGCGACGACGTAGCGCGGCTCGGCGAACCCGCCTGGCAGTCCCTTGCGCTGGCCGATGGTATACCGCGCGTAGCCCTCGTGCTGTCCGATCGTCTCGCCCGTCGTGGTGACCAGCGGACCGGGGACCAGCGCCGGGGCGTCGGCGGGCAGATGCCGCTGGAGGACGCCCACATAGTCGTCATCCGGCACGAAGCAGATCTCCACCGACTCCGGCTTCTCCGCCGTCACCAGGCCGAGTCGCCGCGCGTGCGCCCGCGTCTCGGCCTTGGTCATGAGTCCGACCGGGGTCAGCATCCGCGCGACGACGGCGCGATCGATGCCCCACAGAAAGTAGCTCTGGTCCTTCTGCGGATCGTCGCCCCGGTAGAGGGCGCCGTCGCGGGCCACCGCGTAGTGGCCGGTCGCGATGTAGCGGCAGTCGAGCGCGTCCGCGTGGGCCAGCAGATCGCGAAACTTGGTGAACGAGTTGCACCGCACGCAGGGGATGGGCGTCCGCCCGCGGCTGTACTCGCTCACGAAGTTCTGGATCACGTGCAGGTTGAAGCGATCCTCGAGATTCAGCACATAGTGCGGGATCCCGAGCCGGTGGGCCACGTCCCGCGCGTCGTTGATCGAGTCCAGCGAGCAGCAGGGCCGATCGGGGACCTCGTCGCCGTAGCAGAAGAGCTTCATCGTCGCGCCCACGACGTCGTAGCCCTGCTCGACGAGGCGGGCGGCGGCGACGGAGCTGTCCACCCCGCCCGACATGGCGACCAGCACTCGCTCAGGCACGTCCCAGCACCCCCGCGAGCTTCCGCACCTTGGCAACCACCGCCGGCATGACCTCGGCCGCCCGCGCGACGTCCTCCGCGGTGCTGCCGTGGCCCAGGCTCAAGCGAATGGAGCCGAGGGCGAGGTCGCGCCGGCACGCCCATGGCGACCAGCACGTGCGAGGGCTCGACTGCGCCGGTCGAACAGGCGGACCCGCTCGAGGCCGCCACACCGGCCAGATCGAGATGCATCAGCAGCGCCTCGCTGTCCGCCCCGGGGACGGCGATGCTGAGGACGTGCGGTGCGCGCTCCGCCCCCTCGGCGTTCACCACCAGCTCCGGAACGCCCGCCCGCAGCCGGGCCACGAGGTCGTCCCGCAGCGCCTGCAGCCGCTCGGCCTCGGCGGGCTGCTCGGCGGCCGCCAGCGCGGCCGCGCGTCCCAGCGCCACCGCCCCGGCGACATTCTCGGTCCCCGGCCGCAGGCCGTACTGCTGGCCGCCGCCGTGGATGATGGCCTCGATGGCCTTGCGGTCGCGCACGACCAGCGCGCCGATGCCCTTGGGCGCGCCGATCTTGTGTCCCGAGATCGTCGCCAGGGTACAGGCGAGCGCGCCGAGGTCCACCGGCAGCTTGCCGAACGCCTGGACGGCGTCCGTGTGGAAGGCCACGCCGGCCGCGCAGCATCGGTCGGCGATCTCGCGCATCGGCTGCACCACGCCCACCTCGTTGTTGACCCACATGATCGAGACCACCGCGGGGCGGGCGGCGAGCGCCTCGTCCAGCGCGTCGAGGTCGACCCGGCCGTCCGAGTCCACCGGCAGGACGACCTCCCGCCCGCCCAGGTGGCAGACGGCGTGGGCGGCCGCGAGGATGGCCTTGTGCTCGATGGCGGACACGACCGCGCACATCGCGCCGCCCCGGTCGCGGGCAGCCAGCGCCGCCCCCACGATGCCGAGATTGTCCGCCTCGGTTCCGCCCGACGTGAAGACGACCTGGTTGGGCTCGGCACCGACCGCGTGGGCGACCTCCCGCCGCGCCTGTTCCAGACCGGCGCGAGCCGTGCGGCCGAAGCGGTGGGCGCTCGAGGGGTTCCCGAACGCCTCGGCGGTCAGGTAGGGCAGCATCGCCTCCAGCACCTCCGGGCGGACCGGGGTCGTGGCGGCGTGATCGAGGTAGACGGCTGGGTTGGTCACGAGGGAAAAATATCCGGGCGCTACATGCTTTGCACGCCGAGGGCCATGACGTCGTCCACGGCCATCGTCTCGTGGGTGAAGAACGGCTCGCCGTAACGGACCCGGATCAGGGAGCCGTAGTGGGCGTTCTGGGTCTCGACCAGTGAATAGAGGTCCTGGCCGGTGGGAAAGATCTCGCCCGCGGCCTTGACTCCGTCGAACTGGCTGCCATAGCAGCGGATCGCGGCCATCTTGCGCTCGAACTGCGGGGTGACGTCCACTACAAACGTCGGCTTCACGGGATCTTCGCGGTAGGACAGGGCGTACAAGATCTTGAACGGACGGTGCGGGGTGCCGGTGGCGGCGTATTTGGCCAGGCCGGCCAGGAAGCAGGCGTCCCGGCCGAGCTCGCTGGCGACGCGATGGTCGGGATGGCGGCCGATCGCGAAGGGGAGGATGACGACCCGGGGTGCGAAGTGGCGGATCTGCTCGACGACGAGGCGGCGGGCGTCCTCGTCGTTGTGAAGGTGCGCGTCTCGCAGGCCGGCGTTGCGGCGCTCGCTGACGCCGAGAACGGCGGCCGCGCGCTCGGCTTCCTGCGCCCGTAGCTCCGCGCTGCCGCGCGTGCCGGTCTCGCCGGCGGTCAGGTCCAGAATGCCGGTGCGGTACCCCGCGTCTGCGGCGCGAAGCAGGGTGCCCGCACACGTGAGCTCGACGTCATCGCGGTGAGCGGCGATGGCCAGCACGTCGACGGGCATGAGGACTCCGCGGATCAGGTCGGTACGGTGTGGGTTCGCCGGCAGCAAGAATATCCTGGGACCGCCCGCGGCCGCCACGTCGGATCGGAGGCGCAGCGCTCCGAGGCGCAGGTTTCACCCGTTCCCAATAGCAGCCGTCGCTAGGGTCGGGACAGCCGGCCCGCACGCCTACTCGTGCCGGAGTGCCTCGACCGGGTCCATCCGCGCCGCCCGGTTGGCGGGGTACAGCCCGAAGACCAGCCCGATGCCGATGCTCACCGCGCAGGCCAACCCCGCGCTCCAGAGTGGTACGCCCGACCGCAGATCGAGCGCCGCCTTCATCACCTCGCCGGCCCCGAGGCCCAGCACGATCCCGAACAGCCCCCCCACCAGCGTGAGCGTGGCGGCCTCCACGAGGAACTGCCACAGGATCTCGCGCCGCGTGGCGCCGAGCGCCTTGCGGAGGCCGATCTCCCGCGTCCGGTCGGTGACGGAGACCATCATGATGGCCATCACCCCGATGCCGCCCACCAGCAGGGCGACGCTGGAGAGCGACACCATGGCGAGGAAGAAATAAGTGGTGAACTTGCCGACCACGTCGAGGATCTGGTCCTGCGTGATCATGTCGAAGGTGTTCGGCATCCCCGGACGGAGGTTCCGCGCGCGCCGGAGCGCCACCGTCGCGAGATCGCGCACCGCCGCGGGATCCTGGGCGGGCCGCGGACGGACGGCGATGAAGAGGTTGTTGGTCTCGTCGTACCGGTAGTTCTGATGGGCCGTCTCGAATGGCATCACGCCGCCGATCTCCTGGCCGGGCGGCTCGAAGATGTTCTCGGGCTTCTGGTAGACCCCGACGACCCGAAGCGCCGTCGGGCCGACCCGCACGTAGCGACCGAGGGGGTCGAGCTTGCCGAAGAGTCGCTCGGCGACGTCGGCTTCGATCACCATCACCTCGTCGCCGCTCAGCTCGCCCTTGGTGAAGAACCGGCCCCGGAGCAGCGTCCCACCCTGGATATCCATGTAGTGGTCATCGGCGCCGAACAGCGTGATCGTCTGCGTGCGATTGCCCTGGTATTCCATCCGCTGGAAGAGCTGCACCCACATGCCGGCGTAGGCGATCTGTGGCAGGCGGGCGACCGCCTCGGCGTCGGGCGTGCTCACCACCGGACGGATGCGCACTTCGTAGGGCAGGCGGTCGGGGTTGAGCGGCGTCTGCGAGAAGAACCGCACGATATAGAAGACCGACGGGCCGGCGGTCTCGATGGCGTTGAAGATCTGAGTCCGGATCCCCTGGACCATCGACGCGATCGCCATCACGGTAGTCACGCCGATGACGACGCCCAGAATGGTGAGGCCCGAGCGGAGCTTGTTCGCGCGAAGGGAATCGAAGGCGATCCCGATCCCTTCGCCCACGTTGCGAACGCCGAGGCGGGGAGGCACGCGAGGCTATTCGGCGCGGAGCGCGGTGATCGGGTCGAGCCGCGCGGCCCGGGAGGCCGGGAACACGCCGAAGACGACACCCGCGCCGCCGCCCAACGCCAGCGCCACGGCGACCGACCAGAGGGTGATGCGGGCGGGCAGGGGGGTGAAGCTGGAGACGGCCGCCGCGAGCCCCCAACCTGCGAGGACGCCCTGGAGCCCGCCGAGCGTGGACAGGACGATGGCCTCGATCAGGAACTGGCGCCGGATGTCGCCCCGTGTCGCCCCGAGTGACTTGCGCAGCCCGATCTCGTGCGTCCGCTCGGTCACGCTCATCAGCATGATGTTCATGATGACGATGCCACCGACCACAATGCCGATGCAGACCACGGCCGGGATGGCCGTGAACAGCACCCGGGTCAGCCGGCGCCAGAACGCCACCAGCGCATCGGCCTTGTCCACCGTAAAATCGTTCTCCTCCCCCGGCCGCAGCCGATGCGCGATCCGCATGGCCTCCTCGGCGCGTGCCATGGCGGGATCCACCGCTTCGGCGCTCGCCATCTTCACCGAGACCACGGTGGTCTTCCGGCGGCCATAGAACGACTCGAACGTGGAGAACGGAAGCAGCATGAAGGCGTCGAACGACTGACCGAGCACGCGCCCCTTCTTCGCGATCACGCCGGCGACGAGGACCTCGCGCCCGGCGACTCGGATCTTCTTGCCGACGGCGGACGCCGGCTGGTCGAACAGCTTCTCGGCGATCTCGAAGCCGATGACCGTCACCGGGCGTCGCTCGCGCACGTCCGGCTCGGTCAGCGGCACGCCCGCCAGGATCTGGTAGTCCTGGACGATCTGATACGGCGGGGTCACGCCGAAGATCAGTACGTTGCCGACCGTCCGGTCGCGGTAGGAGACGTCGCTGATCGGGGTCGGCCAGCCGGACTGGAGCGACACGGCCTCCGCATCGGGCAGCGCGCGCAGCACCACGTCCGCGTCCTGCTCGCTGATCAGGGGGCGCTTGGCGATGGCGCGCACCTGCTCGTCGTCCATCAGCCCCACCGAGATGGGCGAGCGGCGCACCTGGAAGGCGTTCGTCCCGATCATCGCGCCCGTCAGGTTCTCCTTGACGTACGCGTTCATGCCCTGGATGACGGCGACGACGACGACGAGGAAGCCGACGGAGACGATGATGCCGAGGAGGGTGAAGAAGGAGCGGAGCTTGGCGCTCCAGATGGCCTGGAGCGCGAGCCGGAGGGCCTCGCTGAGGGGCATGGCGGGAAAGATAGACGGAGAGGTCGCTTCCGTCCTCTCTATTCGTACCTGAGTGCCTCCACGGGATCCAGCCGCGAGGCCTTGCTGGCGGGGTAGAGTCCGAACAGCACGCCGGTCAGGATCGAGGCGACCAGCGCGGCGACCACCGACGCGAGCGGCACGGTCGCCGGGATCGGTGTGAGCGACCGGATGCCGAAGGCCAGCAGCGCGCCCAGCGCCATCCCAATCGCGCAGCCGATGAGGGTGAGTGTGGCTGCCTCCACCAGGAACTGGAACATGATCTCCCGCCGGGTAGCGCCGAGCGCCTTGCGAACCCCGATCTCACGGGTCCGCTCGGTCACCGAAATCATCATGATGGCCACCACGCCGACGCCGCCGACCATCAGGGCCACGCTCGAGAGCGCGATCATCACCACGAAGAAGCCGGCGGTGATCTTGTTGAAGGCGTCGAGCACCCGATCCTGCGTCACGATCGCGAAGTTGTTCGCCTCCGCCGGCATGAGGCCGCGCGCGCTCCGCATGGCGGCGGTCACCTCGTCCTGCGCCTCGAACGTGGTGGCCTCCGCCGTCGGCACCACGGCGATCTCCATCCAGCCGCGCTCGTAGTCGGTCACCTTGGTGAACACCGTGTGCGGCATCGCGAGCCGCGGCTCGTCGGCGTTGCTGAAGAGCGAGGCCGCCTCGGCGTGCAGGCCGATCACCTGGAACGGCTCGCCGAAAATCTTGATCGTCTTGCCGACCGGGTCCCGCCCCGGGAACAGGGACTCGGCCAGCTTGTCGTTGATGATGGCCACCCGCGCGGCCGCGGCGTATTCCACCGGAGTGAAGTTGCGCCCGGCGACGAGGTCGCCGCCGTTCACCTGGATCCAGGTCGGGCTCATGCCCGCCATGGCCACGCTGGTGAGGTTCACGCCGTCGAAGCTCACCGGGCCGTTGGTGTACTCGCCGATGTTGACGTCGCGCACGGCGGGGAGCTCCCGCAGCATCTCGGCCTCGTCCGTCGTGATCCAGGGCATCCGCCGCCACGGGGACAGCTCGTCCGAGCCGTCCGAAATGTCGAGCCCGCCGCTGAAGTACCGCTGCACGAAGAACGTCTTGGGCCCGGCCGACTCGAGGATCCCGGTGATGCTGCGGTTGATGCCCGTGATCGCCGACCCCATGGCGATGACCACCGTGACGCCGATCGCCACGCCGAGCACGGTGAGGGCCGCGCGCACCTTGTTCGCCCGCACGGAGTCCAAGGCAATCACCACGCCTTCGGCCATGCGGCTGAGCACCCTCGTGGGACGGGCGGCGGTCACTCGGCCCTCAGTGCGATGATCGGATCGAGTCGCGAGGCACGGCTCGCCGGGTAGACCCCCGCGGCGATGCCCACGCCGATGCCGAGGACCATGCCGACGACCACCGACCACGGGGCCACCGCCGCGGGCAGCGGGGTGAAGGCCTTGACGACGAACGCCAGCACCAGGCCGAACCCGATGCCGAGCAGGGCGCCAGCCGCCGAGAGCGTGGCCGACTCCACGACGAACTGGGCCAGGATGTCGCGCCGCCGCGCGCCGAGCGCCTTGCGAATGCCGATCTCGCGGGTGCGCTCGCTCACGGCCATCAGCATGATGTTCATGATCACGATGCCGCCGACGACCAGGGAGATGGCCACGAGGCCAGGCAGGGCCAGGAACAGGATCTTGGAGATCTTCTCCCACGTGCCCAGCGCGCCCGCCGCGGTCTGGAAGGCGAAATTGTTCTCCTGCCATGGCTTGAGGCCGCGCCGGCTGCGCATGACGGCCTCGGTCTCGCCGATGGCCTGTTGCATCGAGGTGGGATCGTCGGTGCGGACGATGAGCGCGTCGAGGATATTGATCGGGCAGATCAGGCGACGGCCGGGGGCGCTGAACGGCATGACGGCGAACTTGTCGAGCGAGATCCCGAACAGGGTGCCCTGCTTGGCCACCACACCGATGATGCGGTAGGGCAGGCCGCCGATCTGCACCGTCTTGCCGATTGGGTCCACGTGCGGCAGCAGCTTGTCGGCCAGCTCGTAGCCGACGACCAGCACGGGCTGGGCGGTCTGCACCTCCTGCGCAGTGAAGGCCCGGCCGGCCGTGACCTCGTAGTTCCGGATCTCGAAGTACGTGGCCTCGCTGCCCACGAGGTGGATGTCCTTGGCGATCTTGCCCTCGTAGTGCACCGCGACCCGGTCCTCGCAGTACTTCGAGAACGTCGCCGGGGTCCGCAGCCGCTCGCGCACGTAGTCGGCATCGGCGTAGCTGATCCGGGGGCGGCGGCGCCACGCGAGCCACACCTCGTCGCTCACGTTACCGGTGACGATGCTGGGTCGCTGGCGCAGCTCGAAGGTGTTGGCGCCGACCAGGGCGTTGGCGAACCGGTCGACCATGTACCGGTTCATGCCCTGCACCACGGACACCACCGCCACGAGGAACATCACCCCGATCAGCACACCGACGAGCGAGAAGAAGCTCTTGAGCTTCTGCGCCCGGATCATTCCGAACGCCATGCCGACCGCCTCGAACAGGCGCATCTACGCCGCGGCGCCGCGCGCGAGGCGGTCGCTCTCCACCCGGCCGTCCCGCAGCACCACCACCCGCTCGGCGTGCGCGGCGATGTCGGCCTCGTGGGTCACCATGATCACGGTCTGGCCGGACCCGTGGAGGTCCGCGAACACCCGCATGATCTCCTCGCTGGTGACGCTGTCGAGGTTGCCCGTCGGCTCGTCGGCCAGGAGGATGGACGGCGAGTTCACCAGCGCGCGCGCGATCGCGACCCGCTGGCGCTGTCCGCCGGACAGCTCGTTCGGGCGGTGATCCATCCGGTGCGCGAGGCCGACCCGGTCCAGCGCGGCGGCCGCACGCTCCCGGCGGTCGCGCGCCCGGAGACCGGCATAGACGAGCGGCAGCTCGACGTTGTGCAGGGCCGTCGCCCGGGGCAGCAGGTTGAACGTCTGGAACACGAAGCCGATCTCGCGATTGCGGACGCGGGCCAGCTCGTCGTCGTTGAGCCGCGACACCTCCTGCCCGTTGAGCCAGTATTCGCCGCCGGTGGGCGTGTCGAGGCAACCGAGCACGTTCATCATGGTGGACTTGCCCGAGCCGGAAGGCCCCATGATGGCCACATACTCGTTGCGCCGGATGTCCAGGCTGACGCCGCGGAGGGCCAGGATCCGTTCCTCGCCCATCTGGTATTCCCGCGTCAGCTCGCGGATGCGGATCACCTCGCTCATGATTCGGCCGCCGCCGTCTTCGTCTCGGTCGTGTCCGTCTCGCGTACGCGGGCGCCGTCCTTGAGGTCGCGGATGGCCTGGTAGGTGCCCGCCACGATCGTCTCGCCCTCGCGCAGGCCATCCACCACCTCGAAGTACTCGTCCCCCGCGATCCCGACCTTGACCGGCCGGAACGTCGCCGCGCCCTCGCGGACGACGAAGACGCCCTCGGCCTCCTTGCCCAGGCGCTTGAGCCTGGTCGTATCCACGTTGGGGTTCTCGCTCGGGACCCGCTCGTGGTCCCGCACCGTGAGCGCGATGATCGGGATGCTGAGCGCGCGGCTCCGCGTATCCGTCACCATGCGGGCCGTGCAGCTCAGGTCGGGCCGGATGTCCCGCGGCGGGTTGTCCAGCGTGACCTCGACGTCGAAGTCCACGGCGCGATCGTTGGAGCCGGACGCGGTCTGCGTCGCCGTCAGCTTGGCACTGTGGCTGATCTCCGTGACCCGCCCGAGGAAGCTCGTATCGGGATAGGCGTCGATGGTGACCTGCACCGAGTCGTTGGCAGCGAGACGCACGACGTCGGTCTCGTCCACCTGGACCTTCGCCAGGATGACCGACAGGTCGGCGATGGTCATGAGCAGGCCGGTCTCCCGCGAGAACGTGCCGGGGACGGCCACCTCGCCCTCCTCGACCGCGAGACGCACCACCCGGCCCGAGATGGGAGACGTCAGGCGGGTCTTCGAGAGGTTGTCCCGGGCCTCCTGCAGGCTGGCACGCGACTGCTCGAGCTGCGCGCGCGTCGCCTGGAAGTTGGCCTGGGCGACCTCGTAGGACGTCTGCGCCTGCTCGGCCGCCTCCGGCGCGATCAGATTGGCCCCGAGCTGGCTGAGCTGGCGCGCGCGGTTCCAGGCGCGCGAGGCCTGGTCGAGGTTGGCGCGGGTCTGTGCCAGGGTGGCCTCCGTGGACGCGACGACGCCCTGCGCCCGCGACACCGCGGCCTGGTACTGGGCCGGATCGATCTGGATGAGGAATTGGCCCTTGGTGACCAGGTCGCCCTCGCGAACGGCCAGCCGGATGATGCGACCGGTGATGTCGGCGCTGATGTCGACCGACGTCTTGGCCTCGATCTTCCCGCTGGCGGTCACCGCGCTCACGAGATCACGACGCGTCACCTGTTCCATCCGGACCTCGGTGCCCGCGTGCTTCTTCTTGTTGATCTGGTAGCCGGCAACACCGCCCGCGGCCAGCACGAGGACTCCGACGATCAGACCGACCTTCATCCCGCGCGACATGTGCGTTCCTCGTTAACGAAGGGGACGACCGACCGCGGCTTCCAGCGCGGCGATGGCCTTGTGGTAATCGTAGACCGCGTTCACGTAGTCGCCTTCGGCCTGCTGGACGGCGTTCTGCGCGTCGGACACCTCGAGCGAGGTCCCGGCGCCGAGCCGGTAGCGGTCCTGCGCCAAGCGGAGCTGGTCCCGCGCGGCGGCGCGGTTGGCTTCCTGTACGGCGATGGCCCGGTACGACGTCTGGAGCCCGAGGTAGCGGGCATGCACGTCGCTCCGCACCTGGAGGCGGCGGGCCCGGGCGTTTTCGTCCGCGTCCTGCTCATCGGCCCGCGCCTGCGACAGCCGGAGCGAGCGGCCGAAGCCGGTGAAGATGGGAAGCGAGATCCGCAGGCTCGCCGAGAACGGCTGCCCGGTGTAGCTAAAGGGGAAGGCGTCGTTGTTTTCGTGGATGCCTTGGATCACCGAGGGCTGGAGCGCGGTGCCGGACGAGTTCAGTCCCGCGGTGGCGAAGCAGTCGGTGGTGCTGAGCCCCACCGCGGAGCGGACCTCGTTGTCCGACTGGCAGCTTGCCGCCTGCGCCTGGGCATCGGCGGTACTTTGCTCGACCAGGAACCGCTCGCTGGTGAACTCCTGCGTGAACCCGCTCCACCCGGCCCGCGCAGACAGCGTGGGCAGGAACTCGCTCTTGGCGGAGCGCACGCTGTACGACGCGGCGGTCCGCCGGGCCCGGAGCGAGCGGAGCGAGGGGTTCTGGTCGTCGGCCAGCCGCAGCAGCGAATCGAGCTGATAGGCGGGCTCGGTGATGGGGAACGAATCGCTCAGCGCGATCTGATCCACCGCCACCGGCGGCTCCACGCCCATGCGTCGCAATAGGTCGAGCTTGGCCTCGTTCTCCGCCTGGACCGCGCGCAGCAGGGCGACGTCGCTCTGCCCCTTGGTGACCTCGGCCTGCCGCACGTCGAGCAGCGTGGCCTGGCCCACCTGATAGCGGGCCTTGGCCAGCGTGAGGAAGTCGGCGTTGCGCACGACCTGCTGTCGCGCCACGGCGACCTGCGCGGTGGCCTGCAGGGTGCTGAGGTACTGGGTCTCGATCTCCGCCCGCAGCATCACGCCGGCGCCGCTGATGTCTTCGTCGGTGGCGCGCTCGAGTGCTTTCTGCACCCCGGGCGCCATAAAGGTCCGGCCGTCCATCTGCCACTGGAGACTCAGGTCGTAGCCCGAGGTGTAGAAGGCGGAGGTCGGCTGCACGAAGCCGCCGCCGAAGTTGGTTTGTCCGGACCCCGTGTAGCCCAGGTCCGAGCCGACGCTGACGCTGGGCAACAGGTTGCCGTAGGCGTTGCGCACTCCCCACTTGGCGGGACCCGCGTCATTCAGCGTTTGTCGGTACGTCGGGCTGTTCGCCCGGGCCTGCGTGAGCGCCTCCTGGAGAGACAGGGTGACCGCCGGTGCCGGGCGGAGCGCGGCTGTCGTGTCGCTCGCCCCGGCAGCGGGGCGCCGGGCGGTGGTGGTATCCTGTGCCATCCCGTCGCGGGCGCACAGCGCGAGCAGCGCAAGGCAACCGAACCAGCGAATCATGGAGTCTGCCCTTTGTCGGTGAGGTCGTGGCCGGGCCCAATACGGGCGCCTCGCCGCCTAGGTTTCAGGTTGCGACGAAGCGGGTTTCGTGCTGTCCGATAACGACTTGAAGGAGGGATCCTACTCGGCTCGGGTCACGATTGTGCGCTTGGCCGGGAACTCCAGACGCTGGAGCCGTCCCCGCGCATCGGTCACGAGCGACCCGGTGATGTCCCCACTCAGAGTGATCTCGCCGGCGCCGCCGGCTGTGCCCGACTCGCGCCGGGCGTTGAAGGTCGCGCGTTTGCCGCTCCGGGGAAAGATCGCCGTCAACGAGCGGCCGCCGGCCGTGGCCAACTCGGCCACCGGGGAAAAGAGCGAGAACACGGCATCGTCGAGCAGCACCACGTCCGGACCACCGGGGAGCTCGCGCCCGGACTCGGAGCCCTTGGCGACCGTCCGCACGATCAGGCGCGCGCCCGACCCGGCGGCCAGGATGATCGTGACCGCCCCGCCGCTGTCGACGTCGAGCTGGAACTTGGCCAGTGCCGAATCCGGGGTCCGCTCGAGCGTGGCGGCCAGCCGAAGGATCGGGCCGTTGGCCGGGTAACGGGCGGCGGCGATGATCGTCGAACCTGGCAGGCCGCGGGCGCGGGTCGATCGCACGGTGAACTCCTCGCGGCCGATCTCCTGTCCCGCCTGCGTGATCACCAGCTTGGTCTCGAGGGGCGGCTCCTGTGCGGCCGCCTGCAGGACCGGTAGCAACATCATGAGCAGTGCCGCGCTGCGCATGCCGTCTCCAGTCGCGTCAGGTTCCGGTCAGACAGCCGCTGATCCGGTCGAGGATGAATCTATACAGCAGCTCCCCCTTTTGGGCGGAAGCGAGGCTCGGAAACCCCACCGATCCCGGTGAGCCTTCGGGCAGTCGGCGGCTGTGGCCGGGGCGATACCGCCCGAGCATGTCCGGCGTGACGGCGAAGTCCTGCGCCAGCTCCATGTGCACCAGCTCGGCTGCCAGGTACAGGAGCAGGGAGGTGTCGAGCTCGCCGCCCTGGATCGGCGCCCCGGGGCGCTCGAGCAGCGGGCCGAAGTCGAGGCTGAACACGTCCATAACTTGCACGGTGGCGTTTTCGGTCCGAATGGTGCTCAGCGCCTCGAGGTGGGCTTCGCTCGCCTGTGCGGTGAGGATGACGAATTCCCGAACACCTGCACCCTCTTCCCAGGACTCGATAAGTTCGTTCATGACCCGATGCAGCGTGCGGCGCCGGAGAGAGGCGCCGCCGGGAAACGCGTGGGTCGGCGCGTGGACCCCGTACTCCACCGTCGGCGCCCGCAGGATCCCGAACCTTGCCGACAGATCGTCGGCGAGATGTTCGACGATCACCGTATCGCAGCCGAGCGGCAGGTGGGGCCCGTGCTGCTCGGTCGTGCCAACCGGCACGACCATGCTCGGGCGCTCCTGCAGCCGCTCGCGGACCGCACCGGGAGTCATCTCCTTCAAGCGCCAGGGGCAACCGGCTTGAGTCATCGCGCGTGGTCGTGGGTGGTGGTGGTGCTCGCGGCCGCCGGTGCGGCCGCGGAGTGGCTGCGCCGCCCCGCGTGGATCTGGGTGGCGGCCGTTGGGCTGGCGCTGCTGGCGAGCCTGGTCCTGGTGCGGCCGCTCGCGCGCTGGCGCCGGCGCGGCCTCGCCGTCGGCCTCGCGCTCCTGGGCGCGGCGATGGCCTCGGCCGAGTGGCAGCTGTCCGCCATCGAGCGGCACTGGCCGGAGCAGCGACAGCGACGGATCACGGCCGCCTCCGAGCGACTCGCCGGCGATCTGCACGCCGCGTATCATCGCGCCGAGCGTCTGGCGCAGGCCGCGGCCGCGGGCGCCGGCACCGACCGGGAAGCAGCGTTCGAGGCCCTCGGGCGACTGGTTCCTCCACGCGGCCCCGAGATGAGCGTGGTCATCCTCGACCGGGACGGGTTGCCCTGGGCCTGGGCGGGCCGCCACCGCCTGCCGCCGGCCGCGCAGGGAGACTCGATCGGCTCGCGGGCGACTGGATATTACGTCGTGCTCGAGGCCAGGCGCCACACCGAAGACGGCCGAACCGCCATTGCGGGCGTGCTCATCTGGGCGCATCCGGCGGTGCCGGACCGAGGCCGGAGCCTCGCGGAGCGGTTCCGCGAGCGCACCGAGGTCGGTCTCACGGTCTATCCGCCGAACTCGGCGCCCGACAGTGCGGACGTCTTCGACTACGAGGAGCCCACCACCGCCGGGCCGAGGCTTCTGTTCAGCGTGCGGCCGATCCCCCCGGAGCAAGGGACCGCCAAGGAGCTGGCCTACGATCGTGGGAGCCGGGCGGTCGCCTGGCTCGTGCTCGGCGTGATCGCCCTCGGTCTCAGTGTCGCGTCGCGGCCGCTCGAGCGCATCGCGCTCCTCTCCGCACTGGTCTGGCTGCCGGTGCGCGCGCCCGTCGGGTCGGCGCTTGGCCTCGAGCCGCTGTTCTCCCCCGCGACGTTCTTCCGGCCGTTGTTGGGCCCGCTGTCCGGCTCCGCGGGGGTGCTGGCGCTCGCGGGCACGCTGCTCACCGTCGGCGGCGTCTGGCTCTGGCGGCTCGGGCTGCCGCGGCGCTGGCCCGGCATCCTGCTCGGCGGCGCGCTGCTGCTGGCGTCGCCGTACCTCATCAGCAATCTGGGGCGCGGCATCACGCCGCCGGCGGATGGCGTGTCCATCGGGCTCTGGTTGAGCTGGCAGCTCGCCCTCATGGTCTCCGCAGCGGCACTGATCCTCCCGACGGCCGCACTCTTCCGCGGCACCGCCGCCGAGCATGAGCACCGCGGGTGGTGGCACATCGCGATGGGCGTGGCGATCGCGCTGGCGGCATCAGTCATCGGCGTGCTGGTCTGGAGTCCGCGCGGCGGGTGGCCCGACTGGTACACGTTCCTCTGGACGCCGGCGCTGCTTCTGGTGACACTGCCCGGTCCGCGTTGGGCCGTCATCACCGGCATCGCGCTCGTGGCCGGCAGCTCGTCGGCCCTGGTGACGTGGGGCGCCGAGCTGGCCGGGCGCGTGCAGGTCGCCCAGCGTGACGTCGCGCGCCTTGGAAACGAGCCGGATCCGCTGGCCGTTCCGTTGCTCGAGCGCTTCGGCGACGACCTCCGGCGGGCTCCCGGGCCCGAGTCCGCCTCCGCAATGTACGCGCTCTGGCGCGGCTCGGCGCTCGGCGGCCAGGGCTATCCAGCGCACCTGGCGCTCTGGTCGGCGGGCGGTGCCCTGGTTGACGAGCTCGCCCTGGACTCGCTCGACTTCCCCCCGTCGCTCCTTTCCACCATGGTGCGAGATCTGCCCGCCCCGGACTCGCAGCGCGTGGTCCAAGTGCTCCGAATTCCCGGAGTGCACTACGTGCTCCTGGTGCGCGTGGCGCCCGACGTAGTCATGACCGCGGCGGTCGGTCCCCGTTCGGCGTTGGTGGTGCCCGGGCGTGTGGGCCGGCTCCTCGATCCGGGAAGCCCGCAGTCGCCGCTCTATCGCCTCACGCTCAGCCCTCCGACGGACCCCGGCGCCGCCACGCCCAGCAGCCGTTGGCGACGCGAGGGCTGGTCGGTGCGCAACGAGTATCCTCTCGAGCTCCCGGGCGGGCGCCGCATCGTGCACGCGGCGATCGACCTCCGCGGGCCCGTGCCGTTGGCCGTTCGCGGCGTCCTGGTTGTGCTGCTGGATGCGGCGGTGCTGGGCGCGCTCTGGCTGATGGCCGAGCTGATCGCGGGCGTCCGGCTGCGTCCGCCGCGCTGGCGAAGCCTCGCGCGCTCGTTCCGTATCCGGCTGGCCGTCACGCTTGGCGCGTTCTTTCTGCTGCCCACGATCGGGTTCGCGGCGTGGAGCTTCGCGCGCCTCGCGGAAGAGGTCGAGCGCAGCCGCGACCTGCTGATCACGCAGACGCTGCGGGACGCCGTGCTCAGCGCGGGCAGTCTGGTCCGGGGCGGCAGTCCCGCCGCGGACGAGCGCCTGCGCGAGCTGAGCCGGCGGATCGACGCTGATCTCGCTCTTTACCTTGGCGGCCGGCTGGCCGGGACCAGCACGCAGGTGCTCGAGGATCTCGGGGTGATGCCGCAGCTCATGGATCCGGATGCCTACGACGCACTCGCGATCGACGGCGAGCTCGAAGTCACCAAGGAGGGCTCCATCCCGGCCCTCGCCGAGCGGGTCGGGTACCGGGTGGTCCAGCCCGGGGATCCCGCCGACATCGGGGTGCTCGCGACCCCGCAGCTCGCGGATGATTCCTCGCTGGCCGTGCGTCAGCTCGATCTCGCCCTCGTGCTGCTGCTCACGACGCTCGCGGGCGTCGCGGCCGCGCTGGTGGGTGCGCAGCGGGCGTCGCGGACACTCTCCAAGCCGGTGGCGGACCTGCGCCGCTCGGCGCTGGCCTTCGGCCGCGGGCAGGCCATGCCGGAGCGTGCAGCCAGTCCGCCACTCGAGTTCGAGCCGGTATTTGGGGCCTTCGAGCGCATGGCCGCCGACATTCGAAGCAGTCAGGCTGCGCTGGAGGACGCCCGTCGCCGTACTGCCGCCGTGCTGGGGACGGTCGCGACCGGCGTGGTCGGCGTCGACCCGACGGGGCTCGTGCTGGTCGCGAACCGCCAGGCCGTGGACCTGGTCGGGACCGAGCTGGAAGAGGGTGCCCCGCTGCTCGACCGGCTCGACGGCGAGTGGAGCCCCTTCACCGCCGCCGTCCGCCGGTTCCTCGCCGACCCCACCGCCGAAGCCACCGCCGAGCTGGAGGTGGGCGGACGCCGAATCTCGTTCCAGCTCGCCTCGCTGGGACCGGAAGTCCGAGGCGTCGTGATCGCCCTCAACGACGTGACCGCTGTCTCACGCGCCGAGCGCGTGCTGGCCTGGGGGGAGATGGCGCGCCAGGTGGCGCATGAGATCAAGAATCCGCTGACCCCCATGCGGCTGGGCCTCCAGCACCTGCGACGGGTCTACCGGGACCGCCGGGGCGACTTCGACCGCACGCTGGAGGAGACCGCGGCGCGGATGCTGGCCGAGATCGACCGCCTCGACACGATCGCCCGGGCCTTCAGCCGCTTCGCCGCTCCAGCGGGCGACGTGCAGCCGCTCGACCGGATCGATCTCGGCATCGCGGTGGGCGAGGTCATCCAGTTGTATCGTTTGGCCGAGGACGCATGCACGGTCCGGCTGACCTGCCTGCCGGGTGCCCAGGGAGCCGCGCGCGCCGACGAGGTGAAGGAGGTGGTCGTGAACCTGCTGGAGAACGCGCGGAACGCGGGCGCGCGCGTGGTCGATGTAACGGTGGGGCCGGGGAGGATCGAGGTGGCCGATGACGGAACGGGAATTCCCGCGGAATTGCTGCCCCGCATCTTCGAGCCCCGGTTCTCGACCACCACCAGCGGGTCGGGGCTGGGCCTCGCGATCGTGCGGCGGTTGGTGGAAGGCTGGGGCGGGGAGATCGCCGTGGAGAGCGCCGTGGGGCGGGGAACGAGGATCGTGGTGAGTCTTCCGGCGTAGCCGGTCACGCTCCCGCTATCGTACCCGCCCGCTGAGCTGTGCCCGCATGGCCGCGTTGAGGACGTCGTCCTGGTTCTTCGAGGCCCGCATCACCTGCAGGGCCGCCTGAAGCTGGCGGTCGTGCCGCACCTTCCGCCTCAGCAGCGAGTCGCTGCCGAAGAACGCCCGGGTCAGCTCGTTCCCCAGCTGCTCCTCCACGAAGTCCCCTGCCAGGTCGTAGGTCCCCCGATCCAGGTGCACGCCGGCCCCTTCCATCCGCACGAACAGCGAGTCCCGCCGCTCGGGCGTCAACACCACCTGGTCGGGTTGCGCCACCTGTTCGGCCCGGAGCTCCGCCGCGTACCCCGCGACGACGTCGCGGAAGCGGTTCATCTCGTCGCCGAGCCGGTTGGCCAGCACGCGTTCGCCCTCGGAGCGGGGCATGGCGCGGACGAGCAGGTCGGGGAGGATGCCGCTGGCGTCGGGGACCACGCGGCCGCGGCTGCTGTAGAACGTGCGGGGCCGGGTGCTCTGAAGCCGATTGCCCGGCCCGCCGGCGCTGTCGGGCCGCGGGCGTTGCACCGTCCGGCCGCTGGGGGTGTACCAACGGGCGGTCGTCAGCTTGAGGGCGACGTCCTCGCCGATCGGATAGGTGGTCTGGAGCACGCCCTTGCCGTACGACGGGGTCCCCACGACGACCGCGCGGTCGTGGTCTTGGAGCGCGCCGGCGATGAGCTCGGCGGAGCTGGCGGTGCCACGGTTGACGAGCACGGCCAGACGCAGGTTGTCCCAGTCGCCCGGGACATCCGCCAGGTAGGTCTTGGACCGCTTGGTGGACCGGCCGACCGAAGTGGCTACGGTGTCGCCAGCCTCGAGAAAGAGGCTGGCGACCGCTACGCCCTCGCGGATCAGGCCGCCCGGATTCGACCGCAGATCGAGCACGAGGGACGTCATCCCCTGGGCCACCAGTGTATCCACGGCGGCGCGGAGCTCCTCCGCCGCTCCCTGGCTCATCCGGCGCAGCATGATGTAGCCGACGTGGTCGGTCAACAGCACGCCGCGCGATGCCGCGGACACATGGATCTCGGTGCGGGTGAACCGGCGGACGACCGGCACGGTGCCGCCGCGTGGGCGGACGACGACCGTCACCGTCGGCCCCACGCCGCGACGCATCGCCTCTTCGAGCTGATCGGCGGTCCAGCCGCGGGTGTTCTGTCCGTCGATGCTCAGGACCTCGTCCCCGGGAGCGATGAGGTCTCCCGTGATGCGGCCCTCGAAGCCCGACTCGGACGGACCCCGCTCGATGTCCACCTCGGTGCCCGCCATCTGGCGCTGGTAGTCGCGGTAGGAGTCTTTGACCAGGAGTTCGGCGTAGGGGTCCCGCAGGGATCCCACGAGCGCGTCGGCGGCACGCTGGTACAGGTCGCCTTCGCCGAGCGAATCGATGTAGTGGCGGTTGATCGTGCCGACCACGCCCTCGAACAGCCGGGCCTGCTCGTAGATCCCGCCCTCCGCCGACGGCCGGGGACGCAGCAGCCAGCCGCCGCTGAGGAAGGTCAGCACCAGGATCGACGCGAGCGCCGCCCAACGAGCTCGAGGGAACGATTTCATCATGGCCAAAGCTCCCGCACAATGCGAGAAGACCTGCTGGATGCAGCAGTGGCGGAGGCGAGACTGCGGAACGAACGTCTCACATGCTTCTTGGAGCAAGAGGGGGGCCGCCGGTCAGGCACCGCTCACGGTCGCCCTCCGTCGCGCTCGCCGTCATCGCGAGGATCGGGGTGTGCGAGATGGCGCCTTCCCTCCAACGAATCTCGGCGGTGGTGTCGTAGCTGTCCAGATCGGCACCATGCAGTCCATGAGGACCATGTCAAAGCGGCCGGCCTCGAGCAACCGACTTCGATCCACGATCCCGCACTCCGTCCGGTCGTCGGCAGAGCTAGCGTCACCTTGAAAGTACTATCATGCCCCTCGTTGCTGTCCACCTCGAGATTGATGCGCAGGACCTCCACGGAAGCGCGTGCAGGCCGAGCGGGACGAGGAATGCTCCGGCTATCGGCTGCCGGGATGGTGACGGGCCGGCGGATGGCGGCTCGGGGTGGGGAAGTCGTATCATGGGGTCCGGCCCCCAGCAGAAGCGCGCCGCCACCTTGGAGAGCAGATGCGCATGGTCTGGCTGGTTCCCCTCGTCGTCCTCCCACTTCTCGTTCGCCCCGCCCCGCCGATTCCGGCCGGCTATCTCGGCTACACTTTTTGTCGCAACGGTGTCGCGGAGACGTGGCTTCGCGCCGACCTGGTGGGGACGGACCGGGCGGCTGAGGTCCTGGCGCACGAGGCTGTCCACCGGCGGCAGGCCGGCGAGGCGTCGAGCTGCGAGATGTTCTTCTCGGCGCTGACGTCGGCGCGCCGCGTGATCGACGTCGAGATTCCTGCCTATTGTGCCGAGCTGGCGGTCGCCGTCGCTCGCGGTGCGGATCGCGACGCCATGCTTCGCGACTACGCGCTTCGAATCTCCGCCCAGTCGGGGGCGATGGAGAACCGATTGGACGTGCTCACGGCGCTCCGGCATCGCTGCGAGGGAAGTCCCTGAGTAGGGAAATCGGAGGTCCGGGCCGGACGACGTCGGGGTCGTACAGGTGTGAAGTAGCAGGCGTGAAGTAGCAGGTGTGAAGTAGTGGAGGCGGTGATCGGGAAGGCGTCCCACGTCACGCTCGAGGAGGTGGATCGGATCCCCGAAGCGCCCAACGGACCTGCAGTTCCTGGTGCCCATTAGACGAGATGCCGGGCCCCGCGGGGGCCCGGCCGTCAGCGGCCTTGCGGGTTGGAGGGATCGGCCCGCAGGGTCGAGTCCCGCCATACCTCGATCGAGGCGAGGTGGCAGGCGTCGACGAACTTCTTGTTGGGGTGCGAGCCGCGCTGGAGCAGCGCGTGCAGCATCTCATGCCGCACCAGCCACTCCTCGCCCAGCCCATTGGCGGGGAGGTAGATCCGGTTCCCCTCCCGCACCCACCAGCCGTGCGCGACCGTCCCGTTGAGCCCGATCGCCCCGGTCGGGGCATCCACCGCGAAAAACTTCACCTTCGACATGTCGCCGCTCCGGCCGGAGCAGGCCTCGGTCTTCTCCCACCACTCGGTGTACAGCTCGAGGGTCGGCACTTCCCACGCGCGCTCGATCGGCGCCAACGGCGCGCCCGCCGCCTTGGGAACGGCGCACGCCGTGGCGGAGGACAACAGCACGATGCCGGCGATCAAGCGACGCATGCAGCGACTCCCACAGTGAGCTGACTCGGCGGCGGGGGATCGGGGGGACTCCACCGCGGGTCAGTGATCCGGGCGGCGGGCGGAGGATCCGCGCGCCACCTTGGTACTTCCATAACGTGTCGGGGACCCCGCAAGGTGCCCGGCGTGCTCGCTACCGTTCGTTCCGCGGCCATCCTCGGCATCGACGCCTATCCGGTCGACGTCGAGGTGGACATCAGCAGCGGCCTCCCATCCTTCGCCACGGTCGGACTGGCGAATGGGGCGGTCCGCGAAGGCCGCCAGCGGATCCAGGCGGCGCTGGCCAACGCAGGGTTCGCGTTGCCGCTCAAGCGGATCACCGTCAACCTCGCCCCGGCCGACATCCACAAGACCGGATCGGGCCTCGACCTGCCGATCGCCGTCGCGGTGCTGGTGGCCAGCAGTCAACTCGTTGCCCCGCAGCTCACTGGCCTCATGCTGGTCGGCGAAGTGGGGCTCGAGGGCGACCTCCGTCCCGTTCGCGGCGCCCTGCCGATGGCGCTCGCCGCTCGAGCTGGGGGCTGTCGCGGCCTGATCCTACCGGCAGGGAACGTGCCCGAGGCCGCCGTCGTCGAAGGACTGGCGGTTCGGGGGGCCCGGACCCTCGCGGAGGTCTGCCGGCACCTCCAGGGCGAGCTCACCCTGCCGCCTACGGTCGTCGACCTGCCATCGCTCATGGCGGAGCGGCGGCGGGAGGACTGCGATTTCGCCGACGTCCGGAGCCAAACGGCCGCCAAACGCGCGCTCGAAGTCGCGGCGGCCGGGGCGCACAACCTCCTGCTCATCGGCCCGCCCGGCGCCGGCAAGACCATGCTGGCGCGCCGGCTTCCCACCATCCTGCCCTCGATGACCCTCGATGAGGCCCTCGAGACCACCAAGATCCACAGCGTCGCCGGGGTCCTGGAGAGCGGCCGCTCCCTCTGCGCCCTGCGACCCTTCCGGGCACCTCACCACACCATCAGCGATGCCGGCCTGGTCGGGGGCGGGTCCGTTCCGCGGCCCGGCGAGGTCAGTTTGGCACACGGCGGGGTGCTGTTTCTGGACGAGCTCCCCGAATTCCGGCGCAACGTGCTCGAGGTGCTTCGGCAGCCGCTGGAAGACGGCGTCGTAACCCTTAGTCGGGCGGCCGTCAGCCTGAGTTTTCCTGCACGTTTCATGCTCGCGGCCGCGATGAACCCCTGTCCCTGCGGGTACTTCGGGGACGGAATCCGCGACTGCCGCTGCGCGGACCTGGACGTCGAACGCTACCGGTCCCGGGTCTCGGGTCCGCTGCTCGACCGGATCGACATTCACCTCGAGGTGCCGACCGTCCCCTACCGCGATCTCGTGGCCGCGGAGGCCGAGGAATCGAGCGCCGCCGTCAGGCAGCGGGTGGAACTGGCGCGGGTGCGGCAGCGCGAGCGGTTCCGTGACCGCCCGGGTCTCCACGCCAATGCCCACATGACCGCTCGGGATCTCCGCCGCTACTGCCCACTGTCAGAGTCGGTCGAGCAACTGCTCCGGGAGGCGGTGGGTCGCCTGGGGCTCTCGGCCCGGGCCTACCATCGCGTCCTGAAAATCGGTCGCACCATTGCCGACTTGGCTGGGGCCGACGAGCTGTCGACCACACACATCAGTGAGGCCATCCAGTATCGAAGCTTGGACCGGCGAAAGGCTGCGGCGTGACGCTCGATTCCGTGTGATCCCGGGAGTCGTCGTAATCTGACACCCGGTACGCCGTGTGACAACCGTCCGGGCGCCGGAGCGCCGCCGGGCGGCGGCGGCGCCTCCGGGCCTTACTCGTCCCCTCGCGGCGGGCGACGGTCGCGCTTGGTCGCGGACCGCCGACGCTTGCCCTCGAGCCTGGCCGCCTTGGCGGCGCGCGACGGCTTCGTCCGCTTCCGCGCTTTCGGCACGATCAGTCCCTCGGCCAGCAGGCGACGGAGCCGCTCGGTCACCTCCTCGCGATTCCGCAGCTGGCTGCGCGAGGTGCTCGACACCAGGCGAAGGCGCCCGGCTCCGTCGAGCCGCGTGGCCAGCCGTTGCAGCAGGCGCGCGCGTTGCTCCGCGCTGAGGGATGGCGACCCGGCCAGGTCCCAGCAGAGCTCGACCCGCGTCGACGAGGTGTTTACGTGCTGGCCGCCAGGACCACCCGAGCGCGTCGCGCGATACTCGAGCTCCGCGAGCGGCAGGCGCAGCTCCGGCGAGACCTCGAGCACGGTGGCGTCGGGCATGCCGCAAAGTAATCGCGTCAGACTCTCACTTTGGCTCGGCACCACATTACGTTACTGCCCATGAGCGACCTCGAAACCCTCCGGCGCCACCTGCGGGGCTACGGGCGGGTGCTCCTCGGCTATTCGGGCGGGGTCGATTCGACGTTGCTGGCCGTCGTCGCCCGGGACGCGCTCGGTCCGGATCGGTTCCTCGCCGTGGTGGGCCGCAGTCTGTCGTATCCCGACGCGCAGTGGCAGAGCGCCGTCGCCCTAGCCCGGCGCTACGATGTGCCGCTCCTCGAGGTGGAAACGCGCGAGCTCGACGATCCGCGGTATCTCGGCAACCCCACCAACCGCTGCTACTACTGCAAATCCGAGCTGTGGACCCGCCTGCGCGAGGTCGCGCTGGCTCGCCGCTTCGACACCATCATCGACGGCACCAACGCCGACGACCTCGGCGAGCATCGGCCGGGCCTGCGGGCCGCGGACGAGCACCGGGTGCGCTCGCCCCTGGCGGAGCTCGGCTGGCGCAAGGCGGCGGTGCGAGAGGCGTCGCGCGCGCTCGGACTGCCGACCTCGGACGCCCCCGCGTCGCCCTGCTTGTCGAGCCGGGTGGTCTACGGGCTCGAGATCACGCCGCGGCGCCTGCGCCAGGTCGAGGACGGCGAAGCCTACCTGCGCAAGCTCGGCGTCGCGGGTGATCTCCGCGTGCGGCATCATGGGGAGCGGGCCCGCATCGAGGTGAGCCTGGACGAGATGCCGCGGCTTCGCGGGGCCTGGGACGCCGTGATAGGCCGGTTCGCGGCGCTCGGCTTCGCCGCCGTCGAGCTGGACCCGGCCGGCTACCGCAGGGGCGGATTGCTGACGCTGGCTTCACCCGCCGCCGACTGATGCGGCTGTTCGCCGGGGTGCCGATCGTCGACGACGCGCGGCGGGAGCTCGTCGCGCTGCTGGCCCGGCTGCGGGCGTGCGACTGGCCAGTCCGCTGGGTGCACGACGAGGGATCGCACCTCACCCTCAAGTTCTACGGCGAGGTCGCCCCCGAACGGCTGGACGTCATCGAGGAGTCGGTGCGTTTCGCCTGTCGGGGCACCGGGCCGCTCGCGTTCCAGCTCGGCGCGCTAGGCGCGTTTCCGAGCGTGTCGCGACCACGGGTGCTCTGGGTCGGCATCGAGGCGCCGCCGGAGCTGGGTCTCCTGCAGGAGCGCCTCGAGCAATCCGGCGAGGCGATCGGCTTCCCGCCGGAGGGGGCGCCCTTCCGGCCTCACGTCACGCTGGGTCGAGTGCGCGAGGGGCAACGGCTGCCGCGCGGCGGGCTGGACGAGCATCAGGCGGCCTACGCCCGCACGGCGTTCGTCGCCGACCGGGTGGTCCTGTACGAGAGCGTCCTGACCAATCAGGGCCCGCGCTATGACGCGCGGCTGACCCAGGAGCTCCCGGCGTGATGGGCTGCCTCACCGCTCCGTTCAAGGTGCTGGGCTGCCTCGGGCTGCTCGCGGCGCTGCTGGTCGGCTGGCTCTATCGCGATCGCGTGCTGCGCGAAGCAGGGCATCTGCGGGATCGTATCGAACAGCCGTCGGCGCCCTCCGCGCCAGCGGCGGCGGTGCGCGGCCGGCCGAGCGCGCGTGCGCTGTCCAGCGCGCAGGCCAAGATCGACTCGCTGAACGGGTGGCGCGCGGACTCAGTGGTGCTGTCCCCCGCCGAAGTCGCGTCACTCATGGGGCAGGGGCTGTCACCCAAATTCCGGAAGGAGCTGGACTCGCTGCAGGTCGAGCTGCTGGACGGTGAGGTGAAGCTGCGTGGCCGACTCCGGACGGCGCGCCTGCCGCGGGAGGTCGTCGGCCCATTCGCGGCGGCCCTCCGGCCGGACGAGCCGGTCGAGGCTATCGGCCCGCTCCGCGTGACCGGGCCCGGCACCGGTGAATGGGTCGTGCGCTCGTTCCAGATCCGCGACGTGCCGGTCCCCGCGGCCGCGGTGAAGCGGTTGGTCGCCCGCGCGCTGGACGACCCTGCGCGCGAGACGGTTCCCTGGCGGGTCCCGGAGGGAATCCGCGGCGTGCGCGTGCGCCCGGCCGGCGTCACTCTCTACGGAGCTCCACGCTCATGAGCCATCGCGTGCTCATCGTCGACGACGAGGCCGGCATCCGTCAGGCGCTGAAGCAGGTGCTCGAATACGAGGATCTGCAGGTCCGGGTGACCGCGTCGGGTGGGGAGGCGATCACGGTGTACTCCGAGTTCCGGCCGCACCTCGTCTTCCTCGATGTGAAGATGGCCGGCCTCGATGGCCTCGAGACATTGACCCGGCTCCGGGCCCTCGATCCGAGGGCGCAGATCGTGATGATCTCGGGACACGGCACGATCGCCACCGCCGTCGAGGCGACCCAACGCGGGGCCTTCGACTTCCTCGAGAAGCCGCTGGACACGGATCGCCTGCTGCTCACGGTCCGGAACGCGCTCGCCCACGCGGCGCTGGTCGGCGAGAACGCGCGCCTCCGGGAGGCGGCCGACAGCCGGTACCAGATGGTCGGTAGCAGCGCCGCGCTGCAGCGCGTGCGGGAGCTGATCGAGAAGGTCGGGCCCACTTCGGCCCGGGTCCTGATCACCGGAGAGAATGGCACCGGCAAGGAGCTGGTCGCGCGCGCGCTGCATGAGACCTCGCCGCGCCACGATCGCGCCTTCATCGAGGTGAACTGCGCCGCGATCCCCTCCGAGCTGATCGAGAGCGAGCTGTTCGGCCACATGAAGGGCTCGTTCACGGGCGCCTTCGCCGATCGAGCCGGCAAGTTCGAGCAGGCCGACGGCGGGACGCTGTTTCTCGACGAAGTGGGCGACATGTCGCTGTCGGCCCAGGCGAAGCTGCTTCGCGTGCTGCAGGAAGGCGTGGTGACGCGCATCGGCGGCTCCAAGTCGATCCAGGTCGACGTGCGCGTGCTGGCCGCCACCAACAAGGATCTCGAGGGCGAGATCGCCGCGCAGCGATTCCGCGAGGATCTGCTCTACCGCCTGAACGTGGTGCCGATCGAGGTGCCGGCGCTCCGGGATCGCCTCGAGGACGTGCCCGCGCTGGTGCTCCACTTCGCGGAGCGGCTCGCAGCGGGCGCGGGGGTGCCGGGGAAGACCTTCGCCGAGGAGGCCATCGAGCGCCTGCGGGAGCGCCCGTGGCCGGGCAACGTGCGGGAGCTGCGGAATGCAGTGGAGCGCGCTCTGATCCTGGCGCCGGGCAAGGTGGTGACGGCGGCCGACGTCACCCGACTGCTGCCGGTGGGCGATGGGGCGGCCGCCGGCGGACCCGGGGCCGCCAGGACGTTCGAGGCGTTCCGGATCGAGGTGGAAAAGGCGTTCCTCCGGCGGCACCTCGATGAGCACGACTGGAACGTCACGGACACGGCGCGCGCGCTGAAAATGCCCCGGTCGAACCTGTACAAGCGCATCGAGCGCCTGGGCCTGACACGGGAGGGCGTGTGACCGAGCAGCCGAGAGACTGGGACCGCGAGCTCGCGGACATCGACCGCGCGATGGGCAAGCAGGGAAACGCACCCGTGCCCGCGGCACCGGGGGCGGCGCGTGCTCCCACCCCGGCGGTGCCACCGCGCCGTCACTTGATCGCGCTCACCTGGTTCTGGGTGCTGCTCGCCGTGGCGTTGGCGGCGGCACTGCTCGTGTGGCCGTACCAGCATGCCTGCGGGCTGCAGTTGATCTTCTTCCTTGGTGCGGCCGGTGTCACCGCGGTGATCGCCATCCTGGCCGCGGTCGCGAGCTGGTCGCATCACCGGGGCCTCGCTCACGTGATCGCGCTGCTCGTGCTGCTGTGGGCCGGATTCATCGCGGTGCGCGAAGTGCTGCCCCGCGTGGGATACGCGCGGACGAGCCTTACGTGGATGTGCGCCACCGAGCCCGCCGCACCCGCCACGTCCGCTCCCAGGCCGACCGCGCCGGCGCCGAGTGCCGCCGCCCCGGGCGCCCCGGCGCCAAGCGGTCCGGGGGCACCGGCTGCCGACGCGCCGGCTCCGCGCTAGTCGGGCCGGATTCCATCTCTGATCTAGGACCTTATGGCCAAGAGCTTCCGCAACCTCATCGGTGGTGAGTGGGTCGCGCCGGGAAACGGCGCCTATTTCGAGAACCGCAACCCCGCGGACACGGACGACCTGATCGGCCGCTTCCCGGACTCGGACGCGGCCGACGTCTCCGCGGCCGTACGCTCGGCCAAGCGCGGCTTCGCCCTCTGGTCGCGCACGCCGGCGCCGGTGCGTGGTGACGTCCTGCGTCGCGTGGGCGATCTCCTCACCGAGCGCAAGGAGGCGATCGCCGACGCCATGACCCGTGAGATGGGAAAGGTGCTGGCCGAGACCCGCGGAGACGTCCAGGAAGGCATCGATACCGCGTACTACGCGGCCACCGAGGGCCGCCGACTCTTCGGCCACACCGTTCCGTCCGAGCTGCGGTCGAAATGGGCGATGAGCTTTCGCCGGCCGATCGGCGTGGTCGGGCTCATCACGCCGTTCAACTTCCCGATGGCAATCCCGACCTGGAAGATGTTTCCCGCCTTGCTCTGCGGGAATGCGGTCATCATCAAGCCCTCCGAAGACGTGCCGCACACCGTCCATCTCCTGGTCGAGATTCTGCTCGAGGCCGGGCTCCCGCCGGAAGTCGTGCAGCTCGTGCACGGACGGGGCGAGACGGTCGGCAAGGCGCTGGTCGAGCACCCGGAGGTGCCGGTGATCTCGTTCACCGGCTCGACCGAGACCGGCGCGATCATCGGCGAGACCTGCGGCCGGATGCACAAGCGGCTCTCGCTCGAGATGGGCGGAAAGAACGCCATGATGGTGATGGACGACGCCGATCTCGATCTTGCGCTGGAAGGCGTACTCTGGGGCGCGTTCGGCACGACCGGCCAGCGCTGCACCGCCACCAGCCGTCTGATCCTCCACCGGAAGATTCACGACCGCTTCCTCAAGCGCCTGGTGGACGCTGCGGAAGGCCTTCGGCTCGGCGACGGCCGCGCGGCGAAGACCGACGTCGGGCCGCTGATTCACGAGGCGTCGCGGGACAAGGTCGAGCGGTACGTGGAGATCGGCCGGGAACAGGGGGCGGAGCTCGCCACGGGCGGCAAGGCGCCGGGGGGCCGCCTCTCGGACGGCTGGTTCTACCGGCCGACCGTGTTCGCCGGCGTCCGCCCGGGCAGCCGGCTGGAGCAGGAGGAGATCTTCGGGCCGGTGCTGAGCGTGGTGCGGGTCGGCTCGTTCGACGAAGCCGTGCGGGTCAACAACGGGGTGCGCTACGGCCTCTCGAGCAGCGTCTACACCGGAGACGTGAACCTCGCCTTCCGGGCCCTGCAGGAGCTCGACAACGGCATCACCTACGTCAACGCGCCGACGATCGGGGCGGAGGCGCACCTGCCCTTCGGCGGCGTCAAGGCGACCGGGAACGGGCATCGCGAGGGCGGCTGGGAAGTCTTCGAGTTCTACTCGGAGACGAAGGTCGGGTACGTGGACTATTCCGGCAAGCTGCAACGGGCGCAGATCGACACCTACGACGTGTAGTGGATCGCGCGCGCAGTGTGAGGGATGACCTGCGCGGCGAAGCGGCGCGCCGCGCCGGTTGCGCCCGGCTTAGCCGGAGGGTAAGGTTCGTCAGGTTCAATCTTCAACTAGCACGCATCGCGTCGTGGGAATCCCGCGCCAACCAGTTCGAGGTCGAGTCGCATGCGTCCAATGCAGGTCGGTGCTGGCAGGCGGGGCCCTTCGTTCGATGAAGGATCGCTGGACCAGTATCTCCGCGAGATCAGCAAGTACCCGTTGATCCCGCAGGAAGAGGAAGTGAATCTCGCCCAGCGCATCCGCACCGGCGACGGCGAGGCGCTGGACAAGCTCGTGCGCAGCAACCTCCGGTTCGTCGTGTCCGTGGCCAAGAAGTATCAGAACCAGGGCGTGTCGCTGGCCGACCTGATCAACGAGGGCAACCTCGGGCTCATCCGCGCGGCGCACAAGTTCGACGAGACCAAGGGCATCAAGTTCATCTCCTACGCGGTCTGGTGGATCCGCCAGGCCATCCTCCAGGCGCTGGCCGAGCAGAGCCGGATCGTGCGGGTGCCGCTCAACCGTGCGGGGACTCTCCACCGCATCGGCAAGCGGTCTTCCGCGCTGCTCCAGGAGCTGGGCCGCGAGCCCACGCCCTCCGAGATCGCCGAAGGCATGGACATCTCGATGGAGGAGGTGCAGAAGACCCTCTCCATCTCGCAAAACCACCTCTCGCTCGACGCCCCACTCACGCCCGGCGAAGACAACAAGCTCCTCGACTACCTCCCCGATACCCAGAATCCGGGGCCGGATTCGGAGACCTTCGAGCACGCGCTCACCGAGTCCATCGAGGAAGTCCTCTCCACGCTGAAGGAGCGCGAGGCCAAGATCCTCCGCTTGTACTTCGGTCTCGATGGCCCCGAGCCGATGACGCTGGAGGAGATCGGGAGTCTGCTCGGCATCACCCGTGAGCGGGTGCGCCAGATCAAGGAGAAGGCGCTGAGCCGGCTTCGCCACGTGAGCCGCGCCCGGGCCCTCGAGAGCTTCCTCGCCTGAAGCCGGGGCCCCGGCCCCGGCAGACCCACGCTCCACTCCCGCGGCCACTCGCTGCTTAACGCCGGCCGCCCCCCGCCGTCCGCCTACCCGGTTCCCGACGTTACGACCGACCGATGCGGCCCCAGCCGCGGGAGACTCCCATGACCCCGCTCAGACTCCTGTGCGTTCTCACCGCCGGCGTCCTCGCAGGCGCGCCTGCGCTGGTGGCCCAGGTCGATGCCCCCAACCCTTTCGCTACGCCAAGCCCCCACCGGGAACACCGGTTCGACCGCGGCCGGCATCACCGCCGGATGGCGTTTCGCGGCGAGCGTATGGAGCGGTGGGGAGCCAGGTGGGAGCGCCGGGGCGAGGGCTGGGAACGCCATGACACGCGCGTGGAGCGCCACGGTCGGGTGCATCGGGGCCGCGCGTGGACGCTCCACGGGGAGCGGCTGGAACATCGGGGCGGGCGGCTGGAGGATCGCCAGCAGCGATCCGAGCGGCGCGGCGAGCACGCCTGGCGGCGTGACCATCATCGCGACGGGCGGCACCACTCTCGCCATCCCGACGGCTGGCTCTAAGGCTCGCGGAGAATCGCTTCGACCTGGTCCCACTCGATGAGGAAGGCGTCGTGCCCGGCCGGCGAGACGATCTCGCGGTACCGCGCGTTCGCCCCCGCCGCGGCGTAGGCGTCCGTCCAGTCGCGGACCTCGCCGGGCGCATACAGCAGGTCGGAGTCCACCCCCACGCCGATGACCGTTCTCACCCGCGCAGCGGTCTCCTGTGCCGCCGTCCGCCAGTCGCCGACGTCGTGCAGGTCCATGGCGCGCATCAGTGCCACGTAGCTCGCCGCGTCGAACCGGGCGACCAGCTTTTCGCCCTGTCGACGGAGATAGTGGTCCACGTCGAACCGGCCGGGCGTGCGCGAGGACGTCCGGCCGAACCGTGCGGTGAATTCCACGCTGCTCCGGTAGGTGATCATGGCGAGGGCCCGCGCGGCGGCGAGACCGGCCGACGGTCCCTCGCCCCGCAGGTAGCGCCCTCCCTGCCACGCGGGATCGGCCTCGATCGCCATCCGCTGCACGGTATTCCAGGCGATGGCCTGCGCCGAGGTTGCGGCGGGCGCGGCAAACACGACCAGTCGATCCACCTTGACGGGTGATCGCCGCCCCCACTCCAGCGCCACCATGCCGCCGAGCGAGCCGCCGGTCGCGAGCGCCAAGCGTTCGACGCCGAGGTGTTCGAGCAGCGGCACGTGGGCATTGGCCAGGTCGGCAGGGGTGAGGTCGGGGAAGGGCTCGGCGTGCTCGGCGCCCCACTCGAGCGGTCCGGTCGAGCCGTAGCAGCTCCCCAGGAGGTTCGCGGCCACGATCGCGTGACGCGTGGTGTCGAGCGGCCGGCCGGGACCGACGAGCGGCCCCCACCATTGCTCGACCTCCGCGCTGCCGGTCAGAGCGTGGAAGACGAGCATCCAGCCGTTCTCCCGGGCGGCGTGGACGTCGCCGATCACCCGATAGCGCAGCCGGAGTCCGGTCAGCCGCTGCCCGCCGGCGGTCACGAGCTCGCCGAGCGATAGGTCGCGGACGGCCGGATCCGAGGAGACGAGCGCCGTCACCGTCGGTCGACTCGCGTTCCGCGCGGATGCTCGGCGCTAGCCGGCACTCACCCTCCGCACGAGCTCCCCTCGGTCGCCACCGGGCACGAGTCCGGCGTGCAGCGCACGCAGCAGCACCTCGCCGTCACCCGCCCGCGTCAGGAAGCTCACCGCATGCGGTCGCCGGGCCACACGCAGAGTGCGGCCCAGCCGGTCGGCGACGACCCCGTGCTGGTCGTCCGGGACCGCCTGCCCGCTCACGACCGTCACCGTCGACACGTCCGCATCGTCTTCCGTTGCCGGCGCCATGCCACGATGGCCGGCCGCGAGCACGATGGACTCGACGGCCTCGAGGTGCCACTCGTGGCGCACGTCGGTCGTGGGCACGCCGTCGCCGTGGAGCGAAGTGAACCGAAGTGCGATCCCCGCGCGCTCCGCCCGGGCGGCCGCGAGGTGGTGAATCACTCGGGCGCCCGCGCAGGCGAGCTCGGTCACGAACCGATGCCCCGCCCGGTCGACCGGGCGCGCGTCGGGGACGAGACGCGGGTCGGCGGTGTGCAGGGCGCCGGGCTCTTTCACCAGCTCGCACCAGTCGGCGCCTAGTGCCTCCGCCAGGGCGACGGCGGTGATGTCGGACCCGCCGCGACCGAGCGTGGTGAGGCGGCCACGGAACCACCCCTGGAATCCGGCCACCACCGGGACCGTCCCGGCCGCGATGAGGCGCTCGAGCCGGGCGGACCGAACGTCCTTCAGCGAGGCCCGTCCCGCGACACCGTCGCTGACCAGGCCCGCCTCCCGCGCGTCGAGCACGGCCGCGGGCACGCCTGCCTGTTCGAGCGCCACGGCCAGGAGCGACGCCGCGACGATCTCTCCGCTCGCGACGGCGCGGTCCGCCGCGATCCGGCCCGAAACGGACGGCTCGCCCTCGCGTCGCGTCGCGGCGCGTACCTGATCGACCAAGCCGAGCAGGTGATCGGTGACGCCACGCCGCGCGCTCGCCACCGCCACCACCGGCCGCTCGCGGCGGCGAAGGGTCACGCGCTCCGCGGCGGCGGCGATCCACTCCGGAGTAGCGAGCGCGTCGCCGCCGAACTTCACGATGACCGGCTGGCTCACCGGGCAGCCCCCGCCGTGGCCCGCCGCTCGCCGGGCGCTGCCGCGGTTTCGCCCAACGCCTGATCGAGGTCGGCGATGAGGTCGCGGACGTCCTCAAGACCCACCGAGAGCCGCACCAGCTCCGGTGTCGTCCCCGTCGCGAGCTGCTGCTCGGGGGTGAGCTGCTCGTGCGTCGTCGAGGCCGGATGGATGATGAGCGACTTCGCGTCGCCCACGTTGGCGAGCAGCGAGAACAGCTTCACCCGGTCGATGAGCGCTTTCGCCGCCGCGTGGCCGCCCTTCACCCCGAACGTCAGTACTCCGCCGTATCCCCCGGTCAGGTATTTGGCGGCGTTCTTGTGCTCCGGGTGAGTCTCCAGGCCCGGGTACGAGACCCAGTCCACCCGTGAATCCTTCGCCAGCCACTGCGCCACCGCGAGCGCGCTCTCGGAGTGTCGCTGGATGCGGAGCGGCAGGGTCTCCAGCCCTTGCAGGAACAGGAACGCGTTGAACGGCGACAGCGCCGGCCCGAGGTCGCGGAGCAGCTGCACCCGCAGCTTGATGATGAACGCCGCCGGACCGAACGCCTCGCTGTATACCAGGCCGTGGTAGCTGGGATCGGGCGAGGAGAATTCGGGGAACCGGGCCCGCGCCGTGTCGCTGGTCCAGTCGAACTTGCCCGCGTCGACCACCACGCCGCCGATGGCCGTGCCGTGACCGCCGATCCACTTGGTCGCCGAATGGATGATGATATCGGCGCCATGCTCGATCGGACGGCTGAGCGTGGCGGCGCCGAAGGTGTTGTCGACGACCAGGGGAATGCCGGCCGCGTGGGCGATCTCCGCCAGCGCGTCGAAGTCGGGCACGTCGAGCCGCGGGTTCCCGATCGTCTCGACGAAGAGGAGCCGGGTCCCCGCGTCGATGGCGCCCTGCACCTGGTCGAGATTGTGGATGTCCACGAACTTGGTGGTGATCCCCCACTTGGGCAGCGAGTGGGCGAACAGGTTGTACGTGCCGCCGTACAGCGTCTGGGACGAGATCAGATTATCGCCCGCGTGGGCGAGGTTGAGCACCGTCAGGGTCTCGGCGGCCTGCCCGCTCGCGAGGGCCAGAGCCGCGATGCCGCCTTCGAGCTCCGCGATGCGCTTCTCGAACACGTCGCTCGTCGGGTTCATGATGCGGGTGTAGATGTTGCCGAACACGCGCAGCCCGAACAGGTCGGCGGCGTGCTGCGTGTCGTTGAACACGTAGCTCGTCGTCGCGTAGATCGGCACGGCGCGCGCGTTGGTCGCCGGGTCGGGCGACTGGCCGGCGTGGATCGCCAGGGTGTCGGGCTGGTAAGGCATGGGGTCTCCTCGAGAGGTGGAAACGTAAAGGCCCGGACCGCTCTTGGGAGTGGTCCGGGCCTCGGGTGCCGATGCGGTCGGTCAGTCTTCGCCGGGTCCGCGTGCACGCGCCGATGGCGCCGTCCACCCACCGTGGGGGAGGCAGAGCATCGGTCGACAACACATCGCGATCTGCGGCGTCCGAAAGAGCATCGGGCTCAAGTCCCAGTTCGATGCGGGTGGCGGAAGCACGGCGCCCCCCGGCGTGGTGCGCGCGGAGGGCGATCATCCGGCGCTTTAGCTCGTTTGGTTCGCCCGCCGCACCACGCGGCAGGCCGGCGGGAGCAAGTGGCCCTAAATCGACCGCCGTGCCGGTGAGACTAGCGGCCGTCCGGAGGGTTGTCAAGCGAGAGGGCCGAGGTAATCCTTCCCAATCCGCTCATACCAACCCGTCTTCCACCATCATCACGCCGCCGCCCCATGGCCAGCAATCCCTCGTTCGACGTGTCGACCGGAGCCGACCTGCAGGAGGTCGACAACGCGGTGAATCAGGCACTGAAGGAGATCGCCCAGCGCTACGACTTCAAGGGCACGCACTGCACCATCGAGTTCGACCGTCCGGCGGCCGAGATCCGAATGGCCGCCGACGACGAATTCCGGATGGATGCCCTCGTCGACGTGCTGCAAAGCCGGATGATCAAGCGCGGCGTGCCGGTCAAGAATCTCGATGTGGGCGAGCTCGTCTCCGCGACCGGTCAATCGGTCCGCCGCACCGTCAAGCTGACCCAGGGCATCCAACAGGACGTGGCCAAGAAGATCATCAAGGCAATCAAGGACGGCGGCTTCAAGAAGGCGCAGGCGACGATCCAGGGCGACGAGATCCGCGTCACCAGCCCGTCGAGGGACGAGCTCCAGGCGATCATCGCCATGCTGCGGGGACAGGATTTCGGCATCGAGCTCAAGTTTGGCAATTACCGCGGCTGAGCGCCGCGGGCGGCGGCAGCGGCTGATGCAGTGGGGAGAGACAGTGACGACCGCGGCCGCCGCCATCGCCGTCGCGGTCGCGAGCTGCACGCCCACCGCCCCGCCGGCGGGACCGACGCCGGTGCCGGGGCCGGCCGCTGTGCCGTCGCCGATCCCGGAAGGCGGGGCAGGGGCGGGGGCGGAACAGCCCACGGAACCGATCATCCGCGTGGGCCTCGCGGTCGGCTCGGCCGGCGTCACGATCGCCGGCGCGGCTGGCCTCAGCGTCAGCGACCCGTCTGGCGCCCGGTTGGCGGAGATCCCCGCGGGCGAGGTCTGGCGGCTGACCGTTCGTGGCACGGGCATCGTGGTGATGGCGCCGGGCGGCGCGGCCAGTGCGCCGTCCGAGCTGCTCGACATCACGTCGCCCCGGCCGGACGCGGTCGTGCAGGTCAATGGGCGCCCGTACCGGGGCACGGTCACCGCGCTGCGCGACCGCACCGGCGTGACGGTCGTGAACCGCGTGCCGATGGAGTCGTATCTGCTCGGCGTGGTATCGGCCGAGATGGGGCGCCGGAGCACGACCGAGCAGGAGGCGCTCCGCGCCCAGGCCATCGTGTCCCGGACGTTCGCGATCCGCAACCTTCGACGCTGGCAGTCCCAGGGGTTCGACGCGTACGCGACCGTGTCCGATCAGGTGTACGGCGGCGTCGCTCTGGAGACGCCCGAGGGTCGCGCGGCGGTGGAGGAGACGCGGGGGCAGATCCTGACCTACGGCGGCGCGCCGATCGACGCCTTCTTCTTCTCGACCTGCGGTGGCCGCACCGCCGACGGCACCGAGGTGTTCCGCGCGGCCAACCGGCCCTACCTGCGCTCGGTGCCCGACGTCGACCCGAACGGCGTGGCGTACTGCAGCATCTCGCCGCGCTTTCGCTGGCACGAGGAGTGGACCGGCGAGGCGCTCCGCGCCACCTTGCAGCGCACTCTCCCGGCCCTGCCGCCTGGCTCAGTGGGCGCCGCGAGCGCCGACGTCAGCGAGGTGCGTGATGTCCGGGTGAGCTACCGCACGCCCTCGGGCCGGGTCGGGCAGCTCGCGATCGCCTTGCGGCTCGGCGAGGTGCTGGTGGAGGGGCCCAACGTACGGCAGGTGCTGCGCCCGGTGTCGGGCGGGCTGCTGCGAAGCAACGTGTTCGCCCTGACGGTCTCGGGCGCGGGCCGCCAGGTGACCCGCCTGGCCGCGGACGGCGCGGGCGCCGGGCACGGCGTGGGCTTCTGCCAGTGGGGCGCCGTCGGGCGCTCGCGCGCGGGACAGCAGCACGAGCAGATCCTGGCCGCCTACTACCCGGGCGCCGTGCTCGAACGGCTTTACTGAGGAGGACGGCATGACGGTCGGACGGACGGCGAACGAGCGCCTCAGGGTGGGCGTCATCGGCGGTGGGGCGATCGCCCAGGTGGCCCATTTGCCCGTGCTGAAGAAGCTCAAGAGCATCGAGATCCAGGCGATCTGCGATACCGACCTGCCGAAGGCGCGCGCGCTCGCCGACCGGTTCGGCGTCAAAGATGCGCTCGACGACATCGAGGACCTGCTCCGCAGTCCCGGCCTCGATGCGGTCGTCATCTGCTCGCCCAATCACCTGCACGAGTCGCACATCCTGGCCGCGCTGTCGGCGAACCTGCACATCCTGGTCGAGAAACCGCTCACGATGTCGGCGGCGAGCGTCCAGCGGATCATGCGCGCGTCCGAGAAGCGCGACCGCGTGCTGATGGTGGGGATGAACCACCGTTATCGGCCGGACGTGCAGATCGTGCGCAGCTTCGTGCAGAGTGGCGAGCTCGGCCGGATCGAGAGCGTGCGCGGAAGCTGGCACGTCTTTCGGCCGAGCCGGCAGCAGCTCGGCTGGCGGCAGCGCCGTGACCAGGCGGGCGGCGGCGCGATGCTCGATCTCGGGCTCTCGATCCTGGACCTGGGTCTCTGGCTGGGCGGGATGCCGGCGCCGATCCGCGTCAGCGCTTCGCTCGACGCGGCGGGGAAGGAGCGCGCCGTCGAGCAGAGCGGGAGCGCCTTCGTCGTGTGCGAGAACGGCATGTCGCTGTTCGTGGACGTGACCTGGCACCATCTGGGTGAAGGCGAACGATTCGGCGTCGGCCTTCGGGGCAGCAAGGGCACGGCCGCGATCAATCCGCTCACCGTGTGGAAGGAGCTGCACGGCATGCCCGTGGATGTCTCGCCGACCGGGTCGGGCAGCCGCGAGAACGCGTTCACGGCCTCGTATCGCGCCGAGTGGGCCCACTTCGAGGCGGCCATCGCTGGCGAGGCCAAGATCGCGTCGCTGCAGGAGCACCTGATGCTTCACAAGATCCTCGACGGCGTCTACAAGTCGGCGGACGATGGCAGGGACGTCACCTTGTGAAGGCCGAGACGGCGGAGGAGGCCGAGCAGACGGAGAGGACGGAAAAAAGGGAGAGGACGGCGCGGGGTGGCACGGCGTCACTATTTTGGCGTGTGGCGCGCGGTGCGGCTCTGTGGTCGGTCTGTCTGGGACTCTGGGCGCCACCGCCGGCCGCCGGCCAGCGGACCGCTCCACCGGCTCCGTCCGCTCCGTCCTCGGACGCCCCTCCCGAGCTCCAGGTGTTCCTCATGACGTTCGGCCCAGGCCGACAGGTGTGGGAACGCTTCGGGCACAACGCGCTCTGGATCCACGATCCGATCCACGGCACGGACGAGGCCTACAACTACGGCCTCTTCGATTTCCATCAGCAGAACTTCCTCCTCCGGTTCATCCGCGGCCAGATGTGGTACTGGATGGCCGGCTTCCCCGCCGAGCAGTATCTGCGCCAGTACGAGCGGGACAACCGATCGATCTGGGTGCAAGAGCTGGAGCTCAGCCCCACGGCGAAGCGCGAGCTGCAGCGATTCCTCGAGTGGAACGCGGAGCCCGAGCACCGGTTCTACCACTACGACTATTACCGCGACAACTGTTCGACCCGCGTGCGCGACGCGCTCGACCGGGTGCTCGCCGGCGCGCTGCGAACGCAGACCGTCTCGGTCCCCACCGGGACGACCTACCGCTTCCACACCCAGCGCCTGACGGCCAACGACCCGCTGATCAGTACGGGCCTGCTGGTAGCGCTCGGGCCGGGCGTGGATCGACCGATCTCGGCGTGGGAGGAGATGTTTCTCCCCCTCAAGATGCGGGAGCACGTACGGCGGGTGACCGTGCCCGGGCCAGGCGGCACCCGGGTGCCGCTGGTCCGGTCGGAGCGCACCCTGTTCGAGTCGTCCGAGCCGCCGCCGCCCGAGGCTCCGCCGTCGTGGCTGCCGTGGTATCTCGCCCTCGGCCTGGCTATCGGCGGGGCGGCATTCGGGTTGAGCCGGCGAGCGCGGGAAAGCGCCCCGGCCCGGTTCGGGTTCCTCGTGGTCGTCGGCGGCTGGTCGTTGGCGGCGGGTCTCGCGGGCTTGATCCTGGCGGGACTCTGGGGGCTCACCGACCACGTGATGGCGTATCGGAACGAGAATCTGCTGCAGCTGAGCCCGCTGGCGCTGCTGCTGGTACCGGGGATGGTGTGGGTGGTGCGTGGCACGGCGCGGGCGCGAGTGGCGGCTACGGTCGCGCTCGTCGTGGCGGGGCTGGCCCTGCTCGGATTGGCTCTGAAGCTGGTGCCGGGATTCGATCAGCGGAACGGCCCCGTCATCGCGATGGCGCTGCCCGCGCAGCTTGGCATCGCGGCGGCGTTCCGCCGCTTGGCTCAGGTGCCCCGGGTGCGAGTGAGCCCGTCGCGGGCCTCGGAATAGTCCGGGTAGGCGGCAAGCGCCCGCTGGTAGGCCTCGGCGGCTTTGGATGGGTCGCCGCGCCCCTCGTACAGCAGGCCGCGACTGAATTCGGTAATCGCCTCCGTGGGCACCGAACGCCTCCGGGTGGCCGCGTCGGCCGGCAGCGGTGGAAGCCCGACCGCCGCCACCACCCGATCGCCCACGAGCTGGACGATGGCGGCGAGCTGGGCGCGGTCCTGCAGCTTGGGATCGTCGTTGGAGACGACCTTCAGGATCTCTCCCGACTGCGCGTCCACGATGCGGGCGTTGATCCGGAACTTGCCGTAGAAGTCCGCGAAGCTTCCCGTGACCGCGTAGCGCGCGCCGGCCGCCTTGGCCACCTGCGTGGCCGACGAGGCGTCGAAGCGGCGGGCCGCGTCGAGCTGCTCCCGGTGCAGCGCCTCCCGGACGCGCTTGCCGTCAACGACCCGGGCGTCCGGATGTGCGGCGAGCACCGAGGCGAGCACCGCCGGCAGCCCGACCTCCAGCGCGTCGAAGTTCTCCTTGTCCTGGCCGTAGGAGCCACCGTTCTCGAACGGCAGCACCACGATGGTCGCCTTCGCGCCCTGGGCCTGCAACGGCCCGGAGACGGCGACCGCGGCCAGGGCCAGGGCCCACCGACGCGTAGATCGCATCGCGGCTCCTTTCACAGAGAAAATCCGTCGCCTTCCATCGCGGCTTCCACCACCAGCTTCGGCGCCACCCGCCGGGCGTGGTCCCGCGCGTCCGCCAGGAGCCGATCGACCGTGGCGTCGTCGTGCTCCGGCTCATGGTGAAACAGGATCAGCCGCGCGCACGCCGCCTCCGCGGCCAGATCGACGGCCTGGCGCGGTGTCGAGTGACCCCACCCGGCCCGCACCCGGATGAACTCGTCCGAGTACATGGCGTCGTGAATCAGCGTGTCTGTCCCCGCCAGAAATTGCACCAGCCGCTCTCGCCAGTCATCCGATACAGGATACGTGCCACCCGTGCCCAGCTCGTTGTCGGTCACGTAGGCGATCTCTCGACCGCCGTTGGCCGGGCCCAGCCGGTAGCCGAGCGTCGTCCCGGGGTGCCGCAGGCGGAACGCGCAGACCCGGAAGTCGCGGAGGGAGACGTCGCCCTCCTCGATGTCCTGGACCTCGATCTTGGCGGCGAGCGCCTCGAGGGGGACCGGAAACACCATCGGATCCATCTGTCGTCGGAGAATGTCCCTGAGCGGCACGCCGTCCTGCGCCGCGCCGTACACGCGGATCCGGTTGCCCTTGGCGCTGAGCGGCTTGAAAAACGGCAAGCCCTGGATGTGGTCCCAATGGGTGTGGGAGAGGAGAATATCCGCGGCGAGCGGATGCTTCAGGCGTCCCATCAGCTCGGTGCCGAGCGGCCGGAGGCCGCTGCCCGCGTCGAGGATCGTCAGCCGCCCGTCAGCTCCGCTGATACTGATGCAGGCGGTGTTGCCGCCGTAGCGCGTGGTGTGCGGGCCCGGGGTCGGGATCGAGCCCCTGGTGCCCCAGAAGGTCAAGCGATACACACCGACCGGCCGCAGGAAGGGGTCATGGTCCAAGCTCTCCCCCGCCTGCGCCTGGCGGCCGCGTTGCCAATCACAGGGCGGGGGTGACGACGTTCACGCCCGTCGGGCGGCGAGCATGAGGGAGCGGCGATCCCGCAGGGTGATCTCCTTGCGGGTGACCTGGATGATGCCCCGTTCCACCAGGTTCCGCATGGTGCGCGAGACCGTCTCGCGGCTGGAGCCGATCATCTGCGCGATCGTATGGTGGGTCAGCTTGCGGGTGATATGGTCGCCCCCCTCGTCGTCCGCCATGCGGAGCAGCAGGTGGGCCACCCGGCCGTTCACGTCGAGGAGGACGAGACTGCCGATCTTCTCGTCCGCGCGGCGGAGCCGCCGCGAGATCTCTCGGAGGAGCGAGATGGCGACCTCGGGGGAGCTCCGGAGCCGCGAGTAGAAGTCCTCGCGCCGCAGCACCAGCAGGCTGGAGTCCTCCATGGCGATGACGTGGGCCGACCGGGGCTCGTCGTCGATCACGGCCATCTCGCCGAAGAAGCTTCCCTCGCCCAGTACGGAGAGGATGACCTCCCGTCCGTCCTCCGCGATGATCACGACCTTCACCTGGCCGGCCGCCACCAGGTACAGCGCGTCCCCGGGGTCGTCCTCGAACACGATGACGCTGCCCTTGGGATAGCTGCGCTCGCGGGTCAGCTCTGCGAACGCCGCGAGATCGGTCTCGCCCAGACCGGCAAAGAGCGGAACCTTGCGGAGGACTTCGATGGGGGAGAGCGGCACTCGTGCCTCGCAGGAAGCGGAAGTGGTTGGGGGAACTTTACTTGCACCTTGGAGGGCTGTCAATTGGAAACAGGACGGAGAAGACGGAGACGACGGAGAGGACGGAGAGGGACTGCGGTGCTCGGCGCTGGATTACCTCTCCGTCCTCTCCGTCTTCTCCGTCGCTCTCCGTCCTGGTCTCTGTCCTTCCATTAACCTCCCACCCCAGCTACATTTACCGGCTTAGCATCAACTTGAGGAGTTGCACCGTGAAGCCCGATCTGCACCCGAGCTACAAGAAGCTCACGGCCGTCTGCGCGTGCGGGAACTCGTTCGAGACCCGTTCGACCGCCGCGTCCATTCACGTGGAAGTCTGCGCGCAGTGCCATCCCTACTTCACCGGCCGCCAGCGCCTGGTGGACACCGCCGGTCGCGTGGACCGTTTTCGCCGGAAGTACCAGACGGAGCCGGCTGCCGCCGCCAAGGCGTAATCCATGGACGCTCGGCTCCGCCAGGCACTCCAGCGGGCGGCGGAGGTCGAGCGGCTTCTGGCCGACCCGGCGGTCGCGCGGGACGCATCGCAGCTGCAGTCGCTCGGCCGGGAGCACGCCCGCTTGGCGCCGATCGTGCGGCTGGCCGAGCGCCTGAGTCGCCTGGAGAACGAACTGGAACAAGCTCGGGAGCTCGCCAACGAGGCGGATCCCGAGCTCGTCGCGTTGGCCCGCGCCGATCTCGCGCGCCTGCCGGGTGAGATGGAGCCGCTGGCCGCCGAGCTGCAGGCGCTGCTGGTCCCGCGGGACCCGCACGACGATCGCGACGCCATCATGGAGATCCGGGCAGGCACCGGAGGCGACGAAGCGGCGTTGTTCGCCGCCGACCTGTTCCGCATGTACCAGCGCTACTCCGAGCGTCACGGCCTGCGCTGGGAGCCGATGTCGCTCAGCGATGGCACGCTGGGAGGGATCAAGGAGGCGATCGTGGCGGTCCGCGGCCCCGAGGCCTTCGGCCTGCTGCGGCGCGAGTCCGGCGTGCACCGCGTACAACGGGTGCCCGCCACCGAGACCCAGGGCCGCATCCACACCTCCGCCGCCACCGTCGCCGTGCTCCCCGAGGCGGAAGAGGTGGATATCAAGATCGAGCCCAGCGACCTCAAGATCGACGTGTTCCGGTCGTCGGGACCGGGCGGGCAGAGCGTGAACACGACCGACAGCGCGGTGCGGATCACCCACCTGCCCACGGGCGTGGTCGTGAGTCAGCAGGATCAGAAATCCCAGCTGCAGAACAAGCTCAAGGCGATGGAGGTCCTGCGGGCCAGGCTGCTCGACCGGATGATCGCGGAGCAGGAGGCCGCGCGGGCCCGCGACCGGCGCGCGATGGTCGGAACGGGTGACCGCTCGGCCAAGATCCGGACCTACAATTTTCCCCAGAGCCGCGTGACCGACCACCGCATCAACCTCTCGGTGCACAATCTCGCCGACGTCATCGACGGAGATCTCGATCACCTGGTCGAGGCGTTGCGCGTCGCGAGCCGGCAGGAGCAGGATGCGGTCTGAGGCGGTGATGTCGCGCGGTTCACTGATCGCCGATGCGGCCGCGGTGCTCAGAGCGGCCGGGCTGGCGACGGCCCGGCGCGAGGCGCTACTCGTGTGGGCCGAAGTCTCCGGGCAGTCGCTCGCCGAGGCCGTCGTCGGCGAGGGACCGGCGGTCGCGCCGGACTGCGCGGCTGCCTATGTCGGGGCCATTCGGCGGCGGGCCGCGGGCGAACCGCTCGCGCACGTGACCGGATGGGCGGGCTTCCGGCATCTGACGCTCCGCTCCGACCGGCGCGCGCTGATCCCGCGGCCCGAGACCGAGGGGCTGGTCGAGCTGGTGCTGGCGTGCGTGCCGGGTGGGCGTGTGGCCGACGTCGGGACCGGGAGCGGCTGCATCGCGCTCAGCCTCGCCACCGAGGGCAGCTACGATTGGGTGGTCGGGATCGATCTCTCGGCCGACGCGCTCCGCTTGGCCGACGAGAACCGCCGACTGATGGCGGGGCGGATCGAGCTCCTCCGCGGCGATCTCGGCGAGTCGCTGCGGCCCGGCAGTCTCGACGCGTTGGTCTCCAATCCCCCCTATCTTACGGACAGCGAGTACGCCACGCTGGACACCTCGGTGCGGGACTGGGAGCCGGCGTCGGCGTTGGTAGGTGGAGCGGACGGGCTGCAGGCGATCGCGCGGCTGCTCGACGCCGGCCAGGCCGTCGTCCGTCCGGGTGGATGGCTGGCGCTGGAAGTCGATAGTGCTCGGGCGGCGCTGTGCGCCAGGCGGGCGGGCGCGTCGGGCTGGACCGACGTCGCCATTCATGCAGACCTTTTCGGCCGCGAGCGCTATCTCCTCGCGCGCAGGAGCGATGCGACGTGATTTGGGATAAGGCTCAGGAGCTGGGACGCCAGATCGGCCAGTCGGCGGAGTATCAGGCGCTGCGGCGCGCCGAGACTACGTTGCGGGACGACAAGGACACGGTGGCGAAGCTCGACCAGATCCAGACGCTGGCGCGCCAGGTCGATCAGATGGTCGCCACCGGCCAGATGCCGGACCAGGCCACGGCCGAGTCCTACGAGAACGCCGTCCGGGATCTCGAGATGAGCCCGGTCGGCCAGGCGTACGTCGTCGCCCGGTCGAATTTCGAGAAGCTCATGACCAAGGTGAACCAGCAGATCAGCGAGGGCATGGAGAAGGGCGCGACCAGCAGCATCATCACGCTGGGATGACCGCACGCGGGCTCTTTATCGTCCTCGAGGGCCCGGAGGGGTCGGGCAAGTCGACGTTGGCGAAGCCGCTGGCCGAGCGCATGCGGGAACACGGCGTCGAGCCCGTCGTCGTTCGCGAGCCCGGTGGGACGCGGGCGGGTGAGATCGCCCGCCAGGCGTTGTTGGACCCGGAGCATCCGGTCAGCACGATGACCGAGGTGTTTCTCTATCTGGCCGCGCGCGCGGAGCTGGTCGCCACCGTCATCGCGCCGGCGTTGCGGGAGGATCGGGTCGTTCTCTCGGACCGGTTCACGATGTCGACCGAGGCTTACCAGATGGCGGGCCGCGGGGTTCCCGCCGAGGTCCTGGCGCCGGCGAACCGTGCGGCGGCCGGCGGCCTCCGGCCCGACCTCACCTTGATTCTCGACCTGCCCCCGGATGTGGGGCGGGCGCGACAGCTCGCCGCGGGGAAGCGGCTGGACCGGCTCGACGCCGAGAGCGCCGAATTCCATCGCCGGGTCATCGACTACTATCTGGCGGTACGGGGCGACGGAGTGCGACATTTGGATGGGTGCCTGGCCCCGGACCGGCTCTTGCAGGCGGCTTGGGACGAGGTGGTGGCGGCCGAGCCGGCACGTTTCGCGGGCGGCAGGGCCAAGGAAGGCAATCCGCAGGACCGGAGGCAGGTATGAAGCAGCGCTGGAGTCTGATCGCACTGGTGGCGGTCATTTCGTTCATGAGCGGCGGCTGGCTGCTCCAACGCGGGGTGGCCAGCGGTGGGAACGTGTACCAGCAGGCGCGCCTGTTCGACGACGTGCTGGGACACGTGAACGCCTACTACGTCGATTCCATCGGCGAGACCGACCTGTACGATCGCGCCACGCGGGGCATGCTCGAGCAGCTCAAGGATCCCTACTCCGTGCTCCTCACGGGTGACGACTACAAGGCGCTCTCCGAGCAGACCTCGGGGAACTACGCCGGGCTCGGCATCCAGATCGACGTGCGGGAAGGCTGGATCACGGTGGTCGCACCGCTGCCCGAGACCCCGGCCGAGCGCGCGGGGGTGGCCACCGGGGATCAGATCATCGAGGTCGATGGCCGGTCTACCGAGGGGTGGAAGAACGACGAGGCGGTGAAGGCGCTCCGCGGCGACGCGGGGTCGAAGGTGACCATCACGGTGCGCCGGTCGGGCGTCTCCGATCCGATCAAGTACTCCCTCACGCGGGCGCGCATCCACATCCGCTCGGTGCCCGCGGGCACGCTCTTCGACAGTGGCGTCGGCTATATCTCGCTCAATCCGGTCGCCGAGACGTCGGCGGAGGAGCTGCGCAACGAGATCAGCCAGATGAAGTCGAAGGGCATGAAGTCCATGATCCTCGACCTCCGGCTCAACCCGGGCGGCCTGCTCGATCAGGGCGTGAAGGTGGCCGACCTGTTCCTCGACAACAAGCAGGAGATCGTCGCCACCCGCGGCCGGGCGCGCGGCTCGACGAAGGAGTTCTTCGACGAGGCCAAGCAGGCATGGCCCGACCTGCCGATCGTCGTCCTGGTGAACGATGGCACCGCCAGCGCGGCCGAGATCATCGCGGGCGCCCTGCAGGACCACGACCGTGCGGTGGTCGTGGGTACCCCGACCTTCGGCAAGGGCCTCGTGCAGACGCTCTTCCCGTTGGGGGACGGCGTCGCGCTCAAGCTCACGACCGCGCGCTGGTACACGCCGAGCGGCCGGACGATCCAGCGGACCGCGAAGAACGAGGAAGACCAGGCGATCCAGGCGGCGACCGAGGCGGGCGACACCATTCCGGGTGACGCCAACAAGGAGCACAGCGACTCGGCCATCCAGGCCCGCCCGATCTACCACACCGACGCCGGTCGGATCGTGCGGGGTGGCGGCGGCATCGTGCCCGACCTCGTGATCCGGCCGGACACGCTCAACGCCGCCGAGAAGGAGTTCGCCAAGGCGCTGGGCAATCATTTCCCCGAGTACCGGGACGTGCTGACCGGCTACGCGCTCGAGGCCAAGAAGAGCGGCACCGTGAAATCTGAGGATTTCGCGGTGACGCCGGAGATGCGCCAGCAGGTGTACGAGCGGCTCAAAACCAAGGGCATCGACATGTCGCCCCAAGTGTACGGGGGTGCCTCCAGCCTGATCGCCGATCAGCTCGGATACGAGATCGCCCGCTACGTGTTCGGGCGGCCGGCTGAGTTCCGGCGCCGCGCCCACGACGACCTGCAGATGCAGACCGCGCTGGGCCTGCTGCGCAAGGCGGGCACGCCCCGCGAGCTCCTCGGCCTGGCCACCGCCAGCCGGGCGGCGGCGCCGGTCCAGAACTGACCGCGGGGCACGGCGCCCCGTGACCGGCGGCGTCGAGACGCCCGTCGCGATCATCGGCGCCGGCAGGATGGGCGCCGGACTCGCCGCGGCGCTCGAGGCGGCCGGCGTTCCGACCCGGCTGGTGGGCAGGTCCCGAGGGCCGGACGACACCCGCGGGGTGGGCCTGGTGCTCATCCTCACCCCGGACGAGGCGATCGGCACAGTGGCCGCCGAGCTGGCGCGGGACGCCGCCATCGAGGCCGATCAGGTCGTCCTTCACGCCTCCGGCCTGCTCGACCGCCTCGCCCTCCACGCCCTCGCCGGCACCGGCGCCGGCCTCGGTTCGTTTCATCCCCTGCAATCCATCGCCGACCCGGCCACCGCGGGCGAGCGCCTGGCCGGCGCCTATGCCGGCCTCGAAGGTGACGAGCGTGCCCTCGACGCTGGTGAGCGCCTGGCGGTGACGCTCGGCATGCGTCCGGTGCGGCTCGCGCCCGGCGGCAAGGCGGCATATCATGCGGGAGCGGTCTTCGCGTCGAACTACGCGGTCGTCATCGCTGCCGTAGCCGAGCGTCTGGCGCAGCAGGCGGGCGTGCCGCCGGCCGAGGCCGCGGCGGTGTATCTGCCGCTCATGCGGGGAACCGTCGCCAATCTGGCGATCGGACCCGTGGCTGCCCTGACCGGACCCATCCGCCGGGGCGACGAGGCGACGGTTCGTGCCCACCTGTCCGCGCTCGATCCCGAGCAGCGGAGGTTGTACCGTCTTCTCGGGCTCGAGGCGTTGAAGCTGGCGCGAGCGGGCGGGCTCGGCGGCGCTGCCGCGACCGCCGTCGAGCGGGCTCTCACCGGCGCCGACTGAACGAAACTTTTTCGATCCAGCCGCCCTAGTGAAGGAAGGTCGCGGCTCGCAGATCCCCACGGCTCATCGCGCTTCCGAGGCATCCATGTCGAGACGGTGGACGGTTCCGGCGCTCGTAGCGCTGGTGGCCTGCTTCAGCGGGGGATGGCTCCTGCAGCGGCGCCTGGGGGTCGGCGACGACGTCTATCAGCAGGCGCGGCTGTTCGAGCAGGTCCTCGCCCATGTCCGTGACTACCACGTGGACTCGCTCCCCGAGAGCGAGCTGTACCATCGCGCCATCGACGGGATGCTCGAGCAGCTCCACGACCCCTACGCCGCGTTACTGGTCGGCAAGGACTACGAGCGCCTCCAGGAGCGCACCACCGGCGACTACGGCGGCGTCGGACTTCAGGTCGACGCGCGAAACGGCTGGGTGACCGTGGTCGCTCCGATCGCCGGCTCGCCGGGCGATCGGGCGGGCATCCGCCCGGGCGACCAGCTGCTGGAGGTGGATGGCGTGTCCGCCGCCGACTGGACCATGGAGCGCGCGGCGCAGGCGCTCCGGGGACGAATCGGGACGCCGATCGAGCTCGCGATGCGGCGCGAGGGCGCCGCCGCGCCGATCCGGCTCCGGCTGACCCGGGAGCGAATCCACCAGCGTGCCGTGTCGGACGCCCTCCTGTTGCCGGAGGGGGTGGGTTATTTGTCGCTCTCGATGGTGCGCGAGAACTGCGCCGCGGAGCTCGAGCAGGAGATCGACCGGCTGATGGGGCGGGGGATGAAGTCTCTGGTGCTCGACCTGCGGTCCGATCCCGGCGGGCTCCGCGACGAGGCGGTGCAGGCGGCCGATCTGTTCCTCGACCGGGGGCAGGAGATCCTGGTGAGCCGCGGGCGCGCGCCCGGCGACAACCATCGCTGGGCCGACGGCGCGGCGCAGCGTTGGCGTGGGCTTCCGCTGGTCGTCCTGGTGAACGGCGGCACCGCGAGTGCGGCGGAGATCATCGCGGGCGCGCTGCAGGACCACGATCGGGCCCTGGTGGTCGGCGACACGACCTACGGCAAGGGGATCGTGCAGACCCTCTTTCCGCTGGGCACCGACGTCGCCTTGCGGATCACCACCGCCCGGTGGTTCACGCCAAGCGGGCGCTCGATCCAGGGCGCGTCGCTCGATTCGGTCATGGGCGCCACCCACCCGCGCGCCGAGGCGACTGCCTATCGCTCGGACGGTGGGCGCCCGCTCGCGGGTGGGGGCGGCATCGTCCCGGATGTGGTGCTCGATCCCGATACGTTGACCACGGCGGAACAGCGGTTCTCTCAGGCGCTGGACGGTAGGCTCGTGGCCTTCCGCGACGTGCTGAACGCCTACGCCTTGGACCTACGGCGGAGCGGGCGGATCACCACGGAGGCCTTCAGCATCGAGCGGGGGATGCGGGCAGAGCTCAAGCGCCGGCTGGAGGGGCAGGGCCTGCGCATGTCCGACAGCCTGTATGCCGGCGGGAGCAAGATCGTGGACCAGCAGCTGGGCTACGAGGTGGCGCGCTACGCCTTCGGCCCGGCGGCGGAGCGTCGGCGGCGGGTCACCGACGATCCCCAGATCGGCCAGGCCGTCGCGCTACTGCGGCAGGCGGCGACGCCGGGCGCGCTGCTCGGGCTCGCGGGCGCCGCGCCCGCGGACCATCACTGATCGACCACGCGGACGCCCGGAGGCACCTCGAACGTGAAGGTGCTCGCCGGTACCGACTGGTTCACCCGCACCTTGGAGAGGGTGAGCGTGCGCGTAGCACCCGAGCGCTCGGTAATCTCGAGCCGGCGCGGCAGTCCATCTTCCCGATCCAGCCACAGCACCGCGCGCTCGAACGGCAGGTCCGGTACCGCCGGCACGAGCTGCACGACGTCGACTGCGCGACCGTTCAACTTGTCCCCCCGCAGGTACGAGGCCGTGTAGCGCTCGGCCGGCCGATCCAGCAGCCATGCCAGCATGTTGTAGCCGTAGACGGGGCCACCACTGGGCACGGCGGTCCGGATGACTTGACCCGGCGTCGTGCTGGGGGTGTAGATCCACACGGATTTCCCGTCAATGACTACCGCCTCCCCCGGGGGATCGGTGAAGCGCATGGACAGCTTGTCCGCGCCGGCCTGGACCAGCGTCCCGCGGCTCTCGGCGCTGTCGATCATCGGATTGTCGATCAGCTGGACGAAATCGGACTTGAGGCTCGACAGCGAGCGATAGACCCGGGACGACCGGCCGACGATCGCCGACGCATCCTGGGCCTCGGCTGGCCGTCCCGCCATCACGAGAAGCCCCGCTACGAGCAGCAGCCGGGCGATCATGCGCGGGCTCCCGCCGGTTCGGCCACGCGACGGCCGATGGCCTCGGCGATCAAGCGCACTTCCTTCATCATGCGATCGAACTGGTCGGGGTAGAGGCTCTGTGCGCCGTCCGACAGCGCGCGGTCCGGATGCGGATGCACCTCGATGAGGAGGCCGTCCGCGCCGGCCGCGACGGCGGCGCGCGCCATCGGGATGACCATGTCCCGGTGGCCGGTGCCGTGGCTCGGGTCGGCGATGATAGGCAGGTGCGACAGCCCATGGACCACGGCGACGGCGCTCAGGTCGAAGAGGTTGCGCGTCGCCTGATCGAATCCACGGATGCCGCGCTCGCAGAGGATCACCTGACGATTGCCTTCGGCCAGCAGATACTCGGCCGAGAGCAGCAGCTCCTGGATGGTGGCGGACAGACCACGCTTGAGCAGCACCGGCTTGCCGCAGCGGCCGGCGTGCTTGAGGAGCGAGTAGTTCTGCATGTTGCGCGCGCCGAGCTGGACGATGTCGGCCACCTCGACCACCTGATCCAGGCCTTCGGCATCCATCGCCTCGGTGACGATGAGGAGACCGGTCTCGTCGCGGGCCCGGGCCAGCAGCTCGAGCCCGGCACGACCCAGCCCCTGAAAGGCGTACGGCGAGCTCCGCGGCTTGAACGCGCCCGCTCGGAGCACCGTGGCGCCGGCTTCCCGAACGGCGCGGGCGGCCTGGAGGATCTGCCGCTCGCTCTCGACGGAGCAAGGGCCGGCCATCACGACGACCTCGTCGCCACCGACGGTGAGTCCCCCCGGCAACCGCACGATCGTGGACTCCGGCTGCCATTCCCTGGAGACCTGCTTGTACGGCTTGGTGACGTGCAGGATCTCCTGCACACCGGGGAGCGCGGCCAGCCGCGAGCCGTCCACCCGGCCGTCGTTGCCGACGAGTCCGACGGTGGTGCGCTGCTTGCCCGGCATCGGCCGGGCCTGGTAGCCCATCTCCTCGATGGCTGCCACGACCGCCTGGATCTCCTCCTCGGCCGCGCCATGGCGCATCACGATCAGCATCCGGACCCTCGCTCAGTGGGTTCGCCCGCCCCGCATGCTCTCAGCAACTCCCGCACCAGGCCATTCGTCGCCTAGGCGACGTGCTCCGCCTCACCGAGCCGGACGCCGACGATGGTCGACACGCCAGGCTCCTGCATCGTGACCCCGTAGACGGCGTCCGCCGACTGCATGGTCCGGGGATTGTGGGTGATGACCAGGAACTGGGTGTCCATCTTGAACTCGTCGAGCAGCCGGGTGAACCGGCCGACGTTGGCGTCGTCCAGCGGGGCGTCGACCTCGTCCATGAGGCAGAACGGGCTCGGCTTGGTGAGGTAGATGCTGAACAGCAGGCTCACGGCCACCAGGGTGCGCTCGCCCGAGCTCAGCAGATGGATGCGCTGGGTCCGCTTGCCGCGGGGCGCGGCGTGGATGTCGATCTCACTCTCGAGCGGATCGTCCGGGTTGGCGAGCCGGAGCTCGCACTCGCCCCCGCCGAACAGGGTCTGAAAGACGCGGGTGAAGTTGGCCTGAACGGCAGTGAAGGTCTCCAGGAACATCGAGCGGGCCGTGCCGTCGATCTCCCGGATGGCCTGGATGAGCGACTGCCGGGCCCCGACCAAGTCGTCCCGCTGGGTGGTGAGGAACTCGAGCCGCTTCACTTCCTCCGCATGTTCCTCCACCGCGAGCGGGTTCACCGGGCCGATGGCCTCGAGCGCCCCGAGGATTCGCGAGGCCTCGGCCTCCAGCGTCTCCAGGTCCAAGTCCAGCGCCGGTGCCTGCTCGACCAGCTCGTCGAGCGGCCGGCGCCACTCGGCTTCCACCCGCTCCACGATGCTCCGCCGCGTGCCCGCGACTTCGGTGAGTCGCACCTGCAGGCCGTGGCTCTCCTCGCCGGCCAGGTCCAACGCGGTCCGCGCGGCGGTCACCTCGCGCTCGGTCCCGCCCAGGGCCGCGTCCGCCGTCGCCAAGGCCGTGTCCGCGTCGCCGCTGGCGGCCTCGAGCTCCTGGAGCGCGATCTGGCGCTCGGCGCGTGCTTCGCGCCACTCGGTCAGCTGCGCGACCAGCCCGGTGGCATCGGTCTCGAGCTGCGCCAGCTCGTTGCCCAGCGCCTGCGCCGCGCGCTCGGCTTCCTCGCGCATCGAGCCCGCGCGCTGCAGGCGCTCGTCGGCGGAGCGGAGGCCCCCCGAGACGTGGGCCTCCTGGACCTGCCAGTGCACCCGCTGCTCCCGCGCGGTCTCCTGTTCCGCCTCGAGCTCACCCAGGCGGCTGCGGCCGCCGCCCAGATCCTCGTCCAGGCGGCTGCGAGCGAGGTCACCCTCGACCAGGGCGGCATCGATCTCGGCCAGCCGCTGCTCGGATCGGCTGAGTCGCTCGGTTACCCGGGTGAGCTGCGTCTCCGACTCCGTCATCTCGCGCGCGAGATTGCCGACGATCCGAAGCGCGTCGTCCCGGGCGGCGGTCCCCTGTCGTTCGGCCTCGCGGGCCTGTTCGGCGGCGGCGGACGCGGCCGCCAGGCTCGCCTCGCGCTCGGCCAGCCGCCCGATCGTCGCCTCGAGCTCGGTCTCGGCGGCGGCCAGCGTGGCCGTTCCGTGTTCCACGTCGTGCGCGAGGGATGACAGCTCGGCCCGGCGACGAAGCGGGCCCGACGGGGCGGCGGCGCCGGAGAGGAAAATGGCCCCGCTCGCGCGACGGAGCACTCGGCCGGAGGTATCGAGCACTTCGGACCCGGCCAGCGCCACACGGAGCCACCCGGCAGCCGGGCCTTCGGCGCGGAGCCGGTCATCCAGCGGCTGGCCATCCTGCGCCTGGTGGGGACCGGGATCCAGCGGGAGCAGGACCAGCGATCCTGGTTGATGGTCCGCGTGCCAGGCCTGAATCGCCCGTACCGCGTCGTGGTCACGCACCAGCACGGCGTGCATCCAGTCCCCGAGCAGCCGTTCGGCCAGCTCCGCGTCGTCGCGGCTCGTGGTGACGAAATCGCTGAGGGGCCCGAGGACGGCGCCGTCGAATCGGTCCCGCGCGGCGAGCAAGGCTGCGGCGGCGGGCGCCAGTCCGACGCGGTCGCGCTCCAGCTCCTCGAGGGCGTGGCGACGCGCGGTCAGCTGGGCCAGCGCTTCCTCGGCGCGGCGGCGGTCCGAGCGATGCAGCGCCTCCTGCTCGCGTGCTTCGGCGACGAGATGGCGGGCGTGCTCCGCGGCCGCGGCTGCCCGTTTGGCCTCGTGAGTCAGGAAGCCCGCCCGCTCGACGGCGTGGTCGCGCCGGCGCTCGGCGGCCGCCAGCTCGCCCTGAAGATGCCTGCGATGCGCCGCGGCGCCGGCGGCCCGTTCGCGGAGCGACGCGAGCTCGCCTTCGAGCGCGGCGCGCTCGCCCTCGAGCGAGCGCAGGGTTTGCGCGTGCGCCTGCAGCGCCTGCTCCCACTCGCGGACCTGTGCGCGCTGCTCGCCGAGGCGCCGGCGCACGTCCTCCTCGGCGTCGGCCCGACCGCCGAGCTCGGCGCGGATGCGCTCGTGCTCGCCGCTCGCGGCCTCGTGGTCGCGCGCGGCCGCGTCCCGCTCCACGAGCGCGTGCTGCGCCCGGAGCTCCATCTGCCGACGCTCTTCCTCCGCCCGCTGTCGACGCGTCGATGTGTTGGCCAATCGCTCGGCCGCCAGGGCGAGGTCCCCGTCGAGCTTGCCGAGCTCGAGCTGCACCGTCCCCAGCCGGCGGGCGATCTCGGTGCGTCGGGTCTCCGCGGCGGCGCGGCCCCGCGCGGCCGCCTCGCGGTGCTGCTCGCAGTCGTGCAGCCGCTGGCGCGCCGCCGGCAGCAGCTCGGCGAGCTCGGCGAAGCGGGCCTGCATCCCCGCGGCCTCGTCGCGCAATCGGTCGAGGAGGCGCCGCGCCAAGGTCACCTGGACGGCGAACTTTTCCTCGGAGAGCTTGACGTGCCGCTCCGCCTTGCCGCGCTGCCGTGCCAGGCTCCGGATCTGCGACTGCACCTCCGCGATGAGGTCTTCGACCCGCTGGAGATCGGTCGCCGTCTCCTCGAGCCGCCGCTCGGTGCTGTGCTTCCGGTCGCGATAGAGGCCGATCCCCGCCGCTTCCTCGAACAGCGATCGGCGCTCGTCCGCGCGGTCGCTCAGCAGCAGGTCGATCATCTTCGCCTCGATCACCACCCCGGCGTCGCTGCCGAGCCCGGTGCCGCGAAGCAGGTCCTGGATGTCACGCAGCCGCACTGGCGAACCGTTGAGCAGGTAGTCGCTCTGGCCGGAGCGGGAGAGCCGGCGGGTCACCACCACCTCGCGATAGGCGATGGGGAGGTCGCCGTCGCTGTTGTCGAGGTAGAGGGAGACCTCGGTGACGTTCACCGGCCGCCGGCCGGTCGAGCCCTGGAAGATCACGTCCTCCATCTTCCCACCGCGCAGCAGCCGGGCGGACTGCTCGCCGAGGACCCAGCGCACCGAGTCCGACACGTTGGACTTCCCGCAACCGTTGGGCCCGACGATGGCCGTGACGCCCTGCTCGAAGGTGAGGGTGACGGTGTCCGCGAAGGACTTGAAGCCGGACAGCTCCAGCCGGGTGAGCTTCATGCGGGTGTCCTGCCGATGGGGTTGTGGGTGCGCCGGGGGCGGCGCGCGAGGGTCAGCGGTCCGAGGCGTCCGCGCCGGACACGACGAAGGACGGCATGCCGATCTTCCGGCCGGTTTCCTCCGCCTGTTCCCGCGTGGCGTACGGTCCCAGGACGACGCGGTGCGCCTCGTCGGTCCGGGTCGGCGCCAGCACCGACGCGGGCAGCCCCGCGCCGCGCAGCTTGTCGGCCAGCTCGTTGGCCCAGGCCGGATTCTGCGAGCTGCTGACCTGGAGGTACACCGACGCACCCGCCTTGCCGCTATCCGCCTCGGCGAGCGCGCTCGTGTCGGCGATCTCCTCGGCATCGCGCGCGGCGCGCCACGGGACGGGCAGCCACTCGTCGCCGGCGCCGTCGGCCACGCGACCGACCTGGGGCATCCCCTTGGCGCTCAAGTCGAGGGCCACGACGTCCTTCCCCCGGCGCAACAGCAGCGTGTTGGGCGACGCCACGGCCGGCAGGTCCGCCGTCCACCGCACGGGCACCGTGCCGCTCAGTCGCGCGCGACCGACATCGATGACCCACGCCGAGTCGCCGACCGCCGGCTGCACCAGCAGCCATTGCCCGAAGCGATCGCCCCGGAGGCCCTTGGCCGGCCCCGGCAGATCGATCGCGTCGAGCCGTTCGCCGCTGAAGCGGTCCAGCACGAGCAGCGCGTCATCCTCCTGGGCGACGTAGAGCCGATGGCCCGATGGCGAGAACATCACCGCCCTGGGGTGACCGGACAGCCGGATCGACTTGGGCGCGTTCGGGCCCTGGGTCTGAAATAGCACGACCGCGGTATCCGTGGCGACCGCGACCAGGTCGCCATAGAAGCTCGGCGCCATCGGCTCGCCGGGCAGCGTGGTCGAGACCGGGCTTCGATCGGAGCCCAGCACTTCGAGCACGGGGGCCTTGTCGCCGACCCGGGCGAGCAGGGCGCCGGTCATGGTGGCGTACACCTGCCGCGGGTTCCCCTGCAGCTTGTTTCGGAATCGGACGGGGGCCCGGCGCACCATCTGGGTTACGGTGCTTCCGGTGTCCACGGCGTAGAGCGCGTTGTCGGGCCCGAGCGCCGCGGCGCGGACCTGCTCGAGGTAGGTACGGACGCGACGCGTCTCGAGGTCGAGGGTGATCAGGTTGCGCTTGCCGTCCAGCGCGAAGACGAGCCCCTGCTCGGCGTCGGCGCCGACGATCTGCTCGACCGGCGGAAGCTTGTCCTCGGCCTTCCACGAGGACGGCTCGAGGGACGGGACCCGGTACAGCCGGGCCGGCCCGCCGTCCTGCGCGAACCGGAGGACCGACGACGGCGCGGGTCCGCGGGTCGACGCGGGCAGCTTGTCGAGCGACAGGTGCTCGGGCTCGCGCCGGCACGCAAGCGTAAGCGCTACAAGGCCAACCGCGATGAGCGGAGGTGGTAGATGCACGCGAAAAAGATAACGGAACGGGGAAGCAGAAAGGAGGGAAGCCCGAGAAGTGGCGGGGGCACGGGCCGTCGCCGTGCCCCCCGCCGCCCATCGGTCAGACGGTCAGAACGTCGGTCCGAGGCTGAATGTCCACAGGCCCCTCATCCCCGGGCGAGCCTGAGGGATCGCGAAGTCGACTCGCGCGATGGCGAAGCCGAGCAGGTTGGCCCGGAACGATATGCCGAATGTCCGAAGGGGCGTGCGCACGTTGACCGGATCGTCGCCCAACTCGCGGTTCCATTTGAGCGTGCTCCTCTCGTCCCACGCGAGGCCGATGTCGAAGAACAGGGCGCCCTCGATGGCCGGGATCGCGGCCGGTATCCCGAAGGAGGGGTTGAGGATCGGAAACCGGAGCTCGACGTTGGCGACCGCGACCTGCGTGCCGATCAGGCGGTCGAGCGCGGCGCAGCCCGACTCGGTGTTCGGGTCGTTCAGATTCTTGCATTCGTTCCGGCGATACGACCCCGTGGTGTTGCCGCGGATCAGATCGGTGTTGCCGACGTAGACCCGGAACTGCCCCGCGTCGGGCCCGATGCGACCGAAGTACAGCATGCGAGTCGCCAGGATGAACGGCCCCGCGATCTTGTCGTAGCGGCGGTGGTCCGCGGTCACCTGCTGGTAGTCCCAGTCCCCGATCGACCGCGCATACTCGAACCGGTACCGGCGTCCGTAGAACGGGCCTACGAATCCGAAGAGGGAGTTGTCGAAGACCAACGCCACCGACGGCTGTACGTAGTTGACGGTCGGCAGGTTCAGGGTCTCGATGAACGGCTCCGCGGTGGCGAAGCCGGTTCTGGGGTCATACGGCTCATTGATCTGCAGCAACCCGTCGTCCACGTTGGCGAACTGCACGGACGCCTCGATCCGTTGGAACCGGCTCACCGGATAATAGGACTGCATAAACGCCGAGCGCAGGATCAGTCGCCGGATGTTGGTAACGAAGATGTTGTCACCGGTCTCCGGATCGAATCTCACCGCGCTCGGCTCGAGGGTGTAGTAGGGTTCCTGGCTCGCCCCGACCGCCCAGTTGATCCGGTGGCCGACGTTGGCGTAGGCGGCGAGCAGCCGGGCCTCGGCGATCCGACCGTTCACGTAGCCGGCGAACACGAGCTGTTTGTTCCCCAGCATGTCGCTGAGCGAGATGGCCGATCCACCGAAGAAGCCCCGCCCGAAGTTGTCGCGCGCGTACCCGATCGACGGGCGCGCGATGTAGTCGGGTGTGAAGTGGACCCGATACTCCTTCAGGGTAAACTCGCTCGTGTCCGGGAGGCTGTAGTTGGCCGAATCCATCAGCGCGCTGATGGAGATCGGCGCGGCGAGCTTGGTCGTGTCCCCCGTCCGGGCCAGGTCGCTCGAGGATCGGAAGCCCTGCTGCGTGCGATAGATCGACCCCCCCTCGCCCACCTGGGACCGAACTTCCTCGCGCACCTGCAACGAGGGCGTGGTATCGATGGGCGGAGTCCCGACCCGGGCCAGCATCCCGACGCTGTCCACGGCCGGCTGCTGGTACGGCTCCCGCTTGAGGGCGCGTGGGTTGTTGATGGTGTAGATGTCGTACTTCTGGTTCTCGTAGTACACGAAGGCTAGCCGGTCCGCCTCGCGCGCCCACGACAGGACGGGCGAGAGCGGGGTGATGCCCTGGACGCCGGTGTAGAAGTCGGTGAGCTGGTAGATCTGGCCCTCGCCCAGATCGTACAGGAAGACGTCGCTCACGCCGCTGCGGTCGGAGACGAAGGCGATGGACCGGCCGTCCGGCGCCCACTGCGGGCTCACGTTCTTGCCTTGCTCCATGTGGTCGAGGACCTTTACCGTCCCCGTCGCCAGATCGAACAGCGCGATGCGGAAATTGCTGAAGGCGAGGGTCTTGAAGTCGGTGTCCGGCCCGCGGTCCGTGGCGAACGCGATGGTCTTCCCGTCCGGCGACCAGACGGGGTGGAGGTCCCCGTACTTGTCGGACGTCAGCCGCCGCAGGTCGGAGCCGTCCCGGTTGATCGTGTACAGGTCGCTGATCCCGCCGTCGTAGCCGGTGAAGACCAGTTGTTTGCCATCCGGGCTCCAGGAAGGCGTGGTGACTCCGCTCAGCTTGAGCCGGATACGGCCCACCTGCTTGTTCCGGGCGACGTCCACGATGACGATCTCGTCGCGCGGCCCTCGCTTGGCCGCGAACGCGAGGAACTTGCCGTCGGACGACCAGTTGGCCTGCGAGTTGATGAACCGGTAGGTCTCGTAGCTGCTGCTGATGCCGGATTTGAGGATCCGCCGCTTCACCGCGCCGGTTGCGCCGTTCGCCAAGTACAAATCGACGAAGTAGAAGTCCCTCTCGCTGAAGTAGGCCACCTGCGAGCCGTCCGGCGAGAGGGCGGGGGCCAGGTGCAACGTCCCCTTCGACCGCTTCTCGGTCAGGAGCTCGTCCGCCACGGCCTTCGCCTTGGCCCGCGCGCCGATCTCGGGGAGGTACCGCTTCTGCACCGCGTCCCGCCACTGGTCGGAGAGCTGCTCCAGGCTCAGGCCGATCGTCCGGCGGAAGGCGGCCTCGACCCCGCCCGACAGGGTGGCCTTGAGGATGGCGCCCACCGCCTCGTCGCCCCAGCGCTCGCCGATGTACGACCAGAGCGCGTGGCCGAAGCGGTAGGGGAAGTACTCGTACGGATCGGCCGTCATCTGCATGATGCTCGGCAGCTTGCCCTCGAGCGAGGCGTCGCGGAGCCACATCGATGTCTCCGCGTTGATCGGACCGATCGACAGGTACTCGGCCATGCCCTCGGCGAACCAGAGGGGCGGCGCGATGGCGATCAGGGTGTTGAGCCCCGCGCCCGCCCGCCCGCGCGACCAGATGTCGTACTGGAACTGGTGCGCCATCTCGTGCGTCAGCACGTGCTGGAAATCGGCGTAGGCTCCGGTGAAGGGCATCACCGCCCGGTTCCGCGCGAAGTCCGTGACGCCGCCGGTGCCCTCGCCGCCTACCTCGGTCGCATTGGTCTGCATGAAATCCGCATGCGACGCGTAGAGGATGATCGGCTTCCGCTCGCGGAACTCGTGGTTCAGGACCTTCGAGAGCCGTGCGTAGCTGCGCTCGGCCATCCGGGCGGCGTCGAAGGCGGCCGTCCGCTCACGGTCGTAGTAGTAGACGTCGAAGTGCTCCGTCTGGATGATCTTGAAGTCGAAGGCGGTGTACGTGACCTTGTTCCGGCCGAAGTACTGGGCGGACAGGAGGCCGGGGATGCTCAAGACCAGGGCAAGCAAGACGGGTGCGGCGCGTCGAAACATGGCGACCTCAGCCTAGGTGGAGCTGATCAGCAGCTCCGGTGCATCGTCCCAGAGCCGCTCAAGCTGATAGAACGAGCGGGTCTCGGGGTGGAACAGGTGGACGACGAAATCCACGAAGTCGAGCAGGACCCAGCGCCCGGCGGTCAGGCCTTCCACGTGATGGGTATGATGGCCCTTGCGATCGAGCTTTTCCATGACCGACTCGGCGATGCCGCGGACGTGGGCGTCCGACGTTCCGGACGCGATGACGAAGAAATCGGTGGCATCCGTGAGTCCACGCAAATCGAGTACCACGAGCTGACTACCCTTCAGGTCCGCAATCGCGTCCAGGGCCAGGCGGAGCGCTTCCGGAATCCGTGGCGTCACCGGCCGCTTCTTCCCTGCATGTCGTTCGAGTCCTTGGTCCCCGCCGGCGCCGGCTCGAGCCGGGCGGGGGTGCCGTCCTCGACTTGGTAGAAGATCGCCCAGGCGCCGGCGCCCACGTGCGTACCCAGTACGCCGGTCGCCAGGGTCACGAAACAGTCCCGCGGGCGATATGCCGCGACCAGCGCCGTCCGCACCCGCTCGGCGATCTCCGCCGCCTCGGTGTGCACCACCCCGAACCGCACCACTGCTGGACGAGGCGTGAGCCGGCGCTCGAGCAGCGCCAGGACCCGGGGCACCAGCTGCTCCCGACCTCGCACCCGGTCCACCGGGACCACCCGGCCCTCCGGGTCGAGCGACAGGATGGGCTTCACGTCCAGCATGCCGGCGATCCACGCCTTGCCGCGGGACACCCGTCCGGACCGGAGCAGGTTGTCGTACCGGTCGACCGTGAGCAGCATGCCGGACTGGCCCCGCACCCGCTCGAGCTCCTCCGCGATGTCCGCCCCCGACCAGCCCGCCTCGGCCAACTCCGCCCCGCGGAGCGCCAGCATCCCCACGCCCAGCGACGCGGACCGACTGTCCACCAGCCGGGCTCCTGAGATGCCGGCGGCGCGAACCGCGACCTGGGCCGAGGCGTAGGTCCCCGACAAGCTGCTCGACAGGAGCACGCCGACGACCTCGTCGGCCTCGCTGCGGGCGTCCCGCAGCACGCGGACGAAGTCGGCCGGAGTCGGCTGCGAGGTCGTCGGCAGGTCGCGGGCGGCGCGGAGGCGCCGGTAGAACTCCTCGGGCTTGAGCTCGATGCGATCCCGAAAGGTCTCGTCGCCGAAGACGACCTGCAGCGGCACGATCGCGATGTGATGCCGGTCGAGCACGCTGTCGGCCAGATCGGCCGAGCTGTCCGTCACCAGAGCCACCGCGCGGCGGTCCGGGTGGGCAAGCCGCCGGTGCTGGGCCCGCATATCGTCCGCTTTGGTGGTCTCGACGCGGCCCCACCGCGTCGCATAGCTAAAGACGGCCTCCGGGGTGTCGGTGTGCACATGGATCTTGAGGATGTCGGCCATCACCGCCACCACGACCGAGCCGCCAAAGGTGTGCATGGCGGCCCGGACCTCGTTCGTGCTGGGTAGCTGCTCGCCCCGGACCAGGAGCTCGGTGCAGAACTGGAAGTCGCGCTCCACGGCGATCTCGGCGGAGGCCGCCGGTACCAGTACCGCGGAAGCGTCCGAACCGTTGGTGTCCGCCAGGGCGAGGATGGGATCTCCCTCGATGTAGCGAACCACGCCCTCGAGCATCCGGACGAAGCCCTTGCCACCGGCGTCGACCACCCCGGCCTCTCGCAGCACCGCCAACAGGTCGGGCGTGTGTGCCAGCGCGTCTTCGGCCTCGCCGAGCAGCCGGTGCATGAACTCGCCGATATCGGCCGTCTCCGCCGCCGCCCGCTCGGCGGCGCCGGCCGCTTCGCGCGCGACCGTGAGGATGGTGCCTTCGCGGGGATCGTCGAGCGATTCGTACAGCCGGTTCGAGCCCTGGCGCACCGCGGCCGCCACGTCGCGCGTCGTGGCGCTGGGGCGATCCCCCAGCGATTCGGCGAACCCCAGGAGGAAGTGGGCCAGCATCATTCCGGAGTTGCCGCGGGCGCCGAGTACGGCGGCGCGCGCCATGGTGCGGGCGGTCTCCGGAAGCGTCGCGTCGCCGAGCGCCCGGAGGGCGTCGGCGACCGCGCGCAGCGTCAGGCTGAAGTTCGTGCCGGTGTCGCCGTCCGGCACCGGGAAGACATTGATGCGGTTGATCTCGTCCCGGCCGGCCGCCACCCAGTCGGCGGCGGCGAACAGCGAGCGGGCGAGCCGCGGGCCGTCGACGTAGGCGATCCCGACGGACATCGCCGGCGGGCTACTCCGGAACGACGGAGACGCGGACCTCAGCATGCACTTCCGGGTGCAGGCGCACCTCGACGGTATGGTGCCCGAGCGACTTGATCGGGTGCTCGAGCTCGATCCGGCGGCGGTCGACTTGATGGCCCTGCGCGGCCAGGGCGTCGGCGATGTCCTGTGCCGTGATCGAGCCGAAGAGCTTGCCCTCGTCGCCGGCCTTGCCGGTCAATGTCAGCGTCACCTCGCCCAGCTTGGCGGCGAATCGCTCGGCCTCGGTACGCTCGGCCTGGTTGCGCATGCCCTTCGCCCGGGTCTCCGCGGCGATCCGCTTCCTGTTGCCTTCCGTGGCCTCGAAGGCGAGACCCCGGGGCAGCAGAAAGTTCCGCGCGTAGCCGGGCTTCACCCGGACCATCTCACCGGACTTCCCGAGCGACTTCACGTCCTCGCGCAGGATCACTTCGATCATCGGTCGAGCCCTCCCGTGGTCGGCGTCGACGACCGACGCCGGAAATCTAGCCAAGTGTCGGCGAGCCCGAGCAGCGTGAGCCCGCCCACGACGAACGGCAACAGGAACATGGAGATCAGCAACAGCACCCCGCCCACCGGCGCCCCCACTCGCCCCGCTTGTGCGAAGAAGACGGCCAGTCCGCGAGCGGTGTACAGCACGCCCAGCACGAGCAGCAGATTGGCCCCGACCAACCGCCATGCCTCGGGCACCGGGGCGAGCGTCAGTCCCAGCGCGACAACCCACCCCCACACCAGTTGGTCGCTGAACCCGAAGCTCCGGAACGGCGCCGGCGGCGGCCCCAGTGGGCGGCTGGCCAGCCGGTGATACCAGCTCCAGGCCAGCCGGAGTCCCGCGACGCCGGCCAACGCCAGCAGTGCCGGATACAACTGGGACACGGAATGCAGCATCGCCGAGGTCTGGTCGATGAGCTCCGGCGGCGCGCCGGCGTTCCGCCACTGGTCCCGTACCGCGGTCTCGTAGACACTCAGGTCTCGATCCACCCCGCTCACGAGCTGCGACCAGCCGATGCCCAAGCGCCACATCCAGCCCACCAGCACGGCGCCGGCGGCGGTGGTGGCCACGAGGGCGCGCCCCACCGCGTTCGAAGGGTGCCAGAGCGTCAGCGCCAGGAACGCGCCGCACAACAGCACCGCGCCGGCCCGGGTGACCTGCGCGCCCAGTCCGCCCACCTGCTGCAGCCAGAGCGTCGACCAGACACCGGCGCCGACCAGCCAGAGCCACTCGCGTGCGGTAGCGGGACGGGAGAGCAGCAGGAGCCCGGCGAGCGGTCCGAAGACGAAGACCGGCGGGGCGAGGAGCAGATACCCGGCGAGGGCCACGATCTGTCCCCATCCAGCCGGACGGGTCGGGGTCAGCCGACGAAGCCCTTGATGTAGGGCAGGAGCGCCAGCTCGCGCGCGCGCTTGATGGCGGTGCTGAGCTGCCGCTGGTGCCGGGCGCAGGTGCCCGAGAGCCGGCTCGGCAGGATCTTGCCGCGCTCGGTCAGGAAGCGGGACAAGGTGCGCTCGTCCTTGTAGTCGACGACCCTGACACCGCTCTCGCAGATGGCGCAGGTCTTCTGGGGCCGCCTCATTCGTCGTCCTCCTCTTCGCTCTTCCCGGCGGTCACCGGCACCGGCTGGGCGCCCTCGTTGACCACGACCAGGAATCGCAGCACGCCGTCGTCGAGCTTGATCGCGCGCTCGAACTCGGGCAGCGCCGTGGCGTCGGCGTCGAACTTGGCGACGACGTAGTAGCCAGTCTCGTGCTTCTTGATGGGATAGGCGAGCGTCCGCTTGCCCCAGTGGTTCACCTGGGGAGCCTCGCCACCGGGCTGCTCGATGAGGGTGTGGAAGCGCGTGAGGCGCTCATTGATGGCGGTCTCTTCGAGCGCACTGTCGAAGATATAGACCACCTCGTACTGACGGGTCATGACACCTTCCTTCGGTCCGAGTGCCCCGGGCCGGTGTGGGCGCCGAGGAGGATGGATGTGAGCGAGGAACGATACGTCGGTGAGGGGGCAAATGGAAGTGTTCACCGCACTTGATGCGTGACGGCCAGGCGGCCGCTTGGCCGCGGGCGCTCAGCTGCTGAAGCGGAACAACATGACGTCGCCGTCGCGGACCACGTACTCCTTGCCTTCGGCCCGGGCGAGACCCTGCTCGCGCGCGGGCTTCCAGCCACCCACGCGGACGAAGTCGTCATACGCCACCGTCTCCGCCCGGATGAAGCCCTTCTCGAAGTCCGAATGAATCACGCCCGCCGCCGCCGGCGCCTTGTCGCCCTGATGGATGGTCCACGCCCGGACCTCCTTCTCGCCGGCGGTGAAGTAGCTCTGCAGGCCCAGGAGGTGGTACGCCGCGTGGGCCAGGCGGTCGAGCCCGGACTCGGTGATGCCGAGCGACTCCAGGAACTCGCCCCGGTCTCCCGGCGCCAGCTCGGCGAGCTCGGCCTCGACCTTGGCGGAGAAGGTGACGACCTCGGCCACCTCGCCTTCGGCCGTGAGCGCAGCCCGGAGCGCGTCGACGTGCTCGTTCCCGGCGGGGATCTCGTCCTCGGCCACGTTGGCGGCGTACAGCACCGGCTTCGCCGTGAGCAGGTTGAGCCCGCGGAACGTGGTGGTCTCCTCCTCGCTCGCGAGCGCGACCGCGCGAGCCGGGCGGCCGGCGGCCAGTGCCTCGCGCACGCTTCCAGCACGCGCTGCTCGAGCTTGGCCTGCGCGTCGCCGGACTTGGCAGTCCGGGCCGTCCTGTCGAGCCGCTTCTCGACGCTCGCCAGATCGGCGAGCCCGAGCTCGATGTTGATGACCTCGCGGTCGCGCACCGGGTCCACCGCGCCCATGACGTGCTGGATGTCGGCGTCCTCGAAGCAGCGGACCACGTGCACGATCGCGTCCACCTCGCGGATGTTCGCCAGGAACTGGTTGCCGAGGCCCTCACCCTCGCTCGCGCCCTTGACCAGCCCCGCGATGTCCACAAACTCGACCACCGCGGGCACGCTGCGCTCCGGCGTGACAATGCGGGCGAGCGCGTCGAGCCGGGGGTCCGGCACCTGGACGACACCGGTGTTCGGCTCGATGGTCGCGAACGGATAGTTCGCCACCAGCGCCTTGGCGGCGGTGAGTGCATTGAACAGGGTGGATTTGCCGACGTTGGGCAGACCGACGATGCCGAGTCGCAGCATGATGCAATCCCTACCGGACGTCGCCGGCGACGGCGCGCTTCACGGCGTGCTCACTGGTTGAAGCTGGTCATGGCCCGCTCGATCCCGTCCTCGAGCCAGCATTCCACCGCGTCGGACATCGGGTCGAGCAGCGCATCCAACACCTTCCGCTCCTCCGGCTCGAACGCGCCTAGCACGAAGTCGGTGAGGTCGGTCATCCCGGGCGGGACGGGCCCCACCCCGATGCGCAGCCGCGCGTAGTCCTGCCGCTGCAGCGCGCCTTCGACGCTCTTGAGCCCGTTGTGTCCCCCGGTCGATCCGGCGCCGCGGAGGCGGTACTTCCCCAGCGGCAGGGCCACGTCGTCGACCAGCACCAGCAGGTCGGCCGCCGGGTCGAATCCCGGAAGCGCCTGGAGCGGCGCGAGAGCCGCGCCGCTCCGGTTCATGTAGGTCTGGGGCTTGAGCAGGCGGACCACGCGTCCCTCGCGGTCGCCCTCCGTCTGCCGCGCCTGCTCGCCTCGGCGCAAAGGCCGGAAACCGCCAGCGCGCGGCGAGGTGGTCCGCCAATCGAAACCCGGCGTTGTGCCGGGTTTCGTCGTACTCCGGGCCGGGGTTCCCCAGCCCCACGATGGCGCGCAGGGCTCAGGCCTTCGGTTCGGTCTCGTCCTCGTCCTCGGCCTTCGGCTTCCGGATGAGCTCCGGCTCGGCCGTGGCGACTTCCTCGGGCACGGCGGGGCGCCTCTTCGGTCCGCGGCGCCACCACCGTGCAGATCGGCGTGTCGGGGTCGTTCAGGATCCGGCCCTTGGCGATCTGCACGTCGCGCACGAACAAGCGAGTGGCCGATCGTCAGGGCGGTGACGTCGAGCTCGACGTGCTCGGGGATGTCGCTCGGCAGGACCTCGATCTCGAGCTCGCGGAGCACGTGGTCGAGCACGCCGCCGAAGTTGCGCACGCCGTCGGGGATGCCGATCAGGTGCACCGGCACTTCGACCGTGATCTTCTCGTCGCCCCGGACCTCGTACAGGTCGAGGTGGATGATCTCCCCGGGCCGCAGCGGAGTCGCGCTGGATCTCGCGGATCAGCGCCTTGACCGGCGCGCGGCCGTCGACCGTGACGTCCAGGATGGTGGTGCCGGCGCTGATGCCGATGAGCATCTTGTGGAGCGCCGCCGTGTCGATCGCGACCGACTCGGCCTCGCGGTCGTGGCCGTAGATGACGCCCGGCACCTTGCCCTCGCGCCGCAGGGTCCGCGCCGCGCCCTTGCCCGTGGTCGTGCGGGATGCCACCTGAAGACTCGCCTGTTGTGCCATGATCCCAATCCTTCGCGTGAATGCGGTCGCGTAAGCGTCAGTCGAAGAGCGAGCTCACCGACTGGTCGCTGTGCGTGTAGCCGATCGCCTTGGCCAGCAAGCCCGCGATCGAGAGAACCTTGAGCCGGTCGAACCGCCGTTCGGGCGGTATGGCGATGGTGTTGGTGACCGCCACTTCCTTGACCGGCGAAGCCGTCAGCCGATCCACCGCGGGACCGCTCAACAGCGCGTGCGTGGCGCAGCAGTAGATGTCGCGCGCGCCGAGCCGCTTGAGCGCGATGACGGCCTCCGCCATCGTGCCGGCCGTGTCGATCATGTCGTCCGGGATGAGCACATCCCGATCCCGCACCTCGCCGACGACGTTCAGCACCTCGGCCACGTTGGCCGACGGGCGCCGCTTGTCGATGATGGCGAGCGACGCGTTGAGCCGCTTGGCGAAGCCGCGCGCCATCTTGGCCGAGCCCACGTCGGGCGCCACGACGACCAGGTCGTGCAGCTGCTTCTGCCGGAAGTGGCTCACGAACACCGGGGCCGCGTACAGATGGTCGACCGGCAGGTCGAAGAAGCCCTGCAGCTGGTGCTGATGGAAGTCCATCGCCAGCACCCGGTCGGCGCCCGCCATCGAGACCATGTTCGCCATGAGCTTGGCGCTGATGGCGACCCGCGGCTGGTCCTTCCGGTCCTGCCGCGCATACCCGAAATAGGGAATGACGGCGGTGACCCGCGCCGCGCTGGCCCGCCGGGCCGCGTCCATGAGGAGCAGCAGCTCCATCATGTTCTCGGCCGGCGGGTTCGTGGGCTGGACGATGTAGACGTCGCGCCCGCGGACGTTCTCGTCGATCTTGACGAACAGCTCGCCGTCCGCGAAGCGCCGGAGCGTGACCTGGCAGAGGGGCTGCCCCAAGTGGGCGGCGACCTCTTCGGCCAGCGCGCGATTGGCCGAGCCGCTCAGGAGCAGCATCTGGCTGCGGGACAGCGAGAGATCCGTCATAATTACAGCCCGGGAAAATAGTTAGCCCCCCTGGCGCCGGTCAACCGGCGGGGGCCTCCGGGCCGGGGCCCCTCGACGGCCGGCCCAGGTCCAGGCGAGATTGGGGGGCCAGTATGGTGTCCTCGCCACACGTGATGCCGGCTCGCCGCGATGACAGCTTTTGCCATGCGACAGGCTAGGTAGCCTCCTGAGCAGGAGTTACCGAAAGTCGGGCTGTCACTATAGCTGACACCCCACAGGTGGCACGCCTCTGGCTCCCTCGCTGGCGGTCGGATCACACACCATGGCCGCGTTACCAACACAGTGCACCTTCACCCTGGGGCTTGAGACCAACACTATGCGCTCCTCGCGTGCTTTCCTCCTCGTGACCGGTGCCGCGGTGCTCGCGGCCTGCGGCGGCAGCGACGGCAACGGGCCGTCGAACACCCCGCCCACGGCGGCGTTCAATGCGCCGACCTGTACCCAACTCGCGTGCAACTTCGACGCGGCGCCCAGCACCGACGGTGACGGCACCGTCACCGGCTGGAGCTGGAACTTCGGTGATGCCGCCAGCGGCTCCAATACCGCCAACACGCAGCAGGCCAGCCACACGTTCTCTGGGGCCGGTACGTACACGGTCTCGCTCACCGTCACCGACAACGGCGGAGCCGCGAGTAGCGCCGTGACGCATGACGTGACGGTCTCCAGCGCTCCCAACCAGGCCCCGGTCGCCGACTTTACGTCGAGCTGCAACTCCCGGGTCTGTGCCTTCACGAACGCGAGCACCGACGCGGACGGCACGTTCACGTCGAGCTGGAACTTCGGCGACGGCAGCGCGGCGTCGACCGAAACCAACCCTTCCCACAACTACACTTCGGCGAGTGGGAATGGGTTCACCGTAACGCTCACCGTCACCGACAACGGCGGCCTCACCGCCACTAAGACCGCCCAAGTCGATGTCTCGCCGCCTGCCACGCTGACCTGCGGCTCGACGACGGATTGCAGCCTGATGCTTGACGCGGCCACCCACGTGACCGTGACCCTGGTGAGCAGCAACTGCGAGCTGGCCGGCAACACCTTCAAGGTCACGATCACCACGCCGGGCAATGCGCCGGTCGAAGAGACGCTCTTCACCGACGGGTGCAATACGGCGGCCGGCACTACCTACCAGCTGCAGACTAACGCCGTGTTCGCCGCGGGCACGACGATTCAGGCCGAGGTGATCTCGGGCGGCACTACGCTGGAGATCCCGCCCGCGCTGCGACTGGCTGCGGGCAGTGCCTACCCGACCTGGACGCTCGAATTCGACGACGGCGCGAAGGCTCATGAGCCGCCCAACAACGCGCCGGACTTCGACGATCTGATCATCCGGATCGACGCCATTCCCTGACACAACCCTGAACAACTAAAGGGGCCGCACCACCGCCGGGCGTTCATCGCCCGGCGGATGGCCCCCGGCCCGCGCCGGCCGTGACCTCGGCGCGGTAGTCGATGGGAGGGACGGGAGATTCCTGGCCGCTCCGGCCAGGGGCCCGCTCTCGAGGATGCGCCGCCGCTCGCGACGCGCTGGCCCTTTCACCCAAGGCAGGAGCGTATGACAGCGATTCATTGGCGTTCACTTCGAGTGATCACCACCGGCATCGCCTTCGCAGGCCTGGGTCTGATGGGCTGCGGGAAAGACTCGAACGGGCCGAACGCGGTCGACCCGACCGCCGACTTCACCTCGAACTGCGCGCAGCTGTTGTGCACCTTCACCGACGCGAGCGACGACGACGGCGCGATCGCGAGCTGGGCCTGGGACTTCGGCGACGGGCAAGTGTCGACCAGCCAGAGCCCGGCGCACGACTTCCTCGGCTCTGGGAGCTACAAGGTCACCCTCACCGTCACCGACGGCGACGCGAACACCGGCAGCAAGCAGAAGACCGTCACGGTGGTCTCGCCCGGCAGCAACGTGGCGCCGACGGTGAATTTCGACGTGGTGTGCGCGGCGCTGCGCTGCGACTTCACCGACCGGAGCGACGACTCGGACGGGAGCATCGCCGAGCGGACCTGGGAGTTCGGCGACGGCAGCACGTCGTCGGACGAAAACCCGACCCACGTGTACGCGTCCGCCGGCACCCGCACCGTGACGCTGACGGTCCGGGACGACGCCGGCGCCACCAAGTCGACCAGCAAGCAGGCCGTGACGACGGATCCCGTCGTGGCCTCGCTCTCCTGCGTGGACGGCAGCGCCCCGGGCGGCTTCGTCGCCTGCAAGCTCAAGCTGACGCAGGCGGCGGGCTACAAGGTCACGCTCGTGAGCTCGAGCTGCGACGCGCACGGCAACCTCTTCCGTGTGGTCGAGCCGGTCGTGGACACGCTCACCGTCGACGGGTGCTATGAGGCCGACGGCACCGAGGTGGTGCGTCCTGGTCCGTTCCCGGCCAACACCGAGATCGCGGCCGAGATCGTGGCGCCGCTGCTGGTCGGACCGCCGCGACTCCGCGTCACGGGCAGCTATCCGGAATGGACGCTGGAGTTCGAGGATGGGGCGGACACGGACTTCAACGACCTGGTCATGACGGTGACGGCGCTCCCGTAGCCGCGGCGCCCGCGCCAAGCATCTCCCGCCGCCGGACGGCCCCGCGCCGTCCGGCGGCGGGGCGTTTGGGGTCCCGCAGGGGCAGGCGGACGAGCCGGATGGGACAGATTGTCCCATGCCCGCGATTGACAGGCGGACCAGCGGGCCTAGATTGCGCCTGCGAGCAAGAGACAACGAGATGGCGTTATCCCGGCGTCCATTCCATCGCCACCGTGGCCGTATCCGGCACGGGTGAACTCCCAGACAATCCGCATAGACATCCCGCGACCTCGGACGGCTCGAGGTCAGCATCGCATCAGCTCCGCGACGTCGTGAGCCGTTCCACCGAGGCTCGGCGCCGCTCGACGTAGCGGCTTGGTGGCGCGGTGCGGTGAGTCCTTACTCCTCAGTCAAGGGGAAGCCTTGCGCATGTCAGCATTTTCGATGTTACGGTCCGGCCGCCGGAGCCTGACCGCGCTCTCCGCAGGTGCCCTGCTGATGCTCGTCGCTGGCTGTAACGGCGACACGGTCGGAGTCGCCGGCGAGTCGACGGTCCCGGCGGACTCGACGCTCGCCGCGGACACCTCGACTACCATCCCCGCAGACACCTCGACCGCGACGCCAACGGACTCTACCGCACCCGTGGACTCCTCGGCCGGCGCCCCGGCGGACTCTTCCGCCGGCGATAGTGCCGCCACGGGCCAGGACAGCTCGATTCCCGTGATCGACGCCGCCAGCACGCTCGCGGGCATCGTCTACGGCACGAACAGCCTCGATGCCGGGCTCCTCAGCAGCGTCCACACCGGCACCCTGCGAGGCGGGGGCGTGACCGAGAAGAGCATCGGCAGCCTGCTGGCAGCCGTCAAGGCGAAGGGTGGCCGCATCGTTCTCAAGCTCTGCAACGGCAGCGACAGCTACGTGAAGAACGGCGACGGCACTTTCAGCCTGACGAAATGGAAGGCGTTGGTGGCACGGTTCAAGAACTCGAACCTCGGACCCTACATCAGCGACGGCACCATCGTCGGCCACTACCTCATCGATGAGCCGCAGCAGGCGAAGCGGTGGGGCGGCAAGATCATCTCGCCGGCGACGCTCGAGGCCATGGCGCAATACAGCAAGGGCATCTGGCCCACCATGCCGACCTTCGTGCGGACCCTGCCGAGCTGGCTGGCGAGCTCCTCGACGACCTACCGGTATCTCGACGCTGGTTGGGCGCAGTACGTCAGCAACAAGGGCAACGTGTCCACCTACATCAGCACGGAAGTGGCCGCCGCGAAAAAGAAGGGACTGGGCCTGATGGTCGGTCTGAACGTGTTGGACGGCGGCGACGGCTCCAGCAGGATTGCCGGGTACACGCGCGGCAAGTACGCCATGAGCGCGAGCGAGATCCGGACGTACGGCACGGCCCTGCTCGGCCAGACCTATGTGTGCGGGTTCTACAACTGGATGTACGACGCCAGCTACTACGGGCGCTCCGACATCAAGAGCGCGATGGCCGACATGTCGGCCAAAGCGCGGGCGCACCAGCGAACGTCCTGCAAGCAGTAACGCGCGGGGACGAGCATGATGGGTCAGGCACCTGCGCCTCACGGCGCAGGTGCCTGACTGCTGTTCGGGTATGGCGATGGCACGCGAGGCGACCGGGCGAACGGAGGGCGAATTGGCCCTGGTGGATTCGAACCACCATTAACGGATCCAAAGTCCGCTGTCCTGCCGTTGGACGAAGGGCCAGTCGGTGGGTGTGCCAGCCAATGGTACTCGAACACCCGGGTGCCTTGCAACGCCTTCTGTTGGGCTAAAGCCTTCTTCACCGCCGATTCAGACGCCGTTCACTCCTCCGACGATATCTTGGCGTCGACGGACCATTGGCTCCGCCGAGGCACCACATGCTGCTTCTCGTGACCGGCGATGGCGTGCCGTCCGTTGCACGCATCGTCCGCTTGGGAGCGTGAGATCGGTCGCGCCTTGTGTCGGACACGATTATCCTATTCGTGGCAATGCCACAACGAGGCCGTTCAACCGTCTCGTAAGCTGTTGTGAGGCATGAGGCTGCAGGCGGTGGCACCGGAGCCTCTCCGGCCCGGAACCTGCAGCGGAATCCCCGACTGAGCCCAATTCGGCAGTGCCTGGCGGTTCCATGACCCCGATCACTTCGAAGGTTATGACATCACTGCGGCAGATTCGCTCCTGGACGATCGTTGGCCTGCTCGCGGCGGGAACGTTGCGCTGCGGCGGCGACAACATGCAGCCGCCCGACGCCACGGCCATCGCCGGCATCTCGGGGGATGGGCAGACAGGCGTCGTCGGGCAGACCCTCGCGAATCCGCTGGTCGTCGTCGTGACGGACGCCTCCGGGGACCCTGTTCAGGGGGTCAACGTGCAGTGGGCCGCGCAAGGGAGCGGCACCGTCTCGACGACAACGGTGACGACCGGCTCCGATGGGCGGGCATCGGTCCAGCGCACCCTCGGCTCCGACCCGGGTGATGAGACGACGACCGCTTCGGTGAGCGGGCTGCAGGGCTCGCCGGTCACCTTCACCTCGACCGCCATGGCAGGGTCGGGCCCCCGGCTGGCGATCACGACGCAACCCTCGAGCTCGGCGCAGAGCGGGGTTGCCCTCGCCATCCAGCCGGTGATTCAGCTTCAGGACGCCGACGGCAACAACCAGGCGCAGGGGGGCGTGGATGTCACCGCCTCGATCGCGAGCGGGACGGGCACGCTCGGCGGCACCGTCACCCAGGCGACCGGCTCGAACGGCGTCGCCACCTTCACCGATCTCGCGATCTCGGGTGCCGCGGGGCCGTACACGTTGCGCTTCAGCGCCGCCGGGACGGTCTCGGCGGTCTCCAACACCATCACCCTGGCGGGCGGCTCGGCCGGCTCCATCGTCATCACCACCAATCCTCCGGTCGCCGCGCTCGACGGTGAAGTGTTCGATCCCGTCGGTGCAACCGGTCGTGGAGGTGAAGGACGCGTCCGGCAGTCCGGCGGTCGGCGTGCTGGTGACGGCCAGCATCGCGTCGGGTAGCGGGACGCTCGGCGGCAGCTTGACGGCGACGTCGGACGCCTCCGGCGTCGCGCAGTTCGGCGACCTGGGCATCAACGGCACCGGGTCCCACACGCTGCAGTTCACGGCGGGCGGCAACAGCGTCACCTCGTCACCGGTGGATGTCTCCGCGCTTCCCTCCGAGGCGACGACCGGGAAATGGGGGACGGTGGTCAACTGGGACATCGTCCCGCTGCACATCAGCCTGTTGCCGACCGGCAAGGTGATTGGCTGGGGCAAGTTTGAGGACGGCGGCGCGATGGGCTCCATGGCCACGATTCCGCGACTCTGGGATCCGGCCAGTGGCAACCCGCCGACGAGCGCCAAGCTGGTGCCCGCTGACACCATGCTCTTCTGCTCCGGTCACACGCAGATGCCGGACGGCCGCCTGATGGTGAGCGGCGGGCACAAGCAGGACGACGTGGGCATCGACAACACCAATATTTTCGACCCCCAGACCGAGAGCTGGGTGCCCGGTCTACCCAAGATGGCGCACGGCCGGTGGTATCCCACCGTGACTGTGCTGCCGGACGGGCGGATGCTGACCATGGCGGGGCGCGATTCCTCGGGTCATGTGGTCGAGATTCCTGAGATCTGGGAAGGCAATCAGTGGGTCGAGCTTCCGGGCGGCAATGGGATCGAGATCCCGTACTACCCCCGGAACTTCGTCCCGCCGACCGGGCCGACCGACCGCATCTTCATGGCCGGCGAGCGCGTCCGATCGCGCTGGTTCGAGGTCGACGCCTCGAGCGCGGGCGGCCGCGGGAGGTGGACCAACGGGCCGACGCACATCTACCAGTTCAACCGCGACTACGGCACGGCCGTCATGTATGAGCCGGGGAAGATTCTCTATGCCGGCGGAGGCGGCAACAAGAACTGGGGTCAGACTCCCGATCTCAAGGACGACGTCCCCACGGCGACGGCCGAGAAGATCGACTTGAACGCCGCCTCACCCAGCTGGTCCAGCGCGGGCTCGATGGCATTCCGGCGCCGGCACCTCAACTCCACGATCCTGCCCGACGGGCAGGTGCTCATCACTGGCGGCACGACCGGCGGCGGCTTCGTGGACATCAATACCGGCGACGCGGCCCGCGCGGCCGAGCTGTGGAACCCGACTACCAACCAGTGGACCACCCTCGCCTCGAACAGCGTGATGCGGGTGTATCACTCGGTGTCACTCCTCCTGCCCGACGGCACGGTATTGCACGGCGCCAGCGGCAATGCCTTCGCGGGTGCGGCGCGGGTTCCCGATGAGAACAACCACGAGATCTTCTCGCCCCCGTATATGTTCAAGGGCGCACGCCCGACGATCACGGCGGTGTCCGCGTCCAGCGTGAGCTATGGACAGACGTTCTCGGTGGCCACCCCGAACGCCGCGCAGATCACCGAGGTTCGGTGGATCCACATCGGATCAGTGACGCACGCGTTTGACGCGGGGCAGCGGGCGAACAAGCTCACCTTCACGCCCACTGCGACCGGGGTGGACGTCACCGCTCCGGACAGAGCCCAGCTCGCGCCGCCAGGGCACTATCTCGTCTTCATTCTGAACCGCAACGGTGTGCCCTCAGCGGGGAAGATCGTTCAGGTCCACTAGCGGGCGGAAATCAGAGCGGGGGCGTAGGGAGCCGGGCTCGAGCCGGCCTCCCCACGCCCCCGTCGTCTTCCGGTAGCCGCGCGCTATACCACGCCGTACCCGTACCGGACGAGGTCCTCCCGCAGCAGGCTCGTGAGCAGCGTCTGCTGCTCGACATTGAGGTCCTTGCGCCAGCGGTCGGTGTCCCTGATGGGCGACGCGGCCACGTGGCGCTCGAACCGCGGCGACTGCTCGAGCTCCGCGAACTCCACCACCCGTCGGCACGTCTCGCTCGTGTCCTCGCAGAACGTCTCGTACTTCACCTCGAGATACTGGCCGGGATCCACCGCCGCGCGGGCCTGCTCGATCGCCCTGGTGTGGATCCGCCACTGCAGGCCGGCCAGGGCGACGAACGACCGGTTGCTGCGTTCCCAGGTGGCCTGATCCTCGGGCGACAGCGGGCCGTAGCGCCAGCTGTAGGGCCCGTACCAGCCACGCCATTGCCACTCATTGATATGCAGGTACGAGTTTGCGACCGCCCGGCCGTCCCGGACGATATGAATGAACTTGGCGTCGTTGAAGATCTCCTTCAGGAACCCGATGCGGGACCACCCAGTCAGCTTGATGAGCATCCGGTCGCGCTTGGGGGTGAGCAGCTGGGAGAAGATGGTGCGGACCTGCTTCTTCACCCTCGGTGTCACGTCCGCCGCCACGAGGTCGCGGCCGGGCTCGGCGAACCCGTAGGCGTGCTTGTACCAGAAGCCGTAGTTCTCGCCGGGCTTGATCCTCGCCCCGAACAGCCGCTTGATGAGGGGATTGCCTTGAGCCGTGACGGCCCAGCGGTTCAATGCCGGGTGGAACGGAAACTCCTCCGCGAAGCCGGACAGCCACATCAGCTGGGGGTGGGCGCCCAGCAGCTTGTGAAAGGCCGTCGAGCCGCAACGCCCGGTGCCCACGATGAAGATCGGTTTGATCACTTCCATATCGGCCGCAGTCGTCACTCGTCGTGCCTCCATCAGGGCGAAGCAGGGCGTTCGGGGCTAGGCAATTTACCCGCACCCGCGTCGAATTCCTCGGGCTGCCGCGATGGCCCGCTACACCGCGACCGTGCGATAGACCTCGATGGTCGCCCGGGCGGCGGCTTCCCAGCGAAACGAGGCGGCGCGTTCGTGGCCGAGCCCGCGGAGGCGCTCGGCTTCGACCGGCGTGGTCGCGCGCTCGATGCCGTCTGCCATGCTGGCGACATCGAACGGATCGACGATGACCGCCGCCCCGCCGGCGACCTCCGGCGCGGAACCGGTGTTCGAGGTCACGACCGGCGCCCCGCACGCCATGGCCTCGATGATCGGCAGCCCGAAGCCCTCGTAGATCCCGGGATAGAGGAAAGCCGCGGCGCCGGCGTAGAGCCCGGGCAACTCGGCCTTGTCGACGTAGCCGAGCAGCGAGACGCCTGCCGGCAGCGCGGCGCCGCCCACGAAGTCGTGATCGAGGGAGGTGCCCGTGATGAGCAGGCGATACGCCGACCGGTGCCCGCCCCGGTCGCGCCAGCGGCCGAAGGCCTCGATGAGGCGGCGGGTGTTCTTGCGGGGCGACACTCCGCCCACCGCGAGCACATAGGGTGCGGCATCCTCCCGCGCCGGCGGCGCGCCCCTGCTCGAGAAGACCGGGTCGAGCCCGTGGTACACGACTTCAATCCTCGAGGCCGGCACCCGGGCGCGTCGGACGAGATCGTCGGCCGTGTAGCGGGAGACGGCGATGAACCGGTCGGCGCGGCGCACGGCCCAGGGAAAGAGGGCGCTGTACATGAGACGCAGGCGGGGCGCGTAGAGCTCGGGATGCACCTGCCAGCCCAGATCGTGGACGGTGACCACGCACCGATCGCGCGAACGGATCGCCCAGGGGAGGAAACCGTCCATCCCGTGAAACAGGATCGGATCGCGGCCCTGCACGCCGCGGAGGCACGCCCACTGATCGAACCAGAGCTTCCACAGGGTGCCCCTCAGGGAGGCCGCGGGTATGTCGGGTCGGCGGACCGGCACGAGCTCGCGCACACCGGGAAGGGCGAGGCCCAGGGGCGACCAGCTGACCGCCGTGAGCCGAACCGCGCCGCTCCGCGAGAGCGCGCCGAGCAGCTCCTCCATGTACACCTCGATCCCGGTGCGCGGCCCCGCGAGGTGTCGCACGTTGACGGTGACCTCGAGCTCGCGGGCGGCCGCTGGCGCGCCCGTCACCGCGCGACCCGCTCGAGGACCCGGAGCGTCTCCGCCGCGCACCGGCTCCAGCGGAACGCGTCGCTCCGCTGCCGCCCCGCGTCGATGAGGCGGGCGCGAAGCGCCGTGTCGTCCAGCACTCGGCTGATGCCGTCGGCGATGCTGTCGACCGACTCCGGATCGACCAGCACCGCCGCATGCTCGGCCAGCTCCTTGGTGCCATACCGGTCGGCCGTGACCACCGGGCAGCCGGCGGCCATCGCCTCCAGCACCGGCAGGCCGCACGACTCGAACAGCGACGGCAGGAGCAGCGCGTCGGCGAGCGCGTAGACGCCGGCCAACTCGTCCTGCTCGATCCATCCCGGTCGCCGCACCCACTCGGTGATGCCGAGCGCCTCGGGCTCCATGAGCTCGCGCTCCGACAGGAAGCGATTCTCTCCGCCCGCCACCACGAGCGGGATCCCGCGCTGGGGGCCCACCTTCGCGTACGCGCGAACCAGGCGGGTGAAGTTCTTCGGTGGGTAAATCGCTCCGGCATACAGCACGAATCGCTCGGGCAGCGCGTACTTCCGCCGGATTTCGTCGAGTCGACCCCGCTCCGGAGGACTCCGGAAGACGTCATCGACGCCGGAGTACACGGTGGTGACGCGATCGGGAGGCACGTGGAGGTAGTGCATCACCTGCTCGCGGGTCACCTCGGAGACGGCCACGATCGACGCGGCCTTCGCGGCATAGCGGGGGACGAGGAAGCGATGGCTGAGGCGGTCCACGAACCGGCTGGCCCACGGCATGACGTACCAGTCGAGGCCGTGACAGACCCACACGGCCGGACAACCGGCGTGCAGCGGGATGGAATACTTCGGGTTGAACAGCACGTCCACGCGATGGCGGCGCACCGCCTTCGGTACGGCCACCTGATCCCAACCGAGGAAGGAGCGCGCCGAGAGGGCGACCTCTTCGACTCCGGCTTCGCCGCGATAGGTGCCTACGAGTGACGGACTGCGGTAGAGGAAGACGAACTCGTGGCCGCTCCGCAGGTCCAGCATCGCCCGCAGCAGCTTCCGCGTGTAGACCCGGACGCCGCCTTGGTGCTGGTCGTAGTGCCGGAGCATGACAGCGATACGCACGTCGAGTGTCCTAGTCGGCGGCCGGCGGGGCCGGCGGACTGGCGAGGGTGTCGACGGCGTGCACGCGTCCGTGCTTTTGACCGAGCATCATGCGGGCATCATCGCGGTCGCGCGCGGAACGATAGATGGCGAACAGGGCCGAGCCGGAGCCGCTCATCCGGCAGAGAAGGGGACGGGTGCCGGCCAGAGCCTCGTAGGCCGCCCGGATGCCGGGAAACCGTTCGAAGACCGGCGACTCGAAGTCGTTGCCGGCCATGCGGCCGATGTCCCCCCAGCGCGACAGGGCGTCGAGATCGAGTCCCACCGCCCCGCGCCGCCCGGCGGACTGCCGCGCCGCGTCCACCCAGCCGTAGGCTTCGGCGGTGGCGACGCCATCGGCCGAGATCACCAGGAGGCCTGGGGCGGCCGGCAAGGCCGGCAGCCGGAGCAGGCGCTCGCCGTGGCCCCAGCCGAGCGCGAATGGGGCGCCGATCGCGAAGAACGGCACGTCGCTGCCTAGGCGGGCGGCGAACTGCAGCAGCTCGGCGCGAGGGACGGCGCCGTTGGCCAGTTGATTTACCGCATGCAACGCGGCAGCCCCATCGCTCGAGCCGCCGCCGAGTCCGGCGCGCACCTGGATGCGCTTGGTGAGCGTGAGGTGCACGCCGAACCGGCGCCCGGTGGCTTCCAGGACCAGGTCGGCGGCGCGGACGGCGAGGTTCTGGTCGGCCGGCCCTACGTCCGCGCCTTCTACCTCGAGGCTGACCCCGCTCGCCTCCCGCCGCTCCGCCCGCAGCGTGTCCGTCAAACTCAGCAGGCAGAACAGCGTCTCCAAACCGTGAAAACCGTCGGCTTCGCGCGCGAGGACGCGGAGCAGCAGGTTCACCTTCGCATGCGCCTCTACGGTGACCGCCGCGACACTCATGGCTGCCGGGCGGCTCGCAGGTCGCTCAGAGCCACGGGCGTGCGCGCGAGCGACCAGGCGCCGAGCACGATAATCGGGACGAAGGTGAGGATGTGATAGGCGATCGCGTAGGAAGAGGCGACATCGTTGGGCACGCGGAACAGCGCCAGGGCGGCGACGATGGCCGCCTCGAACTGGCCGAGGAACCCAGGCGTGAGCTGCACCGTGATGCCGAAGATCAGAATCCCCTGCATCAGCAGCGCGCCGAGAAAGCCCACCTGGATGTCGAACGCCTCGAACGCGACGTACAAGGCGAGCGCATTCATCAGCCACAGGACCAGCGACCAGATGACCGTGCCCGCCAGGAGCGAGGGCGATCGCAGCACGGTCAGCCCGTGCCGAAGCCCGTCGATCAGCGCGATGATCCGCTCGGTCATCCGGCCCGCCGGCAGCACCGACCTGATCGCGCGCTCGGCCGCGGCGGGGAACGCCACGACCAGCAGCCCGGCGACGAGGCCTGCCGCCCCCATGGCACCGGCCACCTGGGCGGCGTGCCGCACGGACACCCCGCCGACCGCGACGTCCGGTGGAAGGTCGGATGCGATGAGCGACAGGCTCAGCAGCGCAACCACGGCCAGGCCGTCGAAGATCCGCTCGACCGCGATCGACGACAGCACGGCGGAGAACCGCGCACCCGCGAGGCGCGAGGCCGCGATGGTCCGCACCACCTCGCCCGCGCGGAAGGGGAGCAGATTGTTGGCCATGAAGCCGATCGCCACCGCGTGCCAGAGCGGAAGGGCGGGCAGCGCGCTGCCGTCGGTATCGCGCAGCAGGAGCCGCCAGCGGATGAGCCGGATCACGTAGGTCAGCGTGGCGAGGACGACCGCGGCGGCGAGCGGCGCGAGACGCGCGTTCCGGAGGTGACGAACGACCTCGTCGAAATGCACGCCGTGGAGCGCCCAGACCATCAGCGCGACGGCGGCGACAGCGCCGAGTACCGCGGACAGGGTGCGCCGCCCCCGGTCGGGGGCGGGCGCCGGCTCAGGATTCGGCAAGCGCCAGCGGCACCAGGTCGAGCAGCTCCTGCAGCAGCGGCTGGATGGCGTCGAGTCCGCCGTTCCGGGCGAGCTCGTCGGCGAGCTGCTGGCGAACGGCCGCCGCACGCTCGAGCGCCGCTCGGCCGCGGTAGACCAGCGTACCGATCTCGAGCGTCACCGTTCCCTCCTCGGCCGCGGCGGGGGTCGTCGCCGCGAGGGCCCTACCCACCAGGGCCTCGATCGACGGCGCCTCGCCGCGCCGCTCGCGCCGCAGGCGATCGTACGTCTGAAAGCTGCCCTCGAGTCCGCCCGATGGCGCGAGCGACTCGATCGGCACCGGCTCCGGCTCGCCGGGCGCGGTCGCCGGCGGCGGATCGTAGGCCAGGCTCTCGATCGATACGATGGGCAGCTCGTCGTAGAGCAGCGACTCGATCGGAACCACGCGCAGCTCGGCGTCCGCCGACGGTGGCGGCGCTGGTGGTGCGGCGGGCGGTGGGCCAGCCTCCGCCATCCGCAGCCCGTCGAGCCGGTACGCGGCATCGAGGATTCGTCGAGAGATGAGCATGCGGTCATCCGCGTCGGCGACGGCGCGCAACAGCTCGCCGGCCTCGCGCAGACAACTCACGAGGGCGGGAGTCGCGCGAGCGGCGACGCCGGCGGCGAGGGCCTCGCGCGCGGAGCGAGCGAAGACCACGAGTGCGCTCGCCACCGGGTCGGGCCCCGGGCTGCCGGCCGTCCGCAGCGTGCCGAGCAGGTGATACAGGCGGAGATCCCGCTCCACGGCGGAGCGCGAGTTGGCGATCAGATCCGCGCTCTGACAGAGATGCTCGCCGTGGCTCACCAGCTCCAGCGGCCCGAGCGGGGCGGGGGCGGCGAACTGGGGCTGGGAGAGCGGTGGCGAGACGGGCGCGGGGTCGTCGGCGTAGAAGAGCGAGTCGATCGGCACGACGTCCCGCTCGACCGCGAAGGCGCGGAGCAGCAGATCGGTGAAGCGACTCGCCTCCTCGCTCTCCGCCTCGGGGCGCCCGTGCTCAGCGATGTCGCGCGAGATCCGCGTCAGCGCCAGGGATCCCGCCGCCATCACCTCGTCCACTTCCGGCGGAGGGGCGAACAGCCGGGTCAGGTCACCCACCGCCAGCTCGATGCCGTCGAGGATCTCCGGCAGCGGCACGAGCTCGCTCAGCTCCGCCAGGCCCCGGAGCGACTGCATGCGTCGGATGACGGTGTAGAGCGGCTCGCGATCGGTGGGCGAGGCCTGGAGGGCACGGGCCGCACGGTCGAGGGCGCTCGCGATCAGGGCCCCCTCGCGGGCCACGAACGCGCGTACGCCGGTGTTGAGGCCGCCGTGCTCGTCCCGGCGCGAAGGCTCCCCGCTGGTCCGACCGGCGAGCGACTCGAGGCTCAGGCCGAGGCGCACCGTGCGCGCCGCCTCCGCCTCGCCCCATTCGCGGACCCGACGCACCAACAGGCGGAACTCCTCGACCGCCTGCACGACCTGCTCCCGAGTGCCGGGATCCCACACCCGCCGTCCGTCGCGGTACGCCCGCGCGAGCGCCTCGAGGCCGGCGGCCGCCCTGGCGATCGGCTGCTGGCCGGCCATGAGCGCCGAGCCTCGCAGCACGCGCGCGGTGCGGAGGAAGTCCTCGGCGGGAGGCCCGTCGGGACGACCCACGATGGTCTCGAGCCGGTCGAGGCATTCCCCGGCCTCGAGCGCGAAGAAATCGGCGGCGGCAAGCGGGTTGGTCATGAGCCCGAAAGGTATCAGCGCCTTGCGCCCCGCACCAAGTGCGCCATCTCCTCCACCGCGATGCGCATACCGACCATCACGGCGTGGCTCACGATGCTGTGGCCGATGTTGAGCTCTTCGATCTCCGGGATGGCCGCCACCGGGACCACGTTCAGATAGGTGAGCCCGTGGCCGGCGTGCACGAACAATCCCATGTCGGCGGCGTACCGCGCGGCGCGCCGGAGCTCGTCCAGCGCGGCGTCGCCCTGGCGCCACGTGTGGGCATAGCGACCGGTGTGCAGCTCGATGGCGGGCACGCCGAGATCCTTGGCGGCCTCCAGTGCGGCGGTGTCGGGGTCGATGAACAGGCTCACCCGCGCGCCCGCTTCATCCAGTCGCCGGATGGTCTCCCGCAGGCGAGGGTTCGGCCGGCGGAGGTCGAGGCCGCCTTCGGTCGTGACTTCCTCGCGCCGCTCGGGGACGATCGTGGCCTGGTACGGGCGGAGCCGGCACGCGATCGTGAGTACGTCTGGGCTCGTCGCCAGCTCCAGGTTGAGCACTCGGACCGCGCCGGCCAGGCGCTCGACGTCGTCGTCCTGGATGTGCCGGCGGTCCTCACGGAGGTGCACGGTGATCCCGTCGGCGCCGGCGGCTTCGGCGAGGCGGGCCGCTTCCAGCGGATCCGGCTCATCCGTGCGGCGGGCCTGCCGAACAGTGGCCACGTGGTCGATGTTGACGTACAGCCGTTGCGGTGTCATTGCTCGGGGCTCCGCGGCCGTTTAACTTCGCTCGCTCACACTCGCTCAACGAGACTCTTGTGATCAACCGACGGTGGATAGCGGCGGCCGCCCTGGTGGCCGCCTGCGGCGGCGGCGGTGGCGCGGGCCAGGTGCACCCCTCCAACACGGCGTCGGCGGCGGTGGAGAATTTCATGCGAGCCGTGACCGACAGCAATCTCGTCGCGATGGCCTCGCTGTGGGGCACCGCCAAGGGCTCCGCGGCGCACACCAAGCAGCCGCCAGACTACGAGCGGCGGATCGTCGTGATGCGGAGCTACCTCGTCAACGACGATTGGCGCATCGAGTCGGACACGCCGGACGGATCGGATGGGCGGCACTCCGTTCAGGTCCAGCTGCGGCGCCAGGCCTGCACGTGGACCGTGCCGTTCGGCGTCATCCAGATGAGCGACGGCAGCTGGCTCGTCAATCAGATCGATCTGACCACGGCCGGCAATCCGGCGCGGACCTGCAGCCCATCGCAACAGGACACGGCGCCGCCTCCCGCGCAATAACGGCGGGAACTTCGGCCCCACCGCCGCTGTTATCTTACTCCGTGAGCTCGAGCAGGATGCCCGCGGTCGCCTTGGGATGCACGAAGGCGATCCGGCGCCCGCCGGCGCCGGTGCGGGGAGTCTCGTCAAGGAGGCGATAGCCGGCTGCGCGACAGGCCGCGAGCGCGGCGTCGAGATCGGGCACGCGATAGCAGATGTGGTGGATGCCCGCGCCGCGGCGCTCGAGAAACTTGGCGATGGGACCGTCCGCGGAGCGCGGCGCGAGGAGCTCGACCTCGGAGTCCCCGAACGGCAGCGAGACGATGGTGGCGCCGTCGGCCTCCTCCGGCGGATGCGGGGTGAGGCCGAGGACGTCCCGGTAGAAGGCAAGCGCCGCGTCGATGTCGGACACGGCGACACCCACATGCGCGATGCGGGGGCGATCAGCCAAGCGATCCCTCCGTCGAGACAGATCGAGACGATATCATTTACAGGTACAGGAGAATAACATCATGGCCGCGTCCAATGCCCAGACTGTCCACGTGACCGACGCTTCCTTCGCCGGAGAGATCGAGCAGGCCAGCGGCCTCGTGCTCGTCGACTTCTGGGCGACGTGGTGCGGTCCGTGTCAGGTCGTGGCGCCGATCCTCGATCAGCTTGCGGGTGAGTACATCGGCAAGGCCAAGGTCGCCAAGGTCGACGTGGACGCCAACCAGCGCACGGCGATGCGGTTCAACGTGCGGTCGATTCCCAGCATCCTGTTCTTCAAGAACGGCCAGCACGTGGACACCGTGATCGGCGCCGTGCCGAAGGCCACCCTCGAGGGCAAGATCAAGCAGCACCTCGGCTAGCGTCGTCGCCGGCCGACGGCAGCCCCAGGCGGGAAGGACGATTCGTCCCCTCCCGCCTTTCGTTTCCCCGGGCATTCCGCCCGGGTTTTGGTCTCTCTTCTCCCCCCTGCCTGCTCTCCGTACCTTTACCTCCATCATGCCCGGAACGCTGTACATCGTCGCCACGCCGCTCGGCAACCTGGGAGACCTGTCCACCCGAGCCGCCGAGGTCCTCCGCAGCGTGGCGGTGGTGGCCGCGGAGGATACCCGGCGCACCCGGGGACTCCTCAGCCACCTGGGGGCCTCGCCGCGGCTCCTGAGCTACCACGCGCATTCGGACGACGGGCGACTCGAGACCCTGCTGGAGATCCTGGACGCCGGCCGCGACGTGGCCCTGGTGTCCGACGCCGGCACGCCGGTGGTGAGCGATCCCGGGGTGGATCTGGTGGCGGCGGCTCGCGAGGCGGGCGCCACAATCGTGCCGATTCCCGGACCCTCCGCGGTGGCCGCGGCGTTGTCGGCCGCGGGGCTCAGGGGCGATCGCTACCTGTTCCTCGGCTTCATCCCCCGCAAGGGCGGTGAGCGCGCCCGTCTGCTCTCGCGTGCGGCCACGGAGGAGTGGAGCGTCGTCCTCTTCGAGGCGCCACCCCGGCTGGTCGACCTGCTGCAGGACTTGGCGACGGTAGCCGGAGCCGACCGCCGGGCCGTGGTCGCGCGGGAGCTCACCAAGCTTCACGAGGAGCTACGGGCTGGCACGCTGGAAGAGCTCGCGGGCTATTATTCGGAGCACCCTCCGCGCGGAGAGCTCACGATCGTCGTCGAAGGCACCGGAACGCCGGCCGAGCCGCCGGACCGGACCGGCGACGCGGTCGAACAGGCCGCCCTGTTGCTGGCGGAAGGGCTGACCCGTCGCGAGGTCGTGCGCCGGCTCAGCGAGACCCTTGGCCTCAGCCGCAATGACGCGTATCGGCTGGTGATGGAGCTGCCCTGATGACCCTTCGCGTCCTCCCGTTCCTGGTGCTTGCCGGCCTCGTCGGCGCGGCGCCGACGGCGGCGCCGGTGATGACCGTCGGCCGCTTGCACTACGATGGGGGCGGGGACTGGTACGCGAATCCCTCCAGCCTGCCCAACCTCATCGCGGCGATCCATTCCCGCACCGGGATGCGCGTGGGGCCGGCCGAGAAAGTCGTGACCCTCGCGGAAGACGAGCTGTGGAACGTCCCCTACATTTATATGACGGGTCACGGCAATGTCCGCTGGAGCGACCAGGATCTGGCGACGCTGCGCCGATACCTGCTCCAGGGCGGATTCCTCCACGCCGACGACAACTACGGGATGGACGCGTCCATCCGCCGCGAGCTCGGCCGGCTGTTCCCCGACCATCCGCTCGTCGAAGTGCCGCTCGATCATCCGATCTATCATCTGCTCTACGACTTCCCGAAGGGCATCCCCAAGATTCACGTGCACGACGGGAAGCCGGCGCAGGGATTCGGCATTTTTCTCGACGGCCGGCTGGCCGTCTACTACTCCTACCAGAGTGACCTCGGCGATGGCTGGGAGGATTTCGAGGTGCATCGTGATCCCCCCGAGAAGCACGAGGCGGCGCTCCGGATGGGGGTGAACCTGTTCGCCTACGCGGTCGGGTACGGCGGGTGACCGCACCGGCGACGCACCAGGCCCTCCAACGCATCGCGCGCCCCTTGCGGGCGCGCGCCGCGCTCGGGTGGATCGCGCTCGGCCTGGGTGCTGGGGCGACGCTGCTCGGCCTCATGGCCTGGATGGTCCGTCTGGGGTGGTTCGACGCGCCCTACTGGGTGCTGGCGGCCTGGGCCGCCGCGCTCGTAGCCCTGGCCGGCACCGCGTTCATTGGGTGGCGGAGCCAGCGGCAGCTTTCGACCGGCGGCGTCGCCGGACGGCTGGAAGAGATGGGCGCCTGGCGCCGGGGCACGCTTACCGGGCTCCTCGACGACTCGGCGGGGGGCACCAGCGGGGAGCTGCTCGCGTTGGCCGATCGCACTCAGGCGGACGACGTGATCCGCCGCGGCGGGGAGGCGGCGGAGCCGTTGGCGCGCCCTATCAGGCTGCTCGCCCTCGTCGGCCTCGCCGTGCTGGCGGTCGGGGTCGCCGCGTTCGGCTCGGCCGGTCCGGTCCACGGGCCCGCGGCCGCCCTCTGGCACCCGCGGCGCGCCTGGGAGGCGACGGTGGCCCCGGTTCGCATCCGGGCCGTCAAGGACGTGGTGGATCGTGGCGACTCGACCATGCTCGAGCTGGAGGCCTTCGGCCGCCGCACGGCGACGCTGTGGCTCCGGGCGCCGGGCGAAGGCTGGCGGCCCTGGGCGGTGCGTCTCGACTCGCTGGGCCGGGCCGCCGTGACCACCGGCGCGCTCCAGAGCGATCTGTTCGCCCGGCTCACCGGCGGCCGCCGGGGATCGGACACCGTGATGATCCGGGTGCGGCTCCCGGTCTTTCTGGGCACGCTCAGCGTCACCGCCCACTATCCCGCCTACCTCGGCCTCGATGCCGAGCCAGTGCCGACGGGCGGCGACACGCTGCTGCTGCCGTCCGGCACACGACTCGAGACGCGAGGCGAGGCAACCGCGCCGCTCGCGACCGCCGCCTGGGCCTCCGGCGGACGGTCGGCGCCGCTGACGGTAACGGGAGGCGCCTTCGCCGGGAGCTTCGTCCCGTCTTCCTCGGGCGAATACCAGCTGGCTCTCGCCACCGCCGGGGGGGCGCCGCTGAGCGCCGATACGGTGCGGCTGCCGATCCGGCTCGTGGCGGACAGCTCACCGCAGGTCGAAGTGCCGGTGCCTGGCGCCGACACGCTCGCGCCGCTCACCCTGCAGCTTCCCCTCGTGCTGGATGTTCGCGATGACCACGGCATCACGGCCGTCACGGTCGAGAGCCGGCGGGTGAGCCAGCTCGGGGTCACGGACTCCGCGCGGCGCGAGTCGGTCGCGATCCCGGGCGGGACGCCGGACCGCGCCATCCTCACGTACACGCTAGACCTCACCCGGCGCGGGCTCCTGCCCGGCGACACCGTACGCTATCGCGCGATTGCGATCGACAATACGCCCCAGAGGCAGCTCGGCCGGTCGCGGGAGTATGTCCTCCGGCTGCCGACGATGAGCGAGGTGCGGGCGGCGCAGCGCGCGGCGACGGCGGCGGTGTCAGGCGGCCTCGACTCGTTGGCAGCGAAGAGCAAGCAGCTCGAGCGCCAGACCGAAGATCTGGCCCAGGAGCGGCCGCGCAGCCGGGACGGCAACGGTGAACGGAGCGATGAATCGCTGTCGTTCGAGGAGGCGAAGAAGGCCGAAGGGGTGTCCCAGTCGCAGCAGGAGTTGATGCGACAGGCCGAGGCGCTCAAACAGTCGCTGGAAGCGCTGCAGAAGAGCGCGGAGGCGGCCGGACTGACCGACACGGCCTGGCAGCGTCAGCTGAACGAGATCGGGGAGCAGATCGATCGGGCGCTCTCGCCCGAGCTGCGTGAGCGGCTGCAGGAGCTGCAGCAGGCGCTCAAGGATCTGGACGCGGACCGCACGAAGGACGCGCTCGAGCGGCTCGCCGAAGCGCAGCAGGATCTGCGGGAGGCCCTCGAGCGGAGCAAGGAGCTGTTCAAGCGCGCGGCGCTGGAGGGCGATCTGGCCAACCTCGGGAAGGAATCGGCCGAGCTGGCGCGGCAGCAGCACGAGTGGAACGCCCAGGTCGCTTCGGCGGACAGCGGCCGGTCCGCGCGCGCCGAGCGCGAGCTAGCGACCCGCGCGGACTCACTCGCCGCCGGCATCGCCCGGCTCGGCACCCAGGTGGATGACGACCAGCGTCAGCAACGGCTCGACGCCGCGGGCGACCGCGCCAAGCAGGCCGGCCAGCAGATGCGCCAGGCGGCCTCGGCGAGCCAGCAAGGGCAGCGCGGGCCGGCGCGCCAGCGGGGTGAGGAGGCTGAGCAATCGCTGGAGCCGCTGAGCGAGCAGCTCCGCCGGGAGCGGGAAGGCATGCAACAGGAGTGGCGGCAGGAGGTCGTGGCCGCGCTCGATCAGGCGCTGGCGGAGACCAGCCGCCTGGCCGAGCGTGAGTTGTCCGTCCAGGAGCAGCTCCGGAACGGCGGTGACCCCAACGGGCGCGTGCGAGCCGAACAGGGCGCCATCGAGGAGGGCGTCCAGCGGTTGCTGGAGCAGGTCCGCAAGGCCGGCGGCAAGAACGCGCTCGTGCCTCCCGATATCGGGGCCGCGCTCGGCGGCGCCCAACGCCAGATGCAGCGAACGCGCGAGGCCATCGCCACGGCCACGCCCAACGCCCGCGAAGGCGCGGAGCAGGCGGGTGGGGCCGTCGACGCGCTGAACGCTGCGGCGTACCAGCTCGTGCGCGCCCGGGGCGACGTGCAGGGCGCGGGCTCGGGCTCGGGTCTGGCGGAAGCGCTGGAGCGGATGGCGCAGCTCGCGCAGCAACAGGGCGGGCTCGGCCAGCAGGGCGCCGGCATGCTGCCGATGGCGGGGAGCGGTGCGATCCGCGAGCAGCTTCGGCAGCTCGGGCTGAAGCAGCGGGCCCTCGCCGAGGAGCTGCAGAAGCTCCGCGGCGGCGGCAACCTCCCGGGAGCCGGCGAGATGGCCGACGAGGCGGAGGACCTTGCCAAGCGACTGGAGGGAGGGCGGCTGGACCGCCAGATCGTCGAGCGGCAGGAGCGGCTGTTCCGGCGCATGCTCGACGCGGGGCGCACGTTGCAGGGCCGCGAGGAGGATGAGCGCAAGGAGCGGCAGAGCGTCACCGCGACCACGGACAGCGTACACCTCCCGCCCGCCCTCCGCGCCAAGCTCGCGGGTGACGACGACCGCCTCCGGGTGCCGACGTGGGAAGAGCTGCAGCAGCTTTCGCCCGAGGAGCGCCGGCTGGTGGTCGACTATTTCCGACGGTTGTCGGAGCCCAAGGCGCCATGATGCGCGGCGCGGCCGTCCTGCTGGGCCTGACGGTGCTGGCTCCTTCCGCTCTCCGCGGCCAGGATCCCGCGATGGCGCGGGCATTCGAGCTCGAGCGGCGAGGCAACTACGTGGCCGCGGCGGACGCGTATCGCGGCGTGCTCGCCGCGCGGCCGGCGGACGTCGCCGCCCTGCTCGGCCTCGAGCGCGCGCTGCTCCCCGCCGGCCGCAGCGAGGACATCCTGCCGCAGGTCCGCGCGGCGTTGGCCACGGCCCCGTCCAGCAGCGCCATCTTCGGCGTGGCCCTGCGCGCCTTCGCCGCGGCCGACGAGCCGGACAGCATCCGCGTGGTGGCCGAGCGCTGGGCGGCGGCGTCACCGGGTGACGAAACTCCCTTCCGCGAGTGGGGAGCGGCGGCGCTCGGACGGCGCGACCGGCAGGGCGCCGCCGCGGCCTACCTGCGCGGGCGCGAGCAACTGCACCGGCCTGACGCTCTCGCGGCGGAACTCGCGCAGCTCGCGATCCAGGATGGCGACTTCGCCGGCGCGCTCCGGGAGTGGCTGCCGGCCATCCGTCGCTTCCCCGGGTACCGTGGCTCGGCCGTGAACAGCCTCGCGTCGGCGCCCGACTCGATACGCTCCGATCTGCTCAGACAGTTGGACCGCGAGGAGGACTTTCCCGCGCGTCGGCTTCAGGCGGACCTTCGCGCGCGCTGGGGTGATCCGCTCGGCGCCCTCGACGCGCTGCAGAAGGCGCTCCCGGAGGAGCGCCGCGCCGCGCTCGAGGCGCTTCGCGGCATGCTCGACCAGCTCAGAACGCAGCCGGGACGTGACGCGCGTCGTGGCGCAGGGTCGGACGCTGGAGCTCATCGCGGAGCGCAGCACGGACTCGGAGCGCGCCCGCGTCCGGCTCGACGCGGCGCGCGCCTACACCGCCGCGGGAGAGCGGGAAGCGGCCCGTCGAATGCTGGTGGGCATCGCCGAGGACCGCAGCGCGCCGGGCGCCATCTCGGCCGGAGCGTCGGCCACGCTGGTCCAGGTGTTGATCGGTGAAGGGAAGCTCGAGGACGCCGCTCGGCGATTGGCCGAGCACAAGGCCGACATGGCGCGGCGACGAGTATGGCGCACTCCGGCGGCGGCTGGTGCTCGGCTACCTCCAGGCCGGGGAGCTGGAACGTGCCGACTCCACGCTGGCCCAGGACAGCACCGTGGACGGCCTCGCCCTCGCGGGCCGGATCCGGCTGTACCACGGCGACGTGGCCGGCGCCATCCAGCGATTCAAGGCGGCTGGGCCATTCGCCGGCGATCGCGACGAAGCCACCGAGCGCACGGCGCTGCTCGCGATGCTCCAGCCGATCGAAGCGGACAGCCTGCCGGAGCTCGGGCAGGCGCTCCTGGCCCTCGCCCGAGGCGACACCTCGAAGGCCGTGGACGGGCTCGAGCGGACGGCCGGGAACCTTCCGGCTGCCAAGGGCGGTGCCGAGCTGCGACTGATGGCCGGTCGGCTCGCCGCCGCGAGCCGGAAGCCGGGGGACGCGGAGCGCCTGCTCAAGGCCGCCGCGGTGCCGGAGGCGCCGGGGACGGCGCCCGCCGCCGAGCTCGCGCTGGCGGAGCTGCTGCTCGACCGGGACCGGCCGCAGGAGGCGGTCGCGCAGCTGGAGCACATGATCCTCACCTATCCCGCGAGCGCGCTGGTGCCTCAGGCTCGCCGCCGTCTGGACGAGGCCCGCGGGGCGGTCCCGAAGACATGATCAGCCGCCGCGACTTTCTCGGCCGGAGCCTTTCCGGGCTGGCGATGCTGTCGCCCACGCTCCGGAGGTTTCCGGTATCGCCCGGCGCCCCGTGGCTGCTGGTGCCGATGGACGACGCCCAGTCCGACCACCTCAAGGCCTATGGGCTCGCGTTCCGGTTGCTCGAGCGAGGCGGGCGGGCCGAGTGGTTCCTCAACTATCGGAGCGGGTCGTTCCTGCTGCCCGCGGACGTCGCGACCGCCCGCGACGCGGCGCTCAACGGCATCACGATCGAACCGCTGGACGACGGCCAGCTGGTCCAGATCCGGGGCGAGATCCAGGGCGGCAACATGGACGCGGTGCCGCTCGAGAAGGCGCCCAAGGTCGCGGTGTACGCGCCGCCCAACGCGGCGCCGTGGGACGACGCCGTGACCATGGCGCTCAACTACGCGGGCATCAGGTTCGAGAAGATCTGGGACGCGGAAGTCCTCGGCGACAAGCTCAAGACCTACGACTGGCTCCACCTGCACCACGAGGATTTCACCGGCCAGTACTCCAAGTTCTTCCTGAACTACGCCGGCGCGCCGTGGCTGGTCGACATGGTGGAGCGCAACCGGGCGATGGCCAAGCAGCTCGGCTTTCCGAACGTGCCCGCCGAGAAGCGGGCGGTGGCCGTCGGCGATCGCGGACTTCGTGCGAGCAGGGCGGGTTCCTGTTCGCGATGTGCACGGCCACGGAGACGCTCGACCTGGCGCTCGCCGCGCGAACACGGACATCGCCGCGTCGCTACGCCGACGGGACGCCGATGGATCCCGACGCCGCGAGACGCATGCACTGGGAGCGAGGCGCTCGCCTTCCAGGACGCCCAGCTCGAGCTGAGCCCGACGATTCCGGTGTACTCGGACATCGACGGACATCAGGTGAACTCCCCCGAGCGGCGCCAGCCGCTGGGCTCGTTCACGCTCTTCAACTTCAGCGCCAAGATCGACCCGGTCGCGACGATGCTGGTGCAGAACCACCGCGCAGGTGATTCCCGATTTCTACGGGCTCACGACGTCGTTCACCCGCAAGACGCTCAAGCCGAGCGTCACGGTGCTGGCCGATGAGCCAGGCGCGCCGTGGGTCAAGTACATCCACGGTGAGCACGGGCAGGGCACCTGGACCTTCTTCGGCGGGCACGATCCCGAGGACCCGCAGCACCAGATCGGCGACGTGCCGACCGACCTCTCGCTCCATCCGCATTCCCCGGGCTACCGGCTGATCCTCAACAACGTGCTGTTCCCGGCGGCCAAGAAGAAAGAGCTCAAGACCTGACCGTGAGCACGAGTCAATCCGAGCGGATCGCCCCCGGCGTGCGGGGATACCTGCGCCGGCGAGATCGCGGCCGCCGGGGGGCGCGAAGTGTCGTTCGTCGCGCAGGTGGACCGCGACGGCGTCGTCGTCGCGGCGCGCGCGCGGTCGCCCGCGGCACCGTCGACATGGTGCTGGCGCTGCCCGGAGTCGCGCAGCGGGGCGAGATGCTGCTCCACAACCATCCGAGCGGACGGCTCGACCCGTCGGTCGCGGATCTGAATGTGGCGGCCCGCCTGCACGACGGCGGTGTCGGCTTCGGGATCATCGACAACGGCGCGACGGAGCTCTACGTCGTGGTCGAGGTCCCGCGCGACCGCGCCGGTACTGCGGATCGATCCGTTCGACGTGGTGGAGACGCTCGGCGAGGGCGGGCCGGTCGCCGGCATTCTGGGCCAGTACGAGGATCGGCGCAGCCAGCGCGACATGGCGGCGTACATCGCCGACGCCTACAACGATGGCGGCGTCTCAGCTGCTCGAGGCCGGCACCGGCGTCGGCAAGTCGTTCGCCTACCTGGTGCCCGCGCTGGCCTGGGCCCGGGCCAACGGCGAGCGCACGATCGTGAGCACCAACACGATCAACCTGCAGGAACAGCTGGTCGGCAAGGACCTGCCCGTCCTTCGCGCGGCGCGCTTGGCACCGAGGACTACACACCGACCTTCGCCCTGCTCAAGGGCTGGCGGAACTACCTCTGCCTCGCTCGGCTCGACCAGGCCGTCGGCCTCCAGCGGACGCTGCTCGAGCCGGACAAGCTCGACGAGCTGATGGGCGATCGCCGAGTGGGCGGGACACACCGCCGACGGGACGCTTGAGCGACCTGCCGGTCACGCCCACCGGGAAGTGTGGGACGAGGTCAGCGCCGAGGCCGACCTCTGCACCCGGCTCCAGTGCGCCCACTTCGACCGCTGCTTCCTGTTCCGGGCCCGCCGCCGTGCCGCGGAGGCCGACATCGTGGTCGTGAACCACCATCTGCTGGCCGCCGACCTCGCGGTGCGTCAGGCCCAGGACAACTGGGAGGAAGCCGCGGTGCTGCCGCCGTACCGCGGCTGATGCTCGACGAGGCGCACCATCTCGAGGACGTCGCGGCCGCCCACCTCGGCGTCCAGGTCAGCAGCCGGGCCGTGCGCCGCCTGCTGGCCCGGTTCGAGCGGAACGGGCGCGGGCTCGTGCCCACGCTGGCGCACGAGCTGATGGGACGGGCCGACCTCCTGAGCCGCGCCAGCCTCGACTTGCTCACCCAGCGGACTGGTGCCGGCGATCGTCGATGCGCGCCGGGCCGGCGAAGCCATGTTCCTCCGCCTGTCCGATCGGCTGGACGACGCGCCCGCCGGACAGCTCCGCCTGATCGGACGAATTCGCGACCGACGAGATCTGGGACCAGGGCCTCGCGTTCGAGCTCGACGCGACGCTCGTCGCGTTCCGCGCGCTGCGGGACTCGGTGGAGACGATCGCCGACCGCCTGGCGGAAGCCGAGGAGTCCGAGCGCCATGGCGCGCTCCTGCAGGAGCTTCGCGCCGTGATGCGCCGGCTCGACGCGATCTCCGATGGCCTCAATCGCACGTTGCGGCCCGCCGGCGGCGGAGCGCCGACGGTTCGGTGGATGGAGCGCACGCCGCGGGCACAGCAGGTCTCGCTCTCGGCGGTCCCACTCGACCTCGCGCCGGTGCTTCGGTCCTTGCTCTTCGATCGGTTGGACACCGTCGTCCTCACCAGTGCGACGCTGGCCGCCGGCGGCGACTTCGACTTCCTGGAGTCCCGGCTCGGCCTGAGCGGGGAGGATACGCCGGTGACGGTGCGGGAGACCTTCGCCTCGCCGTTCGACTATCCCTCGCAGTGCGTGTTCGGCATCCCCAACGACCTTCCGGAGCCGCGCGAGGACGAGCACGCGCATGCCACCGCGGTGGTCCAGATCGTGACCGACCTGGCCTACGCGTCGGACGGCGGCATGTTCGTGCTGTTCACCAGCCACGCCTCGCTCCGCCGGGCCGCGCACGAGCTCCGCAGCGTGCTCGGGACTCGCTGGCCGATCCTGGTGCAGGGCGAGGCCCCTCGCGACGGGCTGCTCCGCCGCTTCCGCGAGGCGGAAAACGCGATTCTGCTCGGCACCGATTCGTTCTGGGAAGGTGTCGACGTGCCCGGACGAGCGCTCCGCGCCCTGGTGCTCAACAAGCTACCTTTCAAGGTGCCTAGCGAGCCGATCACGGCCGCGCGCCTCGAGCGGCTGGCGGAGGAGGGACAGGACGGATTCATGAACTACCTGCTGCCCCACGCCGCGCTCAAGCTGAAGCAGGGGTTCGGCCGGCTGATCCGCAGCCGCCAGGACATGGGGGTGGTGGTGCTGCTGGACAGCCGAGTCGTCACCAAGCGGTACGGGCCACTGCTGCTCGGCGGGCTCCCGCGGGCGGACCGGATCATCGGGACGTGGGCCCAGGTGCGCACCAAGTGTGAGGACTTCTTCGCGCGGCACGGCATCGGGGCGGTCGCGTGATCCCCGTGCGCCCGTCCAAGATCGTCTGCGTCGGCCGGAACTATGTCGCTCACGCCAAGGAGCTGGGGAACGAGGTGCCGACCGTCCCGATGCTCTTCTTCAAGCCGCCGAGCGCGCTGATCGGCCCGGGCGAGGCGATCGTGCTGCCGGAGACGTCGCGCCAGGTCGAGTACGAGGCCGAGATCGGCGTCGTGATCGGCTCGCGCCTGCGCGGCGCGACCGAGGCGGAAGCTGAGCAGGGCATCGGGGGTTACGTGTGCGTGAACGACGTCACCTGCCGAGACCTCCAGAAGACCGACGGTCAGTGGGGCCGGGCCAAGGGATACGACACCTTCTGTCCCGTAGGCCCCGCGGTCCGCGAAGGGCTCGACTGGCGCACGCTCGAGGTGATCGGTCGGGTGAACGGCGAGGAGCGTCAGCGCGCCCCGGCCAGCGACATGCACTTTAACATCCCGTTTCTGGTGTCGTTCATCAGCGGGATCATGACACTCGAGCCGGGCGATCTGATCGCGACCGGCACGCCGGCCGGTGTCGGCCCGCTCCGCGACGGCGACGTCGTGGAGGTCGAGATCCCCGGTGTCGGCCTGATCTCCAACCCCGTCCGAAACGGCACCAGTCGATGATCGAGTTCAGCCAGCGTCTCCGCGCCCTTCCCGGGTACCCGCTCGCCGAGATCCCGACCATCAAGCGCCGGCTGATCGAGGCGGGAATGGACGTGATCGATCTGGGCGCGGGCGACAACGACACGCCGCCGCCCGCGGTGGTCGTCGAGGCCATGACGGAGGCCCTGAGCGATCCCGCCTACAGCAAGTACGGGTTCCAGCAGGGCCTGCCGGCGTTCCGGCAGGCGGCGTCGCGCTGGGTCGAGCGCCGGTTCGGCCTGCACTTCGATCCCATGACCGAGACTGCTGCCGCTGATCGGCTCGAAGGAAGGGCTGGCCCATCTGCCCTTCGCGGTGGTCAACCCCGGCGACGCTACCATCGTGCCGGAGCCCGGCTACCAGGCGTACCTGGGTGGCTCCATCCTGGCGGGTGCGGATCCCTACATCGCGCCGCTCCGTCCCGAGAACGACTTCCTGCTCGACCTGGAGCAGGTGCCGGCCGACGTGCTGAAGCAGGCGAAGCTGGTGTTCGTCAACTATCCCAACAATCCGACGGCCGCCGTCGCGCCGCTCGAGTACCTCGAGCGGACCGTCGCGCTCTGCCGGAAGCACGGCATCCTGCTCGCCTACGACAACGCGTACTGCGATCTGACCTTCGACGGGTACCGCGCGCCGAGCATCTTCGAGATCCCGGGCGCCCGAGACGTCGCCCTCGAGTTCTTCTCGCTCTCCAAGAGCTTCTCGATGACGGGCTGGCGGATCGGCTTCGCCGTCGGCCGTCCGGAGCTGGTCTCGGCGCTGACCCAGGTGAAGTCGTACACGGACACCGGGCCGTTCCTCGCCGTGCAGAAGGCGGGCGCGGCGGCGCTGGACCAGGCCGAGGCGCTGGTCGCGCCGATCCGTGCGGAGCTCCAGCGACGGCGGGACGCGGCCGTGGAGGCACTGCGGGACGCGGGATTCGTGGTCGAGGCGCCGAAGGCCGCGATGTATCTCTGGATCCCGCTGCCGGCCGGCACGGCCTCGGCCGCCTTCGCGACCCGAACGCTCGAGGAGACCGGCACGGTCGTGCTGCCCGGGAGCGCGTTCGGGCCGGCCGGCGAGGGCTTCTTCCGCATCGCCCTCACGGTCGGCGCGGATCGCCTGCGCGAGGCCGCGTCCCGACTTGGCCGGACCTTGGAGGCCACCCGGAGAGGAGAGCTTGCGCCGGCCACTTGACCTTCGCGTGCCTGGCACCCGGCGCTGGCCGCCGATCGCGATCGCGGCCAGTGTTCTCGTGCACAGCCTGCTGCTGTTCGGCTGGATCGAGGGCCGCCAGCCCGTGCTGCCGCGTCGACCGTCCGAGCTGATCGTGCTCGCGCCGCCGGCCGAAGGTGCCAGGGCGGTGCCGATGCCCTATCGCTCTCTGCGGGCGGAAGGGCGCTCGGGCACCGGAGCATCCGGCATCCGCCCGGTGCGTCCGGCGCTCCGCCCGCGTCCGCAGTCGGTGACGGTGCTGCCGCGCCCGCCCGTTACCCGCACGCGGCCGGATACGGGGAGCCCGCCGGCGCCGCGGCCACGCCTCGGGATCGGCCGCCTCGGTCCGGGCCTGGCCGACGGGCGCCTCTGGGTGCGGCCGCTGCCGCTCCCGCCGGAGGAGCTGGCGCGGCGACTCACCAAGGGACACGTGGAGCTGGTGGACAGCGCGGTCACCGCGATCGTCCAGGGCTATCTCGACTCGATCGCCAGCGATCCGTCGGCACGGGGCCAGGCCCTGCCGAGCTGGACCAAGGAGATCGCGGGCAAGAAGTTCGGGATCGACTCGAAGAACATTTACATCGCCGGCCTCAAGATTCCGGCGGCCGTGCTCGCGCTGCTCCCGATCCCGGCCGGGAACATCGATCAGAACCAGGCATACAATCACCTCATGGACCTTCGAGCGGACCTGCAGTACGCCGCGCAGCGGGCGGAGAATCTCGAGGAGTTCAAGGTGATGATCCGCGACATGCGGCTCCGGAAGGAGCGCGAGCGCGAATTCCAGCGGAACCAGCGCACCGCTCCACCCCCGGCCGATACCGCGGCCAGCTAGGCAACGAGGCCCGCCAGATGAAGCTCGTGGACACCGAGGAGACCGTAGTGCTGGTGACGGGATCCTCCCTCACCGCCGAAGAGCGCGACCGTCCGCTCGCCTACCTGCTCAAGTCGGAGATCGACCGCCGCGGAATCGGTCACGCGTACCGTCGCGCCGTGGTGGTCGGTGACACCTGGTATCTGGAAAACCGGATCTTCCACCTCAACCCGACCATCGCGATCGGCGGCCCGGGCGTGAACGGAGTCTCGCGCGAGTTCGGGGGCTTCCTGCCGACCATCTACAATCGCAATGAGGAAGTGTTCGTGCAGGCGGACTTCGAAGGGGAATTGAAACGGGCGACGCTGTGGGGCGTGAACGCCGCCGCCACGGCGGCGGCGGTCGAGGTGTTCAGCACGCAGGGATACCTGGAGGACCTGCTCAGTCGGATCTGGCGCTTCCGGGTGGGTACGTTCGTGTAGGCGCGGCCTCCGGGCTACAGCCCAAGCAGATCCGACAGCGCGCGATCCACCACTTCCGACGTCTCCCCATCGATAATCCGCCGCAGCACGTCCACGGCCTCCAGCGGCAGGCTCTCCGGATGCACCCGATCGCGATCGAACCGCACGATGTTGCCCAGCGGAATGGGCGTGACCGCGGGATCGTCGCCGTCGCCGTCGTCATCCTCGTCGCTCACCACCGCCTCGTAGGAGGATCCGGGGACGCTCGCGCTCCACGGCTCGTCCTCGTCCTCCTCGTCGTCGTCGGGGAGGGGCACCATGGCGTAGAGCTGACACTGCAGGCCCGGAGGGGCCGCCCGCGCCACCAGGACGATCTGGACCGGCTCGGCGAAGATGCCGTACTCCGCGATCTGGCCCCACGCCTCGGGCGGGAGCACCGCGCGCGCGATGAGGCGGCCGTTCCGATAGCTGCCCATGCACACCATGCCGTCGGGAACGCGCTCGTCCTCGACGAGGCCCACGGTGATCTGCACGGGGCTCTCGGTGGCGGCGATGGCCGCGGGACTGGGAGCGTCGGCGGGCGGCTGCTCGGGGGGTTCGTCGGTCATGGGGAATCGATACGCGTATCCCCGGGCGGTTGCAAGCTCACGGCGGGGCGACGATGGTGCCGTCCGCCGTGATGCGCGCGGCCGCCATGCCGAAATCCTCGGCGGAGAGCCGCCCCACGAGGTCCAGCGCCGCGGCGTCGGGATCCGGGGCGGGACCCGCACGGGGTCGCTGCACCATGGGCACCAGGCGGCCGCGCCGGAAGGCGCCGTCGGGATCCAGCTCCAGCTGGAGCACGCCGGTCACGCCGAGCGGGCCATCGAGATTGAACCCGCGATAGGTCAGGAAATTGCCCAACGAATAGACGATCGGCCGACCGTGGTAGAACTCGATCCCGCGCAACACATGCGGTCCGTGGCCGACGACGACGTCGGCCCCCGCATCGATCACCGCGCGAGACCACCGGCGCAGATCGCCGCGCGGCTCCCGACCCAGCGACTCTGCTGCCTCGCCCACGTGCAGGGCGCGCACGCCCTCCGTGCCGCCGTGGAAGGTGACCAGCAGAAGATCCACCAGCGGCCGAATCGAATCCACGACGGCCGCGCTCCGCTCGATGTCGAGCAGGTCGTACGCGTATGGGTAGGTCGTGAACCCAACGAGCCCGACCGTGGTGACGCTGTCGCCCCGGCGCACGGTGTCGATCGCGATGCGGTCGAGCGGGCCGTAGAGGCGGAGCCCCAGGCTGTCGAGAATGCGCTCGGTGGAGGCGCGGCCCGCCGGGCCGAAGTCGTTCGCGTGGTTGTTGGCGAGGTTCAGGTGGGTGAACCCGGCCTCCACCAGACGAGGGCGCGAGGGCCGTGGGGGTCCGGAAGGCGTAGCAGCCTGCGGGAGTCGGGAGGGTGTCGGCCTGAGCGGCGCCTCGTTTGTGCGCGGCCTTCCGTAGCTCCTTCTCGCCGGCGGGCCTCACGCCGACGCTCCTCGGCGGTGGGCGGGCGCCCACACTTTTCCGAGGCGCCGGTGTCGGCGAGCACGCCTTCGAAGTTGCCCACGACCAGATCGCCAACGAGCGCGGGCCGGGCGGCGTCCAGCAGTCCACGGCCGGTGTCGGGTGGCACGCCGTCGGGAAGCGTGGTGGTGCCGAGGTTGATGTCACCGACGAAGGCGAAACGAACGGGGGCGCGCAGTCGTGCCGGCGGCGGCGGGGTCGGAATGCCGGGTGCGGGCGCGGCAGGTGCCGGAGTCGAATCGGGGCGGGGAGTCGGCGCGGCCGGCGGGGGATTGCCTCCGCAGGCCGCCAGCGCCGCGAGGCCCAGCGCGCAGACGACTCGGCCGGTCACGCTGGGGCGGCGCGGCCTTCGCTGCCGTCGCGCGCGCGGCGAGCGACCTCGCGGAGCCGCGCCAACGCGGCGTCGCGGTCGACGACCGCGAGGAGCTCGTTCACGGGCTCGGACACGGTCGAGCCCGTCAGCGCCACTCGCACCGGCTGCATGGCATCGCCGAGCTTGAGCCCGTGCGCGTCCGCGACCTGCTTCAACGCTTCCAGAATCGACTCCGCGCCCCACTGGGGGACCGGCAGCCGGTCGAGCGCGCCGATCACCAGCTCGAGGTTGGCAGAGAACGCTCCGCCCAACTTCCGCATCAGGGCCTCGCCCTTGGCATCGAGCGTCGCGCGGCTCGGATCGAGGCGCACGGCGACACGCTCGGCCACGTCGAGGATGGTGCGCGAGCGGCTCTTGACCGCGTCGATGAGCGGCGCGAGATCCCGGTGACCGACGGCCACGCCCATCCGGTCCAGCTCTCGCCGGACGGCCGGCTCCAGCTCGCTCGCGGGCAGTGCCGAGAGGTACTGACCGTTCATCCACTCCAGCTTCGTCGTGTCGAACACGGCCGCTTTTTTCTGGATCCCCTCGAGCGTGAAGAGCTCGATCATCTCCGCCTCGGGGAGGATCTCGCGGTCGCCACCGGGCGACCACCCCAGCAGGGCGAGGAAGTTGCGCATGGCCGCGGGGAAGATGCCCTGATTCTGGTAGTCGCCCACAGCCGTGGCGCCATGCCGCTTCGACAGCTTCTTGCCGTCGGTCCCCAGGATCATCGGGACGTGCGCGAAGATCGGTATCGGCTCACCGAACGCGCGATACAAGGCGATCTGCTTCGGGGTGTTGGAGATGTGGTCGTCACCCCGGATCACGTGGGAGATTCGCATGGCGATGTCGTCGCTCACCACGGCGAGATTGTAGATCGCCGTTCCGTCACTCCGCAGGATCACGAAGTCGTCGAGGTCACGGCCCTGAAAGCTGATGCGCCCGTGGACCGCGTCGTCCCACGCGATTTCCCCATCCTGCAGCAGAAAGCGGATGGCGTACGGCGCGCCGACCGCGAGCCGGCGCTGGATCTCGTCGGCTGAGAGCTGGTAGCACCGCCGGTCGTAGCGAAAGGCGCCCCCCGCCGCTTCCGCCTGGGCCCGCTGGGCCTCCAGCTCCTCGCGGGTGCAGAAGCAGCGGTAGGCCTTCCCCTCCGCCAGTAGCCGCTCTGCGTCGGCGCGGTGCTTGGGGCCGTATTCGCCCTGGAAGAACGGACCTTCGTCCCAGGTGATCCCGAGCCACCCCAAGCCATCGAGAATGACTCTGGTGTGGGCCTCGGTACTCCGCTCCCGGTCGGTGTCCTCGATGCGGAGCACCATCGTGCCGCCGGTGTGCCGAGCATAGAGCCAGTTGAACAGCGCCGTGCGCGCGCCGCCGACATGGAGGTAACCGGTCGGGGAGGGGGCGAAGCGGACGCGAGGAGCGGTCATAGAGCCTGGGGGATGCGTTAAAGGTGAAAGGTGAAGCCACTCACCTTTCACCTTTCGGTGGTTCGACGGAGCGGGAGGGATTCGAACCCTCGATAGGGGTTTACCCCCTATGCCGGTTTAGCAAACCGGTGCCTTCAGCCACTCGGCCACCACTCCAGCTACCGTCCGAGCGAACAACTTAACCTCGTCGAGATCGCCTCTACGAAATCCCCTGCGCTGGCGACACTTTCTCAGACATTACGCCGTATCGGCACGCACGACCGCCCGTCGAACCGCCTCGGCTTCCGTGTCCACTGACCGCTCAGGCTGGCCGCCAATCGGGCCGCGTCCTCGGCGAAGTACGCCTCGGGCGCGTGCCTGGCGTACCGCATCGTCATGGTCGGAGTCGGCATGTGGAACTTGGACGTCCTGGACATCGGGCCTCTCGCGCCGGCCGAGCAGCTCTGGATCATCGCCTACGCGCTGGAGCAGTGCGGGTGGCCGCGAACGCACATTCGGGCGCTTGGAAGCATCGGTCATCGGGAGCCTGCGATCTCCGCCATCCAGAGGTCGCTCTGTTGGTCGCCGAGGTTGAAATAGAATCGGTCGCCCCGCACCCGGATACCGGTGGCCCGAGTACACCGATGGCTGGGGTCATCGAAACGAACCACGGGCCGGGGTACCCCGCCTGCAGCCGGCAGCCGCCACACGGCCACGCTTTGGTCGCGTGGGTCCCGGCCCACGAAGTAGATCGTCCGCCCGTCGGCCGACCAGTTGTGCCCGCCGAAGCCGACCGGCGCCACGTCGGTTGCCGGGTCGTGCGCCCCCAGCACCACGCGGGCCTCGCCTCCGGTAGTGGCGGACGGGATGACCGCCAGCGTTTGCTGAGCCCCCACCACACCCGTCGCAGTCAGGACCGAATGGCCGTCCGGCGACCAGACACCGAGGATCCCGGACTTGAGCAAGGTGCGCGGGACCCCCCAGCGGCCCCGGCTGCGGGTCACGAGCATGACCTCCTGAGCGGGGGTGTGGTAAGCCTTCAGGATCGCAAGCGCCTGCCCGTCGGGCGACCATTCGGGGTTCTGGTATTGCTCCACCCCGGTCGTTACCTGGGTCGGCGGGCCGCCCTCGGCAGGGATGACGAAGACTTGCCGCGTGCCGTCCTGGAAGGCGTGGTAGGCGATCTCCCGCCCGTCGGGTGAGATGGAGGGGGCGAAGGCGGGCTCGGCGCCAGCTGTGAGCTGCTCGACCTCGCCGCCCCCGCCAAGGGGCATGCGGTAGAGCTGCGAGGTGCCGCCCCGGTCGGAGTCGAACGCGAGCCAGCGCCTGTCGCGCGAGACGTCGAAGCCTTCGATCACCTGGGTGCCCGTGCTGCGTGGCTCGGCCCGGCTCACGCTCGCGATGCCGGTGGTCGGGATGGGGAGGGACCACACGTTCGCAGTCTCGCTGACGGTGGCGTAGGCCAATCGCCGCCCGTCGGCCGCGACACTCACCCGGGCCGCATTGAGGCCCGTGGTGAGCCGGACCGCGTCCCCGGCCGGGCGCCCTGCCCGGGTGAGGCGGAGCTGGTAGAGGTCGCGGCCGCCTTCGCGGTCGGAGATGTAGAGCAGCGTGCCTCCGCGCGGCAGCCACGCTGGACTCATGTTCATCGCCTCGATCATCGGTGACCCGGAGCGGAGCGCCGCCGTCGGCGGGCACGAGCCACACGCTGCTCGCGGCGCGATTGCCGAACTCCTCGTTGTTCATGAAGTTGCGGTTGCCCGAGACGCAGGCGAGCCGGCGCCCGTCGGGGGACCAGGCGCAGGAGTGGGCCTCGGGCAGCCGGGCCACGCCCCGGGCGGTGCTGCGCTCCAGCGGGCGGACGAACACCGAGTCGCCACGGGCGAAGGCGATCGAGCGCCCGTCCGGCGACCAACTGCCGTCCGCCCAGTCGCCTCGCTCCAAGGCCATGATGAGCTTCGAGGGGCCGCCGAGGGCAGGTATGACCTCGAGGCCGCGCTCCGACACGTAGAGGAGCCGCCGGCCGTCGGGCGACCACTGGGGCACGCGGGCGAACCCGCCGTCCGCCCGCGTGAGTGCCACGGGCGTTCCGCCGTCCACCTGCCGCACATACAGCCGGGTCTGCCCCAGTGGCCCCGCCACAAAGGCGACGAACGCGCCGTCGGGCGAGAGCGCGGGGTCGATCTCCATACCCGGGTCCAGCGTGAGCTGCACCCGGCGGCCCAGCCGCACCTCGGGCGGCGGGCGGGTGACGAAGAAGGCGACTGCGGCCGCGAGGGCGACGAGCATCGCCGCCGCGGCGGCCCACCTCCGCCACCGTCTCGGGCGGGCAGCCGGCGCCACGGCTTCCAGGGGCCGGGTCGTCGTCGGCGTCATGCCGCCGCTGGGTGTGAGGAGCGGCTCGAGCTGGGCGAGCAGCTCGTCGGCCGACTGCCAGCGATCGGCCGGCCGTTTCTCCAGGCACTTCATCAGGACCGCCTCGAGCGCGGGCGGGCAGGTCGGCCGCTGCGCGCCGAGCGGCGGCGGCCGCTGCGTCACCTGCGCCGCCAGGACCTCCTGCGCTGGTGCGCCCGATGAACGGAGGGCGGCCGGCGATCAGCTCGTAGCCCATCACGCCCAGCGCGTAGATGTCGGCGCGGTGGTCGATGCCGGGGTCGGCCGTTGCCTGCTCGGGCGCCATGTAGGCCGGCGTGCCGAGCGCGACGCCGGCGGTGGTGAGCTGCTGCCGTCCGGTGGCCTCGCTCACCGCCTTGGCCACGCCGAAGTCGGTCACCAGCGCGTGGCGGCCGGAGAGCAGCACGTTGTCGGGCTTGATGTCGCGGTGCACGACGCCGCGCCCGTGGGCGTACGCCAGGGCGTCGGTCACCTCGATCAGGATCTTCACCGCGTCGTGGACCGGCAGCTCGCCCTGGCGGGCGAGCCGGGCGCGGAGCGACTCGCCCTCGACGTAGGGCATGACGTAGTAGAGGAACCCGGCGGCCTCCCCGGAGTCGTGCAGCGGGCAGGATGTGCGGGTGCTGCAGCTGGGCCGCGAGCTTGATCTCGCGCAGGAAGCGCTCGGGGCCGAGCGTGGCGGCGAGCTCGGGGCGGAGCACCTTGAGCGCGACCAGCCGCTCGTGCCGCAGGTCGCGCGCGAGATAGACCGTGGCCATGCCGCCCTGCCCGAGCTCGCGCTCGATGGCGTAGCGGTCGGCCAGCGCGGCCTTGAGACGAGCTCCGACTTCGGTCAGATGGACAGTCCTGCGAGGATCTTTGCTCCCAGGTTAGCACCACCGTTCCCTGGGGGCTAGAGGATCCCAAGTCCTAACGGCCGGGTGAACAGCAGACAAGAGCAGACCACGTGAGCGTTGGGGCACAACTGGACGGACATCCTAGACGTCCACCCGACGGCATTTCGGCGTGACTGTCTCCCCGGCTACGTATGGCTCCAGTTTCTTGATCGAGTCCGAGAAGTTCACCGTGGGCTCCTCGAGTTCTGGTACGATCCCCCAGGCTGCGCACTGACCGACGAGGAACAAGCCCTCCACCGGCGGATCGCTAGTGCCGGCGAGCCCGTGCTGTTCCAGGCTGAGGGCGGGTCGATGGCTGCTCACCGCACCTTCGACCATCAGGTCGAGGTGCTCAGGGACCTGCGCCGAACCGGATGGATCGTGCAGTCTCCCGGCTGATCGATGTGGTTCGCGCCAACCGGGGCGTTCGCAAAATGCCATGACTCCACCTACAATCGCCGCGTGTCGCGAGCCTTGACACGCACTGTATCTTCTCGCCAGGACCCCCACCCCTGTAGAACTACGGCCACGTCACGCAGCATATCGCGTGTTCCAGTTCAAGTAATCGACGGTGTGCTGCCTCACGCTTGACCACTGGCGTGATCGCCGTGCGGTAGGTCGCTCTTGATCTCGGCTTGATGCCGTCCGATAGGATTGGCGTCGTGCCGGCAGCTACGGACGACGCTGCCCTCCGAGGTCTTCCTTGTTTCGTTGGGGAGGAGCTATGCGCCGCGCCCGCACCCGTCCGTTGGCTCCGGTCCTCCTCATCCTGGCCAGCGCGAGCTGCGGTGAGCCGGCGCCGGCTCCCCTCGAGCCCAGCGAGCCAGTGGGCCCCGTGGAGGCTGCCGCGGTCGCGAGCAACACCTGGGTCCACATGGCGGACCTCCCCACGGAGCGCCGGTTGGCGGTACTCGCTGCGGTGTCCAAAATGGATGGCAACACCCGGCTGTTCGCGATCAGCGGGGAGGCGGTGAGCTATCGGACGAACGGCTCTCCCACATTCGTACCCATCGGGACCGTCACCGAATGGCTCCCTGCGACCAATCGGTGGGTGAGGCGCGCCAATACTCCGTACGTCTGGGAAGGCGGGCCACCGCCGGCGGCGGTCATCGGCTCGAAGGTCTACATCCCCGGGGGCTGGGCTGCCTGCGGCAGCGAATGTCTGTATCCCCGGAACACCATGGGCATCTACGACGTCCCCTCGAATACCTGGACCACGGCTCCGCTCCCTCAGCACGCGACGCGAAGCAATGTCTGGGCGACGGGGGGACAGCTGTACTGGGCGGGCGCGTGCTTCGACTCGGATACGTACGATGGGGAGGGATCCTACACCGTCTGCGACGACAGTGGGTCACGACCCACCTTCCTGCTGCGCTACAACCCAGTCACGGGCTCATGGGTGTATCTCGCCCCACCCGTCACGGATCGCTATGCAGGCGTGACCGGCGTGATCGGGGGCCAGTTGTACGTCGCCGGCGGCCTGGTCCCCAACCTCGATGCTTACGACCCCGCGCACAACCGCTGGCTCGGCCGCCAGCCACTCGACCGGGCTCGCATTGTGGCAGGCGGAGACGCGGTAAAGGGGAAGCTGTACGTCGTGGCTGGCCGCATGCTCAAGCCGGATGGTACCTGGGGAACGTCACGGGCAACCAGCGAATACGATCCGGCCACCAACCTCTGGAGGGCCCGTGCCCAGATTCCCGAACTGTTCCCCACCTGGACCAGTGGGACCCGTGGGACTCGGGTGGTGGTCGGCGGGCAAGCGCGACTGGCCGTTCTCGGCGGGTACGGCCATCACTGGCAGTGGGCACCGTAGGCTTCAGCGCTATCGCGTCCGGCGGGAATCGCACGTCGCGCCAGTGGCGCCGGCCCGTCAGCGCTTGGCGATTCGACTTCGGCTACGCAGTCCAAATACCAGTTAGGCAGCATGCCCTGCTCTGGAGGTGTGCATGGTACCAATGCAGGAGGGAGTCCGTGTCCCCAGGCAGATGCGGTGCGCCTGGCTTGTGGGGTTTGTGTTGGCGGGAAGCGCATTCAACCGGTTCTCTTCGTTGTCGACCAGCGGGAGGGGCGCATGAACCGCTCGGGATCTGTGGATCTAGTGTTGACGGTCTGTGCTGCTGTGCTAGTCGCGGCGTGCGGCGATTCGAACGGTCCCACTACACCGCCCCCTGCAGTTGCACAGCCCCCTGCAGCTCCGACCGGCCTCACCGCCACGGTATCCTCACCAACTCAGATCGACCTCACCTGGACGGACAACGCTTCTAACGAAGACGGCTATCGGATCGAGCGGGCAGCGGCTGGAACCACGACCTTCACCGAAATCGGCATCCAGGGGGCCTTTGTAGCCGAGGTAGCCTTCTTCTGGAGCACCGGATTGAGCGCGGCGACCGCGTATAGCTACCGGGTGCGGGCCTACAACGCGGCTGGTTCGTCGCCGTACTCCAACACCGCAACGACCACCACTCAGGAAGGTGGCCCCCTCGCTCCAGAGGACGTCACAGGCGAATGGGACCTCGAGGCCGGCGGGTGCCTCAACCGCAGAGTCCCGGTTCACCTGGTCGCCGAGAGCACTGGCGCCCTCACGAGTGTCTACAATTACTGGCAGGACTGGGACCACCCTATTACGTACGCCCGTCCGCTCGACGGCGGGGTGAACCTGTCGAATGGTGCTGCGGAGTTCCACCTGTACAGCTTCAAGGAACTCAACTATGTGGCCTTGTTCACGGGGACCATGCAGGCGGACGGCTCGATCGGAGGCACATTCACGGACCCGATGCCCGGGTTCGATCCCCTCTTTCATTCCAGCGGCGAAACTTGCATCGCGCCGGTGACGGGCCACAAGCGACCGGTCAGGACGTGCCCACCCCCGCCAGCATCTTGCAGCTTCACACCTTTACGAAGGAAGCGTTCGTTGAGGCGTTCGACTTCGCCGGCACTGGCGGCATAGGGGAGACCGGATTCTGCGATGTCTTCGGGGCTCCTATGTTTCATTCCAGCGGCGGCATTTGCACCGCGCCGGTGACGGGCCACAAGCGGGCGGTGATTCCGGTTTCCCGGAGGGCACGGCTCATGACCGAGCGGACGATCCGTTCGTCCACGAGCAGCTGAACGCGTCTGGCAATGAAGCCGGCCTCAGTCTGAAAGGTGCCCGGCGATGAATGGGAAACAACAGACAGCCGGTATGATGCGTGCGATGGCGGATGCGCGGTGGGATACGTCACTGGCACGATGAAGGCCCACAATTGGACGCGGGAGCACCCCGATGCGCGCGCACAGCCTGAGTTGGGTTCACGTGCGTTACCGTGGTCGAACTCGTACCCCCTTTAGACGGGAAAGATGCCCATCCGCTCGCGGCGTCATCGCACTCGCAACCTTTGTTAGCTGCTGTTGGAGCCTGTTGTTGGGTTGTGGATCGGGGAATGAACCCAATGTCGAGAGTGTCAGAATCACCGACCGCGGTCCAGGGATTGCCGATGCGTTGAATGGGGCTGGAGAGCTTGCGGGCGCGGCAGTTTTTGGTGGCCACGGGCATGCAGCTATCTGGAGCGACACCGGCCTGGTCGATCTTGGAACCTACGTGGGTGACTATAGCCAGGCGTGGGGAGTCAACGATTCCGGTGATGTTGTGGGCGTGAGTGGGGAGTGGGCTGTGCGCTGGGTTCGAAACCCAAGGTTTAACAGGTTTGATGCCTACGGGTTCGGCTCAGGAGTCGCAACAGACATCAACAATACCGGTCTTGCAGTCGGGCACAACTCTGGCAGTGCTATGCTGTTCCCGTTGGATCCGTCGGACAGCAGACGGGCGCCTTTCGGGATGCTCCCAACCATCTCCGGTGCCGCTTACACGGCAGCGGTGAGTGTGTCCGATGCCGACGTGATCACCGGAGTTGTCCAGCTCGTTTCGGGGTCGGGGGTCACGCAGGCGGTCGTGTGGAAACGAGAAGCTGATGTCTGGACTATGCACGAGTTGCCCGGGCTTCCTGGCGGGGGTATTACACGGACAGCCGAGGCATCAATACTGGAGGTGACGTAGTGGGCGGCGCACAGGATGCCCAAGGCGTATTTCGTCCGGTCGTCTGGAAGATGGGGCCGGCCGGATATTCGATTCAGGTGTTGCCGCTGCCGCCTGGTGCCACAGGCGGCGGGGCTGAGGGCGTGAACGCGCTTGGCGAGGTGGCAGGCGGCTATCAGACCAGCGATGGGCCGGTGGGAAAAGCACACGCGATGGCCTGGACACCGGACGGCCAGATGGTCCTTCTCCCAGAACTAGGCGGCTGCGGCGACTACGACTGCTCGTCGGCCACAGACATAAACGATCGGGGCCAGATCAGCGGCCACGCCTTCGTGGGCACCGAATACCACGCGGTGAGGTGGGACCTTCGGCCAACGTCATCGGTGGCGCGGTGACCCGATCGGTGGCTGCGCCTGCACAACCTGCTTCCGCTCCTGCTGCGTGTGACGGCTTCTGGCGCCCTGCCGGCTGGATTATGCGCACAACAGATATCGCCAACGACCGAACAGCAACTCACGGACCTTTACGGTCGCCTGCTCACCGCCGACGCGATGAATCGCGTTCGTGAGCAACCGATCCATCGACGACGAAGTCAACGTCACCGGCCTACCCCACGTCTTCGTCATGAACGCCGACGGGACCGACGTCCGTCACGTGACGATCGGCCCCGACTTCTTCGAGGTCGGCCGGCCGACCTGGGGACCGGCTGCTCCCTGAGCCGCCGGCCCCGCCTTTTCAGCAGAACCTGATGGGCTCAAAGCGACCAAGCCTCTCATCCGAGGGACCGATGTCGCGTGTGCACGAAGCGTCTACTTAGGCTACCGTCAACTCAGAAGGGAGAGCCATGCGCAGGCCACTCTGGTGCGGCGTGCTCCTGGCCCTGGTGATCGGCACCGGCTGCGGCGGCCATCCCACAAGCCCTGGCGCGGAACCTCCTCCTGCCGGCGAGCCGCCCTACGTCCCCCTCCCACTGGCCGACCAGATCGTCTTCACGAGCGACCGCGACGGGAACCGGGAGATCTACGTCATGCACGAGGACGGGAGGTCGCCGGTCAACCTGACGCGGACACCGGGAGACGAGTCCTGGCCGGCACTCTCGTACGACAACCGGCTCCTTGCGTTCGTGGTAGACTCGGTGCCTGGCAACGCCGTGGCTATCATGAGCGCCGACGGCTCGGGCCGGATCGTGGCCGACGGACCTGGCGCTGGAGCTGGTGCGATATTTCACTCGGTTGGGCCCTGGTCACCTGTCACGACGCAGCTCGCTTTCGGAACGGTTTCGATTCACACCGGCGGTGGTCCGCTGGTGGTGGTGAGCGCTGATACGATGTCGCGCCAGAAGTTCACGTCCGCGTACTACTGCGCTCCTTCCGGCATCAGCTGGGCCCCCGACGGGCTACGCATTGCAGTGGTCTGGCCTGCCTGCGGATACCCGATCGAGGCGGTCGATCTCTCTACCGGGGCGGGCACGTTGTTGACGCCCTCAGGCCCCTACGTCCCATTCACTTACAACAGTTCGCTGGCCTGGTCGCCGGACGGGGCGCGCATCGCGTTCGTGCGCGACACGAGCCACGCGCTCACGACGCGGGATCTCTATCTGATGGATCCGGACGGTGCGCACCTGACGCGGCTCGCGCCGGGGCCGGCCAGCGGCGGGCCGGTCTGGTCGCCGGACGGGACCCGGCTCGCCTACGTCGTGGCCGGCGACGTCTACGTCGTGAATGCCGATGGGTCCGGCCTGACGAACCTGACCAGCCATGGCGCGGACGACTCGAACCCGACCTGGTCCCCCGATGGGCTTCGCGTGGCCTTCGTGAGCGACCGGACCGGCAACCATGAGATCTTCGTGGTCGGCGTGGAGGGCGGCACCCCGGTCAACCTCACCAACAATCGGGCCGATGACCTGCAGCCGGTGTGGAGTCACGTCCCGACGGCGCCCCACTAGGCGGCCTGAGGTTTGGAGGGTTCAGTTGATACCGTCTCGTTGGATGCACTCACCGTCAACGCGCTCGCCATCAACAGGACGATCCGAGTTGACCTGTCGTGGCGGCCGTGTGATGTACGACAGGCACTTAGGGTGGAGCAGGGGCAGCACCAGTCCTCATAATCGGGAAGGCTACGCCCGGATTGTCTATGTGGCCTGGTGGCCTCAAGCAGGTGAAGCAGAAGGTGAGGCAATCACATCCGACAGCGCCGCTTGGACTAGGTATGCCCCGGGGGGAACGCCACGCCAGATCGTGCATCTGCCGGAGCCCGGAATCCGCGCGGCCCAAGGCCTACCTTGGACGTCACGGGCCTGTTGTGCGGTAACGTTCCCGGTAACAATCCCTCCTCGCGCCAGTCAGCGCCAGCAAGCGTGCTAGTAGCCTAAGTTGAAGCAGGACGGCGCCGGTCAGCGCTCATCGCTTGGCCGACGTCCCTCCGGAGCAAGGGGTCGCGCGTTCGAGTCGTGCCGGGGCCATGCCGATGTTGCACCGTCCTCCGCACGTAAATCCTCACGCAAGCAACCGCTTAGGGTTTGGGCCCCACGCCGCCGGCACGTGTCCTCGCCCGCCGCCAGCGCCTCGCACACGGCCTTTGCAGCGTCCGCGGTCATATGGGCGCTGTGGGTGTCGGCACGGTCCAGCGTGTCGATGGCCAACATAACCTCGTCAATCCTTAGCCCTCCGCAGTCGCGGCAATAGGAACCTGGATCTTCGGGGGTGACCGTTACGACGGCCTCGAGCTTCTCCAAGCGGCTGCGGCTCACGGGAGTCCTACGGCCGCGCGCTCCGCTAGGATCGCCCCGGCGAAGGATAGACCTCCACAGCTAGAGCAGACCGCTCCGCCACCGCCTTGCTCCTCGCTTGCCAGCCGCTGGCGCGCCCGGTCGATCATGCGACGATAGCCGCCAGGCCCGAGACAGCGCAGACAGTAGGACTCAGGATCGCCCGTTGGGGCGCGCTTCGTAGACGCCTCAAGGGCTTCCAGTCGTCGGTCAGGCCGCATCGCCGGTTCCACGGATATCGGCGCCGCCAAGGTTGAGCGTGAACAGGAACTCGCCGCGCTGGCAGTGGAATTCCCGGTGCTGGTCCCAGGTCAGATCGCCGTGATCCTCGCAGCGATGGAACGTGACCCGGCCGTCATCCGGGTCGAGTTGCTCGGCCAGCCGGTCCAAACGCTTGTGGTTCACGACGCCTCCCAAGGGTGACGGGGTTGGGCCATGGCCGGCCCGCTGCCACTCCGCCAGCCACTCCACCGGCAGGGGCCAGCCCCGTCATCGTGAACACGGACGGCCGGGATCTCGGCGGGGTCGTCGTCAGTGGCCGCGTGGCCCTTTAGGGCACTCAGACGGCGTTCCAAGCTCATGCTGCTCTCCCCGGATGCTCCACCTCTATGACCCGGCGGGCTGCCGAGTCCACCACAATGACCCGGTCAAGCTCGTCTCCATGCCAGACCTGAATCCTGACGACTTCCGGTCCCTCGTAGCGTTCCAACGTCGCCAGCCGTCGGTTCAAGCTCACGCCACCCTCCGTTGTTGACCGCCTGCTCGAGCGCCTTGATGCGCTCCTCGTATTCCCCAACCTCTAGACACTTCACCGCCGCCAACAAGACCGCCACCAGCGTTCGCGACCGCGAGCCGGAGTTCTCCTGCCCCAGCGTATCCCGCCATACCGCGTTGAGGCCCGCCTGGATCGACGCCATGTCGTCTAGTGTCAGCGGTGGCGTGATGCCGCCGCCGAGCGACGCGATCACAGTCCTCGGTGTCCGCCGGTTCAGCCCGCCGCGGCGACGAGCCTCGGCGCGATCAGGCGCCTTGGCGGGGTCGTGAATCCAGCACCACTCCGAGTCGCGGAGGGGGGCCATCCGGCACGGATGGCCTGCACGCGCCGTTCCCTGGCAAGCCGTCACGCGGCCTCCTGCAGGCGGACCTCGAGCGCCCGCACGGTCGCGTCGACGATCGGTAACTCGTCTCGAGTGGGCGTGAAGCCACCTGCCTGGCGCCGATCGCGGCCGTGCCGCTCCACATCCTCGAGAGTGTGCTTTGCGCCCATCGTGTCTCCCGATCACGCTGCCTCATCCTGCTAGACGCCCAAGGTAGTGCCCAGGACGCCTTTCCTGCGGTGTGTCCTACCTCTGCTAGGCCGCCTCTGCTAATCCCGCGACCGGTTCCGGCCCACGTAGAGCCGACCGTCGATCCGTTCCACCGGCCCGAAGCAGCCCTTGAGGGCTCGCTCCCGGGCTACTTGGTAGCCGAGGCGTTCGCGAATGGCGATGTCGGTAATCGTGAGGCGTTCGTTGGTGCGGTCAGTGTCCGTCAATGTGCCGTCTCCAGGTACAAGCCGGACGCCCGCGAAAAAGCCGGCGGTCCGTCCCTCAGTGGGTGGACCGCCGGCTTGCTGGCGCCTGCTTGCATTGTCGTACCGCTTCACAAATCTACTCACCAACAGGAGCTTTAGGAAGCGCCTTCGGCCGCCCACCGCTCCAAACTTGCGTGGTTTTCGATGTGGTTGGATTTGGATGGGGTAGGTTGACGGTCTGTTGACTGACCCGGTCTAGCATAGCAATGCGCCGACTGTTCACCTTCAACGGGAGCTGGCCCCCCCATGCCAGAGTTCAAACTCGCCTGTGGGGAGCGCCTTCCTGGCAGCATCCACGATCATCGGTGTTACGCGACCCCAGGGGCATAAGGGCCACCACGAGGGCTACTGCGGCATTCGCTGGGACGCGAACGGCAGGATCACCGTCAAGAAGACACCGCGCCGTCGGTAAGGGAGGCCGAAATGCCGATGACTAAGCAGCCTACGTCTCGCGGTTGCAGAGTTGCAAGCCCGATACCGGGGTAAAGAGCTCTGCATTTTAGAATGAGCCCCTCGGGACAACCCTCCCCCCCGGCATATCCTGGGCGGCGAGGCGTTGGCTCCGGGATTCGCCAGTGTCGCGCTGAGTCATTCAGTACGCCAGCGCCCCGTCGAGAGTGAGCTCGCCCGTGCCCGACCCCGTGATCAGGTTGAGTCGCGTCGTACCCGCCACCTCCGCCGTGCCGTCCGCTGCCGCGAAGCGGCCGGTCCCCCCAGAGAGATCCTGTCCCGCCTCGAACGTCACCGTGGCGTCGGTTGGGTCCGTGAAGCTCAGCTCGGCGGTTCCGGTAAAGGTGAAGGCGAGTTCATCGCCGTTCGCGGCCACGTATACGCCCGCGCCGCTGAGTGCCCCGGTCGTCACGTCCACCGTTTGCGTCAGCGTCGCGCGGGTGAGTCCGAGGTGCGAGAGGCGGCAGGTGAGTTCGAAGCGCTGCACCTCGATGGGAGGAGGGGCTAGCCTGGACACCGCGGTGGTGCAGGTGCCCGACAGCGGTCGCGTGGCCGACCTCAAGGCCGCTGGGACAAGAGAGCCGGGGATGGCGAGGTCTTCGGAGGAGGGGCCGGTACTCCGGTCGGCGGACGAACAGGCAGCGAGGGCGGCCAGGAACAGAGCCGCAGAGCGCGGAGGGCGCATGATCAGCTCCGGGAGGGAGGGGCCCAGAACATAGGGCCTGGTACTAGGCGGTGCCACACTGTTCGAGGCCTGAGTCGACCGATGGATGGCCGCAGACTCTTCCATCCTAAGCCCCGCTGAGCTGAGTCGGTACGCCACCGTACCCTGGGCAAGCATTTGGCTTGACAGTGCCGGTACCGCGCGCCCTAAGTAGGGCGCGCGCTCCCTCGACAAAGGCACACCCGGCGAAAGCCGGGGCCGCAAAGCCACGGGTCCTCGCCTCCTCCGCGACGCCCTCCGTCGACGCCACGTAGGACCCACGACCGCCAAGCTGCCGAAGGCACTGGCGCACCCCACCATAGTGCACGGCATGACCCAGGCGTGACGTCGGCGTGACGCCTCGGTTCTAGGATAGGCGCTGGAAACGCGTTTCTGGACGGTCTCTCCCAGGAGGTCCTCCATGCGCAGGCCCCTGATCCTCCCTTTGATGCTCGGGCTGTCACTCTGCGGCTGCAGCGACGCGGTCGACCCTCCTGCCAGCGGGATACTGGCCGTCTCCACGTCCACCTCGGGCGACGACCCGGATCCTGATGGATTCCAGGTCACGATCGACGGTATCGACTCGCTTGACCTCCTTCCCTCGGGTACGGCCGAGCTAGATCTCTCGCCCGGCCGGCACACCCTGCAGCTTCTGGGCGTCGCGGACCATTGCTCGGTCGTCCCCGGGACCTTGGTCGAGGTGGACGTCACGGCGGGGCGCACCACACCGGTGGCCTTCGAAATCAGCTGCGCTGCGACCGGTGCCCGCATCACGACCACGACGGCCGGCGAAGAAATCGACCGAGATGGGTATAGGGTGGCAGTCGACGCTATAGACCGAGGAGCGATCTCCGCGAACGGGACCATGCTGATCCGGCTCGGTCCTGGGAGCCGGACGATTGCCCTAAGCGGCCTTGCGGCGAACTGCACAATCGACGGCCCAGGCTCGCGCACGGTGACCGTCGTGGCCACCGAGGTGGTGTCAGTCGAGTTCGCAGTGATCTGCGCCGACCCGCGGCCGCTCCTGGCCTTTGATAATTCCGGGGACATCTACGTCGCTCACGTCGACGGCTCGAACCTCACACAGCTCACCTCCGACGGCTCCCCTTATTCCTATAACAGAGAGGCGGCCTGGTCACCCGACGGTAGCCGGATCGCATTCTCCAAGTTGGATGGTTATCAGGGCACCGCGATCTACGTGATGAACGCCGACGGAACGAACCCGACACGCCTTACCCCGGAGGGCATACATAGCGCATCACCGAGTTGGTCTCCAGACGGCAGTCGCATCGCCTTTGAGACCCGACGCGATTCCACCGGATATGGCGGGGTGAACTCTTGGCTGGATACCGAGATCTATGTCATGAACGCCGACGGCACGAACCCAGTGCGGCTCACCAATAACCTTGGACACCATGATATCACTCCAGCTTGGTCGCCTGACGGCAGCCGGATCGCTTATGTCAGCGATACCCTCGGCGAGAGCAACATTTACGTCATGAATGCCGACGGCACGAATCGCGTAAACCTCACGCCCGATGGGCAGTATGCTGGCAATCCCGCGTGGTCCCCCGACGGCAGCCGCATCGTCTTCAGTAGGCTTTATGGCGTTCTACATGTCATGAACGCAGACGGAACAGATCTCGTGCCCCTAATCCCTGCCGCATCTGAGTCCCGCGGGTGGTCCGACCCTGACTGGTCGCCGGATGGACTCATGATCGCAGGCACCCGATTCACCGACTGTCATCAGGATGACTATGGGGACTACACCTGTCACGTGGGCATCTGGGTGCTGCGCATCGCCGACGGGGCCATGCACGAGCTGCCGCTCGGGGGCGGGTCGGAGTTCGGGCCAAGCTGGCGGCCATGATCTGTGTTCCAGCAAAGCCGTCGCCGCCGGGAGTGGCCTCAACCGATCCTGTACTGAGTCGCGGCCGAGCCGGTGCCATGCCAGCAGCTCGCAGCCAGGAAGCCACCTTCGCCCACGGGCACTTCTGCGACTAGGAGTCGGACCATGCAATCGGCACGCGGAAGGTCGAAATGCCAATGGCTTACCGGCCTACGGCTGGCGGTTGCAGGGTTGCAAGCCAGATACCGGGGGAAAGGGGCTCCGCATTCTAGAATGAGCCACGCGAGACAACCTTCCCGCCCCCCTCCTCGAAGTCATTTAACACTCTACGGGGACGGGCTGGGGACGAGGCAGTGATCGTTCTCAGGCGGGGCGCACCTAGCACTCTCGGATTTGGACCACGGCCGCTCGCCCGTCGGTGACCAGCCGCTGACCGGCAGCGTTCGAAACCTCCGTGACCACGCCCGGGAGCAGCACGACATCGAGCAGGTTGGCGCACCCGCCCGCCTCGAGCTGAACGACGATATAGTCTCGTTCCCGATCGATGTCGGGGGAGACGCGATGGGTGGCCCGCCCGCGCATCGGATTGATGTCGAGCCCCACGTCCTCGTCGGCCGAGGCGACGATCACCCCAGGAGCGTCGTCGAGCCGCCAGACCCGGAGGTGGTGGCGCATCCGGGCGGTCGGGCCGCGCAACTCGTACGCCGCATCCTGCGGGCGCCCCTCGAAGTACTGGGTGCTAACCGGCGCGCCGACCGCCGCCGGCCGCTTGCGGATCGCCTGTTCCACCTCCTTCGCCACGGCTCCCGCGCTATGCCCGTGCACTTGGTCCCAACCGGCGCGAGCGAACGCCGTGTCGAGCCCCTCCAGTGCGCCGAAGAAGACGAGGTTAATCGGATCCCCCGCAGTGGTGCCGGTGCGACTGGACGTTCGCGGCACGAATGGCGGCAGCGGCGGCGTGGCGAGGTCGGCATGGGCGCTGACGTGCTCGCACGCCGGAGGCTTACGCACGGTGAGCGGCGCAAGGAGCCGGAGCCGGCCTACTTCCCCTGCCTGCAGGCGGACCGGTGCCGGGCGGCGAAAGAGCAGGTATCCCACCACGGCGTCCACAGGAATGACGGCAAGCCCGGCAATGGTGAGCCCGGTCTTCGTGAGCCCACCGGCGGCGGCGCGGCCCGCCCGGGCGCCGCCGCCGTACATCTGCCCCGAGTCTCCGAGGGCCTTGGACGGCACGTACTCTAGACTGTCGACGACAGCGTCGAATGGCGCGAAGTTGCCGGGGGTGAGCTCGACCGAGTCGAAGCGCACGGTCAGCTCGCTCCGCTCTCCGAACCAACCGCGATGGGATTCAGTGATACGGCCGCGCACGGCGAGGAACGGGTCCACGATCACGCAGCTGTCCCGTGCGAGCGCGCCGAGCGTCTGGGCGTGGACGATGGCGCCGGCGTGATCGCTCCCGGCCCGGATTCCCTGCAGGAGCCGGAAGGGAATCTCCGTGCCGGCCGGGAAGACGACCGAGTCGCCCGCCATTGGCCGAGGCCCGGCTGGTGCCTGGTTGGAGTTGGCCGGGGACGGTGCCCCGCAGCCGGCGGCGGCGATGAGGAGCGCGAGAACAGGGGTGATGAGCGCACGTGGGACGGCCATGAATCCGCGCACTGTATCCGTGAGCCGGGAGTATAGCGTCCCGGAAACCCACGGTCCACACGCTGGGTTGCTCAAGCCTTGGGGTCCGGGCCAACCGCCCGGTCATCGCCGAAATGATCACGGCGGTGAACATTACCACCACCCAAGCTCGAGGAGTGGCGCGTGTTCACGTAGACGCGTTCCAATGAGTTGCTGTTTGCTCAGACTGGTAAACTTGACCCCTTCGCCCGATATAACTCCTGGCCTCCTGAAGGAGTACGGCACCGTACCATTGCAGAACCCAATCTTGACAGCCCCGGTACCGCGTCTTAACTAGGGCGCGCTTCCTCTCGACAAAAGCACACCCGGCGAAAGCCGGGGCCGCAAGCCACGGGTCCTCGCTGCCTCCGCGACGCCGGACTGAGTCTCGCCAGAGACGCCACGTAGGCCACAAGACCGCCGAGCTGCCGAGCGCTGCGCGTTGTTTGCGCCGCCGCACGACCGCCAGCGCTAGGCGGCTGGCGTCTCAATGTCACGCAGGTTCTCGGGACCGGGGCCGTCGTCCACCATCGAACAGGAACATTGGTACGCTAGTGTACAAGGAGCCCGGCACCGTTGTAGACACCCCAGTTCTTCTGCCATCTTGACCATCAGCGTACCTCCCCCTAACTCGGTTTCGGCCTTCTCTCGCCCACAACCTTACTCCATAGAAAGGCCACTCTCACGTCCCTGGCATTATCCTATCCATTCTGGAGGTCCCCGTGCGTATCACGCCCATAGCTGCTCCCCTGGCACTCGCTGCCTGGCTCGTGAACTGCGAGGACGCCACCGAGTCCAACACCGATCCACTCGCTCCCGCTTCAACCCCGCCTTCCTCATTTGTCTTGCGGGACCGCATCGAGGGCGGCTTCCTAGTACAAGTCTTCCCCGATCAGGGGATCACAATGACGGTAGGACTTATCACCCCACTCGCAGACCTGTGTCCCTTTCCGGAGCCGCCGGAGCCGTTCCCCGAGTTCGAGAGCGACGCGCAAATCTTCAGTCAGGAAGTGCACCCGCCCGCCGGGCCGATCAAGGGGCTCAGCCGGTTTTCGGGAACGTTTACCGTCTATGACGCTGTGGTGTTCAATGAATGCGACCTGGTGGGGGCTCCCATCATCGGGACTGGTCGGGGGAGGATCATCAGTAACGACAACAGCCTCACCGGTGAGGGGCCAGGCCTGAACTCGTTCGGCGAGCGGTGGGTCGCCGTTCTCGATACGCCGGATGGTGGCAAGGTGCAACTCCACATCGTCACGCGGTTTGCGGGCTCGTCTACGCCGGTTGTTGATATATTCGAGCTGAAACCGCTCGGACCCTGAACCGGCTGCGGCAGGACGACGGCGGCAGGGGCGGGCTTGACCTCGTTGGTACTAGGCCTGGCGCTATGAATCCCGGCGCGCTGCGTGTTTTGCGGCGCGCCGCTTGTCGTACACCAATGACTTAGAAAAGGGCAGGGGCTACCCCCATTCCTCATAATGTCGGGCTTCGGGATGCGGAAGACACTATCTAGACGCCCTCAGCGGAATATCAACGGCGGATCTCCGATAGCGCCTCCTCAATCAGTCGCTCGAGCTTCTTCGCCACTGCTCGGTCACCCTGGACACGCTCCACGTCTGCGTTGTAGACCGCGAACACCGCCGATCGCTTGCCGATGCGCACGCGGATCTTGAGCTGCTCGTTGTCGAAGTCCTCCGTGACCTCGGTAACCACGGCCTCACCCTTGGCCCCGGCCGCCGCGGCGGCCAGGGTCATCCCACGAACGATGTCGATGTTGTCCTTCCGGCTGGGCACAAGTTCCTCCGAACGGCTGCAAGCTGCGGACGCAGGCGGACGCATGGCGGACGGGGCTGCCGTCCGCACCTAACTGTCTGCCGGACAAGTCGAATCGGCGCAAGCGGACGCTGCGGACGCATGCTGCTCTCTTCGAATGAGGAAAGTGGTAGATGGAGGCGACAGGCGCGTGTCGCCTCAGACATCTACTCAGACAGACACGCTGGTAGGGGTTCGGATTCAGCGGGAGAGCGGGGCGGCGCGAACGGGGCAGGGCAGACGGGAGCGGACTCAGCGGGACACAACGGAAAAGGCACCGGTGCACTTAGCAAACCGGTGCCTTCAGCCACTCGGCCACCACTCCCAACGACCGGAAAATCACTATGCGCGAACGCTTAGGCAAGGTATCAAGATATATGGTCGCCAACCGGAGACCTACGTATCCCGGCTGTGGGCAAAGATGAGGGCAGCCCGCCCCGTAGCAGGGCGGCGGGGATGGTTCTCGTTGCCCCGCTCTGGCTTGGCTAGATTTGTCACGCCTCCCAACGCCCTCAGTTAGATCAATGGGCACCATTGAGCGTCTGATGGGTGGATGGCACGACGCTGGACGTGCTCTGTGCGACCTTCAACGTCGGGCCCGGCGACCTGCTCGAGTATGTGCCGGAGAAGAACGGGAGGCGGGGGTGACCACAGGAGAGCCGACCTGCCCATCAGCAGGCGACCCTATAGACTCAGACCATCGGAGGTGTCACATGAGGACGTGGCTGGCAGCATTCGGTGTGCTCGCCCTACTCGCGGGATGCGAGCGGCGGCATGACGCCACCCGCTCCGGCACCGACACCGTCATCAGGAGCTCGACGGTGAAGGACACCACGATCGTGCGGGCGGACACATCCATCGCCGTGGATACCGTTCGCAAAACGAGCCACGTCGCCGCCGGCGCCGAGGATAGCGCCGCGGCTGCGGCACTCCATTGGGGTCCCCAGCCGCCGGGCCTACCAAAAGGCGCCCGCGCGGCGGTGGTCCGGGGCGACCCGTCGAAGGCCGGCTCCTTCACCCTGCGGGCTGACCTCCCAGATGGCTACGAGGTGAAGCCGCACTGGCACCCGACCAGCGAGCGAATAAGGGTTCTAGAAGGGACCTTGCTGATGGGCGATGGTCGGGACTGGCGTAACGCGAGCTTGCGGCCCTTCCCCGCCGGCCAGGTGGCGACGGTCGCGGCGCATCACCCGCACTTCGTCCGCGCCAAGGGCAAGACCATGATCGAGATCCGAAGCACGGGGCCATTCGAGATCACCTATGTGAATTCGACGGATGACCCGCGGAAGGCGCCCATCCAATGACAACGACCGCCGGGCGACCTTCAACGTCGGGCCCGGCCACCTGCTCGAGTATGTGCCGGACGAGAAGGGGAGGCGGGGATGAGCCGGGACGTCGGTGAGCGTCGTCGAAAGATGTCCGCGAGGCGGTGAACGATTTCCAACTCTGCCTCCCCGACCCCGGTCTAGGTCGGCGCAGTTGTCGTAACTGACGCCATCGCCAAGCTGCTCAACACCGTGATCCGCCTCCCAGCGCGGTACTTCTTGGTGCTCGCGCTCACGGGCGCCGGGCTTGTTTGGCTTCTTCGGTCACAGTATGCCCACAGTATGCCGCGGCAGTAGGGGCGGAGTGAGAAGCGGAAGCAGATCGACAATCACGCCAGCAGGAACGGCGGAAAGGTCTGGGCGAAGATGGTGGCGGCCGCACGCCAGCTCGATAGCCTGGGTGTCCCGGCGACGGCGGATCAGGTGCCTGACAAGCCGGCCGAGCCTCCTCGCGCGGCACGGCCGTGATGGCCAGCGTCGGCGTCCTGACCAGCCTGTCGGAGGCGGAGCTCGCGGAGTGGCTCGCCGAGGTGCGGCGCGTGGCCGCCCTGCCGGATGAGCAGGCGCTCGCCGGGGTCGACACCCTGGTCTGGAGCGTGCTCGAGTGGCATGCGACGCAGCGCGCGGTGCTCGACATCGCGGCCGGCGGGAGCCTTGCGGTCACGCACGCCGCAGACGAGGACTCCGGGTGGGAGGCCCAGCTCGCGTCCGAACAGCGGGCGCTGCTCGAGCGGGCCACCGCTGACCTCGAGCTGCAGGCCACCCACCCCGGCTCGATGAAGGGCTGGGAGCCGGACCAGCTCCGTCGACGGGCCAACCACCTGGGACGGGGGGCCTCGCCCGACCTGTATGCGACCGCCCACCGGATCGCCGACCAGGCGGAGAGCCGATACTGGGCATGTACACTCGAGCGGCTGGCCCGGGAGCCACTTAGCTCTGCTGCCGGACTCACCAAGCGCCTGACCACCATCGACGCCGCGGTCGCCGGCCTGAAGCAGCTGGGCGTGCTGAGCCCAACCCTCATCGCAATGGCACGAGATGCAAAAGAGCAAGCCGCCTGGTTCCGCGCGCGAAAGCGCCTCGATGACGCGGCCGTGGCCCAGGCGGGAGCTCAGGTGGGCAAACGGGCCTTCAAGCTCCGGTCGGAGGCGGCGGTGATGCTCCAGCAGGACTGGGCTCGCGTGTTTCCTGGCGAGATCCCACCCCCGCTCTAGAATGAGCCAGGAACCGAACCGGTCGGAGGCGTGAGGGGCCCGCCGTCCCCTAACCGGAACAACGTGGTTGGGTCACTTGCCCCGTAGTCTCGGCTTCTTCCGTCGCTCGTCCGCCTCACGCTTATCAATCTTGGCCCGGAGGCGCGCGGCTTCCTTGACCAACTCGTCGGAGGCCTCCCGAACGGCCGCATTCTCCCGCAGCAGGAGGTCAATCCTCGCCTTCAGATCGTCGCTCGCCTTTACATCATCTCTCTCGGGCATCATTCAGGATAGCGGCCTGGCTGGTCCCACGTAATTGCCCATCGTCTTGAACGCGATCGTCGTCGAGCGGAGCTTGGTAGGTGGGCAAGGGCGGGGCGCGAGTGGAAGCCCCGAACAAGCTCGTTTCGCGGCGCACTAATCTTCACGGGTCCTAACAGCCACCCGCCGCAGCTCACGGGCCGCGACCACGAGATCGAGCGTCTGCACCCGCATGGTGCGACTCGCCTCGAGCGCCAATGCGAGCTGGCTCAGTCCGGCGTGCGCCCGGACAATTTCGGCCTCCGCGATGGCCGCGAGATCGGTGGCGCGGGTGATGGCGTCCCTCACCGCGTGGTACAGGTCGTCGGAGGTGAACGGCTTGAGCAGTACCCGGACGGGCGTGTCCGACGACTCGATGTACGGCACAGCGTCGGGATCGGCAGACATGCAGAGGAGGGCGACGCTCGGCCGATACCGTCGCAGCGTCTCGGCGAGCTGGCGCCCATCGATGTGCGGCATCGAGAGGTCGGTTAGGACCAAATCGAACGGCTCCGCGCGCGCTTGAACGAGTTTTAGCGCGGCCGTGCCGTCCGGCGCCTCTTCAACGTGAAAGCCTTCGGATTCGAGCGTGCGGCGGACGACCTGACGGAGGGACGGTTCGTCGTCCACCACCAGCACGGAGGCGCCCTGCCAAATCGGGCCGTGAGGAGGGGTAGGGGTCGCGTCCATAGGGCCTGCTGGGGAGCAGGGTACGCTGACACATCTTTTTGTGGGGTCTTGCACTCAAATCTAGAGCGCGAATTGCGGCCAGGCTAGCTTGGCGCTTCGATCGGATCGGTCTGCTGCAGCGAACTTGAGCGGCTTGAGGACTGGGGCGGTGTGGGCAGCAGCGCAGCCGGTGATCCGAGAGTTCCGGAGAGCGAGTCATCAGGGCGCGTGCCCGTCCGCTCGAGCAGGCCCCGCACGGTCTTGAGAAAAATCTCAGGCGAAAATGGCTTCTCGAGAAACGGAACGGATGAGTTCGACTGGCCGCGATGAAAGATGTCAGCACGGGGGTACGCCGACATGTAAAGCACCGGGACTGCCGGACAATCGACCGCGAGACGCCGGCCCAGCGCCCATCCGTCCATCCCAGGCATGACCACATCGGTCACCACAAGGCGCAGGTGCGGCAACGCCAAGTGCGCCAGGTGGAGTGCCTCCCCGCCGTCCCGAGCCTCCAGGATGCGGTAGCCCTCATTCCCCAGCAGCTGGCTCACCAGCCGTCGCACGAGGTCCTCGTCCTCGGCCACCAGGACGGTAATCGGGCGCTCGGATACCGGATGCGGCTCAGCCACAAGAGACCTCGGCCTAGTCTTGTGAATGGGGCTCCCTGATGAGCCTTCCGATGGTGCAAGATCCCCGCCGCACGCGCGGCAGGAGAATGTGACGGGCTGAGGTGGGCCAAATCACAGCCTAGCCTAATCGCCGGGCCCTATGCATGCCCGTAAGCGCCACCGGAGCATGGTGTGTCCGGAGGGTGCAGCAGTCGAGACGTTGCGGAGGAGCAACGGTTGTGGATGAGGCGCAATGACCCAACCCGTCCGGGAGGCAGCACTTAGACCGGCCGCCGCAGAGTTGTACCCCTTTCTGCCGGCCCGAATGTGGACGTCTGCCGCCCATCTCACCGAGCTTGTCGCGACCCATAGCGGGATTGGCGCCGAGGGCACGAACCGCGCTAATCGGGTCCTCTCGGATGACCACTTCAGGTTCCGCGGCGGGGGAGATTCGAAAAGCGGGGAACGGCCAGACACCCGATTAGGCCGGAAACCTGCTCCTTTTTGACTTCCTGCATGGGTACCGCTTCGATGAAGACACTGTCGGGCACTCCATGTACCTGCGCTGACAACTCAGGTCGCGGCGACCTGAGTTCAGTGAGATAGCAGGCTCGTCCGAAATGTGTGCAAACTTCTGTGCCAACTTCCCCCGATGATCCTGCACGTATCTGGCCTTTCGGCTGTGCGTCCTGCACACTTCACCCCCTCATTCCCCCTTGAAGCCGCCGAAATGTCCCCAGCCGCTAGCCACGCGGCTTACGCATCGACAAGACAGTATCCCGGATACTTTCTCCTTCAGACGGCGATGAGCTGAGCAGGCGGGTCACAACCACCGTGACGTTATCGCTGCCGCCGTCCCTTAGTGCGGCATCGATCAACCAGGTACACGCTTCTTTGGCCGAGTCTGCCTTGTGGCTCAGTGGCGACCGTTCGGCCGACCCGGCCGGGAGCAGGCCCTGATCGATCATTTCCTGGGCCAGCGTCTGATCCTTGGTGACTTGCGTTAGGGTCGGCGGGCGCAGGTGGTAGCAGCGGCTGTCGCCTATTTGGACGACGTAGGCCCGAGGCCAGAGGACGAGGACCATGTGAGCGTGGTGGCCATGCCCTGGAGGCCCGTGCGCTCCGCCGCTTCGTTCCGCACGGCAGCGTGGCTCCCCTGCACGGAAAGCGTCAAATCGTGCAGAAGCGCACGCTGACCTTCCTTCTCGAGGTTGGAAAAGAACAACGAGGAGCCAGCGAGGTACCGTACAATCGTATCAAGCGTCCGGCTGCTTGCCTCCTCGCCACCCTTCCCGCCTCCTACGCCATCGGCCACCAGCAGCAACAGCGCGCTCGGGCAATGAGGTACTGGTCCTCGTTGTTTTGTCGAGCTTTGCCGATATCGGTCGCGCCGGCGACGTCTAGGCGTACATCCTCGACCAGCCTCGGACCGTCCCGTTCTGCGGTCACAACCCGACCTCCTCTGGATCCACGGTCCCCTCCTGCGCTGGTGGGGAGGACTATTCTGAGTGTGGCCAGGTTTTGACCACGATCTGCCCCGCCTCTTGCGTCACCATGAAACGGGCCTTGGGATGGCTCCGCATGCGGTCCGCGACGCCGAGTCGATCGAGCTCCCGGACCACGTGGCTCGCCTTGTGAGTTTCGATGACGGCGCGCGCGATCCACAACGTGGGCGAGCTACCGGACGAGGTGTCCTGGCGCCACGCGTACACCTCCTCGTCGAAGTAGTCGCGCGTGGAGTTCGCGGTCCAGCCCTGAGCCGTCATCCACGCTCTGATCTTCTCATCGAAGTCCTCAGGGGGTTTCCAGTCGTTCTCGGCCATCGCTCGTCTCCTCCCGGTGTGGTCACGTTCCCGGTCACAGAACGCACGGACGCCAGCCGACGCTGGCGAGCGGGGTAGGGGTCTAACTCTCGCAAAATTAGCGAGGGCTGACGTCTGTCAACCCTCGCCCTTAGCTCTTGCGGTTCCGGGTGTAACCCCGGCGCCCGGCCTGACGGATCACGTCCGGTCGCGCGAAGACGTGTGCGCTACTGGAGGCGACGTCCCTGCTCATCCGCGCGGTTGAGTAGCCGGGAGACCGTCGCCACCAGCACTTCGGGGAGGAGTGATCTGGTCCCGCTCGGCCAGCGGCTTGGACCATCGTTCTGCTAGGCTGGTGCCGAGATGCTCAGAAGCCCGCTAACGCTGCCGCGGCTGCCTATTTCGCGTCCAGAGCGTGGCGTGAGTCTGATCGGTGAGCGTCTGACTATTGCCCACCACTTGGCCTGCCGGGTTAAGGCCTACCGGTGCTTTCAGCCACTCGGCCGTGATCTCTAAGGTGTTCGGGGTGGAGCGGCCGGGGCGAGACCTCTTCCGCGCAGCCGAGCAGCTTGACCTCGAGGCATCGTGGCAGCGGAAGATGGACCCCTACGCGCACTCGACGGTGTGGCTCAAGGTGGAGAACCGTGCGTATACCCAGATGGAAGGCCGCGGAGAGCTATTCCACCCGAAGCCGCGCCAAGCTGAGTCTCACGGCAGCGTGCCGCCGGAGTGGCGATAGTTGACAGCCGTGGTACCGCCTCGTAACTCTGTCACGCTCTCCCTCGCCAACGGCACACCCGGCGAAAGCCGGGGCCGCAAAGCCACGGGTCCTCGCCTCCTCCGCGACGCCGTCGACTCTGCCCGACGCCTCGAAGGACCCACGATCGCCGAGGCCGCCGATGGGGGTACCTGGCGTCCGCCTGCCCCGCGTCGCACGCCTTCCCTCGCAGACCCTCTTCCCCCGGCGGTCCCATGCGCGGGTCTCTTCAACTGAGCGTACGACTACGCGGGACGGACGCGGCTGACCAACCTGTTCACGATTCCGATCGACGAGCTGTGGGATGTCCCAGTGGCGGAAGCGCACGGCAGTGTCTCCTTTCCCTGCGGGCAGGAGGCCTGCGGGTGATTGCCTGACGCGGAAAGGCAACATCGCCTTTCGTCTATTACACGCCTGTAGAAGCCACATCAGGAGGGTGTCAAAATGCCGGAAGTTCGGATGAAGGTTGCGCCTGATACAGTTGCGTATGCTGACGGGGAGAACCATAGGCTCATGGTGGAGTTCGCCATCCCTGGAGCGCCATCAGATACCATCGATTTGAAGATCCTGGAAGACAGCGTCCACCTCACCGCGCCAGCAAGGGACATCGAGTATGTTGCCGCGCTGGCCTTAGGTTGGCCGGTAAAACCTCATAAAGCCGAAGCGACCTACGAGCACGGCCTGCTGCGAATCGAGGTACCTTTCAAAGATCCGATGGAGGATGCTGTGAAGGTCCCAATCAAGACAGGTCTCGCAGAGACCAAGACCAAGAGACTCAAGACCTGAGGAGCCATTGAGTTGTTAGGCTCATAGCCGGGACGACCGGCTTGTTGTCCTAAGTTGTCCTAAAGGGTGGTGTCGCTGGTAGCTTGGGCCCGGAAGTAGCAGGACCCTGACGATTTCGGCATCTCGTCGTCGACGCGCGGACGAGCTCAGCACGCCGGTGTAGGTGTGACCCTGCGTTGCGGGCAGATGGTAGGGTCCGCCAGGATGGATTTTCACATCATACCGTCCATGTCGAGCGCGGTCATTGAGTGCAGTCGGACAGTGGTCGACGCGGCCGACAATGAAAGATCTCGACTGCCATTGAGTGAGCCTGCGCACACCTGGTATCTGGCGACCCCGGCATACTGGACGGTGAGCGGGAGTGCGCCCGGCCGCATCGCCCCGCTGTAGGCGTAGCTTGGGGGAGGTGCGCGATCATGGAGACGATCCCAACAAGAGATTCTCAAGGCTCGTGCCTGCGATGCCAGGCACCGCTGGCCGAGGGCGCGCGTTACTGCCCCCTCTGCGGCGTCTCGGTGAGCGAGGCTGCCACCGGCGAGTATACCCGCTACGACCTGGATCGGTTCTTCAACTATGCCCTGGACATGCTCTGCATCGCAGGGATCGACGGCTATTTCAAGCTGGTCAATCCCTCCTTCGAGCGTGTCTTGGGCTACACCACGGTGGAACTGCTGAAAATCCCCTTCGTCGAGCTAATCCACCCTGAGGACCGGAGCGACACAATCGCTGAGGTGAGCAAGCTCGCCAACGGTCTCGAGACCATCTGTTTCCAGAATCGCTATCGCTGCAAGGACGGCAACTACCGGCGGCTAGAGTGGACGTCGTACCCGGAGCCAGCCACTGGGCTGATCTACGCGGTGGCCCGGGACGTCACCGAGCGGGACTGGGCGGATCGCCAGACGGGCGGGGCGTGACCGTCCCCTCGCGCGGCTGCTGTACTGCGCCCACAACCGATAGGAGACCAGCTTCCGCACCGGCTTCGAGTGCGCGGCTGCCCGTCAAACTCAGCCACATGTTGGCCCAGGGTACAACTCAGTATACTTCAAGAGTCCTCTACCCAGGCCTCAGTTGAATCCGGTCTTGTACAAGGGCTTTACCATCACGGCGCGCACGTTTCAGGTACATGGCTCCGGACGCTGGACGCTTGATCTCTTGATTGGCCGCAATACGGACTTGCGGGCCTTCAGCGGCCCTAGCACCTATCCCACAGAAGAATCGGCCATCACGGGTTGTTGTGAGTTCGGTCAACGCATCATCGATGGACGGGTGCGGAATTGCTCGGTCGATGACTTGTCCTGACACTGATGCCTAATCTGGGCTTGTAGCTAGCGGGCTAGCAGGAGAGCGGACCCCAAACTCTGCTGACTCCAGAAGCGTTGGCTGTGAGGATCGACGGTCAACATAGAGGGGGCCGGAAACGGCGGAAGTGAATTCCCCACTCCGGTAACCGGTTCGTCGATCGGCCGCGGACCCCCCGGGAGTGCGGGCCGCCTTCATTATGGCGTCACCGTAGTAGGGCCTCTCACCAGCTACCGGGTACAGCCACGGTGGGGCCCCCTCATATGAGTGCCCATCCCTCAATTCCAGTCTGTGAAATCCCCGGGTGTGGGAAGCCGGCCGCCGCCGTCATGCGGGCGCCGGCGGAGGTCCCCGGGAAGGAGCACTCCCTTTGTCCAGCGCACGCCTCGTGGCTCGCGCTGAGGCTGGAGAGAGCGGGCGTGACGTACACCTCCCGACCTCTGGCCGCTGCCTGATTAGCGGGTGTGCAAGTATCTGTGCCAGCTTCGCCTGAACATCCTGCACATGTCTAATCCTCTGGGCGTGCATCCTGCACTGCTGACCCTCGCAATTGAGAGGGAACGGACAAGATGTTCGCCAGCACTTAGCCACGCGACTTAGGCATCGACAAGACCTCGACGTGCTCACGGCACTCAAGCGCCTGGCGCCAGGGCTGAGAGGACCTTCGCATTGGGTGCAGACAGGGCAGGCATGAGCGGACGCAGGCGGACTGGGAAGAGCGCGAAGAACGGTCGCCATTGAGCCCGGAGGGCCTCTAGGCGCCATTGGAGCTCGTCCGCGGACGCTAGCTCTCCTCTTGTTCTACGGAAAGAAGATCTGCGGAGGGACCCACTCAGCTCGCGCTGGCGTCCAACCCGGGATTGCCAAGCCTCCTCGGCGGCCTCTGCGGCCTTCGACCCCGTCGAGCGTCTCCCAAATACACGAACGCCCCGCCCGGAGGTGAGGCGCTGTGCTGGAAGGGCAGACTGCTATGGGATGTACTGTAGGTTGTTGCCGGGCGAGATCCCGCCGAGCACCTCGATCCGCGGCCGGCCGTCGAGCCACACCTTGGCGGCCGCGATGCCGGTGCGGGGTGCCGGCATGGAAGCGCGCCGCGTCCAGGCGTCCGTGGCCGGATCATAGACGATGGTCACGTCGAGCGTCTCGATGGCGTCGGTCGCCGCGTTGTAGCGACTGCCACCCATGACGTACAGCTTGGAGTCCTGGACCGCGGTTGCCGCTCCTGGACGGGCGAGTGCGAGTGAGGTCTTGGACGTCCACTGGTTCGTGGCGGGATCATACACTGCGAACCGACCGTCGTGCGTGTGCGACGACCCTCCCATGACGTAGAACTTTCCCCCGATGACGCCGCCAGCGTAAGGCGAATGCGCATCGTTGCCGAAAGGAGGGGAGGGAAGAATGGTCCACTTGTCCGTGACCGGATTGTACCGGAAGAGCCCTGGTCCACACACCTCTTGAGCAAAGACCGCCGGCTCGAAGAGCTGCATGAAACACCCGGTGACGACGTAGAGCCGGCCCTTGATCACTCCGCTCACGCCGCGGGCTCCAAACAAGGACGAGGGGCCCCCGTGGGCGTCATGAAGGATCGGGAGATCACGCTTCCGGGTCCACGCATTCGCAGCAGGATCGTACATGTAGAGGCGGATCGAGAGCTCAGACTGACTGTAGTCGGAGAATCCTCCCGAGACGTAGATCTTGCCGTTGAGAACGGCCGCGCCATTGGTCTGAGCCAACGGGATAGGCTGGGGGCGACGGAAGGTCCAGGTGTTCGTGGAGACGTTGTAGGCCGTGGTTTTCGCGAGCGGCACACGGTTGGGGTTGAGTCCACCGATGGCGTAGACGATGGACTGCCCCGCCGCGTTCGTCACGGTGGCGACGGCGAGATCCGTCCGGTTATTCATGTTGGCTCGGGTGATCCAAGTATTACTGGTCACCGTCAGCTCGGGTACTGCGGCTGGGGGTTCCTTCGGTAGGTTGGGCTGCGTCGTAATGTCGTCGCCGCACGCAGCGAGCCCGAGCGCACTCAGTGCCAGTGCGCCCGGCAACAGTAGGCGGTATCTCATAAGGGCCTCCCGCATAGTGAGTACCGCGTCACCCCAACCGGCGAACGCAGACCAACGTGTTTCGGACAGCGGCCGAGTGATCGCTTGTGAAGGAAAGTGCAGCCGGGGGGCCGAAGGGGGCGTGAACCCGATGTGAAAAGGCGTTCATGTAGGAGCTATTTGCACACCCGCGGGCACGTCAGCCGCAGCTCGAGATCAGGCACAGCAACCCAAACCTGGCGCATGAGACCGCGGATGACCGGCATGGGCGGTCCGGTTGCACGGTCGCAGTCCAAACGAGGGGTAAAGGGCCCCGTGAGCGCTGGCCCTGCAGGCTCCCGAGCACTTCAGACATTCTTCAGACAGACAGGAGGGGAAACGGACGGATTCAGTAGGGAAGCGGACTAGCTAGCGGGGCAGGGCAGAGGGAAGCGGACTCAGCGGGACACAACGGAAAAGGCACCGGTGCACTTAGCAAACCGGTGCCTTCAGCCACTCGGCCACCACTCCCAGCGGCGGGTAAATTCGCCAGATGGCGGAGGACAGGCAAGTGCGGTAGCTACGTGTACACCTTGCTGCATCGTACACCGCGGGCAAAAATGAGGGCAGGCAGGCGAGTCTAGGCGAAGGCAGCCGTCGTGCGCGATCGAAGGAAACGGGGAGGCTGTATCGGGCCGTCATGGCCAGGGTCGCGTGGCCCATGAGCTCTGAATGCGCGCCAGGGGCACGCCGGCGCGCGCAGAGTACCGCGAAGGTGCAGGACCTGAACACGTCCTGGTCTCTTAGCAAGTTGACAGCCTGAGTGCCGGGCGGCAGAATAGCCCAGGACATCGGTGTCGGTTAAGTCTGAAGACATGGGTGACAGTCAGTACCGACACGTTGGATTTTGTGGCGGGTTGACGGAAGCTGCAACAAGGACCCCTTTCAAGGACTTTCATCGTCTTCTCTGCGTGCGCTTACGGCGCCAGGGGCCAACTGCAAGTGACTGACTCTGCCGTAGGAGGTCATGTCTCTTGTCCCGGCAATCACCCCGGCCGGCGCCGCCTGCCTCATTCATTGCCGCGCTGGCGCCATCCCCGAACGCGAGAGCATCTTCGACCATGAGGGCGAACCGTACCCCGTCCGGCCGAGCGAACCCACCGCCCTTGTGGCCGGCGGTGGCTCGCCTGATCGCCTATTACGGCGCGGTCGCCATCCTGTTCGTGCTCGCCACCTGGGCCGTGAGCGGCGTGCCATCACGCGACGAAGCCACGGCCCCGGAGCCGCTACGCGGTCATGGAATGCTCGCCTCCGCGGAGGCGCTGCGGCGATACCTGGGTTGGCTAGCCCTTGGCTGGGTCGAGGCCGGCCTCTTCATGATCGCGGCGGTGCTGCTGGTGTTTCCCCTCGTGTTCGTGTACCTGCGCACCCGGACCCGCACCAAGTTCGACCATTCGCTGCTGCAGACGGTCATCGTGCTGCCGCTCGCGGTCACGGCGATCCTCTCGATGGTGCACGACAGCCTGGCGCTGGCCTTCAGCCTCGCCGGCGTGGTCGCGGCCATCCGGTTCCGCAGCAACCTCAAGGAGTCCCGCGACGCCGTCTACATCTTCACCGCCGTCGGCATCGGCTTCTCTGCCGGGATCCGCGAGCTGGGCGTGGGACTCCTGCTGTCGATCCTGTTCTGCGTGCTCGAGCTGATTCTCTGGCGGCTGGATCTGGTGGAGGACTATTCCGCCAGCCTGCGGCGAATGCTTACCGATGACGAGACCCATCAAACCGAGGACCAGGTCCAACTCGCCACCCGTCCCGAACCGTCGGTCGCTCCGGACGCGGACACCAAGCCGCGGCATCGGTTCCGGATCGTGGTCCGGAGCATCGCGGCCGGGAGAAAAGAGGTGGAGGCGGTGCTCGAAGCGGACGCGAAGCGCTGGACCCTCGTGGAGCAGGGCACTCGCGAGGATGGGGCGGGCGTGCTGGTGTACGACGTTCGTCCGCGGAAGCGCCTGCCGGTGGATCAGCTCGCAGCCGAGCTGCGCCGGCGAGCGGTGCCGGAAGTGCGGAGCGTCGAATACGGAGAGCAGCGCGCGGTGGCAGGAGGCGGCGCGACGCGCGAGGAGGGGATCTGACCGCGCGCGATTACATCAGCCATCCACCCTTCTACGTTCCCCATCACCCGCTCGCGTCCGTAGTCGGCGAACAGCGCGTGCTCTGATGATCACGGTGGAGTACCCACCTGGCAGCTCAGACCCCGTCCACAGGCGGAGTGATGAGCAAGTTTCGAATGGAAGTATTCAGCGATGGCGTTCTGGCGATCATCATCACCATCATGGTGCTGGAGATCGAGGTCCCACACGGTGTCGAGCTCACCGCGCTGCGGCCGTTGATTCCGGTGTTCCTGAGCTACGCGCTCAGTTTCCTCTACCTCGGTATCTACTGGAGCAATCACCACCACATGCTGTATGTCACCCACGGGGTGAATGGCGCGATCCTGTGGGCCAACCTGCACCTGCTGTTCTGGCTTTCGCTGGTGCCGTTCGTCACGGGCTGGATGGGGGAGAATCATTTCGCGCCAGCCCCGACGGCGGCCTACGGAGTGATCCTGCTGCTGGCCGGGATCGCGTACTTGCTGCTCCAGCACGCGATACTCCGTCAGGAGGGCCCGGACTCGACGCTGGGAGCGGCGGTCGGGAGCGATCGGAAGGGCAAGATCTCTCTGCTGATCTATGCCATCGGGATTCCCCTGGCGTTTGTGCACCCCTGGATGGCAGGGGCATTGTATGTGGTCGGCGCCCTGATGTGGCTTGTTCCGGACAGCCGAATCGAGCGGAGAGTCTCGTATCCCGGGCCAGAGGTCAGCACGGACACTACCTCAACGGAGGCCGCAGCGGGAAAAGGCCAGGACTCCATCGGCGGGTAAACTCACCGGGCAGCGGGGCATCGGCATGCCCGGCAACCCCGTGGCCCGCCGGAAGTGAGCATGGTCACGGTGCTGCGGCGCGATCCGGGCGATAATTGGATGGATGCTGGACGGCCGGCCACCAGGACCTTGAGGACGTTATGCCTGAACGCGAGGGACAGCTCAAGGCCGAATACCGGGAGTGGTATCCCACGCTGGATCCGGCGCGGTGGTACCCGGCCGCCTGGCTGAGTCGGACCGTGCTGGCACAGCTCAGCGAGGGCGAGCCGAGGTGGCACCCCGAGCCACGTGTCCCGTGCGATGCCCACTTCACGTTCCGCGGAGGTGAGACGGTGACGAGGACGTCCACCCGCACCCGCCGGACTGATCCGCCCGCCGCGGAGCTCCCCGCCTAGCCGGCCGCCCGGCCGGTGCCGCGCACGCCCGAGTCTTCGTCGCGGCTCACCGCTGGTACAACCTCAGCCGTCCCCACGACCGTGCGAGTCCGTGGCGCCACGTGCGTCTCCGGCCCCAGCGGATCGGTCGAGGCCACCGACGGTCCGTCTCCCCCAGCGGCCCCGGCGACTGCTGGTGCTCGAGATCTTGCGGTGGGCACAGGACGGGACAAATTTCCCACATCCACATCCCGCCGCTCCGGAACGGACTAGCCATGGAGTCCCGCGTTTGACTGCTCACGCTGCGCAGGGAGACCGCCCCCTGGGTGGGTACACTGTGCTGGTCGTGGATGATGAAGAGGCGGTGCGCCGACTGGCCGTGCGCATGCTGACATGGACCGGCTATCAGGCCATCGAGGCACGACACGGCCGCGAAGCCCTCGCCGCGATCGAGCAGCACCCGGGACCCATCCACCTCGTCCTCACCGACATCAAGATGCCCGGGATGAACGGGCGCGAGCTCGGGCGCCACGTCGAGCAGCGGTGGCCGGGCAAACCGATCCTGTACATGTCGGGCTTCGCGTCGGAGGTGTTCCAGGGGGGCCTGCTCGAGCCTGGCGCGCCGTTCCTGGCCAAGCCGTTCACCCAGGAAGACCTCGCCAACAAAGTGCGCGCGCTGCTGGAGGGGAAGCCTACGGACTCGGCTGCAACACCCTGAGGCGGATGCGGTAGCCGAGGGTCACCCGCCTTCGAGTCGCCCCCACCACCTTCACCAGCTCGCTCACCCGTCCCGTACCTCCGGTTGCGTCAATTTCTCCCCAACCCGCTCGTGCATGGTCGCGGTGCATTTGGCGGCAAACGGAGGGCATCGCCACGGCGGCATGGCACTCGCCTCGGGCTCGAGGGGCGGCAGAAGTCGCACCCGGAGTATGGATTCCCAGACCGATGCCATAACTTGCAGTGGGGCGCCGTCACGATCGAGCGGGCGTTGAGGGGGGCGGCGCACGTACGGAGCGCTCTGGGCCGGCGGGAGTCGGCGGTTGCAACAGGGGTTCGGACCAGTCGGGCGGGCGACGCATCGCAGAGCGGCGGCAACGGAGTGTTGCACAGGCTCGGCATGTGGAGCCGATGGCTCGAGGAGCCCCACCGGGGTCAAAGGGGGTGGCTCGCAAGGCCCAAATTGGCATGAATGTTGATCTTTCGGGCCTGTCGCTCTACGCTTCGCCTCTGCCGAACGGTCTTGTGAGGTCTATAGATGACGACAGCCGGAGTGGAGTTTCAGCGCACCAGGCGAGCTCCGCTCCCGGGCGGGGGGCCCACAGCATCATTGCGGATCATTTGTCCCACCTATTGGTATCCGCAGCACGCGACCGATACCCAGGCCACGTACGTTCACGACATCAACCGGCACCTCGCGCGCCGGGGCCACCAGGTCACGGTTGTGACGCCGGGCAACTCCACCATGTCGGACGTCGACAACTTCGATGGCGTCAAGGTCGTCCGCTTCCCGCTCGAGCTGCCCGTGGACCTGACGTACGGGCGCGTGGCGCAGAGCCGGGTCAACGTCGCCGGTAAGATCGCGCGCCTGGCCGTCATGGCGCACTACCTCGAAGCGCAGTACCGGACCACGCTCAGCGTGGCGAAGGCGCAAGGCGCCGACGTCATCCACGCGCACTGGGCCATCCCGACCGGGCCGGCGGCCGTAAAGGCCGCGCAGAAGCTCGGTCTGCCGAGCGTGATCACGATGCACGGCGGCGACGTGTACGTGAATCCGGAGCAGGGGTACGACTTCCCAACCCGCTGGTACGTGCGGCCGGCGCTTCGCTGGACCCTCCGCCACGCGGGCGCGCTCACGGCCATCACCGACGATTGTCGCCAGCACGCGCTCCGGGCCGGCGCACCGGACGAGCTGATCCACCTCGTGTTCAACGGCACGGACCTCCGCCGCTTCAGCCCGGCGACGCCCGCCGGGGCGAGCCGCGCGGGCGATCCGCGCTACGGCCCGAACATGATCTTCGCGTGCCGACAGCTCTTCCCGCGCAAAGGGATCCGCTTTCTGATCGAGGCGGCGGCCAAGCTCAAGCCGCGCTTCCCCGACCTCCAAGTGGTGGTTGCAGGTGACGGCTTCGAGCGCCCCGAGCTGATCAAGCTGGCCGAAAGCCTCGGCGTGGCGAAGGACGTCACCTTCCTCGGCTGGGTGCCCAACACCGACCTGCCGCCGTACTACCGCGCCGCCGCCGTGTCGGTCATTCCATCCCTGGAGGAAGGATTCGGCATTCCCGCGGCCGAAGCCATGGGATGCGAGACGGCGGTCGTCGCGAGCGACGCGGGGGGCCTGCCCGAGGTCGTCGAGCACGGCGTCACCGGCCTCATCGTCCCGCGGGGGGATTCCGCCGCCCTGGCCGAGGCGATCGGCGCCCTGCTGGCCGATCCCGCGCGGGCCGCGGCCATGGGACGCGCCGGGCGTGAGCGCGCGCTGCGCCTGTTCGACTGGGATCGCACTGCCGAGCAGTTCGAGGGGATCTACGCGACGGCGGCGTCGAGGATGGGGCGGTGACGGATCGGCTGTTCTCGTTTCGCTGGGACGTTGATCATCGAGTCTGCATTACCGACGGGTTGCCCCGCATCCGGGCCGTCTGCCGGGATTTCGGCGTCCCCAACACCTTCTTCATCAACCTGGGCCGGTCCACCAACCTGCGCGAATGGCTGGGCAAGGGGGTCACGCGTTCCAAGGCCAAGTTGGCCGATCGAGACGCGGTGCACCTCATCAAGAAGACGGGATGGCCCAGGTTCCTGGTCGAGACGGCGCTTTCCCGCCCGGTCGGCTTGAGCTTCGTCCCGGCGATCCAGGCGCTCCAGGCCGAAGGCCACGAGCTGGGGCTGCACGGCGGCATGGACCACGTGATCTGGAGCCGCCGGTTCGATCAGTTGACGGACGCGGAGCTCGCCGCGGACGTCGAGGAGTCCTACGCTCACTTCGTCCGTCACTTCGGGCGGCCGGTCGGCTTCTCGTCGCCGGGCTTCTACTCGGACGAACGGGTCATGCTGCTGCTGGACCGCCTCGGCTTCGCCTACAACGGCGACGGCATCGGGGGCGAGCCCCACCGCGCCACGGCCGGCGGCCGTGCCCTCCGGCACTGGACCATCCCGGTGACCCTGTCCGGCCCACGCACCATCCCGTTCCTCGAGTACCACGGCGCGCGCCAGACGCCCGACTCCGAGGTGATGCGCCAGCTGGACGAGCACCTGGAGACCCACGACGAGGTGATCCTGTACGGCCATCCGTGCTACGAGGGGGTCCGCGAAGCGGTACTCCGCAAGGTGTTCGCTCGCGTGGTCGAGCGCGGCTTCCGGTTCGTGACCATGCAGACGCTCGCCGAGCGCCTGCAGACCGCCACACCCGCCCGATGATCCGCGTGCTCAGCGTCTTCGGCACCAGGCCGGAGGCGATCAAGATGGCCCCGGTCGTGCGCGCGCTCCGAGCCGCGCCGGATCGCTTCGAGAGCCTGGTCTGCGTGTCGGCCCAGCATCGGACGATGCTGGACCAGGTGCTCGAGGTCTTCGACCTCAAGGCCGACGTCGACCTCGATCTGATGGTACCCGGACAGACCCCCGCCGGCATCGCCGCGGGCATCCTGGACCGCCTTCCGCCGCTCCTCCGTCGGGTGCGCCCCGACGTGATCCTGGTGCAGGGTGACACGACCACGACCTTCGCCGCCGCGCTGGCGGCGTTCCTCGAGCGGATCCCGACGGGGCACGTGGAGGCGGGCCTCCGCACCGGCGATCGCTGGCAGCCGTTCCCGGAGGAGATGAACCGGGTGCTGACCACCCGGATCGCCGCGTTGCACTTCCCGCCCACCGCGGCCGCCCGCGACGCACTGCTCGCCGAGGGGATCGCCGAAGGGGACGTCTACCTCACGGGCAACACCGTGATCGACGCCCTGCTGCAGACGGTGCGCCCCGACTACCGGTTCCGGACGCCGGCGCTCGCCGCGCTGGATCCGCATCGCCGGGTCGTGCTCGTCACGACCCACCGGCGCGAGAGCTTCGGCGCGCCCCTCCGCTCCACCTGCGGCGCCATCCGGGACCTCGCCGGCCGGTTTCCGGAGCTCCAGTTCGTGCTGCCGGTCCATCCGAACCCCGAGGTCAAGCAGACGGTGGAATCCCTGCTGTGCGACCTGCCGGGTATGCATCTGATTCCGCCGGTGGACTACGAGGAGTTCGTGCACCTGCTGTCGCGCGCGGACCTCGTCCTGACCGACAGCGGCGGCGTGCAGGAGGAAGCGCCCTCGCTCGGCAAGCCGGTGCTGGTGCTGCGCGAGGTGACCGAGCGGCCCGAGGGCGTGCAGGCGGGCACGGCGATGGTCGTGGGTACCAACCGCGAGCGCATCGTCTCGGTGGCGAGCGAGCTGCTCACGTCGCCCGAGGCGTATGCGCGGATGGCCAACGCCGTGAATCCCTACGGTGACGGGCACGCCAGCGAGCGGATAGTCGCCGTGCTGGCGGACCGGCTGGGATGAAGCTGCTGGTCACCGGCGGCACCGGCTTCATCGGCTCGCACCTCGCGGAGGAGGGACGCCGGCGCGGGTCGGACGTCGCGGTGCTCGGCCTGGCCGACCGCCCCGAGGAGCGCGCCAATGCCGAGCTGCTGGCGCGCCAGGGCGTCGAGATCATCCCCGGCAGCATCACCGACGCGGAGCTGTGTCAGCGGGCCATGCGCGGGGTCACGCACGTGTTCCACCTCGCGGTCGCGATGCGGGAAGGCGGCAAGAGCGACGAGTTCTTCGAGACGGTGAATCTCGAGGGCACGCGGCGACTGCTGCAGGCGGCCGGCGCGGGACGGGTCGAGCGGTTCGTGTACTGCGGCACGATCGGGATCTACGGGCATCGCGCGCCGGGCATCACCACCGAGGCATCGCCGCTCCACCCGGGCAACGCCTACGAGCGGACGAAGGTGGCGGCCGAGCGGCTGGTCCGAGAGCTCGCCCCGAGCCTCAAGGTGCCGTTCACGATCCTGCGTCCCGCGGACGTGTACGGTCCGCGCGACCAGCGGCTGCTCAAGCTGTTCCGGGGTGTGAGCGCCGGGCGATTCCCGCTCTTCGGCGACGGCGCGGGCCGGCGGCACATGGTCTACGTGGACGACGTCGTGTCGGCCTTCTTCGCCGCGTGCGAGCGGCCGGCCGCGGTCGGTGAGGCGATGATCGTGGCGGGGCCGCGGCCCTGCACCCTGCGCGAGCTGATCGAAGAGGTCCGCCGGGCCACGGGGAGCGGGCGCTTCGGCCGCCGGCTCCCGCTCGCGCCGATGCTGGCCGCCGCGGCGGTGGTCGAAGACGTCTGCCAGGTGCTGAAGCTGGATCCGCCGATCTACCGGCGCCGGATGGATTTCTTCACCTCCGATTCGGCGTTCGATACCTCGCGGGCCCGGCGTCTGCTGGATTGGACGCCTCGCGTGGAGCTCGACGAGGGCGTCCGCCGTACGTACGAGGACTACCGGCGGTCGGGGGCGCTGAACTAGCGTGCATGCAAGGGGCCTCGCGCCGGGACTCACGCTCAAGGCATGAAGGAGACGGTCGTGGCAGAACCGTGGCAGCTGCAGCTCTTTCGCCGGTCGCTCAAGAAGCGGCAGACCGTGGACGCCCTTCTCGGCCACCTGCCGGAGGTGCACGGACGGCTCTGTCTCGAGCTGGGCTGCGGCACGGGCCTGACCTCGCACTTCCTCCGTGAGCGCGGCGGCACCTGGGTCAGCGCCGACTTCGAGCGCGATCACGCCCGCTCGGCGCAAGCAGCTGGTCGGCGACCGGGTGCTCCAGATCGGGGAGCGCCAGCTCCCCTTCAAGGCCGAGGCGTTCGACCTGGTCGCGGCGATCAACTTCCTCGAGCACATCAAGGACGACGAGACCTTCTTCGCCGAGATGGTGCGCGTGCTCAAGCCCGGCGGCGACTTCCTGTTCATGGCGCCCAAGGGCGACCCGGGCCGGCCCGGCTTCGCGCTCAAGCGCGCGCTCGGGTTCACCGCCGACCAGGAGGGCTTCGGCCACGCCCGTGACGGCTACCCCCTGCCCGCGGCGCGGGCCATCATGGAGCGACACGGCCTTCGGGTGCAGGGCCAGAGCACCTACTGCCGGTTCTTTACCGAATCGCTCGAGGATCTGCTCAACTACGCCTACCACCGGAAGGCGATGCAGGACAAGGACGAGAAGGAGCAGGATTTCCACGGCGACACGGCGCCGATGTCCGCCGATGCGCTCAACAAGGTGGGCACGGCCTACAAGCTCTATTCCGCCGTCTACCCCGCGCTCAGGGCGTGGACCATGCTGGACCGGCTGATTCCGTTCTCCGAGGGGTACATGGCGGTCGCCTGGGGCAGGAAGGTCGCCTGATATGTGCGGCATCGTAGGCACGGTCGGACCCGGGCCGGTCACCGAGGCGGAGGTGCTGCGGATGTGCGATGCCATCCGCCACCGCGGGCCCGACGACTCGGGCACATTCGTCGAGGGCGGCACCGGGATCGGCATGCGCCGCCTCAGCATCATCGACCTGGCGGGTGGCCACCAGCCGATGGGCAATGAGGACGAGAGCGTGCAGGTCGTCCTCAACGGTGAGATCTACAATCACGAAGCGCTGCACCGCGAGCTGGTGGCCCGCGGCCATCAGTTCCGCACGCGCAGCGACACCGAGGTCCTGGTCCATCTGTACGAGGACGAGGGCGAGCGCATGCTCCAGCGGCTGCGCGGCATGTTCGGCATCGCCATCTGGGACCGGCGCCGCCGGCGGCTGCTGCTCGCCCGCGACCACTTCGGCCAGAAGCCGCTGTTCTACACCGTGCAGGACGGGCGGCTCACGTTCGCCTCCGAGATCAAGGCACTGCTGGCGCGGGATCCGAGCCTGGCGACGCTCTCGCCCTATGCGCTCGATCAATACCTGACGCTCCGCTTCGTCCAGCCGCCGGACACGTTCTTCGAGCGCATCCGGGCGCTGCCGCCGGCCCATTTCATGATCTGGGAGACCGGGTCCCCGCCGCGGATCGAGCGCTACTGGGACCTGACCTACGGCCCGAAGTGGACGTATTCCGAGGAGGAGACCCTCGAGCGCATCGACGAGCTCCTGGCCGAGTCCGTGCGGCTGCATCTCACGAGCGACGTGCCGGTCGGCGCGTTCCTGAGCGGCGGTCTCGATTCGACGCTCATCGCGGCCCACGCCGCCAAGGTGCTGGGGCCCGAGCTGCGGACGTTCTCGATGGGGATCCCGTATCGCGACCTGAACGAGCTGCCCGCCGCGGCGGCCGTGGCGCGCCGGTACGGCACGCGACACTTCGCGGAGGAAGTGACGCCCCAGGTGGGCGCCGACCTCCCGCGGCTGATCTCGGCGCTCGACGAGCCCGCGGATCCGCTCTCGATCTGCCTGCTCCACCTTTCCCGCATGACGGCGCGCGAGGTGAAGGTCGTGCTGGGCGGGGACGGCGGGGACGAGCTGTTCGGCGGCTACGATCGGTACGCCGCGGACCGCTGGCTGGACGCCTATCGGGCCGTGCCCGAGGTGGTGCGCGACCTGGTCGCCACCCAGGTGCTCCAGCGGCTGCCGGACCAGTTCACCTTCAAGAGCTTCACCCACAAGCTCCGCTGGGTGGACCTCATGGCCCGGAAGACCGGCGGCGAGCGCTACGCGGAAAGCCTGCAGTACTTCTGGTTCAACGAGGCCCGCCGGGCCGAGCTGTACACGCCGGGCTTTCGCGCGAAGCTGGCCGGCCGGCGGCCCGAGACCTGCCTGCTCGACCTGTACGCGACCGGGAACGCCACCGAGGCGGCGGACCGCATGATGTACGTGGACGTCATGTCGCGGCTCCCCGGCCAGTCGCTCATGATCCTCGATCGTGCCACGATGGCGTACAGCCTCGAGTCGCGCTCACCGTTCCTCGATCCGCGCCTGGCCGAATTCATGGCCCGGGTTCCGGTCGGGCTCAAGATCCGGGGACGGCGGCTCCGCTACCTCGAGCGCCGCCTGGGTGAGCGCTACCTGCCGCCCGAGGTGCTGCGGCGCAAGAAGCAGGGGTTCGCCTCACCGCTGATGTACATCATGGACCAGGAGGTCCGCACGCTCGCGCCGGCACTGCTGCTGCAGAGCGAGCTGGCACGCGACGGCTACCTGGAGGGGCCGGCGGTGCGACGGCTGGTGGAGGAGCACCTGGCCCGGCAGCGCGATCACGGCAACCGGATCTGGCTGCTGCTGAGCGCCGAGGTCTGGTACCGGCGGTACATCGGCGGGCGCTCCACGGCGGACCTGGAGGCCGAGCTCGACGAGGCGCGGACGCCCGCTCGGCCGCTGGCCGGGGCGGCCGGATGAGCGAGAGCGTGCTGGACACCGCCCGCGCCGACAGCGCGCGCGCCGCGACGGCATTGGACCTGCTCCGGTCGGGATACGACTGGGAGAGCGCGCGGGAGACGATCACCCTGGGCGACGCGGTGCAGCGGTTCCGCGACGTGAACGGCTATGTCGGGTTGCCGGTGCCGGCGAAGCCGGCGTTCCTCAAGGTCTTTCGCCGGCTGATCAACGGCCGGCGCCCGCCCGAGGAGATCTACCGGGTCCACGACGCCTCGCACGTCCTGACCGGCACGACGTTCACCCACGATGAGCCGCCGCTGGTGCTGCTCGCGGGCGAGGCGGTGGAGCAGGGGCTCTACTTCGCGTCGCGCGGCACGCCGCGGCTGGTCGGATGGGTGCTGTTCTACGGCGGGGCGTTCGTCGAGTGCGCCCGGCGGATCGCGTCGTTCCGCCAGGTATTCCGCGGGATCCGTCTGGGTCTCTTCAATCGGGCCTACGACTACGCGCGGCGAACCCGACTGAGCAATCTGTTCACGATTCCAGTGGACCAGTTGTGGGACTTGCCCGTGGCCGAGGCGCGGCGGCGGCTCGGGATGCCTCCGGGCGGCCCGGCGGCCGACCTCTACGGGGAGATCCCGATCCCGGCGCCGGACGCGGCGGTGCTGCGCCGGGAATGGGAGGGGTTCGGGATCCGTCGCTAGCCGGCATCAGCGCCGGCGCCGCGCGGCGTCGAGGCTCGCCGGACCGGCGCCGTTCGCGGCCAGGAACAGCCAGACCAGCATGAAGAGCAGCGGGAGCTCACCCTTGTTCTGAATCGGCCAGCCGCCTTGCGGGAAGTGCACCTGGAAGAAGGCCACCAGCATCTCCACCGCGAGCAGCAGCGCGACCGGCCGGGTGAGCAACCCGAGCACGATCAGCAGCCCGCCGAAGAACTCCAGCACACCCGCCAATCCCATCTGCGAGACCAGGGGCACGGTGCCCCCGTTGGGCCCCATTCCGCCGAACATCCCGAACAACTTCTGAGCTCCGTGCTGCATGTAGAGCAGGCCGGCCCCGATGCGGAGCAGCGCGTGGGCCGCCGGGGCGAACGAAGCGAGCGCGCCGCCCGTCCCGCGGGCGAATGCGTCGTCGCTGGTAGTGCTGACCATGATGTGCTTCCTCCAAAGGCGTCAGTGCCTTCGGGAAGCTGACCGCGGCCGGCCCGAACGGCAACCCTCACTCAGGAGGGCGGTAGACGGTTACGCAGAGACAGACATCCGGTTGCCCATCCGTGACCTCTGGGGCGCATACTGTCGCCCTCCTCTCCAATGAGCCGATTGCCCGATGCTTGCGCCAGCCGTTTCCGCCACGATTCTGGTCGTTGACGACCTCGACATGATCCGCCACATGCTCACCCGCATGCTCACGCTCGCCGGCTACACCGTGGTCGAGGCGGCCGATGGGCAGGAAGCCCTGGCCCTCTTGCGAACTCATCGCCAGCCCGTGGACCTGGTGCTCACCGACGTCCTGATGCCGGGGATGAACGGGACCGAGCTGGCGGCCCGGGTGCTGCACGAGTTCGCGGGGACGCGGGTGATGCTGATGTCGGCTTATCTGCCGGAAGGCACGGCCACGGTCGGCCGGTTCGGCCGGACGGTGCCGCTGGTGCAGAAGCCGATCGATTGGCAGGAGCTCGCGCGTACGATCGGGACGGTGCTGGCGGAGGATGCGCCGGTGACGTGATGCCAGCCGGGGTTTCAGCGGCGTGGGTGAGATTCGAACTCACGAAGGACTTGCGCCCTTGGCGGTTTTCAAGACCGCTGCCTTCAACCGCTCGGCCACCACGCCTGAATTCGGAAAGCTCTTTAATAGCAGGCTATTACGCAACCCAGTTCAACCAATGTCCCACCTGTCAGTAGCCCGGTGGGGGCCTGCTTGCAGCGTGGCTTGCCGGCGCGCTTCGATGCGCCACCAAACGGAAGCGCGAAGTAATCGGCCATGTCGTGCGGGCAGCCTGGATGGCTGACGTCCCATCCTTCACGGGTGATTGTCAGCCGTCCGATGGTGCCCGTGTCCGTGGTGCGAGGATCCCGGGCCGGTGGTCACCCAGACGTCGCGCTGGTACACCGAGTCACCACGCGCCACGCCGGGCCAGACACTTCCAGCCGCCGGCACCACGATGCCCCCGAGCGCGCCCATCCCTCCGTCCACGAGGACCCTCCCCGTCGGATTGTCGTACGCGGCGGTAAGTCGGTAGACGTGATCGGGGGCCAGAGGGACACCGAACGGCAGGAAGTACCGGAGCGGCATGCTCAGGACCTCACCCTGGCCACCGAGCTTGGGCCTGGCCTCCCAGATCACCTTTCCGGTCGAGACGTCCTCCAACCGCAGCGCCGTTCCATACTTGTGCAGATGGCCGCCCGCCGCGAGCAGCCGGGCCGCGACCGCGGGCCGTCCTTCCCAGCTCCTGACCGAGCGGCCGGGTGGCAGGTCGAACGCATGCACCCCCGCCGGCGGCATCACATCCATATACACCGGCCGAATGGCGAGTGGCCGGAGCAAGGGCCCCGCCTGGCTCACCTCGAGCCGCACGCGCAGCCGGACGCCCCGGTACTCCTTTGGCGTCGGATTGTGCAGCATCGCGGTCACCAAGAGACTGTCGCCGGGATGCAACCGGTAGCCCAGGAACCACGGGAGGCTATAGGGCCGGGTCTCGGGCCCGGCCGCGCCGATGCGGAGCATGATCTGACTGAAAAGCTCCCGATGGTCCGGCATGATGAGATTCAGGTGATGCAGCATTCTGGTCGGCAGCTGCTCGCCCTGCTCATCGACCAACTCGAACGCAAGGCCTCGCAGCCAACCGTCTACCGGCAGTTCGAGCGCGCGTGGAGGTGGCTGCTCGATGTCCTCATGCCCGCCATTCGCAGGGAGGGAGATAGGGCCGATGTCGATTACGTATTGCCGGGGAGCCGGTCCAACGCTGGCGACGACGCCTACGACGCAGGCCCCCAGCGCCAGCAATAGGACGCCGCGGCGTCGAATACGGGAAAGGGCAGCAGGCAACCACATGGGTGCGATTGCCGCCCGACGGTCGTGCGACCGGTCGTCATCGCCACTACGGTTGGTGGCACCGACGTGTTCTACCATCCTTACACTCGCTCCCAGGCCCGCACCCTACCTCGGGCGGCGTCGAACAGCCGCTTCGAGTACTGGGCGAAGAGCCCTGATTATTGTCGTCACCCTTCACAAGGACTTGGAGAAGCCGTCGTCCTGAAGGTCGCCGAGCCCCGTGGTGCCGGGGCCTCGGAGGTCGTCCACCAGCCGCCAGTGGACTCGCCCTTCAGGGAGAAGCCGCGACACCTGAATTCTGGCGTCTACCGGGCCCGTCCGGTAGGTCGCGTCCGGTGATCGTGATGTCCGGGCCGAAGAGGTCCGGCGTGAAAGTAATGCTGCCGTCCGAGCGCCGCATCCCCACCGGAAGAACTCGACGGCGAGCAGGCCATTGTCCACCGTCAACCACAGTGGGAAGCTGCTATGGATGGGGCCCGTGCGCCGGGCAGTGCGCCGACAACCACGATAGGTCTGGGTGGGGCCGTGGTCTACTGCACTTAGGGGCAGGGTGGGCGCGGGCGTCGTGACGAGGCCCGCCGCCTCGTCGGTCAGCCGCGTGAGCTACGCGATCTCGGTGGGGGTATCGCGCGGATCATCAATGCCGTCGTGGTCCCAATGGCGGTCTCCCCGTCGTGCTGATCTGCGGGGTCCGCCCGCTCGGTACGGCCGTCGCCACGTTCGACCTGATTCTCGGACTGATGCAGATCTCCTCCTTGACGGGAGAGCCGCTCCAGCGCAGCCTCGGTCGCGCTGAATGTCAACCTTGGCAAAGTCTTTACCGCGCGATGGGGCCTTCGACGCCCATCACGGCCTGCGCAGGCGGCGCTTGAGGCGGTCGGGAAATCCGGAGGAGCTCGTATGCGCGCGCGGCTACGACCATGGCGCTGATCGGAGCGAGCCAATACAGCCAGTGGGCTCGCCAGATGCCGCCGATGACGGCTGGGCCGAACGACCTTGCCGGGTTCATACTCGCGCCGGTCAAGGGGCCGCCCATCAAGGCACAGAACCCGACGGTCAGACCTACGGCCAAGGCGGCGAACCCGTCGGCCACTCGCTCGTCGGTGGCCACCGCCATGATCACAAACATCAACCCGAAGGACAGAAGCCACTCGACCATGAATCCCGCGCTGGTCGGTATGCTGAGCACCGTAGCTCCCATGTTGCCCACAGCGCCAAGCGCGGTGCGGAGCGCGAGCGAGGCGGCAACCGCACCGATGCATTGGGCCACGATGTACGGAAGGACCTCGGCCGTCGGGAACCGGCGAACCGACCAGAAGCCCAGTGTGACCGCCGGATTGATATGTGCACCCGACAGGTGCCCGACCCCATAGATCATCGCCACAATCACGAAGCCGAACGCCAGCGCAATGCCGACCTGGCCAAGCGCCCCTCCGGAATAGGCATTCACCATGACGGCGCCCGGACCGATGAATACCAGGAAGAAGGTCCCTAGTGCCTCGGCGACCAGCCGTCGCATGCCCATGCTGCGCGTCACGTCTCGCTCGTCGAGGCCGTAGCTGCCGGCTGCCCGCCCGTGCGCAAGTAATCGGCGAACTCGTCCGGGAGCTCACTCGCCCGGATGGCACGCATAGCCTCATCCACGTCGTACGCCACCCGTATGGACTCCACGCTGGGCTGCCCTGAGCCGACCTCCAGGATGACGTACCCAGCGCGCCAATCCCCATCCTTGGGCCGCCCGACGCTACCGGTGTTCACGAAGTGCATGCCGCCGACTTCCCGATGCCATGGCTTGTGGGTGTGCCCGAAGGCGATTACGTCGCCGGCCTTCATCCCAGCATGGCTCGCCATCTTGAGACAGAATTCGTCGGGCCGGTCCTCGGTCCAGTAGAGCGTGTTCAGTGTCGGCGTACCGTGGACCAGGACGAGCCGAGGACCCGTGACGTGCCCGCCGTTGGGCAGCAGGTCGATGCGGAACGGCAGCCCGCCGAGATACGCCTTGGTCTTCGCCGAGACGTGCCGCCGGGTCCAGTCGTAGCTCAGGTGTGACAGCTCCTCCTGGTGCGGGTCTTCGTATCGGCAGCCGCAGTGCTTGTAGTCGGAGGCGACGGTGGAGTCATAGTTGCCCGCCACTCCAGGAATGCCGCTAGCCGCGATCAGCTCGACCGTCTCATTGGGCCAGGGCGCATAACCCACCAGGTCACCCAGATGGTACACGGCCCCGACGTTCCGGTCACCGATGTCCGCATAGACCGCCTTGAACGCCGGGAGGTTCGCGTGCAGGTCGGAGATCAGCGCGTATCTCACGGCTCCGACCCTGCTGTTTCCGCGCTCGTGGCGCTGGTCCCAATCTCGCCGATGGCCTGGACCTGAGCTTCGGCGATCAGCCGGTCCAGTTTCTCCACCGGCAGCGCGAGCAACAGATCGATTCGACGGCTGATGAGCGTGAGGGCGTCGACGAACTCGGCTCGCGTGGTGACCGCGTACGGGTTCACCTTGGCCGCCGGGTTCGACCCTGCGCTCTCCGCCACGAAGCGACCACGGCCCTTCCGATTCAACACGGCCTCCGCGATCTGGCTCCGGGCCGAGTTGCCGGTGCAGAGGAACAACACGCGGTACGTCTTGTTGTTCGCCTTCACGAGTGACCTCCTGAGCAACAGCGCACCTAGTTCGTGGACACGATCTTCCGCATCACCACGGCCGAGGCGGGGCAGGCATCCTGAAACTCGACGGATGCCTGCAGCGAATGCGGCACGTCCTCGCGGGTGATCCGTTCAAAGCCGAACCGTGGGAAGTAGCGTTCGGCGGTGGTGGTCAGCAGATACACGGAGCGGACGCCCGCCGCTCGCGCAGTCGCCAGGGCCGCCTCCACGAGTGCCTGTCCCAGGCCCGAGTCACGCCAGGATGCGTCGACCGCGACGGAGCGGAGCAGCGCCGCGTCGCCGTATTGCTCGATCCCAACCACCCCAACAGGCTGCCCGCCGTGGTCCGCAATCCAGAAGCGCTCGATCCACTCGGCTACGCCCGCCGTGGGAAGGTTCAGCGCCCTGAGCAGATGCTCAACGGCGCGCCGGTCGGCTCGCGTCGCTGGTCGAAGGCTCGCCTCGCGCTTTGTCATCACGGCCTCCCAAGACCAAGTTCCGCCCGGATGAATGCCTTCGCCCCTTCCGGCCCAGTCACCCGGAGCCACGGCGCGCCGCACTCGGGCTCGATCTCGAGCACGAACCGGAGGAACGGGCCGCACACCCGCTCGCGGCCAACGACCACGCTCACCGCGTCGTACTCCTCAGCCGGGAAGCGGAAGGCGAGACCATTGGGAAGGTCGCGTTCCTCAACCATGGCCTCGCCTAATAGGCGGCGGATGAGTGCGCGGTGGGCTGCCCGATCCTCGGCGGGGATGGCCGTGATGTCGCACGCGAACGGTGAGAGTGTGCCCATGGCCCAGCCTCAGGGGCAGCAGTCGGGGCCGCAGCAGGAACGGCCGGTGGTTGCCATAGCTTCGGCCGCGGCAGGCTCGGCGACAGCCACCGGCCTCCGGGCACGGATGAATGCGCCCATCACCCGTCCTCCGACCTCACGGGCCAGCACCTCGGTGTCCAGGCCCGACCCCGCCAGGAACGCCTTGGCATCTTCGAACTCATAGATTCGGGTGGGCTCGATGCCGATCTCCTCGAAACCCGTCTCCCACAGCAGTGAATGAAACTCCTGTTCGGTGAGTGCGCCCGCCACACATCCCACCCACAGCTCCATGCTCGACCGTACGGAGACCGGGACTTCGCCCCGGACAACCACGTCGGAAACGGCGAATCGGCCGCCCGGCTTCAGCACCCGGAACGCCTCGCTGATCACCTTGTGCTTGTCGGCGGCCAGGTTGACTACGCAGTTGGAGATGATCACGTCCACAGAGGCGTCGGGGAGGGGGATGGCCTCGATGTCGCCCTTCAGGAACTCGACGTTCTCGATCCCCGCCTTCCGCTGGTTCTCACGGGCCAGCGCCAGCATCTCGTCGGTCATGTCGAGGCCGTACGCCTTGCCGGTCGGGCCGACCCGCCGGGCGGACAGCAGCACGTCGATGCCGCCGCCGGAGCCGAGGTCGAGCACGACTTCGCCCTCGTGCAGCTCGGCCAAGGCGGTCGGATTGCCGCAGCCTAGCGACGCGAGGACCGCCTCGGCGGGGAGCGCAGCCGTCTGGGCGCTGGTGTACAGGTTGGAGGTGATCGGATCCTCGGTGGACTCGCCGCAGGAGCCGCCACAGCAACCCGGCTTGGCTCCGGTGACGACCTGCAGGGCGGCCTTGCCGTAGCGCTCGCGAACGGTGGTCTTGATGCCTTCGGTGCTCATCGCGTCCTCATCAAGAATGGTTGATATGTCGAAGAAAAAACCATCGCTTAGCAGCAGCCGCTCCGCCGCTCCGCCGCCGAGGGCGCGGCCGCCAGATCCTCCGCCAGCTCGCCGACCTCGGCCAGTGCTTCAGGGTTCAGGGTGTAGTACATCCAGCGCCCTTCCTTCCGGTCAGTGACCAAGCCCGCGTCTTTGAGGACCTTCAGGTGGAAGGAGAGCCGCGACTGAGCCGCATCCAATGAATCGGTGAGATCGCAAACGCAACGCTCGCCGAGACGCAATCGCCGCAGGATCGCGAGCCGGGTACCGTCGGAAAGCGCGTGGAACAGCCGGGTAGCCCGTTCAGTGTCGAACGATGTCCGAGTCGCCATACGCAGTAATGTATCAACTTTCGCTGATGCGTCAAGCGTACCTTGCCGCTAGGGGTACCTAGATCACGTGTGCTTGACGGTGATGGTCTCCAGCTCGTTGGCCACGTCCTCACAGGCATCGAGCGTATCCTCGAGCTGGTCGTAGAGGGTCTTCCACCGGATCACATCGACAGGGTCCGGATTCCCCGCGAACAGCTCGGTCACCGCGGCCTCCCACACCGCGTCGGCTTCCTCCTCCGCGCGCTTGATCGCCCGGCAACGCTCCAGCACTTCGTCGCCGGTGCGGATGTGCCGGACGCCGGCCTCGATCTCACCCACCGCCTGGACGAGGATGCGGGCCAGGGCGACGGCGGGTTCGCGCCGGCTGGTTGCCCTGAGGCTCACCGCACGCCGGGCCGTTCCCCCGATGAAGTCGGCGACATGGCTGAGCTTGGTGGACAGGAGATGGATGTCCTCCCGATCCATCGGCGGGATGAATAGCTTGTCGACGTTTTCGTCGAGATCGTGGGAAGCCTCATCCGTCTCGCGCTGCACGCGATCGATCGTCGTGAGCAGTCCCGGCAGACGCGCCGGCTGGTCGAGTGCCTCTTCCAGGAGGGTCGCGAGCGTGGTCAGCCGCGCGGCGATCGCGCTGAAGTCCTCGAAAAACTTTCGCTCGTCCGGAAACAGCCAGCTCATCGTTCCCTCCGGTTCGACTACGCGCTGACGCTGTCCTCAGGAGATGCGAGACGGTGGTGCGTTAGAACAGCGCTCGCCCGCTGAGCTCGCGATTGACCTGGTGGGCCACCGAATCGGCCCGCGCCGCGAGCGCAGTGTCGCCCTGGGCCTCGAACACTCGCGCCGCGCCGCCGTACACCACCGCATAGAGCTGCAGGATCGAGCCCGAGGGCGGGTCCACCCAGCCGTAGGGCCGCTCCCGCGTGGCGGTCTTCCAATGGTACACGTCCCGGAGCAAGGCCCGGGTTCGCGGAACGTCCAGGTACCCCAGCCCCTGGCTCAGCACGATGGTCCCGGTCGGCTTGACCGGGGTCGGCATGAGCTTCCGCACGAACCCCTGGGAGACGAGGTAGGGGGTCAGGCCCAGCGTCTGATCGGGATAACCGCCGTCGCTCCAGCTGAAGTAGATCGGCCGCTTCCCCATGTTGTCCCGGATCAGGAAGATGGTCGCGAGATCCTGCCTGAGCAGGACGTCCTGGCCGAAGCGGATCTGCAGGCTGTCGAACGACACCCCGGTGTTGGCCTGCACCTGCATCGCCTCGGGGAGGCTGTCCACCTCGGCGGGCGTGAGCTTGAGCGCGGGCGAGTCGGGCGGGGGCGGGACGGTCACCGACCGCCAGATCGGCGCGGCCTGCGAGGGATCGAACCGCGGGGTCTTGCGCCGAGCGAGCTGCCGCAGGTGCCACTCCGTGTTCATCAGCGACAAGTTCGCGAGCGTCACATCGGGCCGGATGCCCTCGACTTCCTGGGCGTACCAGAGGGGAAAGGTGTCGTTGTCGCCGGCCGTGATCAGGACGCCGTAGGGCTCGACGCTCTGGAGCATGTCGTAGGCGAAGTCGCGCGCCATGTGCTCGTGCGCCCGGCTGGCCGTCGCGCGGTTGCCGGCGAGCGGGATGAAGGCCAGCGCGAGCACCGGTGAGGCGGCGGCCCAGCGGGCCGCGACGGTCCCGCGGTCGCGGAGACCGTCCACGATGGACTGCATCAGCGCGCCGAGGCCACAGGCGACGAACGCCCCGTACACCACGAACGAGCCGATGAAGAAGTAATCCCGCTCGCGGACCTCACGCGGCAGCGACGCCTGGTCGGGGTACTGCGAGTACCCGTACTTGAAGTTCATGTAGAACACGAGTCCCAGCGAGAGCGTCCCCAGCAGCGCCACGCCGGCGAGACCCGCCCGTCGATCGGACTTCCACAGCGCCCAGAGCCCCGACAGCCCCAGCACGGTGAAGATGGCCGTGGCGACGCCGGACAGCCGGCCCCAGTCGCGGGCGAACTGCCACGAGTAGTACTGCCAGAAGTTGGCGAGCTGCCCGCCGAAGCTCGCCTGGCGCTGGTCGAGTGCGGGCTTGCCGTACTGCACCCGGTTGAGCACGTCCTTGAGCGCCTGGCTGAAGAAGCCGACCGGCTCGCCTTCGTTGATCGGCGGGTATTGGCCGGCGCGGATCGGGAGCCACAGGTAGTTGAGCGAGATGCCTGCCAGGATGGCGATCACCACGCCGACGATCACCGTGGGCCGGGTGACGACCCGCCAGTCGGTCCACAGGACGTAGACCACCAGTGCCGGGATCGCCAGGAGCCCCATCAGATGGTTCGTGGAGGTGAGCGCCAGCACGTAGGCGATGAGGATCAGCCAGCGGTCCCGGTGGCTGCCGGGATCGTCGTCGCCCCACCGCACCACGAGCCACATCACCAGCGCGATGGAGAGCAGCGACACCGTGTAGACCTTCTCGTTCACCGTGCTCTGGTTCCACACGGACCACGAGGTCGCTCCGACGAGCACCCCGCCGAACGCCGCCGCGTACCGCGCCCAGCGAACGGCGACGATGCCCCGCAGCCAGCGTTCGGCGACGAGAAACCAGAGCCCCGCGGCCGCCGCGCTCGTCACCGCCGCGAACAGGTTGATCCGGACCGCATACGAAGCGGCGAGCGGCAGCAGGCCGAACGTGTGGGCCAAGATCACGAAGAGCGGGTTGCCCGGCGGGTGCGGAATCCCGAGCACCTTGGCGGCGGCGATGTACTCCGACGTGTCCCAGAACGCGGTGGTCGGCGCCAGGGTCGCGAGGTAGATCGCGAACACGGCGAGGGCCGTGGCGAGGGCCAGGAGATACGGCGGGCGCTCCTGCGGGGTCGAAGTCATAGGATCCGGGGCTAGTGTCTGAACTGGCGGCGGCCGGTCATCACCATGGCCATGCCGTGCCGGTTGGCCGCTTCCACCACTTCGGCGTCGCGTACCGAGCCGCCGGGCTGGATGATGGCGGTCACGCCGCCGCCGGCGGCCAGCTCGATGTTGTCGGCGAAGGGGAAGAACCCGTCGGAGGCGAGCACGGTACCGGCGGCGTCGTGCCCGGCCTGGCGGGCCTTATGCAGCGCGAGGAACACGCTGTCCACCCGGCTCATCTGTCCCGCGCCGATGCCGATCGCCGCCTCGTCGCGGGCCAGCACGATGGCGTTCGACTTGACCGGCGCCACGGCGCCCCAGGCGAAGCGGAGATCGTTCCACTCCCGCTCGGTGGGATGCCGGTCGGTGGCCACCGTCCAGTCGTGGTCCGAGGCCTCGAACTGGAACTGGTCCTGGATCAGAAAGCCGCCGCGCACCCGCTTGAAGTCGAGCGACCCGGTGCCGCGGCTCACCGGCAGCTCGACGACGCGCAGCGACTTCTTGGCCGCGAACACGGCCATCGCCTCGTCGTGAAACGAAGGAGCGACGACGACCTCGACGAACAGGTCGCTCATCGCCTCCGCGGTGACCCGGTCGACGACGGTGTTGAACGCGATGACCGAGCCGAAGGCCGACACGGGATCGGTGGCGCGGGCTTTCCGGAACGCCTCGCTCGCCGAGCTGGCCACCGCGACGCCGCACGGGGTCGTATGCTTGATGATCGCACAGGCGGGGCGGTTGCTCCAGCTCGCCACCGCCCACATCGCCGCATCGAGATCGAGCAGATTGTTGAAGGAGAGCTCCTTGCCCTGGCGTTGGGTCAGGTCGCGCATGCCGCGCGGCTCCTCGGTCACGTAGAGCGCGGCACGCTGGGCCGGATTCTCGCCGTAGCGGAGCGGCTGCGTGCGCTCCATGGCGACGCCCATGCGCGCCGGCAGGCCGTCCTCGTGCGGGGTCAGGTAACCGGCGATCGCCGCGTCGTAATCGGCGGTGTGGGCGAACACCTTGGCCGCGAACCCGCGGCGCAGCTCGGGCGTGAGCGCGTCCCGCCGGAGCAGGTCCAGCACCTTGGGGTAGTCGGTGGGATCGACGACCGGCAGCACGAACTCGTGGTTCTTGGCGGCGGAACGGAGCATGGACGGTCCGCCGATGTCGATGTTCTCGACCGCGTCGTCGAAGGAGACGCCTGGGCGCGAGATGGTCATCTGGAACGGATACAGGTTCACCGCCACGAGCTCGATGGGCACGATCCCGTGCTCGCGAGCGGCGGCGAGGTGGGCGGGCCGGTCGCGCCGCGCGAGCAGTGCCCCGTGGATGGCCGGGTGGAGCGTCTTGACCCGACCATCGAGCAGCTCGGGGAAGCGGGTCACTTCGTCGACGGTGGTGACCGCGAGCCCCGCGGTGCGGAGGGCCGCCGCGGTCCCGCCCGTCGAGACGACCTCCCAGCCGAGGTCCACCAATCCCTGCGCGAACGGGACGATCCCCCGCTTGTCGCTGACCGAGATCAGCGCGCGGGGCATGACAGGACGATCACGACGTGGACTCCACGGTCTCGGGGAGCGGGACGGGGTGGCCGGCCAGGGCGGCGGCGCGCACGATGGCCGGCAGGAGGCGATGCTCGACCTCGAGCACCCGTGCGGCGAGCCGGTCCGGCGTATCATCGGGAAGCACGGGGACGCGGCGCTGGGCCAGGATCTCGCCGCGGTCGTACACCTCGTCCACGAGATGCACGGTCGCGCCGCTCTCGCGCGCTCCGCTCCGGAGGACCGCCTCGTGCACGCGGCGGCCGTACATCCCGGGCCCGCCGAACGCCGGCAGAAGTGCGGGGTGGATGTTCACGATGCGATGGCGGTAGCGGGTGATGACGGCGGCGGGAACCAGCTTCAGGTAACCGGCCAGGACGAGCAGATCGACGCGGTGTCGATCGAGCCGGTCGAGCCACTCCGCGCCTTCGGCCGGCTTCGCCAGCACCTCGGCGGGGACGCCGTAGGCGCGCGCGCGCTCGAGCGCGCCCGCGTCGGACCGGTTGCTCAGGACCAGCACTACTTGCGCCGGGGCGTCCGTCCCCAGGGAACGCAGCAGCGCCTCGAGATTGCTGCCGCGCCCCGAGACGGCCACGGCCACGCGCATCGTCATGGCCGGGGAAAGTAATCCTAGGCCGCGTGCAGGGAAATGCTGAAGGTGGCCCCTTGTCCGACGTGGCTGACGCACCTTAAAGGACAGAATTGAGGATCGCGCGCACGGCCGAGGGCAGGTCGGGGACGACACCCCAACCGCGCGCTTCCGCGTGCGGTCGCCGGTCGTCGGTGGTCGTGGGGAGGATCAGGATGCCGCGTCCCCCGAAGCGGTCGGCCCCCTCCACGTCACGCGTCCGATCCCCCACCCACCAGCTTCGCGCCAGGTCGAGATCCAGATCCTGCGCGGCCCGCCGGTAGAGCAGGGGAGCCGGCTTCCGGCACTCGCATGGTCCCGAGATCTCGGGCAGATGCGGGCAGTGGTAGGCCCCGTCGAGCCGTGCGTGCTCCCGGGCCAGCAGCTCGTCCAGGCGGTCGGCGGTAGCGCGGTAGTCGGCTTCGGTCAGAAGCCCGCGGGCGATGCCCGACTGGTTGGTCACGACGACGGCCGCCACGCCAGCCGCGTTGAGTTGCCGCACCGCCCCCGCCGCGCCCGGCAGCAGGTGTACACCCTCGGGGTCGCGCAGGTAGTGCCGGTCTTCGATCAGCGTGCCGTCGCGATCCAGGAAGACCGCGGGTCGGGCACTCACGCGAGCAGGGCCTGGGCGAGTGCCCGGCCCACGATGTCGCCCGCGCCGTCCGGGAGCGTGCGCGGGTCCAGCAGCACGCGACCGCCTGCCACCCGCGCCACGACGGCAGGATCGCCGAGCCGGAGCCGGAGGGCCAGGCCGTCCGGGCCGATCGAGCCGGCGTCGAGCGCGACCAGCGTGGTCGGCAGCACGGCGCCGGGAAACGACCCGCCGCCCACAGCCGATTCGCCGGGCACGAGCTCGGCGCGAAGCTCAGCGGGACAGCTCGCGGCCAAGCTCTCCGCGCGGCGCGCGAGCTCGGCGGCGTCCAGGGTCAGCATCCGCAGCACCGGGATCTCGCGCAGCGCGGTGTCGGCGTCCTCGTACAGCGCGAGGGTGGCGCCGAGCGCGGCCAGCGTGAGCTTGTCCGCGCGCAGGGCACGGGCCAGAGGATTGCGCCGGCACTGTTCGACCAGGGTCGCGTCTCCCACGAGGCAACCAGCCTGCGGTCCGCCCAACAGCTTGTCGCCGCTGAAGCAGACGAGGCCGGCGCCCGCGGCGAGCGCGTCCGCCACCCTCGGCTCGGAGGTGAGTCCCCAGGGTGAGAGGTCGGCCAGGAGCCCGCTTCCCACGTCATACAGATAGGGCACCCCGGCATCCTGGGCGATGACGGCCAGCGCCGACGGCTCCGGTGACGTCACGAACCCGCTCTGCTCGAAGTTGGATCGGTGCACGGTGAGGATCGCGCCGATGTCGCCCCCGCTGAGGCCGACCCGATAGTCGTCCAGGTGCGTGCGGTTAGTCGTCCCGACCTCCAGCAGCAAAGCTCCGCTCCGGGCCATGATCTCGGGGATGCGGAACGAGCCGCCGATCTCGATCAGCTCCCCCCGCGAGATCAGCACGTGGCGTCCAGCGGCGACGGCGTTGAGTGCGAGCACCAGGGCGCCCGCGGCATTGTTGACGACGAGCGCCTCGGAGGCGCCGGTGACGCGGCAAAGCAGCGCGCGGCAATGCTCCGTGCGGCTCCCGCGCGTCCCGGTGTCGAGCTCGAGCTCGAGATTGCTGTAACCCGAGGCGATAGCATGGAGCGCCTGCACGGCCGCATCGGCGAGCGGGGCCCGGCCGAGGTTGGTGTGCAGGACCACCCCGGTAGCGTTCAGCACCGGGCGGAGGCCGGGCCGGCCGCGCTCGGCGAGGCGGTCACGGATCTCGACCGCCCAGTCATCCGGCGGTCCGGCACGCCGGGTCCGCGCTGCCGCGAGGACTTCGCGGATGGCCGCGACCACGGCCGCCCGCGGCGCGGTGTCGAGCAGGGCGGCCACACCGGGCTCGCGCAGCAAGCGGTCCACCGAGGGGAGGTCACGCCGCCGATCGGTCACGGGGTCTTCTTGATCGGCCGTCTCTTGAGGGAGTCCGGCCGGGGTCGGAGGGAATCGGCGCCGCGGGCCGTCGTGTCGGCCGCCGTGGGCTTGGGCACCATCAGCACGCCCGTGGCGTCGCCGGCGACGCCGCTCACGTTGCGGAGGCCGTGGATCTCGACCGCGTACTGCTTGCCGGGAATCCACGGCTTGGGCACCCGCAGCACCAGCCGGTCGGTGAGCGGCGGTCGACTCGTGAGCGGCTTGAGCTGTCGTCCCGCGCCGGCGCTGCTCCTCGAGCTCCACGATCCCGGGACGGGCCCGGCGTCGCTGTCGGCCTTCGTCGTATCCGCCTTCGCCTTGGTCGTGTCGGCTTTCGTCGTGTCCCGCAGGTGCCTGCGGACGGTGAAGGCTGTCATCCACGGGCTTGGGGAGGAGCGAGGCGATCGGCAGAATCGCCGAGTCGGGGAGCGAGCGCAGTGAGGCCTGTGCCGGCGCGAGGCGCTGCGAGGGATCGAGGCTCTGGCTCAGCTCGATCGTGGCGGACGTGCTGTCGGCCACGGTGATGGTGCGGATCCGGATCGGGGTCGTGTCGTGCACGAACGCCCACAACTCCCCCGCGTTCGAGCGGCCGCGCGCGAGCCGCACGCTGTCGTAGGCCTCGCGGCCGTCGAACCGGAGGTTCCGGTTCTCGTCCAGGATGCCCTTCACGATGTAGTCACCCGCCGGCAGCGGCCCGAACGCGATGTGGCCGCTGGAATCCGCAAGCGTTCGGTACGGCAGGCTGTCGGGCATGAGCAGCGCCTCCACGAGGGCACCGGGAGCGGGCTGGCTGGTGCGCCAATCGACCACGGTGCCCTCGATGGTGGTGGCGGGGAGGGGGGCGCCGGTGGTGAACGTGAGGACGGTGCCCTGTTTGGTCCGGCTCCGCCGGAGGTCGGCCACACCCGGCAACAGCTCGACGCGATACACGCGGTTCGGCTTCCAGCCCTCGTCCGGATGGACGGCGATCTTCGTCCGCCGCCACGAGACGCTGGGGAATTTCACCGCGGGCGAGAGGATGACCAGCTTTTCCAGGTCGCCCGTGCCCGCGCCCTGATTCGGCGCCGACCCCTCGGAGATCACCTCGTCGAACTGGAACTCGACGTCGCCCTTGAAGTTCGGAATGCGGGCCAAGGAATCCGGCCGGGTGGCGACGAGCTGCGGGGCGGCGACGTCGGGAGGCCCGCCCGGGGGTGGCTCGATGCGGGCGCAAGAGAGGACGGAAAGGACGGAGAGGACGGAGAGGACGGCGGCGCGCCGCTGCCCTCTCCGTCCTCTCCGTCCTCTCCGTCCTCTCCGTCGTTACCCGCATCCGAGCAGGTCCCGCTTCCTCACCAGCACGTCCCGCTGCTCGGTCCAGGCGGCCAGCTTCTCGCGCTCCCGCTGCACCACGTCGGCCGGTGCCCGCGAGACGAACTGCTCGTTGCCCAGCTTCTTCTGCTGCGACGCCAACAGCGCGGCGAGCCGGTCCGCTTCCGCGCCCAGCCGCCCGCACTCGCGGCCCACGTCGATGGCGTCGCCCAGCGGGACGAACACGGACGTTCCGTCGGGGAGCACCGCATGGCCGCCTACCCGCTCGCCGCTCTCGCCCAGGACGAGCTCCGAGAGCTTCGCCAGGCGGACGATGGTGCCCCGCTCGCGCTCGAGTGCCGCGATCGAGGGCTGCCCGTCCTGGCTCACGAATGCGCGTACGGTGTGGCCCGGCTGAACACCGTACTCGGCCCGAATCCCGCGGATCGCGCCCACGACCTGCTGCACCAGTCCGAACTCCGCCAGCGCCGCGTCGTCCGCGGCGCGGGCATCCGGGCGAGGCCACGGCGCCACCATGATCGAGGCCTCCTCGGGGCGCCCGGGAAACCGGCGCCACAAGGCTTCCGTCACGAACGGCATCACCGGATGGAGCAGCCGGAGCGCAACGTCGAAGGTCTGCGTCGCCACGGCCCGCGCGACGTCCCCGCCGGGCACGTCGCCGTAGAGCCGTGGCTTGATCTGCTCGATGTACCAGTCCGCGAGATCGCTCCAGAGAAACCGATACACCGCTGCGGCCGCCTCGTTGAGCCGGAACTTCTCATAGGCGTCGGTGGCCTCGCGCACGGTGGCGTCGCACCGCGCGATGATCCAGCGGTCGGCCAGCGTCAGCTCGTCGCGGCGGACCGCGTTCCGCGCCCCGGCGAGCGGCCGCGGCGGTCCGTCGAGATTGGACAGGATGAACCGCCCCGCGTTCCACAGCTTGTTGGCGAAGTTCCGGCCCGGCGCGAACGACGCTTCGAGATCGTCCGGGTCGAGGATGACGTCGGTCCCGACGGACATGCCCGACACCAGCGAGTACCGCAGCGCATCCGCTCCGTAGCGCTCGACCACCTCCAGCGGATCGATGCCGTTGCCGAGCGACTTGGACATCTTCCGATGCTGCGTGTCGCGGACCGTGCCGTGCAGGTAGATGTGGGTGTACGGCACATCGCCCATGAAGTGCAGTCCGGCCATGATCATCCGCGCGACCCAGAAGAACAGGATCTCGGGTGCCGAGACCAGGGTATGGCCGGGATAGAACGTCGCGAGGTCCGCCGTGCGGTCGGGCCAGCCCAGGCTGGAGAACGGGACGAGCCAGGAGCTGAACCAGGTGTCCAGCACGTCCTCGTCCTGCCGCACGGGCCCGCCGCACTCGGGGCACGCCGCGAGATCGGTCCGGCTCACGGTGGTTCGACCGCAGCCATCGGCGTCGCAGTACCAGACCGGGATCCGGTGGCCCCACCAGAGCTGGCGCGAGATGCACCAGTCGCGAATGCCCTCCAGCCACTGGGTGTAGTCGTCGCCACGGCGCTCGGGAATGAACTGTAGCGTCCCGTCGCGGTACCGCTCGAGCGCCGGGCGCGCCAGCGGCTCCATGCGGACGAACCACTGCTCCGACAGCCTGGGCTCGATGACGGTGCCGCAGCGGTAGCAATGCCCGACCGCGTGGCGATGGGGCTCGACCTTCTCCAGCAGCCCGGCCGCCTCGAACTCGGCGACCACGCGTGCCCGCGCGTCGTAGCGGTCGAGGCCCTGGAAGCGGTCCGGCGCCGCCAGGCTGATGCGGGCTTCCGGCGTCATGACATCGATGGACGGCAGTCCGTGGCGGCGGCCGATCTCGAAGTCGGCCGGGTCGTGGGCCGGCGTCACCTTGACGGCACCCGAGCCGAAGGACGGATCCACGGCCTCGTCGGCCACGATCGGTATGTGTCGGTCCACCACCGGCAGCGCGAGCTCTCGGCCGATCAGGTGGCGATACCGCTCGTCCTCCGGATGGACGGCGACGGCGGTGTCGCCCAGCATCGTCTCCGGGCGGGTCGTGGCCACGGTGAGGTGACCGCTGCCCTCCGCGAACGGATACCGCAGGTGCCAGATTTTCCCGTCCGTCTCCTCCTTCTCGGCTTCCTCGTTCGAGAGGGCCGTGAGACAGCGCGGGCACCAGTTGATGATGTAGTGCCCCCGGTAGACCAGCCCCTCCTCGTACAGGGTGACGAACGCCTCGCGCACGGCGCGCGAGAGATCCTCGTCCAGGGTGAAGTAGGTGCGCGACCAGTCGGCCGAGCTTCCGATGGCCTGGAGCTGCTCGAGGATGGCCGCGCCGGTCTCACGCACGTAGTGCCACACCCGCTCCACGAACGGGTCCCGGCCGACGTCGAACCGCGTGAGTCCCTCCTTGGCCAGAAGGCGCTCCACCACGTTCTGCGTGGCGATGCCGGCGTGGTCGGTGCCGGGCAGCCAGAGCGCGCGGCGTCCCCGCATACGCTCGAACCGGACCAGCACGTCCTGGACGGTGTTGTTGAGCCCGTGCCCCATGTGGAGAGCCGCCGTGACGTTCGGCGGCGGCATCATGATCACATACGGCGTCCCGGCGAGGCCAGCCGGGCCGCCCTCGGGCGCGAACAGGCCACGCGCCTGCCACCAGGCGTAGAGCGTGGACTCGATGGCGGACGGATTGTATTGGGGGGCGAGCGGCTCGGTCATGCGCTCTGGTCGGTGGCCCGCGGCGCCCGGGTTCGGGGGAGATCGTCCTCTCCGCGCACGAGCAGGCTGTTGATCACGCTCTCGATGCCCGGCGCGGCGAGCGCCGTGCGGCAGGCGAGGGTGCGCACCGCCCGGCTGGGAACCCAGCCCCGCAGCTCGATGACGCCGCGCCCCACCGCCAGGATCTCGACGGTGATGCCGGCCAACCGGCCCTCGGCTTTGAGCGCCGCGTCCACCGCCTGGGCGGAGGCGGACGTGGTGAGCCGCGTCGGGGCGGCCTGACGGAGCCGCCGCGCCACTCCGCGCATACGGGTCGAGCTCACGCCGCCGATCCATTCGCTCACCGTGAACCCCGCCACCAGCCCGGCGCCGAGTCCCAGGCCGGTCCAGAGGATGATCTGTATCCCGCTCAGTCGCTCGTTGCGCCGCACGCCGTATCCTCTTACGTGGTGATTCCGAATCCGGTTAAGTTAACATTTTCGGTGGACAAACGCAGGAATCGGTCTCCTTCGAAGGTCTCCGCATGAGCGAGGAACGCAGTGTCGCCCGCGGCCCGGAGCTGGGCCGCTGGATCTTCGTCGCCGCGCTGCTGGTGATCGGCGTGGTCCTGTATTTCATCTACGCGCCGAGCAGTGAGCCCCCGGCGCGGCCGCCCGAGCACGAGGTCCGATGAGCGAGACCATCCGGGTCACGCTGCCCGACGGGAGCGTCCGCGAGTTGCCGGCCGGCACGACGTCGCGCCAAGTCGCCGAGAGCATCGGCGCCGGACTGGCGCGCGCCGCGCTCGCCGCGCGGGTGAACGGGTCGGTCTGGGACCTCGACCGTCCGCTCGAGCGGGACACCACCCTCGCCATTCTGACCGACCGCGACCCCGACGCCCTGGAGCTGCTCCGCCACTCGTCGGCCCACATCCTGGCCACTGCCGTGCGCGAGCTCTTTCCGGGGGCCGGTATCGGGTTCGGGCCCCCGATCGAAGACGGCTTCTACTACGACTTCCAGGTGGACCGGCCGTTCACGCCCGAGGACCTCGAGCGGATCGAGGCCAAGATGGCCGAGGTGACGGCCCGCGACTATCCGTTCCTGCGGGAGGTGGTGGACCGCGCGGAGGCCAACCGGCGCTTCGCCGACGATCCGCTCAAGCTCGAGCGCATCAGCGAGCTCGGCGACGACGAGACCATCACGGTCTACACCGACGGCCCCTTCCAGGATCTCTGCCGCGGACCGCACATCCCGCGCACCGGCAGGCTCAAGCATTTCAAGCTGCTGCACGGCGCGGGCGCATACTGGCGGGGCGACGAGCGCCGACAGATGCTGCAGCGCATCTACGGGACGGCCTGGTTCAAGAAGGAGGATCTCGACGCCTACCTCCACCGGCTCGAGGAGGCGCGGAAGCGCGACCACCGGCGGGTGGGGCGCGAGCTCGACTTGTTCACGTTTCATCCCTCGGCCCCGGGTGCGCCGTTCTGGACCGAGCGGGGCACCACGCTCTACAACCTGCTGGTCGACTTCGTGCGCGAGCGCCAGGCCAGGGCCTTCCAAGAGATCAAGACGCCGCTCCTGTACAACAAGATGCTGTGGGAGACCTCAGGCCACTGGGGGAAGTACCGGGAGAACATGTTCCTGGTGCTCAACAAAGAGACCGGTGAGCACGACGCGTCGCTCAAGCCGATGAACTGTCCCGTCTCACTATCTCCTCTACGGCACGAAGAAGCATTCGTACCGCGAGCTGCCCCTGCGCTACGTGACCTTCGACGTCCTGCATCGGAACGAAGTTACCGGCGCGCTCTCGGGGCTCACGCGGGTGCGCCAGTTCGCCCAGGACGATTGCCACGTCTTCCTGACGCAGGACCAGATCGTGGACGAGGTGAAGTTCCTCATGGACTTCATCCTCGGCTACTATCGCACGTTCGGCCTCCAGGCCAGCCTCAAGTTCGCCACTCGGCCCGAGACGCGGATCGGAAGTGACGAGCTGTGGGATCGCGCCGAAGCGGCGCTGCGGGGGGCGCTCGAGGCCACGGGGCAGGAATACGAGCTCAAGGCGGGGGACGGCGCCTTCTACGGACCTAAGATCGACTTCGACGTCACCGACTCGATCGGGCGGAGCTGGCAGCTCGGCACGATCCAGCTCGACTACAACGCGCCCGAGCGGTTCGACCTGACCTACGTGGGCGAGGACAATGCGGAGCACCGCCCGGTCGTGATCCATCGGGCCGTGAGCGGCTCGTTCGAGCGCTTCATCGCGATCCTGATCGAGCACTTCGCCGGCGCCTTCCCGGTCTGGCTCGCGCCCGAGCAGGTGCGGGTGATCCCGATCTCCGACGCCCAGGCGGATGCGGCCCGCCGGCTGACGGAGCGGCTCACCGCGGCCGGCATCCGGGCCCACCTGGACGACCGGAGCGAGACGCTCAACTACCGGATCCGCGACGGAGAAGTGTGGAAGATTCCGTACATGGCCGTCGTGGGGCAGCGCGAGGCCGACAGCGACAGCCTCGCGCTCCGGGTGCGCGGAGCGGGGAAGAAGCAGGAAGTCATGCCGGCGGAGGCGTTCCTGGCGCGGATCACGGAAGAAGTCAGGACGCGGGCCCTGGCTCCGTAGGCGTACGGTGAGCGTAGGCGCAGGCGTTCCGGCGGTGGCGAGCGCACGGCAGGTCCTTCGGTCGCTGCAGTGCGGTACAGTCCGGTCATCGCGCAAGGGTTCATGGGCACTGACGCTCCCTGCGGACCCACTGTGCGCTCGCCACCGCCTGCCTTCGGAACCGTGACCAGCGTCCAACTGTTCGCAGATCTAGGCAGCGACAGGGGCGCGGTGGTCCCGCAGGGAGCGTCAGTGCCCCAGCCTTTCCAGCGCCATCCAATGCACACGCACTGCAGCGACCGAAGGGGCCGCTGCGCCCCTGTCGCTGCCGGCACCGGCGCATAAGGACCGACTGGAGCGGCTCTGGGCCCCGGATTATCTTGACCCTCGCAGGCGACCCCCAACCGGAGCGGTACCGTGAGCGACAGCACGACCCCCGTCATTCTTTCTGCCGTCCGCACGCCGATCGGCCGCTATCTCGGCGGTCTGTCCGGCTTTACCGCGCCGCAGCTCGGCGCGATGGTGATCCGGGACGCCGTGGCGCGTGCGGGCATCGACCCCGCCGCGGTCGAGGAAGTCATCATGGGCCAGGTGGTGCAGGGCGGCTCGGGCCAGGCCCCAGCGCGCCAGGCCCTGATTCACGCTGGGCTGCCGGCCGCGATCCCGGCCCTCACGATCAACAAGGTGTGCGGCTCGGGTCTCAAGGCCGTCATGCTCGCGTCGCAGGCGATCAAGGCGGGCGACGCGGACGTCGTCGTCGCCGGCGGGCAGGAGGCCATGTCGAGCGCGCCGCATTACGTCTACGGCATGCGCAACGGCATCAAGGCCGGGAACCAGACGATGGTCGACGGCATGATCCATGACGGGCTCTGGGACTCGTTCGGCTGCTGTCACATGGGTGAGTACGCCGAGTACACCGCCGAGAAGGCCGGCGTGAGCCGCCAGGACCAGGACGCCTACGCCTACGACAGCCACCGCAAAGCGATCGCGGCGCAGGAGGCGGGCAGGTTCAAGGCGGAGATGCTCCCCGTCCAGGTGCCGGGCAAGGGTGGCCCGACCACCATCGCCGCGGACGAGTCGCCCCGCAAGGATACGAGCCCCGACACGCTGGCGAAGCTCAAGCCGGCCTTCAAGAAGGACGGCGGGTCGGTGACCGCGGGCAACGCCCCCGGCCTCAACGACGGCGCCAGCGCCCTCGTGGTCGCGTCGCTCGCCTTCGCGAAGGCCAACGGCCTCGCGCCGCTGGCCCGCGTCACCGGCTATGCCACGGGCGGCGGTGAGCCGCGCGATCTCTTCTTCGCTCCGGTGCTCGCGGTGCGGAGCCTGATGGAGAAGACCGGCACGTCGATCGGGAGCTACGACCTCATCGAGGCCAACGAGGCGTTCGCGGTGCAGGCCCTGGCCGACGGTCGCGAGCTGGGTTGGGACTGGGACCGGGTCAACGTGAACGGCGGCGCGGTCGCCCTGGGGCATCCGATCGGCGCAAGCGGCGCCCGCGTGTTGACGACGCTGCTCTACGCACTCCGGGACCGCGGCGGGAGCCGCGGCCTCGCTACCCTCTGTCTGGGCGGCGGCAATGCCGTGGCGCTCAGCGTGGAGCTCGTCTGATGAGCGCCCCCCGTAACGCGGCGACCGTTCCCTCCGAGTCGACGGTTCGCGCCGCCCGCCGTCCGATCCAGATCGCACTCGGCACCCTCGCGGTGGCGCTGGCGGCGCAGGTCTCGGTCCCCGTTCCGCTCAGCCCCGTCCCGATGACTCTGCAGCCGTTGGCCGTGCTCGCGGTGGGCGGGCTGCTCGGCGCGCAGGCTGGAGTGGCGAGTCTGGTGCTCTACCTGGCCTTGGGTATCGCGGGCCTGCCGGTGTTCGCCGGAGGATCGTCGGGACTGATCCACATTGTCGGCCCGACCGGTGGCTACCTGCTAGCATTCCCGGTGGCGGCCGGCGTCGTCGGTGCTTTGGCCGGGCCTACGGCCGGCGTCCTTCGCGTCCTGCTGGCCTGCGCCGTCGGCATGGTGGTGATCCACGCCGGCGGCGTGGCGCAGCTCGCCGTGCTCGGCGGCGACCCCGCGACGGCGTTCCGGATGGGCTTCGTGCCGTTCCTCACCGGAGATCTGGTGAAGGTCGGTCTTGCCGCGGCCGTCATCCTCGCCGGCCGGTCGATGGTCCGCGGGTCCAATTGACCGAGCCCGCGCCGCTCCGGCGTCCGCGGCCCCTCCTCCGGGCGCTCGGCGCCATTGTTTCCTTCTACCTGCTCGGCTTTCTCCTCAGCGCTCTCGTCCTCATCCCGTTCGCCGGTCACCTGACCGGCGGACGCTCCACCGCCGAACTGGCGGCCCACCCGACGCCGCTCTTCGCCCTCGCGCAGGGGCTCGCTCTCCTGCTCTCCTTCGGGGCCGCGACCTGGGTGGTCGGCTGCCGGGCCCTGGGCCTCGACGCCACGGCGCTCCGCTGGCGGGTGCGAATGCCCTGGATCAAGGGCCTGGCGGCGGGTCTCGTGTTCGGCCTGCTCCCGGCGGCGGTCGCGATGATGATGGGCGTGTTCGCGGCTGGGGCGGGCTGGATCCACGACGGTGGCTCGATGGGGCAGTGGGTCGGGCAGGTGGGCAAGACCGTGCTCGTTCTCGTCCCGGCCGCGCTGGCGGAAGAGCTGATGTTTCGGGGCCTGCCCCTGGTGGTCGCCGCGCGGGCGATCGGCCGCGGGCGGGCGATCGTGCTGCTTTCGGTGCTCTTCGCGCTCGCGCACCTGAGCAATCCCGAGGTGACCGCGGCCGGCATCGGGAACATCGCGCTCGCGGGCATCTTCCTCTCGCTCGCGTTCTACAGCCCCGGCGGCATGTGGACCGCCTTCGGGGCGCATCTCGGCTGGAACGCGACCCTGGCGGCGCTGGCGGCGCCGGTCAGCGGCCTGCCGTTCGACATTCCGTACATCGACTATCGCATGGGCAATCCGGTGTGGCTCACCGGGGGCGCGTTCGGCCCCGAGGGCGGGCTGCTCGCGACCATGACGCTGGCCGCCACGGTGGTACTGGTCGCCCAGTGGATTCGAAAGGAACCGACATGAGCCGCGCCGCCGTCATCGGGGCGGGTACGATGGGCAACGGCATCGCCCATGTCTTCGCGCAGCACGGCTGGTCGGTGGCCCTGATCGACACGGTGCCTGCCGCGCTCGACAAGGCGACCGCGACCATCAAGGGCAACCTCGACCGGCAGGTGAAGAAGGGCACTCTTCCGGCGGATGCGCCGGCGGCCGTGCTGGGGCGCATCACGCCGGCGACCGCGCTCGACGCCGTGGCCGGCGCCTCGCTGGTGATCGAGGCAGCCAGCGAGAATCCCGCCGTCAAGTTCGCCGTATTCGAGCAGCTCGACCGGGTGGCGCCGCCGGAGGCGATCCTGGCCACCAATACCAGCTCCATCTCGATCACCGAGATCGCGGGCCGGACTCGGCGGCCGGAGCAGGTGATCGGCATGCACTTCATGAACCCGGTCCCCGTGATGCAGCTGGTCGAGGTGATCCGCGGGCACGCGACCAGCGACGCCACGACCCGGAGCGTCATCGAGACCGCGGCCGCGCTGGGGAAGACGCCGGTCGAGGTCAACGACTATCCGGGCTTCGTGTCGAACCGCGTGCTGATGCCGATGATCAACGAGGCGATCTTCTGCGTCATGGAAGGCGTGGCGACGCCCGAGGCGATCGACACCGTCATGAAGCTGGGTATGTCCCACCCGATGGGCCCGCTCCAGCTGGCCGACTTCATCGGCCTGGACGTCTGCCTCGCGATTCTCGAGGTGCTGCAGAAGGGCCTCGGCGACGACAAGTATCGCGCCGCGCCGCTCCTGCGGAAGATGGTGGCGGCCGGCTACCTCGGCCGGAAGAGCGGTCGCGGCTTCTACGACTACCGGGAGACGAAGTGAGCATGGACATCCTGGCCTCGATGCATGCGCTCGGGCACGAGCAGGTGCTGCTCTCGCACGATCCCAGCTGCGGCTACTTCGGCATCATCGCGATCCACGACACGACGCTCGGTCCTGCGCTCGGCGGCACGCGCTTCTGGCAGTACGCCTCCACCGACGAGGCGATCACCGATGCGCTCCGGCTCGCCCGCGGCATGACCTACAAGTCGGCCGTGATGGGAATCAACCTGGGCGGCGGGAAGTCGGTCATCGTGGGCGACAACAAGCGGCAGGACCGCGAAGCGCTGTTCCGTGCCCACGGCCGCTTCATCGAGACCCTCGGCGGCAGGTACATCACGGCGGAGGACATCGGAACCAGTCCGGCGGATATGGAGTACATCAAGCTGGAGACCGATCACGTCGCGGGCCTGGTCGGCCTGAGCGGCGATCCGTCGCCGGTCACGGCGTATGGGGTGTACGTCGGGATGAAGGCCGCCGCCAAGGCGCGCTGGGGCAGCGACAGCCTCGCCGGGAAGACCGTGGCCGTGCAGGGGTGCGGTAACGTCGCCACCCACCTCTGCCGGCACCTGCACGCGGAAGGGGTGAAGCTGGTCGTCACCGACATCGACCCGGAAAAGGTGAAGCGCGTCGTCGCGGAGACGGAGGCGACCTCGGTGGCCCCCGAGGCGATCTACGACGTCAAGGCGGACATCTACGCGCCGTGCGCGCTGGGGGCCACGATCAACGACGACACGCTCGCGCGCCTCAAGGTCGAGGTCATCGCGGGCGGGGCCAACAACCAGCTCGCCGAGGACCGCCATGGCGACCTGCTCGAGCAGCGCGGCATCCTGTACGCGCCGGACTACGTCATCAACGGCGGGGGCGTGATCAATGTCTACGGCGAGCTGCATCGCTGGCCGCACGAGCGGTCCCAGAAGAAGGCGGGCGAGATCTACGACACGCTGCTCCGGATCTTCGACATCGCCAAGCGCGAGCGGATCCCGACCTATCGCGCGGCGGACCGGCTGGCCGAGGAGCGCGTGGCGGCGGTGGGGGGACTGGATAAGATGTGGATGAGCTCTGAGGGACGGAGATGACGGAGCGTCCGTCCTCTCCGTCTCCCTCCCTAGCCGTCCCTAGCCGTATTCCTTATACATTAGACCACGATGTCTGAAGTGATTCCCATCGGTGCGGACCATGCCGGCGTGGAGCTCAAGGCGCGGCTGATCCAGGAGCTGCGCTCGCTCGGCTACGAGCCGCTCGATCTCGGCACCTCCGGTTCGGGATCCGTCGACTATCCGGATTTCGCGCACGATGTGGCGGGACGCGTCGAGCGCCACGAGGCGGAGCGCGGGGTGCTGCTCTGCGGGACAGGGCTCGGGATGGCGTACGCGGCGAACCGGCACCCGGGCGTGCGCGCGGCGGTGGCATGGTTGCCCGAGATCGCGCGGCTGGCGCGGGAGCACAATGACGCCAACGTGCTGGTGCTGCCGGCGCGCTTCGTGAGCGAGGACGAGGGCGTCGACATCCTCAAGACATGGCTGGCCACGACATTCGCGGGCGGGCGGCACAGCCGCCGAGTGGCAAAAATCGACCAGGAGCAGGGATGAGTCTGGATCACAACGCGTCGCTGCGGGACGCGGACCCAGCCGTGGCGGGCCTCATCGACCGCGAGCTGCGCCGGCAGCAGCACGGCCTCGAGCTGATCGCCAGCGAGAACTTCGCCAGCCGTGCGGTCATCGACGCCATGGGGACTCCGCTGACCAACAAGTACGCGGAGGGCTATCCTGGCCGGCGCTACTACGGTGGCTGCGAGGTGGTCGACGAGGTCGAGCAGCTGGCCATCGATCGGCTCAAACAGCTCTTCGGCGCGGACCACGCGAACGTGCAGCCGCATTCGGGGGCGCAGGCCAACTTCGCCGCGTTCATGGCGGTCATCAAGCCGGGCGACACCCTCATGGGGATGTCGTTGCCCCACGGCGGCCACCTCTCGCACGGGGCGGCGGTCAACCACAGCGGTGTCATCTGGCGCGCGGTGCATTACGGCGTGGATCCGGCCACCGGCCGCATCGACTACGACGTCGTCCGCGAGCAGGCCAGGCGGGAGCAGCCCAAGCTCATCATCGCCGGCGGAAGCGCGTATGCCCGCATCATCGATTTCGCGGCGTTCCGCTCGATCGCGGACGAGGTCGGCGCGATCTTCCTGGTGGACATGGCGCACTTCGCCGGCCTGGTCGCGGGCGGCGTGTACCCGACGCCCGTGTCGCATGCCCAGGTGGTCACCAGCACGACCCATAAGACCCTGCGCGGACCGCGCGCGGGCCTCATCCTGTGCATCGCGGAGCACGCCAAGGCCATCGACAAGTCGGTGTTCCCCGGGGCGCAGGGCGGTCCGCTCGAGCACGTGATCGCTGCGAAGGCCGTGGCCTTCGGCGAAGCGCTCACGCCCGATTTCCGCACCTACGCGCGCCAGGTGGTGGAGAACGCCAAGACCCTGGCGGACGCGCTGGTGGAGCGGGGGTTCGCCATCGTCTCCGGCGGCACCGACACGCACCTGATGCTGGTCGACCTCCGGCCCAAGAACCTCACCGGCAAGGTCGCCGAGAAGACGCTCGACCAGGCGGGCATCACCGTCAACAAGAACACCATCCCGGACGACCCGCAGTCACCGTTCGTCACCAGTGGCATCCGTCTCGGCACGCCGGCGCTCACCACGCGCGGCATGGGCCGGGCGGAGATGGTGCGGGTGGCCGAGCTGATCGACCGAGCCCTCACCCACCCGGACGAGGGCAACCTCGGTCGGGTCAAGGCGGAGGTCGAGGAGCTGACGTCCGCCTTCCCGCTCTACGCGCCGGCGAAGCCCGCCGGGCGAGTGCGACGCACTGCCTGAGCTCTGGAGCCGTTGACCGCGTGACTGAACTGCAGTTCGCCGACGACGTTCTCGCGCGCATTCGAGCGCGGGGTGGTCCCTACCACGAGCGCGGGTATCTCTTCGTGCTCGCGACGATCGAGTATCTCCAATCCCGGCTGGACCTCCGGCGCCACGTGACGGGCGCGGAGCTCGCCTGGGCATGCCGCGACTTCGCCCGCGAGCAGTTCGGGCTCCTCGCGCCGCACGTCCTCGCCCACTGGGGCATCACGCGGACGGAGGACTTCGGCCGCATCGTCTTCACGCTGGTGGATGTGGGCCTGCTGGTCACCCAGCCGGGCGACCAGGAAGGGGACTTCGAGGGGGTGTACGACTTCACCGACGCGTTCGGCGAGGTCTACGAGTGGCCGGGCGTCAGGGGCGCCTGACCGGGGGCAGGGTCCGTCATCGGGGGGCACATGGACAAGACCGAATGGCCGGCGTGCCAGAAGTGCTCACAGGGAACCCTCATTCCGCTCTCCGACTACGGCAGGGAAGGCGCGCCGATCACCTACAAGGCGTGGGTCTGCACCAACCCCGACTGCGGTTTCAACCTTCGCATCGATAACGGTGAGATCTCCTTCGGACGGGCGATCGGGCAGAGCTACAAGTAGAGAGCGGCCGCCCGCCTCCGCTGCCGCCGATGCCGCCGATCCCCGTCCTGTCACCTGAACAATCCGCTGCCTGGGACGCCTCGGCTGTCGCCGAGGGGATCGCGCTCGCCACCCTGATGGAGTGCGCCGGCCGTGCCGCGGCCGGGGTGCTCGCCTCCCGCTACGCCCACCGGCTGCGGGACGGCGTGCTGATCGCCGCCGGGCCGGGCCACAACGGCGGAGACGGATGGGTGGTGGCCCGCGCCCTCCACCGCGTGGACGTGCCGGTGTGGGTCACCGCGCCGCCCGGTCCGGCGGCCGAGCTGCGCGAAGCGATGGCCGCACGCGCGCGCGCCGACGGCGTCCGCGAGGTCGCGCCCGACGGGCCCTGGCCGAGCGTCAGCCTCGTGGTGGACGCGCTCCTCGGCACCGGAGCGCGGGGCGCGCCGCGTGCGGCGATGGCCACGCTGATGGAGCGCATTCTCGACCTCGAGTTGCCGATCGTCGCGATCGACGGGCCGACCGGCGTTGATCTCGAGACCGGCATCGTGCACGGCGGACCGCGCGCGTCGCTGTCCATCACGTTCGGCGGGGTCCGGCGCGGCCACCTGCTCGCGCGGGACGAGGTGGGCGCCATCGTGGTGGTCGACATCGGGCATCCGCCGGTGGCGCCCGCGTGGCCGTCGCTGGTCACCGACCCGCAGGCCGCGCAGTGGCTGCGCCGGCTCCGAAGCCGCGACCACAAGGGCGAGCGGGGACGCGTGGTGATCGTCGGCGGCGACGCGGGCATGAGCGGCGCGGTCCGCATGGCCGGGCGCGCGGCGTTCGCGGCGGGGGCGGGACTGGTGCACGTGGTGGCGCCGCCCGAGACGGTCGCCGCGCTGACCCAGGCCGAGCCCGATCTCCAGACCTTCGCCCATCCACTCGGCGAGCCTCCCGGCAAGCCGTTGCTCGAGTTGATCGGGCGCGCGGACGCCGTGGTGATCGGCCCCGGGCTGGGCCGCGAGGCCGGACGCCGGGCCCTGGTGACGGCCCTGATCGGCGCGGCCAAGGCGGTCGTGCTGGACGCGGACGGGCTCGTCGCCTTTCAAGGCGGGGCCGAGGAGTTGCGGCCGCTCGCCGAGGGGCGCCCGTTCGTCCTCACGCCGCATCCGGGTGAGTTCCGCGCGCTGTTTCCGGCGCTCTCCCCGATACGCGAGCTCGATCCGTGGGCGGCGGCCGTGGCCGCGGCGGAGCAGAGCGGCGCCACGGTGTTGCTCAAGGGCGTCCCGACGGTGATCGCGGCCGCGTCGGGGGCGCCGCTCACCGTCGCGGCCGGCAATCCCGGCCTCGCTACCGGCGGGAGCGGTGACGTGCTGAGCGGCCTGGTCGGATGCGCGCTCGCGCACCGACTGGCGCCGGCCGTGGCCGCGGCGCTGGGCGCCCAGGCGCTCGGGCGAGCCGCGGACCTCGCCGCCCGCCGCTCGTCCGCGCGAACCCTGCGGCCGATGGACGTGGTGGCCGCCTTGCCGGATCTCTGGCGCGAGTGGGAGCTGTACCGTCTGGCCCCGCCGTTGCCGCGCCCACCGGTGCTCCTCGAGCTGGAGGCGCCACAGGTGGTGTGACGTTCCGCGTATCGTATCCTCGTCGGAGTAGATTGCCCCGATGCGTCCTCTTGCCTTCACGCTGATGCTCGCGGTCGCGGCGCCGGCCGCGCGCGCGCAGACCGCCAACCGGGACTGGCGCCCGGAAGACCGCACCGTCATCGGCGACTTCAGCCGGATCACCTCGGTGGCCACGTCGCTCGACCGAGTGTACGCCAGCTCGCCCACGGCGGTGCTCATCTGGAATCCCCAATTCCACCAGTGGCAAGGGCCGTACGATCCCCCGTCGGTGGCGCTGCTCCAGCGCGTGTTCGCGGCGCTGGTGGACCCGCTCGACAATTCTCTCTGGCTGGCGCGGCCGGACGGGTGGACGCATTTCCAGCCCGAGCTGCAGTTGTGGGATCAGGGAAGCGTGCCGGACGGAGTGCAGACGATCGCGTTCGACGGCAACGATCCCACGCAAGGGCTCTTCCTTCGGACGCGACGCGGATGGCAGCTGCTGCCGCGCGGCGGGCTGGTGGCGACGCCCGGTCGGGTGCCCGCCCGCCCCGTGACGCCGGCGCGAATCGATGACGTGCTTCGCTCGACCCCATCCCTGCAGGCGAACGCGGCCCAGATCCTCGTAGACCCCCGACTCGGGGTCGCGCGCTACACCGCGGCCGCGCGCTCCTTCGACAATCTCGGATGGTTCATCGGTACCTCGGGGGTGGGCCTGCTGTACCTGCCGGACGGCGCCGGGCTTCCCGAGCCCATGCCGTTCGGGCTCACCTCGCCGGTGGTCGGGGCCGTCTTCGGATGGCCCGACGGCGTGTGGGCGGCCACCGCTCGCACCTCGCAGTCCGAGCCCGCGGTGACCTTCGTCGAGCGCGACCTCAAGCGTTTCCAGGTCCTTCACGGCCCGCCGGCGTCCGGCCTGCCCTTCGCCCAAGTGCGGAGGCTCGTCGGCCAGGGATCCTCGCTCTGGGCGGCGACGGATCGTGGGCTCGCCCGTATCGCGACCGGCGACGGCCGCGTCGATCTCCTGGACCAGACGCGCGGGCTGCCGGACGGCGTCGTCTATGCCGTGGTCTCTCGGCAGGGCCGTCTCACGGTGGGGACCCGGCGCGGCCTCGTGCGAGTGGACGACTCGCTCAGGGTCGAACGGCTGGTGCCGCACTTTGCCGATCCCGTGCTCGCCGTGTTCCCGACGGGCGACTCGGTCTGGGTCGGCACCCAGCGCGGACTCCTGCTCGCGCTGCCAGGCCAGCAAGACGTGGTCCGCCCATCAGCGTTGGCGGCGGCCTCCTTCCAGGTCCCTGTGGTCGCGCTCGCCTCGCTCGGCGATACGGTCGTGGCGCTGACGCGCGACGAAATGCTCTGGCGCAATCCCTCCACGGCGAACTGGACCCTCGGACCGAACCTGAGCGCGCTGCTCGGCGCGCTCGTCGCGTTCGCGCCGGACGGCCCCGGCTTCTGGGTGGCCGGGGAGCGGGGCGTCGCCTTCGCGCGGCTGGCGTCGCCGCCGATCCGGCCGCTCCGGGAGGGTGATCTGCCGGGCGACAGCAACGACCTCACGGTGGACGCCGAGTACCTGTGGGTCGCGACCGACGGCGGCCTCGTGCGGTTCAGGCTCGACGCCATCCGGCCGTGACCCAGCCGCGTCCCAGCGGGCGTTCGATCGCGCTCGGGCCGGGTCCCGAGTTCGACCGCATCCGCCGCATTGCGGCCGCGCTGGGCGCGCGGGCAGCGGGTCTGGGCGACGACTGCGCCCTGCTGGCGCCGGGTGACGGAACACTCGTGGCCAGCACGGACGTGAGCGTCGAGGACGTGCATTTCCGCCGGGCGTGGCTGTCGCTCACTGAGATCGGTTGGCGGGCCACGGCGGCGGCCATGTCGGACCTCGCGGCGGACGGCGCGGAACCGGGCGGGGTGCTCGTCGCCCTCACCGTGCCGCCGTCGGCCGTGGACGACGACGTCGCCGCCGTGATGTCCGGCGTCGGCGCCGCGGCGGGAGAAGTCGGCACCCGCGTGGTCGGCGGCGACCTGTCGGCGGGCCCGGTGTGGAGCGTGGCGGTGACGGTGCTGGGTTGGGCCAGCGTTCCCGTGGACCGCTCGGGCGCGCGACCGGGCGACGGCGTGTGGGTGACCGGCGCGCTGGGCGGTGCGCGCGCCGCGCTCGAGGCGCTGCAACGCGGCGACGCACCCGATGATGCCGCGCGCCGGGCTTTCGCGCGGCCGATCCCCCGGATCGGTGCCGGCCGGTGGCTCGCGCTGCACGGGGCGGGCGCGATGATCGACCTGAGCGACGGTCTCGGCGCCGATGCCGCCCACGTCGCCGCGGCGTCGGGGGTGGCGCTCGCTCTCGAGCTCGATCGCGTGCCGGTCGCGCCGTCGGCGATCGCCGAGGCGCAGCGGCTGGGCGTGCCGGCCGAGCGATTCGCCGCGGAGAGCGGGGAGGAGTACGAGCTCCTCGTGGCGTTGCCGCCGAGCTTCGAGTCGGCGGACGTGCTGGCATTCCAGAGCGTCTGCAGTCTGCCGCTCACCCGCGTCGGGGACGTCGTCGCCGGCGCGGGCGTGCAGGCGCGCCTCGGCGGCAAACCGCGTCGCGCTCGGCGGATACGATCACTTCGCGGCGCGGGCTCGTTGACGGGCTCTCCACCGTCGGCTAGGTTGCGCCGGTTTCCCTAACCTGAGCGATCATGAGCACGATCATCGAAGTGCACGCCCGCGAAATCCTCGACAGCCGAGGCAATCCGACCGTCGAGACCGACGTGGTGCTCTCGAGCGGCGCGCAGGGCCGGGCGGCCGTGCCGAGCGGCGCATCCACGGGCGAGCACGAGGCGGTCGAGCTTCGCGATGGCGACGCGCGCCGGTACGTCGGCAAGGGCGTGGTCGAGGCCGTCCGCAACGTGAACGAGGTGCTCGGGCCGCGGCTGGAGGGGATGTCGGCCGCCGACCAGATCGCGATCGACGCCGAGATGATGGACGCCGACGGCACGCCCAACAAGAGCAAGCTCGGCGCGAACGCCATTCTGAGCGTGTCGCTGGCGGTGGCCCGCGCGGCGGCGCAGGACTGCGGGCTGCCGCTCTATCGCTATCTCGGCGGCCCCATGGCCCGGGTGCTGCCGGTGCCGATGATGAACATCCTCAACGGCGGGGCGCACGCGTCCAACAATGTCGACGCGCAGGAGTTCATGGTGGTCCCGATCGGCGCCGAGACCTTTCCCGACGGTCTCCGGATCGGGGTCGAGGTGTTCCATTCGCTGAAGAAGGTGCTTGGCAAGATGGGCCTCTCGACAGCGGTCGGCGACGAGGGCGGGTTCGCGCCGATGCTGCCGTCGAACGAGGCCGCGCTCGACGTGGTGATGCAGGCGGTCGAGAGCGCGGGCTACGAGCCCGGTCGCGACGTCGCCATCGCCCTCGACGTCGCCGCCTCGGAGCTGTACCAGGACGGTGAGTACGTCTTCAAGAAGGGCGACGGCACCCGCCGATCCGCCGAGGCGATGGTGGACCTCTACGCCAGCTGGGTGGACCGCTACCCGATCGTCTCGATCGAGGACGGCCTCGCCGAGAACGACTGGGCCGGCTGGGCGCTCCTCACCGAGCGGCTGCACGAGCGGGTGCAGCTGGTGGGCGACGATCTCTTCGTCACCAACGTGGATCGACTCGGCCGCGGCATCGAGGAAGGGGTCGGGAACGCCGTATTGATCAAGGTGAACCAGATCGGGACCCTCACCGAGACACTGCAGTGCATCGAGCTGGCGAAGGGAAGCGCCTACGGCGTCATCATCTCCCACCGCTCGGGCGAGACCGAGGACACGTTCATCGCCGACCTGGCGGTCGCGACGGGGGCGGGCCAGATCAAGACGGGAAGCGCCAGCCGGACGGATCGCACCGCGAAATACAACCAGCTGCTCCGCATCGCCGAAGAGCTGGGGGACCTGGCGCACTATCCGGGGCGGGACCTCTACCCGCTGTGACCCTGGCCCGCTGGGCCGCGCTCGCGGCGCTCCTGTTCATGCTGTATTTCGGCGTGCAGGGCGGCGAGTATGGGACGACGGACGTGCTGGCCTTGCGGCGGCAGGAGTCGAGCGAGCAGGCCCAGGTCGAGCGGCTCCGCCATGTCGTGGATTCCCTGGAGCACGAGGCGACGGCCATCGAGCGGGATCTGCGGGTGCAGGAGCGGGTGGCGCGCGAGCGGTTCGGCATGATCCGCCGGGGGGAGCTGCTCTATCGGCTCGTGCCTGCGGACAGCGGCCGCCGGTAGGCGCGTCAGGGTTGCGTTTGTTCCACCCAGCGTTAGAGTTCGCGTCGCAGCCGCGGCAGGGTAGCTCAGCTGGTTAGAGCACGGCACTCATAATGCCGGGGTCGCGGGTTCGAGTCCCGCCCCTGCTATCTTGCGAAGCCTCGCCATTCCCATAAAGGTTGCGGGGCTTTCTTCATGTGCTTTCTCGGCGTTCTCGTCGGCTGGGCTACCACCAGAGCTACCACGGCCGCCCCCATTTCTGTGCATCGCGCTCGGGAGGCGATGCGCTCCCACCGATCGTGCTCCGAGGATTCTCGCTGGAGGAGCCCTTCGACCGGCCGCTCAAGATCGCGTTCTGAACCAGCCTAGACCTAGACCTTCAGCATCTCCGCGTGCTCTTCGCAGAAAGCAGCGCTCGTTCCGACTTCGGCCCGTTCAGTCTCCGTCGGCGTCGGACTTCTCCACTTCGAGGACCGCTCCGTCGCGCGCCAGCTTGACCTCCCACAGGACGGCGCCGGAGAGCACCTGCACCTCACGCAGACAGTGGTCGTCATCGTCAGGCCCTATGGAGACGGAGGTTCCGTTCGCCCGGGCCTCCGCTATGCTGATGGCCTCGTCCACCGGGATCGAGCCGGGGCACGGGTCGTCCGAAGGGCCGACGACGTGAGAGGCGGTCACGGAGCCGCTCACGATGTCCAGCCGCACGTCATGCAACGTGCCGCTCCCGAGGGTGCCGACCGAGTACTCGGGAGCGGCGTCCACGAGGAGGGCGGCCTTGACGGCCTTGCCGCCGGTCACGCTCGCCTGGCCGGCCACGACCGATTCCCTGAGCGACACTTTCGCCTGCGCAACAGCGTCCTGCAGCTTGTTGACGCGCGGTCCCATCCCATCGGCGGAGCAGGCGGCGAGAAGGATCGTGGAGGATATCCCGATCCAGAAGGTATGCAGTCTCATACGAGCTCTCCTGTCGGCGGCTAACCGGATCCCAGCGAAGCATTCCGAAGCATTCCAATGGAGGAACAGACGACGCCCTTCCTTTGTGACGGCGCCTTCGGAAGAGAGGCAGTGGGAAACGGACGGGGCGGCCCGGGGCTCGCAGGAAGGACGTCGTCACACGGCTTCAGCGGATCGAGCGTAGGAGCGTTGGAGGGCGACCGGTGGAGCAGACTGCAGATTTTCTCAGACCGGATTACTACGGATTGTGCGCGATGGTCATGGAGTCGGGGTCTTCCGGATTCGGCTTCTCAGGGTCGTCGGACGAGTCGGGGGCGCCCGGAGCGCTGGCCGGAATGACATGCACACCGCCGCCTCCCCCGGCGCCTCCCGCGCCGCCGCCGGCGGGGACGCTCGCGTTGCGGTCGACCGTCGAGCTCGTTCGTTCGAAGGCCTTCTTCGTCGCATTCCCCACCAGGCTAAGGATGGCCACCAGGCACACGCCGATCAGCGCGATGACCGCCGCGTACTCGACGATGGCCTGGCCTCGGTCCTTCCGGCGGACGGTGTGGGCGCGCATCCCTCTCCGACTTTCGTCCGATTCGGGTTGAGGCGGGGCGGGGTTGTGTTCAGCAGGCCTTGTGGTTTCCGGCAGGTCCTGTGCCTCCCAGTGCAATGGCCGGCAGTCGTACACCAAGTCGCTTGGGAGCCTAGGGTTATGAGCCGGGCTGGAGGCCATGAGGTGCTTCCTTTACGTGCCGCGCCTCACGCACACCGCCATCCGGACCGTCAGATTGCCAGGGAACGGGGCGGCCCCCGCCGGCGGCGGCGAGGACCCGAGAGCGTGACGCAAGTGACAGGGGGAGCGCACGCGCCTGACCTTCGTCGCGTTCCCCCGAGCGACGTCTCGGGGCTCGGTCTCCGGTCTCGAGCCATGGTCGTCGTCGTTGGCCATGCATCACAGGTACGGCCAGTTACGGCGGATTCATGAAGTGGTTTCGCCGCCTGCTTCTTCCCGCGTTGCTCACCGCCGCACCGCCAGCTCCCGGCCCGATTCCCGCTAGTTCATCGCCCGACCCGGCAGCGCCTTGGTTGTCCCGACGGCGAGCCCACGCGGCACTTCATCCTCGACTGCACCGGCTGCCATGCTCAACGAGAAGATCACGCGCCCCGCGGGAAAGCTGTGCACCGAGCCCGAGTGATTCGTCGCTCCTCACTCCGCCGGCGCTCGCACCGCCCGTCGACAGCCTCACGCACGGAATGCGTGTGCCCCGCAACCCGCTGGCCCGTCGGCCCGGCGACATGTAAGTTGCGCCTCAGTTCCTCATCACGGCGCGGTGCTCGCGAACACGCGCCCATCACGCTGCGCACGGGCGGCCCCCCCCAACCCTCCCGCATGAGCCGATCGCTCGCCCTGATCCTCCTGATCCTCGCAGCGCTTCCGACACGCGCGTTGACCGCGCAGGCGGACAGCGCGTCCGTGTCGGGCGCGCTGCGACATTACTCGCTGCGGAACACGCCGGCCTGGCGGATGGAGCTCCCGGACGACCTGGCCGAGATCTCCGGCCTGGCATTCGCTCCCGACGGCGCCCTCCTGGCCCATGGCGACGAGCGGGCGGTCGTGTGGCGCATCGATCCTCGAGCTCGCCGTGTCACCGGGCGGTTCGGTCTGACCGGCCGTCAGGGAATTCTGCATGGCGATTTCGAGGACATCGCCGTTGTCGGGGAGCGTCTGTTCCTGGTCACGAGCGCCGGCGTGATCGTCGAGGGCCGCATCCTGCCCGACGGTCAGAGCATGCAGGGGATCCCCAGGACGCAGGACCTCGGCGGCGCGTGCGAGGTGGAGGGACTGACCTGGGACGCCGCCACCCGGTCGCTCTTGCTCCTCTGCAAGACCACACGAAGCAAGCGGTGGCAGGGGGAGGTGGTGATCCTGGCCGTCTCCGTGGACACCTGGAAGTACGAGAAGTCGCCGCGGATTCTGGTGTCGGAGAAGCATCTGGCGAGGGTCACCGGCGAGAAGCGATTTCACGGCTCCGCCCTCACCTGGCATCCGCGGACGGGGACGCTCCTGCTCCTGGCGGGCCCGCAGCAGGCTTACGCCGAGATCAGCCGAACCGGCCAGGTGCTCGGAGGCGGGCCGCTGAACAAGAGCCGCCACCGGCAGCCGGAAGGCATCGCCGTGGCGCCGGACCTCACCCTCCTCATCAGTGACGAGGCCGCGGGTGGCCGGGCGGCGATCACGGCCTATGCGTTCCATCCGTAGCCGAACCGTTGGCTGGGCGGTGTTTCTGGCGGCGGTCGCGGCGTGTACCCACGGGCTGGAGCCCGCCACGCTGGCGCCCGCACCGGTCGCCCCTCTCGACAGCATCGAGCTCGCGCTGTTCCTCATCGGCGACGCGGGCGGCAAGGCCTACGACGGTGAGCCGGTATTGCAGGAGCTTTCCCGCCAGTCCGACTCGCTTCGGTCCGTCAAGCGGTTCGTGGTGTTCCTGGGCGACAACGTATACCCGCGCGGCGTGCCATCGCAGGGCGATCCCACCCGCGCGGATGCGGAGCGTAGGCTCGCCGCCCAGGTCCTCGCGATCCGCAAAGGGGCCGGCCAAGGAATCCTCGTGCCGGGCAACCATGACTGGGACCGCCAGGGGCGGGACGGCTGGAACGCGATCCGCCGGCAGGACACCCTGGTGCGCCAGTTCGGTGGCGATGACGTACGCCTGCTGCCGAAGGGAGGCTGTCCGGGACCCGAGGTCGTGGACATCGGCGAGCATGTGCGGTTGATCGCGCTCGACAGCGAGTGGTGGGTGCACAACGACGTGAAGCCGTATGGGCCCGACTCGCCATGCCCCACGCGCACCGACGCGGAGGTCGCGGACTCGCTCCTGGGCGCCTTGCGCGACAAGGGCTCGAGATACGCGGTCGTCGTCGATCATCATCCCTTGCGGTCCGGCGGCGAGCACGGCGGCTCGTTCAACCTGGGCGACCACATCTTCCCGCTCCGGAACATCAAATCGTGGATGTGGCTTCCGTTGCCGATCATCGGTTCGCTGTACCCGCTCGCACGTCAGAACGGGTTCTCCAACCAGGACCTCAGCGGCCGGTTGTATCAGGTGATGCGCACCGAGCTGGAGCGGGTATTCGCCGAGTATCCGCCGCTGGTGATGGCGTCCGGCCACGATCACGATCTGCAGGTCATCCGTGGTGGCCGACCGGAGATCACGAATGCCCGGTATCAGCTCGTGAGCGGTGCCGGCATCCTCGGGCACGCGGGGCTGGTCAGGAAGATCGAGGGGTCGTTGTTCGAGCGAGAGGCGGCCGGCTTCATGCGGCTCGACTTCACCAGGGACGGTCGGGTGCGGCTGTCGGTGACGACGGTGGTGGCGGAGGGTACGCGGCCGGCGGGCGAAAGCGCGGAGGTCTTCTCACTGTGGCTCCGGGACGAGGCGGGCTTGTAGGGGGGCTCTCCGCACCGGCCGCCGCGAGCCGAGTGCTAGCCCACGGCCGCGACGGAGGCGCCCGACGAGACGCGTGCCGGCACCGGCACCGACACGTGCTCTTCCCACCACGCCTTCGCCTGATCGACGCCCCAGCTCCTGGCGGTCGTCACGCGGTCGAGCTCCGCCGCCAGCTCGTCGGCGCTGTCGAACCGGTTGGCCGGATCCTTCTCGAGGCACCGCATGACGATCCGGTCGAGGTCCGGCGGCACCGGCCGGCCGCTGCGGCGGCTCGGCGGGACCGGCACCGCCTGGATGTGCTGGATCAGCATCTTGAGCGGGCTGTCCGCGGTGAACACCATCTCGCCCGTCAACAGCCAATAGGCTACGCATCCGAGGGCGTAGAGATCGGCCCGCCGGTCCACCGAGTCGCCACTCGCCATCTCCGGCGCCATGTAGGCCGGCGTGCCGGTGGTGAGATCGTCTCCACCCTTCATGGTGTCGAGCAGGGATTCGTCGCGGTCGTACTTGACCAGGCCGAAGTCCAGCACCTTCACGAAATCGTACTCACGCCCGAGGTGGCAGAGGTAGATATTCGCGGGCTTCACGTCACGGTGGATCAGACCCCGATCGTGCGCCTCCCCGAGCGAGTGGCAGGCCTGGCGCAGGAGGTAGATGACCCGCTCGGGGGACAGCGGCCCGTAGGTGCGCACCAAGGTCTCGAGGTCGAGGCCTTCGAGCAGCTCCATGACGAAGTAGAAGGTGCCGTCGCGGGTCTCGCCGAAATCGTAGAGGTGAATCGTATGCGGGGACTGCAGGGCCGAGGCGGCCTCGGCCTCCCGCCGGAACCGCTGGATGATGCCGGCCGTTTCGTTCTCGTTCCGGGTGCCGAGCAGCTCGGGCTTGATCAGCTTGATCGCGGCCGGGCGCGCGAGCATGCGGTGCGTCGCATGCCACACTTCGCCCATGCCGCCGCGGCCGATCAGGTACACCAGGCGGTAGCTCCCGAGCTCGCGCGCCCGCTGCACGTGGTGGCCGAGCCGGACCATGATCTTCGACGGAATCACGGCGATCAGCGCACAGATGTAGTTGGGCAGGTAGTTCCACACGACGAGGGAGATCGACGGCGTGTCGACGCCGCGCAGGTGGGCCACCAGCAGGCCCACCGGGTCCATCGATGCCGCAATGAGCGATGCGAGCAGCGTCTTCCGCGGGGTGTTCGGCACGATCATCGGGAAGATCAGGATCAGCGCGCAGATCCAGGACAGGCGGCCGGCCAGCAGCCGGTGCGGCTCCCACTGGTTGACGATCCCGATGCCGAGCGCCAGGAAGACCTCGTAGACGAGCGCGAGGTCGAGCGCGCGCCGCGGACGGCAGGTGAGCCGGCGCGTGTACCAGCAGAGCAGCAACGACACACTGATGCTGAGCAGCGCCACCACGTCGGCGGGACGGCCCCAGGGAATCAGGTCCCGCATGTCCATGTCGACCAGCGGCGCGAGCAGGTCGTTCATCACGATGCCGATGACGTACAGCCCGGCCCAGACCAAGGCGAGGATGCCCAGCCGCTGGGTGGCCTCGCGGAGCAGATCGTCGGGCAGCTCGTCGCTTCGCGCCCGCCCCGCGCGCGAAGTCGGCGTGGTAGCGAGTTGAGTCTCCAGTAGTTCGGCGTCGCTCATGGGGAGCCCTTCCGGTGGCGCAAATCCTAGAATCGTCGCAATTTAGTGGTCAAACGCTAACACATTGCAGAGGCTCGTCAATGCGAATCGCCGACGGGCCGCGCCCTCGCGAAACGGAGAGCGCCCGATGAATGCTACTCGCAGGTCCGGACTCTGGAACCGCCTGGCGGAGAACCCGATCGCCAGGGTCATCGCCTACTACGTGCTGCTGTTCGCCGCCAGCGCACTGTTCATCGACCTGGTGCCCGGAGGCGCCGACCTCATCTACGGCGGGGTCCAGAACACCACCGCCGAGATCTCGGCCGGTCTCCAGGACGCCCTGACCCAGGGCCAGACCCCCATCTTCGAGTCCCGCCCGGGCATGCCGTTCACCGAGGTCTTCGCGATGGCAGCGGCCTTCCTGCTCATGCTGCCGGTCGCCTGGATCTACGTGATGACCCGGCGGCGAAAAGGGTTCCGCCAGTCGGTGGTGCAGACCCTGGTCATTCTGCCCATCGTGGTGGCGGGCGTGGTGTTCATGGTCAAGAACAGCCTCGCGCTGGCGTTCAGCCTCGGCGGCATCGTCGCCGCCGTCAGCTTCCGCAACACGCTGCGCGACACCAAGGATGCGGTGTACATCTTCCTGGCCACGGGCGTCGGCCTGGCGGCCGGCATCCAGTCGGTGTCGTTCGCGGCGGCGCTGTCCATCACCTACAACATCGTGATCCTGCTGCTCTGGTGGACCGACTTCGGCCGTCAGGCGGCCGACCTGTCGCGGCCGATCGCGCAGCGCCGCCTCGAGCGCGCCCTGGCCCTGTCGAACCGCACCAGCGCGTTCGTGCAGCTCGTGGACGACCAGATCCTCAAGTCGCTGACGCCGGATCAGCTCGACGCCCTGTCCGCCCGCGCCCTACGCCGGCGCGCGCGCGCGCCCGAGGATGGCCCCCCGACGCCGCCCGAGAAGAAACCGGTCGAGTGGCGCCGGCTCGAGCTGCAGATCCAGGGCAGTGCCGACGTGGCGCGCCGCGCCGCCGAGCCCGTGCTCGAGGGCGGCGCCAAGCGGTGGGAGTTTCTGCGCGCCGTCCCGGCCGATGGCGGAGGCACCAAGCTGCAGTACCGCGTGCGGCTCAAGAAGAGCGTCCCCGCCGAGAGCCTGGTGCAGAGTCTCCGGACCGGCGCGGCCCCGTACGTCACGGCGGTGAACCTCGCCGACGGGGCCCAATGAGCGATCTGCTGGGCCGGCTCAAGGAGGGGCTCCGCGACCGCTACACCGTGGAGCGGGAGGCGGGGCGGGGCGGGATGGCGACCGTGTTCCTCGCGCGTGACCGCAAACTGGGCCGCGAAGTCGCCATCAAGGTGCTGAGCCCGACCGTCATGACCGCCGTCGCCGGCGAGCGGTTCCTGCGCGAGATCCGGATCACCGCCCAGCTCCAGCATCCCAACATCCTGCCGCTGCTCGATTCGGGCGACGCGTCCGGCCTGCTGTACTCGGTGATGCCGTTCGTGGAGGGCGAGACCCTGCGCGAGCGGCTCCTGACCGAGCAGCTGCCGATCGCGGAGGCCCTCCTGCTCGGCCGCGAGATCGCCGAAGCGCTGGACTACGCGCACCGGCGCGGCATCATTCACCGCGACATCAAGCCCGAGAACATCCTCCTCTCCAACGGCCACGCGATCGTCTCCGACTTCGGCATCGCGCGCGCGATCGGGCTCGCGAGCGGCAACTCGCTCACAGCTCGCGGACTGCCGATCGGCACCGCGGCGTACATGAGCCCGGAGCAGGCGCAGGGAGAGGGCGGCAGCGACGCGCGGAGCGACGTGTACAGCGCGGGCTGCGTGTTGTACGAGATGCTGACCGGCAGGATGGCGTTCGGCGGCGCCAACCTGCGCGAGGTCCTGGCCAAGCAGGCCTCGGGTCAGCCGACGCCGATCACCGAGCTGCGTCCGGAGGTCCCGCCCAACGTCGTGGCCATCGTCACGCGGGCGCTCGCCAAGCGGCCGGAGGATCGCTACCCATCCGCCGGCGACATGGCCTCGGACCTCCGCGTGGCGATGGGGGAGCCGGCGCGGCTGAGCACGCCGGTGCCGGTGGTACCTCCGGCGTGGCGCGATGGCGGATCGGACTCCACGTCGCCCGGCGGCGTGTGGGGTCGCGCGCTGCTGGCAGCGGCGGTGCTCGTGGTCCTGCTCCTGGGCGCCACCCGGCTCTTCAGCGGGCGGCGGGGCGCCGACGCGCTCCGCAAGGCGGATGGGCGGGCCTCCGGTGGCCATCCTTCCCCTGGAGACCCGGGGAACGAGCGTCGAGGACGAGTACCTGAGCGAAGGCTTGCGCGAGGAGATCGCCGACCGCCTCGAGGCGATTCGCGGGCTCAAGGTGATCTCTCCCTCGTCGGTCGTGGCGCTCAAGGGCCGCAAGCTCACGGTCCAGCAGGTCGCCGACACCCTTGGGGTGCGCCACGTGCTGGATGGATCACTCGAGCGCACGGGCGAGCGCATCGAGGCCCGGGTGCAGCTGATCGAGGCCTCGAGCGGCAAGGTCGTGTGGCAGCAGACCTACCGGCTCGGCGCCGACGAGCTGCTCCAGCTTCAGGACGTGATCGCGCGGCAGGTGGCGGGCGCCCTGAGCACGGCCGGCGGCCGGATGACCATGCCCGCGTCGCCGGTACGCACCGTCCAAGCCGCCGCCTACGACGCCTATCTCAAGGGCTCCTACTGGCTCGCGCGGCGCACCCCCGAAGGACTCCAGCACGCCACGAGCGCGTTCCAGGAGGCCATCGACCTCGACCCGAACTATCCGCAGGCCCTCGCCGGCCTTGCCTCGGCGCACACGTATGCGGTGATCTACGGCTATCGCAGCGAGGCGGACCCGTACAGTGAGTTGGCCGAGGCGCTGCAGCTCGCCGACCGCGCGGTGGCGCGCGACTCCACAGCCGGCGAAGCCTACCACGCGCGGGCCGACGCCCGGTCGATCGCGTTCTATCCCGAGGACTCCGTGCGTGCGGACGTCGTGCGGGCCCGCCGGCTCAAGCCCAACTCGGCCGAGGTGCGGATGGCCTACGCCTGGGCGCTGTTCCGGGCGGATCGCGGTGACTCCGCCATCGCCCAAGCGCGACGCGCGCTCGCGCTGGATCCGCTCGCGCCCGGCATCCGGCACTCACTCGTGGCCCTGGCGATCGGCGCGCGCCGCTACGACATCGCGCTCCGCGAGGTGCGGCCCGCCGGCAGCGGCGCCGCCGCGGACCCGGTCTCCACCGTGCTGGAAGCCTACGCCCAGCTGCTCGCGGGGCAGGCGGCGCGCTGCGCCGACCGCGATCTCGGTCCGTGGGTCGCGCTCCGCGCCATGTGCCTGTACGAGGTCGGACGGTCCAAGGAGGCCGCCGCGCTCGCGGATTCGCTCGCCGGCGAGCTCGACGCGGAGCACTACGCGTTCCTCCATCAGTATGCCGACCTCGCGGCCTACCACGCCTGGCGCGGCGACGCGGGACGGTCGGTGCACTGGCTCGAGCGCTCCGTCGCCCATTCGCCGATGCTGCACCGGTGGCAGCTCGAGTCCGGCCTGTTCGACAAGGTGCGGAACCGGCCGGAGTTTCGAGCCGGCTTTGTGCGCGCCCGGGCCGAAGCCGAGGAGCGGCTCCGGGCACGCCGCGCGGCCATCGGGGAGTAGGTCGTGCCACCGCCGGCCGAATTCCGCTGCGACGTGCCCACGACCGAGCTGTTGGCCGGGCTGATCATGGAGCCGCTGCCGCTCGGCCTGATGGTGCGCGAGACGGCCCGCCACCTGTTCCGTGACATCTATGTGGACACCAGCGACAACGCGCTCGCGACGCGCGGCATTGCTTGCCGCATCCGGTATGGCGCCGACGACCGGCGGACCATCACCCTCGGGGTCGCCGAGGCTGGCCTGCCGGTGTCCGGCCCCGCGGAGCTGTTCGAGGCCGAGGCCGGCGCCGTCGACCTCGCCGGAATTCTCACTGCCGACACCGGCCCGGCGCGCCGCCTACGCGCACTGGTGGATCCGACGCGACTGGAAGCGCGATTCGAGCTCGAGATCGACCGCGTGGCGCGCACGGCCTCCCGTCCGTGGCACCTGCCGGGACGCTTCGCCTTCCTCTACGACCGGGTCACGGTTCGAAACGGGCGCCTCACCCGCGAGTTTCAGGAGCTCAAGGTCCGCCGACTCGCCCGCGGCAGGCCGCGACTGGAAGAGGTGTCGCGCGCGCTCGAGCAAGCGCACGGCCTCAGGCCGGTGCTTCCGACCAAGATGGTGCGCGCCCGGACGCTGCTCCGACAGCTCGGCCGCGAGAGCCTCATCCGGAATCTCGATTCGGGGCGCGCCGTCGCGGTCGTCGCCCTGGAAGAAGGCCGCGTGGCGATGCTGCGTGACGGCGAGAGCTGGCACTTACCGGTGACGGCCGGATCGGGCGAGCAGGCCGTGCGGCACGGCCTCGGCGAGTGGTTCGGCAGCAGGGTGGCGGACCTCGTCCTGCTGGGACGCACGCCAGCCAGCATCGAGCAGCCCACCCTGGAGGTGTGGCTGGCGCGCAAGCTTCGCCGCGGCCAGCAACCCGACCGCGGTTCCCGGATCGATTGGATGCTGCTGAGTGAGGTGGCGCACGCGGTGCGGACCTCGAGGCTGCAGGATCCCGGTACCCTGGCAGCGTTCGCCGTCGCCGCCCGCTCGGCGCTGGTGCCGGAGTGGTCGGCGGCCGAGGCGAGGGTAGCGGGACCCTCCGAGCCTGCACGCCCGGCGGACGACGATGGCGGCGCGCTTGACCCGCAGCAGAGCCTCATCGAGTTCAACCGGCGGGTGCTGGCCGCGGCGGAGGACGATCGGACCCCCCTGCTGGAGCGTCTCCGCTACCTCGCGATCCTCAGTACGAACCTGGACGAGCTCTATATGAGCTACGGCGAGGACGCCGAGCGGGATCGGATCGGGGAACTCCTTGGCCGCCAGCAGCGCGGTATCACGGAATGCCTGGCGCGCCTGGCCGACCGGGGGCACCGGCTGCGGACGTGGTCGAGCCTGGACGCGGGTGAGCGCGAAACGCTGGGAGCGCGCTTCCGGCGCGAGTTCTTTCCCACGCTCACGCCGCGCGCGATCACTCTGAGCCCCGGCCATCCGTTTCCGGTCATCCCGGCGCTCACGCTCTGCCTGGCCGTGGCGCTGCAGGGGGACGAGACCGGGCCGCTCCACTTCGCCTACGTGCGGCTGCCGCCCACGCTGCCGCGCTTCGTTCCGGTGCCCGGCGGAAACAGCTTAATGCCGGTCGAGGAGATCGTGAGCGCGAACCTGAATCTGTTGTATCCCGACCGCCGGGTCGAAGAGACCGCGCTCTTTCGCATCACCCGTAAGGGCGATCTCGAGCTGGAGGATGCAGAGGCGGGCGACCTGCTCCAGGCGCTGGAGGAGGAGCTCGATCAACGGGCGGTGAATCCGGTCGTCCGGCTGGAGATCCAGCAGGCCGCCTCGACCATGCTCCGCGAGATGTTGGCCCAGGAGCTCCGCTTCGAGAGCGGTCGAGGGCCGGCCGGCATGGGCGAGCTGATCGTGCAGGAAGTCGACGGGCTGATAGGCGCCGGGCGACCTGCGCCAGTTGGCGGCCCTGCCGGTCGCGGGAGGGGCGTTTCCGCCCTTCGCGGCACACCATCCATTCGCCGCCGACCGTCCGCTCTGGGATCAGATCCGCGAGCGCGACCGGCTGGTGCACCATCCGTACGACGACTTCTCGACCTCCGTGCTTCGGCTTCTGGAGGACGCTGCGCGCGACCCCGACGTCGTGGCGGTGAAGCTGACGCTGTACCGCACGGGCGAAGACTCGCCCGTGGTGCGTGCGCTGATCCGGGCGGCGGAGGCGGGGAAGGAGGTCGTCGTGTTCGTGGAACTCAAGGCGAGCTACGACGAGGCTCGGAACATCGTCTGGGTGAAGGCGCTGGAACGGGCGGGGGCACAGGTCGTCTACGGCGTCGTCGGGCTCAAGAACCACGCGAAGGTCGCGCTCGTCGTGCGCCGGGAGCAAGGAGAGATCCGGCGCTACGCCCATGTGGGCACGGGCAACTACAACGCTGGCACTGCGCGGGTATACACGGACCTCGGCCTGCTCACCGCCGATCCCGCGATCGGCGACGACCTCGGCGACCTGTTCAACCAGCTCACCGGCACGTCGGGTCCTCCCGGTGCGGCCCTCCGCCGTCTGCTGGTGGCGCCCGAGCATCTCCTGCCGGGTCTGCTCGCGCGCATCGCGCGCGAGACCGACCTGGCGCGCCGGGGTCGACCGGGCCGCATCCGGGCCAAGCTCAACGGCGTCGACGATCCGGAGGTCGTCAACGCCTTGTACGCGGCGTCGCAGGCCGGCGTCGAGATCGACCTGGTGGTGCGCGGCCTGTGCACGCTGCGCCCGGGGGTCGTCGGTCGGTCCGAGCGGATCCGGGTGCGCGGCCTGATCGGCCGGTATCTCGAGCACGCGCGTATCTATCACTTCGCGAACGACGGCGACGAGGAATACTTCATCGGGTCGGCGGACTGGCGGTCGCGCAACCTCCGCCGCCGCGTCGAAGTCGCGGTGCCGATCCTCGATGCGGCGTGCCGACGGCAACTCGACCGGATCCTCACGCGGGAGCTCGCGGATCCGTCGGCGTGGGAACTGGCAGAGGACGGCCGCTACCGGCAGGTCCGAAGCGTGTCGGTAGGCGATCCCGCCACCGCGCAGGCACAGGCGATGGCCGCAGGGCACCGGCAGGACGAGGAGACCGAATGGACCAGATGAAGGCAGCGGGTCGCGTGGCGGCGGCGCTGAGCGTCGTCCTGTTCGCACAACCGCTCGCGGCGCAGTCAGCCGCGGCGTTCTTGGCCGGCGCGCCCGACACGCTCGTGGTGCCAGGAGCGCATTACCGCGCCGGCGGCTTCCACAGGTTCTTCTTCGGCCAGCACTACCGCGATCTGTGGACGACACCGATCCGCGTGCCGGTGCTCGACCTCGAGCACTTCGCCGGCGGGCTTCGCCCGACCCGGCGCGGCGGGGGGAAGCAGACGCGCTCACTGCGCTTCGCGGGCGCCGATGGACGGGAGTACCAGTTCCGCTCCGTCGACAAGGATCCTTCGCCGCTCCTGCCCGAAAACCTGCGGCGCACGATCGCCCAGGGCATCGTCCAGGACCAGATCAGCGCCGGGCATCCGGCCGCGCCACTGGTGGTGAGCCCGGTGCTCACGGCCGCCGGCGTGCTCCATTCGGAGCCGCAGCTCGTGCTCCTGCCCGATTCGCCCGCCCTGGGCGAGTTTCGAGCCGACTTCGCCGGAACGCTCGGCACCATCGAGGAGCGCCAGACGGACGAGGGTCCCGGCTTCGCGGGTGCTTCGAAGATCATCGGCACCGACGAGCTGTTCGAGCGCCTGGAGAAGGATCCGGAGGAGCACATCGACGCGCGTGCATTCCTGACCGCCCGCCTGGTAGACGTCTTCCTCGGCGACTGGGACCGGCACCAGGATCAGTGGCGCTGGGCTCGTCTCGGCAAAGGCGACTCCATGCCGTGGATGCCCATCCCTCGCGACCGCGATCAGGCGTTCGCGCGGTTCGACGGCGCGCTGCTCGGGCTCGCGCGGCTCTCGGCGCCTCAGTTGGTCAAGTTCTCGGAGTCCTATCCGAGCACCGTTGGCCTGACCTGGAACGCGCGTGTGGTGGATCGCCGGCTGCTATCGGGCCTTGCCTGGTCGGCATGGGACTCGGCGGCCACCGAGCTGCAGGGCCAGCTGACCGACGCGGCCATCGATGGCGCGGTGCGGAAGCTGCCTCCCGAGTTCCAGGAGCGGAACGCCGCGTGGCTCGCGTCCGCGCTGAAGCAGCGCCGCAACCAGCTGCCGGCCGAGGCCCGGAAGTTCTACGAGCTGCTCGCGTCGGAGGCGGAGGTGACCGGCAGCGACGAGGCCGAGCGGGTGGAGGTCGACCGTCCCAGCGACCGCGTGCTCGACCTCACCATCCGTCCCGCCAAGGGTGACGATGCGGCCCCGGTATATCACCGGCGCTTCGACCGGGACGACACGCGGGAGGTTCGGCTCTATCTCAACGGCGGGGACGACGCGGTCGTCATCCGCGGCACCGGAGGCGGCGCGCCGCTGCTGCGGGTCATCGGCGGCGGCGGCGACGACCGGGTCACGGACTCCTCAAAGGGTGGGCGGGCGAGGTTTTACGACGCGCGGGGGTCCAACGTGGTCGACGGACTGCATCGAGTGCCGCTCGACACGCGCCCGTACCAGGATTTCCAGCTCACCGATTCAACCCGCTTTCCGGCGCGCGACTGGGGCGGGTTCTGGCGCTTCCGTCCCTGGATCAGCTCCGCACCGGACGTCGGCTTCTTCTTCGGCGGCGGCGTCGTGCGCCACAACTTCGGCTTCCGCAAGCAGCCCTTGGCCTCGAAGCTGGCCTTTCGTGCGGGCTACGCGACCGGCGCCCAACGGTTCCGCGCCGATTTCCTGGGTGAGTTCCACCGCGTCAACTCGCGGGTAAAGCCCTCGATTTTCCTCCGCGCGTCTGGCATCGAGGTGGTGCGGTTCTTCGGGTTCGGTAATGAGACCCAGCGGGTCGGTGACGACGAGTTCTACCGCGTGCCCCAGCAGCAGTACCTCGTGGCGCCGGCCGTGACCTTTCCGGTGGGCAGCTTCGGCGCGTTCAGCGTGGGTCCCGCCCTCAAGTACGTAAACACGGAACCGGAACCGGGTCGGTTCCTCGACCTCAACCCGGTGCTCGGGTCGGGGACCTTCGGCGAGGTCGGCGCCATCGCCGGCTTCGAGTGGGATACCCGGGACGGTCCGGTGGCCACGCGCGGCGCCCACTTCACGGCCGGCGGCACCGTGTATCCCGCGCTCTGGGACGTGGAGGACACCTTCGGCGAGCTCCACGGTGAGGCGGCCACCTACCTTACGCCGCGGACCTCCTTCGGCCCGACGCTCGCGCTCCGCGCCGGCGCCAAGAAGGTGTGGGGCACGTTTCCCTTCTTCGAATCCGCCTTCGTCGGCGGTGCCTCGACCGTGCGCGGCCTCAGGGAGCAGCGCTATGCCGGCGACGCCGCGGTCTACGGCAACGCCGAACTGCGGCTCGGGCTGGGCCACTTCTTCGTGCTCCTGCCGGGGACGTTCGGCGTGTTCGGGATCGCGGACGTCGGCCGGGTCTATCTGGAAGGTGAATCGTCCGACGTCTGGCACACGGGCTTCGGCGGCGGACTGTGGTTCGCCTTCCTCGAGCGGGCGAACACCATGACCCTGTCGCTCGTCAGCGGGGACGATCGGACCGCGTTCTATCTCCGGGCGGGGTTCGCCTACTGATGCTGCTCGCCGAGCGCCGCCTCATCGGCGGAGTGATCGGCGAGACCCCGAGCGAGCTCAGCAGCGCGCCCGGGCAACCCCGACGGCTGCCCGACGACCTCCTGCGGCAGGCCTCCCAGCGACTGGAGATCATGGCGCTCGTGGCCGCGGTGCTTTGGGCCCTCGGGCCCGTGCTCGAGCACCTGGCGATGTACCTCGCCTCCCCCGAAGATCCCCGCTGGTGGCAATACCATACCATCGACAATATCGCGATCGGGTGCGTGGCGGTGTCGCTCGCGCTGTTCGTCTTCCTTCGCCGCGGCACGCGCGACCCGTCGACCGTGATGGACCTGGCCCTCGTCTACATGGTCGCGATGGCCTTCGCCATCGGCGTACTGATCCACTATGGCGCACCGTCTGCCACGCCGCCGGATGCCTCCCTGCCGATGATCACCTGGATCGGGCCGCTGATCCTGATGTTCGCGGCCATCGTGCCAGCGGCACCGTGGAAAATGTTCGTCGCCGGGCTCGCCGCCGCCAGCATGGATTCGATCGGCATGCTCGTCGGCGGGGCCATGGGCACCTACGACTTCGGTCCCGCGCGCAATCTGCTGCTGATGCACTACCCCAACTTTCTGATGCTGGGCGTCGCGGTCGTGGTCTCGCACGTGGTCACCCGGCTGGGGCAGCAGGTGAGTAAGGAGCGGGAGCTGGGCAGCTATCGCCTGGGCGAGCGGCTCGGCCGCGGCGGGATGGGCGAGGTCTACCGCGCGACGCATCGATGCCTGGCCAAGGCGCCGGCGAACCGACCCCCCACGGCCGGGGCGCTCGATCGTCTGCTGACGGAGATCGCGATCGAGCCCTGGACCGAGGAGCAGGCCCGGCGCTGGTGGACCACCGCCGTCGTTGCGCGGAGCGCGGGGTAGCTGCAGTTTTCACTGCCCCCCGGGATCACAGGCGCAATCGTGTCTTCCAGCAGGCGCTCTTTCTTCCAGACGGGGCACCGCCGTCGTCCCGTCGGCTGTGCCTCGATCGGCGCGAGCCTGCACCTCCACGGGTGGGCACCGTGGATGGACTGATCCCCGTCTCTGGGGCGCGCCGGATCGGAACGCTCGAGCGATACGTGGTCGCCGTCGTCGCGGCCGCGGTCGCGCTCCTCCTGCACGTGCTGGTCCAGCGGCGCTTCGGCCCGTCGTTCGATCCCATCCTGCTGCTCGTCGTCGCCTTCAGCACCTGGTATGGCGGATTCGGCCCCGGCATGGTGACGCTGGTGCTGGTCGGTCTCGGTGCCCGGGTCCTGATCACGCCCCCTCTCGGGTCGTTCGGCGTCGCGAGCGAGTCGGACCCAGCCGCGCTCGTCATGTACGGGGTGGCCGGCCTCGTCGTGAGCGGTCTGATCGCCAGCCTGTTGCGCGCGCGCCGACGGGCGGAGCGTGCCGCGGCCAGGACCGAGCGACTGCACGCCTTGAACCTCGCGCTCGCGCCCGCGCTCTCCCCCGAGGCGGCCTCTGCGATCATCATCCGCCACGCCATGCAGGCGCTACACGCGCGGGCGGGCGCCATCATTCACGACGTGTCGGACGCCGTCCGCTCAGCCGCCGTGCGAAGCCCGGGCCACCCCGGCAATCCCGACGATCCGCACGGACCGCTCGCCGAAGTCCTGCGGGAAGGGCATCCGGTCTTCGTCGAGTCCGCCGTTGACTGGAAGGCCAGGTACCCCGGCGCCGCTGCCCGCGGGCTCACCGCCGGCTCGGTGGTGGCGGTGCCGTTCACGACCAATGGCCGGCCATCCGGCGGGCTCGAGCTGGAGTTCGAGCACGATCGACGGCTGGCCGTCGAGGACCGAAACTTCATCATCACGCTGGCGGGGCAGGGGGCATTGGCGCTCGAGCGGGCCCGGTTGTACGAATCGGAGCGTCTCGCTCGGCATCGGGCCGAGGCGGCGCACGAGCGGATGGAGTTCCTGGCGGAGGCCAGCCAGGTGTTGGGGTCATCGCTCGACTACAAGGCCACGCTCTCCGCCACGGCGCGGTTGGCGGTTCCACGGCTTGCCGACTGGTGCGCGGTCGACATCGTGGACGTCGACGGCCGACAGCGCCGTCTCGCGATCGCGCACGCCGACCCGGCCAAGGTCGACGCCGTCTGGGCGATGAGTCACCGGTATCCGGAGGTACCCGAGGATCCGGTGCCGCAGGTGATCCGGACCGCGCGGCCGCAGCTCATTCCCGAGATTCCCGACGAACTGCTTCGCCGCTTCGCGCGGAACGAGCAGCATCTCGAGGCCCTCCGGGCCTTCGGCCTTCGCTCTCTGCTCATCGTGCCGCTCGCCGCCCGGGGTCGGATCCTCGGCGCGATCACCTTCGTGCTCGCGGAGTCGGGCCGGCGGTTCACGGCGGCGGACCTGCCACTGGCCGAGGACCTCGCGCGGCGGGCGGCCACCGCGGTGGACAACGCCAGGCTCCACCGCGAGGTCGAGCAGGCCCTGCAGGAGAAGGACCGCAGCCTCGCGCTGCTCGACACCGTGTTCCAGGGCACCCCGGTCGGCCTCGCGTTCGTGGACCGGGAGCTCCGCTTCGTCCGGGTGAACGAGGCGCTCGCCGCGGTGAACCGCGTGCCCCGGGACCAGCACATCGGGCGTACTGTGGCCGACGTCTTCCGCGACACGGCCGCGCAGGTCGTGCCGTACTTCGAGCAGGTGTTCCAGACCGGCCATCCGGTGCTCGACCAGGAGATCGTGGCCGAGGCGCCCCACGGTGCCGAGGGCGAGCGCATCTTCCTCGCCAGCTACTATCCCGTGGACCAGCCGCCCGGCGACACCCAGTGGGTCGGTTGCATGATGAGCGACGTCACGGAGCGTCGGCGCGCCGCGGAGCTGCTCGTGCAGGCCGAGCGGATGGAGGCCGTGGCTCGCGTCGCGGGAGGCGTGGCGCACGAAGTGAACAACATGATGACGGTGATCACGGGGTTCAGCGGCTTCCTCGAGGGGACACTGGCGGCCGAGGATCCGCGCGCGGAGGATCTCGCCGAGATCCGACGGGCCGCGGATCGCGCCGCCGGCATCACGCGGCAGCTGCTGGCATACAGTCGGCAGCAGCTCCTCCGACCGACGGCGCTGGATCTGAACGCGCTGGTGCAGGAGAGCCTGCCCGTGCTCGCCCGGCTGCTGGGGCCGGACGTGAAGCTGGAGATTCGGCAGGCGCCCGACCTCGCGAGCGTGCGCGCGGATCGCGCCCAGCTGGATCAGGCGCTGGTCAACCTCGCCCTCAACGCCCGCGACGCCATGGCCGGCCACGGCACGCTGAGCCTGACGACCGAGAATGTCACGGCCGAGCCCAGCCAGCGGATGTACGCCCCGGGTGTCCGGATGGCGCCCGGCCGCTACGTGCGCCTGACCGTGAGCGATACCGGCCACGGCATGGATGCAACGACGCGCGCCCGGGTGTTCGAGCCCTTCTTCACTACCAAGCCGCCCGGGCAGGGCAGCGGCCTCGGGCTCGCGACTGTCTATGGCATCGTCAAGCAGAGCGGGGGCTACATCTGGATCTACAGCGAGGTCGGACAGGGGACGACCTTCAAGATCTACCTGCCGGAATACACCGGACCGGTGAGCGAGCTGCCGCCCGTCGCGCCTCCGCTCTCGCCGCGCGGCGCCGAGACGATCCTGGTCGTCGAGGACGAGGCGGCCGTGCGGCGCATGGCCGGACGGGCGCTCGCGGCGCAGGGATATGCCATCCTCGAGGCGGAGAACGGCGCGGAGGCCCTGGAGCTACTGGCGCACGCCCAGGGACCGGTAGACCTGGTGCTCACCGATGTGGTCATGCCGATCATCAATGGGCGCGAGCTGGCCGAGCGCCTGGCCGCGGAGCGCCCTGGACTTCCGGTGCTGTTCATGTCCGGTTACACCGATGACGACGTGGTGCGCCGGGGTCTGCTCGTTCCGGGCGCGCCGTTCCTGCAGAAGCCGTTCGTCCCCGGCGAGCTCTCGCGGAAGGTTCGCGAGGTGCTCGACAGCCGATGACGCTGCTGGACGCCTTCCGCCGCCACCTGGTCTCCCTGCGGCTGGCGCCCGGCCGCGCGTTGGTAGCGGTGTCCGGCGGCCCCGATTCGGTGGCGCTGCTCGACCTCATGCAAGCGACGCTCGACCTGCACCAGCTCGATCTCGTCGTGGCGCACTTCGATCATGGGATTCATCCATCCAGCGCGCGGGTCGCGGCGGGCGTCCGGGCGCTGGCCGACGCGTACCGACTCGCGTACGAGGAAGGCCGCGGCGAGCTCGGCCCGGACGCGACGGAAACCGCGGCCCGCGAAGCGCGATATGCCTGGCTCGAGGCAACCCGCCTCCGGCTCGGCGCCGGGCTGATCTTCACGGCGCACCACGCCGACGATCAGGCCGAAACGGTGCTCATGCGGGCGCTCGAAGGCTCAGGCCCGGCCGGACTCGCCGGCATGGCCGCCAAGCGCGCCACCCTGGTCCGCCCCTTGCTCCCGTTCCGCCGCGACGCCGTCGTCCGGTACGTTCGCTCGCGCAAGCTGTCCGCCTGGGAGGATCCGGCCAACCAGGACGGACGCCATCTCCGGGCCTGGCTTCGCGCGGAGGTGCTGCCGCTGCTCAGGGCCCGGCTGCCGAGGATTGACGAAGCGCTGTTGTCGGTCGGGCGGCACGCGGCCCGGGACCGCGCCGCCTGGAATGCCGCGCTGGACCTGTTGCCGGGCCTCGATTTCCACCTCGAGCGTGACGGGTTTTCCGTTGCTGCTCCTGGGCTCAGCGGGTATGATTCAGCCTTGGGAGCTACCGTACTGATGACCGCTGCGCGGCGCGTCGGCTGCCGGCTTGGGGCATCGCACGCGGCCCGGGTCGTTGGGCTCGCCGGGCGCGGCGCGAGCGGCACCAGCGTCCCGCTGGGCAACGGGTGGCACGCCGAAATCGCGTTCGAGCGCCTGATCGTCGCGCGGACCGAATCGGCCGGCGCGCCCCCATCGCAGGTGTTGCGGGGTGAGCAGGGTCAGGCCGATTGGGGCCGGTGGGGCCTGCAGTGGCGGCGTGAGCCCGCGCCCGCGCGCCAGGAGCGGGGCAGCCTGACGGCCTGGTTCGTGCCAGCACCGCTGGTCGTTCGCCACTGGAGCCCCGGCGAGCGGATCCGTCCGCTCCAGGGGCGTGGCCGCCGGCTCCTCGTCCGCTGCTTCCAGGATGCTCGGGTGCCGCGAAGCTGGCGCGTCGATTGGCCCGTCCTCGCCGGCCCCGACGGTATCGTGTGGGTTCCGGGCGTCTGCCGGTCCGACGCCCTCCTTCCAGAACCGGGAACGGAGGCCATGCGGATCGATGCTGAGCACGCCTGAGGTCCTGCGCCGCACCGGCGGCCGGCCGGTGAAGTCGATCGTCTTCGACGAGGCGACGATCGCGCAGAAGGTGGAGGAGCTGGGCGCCGCGATCACCGAGGCCTACCCGGACGGCGAGCTGCTGGTGCTCGGACTGCTCAAAGGGAGCTTCATCTTCCTGAGCGATCTCGTGCGCCAGATCGAGCGGCCGATCCAGGTGGATTTCCTCGTCGCCAGCTCCTACGGCCAGGCGAAAGTCTCCAGCGGCAAGGTGCGGCTGCTGTATGATCCTGAGACCAGGCTCGAGGGCAAACATATTCTCCTGGTTGAGGATATAATTGATACTGGGAAGACTCTGCAGCGCCTGATGACGCTGCTGGCCGATCGCCGGCCAAGGAGCCTCGCGATCTGCGCGCTCCTAGACAAGCAGTTGGCGGTCGAGGTCCGTCCGGAGCTCCGCTTCGTCGGGTTCCGGGCGCCGCCGGCGTTCCTGGTCGGGTACGGTCTCGACCACGCCGAGAACTATCGTCATCTCCCGTTCATCGCGGACTTGGAATAAATGGCAGACCGACTCCCGTCTCGTCCCCCGCGCACCAATTGGGGGAACCTGAGTAAGAACCTCGCGCTGTGGCTCCTCGTGGGCCTGCTGGCGCTGGCGCTGTTCCAGATGATGAGCCGCCAGCGGAACCCCACCCAGGAATTCTCCTACACCGAGTTCAGCCGGCAGCTCGACCAGGGCAACGTCGCCCGGGTCGAGGTGTACGACGGCAAGCGGCTCGAGGGTGACTTCCGGAATCCCGTCACCCAGGACAATCGTACGGCCAAGAGCTTCCAGGTCCTGCTCCCCGTGGCGAACAGCGAGGCGTTCATCAAGCGGCTCGAGGATGCTGGCGTGCCCATCCTGGCGAAGGAGCCCAAGGGCGGGATCACGGCGATCATCATCGCCGCGCTGCCCTGGATCGTGATCCTCGGCCTCTGGTTCTTCCTGCTGCGCCAGCTCCAGGCCGGCGGTAGCCGCGCGTTCGCGTTCGGCAAGTCGAAGGCGAAGCTCCTCGCGGGCGACACGCCGAAGATCACCTTCGCCGACGTGGCGGGCGCCGACGAGGCCAAGGTCGAGCTGCAGGAGATCATCGAGTTCCTGAAGGATCCCCAGAAGTTCACCCGGTTGGGTGGGCGGCTCCCGAAGGGGGCCCTGCTGGTGGGCCCGCCGGGTACCGGAAAAACGCTGCTCGCCAAGGCGGTCGCTGGTGAGGCCGGGCGGCCGTTCTTCTCCATGTCCGGCTCGGACTTCGTCGAGATGTTCGTGGGCGTGGGCGCGAGCCGGGTGCGCGACCTGTTCGAGCAGGGTAAGTCGCATGCGCCCTGCATCATCTTCATCGACGAGATCGACGCGGTCGGCCGGCATCGCGGGGCGGGCTTGGGCGGCGGCCACGACGAGCGCGAGCAGACGCTCAATCAGCTCCTGGTCGAGATGGACGGCTTCGAGTCGAACGAGGGCGTCATTCTCGTCGCCGCCACCAATCGACCCGACGTCCTGGATCCGGCGTTGCTCCGTCCCGGGCGATTCGATCGCCAGATCGTGGTGGACGCACCTGACGTGCGGGGCCGGGAGGGCATCCTGCGGGTGCACACGCGGAAGATCCCGCTCGCGTCCGACGTGCGGCTCGAGATCATCGCCAAGGGCACGCCGGGGATGGCAGGCGCTGACCTGGCGAACCTCGTCAACGAGGCGGCCGTGCTCGCGGCCCGGCGGAACAAGACGCTGGTGGACATGCAGGACTTCGAGGACGCGAAGGACAAGGTCATGCTGGGGGTGGAGCGCCGGAGCCTGGTCCTGACCGAGGCGGAGCGGAAGCTCACGGCCTACCACGAGGCGGGGCACGCCATCGTCGCCATCAAGATCCCGGGCAGCGATCCGATTCACAAGGTGACCATCGTGCCCCGCGGCCGGGCACTGGGGCTCACCGCGTCCCTGCCCGAAGTCGACCGGCACAACTACAGCAAGGATTGGCTGATCGGCAGCCTCGCGATGTTCTTCGGCGGGCGGGTGGCCGAAGAGATCATCTTTGGCCCCGACAAGGTCACGACGGGCGCGGGGAACGACATCGAACGTGCCACCGCCCTCGCCCGGCGTATGGTGACTCAGTTCGGCATGAGCGAGCGCATCGGTCCACTCGCGGTGGGCGACAAGGAACAGGAGATCTTCCTCGGCCGGGAATTCGCCCAGCGCCGCGAGATCAGCGAGCGCACCGCGCAGATGGTCGACGACGAGGTCAAGCGGCTGGTGGACGAGGCTTACGCCCGTGCCACTGAGATCCTGGCCCAGAACCGTGAGCTGCTCGACCGGATCGCCGACGCACTGCTCGAGCGCGAGACGATCGACCGCGAGGATCTCGACCGGCTGGTCAAGAACCTGCCGCTGCCGCCCCGCAACTTGCCGCCGGCGGACTCGCCGGCGCCGCAGGCCAGCGCCCCGACGAAGCCCGGCGCGTCGCCGGCTCGCGCACCTCTACTGGGCACTCCGCCGGCCGAACCCGCCGGCGCGTGAATGTCACGCCCCTGGCGCTCCCCTCGCCGCGCGCGGTTCGCGAGACGCTCCGCGCGCACGGGTGGGACGAGGGCCAGGCGGCGGCCGCCTCGGGCGGCATCCATCCTCTCGCTTTCCATGTAACCGCATTGGACCAGGAGGCCCTGGAGGCCCTGGTCCGCCTCTCCGGTTCCCTGGGCCTCGAGGTACTGACGGGCGACAGCTGGGCCATCGTGGCCGGCAGCCGGTCCCGACTCAGCGCCCTGGCGCGGCCCTGGCTCGTGCCGCCCGCCTTGTCGCTCCTCGCGATGAACCTCGGCCTGGCCATGCCTGCCGAGCCGACACCCGTCTGGGAGACGGCGCGCGGAGCCGTATCTCTCGAGCATCCGCAGATCCTCGGCATCCTCAACGTCACGCCCGATAGCTTCAGCGACGGTGGCCGGTACGCCGGGCTGGACGCCGCCCTCGCCCACGCCGACGCGCTGCTCGAGGCGGGCGCGTCGCTCCTCGACGTCGGCGGCGAGTCCACCCGACCCGGTCGCGCTGAGCCGGTGCCCGAAGGCGTCGAGCTCGAGCGCGTGGTGCCGGTGGTGCGGGCGCTGGTCCAGCGGCACCCGGCGCTCCTGCTCACCGTGGACACGGTGAAGTCGACCGTAGCCCGCGCGGCCCTGGACGCGGGCGCCGCCGCCATCAACGATGTCTCCGCGCTCCGGCTCGACCCTGAGCTCGGTCGGGTGGTCGCCGAGGCGAAGGCAGGGCTGATCCTGATGCATTCACGGGGGCCCATCCTCGAGATCGCATCATACACCCACGCCACTTACGCGGATGTCGTGGGCGAAGTGATCGGGGAGCTGCGCGGCGCGCTTGCCGCCGCGGGCGCGGCCGGTGTGGCCCCGGACGCGACGGTGATCGACCCGGGCCTCGGCTTCTCGAAGACCGTCGAGCAGAACGTCCTGCTGTTCGATCAGCTCGAGGCGTTCCAGGCGCTGGGCCGTCCTGTGCTGGTCGGTCCGTCGCGCAAACGATTTCTCGGTGCCGTCACGGGTCAGCCGGTCGAGCATCGCGACCGCGCCACCGCCACGGCGTGTGCGCTGGCGTGGGAGCGCGGGGCACGGCTGTTCCGCGTGCACGACGTCCGGTCCGCGCGCGACGCGCTCACCCTGGCCGAGGCCCTGGGAGGTCGATAGTGCCGCTCGAGCCGCTGCCGTTCCCGACGCCGGGCTGGCGGGACCTGCTCGAGATCCTGATCGTCGCGTACGTCATCTACGCTCTCCTGCGGTTCCTCGTCGGCACCCGTGCGCTGCAGATCGTGTTCGGCCTCCTCGTGCTGGCGTTCATCTATCTGGCCGCCTTCCTGCTGAAGCTGTCCATGATCACCTACCTGCTCGGCGTCGTCTTCACCTACGGAGTCTTCGCCGCGCTCGTGGTGTTCCAGCCCGAGCTGCGGCAGGCGTTGGCCCGGCTGGGGCAGACGCCGGCCTTCCGGCTCTTCGGCGCGGGACCGGGACCGGCGGTGGCCGACGAGATCGGCAAGGCGGTCGAGCGACTGAGCCGGACAGCGACCGGCGCGATCATCGCGGTCGAGCGTGACGTGCGGTTGGATGCGTACCTCGACTCGGGCACCGCGATGCGGGCCAGCGTGTCGGCCGATCTCCTCGCGACCATCTTCAGTCCGTACTCCCCGCTCCACGACGGTGCAGTCCTCGTCCGCGGGGAGGAGATCGTCGGCGCGGGCTGCATCCTGCCCCTCACGCAGAATCCCATCGACGACCGCTCGCTAGGAACTCGGCACCGCGCCGCGCTGGGACTGTCCGAAGAGACCGACGCGCTCGTGCTCGTCGTCTCGGAGGAGAGCGCGATCGTCTCGCTCGCGCGCGCCGGCGCGCTGCAGCGCGGCCTCACGGCGGAGCAGGTGACAGCCGCGCTCGTGAGCCGACGGGGATGAGCGATCGGGCTGATCGGCCGCCGTATCTCGCGGCGGCGCTGGTCGTGCTGACGGTCCTCGCGGGCTACGTGGCCACGCTCGCGCCCGGGGTCACGTTCTGGGACGCTGGCGAGTTCATCGCCGCGGCCCGAGTGCTCGGGATCCCGCATCCGCCCGGGACGCCCCTCTTCGTCATGATCGCGCACGTGTGGGCGTGGGTCGCGCCGGTCGGCGAGTTCGCCGCGCGGACCAACCTGCTGAGCGCGCTCTTCAGCGCCGCCGGGGCCGGGTGCTTCTTCCTCGTGACCCACGAAAGCCTGCGCGCCCTGGACCACCGGCTGCGCATCGCCGGGGCGGCCGCCGGCGCGGTGCTTGGCGCGTTCACCTTCACCAACTGGCAGAACTCGAACGAGACCGAGGTCTACGCCGTCGCCACGTTCACGATCGCGATGATGTCCTGGGTCGCGATGGTCTGGCGCCGGCGGCGGCGGGACGCCGGCGCCGCGCGGCTGCTGCTCCTCGTGGTGTATCTGGCCGGTGTCTCCATTGGGAACCACCTCCTCGCGTTGCTGGCTGGACCGGCCATCGTCGCCTTCCTTGTGGTGACGCTACGCCAGGAGCCGGCGACGGACGCGGCCGTGCGGCGCGCCGAGTGGGGGCAGGTCGTCGTGGTCGCGGGGGTGTGGGCACTGCTGATCGGCGTCGGCCTGGGCAGCACCGCCCTCGTCGCGCTGGGCGCCGTCTGCTTTCTCGGAGCGGCGGCCTTCGCTGGTCGCGGCGGCGCGGGTGCCTTCGCCGTGCTGAGCCTGGTCATCGCCGCCATCGGCGTGACGCCCTACCTCTATCTCTACCTTCGGTCGGCCCAGCATCCGCCGGTCAACGAGGCGGCACCGGCGACTTTCGATGCGCTTCTGGCCGTCATCCGACGCGCGCAGTACCCCCCGCGCACGCCGCTGGACGATCCGACGCTGCCGTCCGGGGCAGGCAACCCCGGGCGCTCGCTCAGCCTGATCGGAGTCCAGTTCATGGACTACGCCGTCTGGTTCGACTGGCAGTGGGCCAAGGCCGTCGGCGCGATGCTCGGGCCGCTGCCGGTGCGGACACTGGTCACGCTGGTCTTCGCCTCGCTCGGACTGCGCGGCTGGTCCGAGCAGCGGAGGAGCGATCGCGCGGCCTGGTGGCTCCTGTTCGGGCTGTGGCTGGTGACCGGACTCGGGCTGGTGGCGTACATGAATTTCCGCCCGGGCTACGCGCGCTGGTTCGACATTTGGCCGCAGGGCGCCGATCACGAGGTCCGGGAGCGCGACTACTTCTTCGTCGTCAGCTTCATCATCTGGGGTCTCTGGGCGGGGATCGGTCTGGCGACGACGGTGCGGGACCTGCTCGTGCGCGGAGGCCGCCTGGCACGCGTGGCGCCCGCGCTCTTCCTCGTCGTTGCGGTGCCGATCGCGCTCAACTGGAGCGCCGCGTCGCGGCGGCACGGAGCGGACGCCCGGCTGGCGGGCGATTTCGCCTTCGACCTGTTGAACAGCGTGCCGCCGTACGGGATCCTGTTCACCTATGGGGACAACGACACCTTCCCGCTGTGGTGGGCCCAGGAGGTGGCGGGCATCCGTCGCGACGTCACGATCGTGTGCCTGGCGCTGGCCAACACCGACTGGTACATGCGCCAGCTGCGCGACGCCCCGGTGCGGCCGCTGGACGAACACGCGCTCCCAGCGGTATGGCACGACCGGATCATTGCCCGGCCGGAGGCCCCGGCGCACGCGATGACCGATTCCATGATCGCCGCCGCGATGTCCGGCTATCTCGTGCGGGACCGCCAGCAGATCGCGCTTGGCCCGCTCACGCGCACGCTGACCGAGCGGAGCGTGCTCTACCCGAACGAGATTCTGGCGCTGGCCGTGATCCAGCAGAACATCGGACGGCGGCCCATCATCTGGGCGAGCACCACCGGACGGAGCTTCGCCGGCCTTGGCGAGTACGTGGTCCAGCGCGGGCTGGGATTCGAGCTGCTGACCGCGCGGCCGGACACCTCGTTACCCGGCCTGGACCTCCATCGTCTGACCGGCGTGCCCCTCGACGTCCCCACCACCGAACGACTGGTCTTCGATACCTACCGCTACGGGGAACTGGTCCACCGGGGCACCAACGGCCTCGAATCCACCAGCGTCGGCGTTGCGGCCACCCTCGGCCTCCCACCGGCGCTCCTGGTCTACGCCTACGGGAGCCGCCCGGACCGAAGCCGCCTGGACCACGCGCTGGAGATCGCCACCCGCTTGTCGCCCAATCCCAATCTCCGCGCGGCGCTCGAAAGCGTTCGAGAGCAGGCGGTGCTGGACAGCGCCGGGGCGGTCGGGCGCTGAACGGACCCCCGGGTCCCGTAGAGCACCCAGGCCCCTGCAACCGACGCCCAACTCCATGTAAATTCCAAGGCTATGGAATTCCCGGCCCTCCCCGGCAGCCTCGCCAAGGTTCGTGAGACCGTGGCCAGGCACCAGGCCGTGGGGGGATGGAGTCACCCGGTACGGATCGTCGCGGTGACTAAAACCCACGGCCCCGAAGCGGTGCGCGCCGCGGTCGCGGCGGGACTCACGGACGTGGGCGAAAATCGGGTCCAGGAGGCGCTGCAGAAGCAGGACGCGTCGTCCGGCCTCCAGGTCGCCTGGCACCTGATCGGCACGCTGCAGCGGAACAAGGCTCGGCATGCGGCGGGCCACTTTGCGGTTATCCACTCGGTGGACCGCGCCGATCTCGCCGCCGAGCTCGATCGGCGGGTCCCTCCGGCCGGCGAGCGACAGACGGTGCTGGTGCAGGTCAACTGCAGCGACGAGCCCCAGAAGGGTGGCGTGGAACCCGAGGGGCTCCCTTCGCTCCTGGAGACGATCGCCGGCCTGACGCGCCTCTCGGTGATCGGGCTCATGACGATGAGCGCGCTCACGGACGACGAGGCGGAGCAGCGACGGGCCTTCCGTCGCCTGCGCGAGCTGCGCGACGCGTCGGAGCGCCGGGGCCACGGATTGCCCGAGCTCTCGATGGGCATGTCTGGCGACTACCAAGTGGCGGTCGAGGAAGGGGCGACGATGATCCGGTTGGGCACGATCCTGTTCGGGGAGCGCGGATGACGACGGCGACGGCGCTGTACGATCGGGTCCAGGGCGCGGCGGACGAGGTCCGCCGTCGCACGGCGCTCGTGCCGCAGGTCGGCATCATCCTGGGCACCGGCCTCGGTGGGCTCGCCAAGGAGATCGCGGTGGAAGCCGAGGTGGCGTATGGGGACATCCCGGGCTTTCCGCTGTCGACCGTGGAGACCCACGCCGGCAAGCTGCTTCTGGGCCGGCTCCGGGACCGGCCGGTCGTCGCGATGCAGGGGCGGTTCCACCGCTACGAGGGCTACGACCTCCAGCAGGTCACCTTCCCGGTCCGTGTCCTCCACGCGCTGGGGGCGCGCACCCTGGTGGTGTCCAACGCCTGCGGCGGGATGAACCCGCTCTGGGGGCCGGGAGACCTGGTCCTGCTCAGCGATCATATCAACCTGCTGGGCGACAATCCGCTGGTCGGCCCCAACGACGAGCGCCTGGGCCCCCGATTTCCCGACATGTCGGCCCCCTACGATCCGGAGCTTCGCGCCCTCGCGCGCACGATCGCCCTCGAGCTCGGCATCGTGCTGCGGGAGGGCGTCTACGTCGCCGTGCCCGGGCCGAACCTCGAGACCCGGGCGGAGTATCGGATGCTGCGCTCGGTCGGGGCCGACGTGGTCGGCATGTCGACCGTCCCCGAAGTGATCGTGGCCGGACACCAGGGGATGCGTACCATCGGCCTCTCGATCATCACCGACCAGTGCCTGCCCGACGCGCTCGAGCCGGCCGACATCGGCAGGATCATCGCGACCGCCGGTCGCGCCGAGCCCGAGCTGACCCGTTTGATCGCCACGCTGGTGGAGCGGCTCGACTGATGGCGTTTCCGTCCTGGCCCGATCTCACGCCCGACCAGCTCGAGCAGCGCCAGCTCGAGCTGTGGAAGGCCGAGGGCCTGTTCCGGCAGACCCTGGAGGCCGGCCGGGGCGGCAAGCCGTACGTCTTCTACGAGGGTCCCCCCACTGCGAATGGACGTCCGGGCATCCATCATGTATTCGCTCGGACGATCAAGGATCTGGTCTGCCGCTACCACGCGATGCAGGGCCAGGAGGTCACCCGGATCGCGGGCTGGGACACGCACGGACTGCCGGTTGAGATCGAGGTCGAGAAGGAGCTCCAGCTCAGCGGGAAAAAGGACATCGAGCGGTTCGGCGTCGAAGAGTTCAACGCCCGCGCGCGGAAGAGCGTGTTCAAGTACCAGTCCGACTGGGAGTCGCTGTCCGACCGGATCGGTTACTGGCTGGACTACGAGCATCCGTACATCACCTGCAGCAACGAGTACATCGAGACGGTCTGGTGGCTGCTGCGCCGCCTGCACGAGCGCGACCTGCTCTACCGGGGCCACCGCGTCCTGCCCTACTGCCCGCGCTGCGGCACGGTCCTGTCGAGCCATGAGCTCGCCCTCGGCTACGAAGAGGTGACCACCAACTCGGTCTACCTCACGTTTCCGCTGGTGGACGACCCGTCCCGCCAACTGCTGATCTGGACCACCACGCCGTGGACGCTGCTGTCCAACGTTGCGGTCGCCGCGCACCCGGACCTCGAGTACGGCGAGTATCAGGTGGGTGACCGCCGGCTCATCCTCGCCACGGCCCGTGCCGGGGCGCTGCCGAGCAGCTCCGCCAAGGGCGCCCCGACCTTCGCCAATCTCGGAGCGGTGCGCACGTTCCCGGGCAGCGAGCTGGCTGGCCTGCGCTACCATCGGCCGCTCGAGGTGGTCCCGCTGCCGGAAGACAAGGCCAGCCGGCTGGTGGTGCTGGGCGACTTCGTGACCGCCGAGGACGGCTCGGGCCTCGTGCACATGGCGCCGGCTTTCGGCGCCGACGACTTTCAGGCCGGGATCGAGCACAACCTGGCGCTGGTCCGGCCGGTCGCCGCGGACGGGACGTTGCTCGGCACGACCTGGCCCGAGATCGAGGGCCGTCTGGTCACCGCACGGGAGACCAACGACCTCATCATCCAGCGCCTCAAGCAGGACGGTCGCTGGCACCTCACGGCATCCTACAGCCATACCTATCCGCACTGCTGGCGCTGCTCGAGCCCGCTCATCTACTACGCGCGGGACAGCTGGTTCGTGCGGACATCGGCCGTGAAGGAACGGATGCTCGAGCTCAACCGGCAGGTCGACTGGCATCCGCCCGAGGTCGGCGCCGGGCGATTCGGCGAGTGGCTCGAGAACAACGTGGACTGGGCGCTGTCGCGGGATCGCTACTGGGGGACGCCACTGCCGGTCTGGGTCTGCGATCGCGATCCGACCCACGTGGACGTCATCGGCAGCTATGCCCAGCTCGCCGAGCACTGGGGCCGGCCGCTGCCCGAGGGCTTCGATCCGCACAAGCCGTTCATCGACACGTATACCTGGCGCTGTGCGTGCGGGGGCCTCAAGCATCGTGCGCCCGAGGTCATCGACACCTGGTTCGACTCGGGCTCGATGCCGTACGCGCAGTGGCACTACCCGTTCGAGCACGAGGCCGAGTTCCGGGCCCACTTCCCGGCCGATTTCATCTGCGAGGGTGTGGACCAGACGCGCGGCTGGTTCTACTCGCTGCTCGCGATCGCCACGACTGCGTTTGACGACCTGGCGTATCGCCACGTCATCGTGAACGAGCTGGTCCTCGACGCCGAGGGCCAGAAGATGTCGAAGAGCCGCGGCAACGTGGTGAATCCGTGGGACATGATCAGCGAGTACGGGGCGGACACGGTGCGGCTGTATCTTCTCGCCTCGAGCCAGGTGTGGCTGCCCAAGCGGTTCGACCGGAGCACGATCAAGGACGTCGCCGGCAAGTTCTTCAACGCGCTCAAGAACAGCTATGTGTTCTTCGCCGGCTACGCGGGCGACTGGGAGCGGGGCGCCGCGCTGGCGCCCGCGGATCGGCCGCTCGTGGACCGCTGGCTGTTGAGCCGGCTCGACGCCACGGTGGATGCCGTAAATGCCGCGTGGGCCGGGTACGACGCGACCGCGGGGGTCCGCGCCTTGATGGAGTTCGTGGTCGACGACGTCTCCCAGTGGTATGTGCGCGCCAACCGTGCCCGGTTCTGGGCCGTGGACAGCGTGGCGGACCCGGCGGCCCTCGCCACGCTGTACGAGGCGCTCGTCACGGTGAGTCGCCTGCTCGCGCCCGCCGCGCCGTTCGTCAGCGACTGGCTGCATCGGGCCCTGGCGGGAACCTCGGTGCACCTCGCCCGGTTTCCGGAGACGGCCGGCTGGCGGGACCCGCGGCTCGAGGCGGCGATGGACGCGGTGCGTCGCCTGGCCTCGCTGGCCCACGGCGCGCGTCAGGAGCGGAAGCTTCCCGTGCGGCAGCCGCTCGGCCGCATGCAGGTGGCCGTGCCCGCGGCGGTGCGCGGCACGGCATTCGACCAGTTGCTCGAGCTGCTCCGGCTCGAGGTCAACGTGAAGGCGATCGACGTGGTGAGCTCCGACGCCGAGCTCGTCCGGCTGCGGGCCAGGCCCAACTTCCGATCGCTGGGAAAGCGCTACGGCAAGCGGACGCCGGCGATCGCCGAGGCGGCTGCGCGCCTCACGGCCGAGCAGTTGCGCGGCCTGGAGCAGGGCACCCCGGCGACCATCGACGTGAACGGCGAGCCGGCCTCGTTCCTCCCCGAGGACGTCGTGGTCGAGCGCGAGGTGGCCAGCGACTGGGTGGTGGCGAGCGCTGGGCCGTTCGTCGTCGCCCTCGACCCGCGGCTCGATGACGAGCTCCGGCGCGAGGGAACCGCGCGTGAGGTCGTGAACCGGATCCAGCGCCTTCGCAAGGAGGCGGGCTACGTGTACACCGATCGGATCGGCGTGTGGATGGACGGTGGGGCCGCGGTGCTGGAGGCGGCGCGCGCGCACGCCGAGTTCATCCGTGGGGAGACCCTGGCCCGGCGCCTGGAACTGGGCGCCCGCGCGCCGGCTCCCGATCTCGAGCAGCAGGTGGACATCGACGGGCACGGAGTGGTAGTGGGAGTGCAACGCGACAGGGACGGCCGGACCGCCAACGGTCCTCAACCCACGGACAGGGCATGAACAAGAAACAGCTTACACATCTGGAGAAGCGTCTCCTCGAGGAGCGGGCCCGCGTCATGAAGGAGCTGGGCTATTACGACGAGTCGTTCAACGCGACGCTGCAGTCGTCCGACGGCGATCTGTCGTCCTACTCCTTCCACATGGCGGACCAGGGCACCGACGCCATGGAGCGCGAGAAGCAGTTCCTCTTCGCGTCGCAGGAAGGCCGCTACCTCTGGCACGTGAACGAGGCGCTCCGGCGGCTGTACGGCACCCCCGACAAGTTCGGGCATTGCCATCAGTGCGGTCAGGAGATCAACTTCGAGCGGTTGGATGCGTTGCCGCACGCGCGGCTCTGCATCACGTGCAAGGAGAAAGAGGAAGATGGCAAGCGCCGCTGACGTCCAGGCATCCGGCGCCGAGCGCCGGGTGTTCTGGGCGGCGGCGGTGGTGACGGTCGTGCTCGACCTGATCACCAAGCTGATCGCCGAGGCCACGCTGCTCCGCACCCCGGGCATCTCGGTGGTGGGCGACTGGTTCCAGCTCCGGCTGGTCTACAACCAGGGCGCGGCGTTCGGCCTGCACGTGGGACCCTACTCCCGCTGGATCTTCTTCACCGTGGCGCTCGCCGCGGTGTTCGTGCTCGCGCGGATGTCGAAGGCCGCTCCCCCCGGCGACCGGTTTCGGCAACTCGCCCTCGGCCTGGTCGCCGGTGGCGCGGCGGGCAACCTCATCGACCGCATCCGGAGCTCCCGCGGCGTGGTCGACTTCCTCGACGTGGGCATCGGGGCGCTCCGCTGGCCTACCTTCAACATCGCCGACATCGCGGTCAGCTGCGGCGCGATCGCGCTGGCGATCTCGCTCTGGCGGGAAGACGCCCGCCGCCCCGAGCCGGAATCCGCTTCGGCTGCCTGAGCTCGTCTTCACGGTCTCGGCCGAGGCCACCGAGCGCCTCGACCGGTTTCTGGCCGACCAGCTTGGTCTCTCGCGGACCCAGGCGGCGCGGCTGGTGGCCGACAAGGCGGTGGACGTGGACGGCAAGACCGCCCGAGCCTCCCGCGCTTCTCGCGCGCGGCGAGCGCGTCACCGTCCGGATTCCCGACCGCGAGCCGCCGCGCACGCTCCAGCCGTCCCCCATCCCGCTGACCGTCGTCCACGAAGATGAGCACCTGGCCGTCATCGACAAGCCGGCCGGGCTCGTGGTCCATCCGGCCCCGGGCCATTGGGACGACACGCTGGTGAACGCGCTCGTAGCGCGGGGCACGACTCTGTCCGGCGGAGCGGAGGGACGACCTGGCATCGTACACCGCCTGGACCGCGACACCTCCGGTCTCATGGTCGTGGCCAAGACCGACCTGGCCCACCGCCGCCTCGGCGCGGCGATCGCGGCCCGCCGAGTCCGGCGCAGCTATGCCGCGCTCGTCTGGGGACACCTGGACCGGAGCCCGACGATCATCGACGCGCCGATCGCTCGGCATCCCCAGGATCGGAAGCGGATGGCGGTCACCCCCGCGGGTCGGGCGGCGCGCACCGACGCCTTCGTGATCGGCCGGTTCGGGGTCGCGGACCTGCTCCGCCTGGAGCTACATACCGGGCGCACCCACCAGATCCGGGTGCACCTGGAGCTGATCGGTCACCCGATCGTCGGCGACCCCGTGTACGGGGGAGGGGGGAGCCGGCGCATCTCCGGGGCACCGCGGCGCGCGGCCGAGGCCCTCGAGCGCGCCACACCCCGGCAGGCATTGCACGCCGCCGCTCTGGCATTCCGCCATCCCGCCTCGGGAGAACCCCTCGAATTCCACTCCGAATGGCCCTCCGATCTGCGTCCCACCCTGCTTGCGCTAGGTGCCGAAGACTTGGTTGCTCGCCCTGACCCCCTTGGCTATCTTGTTTTCTTCAATAGAGATGGCTGACTCCCCCACGCTGAACGCCGTCATTTTTCGCATCGGTGCGCTTATTTGCGCGGCCCCGGCAGGGATCGTGCGTGAGATCCTGCCGCGCCTGCCGGCTACCCGGATTCCAGGGGTGGCCGAGGCGATCGAAGGGCTGGTGAACGTCCGCGGGACCCTGCTGACCGTGCTCGATGGCCATGTACTCCTCCAGCAGCCGCGCCAGGCGGAGGACGAGGGCGCCATCGTCGTGGTCGACGTCGCGGGTCGCCGGTACGGGCTGGGCGTCGGTCAGGTGGTGGACTTCCTCGAGGTCCCCGAGCGCTCGATCGCCGAGCGCGCCGACTTGCCGGGGATCGACCCGCGGCTGGTCAAGGCGGTGGGCATCCGCGACGGCCAGCACTTCATCGTGCTCGACATCGAAGCGTTGGTCGCGCCGATCATCGGCGGCTGACTCTTCTACGTCCTTGATGTGCCGATAGTAGCGTCGTCCCACGGCGGCCCGCCCGCCCGGATGACGAGCGCGCTGTGATCGCACGCCGCGGGAATCACCCGGAACTGCACGGAGGGGGTCTGTGAGTCACACAGTGCTCGTCTGCGATGACGCCATCTTCATGCGCACCATGATCAGCGACATCCTGTCGCAGGCCGGGTTCGAGGTCGTTGGCGAGGCCGAGTCGGGATCCCAGGCGGTCGAGAAGTACCGCTCGCTCAAGCCCGATCTGGTCACCATGGACATCGTGATGCCGGACATGGGCGGGATCGAGGCGGTCCGCGAGATCTGCAAGACCGATCCCGAGGCCAAGATCCTCATGTGCAGCGCCATGGGACAGCAGGCGCTGGTGGTCGAGGCGATCCAGGCCGGCGCCAAGGATTTCGTGGTGAAGCCGTTCCAGCCCTCCCGCGTGCTCGAGGCAGTACAGCGCGTCCTGGGCTGATCGGTGGACGTTTCGAAGTACGCCGCGCTTTTCCTGGCCGAGAGCCGGGAGCACCTCGGCAGCTGCAATCAGCTGCTGCTGAAGTGGGAGCGCGACCCGACGGCGACCGAGGCGGTCGGCGGACTGTTCCGCTCGATCCACACGATCAAGGGAATGGCCGCCACGATGGGCTTCACCGGCGTGGCCGAGCTGGCCCACCGGTTGGAGAGCCTGCTGGACGCACTTCGCCATGACCGGGTCACGGCCGACGCGGGCACCTTCGAGCTGCTGTTCCGCGCCGTCGATGCGCTCGGCCGCGGCGTCGAGGCCGCGGCCTCGGGGCGCGAAGCGATCGCCGACGTGATGCTCGGCGCGGCGCTCGAGGCGGCGACCGGCGGAAGTGGCGCCCGGGCGACCCCGAGCCCCACGCCCTCGGTCGAGACGGGCCCGCCGCGTCGCCGCGCGACCGATGCGCCCCGTGCCCGATCGGTGCAGGTCACGGTCAAGGCGGAAGCCGTGATGCGGGGGGCGCGGGCGATCCTGGCGATCCGGCGGGCCGAAGTGCTGGGTGTGGTCTCCGCGGTCCGGCCGTCGCTGATCCAGCTCGAGCGCGAAGAGTTCGACGGGCGTCTCGCGTTCCGGATCGAGTCGCGCGCCACGGACGAGGCGCTCGCCGCCGCGATCCGGAGCGCCGGCGAGATCGACGCGGTGCGCTTCGAGGAGCCGCTGTCAGTCGAGGTGGACGGCCTGGAGCGCCACCGGCAGATCCGCATCGACCTCGCGCGGCTCGACCGGCTGATGAAGCAGGTAGGCGAGCTGGTGGTCGCGAAGAATCGGCTGGGCGTCCTGGCGGCCGGCTCCGACGATGCCGCGCTCGCCGAGCTCAGCGACCGGATCTCGCGGCTGGTCTCGGGGATGCAGGCCGAGGTGATCGCCTCCCGGATGACGCCCGTGGGCGAGGTGTTCGAGCGGTACCCGCGGCTGGTGCGCGACCTCTCCCGCGACCTCGGCAAGCGAATCCGATTCGACGTCGAAGGGGAGGAGATCGAGCTCGACCGCTCGATTCTGGACGAGATCGGCGACCCGCTGCTGCACCTCATCCGGAACGCGGCTGACCACGGGATCGAGTCGGCCGAGATGCGGCTCGCGGCGGGGAAACCGCCCGAGGGACGCATCCTGCTGGCGGCCACGCGCGACCGGAACAGCGTCACGCTGCGGGTGACCGACGACGGCCGCGGCATCGACCGCGCGGCCATTCTCGCCAAGGCCCGGCGCGAGGGCCAGGTGGACGGGGCCGCGGATCTGTCGAGCGACGACCATCTGTTGCGCGTGATCGCGCGGCCGGGGTTCAGCACCGCCGAGGCGGTGAGCGGCGTGTCGGGCCGCGGGGTCGGGGTGGACGTCGCGATGACGCGGGTGCGGGCGCTCGGCGGCACGCTCGAGATCCGCTCCGAGGTCGGGAAGGGGACCACGTTCCTGATCCGGGTGCCGCTCACCCTCGCGATCGTGCGGGCCCTGCTGGCGGATGCCGGCGGCGAGCGCTACGCCGTCCCGCTGGCCTACGTGGCGGAGACCGTGGAGTTCGATCCCCGGGCCGTCACCGCGCTCCGGAGCCGCGAGGCGCTGGTCGTCCGGCAGCAGGTGATCCCGACCGTGCACCTGCGCGATCTCGTGGCCAGCGGCGCTCGGCCCGCGCCGCTTCGCCGCCCGACGGTGATCCTCGAAGTCGGCGAGCGCCGGACCGCGCTCGTGGTGGACGCCTTGCTCGGCCAGCAGGACATCGTGGTCGCCGCCTTCGACGCCCCGCGCGGCATGCCGCCGTACGTGGGCGGGGCGACGATCCTCGCCGACGGCGCGCCGGCTCTCGTGCTCGACGCCGCCGCGCTGATGTAGGGAGAGAGGACTCATGGAAGACGTGCGGGCTCTCAAGGAGCTGCAGCTCGACGCGCTGCGCGAGGTGGCCAACATCGGGGCCGGCCACGCCGCCACGGCGCTGTCGCAGATGACGAATCACACGATCATGATCGCCGTGCCCGAGGTGAACGTACGGCCGCTCGAGGAGGTCACCGACATGGTGGGCCGCCCCGACGAGGTCGTGGCCGCGGTCCTCATGCACATGATGGGCGACCTCACCGGTCGCACGCTGGTGCTCTTTCCCGAGGGATCGGCCCGAACGCTCTGTGATATACTGTTCAGGCGGAGTGCCGGGACGACCGGCGAGTTCGGCCCGATGGAGCAGTCGGGCCTCAAGGAGGCGGGGAACATCCTCGCCAGCGCGTACATGAACGCGCTCAGCGATTTCATGGGCATGATGCTGGTGCCGTCCGTTCCCAGCCTGGTCATCGACCTCAACGCGGCGGTCCTCACCACCACGTACCTCAACTTCGGCCACGACCGCGACTTCGTCTTCTGCGTCGAGACGTCGTTCCGGGTGGAGGGCGCCATCGAGCCGCTGCGCGGCCACTTCCTGCTCTTGCCCGACACGCCGTCGCTGCGGGCCATCTTCGACGCCATCCGCCTCACCTGAGCCGATGCCCGGTCCCGTGCTGTCGGAGCGCGATCTCGCCGTCCTGCGCTCCTTTGCCCGCCGGATCGATCCCTCCGACGCCGGCGCGCACAACAATCTCGGCGTCCTCTACTATCAGAAGGGGCTGATCGAGGACGCGATCGCCGAGTTCGTCCGCGCGCTCGAGCTGGATCCGCGGATGCAGGTGGCGCAGAGCAACCTCGACATCGCCTACCGCGAGAGCGGGCACTACGATCGGCGGATCACCGATCTGCACGAGCGCGTTCGGCGGCACCCGGAGGACCGGGAGGCGCGGTGGGAGCTCGGACGCGCCTACGCGGCGCTGGGGCGCCATGCGGACGCCATCGCCGAGTTTCAGGCGTTGCTCGCGTGGCAGCCGTCCGACGTGCCCGCCATGCTGCAGCTCGGGCTGGCGGAGAAGGCTCGAGGAAACCTGGATACGGCGACCGACTGGCTCGCCCGCGCCTCCGCCCAGGATCCCGCCAGCGCGGTCGCGCGCTTCTACCATGGCGAGGTGCTCTACAATCGCGGCCTGAACGAGCCGGCGCTGCAGGCGCTGCGCGACGCGATTGCGCGCAACCCCGACTACGCCGAGGCGCACTATCTCCTGGCGTTCGTGTACGGGGACATGGGCCTTCACGAGGAGGCGCGCGAGGCGACCAAGCGCGCCATCAAGCTGAATCCCACGCTCGCGCGGGCCCAGGCCAACCTCGCGCTCGAGCGCTACGGCACGAACGGCGCGGCCGCGCGGACCGCCGAGCGGCCGCAGATCGTCGAGGGCGGGGCGCTCGCGCACTACAATCTCGGTCTCGCGTTCCGGCAGAAGGGCCTGCACGACGAGGCGCTCCGCGAGTACCGCCTGGCGCTCGACGCCGGCGAGGACCGCCGGTTGACGCTGCAGGCGATGGCCGAGGTCCACCTGCTGCGCCGCGAGCTCCCGGCGGCGCTCGAGCTCTACGACACGCTCGTCCGCGACTACGCCGACTCGCCCAAGCTGTGGAACGAGCGTGGCGTCTGCCTGCACCAGGCCGGCCGCCGCGCCGACGCGATCGCCTCGTACGAGCGCGCCGTCTCGGTGGACGCGGGGTATCAGCTCGCCTGGAACAATCTCGGCGTGATCGGGGCGGGAGAGGCCGGCGACGGGGCGATCGCGGCCTTCCGGCGCGCGCTGGAGGGCGAGCGTCCACTCCTCGCCGCCCGGCTCAACCTCGGCCTGTTGTTTCTGCAGCGGCATCAGCTCCGGGCGGCGCTGGACGAGTACCAGGGCGCGCTTGCCGAGCAGAGCGGGAGCGCCGTGGCGTGGAACGGCGTGGGTCTCGTGCTCATGGAGCTGCGTCGGTTCGAGGACGCCCGCAACGCCTTCGGCCGGGCGGTGGACGCCGACTCGGCCATGGCCGGTGCGCACTACAACCTGAGCTTCGTCCTGAGCCAACTGGGCGACTTCGACGGCGCCCTCCGCGAGACGCGACGCGCGCTCGAGCTCGAGCCGCTCTATGTCCCGCAGAAGTTCTCGCTCACCATCGACCTGCAGTACGAAGATCCGACGATCGCGATCGCGCCCGAGCTCACGGCGGAGGTGGGCGGCGACCAGCTGGCCGGGGAGTTCGCCTTCGATCCGCCGGCGCTGGATCAGCTGTTCGCCGAGCTGGCGCCGGCGGCCCCCGCGGCGACCACGAACGGTGCGGGCGGCGACGCGCTGGATCTCGCGCGCGACTACATCGCGAAGGGCCTGCTGGACCTCGCCTCCGCCGAGCTGAGCCGGGCCGCCGCGCGGGGCGCGCCCCAGGGGGCCACCGCCGTGCTCCTAGGCGACATCTTCGCCAAGCGGGGGCTGTACGGCGAGGCGCTCGAGCGTTACCGCGCGGCCCGCGCCGCGACGCCCGACGATCCCGACGCCACGCTGGGCGAGATCCGCGCCCTGCTGTCGCTGGGGTGGGCCGGCGACGCGGCGTCGCTGGCCGACGACCTCGCTCGCCGCGTGCGGGGTGACGTCGAGGTGCTGGTGGCGCGCGCGCGCGTGCGGCTGGCGGTCAACGACGCGCTCGGCGCGCTCGACTGCATCCGCGAGGCGCAGACGCTGGCACCTGGCCGCCCCGACCTCTTCCACCTCCAGGCACAGGTGTCCGCCCGCCTGGGCGATCGCACCGCCGCGCTGGCGGCGTTCAACGCGGCGCTGCAGCTCGATCCCTCGCTCGTCCGGGTCTGGTTCGAGCTCGGCGGCATCGAGGAGGAGCGCGGCAACTGGGTGGCGGCACGCGCCGCCTACGAGCGGACGCTGGACCTGCTGCCGACCTACGGCGCGGCTGCGCTCGCGCTCGCCGAGCTCCTCCGCCGGGTGGAGACGCCGCGGGCAGCTATCGTCGTCCTAGTGCGGCTGCTCGAAGCCGATCCGTACGAGCTCGAGGCGCTCACCGCGCTGGGCCGGGCGCTGCTGGAGGACGGCCGCACGATCCAGGCGCTCGAGGCGTTCGAGCGGGTCCTCCGGTTCGATCCCGAGCATGCCGGCGCGCTCTACCACGAGGGGGCGGCCCTCGCCCGGCAGCGCCAGTTCGACCAGGCCGTGCAGGCGTGGGAGCGGGTCGTGCAGCTCGACCCGGCCGGCCCCTACGCCTCCCAGGCACGCACGCGAGCCCGGTCCGCGCGCGACCTGCAACACATCTTCGCCGCCTCCGCGGGCTAGCCGTGGCGCTCGAGGGACCACTCAAGGACCTGCACATCCAGGACGTCTTCCAGCTGCTCGACCTGGGCCGGAAGAGCGGGGTGCTGCGCGTGACGTCCGAGCTCAGGCAGACCGCGGGCACCGTCTGCTTCGATCGCGGCGGCGTGGTGGCCGCGGCGGTCGGCAGCGATCCCCAGCCACTCGGGGCGCGCCTGGTGCGGACCGGCAAGATCACGGCGGCCGATCTCGACCGCGCGCGCAGCATGCAGACCGGGGGAGACGACCGGCGTCTCGGGCGACATTCTCGCGGGCCTGGGGGTCATCTCCCGGCGCGAGCTCGATCGGCAGCTCAAGGCCCAGATCGAGGAGGCGGTCTTCGAGCTGCTGCGGTGGTCGGAGGGCTACTTCCGGTTCGAGGAAGGGGCGAGCTGCCAGGCCGCGGTCGAGGCGCCGGTCCGCTTCCCGACCGAGGCCCTGCTGATGGAGGCCGCCCGCCGGATAGACGAGTGGTCGCGGATCGGCTCCAAGGTCTCGCATCTGCGGCTCGTGCCCCGGTTGCCGGCTCCCGAGGCGCAGGGAAGCGACCAACTGGACCTCGTGCCGTTCGAATGGGAGGTGCTGGCCGCGGTGGATGGCGCCAGGGATCTGCACTCGCTCGCCGAAGTGCTCGGCCGCTCCGAGTTCGAGGTGGCGCGGACGGTGTACGGGCTCACGAACGCGGGCATCGTGGTGCTCGACGATCCGGCACACCCCGGTCAGGAGGCGGAGCCCGGCCGGGACCTCGCGGCCCTGCTGGTCCCCGCGCGCGAGGCCCTCGGGCAGGGGCAGTATGACATCGCGGCCGGGGCGCTGGAGGAGCTGCTGCGGAGCGATCCCCTCATGCCGGAGGCGCGGCGGCTGCTCGGACTGTGCTACGCCGCGCTGGGTCGGCACCGCGAGGCGCTCGATCTGTGGGTCTCGTGGACCCGACTCGACACGCGGACGCCGGGTGAAGAAGCGGAGAGCCCGTCGGTCGAGCGCCTGCGCCAGTCAGTGGAGACGATCATGAAGGAGCTGGAGCGCTACCGTGACTGACGACATCCGTGCCCTCACCGCCCGCCTCGCCGAGGAGCCGGGCAGCCTCGCGTTCCTCGAGCTCGCCGAGGCGCTGCGCCGCCGGGGCCAGCTCGACGCGGCCTACAAGGTGGCGCGGGGCGGGCTGTCACGTTACCCGGGCCTCGCGGACGCGCACGACCTGATGGCGCGGGTGTTGAGCGATCAGGGCGACCTGGCCGGCGCGTTCGATGCCTGGTCGTCCGCGCTCCAGCTCGACCCCATGCGGACTACCGCGCTCAAGGGCATCGCGTTCCTCTACTATCGCGCGGACGACAAGGCCGCGGCGCTCGAGCACCTCCAGCGCGCCCTGGACGTGGATCCCGACGACCGCTCGATCGCTCAGGCGCTCGCGCGCATCGGTGGCGAGCTGCGAGGCGACGGGCCGAAGCGGCCGGCGGAATCCCAGGCACCCTCGCCGCCGCCGCAGCCGGCGCCCACCACGGCCGCCTCGCCATTCGACGGCGTCGAGGGCGGCGAGCGAGGCCTGCTCCTCGTCGACGCGAACGGGCTCCGGCTGGGTGGACGCCTCGACGGCCCCGACGGCGGTGAGACCGGGGATCGCGTGGCGGCGCAGCTCGCCGGGGTCTCGCGTGAGGCTGCGCGCGCGACGCGCCTGCTCGGTCTGGGAAGCTGGCATGCCATCGCGGTCGAGTCGCCGGACGGCCACCTGGTGCTGGCGGCGCCGACGGCCGACACCGTGCTGGTTGCCGCCCGGGAGCCCTCGCTGCCGATGGGACGGGTGACGCTGCTCGCGGAGCGCGCCGCGCGCGCCGCCCGGGTCTGGCTGGAGCGCGCATGACCGCGACCCAGGCGGCGCTCGAGCGGGTGACGCGGGTCCCCGGCGTGCGGGGCGCGCTGATCGTGGCCGGTAGCGACGGGCTCGTCGTCGCCGAGCAGCTGATGGACGGCGTGGACGGCCAGGCGGCCGCGGCGCTCACGGGCAGCCTGGTCGGGCGCCTCACGCGGACGGCCGAGTGCGCCGGCATGCGCCCACCGTCGTTCGTCCACCTGCGCGGCGAGGCGGGCAGCGTGCTGGCGGCGCCCGGACCGGACGATCTGGTCCTCGTCGCCGTGGTGGGCCCGGATGCGAATCTCGGCCTGGCACGGCTCGAGATGATCGAGGCGGCGGGGCGCCTGGCCTGATGCGGGCGCTCGAGCCGTGGGTGGTCAATCCGCTCGAGACGTTTCTCGCCGAAAGCGCGGCGCGACTCACGCTGCTCATGACGAGCTCGGGCCAGGTCGTGGCGCAGCACGGGTTCTCCCGGTCGCTCGACGTCATGACCGCGGCCGCGCTCGGCGCGGCCATCGTGGCCTCGACCGAGGAGCTGGCGCGGCTGATGGGCGCGACGCGGTTCGACGCCATCGTCCACCACGGCCAGCGGCAGAGCTGCATGCTGTCCGCGTTCATCACGCCGCGCGGCCGCTGGATCGGACTGGTGGTGTTCGGGCCGGAGACGTCGGTGGGCATCGTCCGGCTGTTCTTCGATCAGATGGTGCAGCAGCTCGCGGCGCTCGCGCCGCGGGAGCACCAACCCCAGCCACCGATGCTGGCGGAGAATTTCGAGACCGAGCTCAACGCGAGCCTCAAAGCGCTCTTCGGACGGTAACGGGCATGTCTCTGGTCAACTTCACGGCGCGCGAGATCACCTGCAAGATCGTCTACTACGGACCGGGTCGGTCCGGGAAGACGACCAATCTGCAGTACGTCTACGGCCGGGTGCCGGAGAGCCGCCGCGGGCGCATGGTATCGCTCGCGACCCAGACCGACCGGACGCTGTTCTTCGATTTCCTGCCGCTCGAGCTGGGGACGATCTCGGGGTTCACCACGAAGTTCCAGCTCTACACGGTGCCGGGGCAGAGCTACTACAACGCGACCCGCAAGCTGGTGCTGCAGGGCGCCGACGGCGTGGTCTTCGTGGGCGACAGCCAGGCCCGCCGATTCGACGACAACCTGGAGAGTCTGCAGAACCTGCAGGACAACCTGCTCGCGCAGGGGGTGGACATCCGACAGTTGCCGGTCGTGTTCCAGTACAACAAGCAGGACCTGCCGGCGGACCTGATCCTGTCGCAGGACGAGATGGACGACGCGCTGAATTTCCGCGCGGTCCCCAGCTTCGGGGCGGACGCCCTGCGCGGCGGCGGCGTGTTCGAGACGCTCCGGGGCATCTCGGAGCTCGTGCTCAAGCGGCTCGCGGTCGGAGGCGCGGTCGCGTGACCGTCACGCTCAACCCGCAGTACCGCTTCGACACCCTCGTGGTGGGTGCGGCCAACCGCCTGGCGGTCACCGCGGCCAAGGCCGTGGCGGAATCGCCGGGGACGGTCTACAACCCGCTCTTCGTCTACGCCCGCCCGGGCCTGGGCAAGACCCACCTGCTGATGGCGATCGGCCACGCCGCCCGGAGCATCAATCCGAGGCTCGTCGTCGAGTACCTCACGCTCGACGAGTTCGTCGAGGCCTTCCACGCGGCGATCGCGGCCGGCCACGGGGAAGCCTACCGGAAGCGCTTTCTCGACGTGGACCTGCTGCTGGTGGACGACGTCCAGTTCCTGACCCACCGCCGGGAGATGCAGGCGGAGCTCCTCCGCCTCACCGACGCGCTGCAGACCAGCAGCCGCCAGATCGTGCTCACCAGCGACCGTCCGCCGGCCGAGATCGAGGCGCTGGACGACCGGCTGATCCGTCGCTTTGCTGGTGGACTGATCATCGACGTCGCGGCCCCCGACTACGAGACCCGGGTGGCGATTCTCCGGCGGAAGGCGGAGGAGCGCCGGGCCACGTTCGGCGACGCCGTCCTCGAGGCCGTCGCCACGCTCGACATCGACAACGTCCGCGAGCTGCTCGGCGCGCTCAACCGGCTGATCGCCTTCCAGGCCGTGAGCGACAAGCCCCTCCGGCCGGAGGAGGCGAAGCTGCTGGTCGGCGGGGAAGTCGAGGGGGCGGAGAGGACGGCGAACAGGGAGACGAGGGAGAGGGCGGAGAGGACGGAGAAGACGGAGAAGACGGAGAAGGCGGAGAAGGCGGCATCGCCCGCTTCCGCGCCGTCTGCGTCCGAGTTCGACGACTTCCTGTCCGAGATCTCCGCCACCGTGGCCCAGCAGGTCGATGCGTGGCGCGCCAAGGTCAGCGCGGCCGTCCTCCGCTGGCAGGGTGAGGGCTTCCGGACGACCCAGCTCGAGACGCTGCTCGCCCAGGAGCTCGTGGGCGACCCTGAGCGCGCCCTCCGCGAATTCGAGGAGGACGTCGAACGGCTTCAGGCGATGCAGGCGGAGGCGGCGGAGCTGGTCCCCGAGCTGGCCGGGTCGGCCGCCTTCCGCGATCCGGCGAACCTCGACGCGGCACACGAAGCCCTGCGCCAGGCCCGGGAGGAGGGACCCCCACCGCCCGCGCCCTCGCCGCTCTGGCGCCTCGACGGGGTGGTCGAGACCGCCGCGAACCGGGTGGTGCTCGAGGCCATTCGCGCCGTCGTCGCGGACGCGGGTCAGCGGTACAACCCCCTGGTGCTCGTGGGCGCGGGTGCCGTCGGCAAGACCCACCTGCTGCACGCGCTCGGCAACGCCCTCGGCGAAGAGAGCGGCCCGGTCGCGTGCCTCAGCGCGGCCGAGTTCACCGATGAGCTGATCGAGGCGATCGACCGCGATGCCGTAACGGCGTGGCGCGCCCGGTATCGCCGGGCCACCGCGTTTCTGCTCGACGACGTGCACCTCGTCGGGGACAAGGAACGGACTCAGGAGGAGCTGTTCGTCCTGTTCAACGTGCTGATCGGCGCGGGGCGTCAGCTCGCCTTCACCTCCGCGGTGCCGCTGGCGGAGCTCTCGGGCGTCGAGGCGCGGCTTCGCTCGCGCCTGGAGGGCGGACTCGTCGTCGAGCTGGCGGCGCCGGACGCCGCGGTTCGCCGGCGCGTGCTCGAGCGTGAGCTCGAGGCCAAGCTCGGCGCCGCCGACGCCGAGCTCGCGGAATACCTCGCCTCGCGGCCTGCGGACTCGGTCCGCGGCGTACAGGCGCTGCTGCAGCGGGTGCTGCAGGCCGCCGAAGGCAAGGGCGTGCCGCCGAGCGCCGCCCTCGCGCGCGAGCTGCTGGAGGAGCCGATTGCCGCGCCGCCGGAGCCGCGCCGGGCCGCTACCTCCCGGTCGAGCGGCGTGGTCGGCGCGGGCGCCGGCGCCACGCGGAGCCGGGAGAAGATGGTGTGGGAGTGGCCCGAGGTGGCCGATCGCGTCATCGAGGAGTGGCGCTGATGGCCATCAAGGGAAGCCTCAAGGAGGCCAGCCTTCCCGACGTCATCCAGCTGCTCTTCCTCGGGCGGCGGACCGGGTGCCTGGCGCTGGCCGACCGGCACAATTTCGGGACCATCTACTTCGAGGAAGGACACATCGTCTACGCCGCGATCGTGAACCGGCGGGACCGGCTGGGCGACATCCTGGTCAAGAGCGGACGCATCAGCCCCGAGACGTTGCGGCAGGCGATCAATCGGCAGGAGGGCGATCGCGAGCATAAGCTCGGCGAGATCCTGGTCGAGCTCGGCGCGCTCAAGCGCGAGGAGCTCGAAAGCTACATGCGGCTCCAGATCGAGGAGGCGGTCTACTACCTGTTCACCTGGACGTCCGGCACGTTCAACTTCGAGGCCGGCGTCCGGCCGGAGCAGGAGGATTTTCTCGTCCGCATCAACCCCGAGTTCCTGTTGCTCGAGGGCGCGCGGCGGGTGGACGAGTGGAGCCTCATCGAGAAGAAGATCCCCTCGTTCGACCTGATCTTCGCGGTCGATCCGGCGCATATCGGCGAATCCGCGCCCGAGCTGTCGGCCGAGCAGCAGCGTCTGCTGCCGTTGCTCGACGGGACCCGCGACGTCCAGGCGGTCATCGAGGAATCCGGCCTCGTCGAGTTCGAGGTGGGAAAGGCCCTGTTCGGCCTCATCACGGCCGGGTTCGCCCACCGGGTCGGCACTTCGGCCGCGGCACCGCCCAAGGTGAACGACGGGCGGGTCGACGAGCACCGGAATCTGGGCATCGCCTTCTACAAGGCGGCCATGCTCGACGAGGCGCTGCGCGAGTTCCGCCGGGTGGCCGATCTCCGCCCCACCGACGCCAGCGCGCCGTTCTACCTCGGGCTCATCGCGCTGCGCCAAGGGCGATGGGACGAGGCCGCGGCAGGCTTCAAGCAAGCGGCCGACGGCGCGGGGGCCAAGCCGGCCGCGCTGCACAACCTCGGGTACGCGCTGGAGCGCCTGGGCCGGCTGGACGAAGCCGAAGCGGCTTTCGGGGATGCCGCGGCACGCGCGCGCGACGACGCCCGCATCATGCTGGGGTGGAGCGTGGTCGCACTCAAGCGCGGCGAGCATCAGGTGGCGCAAGGCCGGCTCGCGCGTGCGTTCGAGCTGCTGGGGGGGAAGCCGGCGCCTGCGCTGTGGTACTGGGCGGCAACGCTGGCGGGCGCCGGGCTCAACGACGGCGCGGGTGCGCTGCGGGCGGCGCGCGCCGGTGTCGCCGCGTTTCCGGGGAGTGCCGTACTGCAGAACAATCTCGCGGTGCTGCTCGAGCAGACCGGCGACATGGCCTCGGCCGAGACGGCGCTCCGCGCCGCGCTGGCCGAGGATCCCTCGGTGCCGCAGATCTCCAAGAACCTCGCCGACATCCTCTATCGGAACGGGCGCTACGACGAGGCGCGCGAGGCCTACGAGCGCGCGGCCAAGCTCGCCCCGGACCTGGGCGACGATCTGTACTTCAAGCTGGGGAACATCGCCTACAAGCGCCGCGACAAATCCCTGGCGCGCGAGAGCTGGAGCCGGGCCACTACGCTCAATCCAGGCCACGAGCTGGCCCGGGCGAACCTCGAGATGCTGGACCTGGCGCCGTGATGGCCGACGACGTGGCGTTCGCCCTCCTGGCGCGCCAGATCTCGCGCACGAGCGGCTTCACGCTCGAAGCGTACAAAGACAAGTGCATCCGGCGCCGCATCGCCGTGCGGATGCGGGCCTGCGGCGTCCACACCTATGACGACTACCGCGCCTTCCTGGACCGCTCGCCCAGCGAGTACGAGCGGCTGCGGGACGCGCTGACGATCAACGTCACTCGCTTCTACCGCAACGCCGAGACCTGGAACCTGTTGCGGCGCGACGTACTGCCCGTGCTGCTCGACGCGCCGCGGATCGAGGTGCGGGTGTGGAGCGCCGGTTGCGCCTCGGGCGAGGAGCCGTACACGCTCGCCATGCTGGCCGCCGATCATCTCGATCGCGCAGGCCGCGGCGACGAGCTGGCCCGATTGACGGTCGACGCGACCGACATCGATCGCGCGAGCCTCGACCGCGCCCAGGCCGCGACGTATCGCCTAGAAGGCCTCAGCGAGATGCCGGACGAGCTGGTGCGCACGTATTTCCAGCCGGCCGGACACGAGCGCCGGGTCGTGGATCGCGTACGCCGTCGGGTGCAGGTCAGACCGCTCGACCTCAGCCGCGAGCTGCCGCTCCGGACCAACTACGACCTCATCCTGTGTCGGAATGTCGTGATCTACTTCGATCGGCCCATGCAGGAGCGGCTGTTCCAGACCTTCGCCCAGTCGCTGGTGCCCGGCGGCTATCTGATCCTGGGCAAGGTCGAGACGCTCTTCGGGGCGGCCCGCGACCGGCTCGCCCTCATCGACCCCCGCGAGCGCGTCTACCGGCGGCCGCAGTGAGCACCGGCGAGGTTCTCGTGCGGGTCGCGGATCTTCGGGCCGGCCAAGGCGCGGACGTGCTCGTGACCGTCGGCCTCGGCAGCTGCGTCGCGATCCTGCTCCACGACCCTCAGGCCCGCGTCGGCGGCATGGCTCACGTGCTGTTGCCATCGCCGGCCCTGGCACGGAGGGACACCAACCCGGCCAAGTTCCCGCAGACCGCGCTGCCGCGACTCCTGGAGCTCATGGGGCAACACGGTTCGTCGACGCGCCGCGTGACAGCGCGACTCGTCGGCGGGGCGAGCATGTTCGGCAGCCTCGCGCAGCCTGGCACCATCCAGATGGGCGAGCGCAACATCGTGGCCTGCCGTCAGGCGCTCTACCACCATGGGCTGGCGCTCACCGGCGAAGCGACCGGCGGCGATTACGGCCGAACGGTCAAGCTGTGGGCGTCGAACGGACGGGTCGAAATCAGCTCGGTGGCGCATGGTGTCCAGACTCTCTGAGCGGCGCTCGGTCCTGGTGGTCGACGACAGCCCCTTCTTCCGGCGGCTGCTGACCGATGTCGTCGAGGGCAGTGGAGAGTTCCGTGTCGTGGGCACCGCTCGGAACGGGATGGACGCAGTACAGAAGGTCCATGACCAGTCGCCCGACCTGGTCCTCATGGACCTGGAGATGCCCGAGCTCGATGGTCTCGGCGCCATCGGCTACATCATGTCGGAGTCGCCGCGGCCCATCGTCGTCGTGAGCTCGTATGCGGGGCCCGGCACCGCCGCGGCCATCCGGGCCCTGGAGCTCGGCGCGGTGGATCTGGTGGCGAAGGAAGAGGATCGCAGCCCGCAGGCGATCGCTCGGTTCGGCGAGCGGTTGCTCGGCATTCTGCGGACGGTCCGGAGTGCGGCGATACTCAGAATGCCCGTGCTGGCGCGCCCCACGCGCGGGGCCCACATGCAGGCGTTGTTCGCGCTCCCGGGCCGCGCGCGGCAATGCGCGGCCATCGCCGCCTCCACCGGGGGTCCGCGCGCCCTGGCGGAGGTGGTACCGGCGTTACCGACCGGCCAGCAGGCCGCGGTACTGATCGTGCAGCACATGCCGCCGAAGTTCACCCACAGCCTGGCCGAACGGCTCGCGGCGCAGAGCCGGCTGAACGTGGTCGAAGCGGAGCATGGTACACCGCTGCTGGCGGACACCGCGTACGTAGCCCCAGGGGATTATCATATGCGCGTCGTCGCCGGCGCCGATGGACTGCAGCTCGAGCTCGACCAGGAGCCCACCGTCTGGGGCGTGCGGCCCGCGGCGGATCCCTTGTTCCGAAGCGTCGCCCGGATCTTCGGGCGGCGCGCCGTCGGCGTCGTCCTGACCGGTCTCGGCCGCGATGGGGCAGAGGGGCTGCGGGAGATTCGCGACGCCGGCGGCGTCGGGATCGCGCAGGACCGCGAGACCGCGACGATCTTCGGCATGCCGAACGCGGCGGTACAGGCCGGGGGCGTGAGCCACGTGCTGCCGGTCGGGCGCATCGCGGGCCGGGTCGGCGACGAGCTCGGTCGGATGGCGGCTCGATGACCGCGTCCGCTGGGCACCTGCTCGTGCGCGCCGGTCGCCGTCTCGTGGGACTTCCGCTCGACCAGGTCGTCGAGGTGCTCGACCCAGGCACGGTGTTTCCGGTACCGGCGGTGGAGGCCTCGGTGCGTGGCGTCGCCGTGATCCGAGGACGGATCCTGCCGCTGGTGCACCTGGGCGCGCTGCTCGACGGCTCGGTCTGTCCGGACGCGCGGACCGACACCGGCGTGCTCGTGGACCTCGGCGGGCGACGCATCTGCCTCGAGGTGGAGGACGCCGAGTCGGTCCTCTACGACCCGGGTCTGCCCGTGACGGCGGGCGCCGGACTGCCATGGGCCGCCGCCGTGGCCCGCACCGACGGAGGATTGGTTCCGTTGCTCGATCTGGCCGCGCTGGGAGCGCGGATCTCGGAGGCCTCGGCCGCATGAGCGTGACTGGCGACGACATCCAGCTGGTGACCTTCCGCGTCGGCGGCCAGGAGCTCGCGTTCGACATCCTTCAGGTCGAGCGCATCCTCCGACACGTGGCGCCCTCGCCATTGCCCAAGGCCCCCGGATTCCTCGAAGGGGTAGTGCCGTACGAAGGCGGCGCCGTGCCAGTCGTCGATCTCCGCAAGCGGCTCGAGGTCGACGCACCGATCCGCGAGGAGACCCGGCTGATGGTGGTCGACCTGGGCGACCAGCGCGTCGGCGTTCTGGTGGACGAGGTGCGGGAAGTGCTGCGGGTGGACAGCACGACGATCGCGGCGCCCGGCCCGATGGTGAGTGGCCTGGCCGCGGCCTATATCGCCGGGATCGTCAGCCGACCGGAGCGCACCATCATCATCCTGAACGCACGCAAGCTGCTCTCCTCGACCGAGCGTATGGCGCTGTCGGCCCTGGAGGACGCCCGATGAGCGAGCCGTGGGTCGGCGCCCTCAAGGGCCAGTTCGAGGCGATCGAGGCCAGGCTCGGGACCGCCAGCCAGCCGGCGGACCGCGAGGCGCTCAAGCGCGACATCATCGCCCTGTTCAAACGGGTGGACACGGCGCTCGCGGATCTGGGGCAGATGAAGGAGGATATCCGTGGCCTGGTCGAGCGCTACAAGCAGGGAACCGCCGCCTCCGTCGCGACGGCCCCGCAGTTCACCGGCGCTCGACCCGCCATCCAGGCCGACCACCTCGGCGCCTCGACCTACATCGAGAAGGGCTGGAGCCTGATCTCGCTGGGGGACTACGCCGGGGCCATCCAGTCACTGGAGAAGGCGCTCTCCCTGTCGCCCGGCGAGATCCAGGCCCAGTCGCTGCTGGGCTGGGCCCAGATGCTGCACGAGGACTACGACGACGCGCTGGGCACGTTCTCCCGGGTCCTGATGAAGGAGCCTGCCAACGCGCTGGCCCGGATCAATGTCGGCTACATCTGTCTGAAGAAGCGGATCTTCGGTGAGGCGATCGAGCATCTCTCCAAGGCCATCCGGCTGGACAACGACCGGAAGGCGACGCTGTACGCCCACTACTATCTCGGCCTCGTGTACCTCGAGCGCGAGATGTATGAGGACGCCCAGAGCTTCTTCCACAAGACCCTCAAGCTGGGACCGAATCTCATCGAGGCCTACTTCGAGCTGGGCCGCGCCCAGTGGTTCGCCGGCCAGCGCGACGAGGCGCTACAGGCCTGGGGCGATGGCCACAAGGCCAACAAGTTCAACCCGTGGGCCAAACGCTGCAAAGAGATGCTCGACCTCGTCGCGGCTGGGGGTGAGGTCCCGCGCAGTCTGCTCTCCTAGCGCTCGCGCTCTTCCTTTATCAGGACACCCTGTCCGCGGTCCAGATCGGCCAGGTCACGGCGGTGGCCTGGCCGGCCCAGCGCGCCGTCGCGCGCGAGCTGGCACTCGTGGCCGGTCGGTCGGCCGAGTGGCCAGGGCTGGGCCGCCGAGACCCCGGCCCGCTCCGGCTGATCGTCGTCCCGAACGGCCGACTGCTCGACTCACTGACCGGCGGCCGGGCTCCCGAGTGGGGCGCGGCCGTGGCAGTCCCGGGCGCCCGCACCATTCTGCTCCGCGCCGATCAAGGCGATCTCCTTCGCACCCTCAGGCACGAGCTGGCCCACCTGGCGCTGCACGAGGCCGTGCCCGTGCGCGTCCCGCTCTGGTTCGATGAAGGGTATGCGGCGTGGGCCGCCGGCGAGTGGGAGCGACTCGGCGGCCTCGAGCTCAACCTTGCCGTGGTGCGCGGCGCGGTGCCCTCGCTCACCGGCCTCGACGGCGCTCTCCGCGGATCGGCGTCCACCGCGGACGCCGCCTACGCCCTCGCCACGTCCGCCGTCACCGAGCTCGCACGCCGAAATCCCACCGGGACGCTGACACCGCTCCTCGCCCGCCTGCAGGCAGGGGAGGGGTTCGATGAGGCGGTCCTCGCCACGACTGGGCTCAGCACCGGTCGCTTCGAGCAGGAATGGCAACGAGCGCTCAAACGCCGATACACATTGGGCAACTGGCTCATCGCGGGCGGGGGGTGGCTGCTCGTAGCCCTCATGCTCATTTGGCTGGTGGCCCGGCGCCGACGTGCCGATCGGGAACGCCGAGCCGCTCTCGACATCGGTTGGGACGTGGGGCCCGAAACCGAGGAGGGACCTGAACTTGACCCCACCCGGAAACAGTAGTAGGCTCATGTCTTATGTCCGGTTCCCGCACTCAGCTGTCCTCGTCTGGCGGCGCTCGCACTGAGCGTCGTTTCCTGCTCACGCGACGCAATCTGTTCATCCTGGCCGGTGCGGTTGCGGTGCTCGTGGCGGGGTACTTGACGCTGGCCGCGGGACATGCGAGCGCCGCGGCCGCGCTGCTGGTCATCGGTTACTGCGTGCTCTTCCCGATCGGCATCGCCCTTTAGGGCGTGTCGGTGGTCACGGCACGGTCCCTGCACATGGAGGTATTTCCATGCGCGGGGCGCGCGGGCCGCGCTTTCCCGGGGCGAATAGCTCAGCTGGTCCAGAGCGCCTGCCTTACACGCAGGATGTCGGGGGTTCGAATCCCTCTTCGCCCACTCGCATCCGCGCCGAGCGCGCGGTGGTTGCTGGCCCGTCGGGGCCGATCCTTTGTGGAGGCATTGGCATGTTCCTGGTCCGTCTCGTCGCCGTCGCCGTCGTCGGGGCCTCGCTCGTGGCGCCCCTCTCGGCGCAGGGCATCCCACGGGGGTCCCGGACGTCACCGTCAACGGTCAACACCTTGCCGCGGTTCATGGTGGCCAACCCGTTCGCCTTCGCGGCGACGGATTCGGCACCGGCGGTGAAGATCGGAACGGCCGTTCGTGAAGAGATGAAGGATGTGGTGGGGCGCGATTATCAGGTCATCGAGCAGACCCAGATGAACGATGCCCTGAAGCAGTACGGGTATCCGGTCGATGCGATCCTGAGCCCCGCGCTGGCGACGACGCTCGCCAAGAACATCCAGGCGCGCTTCGTCGTCAACTCCACGATGAACAAGGGGGAGGGCGGTCGGTACCTCGTGACGGCCCGCCTCATCGGTGTGAACGACGACGCCGGCAACGTCGTGACGCTGGCCCAGAACGCGAACGAGACGCCCGAAGCCTTCGGGAAGCGGCTCGCGGAAGCGCTGCAGCCGGCTGTGAAGTCGCTGGCGGACGCGAAAGGCTGCGTCGAGCAGCGGACCGCCAAGCCGGACAAGGCGTCGGCCGCGGCCAACAAGGCCATCAAGGCCGTGCCGAACAATGGGCTGGCGGAGTACTGCCTGGCCCTCCTGGCGCAGGACAAGAAGGCGCCCCGCGAGGAGGTCGTGAAGCATCTGCAGGCGTCCGCCAAGGGCGACCCGCTCAGCCTCCCGGTCTGGACCGCGCTCGCGACCCAGTACCAGCAGGCGAACGACACGGCCAACACGCTCCTGGCGTTCAAGCAGATGCTCCGCGTCGCGCCGACCAACCAGAAGCTGCGCCAGGAGCTCTTCAAGTACTTCCTGCAGAGCGGTCACCCGGAGACCGCGCTGGACGTGGCCAACGAAGGACTCAAGATCGACCCGTACAACGCCGACCTGTACGACCTGAAGAGCAACGCGTGTCTGTTCCTGAGCGACTTCAAGTGCGCCGTCGACGCGTTGGAGACGTTGTACGCCACCGACAGCACCAAGGCCGACACGCTCTTCTTCACCAAGATCTCGGCGGCCGCCGGCGAGGGCGAGAAGCCCGATACGGCGCGACTGCTCAAGTGGTCGCAGATCGGGGTCCGGAAGTACCCCGACAACCCGACGCTGCTCGGCTATCTGAACAAGGCGTACACGCTCACGGGGCAGACGGACAGCGTGGTCGCGGTGACGAACCGGATCATGGCCAAGGACACGACCGACGTGGTCCCGGCGCTGAACGCCGCCAAGGCGCTGGTGGACGCGAAGCGACCGAAGGAAGCCGTCCCGTTCCTCGACTTCGCCATCAAGCACGGCGATCCCCAAGCGAAGGAGAACGCGGCCGCCCTGCTGTATACGGGTGCCGCGCCGCTGCTGCAGCAGCCGCAGGATCTCCAAGGCGCCGCGGAGCTGCTCCGCATGGCGGTCGGGGCCGCCAACCCGACCGGTAAGGTCGGGCCCGCGTCCAACTATCTGTTGGGCCTCGCGACGCTGTTCCAGGTGCCGCAGATCGACCCGCAGGCGGAAAAGACCAAGTCGTGTGACCTGGCGAAGCAGGAACAGACCCTGTTGGGCGAGGCGGAGACGGCGCTCACGGCCGGCCAGTCGGTCAACCCGGAAGCCGTCACCAAGAACCTCGGCATCATCAAGCAGTACAAGCCGAGAGTCGCGTCGATGCTCAAGGCGTACTGCAAGTAGGGGGTTCCATGGCCGCTCCGGGCTGTCTATATTCACCCCGCCGTTCCAAGGGGCTGTAGCTCAGCTTGGTTAGAGTGCCGCACTGTCACTGCGGAGGTCGCGGGTTCGAGCCCCGTCAGCCCCGCTCCCTCTGTTGAGCGTGCCACCCCGTCCCCGCGGACGGGGTGTTTCGTTTCCGCTCCCGGCGCCCGAGATGTCCGAGCCCACGAGCCCCGTACACATTCCGGTTCTGCTCGCTCCGGTCCTCACGGCCGCGGCCGGGGCGCGCCGGGCGGTCGACGCGACCCTCGGCGACGGCGGCCACGCGGAGGCGCTCCGGCGCGCGGGCGCCGAGGTCCTGGGTATCGACCGCGACCCCGTCGCGATCACCGTGAGCCGCGGGCGGCTCGGCGACGAGGGCGTGCGTTACCTGCAGGCGGCCTACAGTGACCCCGAGGCGCTCGCCGCCGTGGCGGACTTTCATCCCGAGTTCATCCTGCTCGATCTCGGCGTGTCCTCCCGCCAACTGGACGAGGCGGAGCGCGGTTTTACTTTCCGTCCCAAGGCTCCGCTGGACATGCGAATGGGACGCGGAGGCCCGTCGGCCGCGGCCTTCCTGAATCAGGCCGACGAAGCCGAGCTCGGTCGGGTCTTGCACGAGTACGGCGACGAGCGGCAGGCCCGGCGGCTGGCCCGGGAGATCGTCCGTCGCCGCGACCGCCAGGCCTTCGCGGTGAGTGACGACCTGGTCAACGCGATCCGCGCCGTGCTCGGCCCCCGCGCGGGTCCACCCGAGTTCGCGCGTCTCTTCCAGGCGGTGCGCATCGCGGTGAACGACGAGCTGGCCGGGCTCGCCGTGGCGCTGCCCGCGTTCCGCGACGCCCTTGACCCCGGAGGGCGGCTGGCGGTCATCACATATCACTCGGGTGAGGATCGGCTGGTGAAGCGGGCGTTCCGGGAATGGGCGAGCGCGTGCGTGTGCCCGCCCGGACAGCCCGTCTGTACCTGTCGCGGGCGGCCGCTCGGCCGGCTCACGCCGCGCCGACCGATCATGGCCGAGCCCGAGGAAATAGCGCAGAACCCCCGCGCGCGCAGCGCACATCTCCGGATCTTCCAGGCGGGCGATGCATTTTAAGGGGCGGCACTGGCTGATGCTGTGGCTGCTGGTCTTCCTGTGCGTGCTGCTCGGCATCACGACCAGGCAGACGGCGGGATTCCGCACCGCGAGGCGGCTGCACGACCTGCGGGAGGAGCGCATGGCGCTCGAGGCCCGACGGGCCGACCTCGAGCGCCGCATTCGTCTCGCGTCCAGCCGGCAGGTGCTGGTCCCCATCGTGCAGCGCGAGCTCGGCCTCCATGAGCCGGCCGACTCGGAGTTCGTGCTGTTCGTGCTGCCTCCGACCCGGTCGGACGCGCGCTGATGGCCAAACCGGCCGCGCGCATCGCCGCCATCCAATTCGGCTTTGCGCTGGGAATCCTCGCGGTGCTGACGCGCGCCGCGCAGCTTCAGATCGTCGATACCGAGCGGTGGGCCCGAGAGGCCGCCCGCCAGCGAACGGAGAAGGTCGTCCTGCCGGCTCGACGAGGGGCGCTATATGATCGGAACGGCATCCCGCTCGCGATCACCCAGGAGTTCTACCATATCGGCATCGCGCCGAACGAGCTCGACGACGTGCGCACGGCCTTCGTGGCGCTGGTGCGGAATCTCGGCGTGTCGGCGCCGGCGCTGAACCGGGAGTTTCAGGCCCGCAAGCGGTGGATCTATCTTCACGGCCCGTTCACCGCGTCACAGGTGCAGCCACTGCGGCAGTTGCACGGGATCCACCTGACCGGCGAGTTCCAGCGATTCTATCCCTCGCGTGACCTGGCGCGCCCGATCATCGGGGCACTGGCGCCCGACCAGTCGGTCGGCGGCTCGGGTCTCGAGGCGTCGATGGATTCGCTCCTGACGGGTCGCCCGGGTGAAGCGGTGCTGCTGAAGGATCGAGCCGGACGCCGCTACGATTCGCCCGGACGGAAGACCCGCGACCCCGTCCCCGGTAACGACGTGACGCTGACCATCGACGCGGAGCTGCAGGAGATCGCCGAGCGGGGATTGGACGACGCGATCGCCCAGATGCAGGCCGAAGGCGGCGATGTCGTGTTCCTCGACCCCAACACCGGCGAGCTGTTGGCCCTCGCGTCGCGGCAGGCGACCAGCGGCGGCGCGCCGAGTGCCTCGACCTTCACCGATCCGTTCGAGCCGGGCTCGACTGCGAAGCTCTTCACCGCGGCCGCGCTGCTGCTGCGCGATCGGGTGAAGCCCACCGAGGAGGTCTCGGGCGAGAACGGGGTCTGGTTCATGCCGGTCACGACCGGCGGGAAGACTCGGCGCATCGCCGACGCGCACGTCGAGCGGGGTATGCTGACGCTGGCTCGCGCGATCCAGGTTTCCAGCAACATCGCGATGGCCAAGTTCGCCTCGCGCCTCCGGCCGGAGGAGCAGTTCGAGACGCTGCGCGACTTCGGCTTCGGGACGCCGACCAGCGCGGAGTTTCCCGGCGAGTCTCGCGGGATCCTCGCGCTGCCGCATCGCTGGCAGCCCATGTACACGCGCGCGAGCCTCGCGATGGGGTATGAGTTCGGGGTCACCCCGGTGCAGCTCGCGGCAGCCTATGCCGCCATCGCCAACGACGGCGTCCTGCTGGCACCGACACTGGTCCGTGAAGTTCGCGATCCGGCGGGCAACCTGATCTATCGCCACCGGCCGGAGCCGGTCCGGCGGGTCGTGCCGGTCGCGATCGCGGACCAGCTGCGCGAGTTCCTGCGCGAAGCGGCGGGGGCCGGCGGGACGGGCGAGCTCGCGCAGCTGGCGAACTATTCCGTGCTGGGGAAGACGGGCACCTCCGTCCGGTTCGTGAACGGGCGCTACGTGCGCGGGCAGTACACGGCGTCGTTTGCCGCGATCTTCCCGGCCGATCATCCTCAGCTCGTGGTGATCGTCAAGATCGACAACCCCCGCGGCAACTATTACGGCGGTCTGACCGCCGCGCCGGTCACGCGCACGATGCTGCAGCAGGCGCTCGCGTCCCGCCGGATCGCGATCGACCGCGGGCTGCTCGCCGCGCGCGACAGCACGGTCCCAGCGGCCAAGAAGACGCTGGCGCCGGCCGGCGCGCCGCCGGTCGTCATCACCTTGCCGTACCGGCGCACGGAGACCGACCCGACCCCGCGGCCGGTCCCCGACGTCGCCGGGCGATCGGTCCGTGAGGCCGCGCTCGCGCTGCACCGGCGCGGGTTCCGGGTGACGCTGCGCGGATTGGGACGGGTCGTGCGCACCATCCCCGCGGGCGGCGAGTCCGCGCGTGGCGGATCGGCCGTGCTCGTGGAAGCCGAATGACGTCGAACCGGCGGCGCCGACCGGCGCCCCGTGCCCTTCAGCGGAGCTGACGAGATGCCTCTCGCATGGCGCGAGTTGCTGGACGAGCTACGCCGGAGCGACCTGCTGGTTGCCGCCCCGGCGGATGGCCCGATGACGACGGGCGTCGGCATGGACAGCCGGACCATCGAGTCCGGGATGATCTACGTCGCCGCACGTGGCTCGCAGTCGGACGGGCATCGGTTCATCGGGGACGCCGTCCGCCGCGGAGCGGTGGCGGTGGTCGTCGAGAGCGCGCAACGGTCGGGGGTACCCGAGATCGTCGTCCGCGACGGGCGCCGCGCCGCGCTCGCGCTCGGCCAGGCGTGGTACGGCCACCCCGGCCGCCGTCTCGCACTGCTGGGCGTGACCGGCACCAACGGCAAGACGACCACGGTCGGCATCCTGCGTCATCTCTTCAACGCCGCCGGGGGCGCGGGCAGTATCGGTACGCTTGGAGCCTTCGACGGCGGCGGGCGAGCGGTCGACTCGACGGCCGGGGCGCTCACGACACCCGGGCCGATCGATCTCCAGGCCACGCTCGCCGAGCTGGTGGCGCGGGGCACGACCCACGTGGCGATGGAAGCGTCGTCGCATAGCCTCGATCAGGGGCGATTGGACGGCCTGGCGTTCCGCGCCGCTGTGTTCACCAACCTCACCCGCGACCATCTGGACTATCACGGCACGATGAGCGCGTACCTCGCCGCCAAGCTGGCGCTGAGCCGCCTGCTGGCGCTCGAGGGCGTGGAGATCGTGAATCTCGACGACGGTGCCTGGCAGGCCATGGGGGCCCGCTCGCCCAGGGTGACCTTCGGCCTTCACCCCGCGGCCGACGTGAGGGCATCCGGGGTGACCCTCGATGCATCAGGCAGCCGCTTTCGACTCGACGGCTGCTACGGGGTCGCGGAGGCCGCGCTCCCGCTCCTCGGCGACTTCAACGTGAGCAATGGCCTCGCCGCCGCGGCCACGGCGCTCGCGCTCGGCCATCCGTTGACCCAGGTCGTCGCACGGCTCGCGCAGTCGCCGCAGGTGCCGGGCCGCATGGAGCGCATCAGCGAAACGCCATGCATCGTCCTGCGCGACTACGCGCACACGCCCGATGCGCTCGAGCGTGCGCTCGCCACGCTGCGGCCGCTCACCCGCGGGCGGCTGATCGTGGTCTTCGGCTGCGGTGGCGATCGCGACCGGGGCAAGCGGCCGCTCATGGGGCGGATCGCCGCCGAGGGCGCCGATCTCCCGATCGCCACCTCCGACAACCCGCGCACCGAGGACCCCGCGGCCATCATCGACGACATCGAGCGGGGAATGGGCGGCGTGCCGCACCGCAGGATCGTGGACCGCCTCGCCGCCATTCATACCGCGCTGGCGGAAGGCAAGGCAGGCGACACGATCCTGCTCGCGGGGAAGGGCCACGAGACCTACCAGGTGCTCGGCACGGACAAGGTGCCGTTCGACGAGCGCGAGATCGTCCGCGCAGCCACCGGCGGGCAGGCATGACCGGCTGGACCGCGGATGAGGTCCGCGCCGCGCTGGAGCTGGACGCAGGCGGGGAGACTGCCGCTTTCACCCGCGTCCTAACCGACACTCGCGCGATCGAGCCCGACGCCTTGTTCGTCGCCCTGGCCGGTGATCGGTTCGACGGCCACGACTATCTGGAGGCCGCCGCCGCCTCGGGAGCCACGGGAGCGGTGGTGCGCCGTGGCACCGCCGTGCCGAAGAGCCTGATCGGGTTCGAGGTCCCCGACACGCTCCGCGCGTTCGGCCTGCTCGCGCGCGCCCGGCGACGGCGGCTCGATGGTCCAGTGCTGGCCGTGACCGGGACCAACGGGAAGACCAGCACCAAGGAGATGCTGGCCGCGGTGCTCGGCACGCGGTACCGCACCCACGCGACGCGCGCCAACCTCAACAACCTCGTCGGCGTCCCGATGACCATCCTGGAAGCGCCGGACGACACCGAGGCGCTGGTGGTCGAGGCGGGCGCGAACTTGCCGGGCGAGATCGCCCGCTACCGTGAGATCATCGAGCCGTCGCTGACGATCGTGACCAACGCGGTCGCCGGCCACCTCGAAGGATTCGGCTCCCTGACCTGGGTCATCGAGGAGAAGCTCGCGCTGACCGACGGCGTGCCACTGGCCATCGTGGGCACCGATCCGGCGGAGCTGGCAGCGGGGGCGCGACGGCGGGCTCGCACGGTGCGGACGGCCGGACTGCACGACGCCGACCTCGTTCCCAATCGCGTCGAGCTCAGTCCGGACGCGCGACCCGTGCTCACGTTCGGCGAGACCACCTTCACCCTGGCCATCCGGGGTCTCCATCAAGCGGACAACGCGACGCGGGTCTGGGCCGTCGTCGAGCAGCTCGGCCTCGACCGTGCCGCGGCGGCCGCGGCGCTCGAGGGCTTTGGGCTTCCGGCGGGGCGGGGCGAGCTGCTGGAACAGGGCGGGCTCACCGTCCTCAACGACTGCTACAACGCCAACCCCCAAAGCTTCCGCGCGGCCATCGCGACGGCACGGGCGCTCCGCGGCGACCGGCGCCTGGTCTTCATCGCGGGCACGATGCGGGAGCTGGGTGCGGAATCAGCGGCGCTGCACCGCGAGATCGCGGCCGCGCTGGTCGCGCTGCAGCCGGACGTGCTGGCGGTAGTCGGCGACTTCGTCCCGGCGGTCGCGCCGTACGCCGAGCAGTTGGGCGACCGGCTGGTGACGGCGGAGGATCCGATCGTGCTCGGCCCGCTGGTGGCGGCGCGTCTCGAGGGCGGGGAAGTGGTGGTCCTCAAGGCATCCCGCGGGGTGGCCCTCGAACGTATACTCCCCGCGCTCACCGCTGGACCGAGGAAGTAAATCCCCAGGGGCTATGTCATCTGCGCTCGAGGCGGCGCTCAGATGTAGAGCCGGCGGACCATCTCGGCGGCCGACTGATCCACCAAATCGGCGGTCCTCAGCCGGTCGAAGCTGTCGAGCAGCTCCTCTACGCGCAGCTGTCGCTTGCGGGCCCCGCCGATGCTCTCGACGATGCGGCCACGATGCATGATCAAGACCCGCTCGCCTAATGCCGCCGCCTGCTGGATCGACTGGGTCACCATGAGCGTGGTGAGTCCCTCCGAGCGAACGAGCTGGTCCGTCAGTTGGATCACCTGTTCGGTACTGCCGGGATCGAGGGCGGAGGTGTGCTCGTCCAACAGCAGAAGCTTAGGGCGGACCAACGTCGCCATGAGCAGCGTGAGCGCCTGACGTTGACCGCCGGAGAGGGCGCCGACGGGCGTGTCGAGTCGGTCGTCGAGCCCGAGGCCGAGAGCGCGAACCCGGTCCGCCATTTCCCGCCGCCGCCCACGACCGAGCGCGTTCCGCAGTATGCCATGGCGCCCACCGCGCTTCGCCGCTACCGCCAGGTTCTCGGCGATCGTGAGATGGGCGATGCTGCCCGACAGCGGATTCTGGAACACCCGCCCGACTAGCGCTGCCCGACGCCACTCCGGCCATCCGGTCACGTCGCGCCCGGCTATCCGCACCTTCCCGCGATCGGGCACGAGCGCGCCGGCGATCGCATTGAGCAGCGTGGACTTGCCCGAGCCGTTGTTGCCCACCACCAGTACAAAGTCGCCCTCCTGCATGACGAGGTCCACGCCTTCGAGTGCGCGCTGCTCGTTCGGTGTACCGGAGAAAAACGTGTGGTGGAGGTCCTCGAGAACCAGCGTGCGATCGCTCATCCGACCGCCCGTGCTCGGTCGAGCCGTCGGCGAATTCGTGCGAGGCTCGTCGGCGCGCCGAGCGCGGCGAGGACAAAGACGGCCGTCGCGAGCTTGAGGGCGTCGCTTGGGAGGCCGGCCGTGAGGGCGGCCGCCACCAGCAGCCGGAAGGCGATCGTGCCGGTGAAGGTCCCGGCGATCTGCCGCCGGAGCGTCCGCCGGCCCAGGAGCCCCTCGCCCAGCACTACGCAGGCGAGGCCGGTCACGATCATGCCCACGCCCATCGACACGTTGGCAAAACCCTGATACTGCGCGAACAGCGCGCCTGCCAGTGCCACGAGCCCGTTGGCGAGCACCAAGCCCAGCGTCGCCATCAGGCCGGTGTTGAGTCCCAGCGCGCGTGCGGCCTGCGCATTTCCGCCAGCGGCCCGCATCGCGAGGCCGAGGTCGGTGCGGAGGAACCGAGCGAGCACCCAGATGCTGAATAGCACCAACAGCGCGAACACCAGCAGCGCCGAGAACTGGGACGCCGGCACGCTGGTTTCCCCCAGGACAACACCGTCGGGCAGGCGGAGCGCGTGCCATAGCTCCTCGGCGATATCGGGCAAGGTGCGCGCGCCGCCGAGCGAGCGGTTGCCGCCGCCCATGATCCGGAGCTGGACGGTGTAGAGCCCGCCGGTGACCAGGATCCCACCGAGCAGTGTGTCGATCCCGAGGGCGAGGTAGATGAGCCCGGTGGTCGCTCCCGCGAGCCAGCCGGCGGCCGCCGCCGCGAGGGTGGCACTGAGTGGGTGTACGCCGCTCCCGATCAGTGCCGCCGCCACGGCGGCGCCCAGCCCGAAGGAGCCGTCGGTCGTGAGGTCGAGCCGCCCCATCACCCGGTAGGTGATGAACACGCCGAGCGTGAGGAGCGAGAGCAGGAGGCCCATCGACAGCGAGCCGACGAGCAGGTTCACGCGACGGTCACCTGGCGGATCGGCCCGGTCCAGCAGAGGCCCCGGCGGAAGCCGCTCTCGCCCGCACCCGCAGCGCCCCGGTCGTCGCCGAGGAGGTGGAGCACACCGCGGACGCGCTGCTGCCCGAACAGTCGGGTGACGAGCGATCGGAGCACCACGGTTCGCTGTGGCACCGGCCGGTAGCTGAAGGCCACCGCGTGGAAGTGCCCGAGGAGGTCGGTCCCCCGCGCGACCGGCCGGAGATGGGGCGCCAGCGCCGGGTGCGGGCTACGGGAGACGACGCCAGCCACCAACACCGTCGTGCCCTGATGAATGGGGTGCGGGGTCGTGCCAAGCCAGTCGCGGATGCCCTGAACGTCGAGGTACATGCTGAACAGCACGATTCCGGGGCTCCGCCGGAGCCAGGCGCCCACGAGCCCAGTCGTCTCGGCCACCATCACCACGCCGGCAGTGTCACTGCTCACACCCTCAAGAGCCACCTGCGCAAGCTCCGAGAGCGGAAGCGGCTCGGTCTCCGAAGGGCTGGAAAACCGCTTCAACAGGGAGAACGCTCCTCCGCAGACCAGGCCGGAGACGAGCTGAACCTTGGGTGCTCGTCCGCCGAGACCGACGTCGAAGTCGGGGACCAGGGAACCCCCCGTCGGGAGATGGGCGACGGCGCCCGCCACGGCGACGATCTCGCCGAGCCGGGGCGCGGCTTGCTCTCGTGTGGCACCGAGCGCGCCGACCCCGAGACCGAACGTTGCCTCGGGGAACTCGAACCCCCGGTAATCCGTGGAGTCGATCCAGGTTCGCACGCCCGCCTCCGCGCGACCATGGACGCGGCAGGAGAGCTCCGCCGAGGAGTCGCGGGTGGACACCTCATAGGTGCCACGGGTGGGTGAGGCCTCGGGGATGCGCCAGTCATCGCGGGTGCGGTCGGGCGACTGCCCGGGCGCGACGCCTTGAGAATCGGCGACCGCGCTGGGTGGCACCAGGAGCTTGGGGAGCAGGTCGGCGGCAGTGAGCGCTTCCGCCGCCTCATTCGAAGGCGAGGCAACGTGAAGCTCGCCCCGCGCGGCGGCGTAGTCCTGGTGCGCCTGCTGTAGCGCCAGCGCGCCGGGTGAACTGAGATAGGTCACGCCGCTCAAGTCGAGGACCACTGAGCGACGTCCCTCCCGCAGAAGACGTTCGAGCGCTTCAGTCATCTGTAATGCCGCCTCGCCGTCCAGTCGGCCAGCAAGACGCATGATGGCAGTGGCGCCGTCCGGCGTGGTCGAGATGTTCATCGAAGGCCGAGGCCCTCCCAAACTCGGGGAAACCGCTCGGGCTACCGCCGCATCATACCGGTCCCTCGCCCTCGGTTCAACGCGGGCCGCCGCCGGTCACCTGGGTTGGGTCAATCCGATATATTCCCGGCTGAGTGTTACTACTCTCGAGAAGGTGCACCCGCGACTCAAATTTTTGCGACAACGGGGCGGGGCCCTCCAGACCGGGCTGTTCCCAGTGGCCGCCGGGTAGAGCGGTTGAAGGGGTCTCTGGCGGACGCGACGACTATGGATCGAGACGCCTCCACTTTCCGCATGGTTCGAACGTATACTTCCGGCGCTCACGGTCCGCGCGACCCCACGACGCTGAGGCTCGATGTTCTATCACTGGCTCGCGCCGCTCGGCAAGACCTACATCATCTTCAATCTCTTCAACTACATCAGTTTTCGCGCCGCCGGGGCCACGGTCACGGCGCTGCTGCTCGCGTTCGTCGTGGGGCCACCGGTGATCGCACGCCTCCGGGCCCACAAGGTCGGTCAGATCATCCGCGCCGAGGGGCCGGCGAGTCACCAGACCAAGCGCGGCACCCCCACCATGGGCGGGCTGATCATCATTCTCGCCACCGTGGTCCCGACGCTGCTCTGGGCCCCGCTCACGAACCGGTTCGTCGTGGTGGCGATGTTGTCCATCCTGTGGATGGGATGCATCGGCTTCCTGGACGACTATCTGAAGATCGTGCAGGGCAAGTCGCGCGGCCTGGTGGCCAGGTGGAAGCTGGTGGGGCAGGTGAGCTTCGGTTTGCTGCTCGGGCTGTTCCTCATCCTCTATCCGCTGGTACCCCAGGACACCATTCCCGGGACCGCCACGTCGCTCCCGTTCTTCAAGTATCTGGTGGTCAACTTCGCGCCCTGGCTGTACGTGGTGTTCGTCACGGTGGTCATCACCGGCAGCAGCAACGCGGTGAACCTCACCGACGGCCTCGACGGGCTCGCGGCCGGACTGACCGGGATCGCGGCCGCCGCCTTCGCGACGTTCGCGTACCTCTTCGGTCGCACCGACGTGACCTCGTATCTCAATCTCTTCTACCTGCCGGGCGCCGGCGAGCTGGCGGTATTCTGCGCGGCGCTCATGGGCGCGGCGATCGGGTTCCTCTGGTTCAACGCACATCCGGCCCAGGTCTTCATGGGGGACACCGGCAGCCTGGCGATCGGCGGCGCGCTGGGCACGGTCGCGATCCTGCTCAAGGCCGAGTTTCTGCTGCTCCTGATCGGGGGTGTCTTCGCGGCGGAGGCCATCAGCGTCATCCTGCAGACCAGCGTCTACAAGTGGTTCAAGCGAACGCGCGGGCGGGAATACGCCGACAGTCACCGGGTCTTCCGCATGGCGCCGCTGCACCACCACTTCGAGAAGCTGGGGTGGGCCGAGACCACGGTGGTGACCCGGTTCTACATCCTGGGCCTCTTCTGCGCCCTGATCGCGCTCTCCACGCTGAAGGTCCGTTGAGCATGCGGGTCGAGTTGTTCGAGGCGTGGCGGGCGACCAGCCGCGAGGTTGCGGTGGTGGGGCTGGGGAAGAGCGGCGTGGCCGCCACCCGGTTGCTGCGCCACTACGAGTTGCCGGTCTACGCTTCCGACACGGGAAAGGGTGAAGCGTACGACGGGTGGGCGGCAGCGCTGCGCGCGCTCGGCGCCGAGGTGCAGCTCGGCGGACACGACCTGACGCGGATCAGTTGCGGGGCGGCCGTGGTCGTGGCACCCGGCGTGCCGCCGGACGTGCCACCGCTCGCCGCGGCGCGCGCGGCGGGGCTCGAGATCTACGCCGAGGTGGACGTCGGGTTCCTGGCGCTCCGCGACACCCGCTGCGTAGGCATCACCGGGACGAACGGGAAGACGACGACCACATCGCTCATCGCCCATGCAATGGCCTCCGCCGGTCTTCGCGCGGAGACGGCAGGCAACATCGGCCGGCCGCTCTGCGAGGTGGCGCTCGCGGCCGACCCGCCCGCGTGGGTGGCGCTGGAGCTGAGCTCGTTTCAGCTGCACGACACGCCGCACCTCCGCCCCGTCATCGGCGTGCTCACGAACCTGGCTCCCAACCACCTCGACCGCTATCGCTCGCTGAAGGAGTACTACGGCGACAAGGCCTTGCTGTTCCGGAACGCGAGCGCCGAATCGGTCTGGATCTCCAATGCCGACGACCCCGCCGTGCAGGCGATGGTTGACCCGGTGGCCGGCCGGCATCTCCGGTTCTCGATCGCAAGGACGGCGGATGGCTGGTACGATCGCCCCGGCCGTCGTCTCATGCTCGGCGAGCGGGTACTGATGCCGCGGGGCGACCTGCCGCTCCTGGGCGACCACAACATCGCCAACGCGCTGGCTGCCGCGCTGACGGCGGTCGAGGCGGGCGCCGATCCCGACCGTGTTGCCTCCAGCCTCCGGTCGTTTCGCGCGATCCCGCATCGGGTCGAGCCCGTGCGCGAGGTCGGCGGCGTGCTCTGGATCAACGACTCCAAGTCCACCAACATCACCTCCACCGAGGTGGCCGTCGCCGCGCTGGATCGTCCGTTCGTGCTACTGCTCGGCGGACGCCACAAGGGCGAGCCCTACACCCGCCTCGTCGAACCGCTGCGGGGACGTTGCCGTGCCGTCGTCGCGTACGGAGAAGCGGGTGGCCAGGTCGTGCGGGACCTGGGAGCGGCGCTCACGGTGGTGCCGGCGGGCGATTTCGCGAACGTGATCGCGACCGCCCGCGAGCTGGCCAAGCCCGGCGACGCCGTGCTGTTGTCGCCCGCCTGTTCCAGCTACGACATGTTCAAGAACTACGAGGAGCGGGGCGAGCGATTCCGGGCCGCGGTGGAGGCGATGTGAGTGGTCCGCGGCCGGTCCGCCACCCCGGGGAGTTGCGCTGGGAGACTCGGCTCCTCGGGGTAATCACGCTCGTCCTCCTCGCGTTCGGCGTCGCCGCCACCTACGGCGCCGCGAGCCTGGTGACCGTGCGCGGCGAGAACGTGGGCCTTGGCTTCGCGGCGCGGCAGTTGACCGGCGCGGTCCTTGGCGGGCTGCTGCTGCTCTGGGCATCGCGGCAGGACTACTATCGCTGGCGGGCGTGGGCGTGGCCGCTGTTGATCGTCACCATCGGCTTCCTGCTCGTTCCCCTCCTGCCGTTCACCCGGGACATCGCCCCCTCGCTGAACGGGGCCCGTCGGTGGGTGGACATCGGCCCGTTGAACTTCCAGCCGTCGGAGCTGGCGCGACTCGCGGTGGTGATCTGGTGCGCCATGCTCGCGTCGAAGAAGGGCGTGCAAGTGCGCGAGTTCAAGCGGGGCGTGATGCCGTTCATCCTGGTGCTCGGCGTCGTATCGCTGCTCATCCTGCTCGAGCCCAATCTCTCGATGGCCACGCTGGTGGCGCTGCTGGGAGGTCTGGTCCTGTTCACGTCGGGCGCGCGGATCGGCCACTTCATCCTGCTCGGCGGCCTCACGGTGATCCTGGTCTTCCATCAGATCCGGGACGCGCAATACCGGCTGGCGCGGGTCCTGACCTTCCTCAACCCGGGCGACGCGACTACTGACGCGGGCTTCCAGATCAACCAATCGCTCATCGGAATCGGGTCCGGGGGCCTCTTCGGCACGGGATTCGGTCAGGGTCAGCAGAAGCTCGGCTACCTCCCGTACGCCTACTCGGACTTCCTGTTCAGCACCATCGGGGAAGAGTGGGGCTTCGTGGGGGTGCTCGTCGTCGTGTTCATGTTCGCCCTCTTCTGCTGGCTGGGGTTCCGGATCGCGCGCACGGCCTCCGATGCGTTCGGCCAGTACCTCGCGGTCGGACTCACGGCCACGATCGGTCTCACCGCCTTCATGCACATGGCGGTCTCGCTCGGACTGATGCCGACCACCGGTCTCACCCTGCCGTTCATGTCCTACGGCCGGTCGAGCCAGGTCATCTCCCTGCTCGGCACCGGGATCCTGATCAACATTGGCCGCCTCAGGGGCAAACCGCGATCGAGCGTCGTGAAGCGCGGGCCGCCGGAGCGCGGCACGCCCTCCGCGTGAGGCCGCCACGCCGATGAGGCGTATCCTCATCGCGGGCGGTGGCACCGGCGGCCACCTGATGCCCGCTCTCGCGATCGCCCAGGCGCTGCGCGAGCGCGCGCCGGATGTGGAGCCCGTGCTCGTCGGCGCGGTGCGCGGAGTCGAGGCGCGGCTGCTCCCCAGCCGCGAGTTCCGGTTCCACCTGCTGCCGTCGGAGCCGATCTACCGCCGGACGTGGTGGAAGAACGTCCGCTGGCCGATGATCATGGGGCGGTTGCTCCGCGCGGTGGCCGGGTTGTTCGAGGCCGAGCGGCCCGTCGCCGTGCTGGGAACTGGCGGGTACGCGTCGGGGCCGGTGGTCTGGTGGGCGACGCGACACGGCGTCCCGACCGCGGTGCAGGAGCAGAACGCCTACCCCGGACTGGCGACGCGCCTCCTGAGCCGCCGCGTCCGCCACGTCTATCTCGGTCTCCCGGAGGCCAGGTCGCTGCTGCGCTTCGGCGCGAGCACGGAAGTGTTCGACACCGGCAACCCAATCGCCCCGCCGACGCCCGAGCGGCGGGCGGCCGCGCTCGCTCACTTCGGCCTGGATGGGACGCGGCCGGTGGTACTCGTGACCGGCGGCAGCCAGGGGGCGCTCGCCATCAACCGCGCCGTGGCCGGCTGGCTGGACTCCGGCGGTCCCAAGGGGGCGGACCTGATCTGGGTGACGGGTCGCGGCACCTACGAGGAGTTCGCCCGGCGTCATCGGCCGCCGGCGGTCCAGGTCATCGATTTTCTGGATCCCATGGCCGACGGCTACGCGGTGGCCGATCTCGTGGTGTCGCGGGCGGGCATGATCACGGTAGCGGAGCTGTGTGCCTGGGGCCTGCCCAGCGTGCTGGTGCCGCTTCCGACTGCCGCCGCCGATCATCAGACGCACAACGGTCGCGTGCTCGCGGAGGCCGGCGCGGCGGCGCTACTGACGCAAGTGCAATTGACAGCGGCGCTCCTCGGCGAGACCGTGGAATCGTTGCTCGGCGACCGGATTGCTCGAAGCACCATGGCTTCTCGCGCGCTTGCCCGCGGCCGGCCGCACGCGGCGGCGGACATAGTGTCAAAATTGTTGACGCTGGCCCAGCCGGACGGGCTTTGAGAACACCAGGTAACTACTTACATTAGCACAACCCCGATGAACCTGTTCAACCCCACGGATCGTCGCCCTGTCCATTTTGTAGGAATTGGCGGGGCCGGCATGAGTGCGCTCGCACTGATCGCCTGCCGCCGTGGGGTCGTTGTGAGTGGGTGCGATTCCGATCCGAGTGGCGCGGCCGACGTCGCCGCCATGGGCGCGCGTATCTGGCAGGGGCACGATCCCGCGCACTTGGAAGGTGCCCGCGCGGTCGTCGTGACGGCGGCGGTCCCGGCCGCTCATCCGGAGCTCGAGCGGGCTCGCGCTCTCGGGCTGCCGGTGGTGCCCCGGAAGCAAGCGCTGGCCGACTTGATCGGCGGCGCGCGGTCGGTGGCGGTGTCCGGTACCCACGGCAAGACGACCACCACCGTGATGACCACCGAGGCGTTGACCGCCGCGGGACTGGCGCCCACCGGCATCGCGGGTGGACGGGTCAGCGCGTGGGGCGGCAACGCACGGGTCGCCGGCGACGATCTCTTCGTCGTCGAGGCCGACGAGTACGACAAGGCATTCCTCACGCTGCATCCGACTGTCGCGATCGTGAACAATGTCGAGCCGGATCACCTCGAGTGCTACGGCTCCATGGAAGCTCTGGAAGACGCCTTCGTCGAGTTCGCGGGCCGGGCCGAAACGGCCGTCGTGAGCGCCGACGATCCCGGCGCCCGGCGCATCGCGGCGCGCCTGGGCCGCGGGCTGTGCCGGTTCGGGTTCGGAGACGACGCGGATGTGCGGATCGCCGACGTGGTCCAGCACGCGGATCGGACCGACGCCACCGTGCGCTGGCGCGGCGAGCGCCCCATGCCGGTGCGCCTTCGGGTGCCGGGCGTGCACAACCTGCGGAACGCCGTCGCCGCCATCGCCGCCGCGCGTGCCATCGGCGGCGACGTGGGCCGCGCGGCGGAGGCGCTGGCGGGGTTCGGCGGCGTGGGGCGCCGGTTCGAGCGTCTGGGCGAGCACGGCGGAGTCGCGGTAGTGGACGATTACGCGCACCACCCCTCGGAGCTCTCGGCCACGCTCGCCGCGGCCCGGCAGGCGTATCCGGGACGGCGGCTCGTGGCGGTGTTCCAGCCGCACTTGTATTCGCGCACGGCCGCGCACGGCCAGGCGATGGGGGAGGCCCTGGCGGCGGCGGACCTCGTCGTCGTGACGGAGGTGTACGCCGCGCGCGAGCAACCGATCGACGGCGTGAGCGGCCGCCAGGTGGCGGACGCGGCGCGCGGCGCCGGGGCCGATGCGCTGTTCGAGCCCAGCCGCGCCGAGGTCGGCCGCCGAGTATACGAGGCGCTCGCGCCTGGCGACGTGGTGCTGACACTCGGTGCCGGTGACATCACGCGGGTGGGGCCCGAGCTCGTGCGGTGGCTGGGGGCGGCCTGAAGCTGGGGTGGAAGCTGCTTGGCGGGCTCGTCCTCGGACTCGCGCTGTGGCTCGGTCTGCCGCACGTCCTCAGCGGGTTGTCGTATTTTCGCGTCAGGCGGGTGGAGATTGCCGGATTGCAGTATCTTGATCCGGCGAAGGTGATCAACGCGCTGAAGCTCGGTCCGACAGCCAGTGTCTTCGACGATCCCGCGCCGCTTGCACGCCGGGTGTACGCGATGCCCGGCGTGGCCTCGGTGGACGTGAGCCGGCGCCTGCCCGGGACGCTCGAGGTCGCGGTGGCGGAGACGCCGCCCGTGGCGCTCGCGAGCCGAGGCGATGGTCTCGCGCTGCTGGACGCGCGTGGGCGGGTGCTGCCCTACGACCCGCTGCGCTCGGCACCGGATCTCCCGATCGCGGCCAACGGCGACGCGGTCGTCACTGGGGTACTTGCGCGGGTGCGGGATGCCGATCCCGACTTGTTCGCGCGAATCGGAACGGCGTGGCGGGTGGGGCCGGACGTGGTACTCGAGGTCGGGGGGCGGCGCCTCTGGTTCGGCGCGCAGGTTTCCGCGGAGGACATTCGAGCGGTGATGGCGGTTGAGCAGGCGCTCGCCCGGACCGGGCGGACGTATCAGGAACTCGATGGGCGCTTCGCCGGCCAGGTGATCGTCCGCCGGACGCGCGCATGAGCGCCCAGCCCCAGCGGCTGGTGGCGGCGCTCGATCTTGGCTCCACCAAAGTGGTGGCTCTGATCGCGGAAGTGACGGGAGACGCACGGGACGCGGGGGCGCGCATCCTCGGCGTCGGCGTCGAGCGCAGCGGTGGCATCCGGCGCGGTGTCGTGCGCGACATCGAGGAGACCACTCGGGCCATCGACAAGGCCATGAAGAGCGCTCAGCGTATGGCCGGCGTCGAGGTGGGCTCGACCTATTGCGGCATCGCCGGCGAGCACGTGGCGGGGCGCAGCTCGCACGGCATGGTCAGTGTCACCGGGGACGAGATCCGGACCAGCGACGTCGCCCGAGTCAACGACATGGCCAGCAACGTGAGCTTCGGTCGGGATCACGAGCTGCTGCACGCCATTCCGCAGGACTACTTGATCGACCAGCAGGGCGGCATCAACGAGCCGATCGGGATGACGGGCTCTCGGCTGGAGGCTGAGGTCTACCTGGTCACGGTGCTCTCGAGCGTCCTGCAGAATCTGAAGAAGTGCGTCGAGCGGGCGGGGTACCACGTGCAGGAGTTCGTGCTCGAGCCGCTGGCTGGCTCGCTCGCGGTGCTCACGCCGGATGAGATCGAGCTGGGCTGCGCCATCGTGGAGCTGGGCGGCGGGTCGACCAACGTATCCATCTTCCACAACGGGAAGATCCGGCATACGGGCTCGCTGCTCTGCGCCGGGGGACACGTGACGGCGGACATCGTCCACGGACTCCAGGTGACCCAGCTCGATGCCGAGCGGCTCAAGGAGCGCTTCGGCGCCGGATTCGAGCCGCTGGTGCCCGAGAGCGACGTGTTCGAGCTGCCCAGCACGCCGGGCCAGGGAGCGCGGAACGCCCAACGACGGGTGCTGGCGCACATCATGCACATGCGGCTCCAGGAAGTTCTGGAGTACGCGCTCGACGAGATCACCCGCGCAGGCTATCATCAGCGTCTTCCCGCGGGTGTCGTCCTCACGGGGGGCGGCGCGTTGACCCCCGGGATCGTCGAGCTCGCCCGCGAAGTGTTTGCCATGCCGGCCCGCTGCGGCATTCCGGGCCAGCGCCTCCGGGGTCTGGCGGACAGCGTCGAATCACCGCGAATGGCAGTACCGGCCGGCCTCGTGCTCTACGGGGCCCGGCAGGTGACGATGAGTGGCGGCTTCGGGACTGGTGGTCGGAAGTCGCCGGCGGTCGAGAAGGTGCTTGCTCCAGTCAAACGGTGGCTCCAGGACTTCTTTTGAGCTACGCCGAGGGAACCGACCATGAGATTTGAGCTCGAAGACAGCGGCGTCCAGACCGCCCGGATGAAGGTGGTGGGCGTCGGCGGCGGCGGCGGGAACGCCGTCAACCGGATGATCGAGGACCAACTCGGCGGAGTCGAGTTCATCTCGGTCAACACCGACGCGCAAGCCCTCGCGATCTCCAAGTCCGACATCAAAATCCAGATCGGCCGCAAGCTGACCCGAGGGCTCGGCGCCGGTGCGCGGCCCGAGATCGGCCGCCAGGCGATCGAGGAGACCCGCGACGAGGTCGCCCTCTCGGTGCAGGGCGCCGACATGGTGTTCGTGACCTGCGGCATGGGTGGCGGCACCGGTACGGGCGCCGCGCCGGTGGTGGCGCAGATGGCGCGCGAGACCGGCGCCCTCACGGTCGGCATCGTCACCAAGCCGTTCCTGTTCGAAGGGCGGCGGCGGATGAAGCAGGCGGAGCAGGGCATCGCCGAGCTGCGGAAGAACGTGGACACGATGATCGTCGTGCCGAACGAGCGGCTGCTGGCGGTGGTCGGCAAGGGGATCCCGTTCCAGGAGGCGCTCAAGAAGGCCGACGAGGTGCTGCTGCACGCGACCCAGGGCATCGCGAGCCTGATCACGAGCACCGGCATCATCAACGTGGACTTCGCCGACGTCCGCACCGTCATGCAGAACGGCGGGGCGGCGCTGATGGGCACCGGCATTGGACGCGGCGACAACCGGGCGCTGGAAGCCGCACAGCAGGCCATCTCGAGCCCGCTGCTCGACAACGTCTCCATCGCCGGTGCCACCGGGGTCCTGATCAACATCATCGGTGGCGACGATCTCACTCTGGGCGAGACCACTCAGATCAACGACATCATCCATGACGCCGTGGGCGACGACGCCGAGATCATCTTCGGTGCCGGCAACGACGCCGCGATGCATGGCGAAGTCCGCGTCACCGTGATCGCGACCGGCTTCGATCGGGCCGTGACCGGCGACCAGCCGCTCACACGCACGTCCGGCGCGGTCGGCGTGCTCAACTTCCCCCAGCGCCAGCCGGCACCGCGGCATTCCACGCCCGGCATGCCCGCGCCCCAGGCGCCGCCCACGCCGCGGCCCCAGCCGCGCGTCAGCCAGGCCCCGCCGGCTCCGCCCAGCAGCACGGAAGTACCGGAAATGGAGATTCCGACCTTCATCCGCCGGCAGATGGATTGATGCGCTACGGCCGTCTCGCTGTGGCGGTCACGGTGTTCGGTGCCGCCGCCATCTTCGCCTCGACCGGACGGTGGCCATGGCGGCGCCTACCCGCCACCGCTCCGGCCGCCGCCGCCACACACCCCGCGGTCCGGCCCACGGCCACCGAGACGCTCGATACCCTGCGGCGCGGCGAGACCATCTCCCACCTCTTCGCTCGCCACGGCATCCAAGACCTCGATCTAACCAGCCTCGAGCCCGCGCTCGAGCTCGATCCACGGCGGCTTCGCTCCGGCCTGGTCGTCAGCTTCCGCCAGCAGGAACCCGAGACGCTGCCGAACCGGGTGACCATCCGGACGAGTCCCGCGCAACGGGTCGTTTTCCACCGCGACACCAGCGGCTGGCAGGCCGTGGTCGAGCCGATCGCCTGGACGGCGGAAGAGGTCCGCATCGAGGGCGGGATCGACAACTCGCTGTACGAGGCACTCGACGCGCAGGTCGCGGACGAACAGCTCGATGGCGCCGACCGCCAGCGGCTGGCGTGGGACCTCGCCGACGTGTACGCCTGGCAGGTGGACTTCACCCGCGACATCCAGCCCGGCGACCGCTTTCGGGTGGTATATGAGCGGTTGATCTCAGAGGATGGAGAGGCCCGGTTCGGGCGCGTGCTGGCCAGCGACCTGACGATGTCCGGTAAGAACCTGACCGCCTTCCGATTCGAGAGCGGGGGCCGGACCGCCTACTTCGATACCGACGGCAACTCGCTCCGCCGAGCGTTCCTGCGGGCGCCGGTTCAGTTCCGCCGTATCTCCTCCACCTTCGCCCGCGCGCGCCACCATCCGGTGCTCGGCATCACCCGTCGCCACGAGGGGACCGACTATGCCGCTTCGCCGGGCACGCCGGTCATGGCCGCGGGCGACGGCGTCGTGCTGCGCGCGGGGCGAGCCGGCGGGTACGGCAACCTGATCGAGCTGCGGCATCGGAACGGCATCACCACCCGCTACGGCCACCTTCGCGGGTTCGCGCGGGGCGTCCGCGCCGGCGCGCGCGTCGAGCAGGGCCAGACCATCGGCTACGTCGGGTCGACCGGCCTCGCCAGCGGCCCCCACCTTCACTACGAGTTCCGGGTGAACGGCGTGGCGAGGGATTCGCGGCGCGTGGATCTGGGAAACGGCGCGCCCCTGCGTAAGGATCTCCGTTCCGACTTCGAGCGGGAGCGTGACCGCCTCCTCCGGCTGCTCGACGCGGGCCCTCCGCCCGCGATGGCCCAGCAGGCCTCGACGGAAACTCACACCCGGTGGCTCCCGTAGCGCTCTGGTAGTGGACCTCTTTCCCGCCATCGATATCCGTCATGGCCGCGTCGTTCGCCTCAGTCAGGGCGAGGCGACGCGGCAAACCGTTTATGGGGACGACCCGGTCGAGGTGGCCGAGCGCTTCGCCGACGACGGCGCGTCATGGATCCACGTCGTGGATCTCGACCGTGCCTTCGGCGTCGGGGACAACCTGCCGGTCGTGCGCCGAATCGTGGCACAGACCGGCTCGCGGCTTCGACTCCAGCTGGGTGGCGGCCTGCGGACGCTGGATCTGATCCGCCGGGGCCTGGAGCAGGGGGTGAATCGCGTCGTCATCGGCACGGCCGCCGCGATCGACCCGGCGGTGGTGCCCGCCGCAATCGCCGCCGAGGGATCGGATCGGATCGTGGTCGGCATCGACGCGCGCGAGGGCTGGGTCGCGATCCGCGGGTGGACCGAGACGTCCGACCTCACTGCCGACGCGCTCGCGGCGCGGATCGTAGAGGAGGGCGCGCGGACCGTGGTGTACACCGACATCGCCAGGGACGGAATGCTCACGGGCCCAGACCTCGACGGCGCCCGCCGGTTGCAGGGGCTGGGAGCCGCCGTCATCGCGAGCGGTGGCGTCGCGGCGCTGGACGACATCCGCGCCGCGCGCGCGGCCGGACTGGCTGGCGCGATCGTCGGGCGCGCTCTCTATGAGGGCCGATTTCAGCTGCCCGAGGCGCTGGCGGCGGCCGGCCCGCCCACAGTCCGATGATCGGCCGCGCGCTCGCCGTCCTGGCCCTCGCGGGCGGCTTGGCCGCGTTCACCTACCTGCGGCTCGAGCGCGTCGGACGTCGCGGCTGGGTGGCGATGGTCTGCCGCGCGATCGCCTGGGCGGCGCTAGGTCTGCTGCTGCTCAACGTGAGCTGTCCCGTGCCGGCGGCGCCCCGGCGCCCGCTGGTGCTCCTCGATGCGTCGCTCAGCCTGTCGGCCCCGGGGGCCCGCTGGGCAGAGGCGCGCGATTCCGCTGCCCGCTGGGGTGAGCCGCGCCCGTACGGCGACGAGCGGGCGGGGGATGACACGCTGCCGGATCGCGGGCGCTCGCTGCTCGCTCCCGCGCTGCTGGCGGCGTCGGCGTCGGACCGTCCGGTCGTCGTCGTGACCGACGGGGAAATCGAGGACGCCGGTGACATCCCGCCGGACGAGCTCGCCCGGACCGCCGTGCGTCTCTTCCCGCGGGCTCCCAGACCGGACCTCGCCATCATGCGCGTCGCGGGGCCGGTACGGGTCACGGCCGGCGACTCGATCCTTCTCGACGTCGAAGTCGAAGCGGTCGGCGGCGCCGCCCGCGACAGCGTGCGGGTTGAAGCGGCGCTCGGCAGCAAGCGGCTCGCTTCCCGCGTGCTGCGGCTCCGGAACGGGAGCGCGCGCGGCAGGCTGGCGCTCGCCTCCTCGGCCGTCGGCCCGGGCGAGCACGTGCTGCGTGTGTCCCTGGTGGATGCAGGCGATGACGAGCCGCGCACCGACACGCGACTCCATCTGGTCACCGTGGCGCCGACGCCGGGCGTGGTACTCCTGGCCGGCCCGGCGGACTGGGATAGCCGATTCCTCTACCGGACACTCCGGGACGTGGCCCAGCTTCCCGTGCGCGGCTTCGCCCGCCTCGAACCCGGTCGCTGGCGCTCGATGGCCGACCTCTCCATCGTGCCGCTCGAGACCGTGCGGCAGGCGGCGCGGCGGGCGGACCTGCTGATCCAGCTGGGTCCGACCGCGTCGCTGGCCGAAGGGACGACCGCCCGCGGCATCTGGCGCTGGGCCGGCGGCTCGGACTCGAGCGCCATTCCGGGCGACTGGTATCTCACTGCCGCCGACGCCTCGCCCCTCGCCGGTGCGTTCCTGGGGCAGCCGGTGGATTCGTTTCCGCCCGCGATCCAGCTCACCCCCATGCAGCCCGAGCCCGGTGAGTGGACGGCGCTCACTGCGCAGCTCGGTCGCCGGGGCGCGCCACGCCCGGCCGTGATGGGTCGCGAGTCCGGGCGGACCCGCCGCGTCACGGTCGCGGTGGACGGGCTGTGGCGGTGGGCCTTCCGCGGCGGCTCGAGCGAGCAGACCTACCGGACGTGGGTCGCCGCGACGACGAGCTGGCTCCTCGGCGGCACCGACTCGGCCCGCGGGTCCGCGCGCGCGATCCGTGGGGTGGTCTCCAACGGGCGGCCGGTGGTGTTCGAGTGGACCGGGACAGGTCCGCCGGCCCCGGTTGCCGTCGCCTGGAGCGGGACGGCCGGCGGCCGAGCAGACACGCTGCGCTTCGACGGAAGCGGGCGGGCCACCGCCTGGCTTTCTCCCGGCGAGTATCGGTATCGGCTGACCGGCGGCGGGGCCGGCACGGTGGCGGTCGAGGAGTACTCGGAGGAGCTATTGCCGCACCCGATCACCCTCAGGCCGCACGAGGCGCGGACGCCGCCTACATCCGACCGCCAGTCCGCCCGGGACTGGCTCTGGTTGTTCGGTCTTTGCGTGGCCGGTCTGGCCAGCGAGTGGGTCGCGCGACGGCGGCTGGGGCTGCGCTAGGACGAGTGTAAGTTTCGGCATGGCCAACGGCAGACTGACCGACAGAAAAGAGAGCCTGTGGAGTCGCATCAAGCGGGTCGCCATGACGGACGTCGGCGCGCTGATGCGGGGACTCAACGCGGACGACCTCGAGCGGATGGAGCGCGTCCTGATCGAGGCCGACTTCGGGGTGCCCGCCACGGTCGAGCTCACCCAGGCGCTCGAGGACGAGGTCCGCCGGGGGAAGCTTAAGACCGAAGGCGATCTGCGCGCCGCGCTCGAGGGCCGGCTCGCCGCGCTGCTCAACGGACGCGCGGATCCGGGCGTCATCGCGCGAGCGGCGAGCGGACCGACGGTGGTTCTGATGGTGGGCGTCAACGGCACCGGCAAGACCACCACGACCGCCAAGCTCGCCCGCCGGCTCGAGCGGGAAGGCCGCAAGGTGCTGCTGGCCGCGGCCGACACCTATCGCGCGGGCGCGATCGCGCAGCTGCAGATCTGGGCCGACCGGCTGGGCATGCCGTGCGTCGCGGGCGAGCCGGGCGGCGATCCGGCCTCGGTCGCGTTCAACGCCATCGACGCGGCCGCCTCACGTGGACTCGACACCATCATCGTCGACACCGCCGGCCGGCTGCACACGCAGGAAGGGCTGATGGACGAGCTGCGGAAGGTCGTCCGGGTCGCGGGCCGGCGGCTGCCCGGCGCGCCCCATGAGACCCTGCTCGTGCTCGACGGGACGGTGGGCCAGAACGCGGTGCAGCAGGGGAAGCTGTTCGCCCAGGCAGTCAGCCCGACGGGAATCGTCGTCACCAAGCTGGACGGCAGCGCGCGCGGCGGGGCCGTGGCCGCGCTCCGCCGCGAGCTCGACCTCCCGATCCGGTTCCTGGGCGTGGGCGAAGGCCTGGACGATCTTCAACCCTTCGACCCCCAGCGCTTCGCGGCTCACCTCCTGTCGGACAGTCCCGGCACCGCGTCCTAGGTCCCCACCACCGAGACACCAAGGGCACAGAGAAAGGAGCGGGAGAGACGCCGTGTATGCCGTGTCCCGCTCTGTGCCTTCGGTGTCTCCCTGGTGACACCCCTGCCGATGCCGCCGACCCGGCGGACCACCGGGGCCCTCCGCCTCGATACCAACGTCAAGTTCCTGAAGGGCATCGGCGAGCGCCGCGCGGAGCAGCTCGAGCGTCTGGGCATCCGGACCGCGCGCGACCTCCTCTGGCACCTTCCCCACCGGTACATCGACGCCTCCACCGTCACGCCGTTGGTGCGCGCCGAGGTCGGCCAGGAAGTGGCGTGCATCGGCCGGGTCGTGGCCAAGGGCGTGCTGCCGACCCGCCGCGGGCTTCGGATCTTTCACGCCGTGCTCCGCGACGAGAGCGGCGTGCTCGAGTGCGTCTGGCCGGGGCAGGCCTTTCTCGACCGCACCATCGCGGTGGGTCAGACGCTGCTGGTCTCGGGCCCGGTGCGATTCTACCACGGCCGCCAGATGGCGCCGCGCGAGTTCGTGATCCTCGCGGACGCCGACGCTGAGGCCGAGCCGCTCGCGGCCGGCAAGGTGCTGCCCGTGTACCCGGCCACCGAGGGTCTGAGCCATAAGGTGATCCGCGGCCTGGTGGACCGTCATCTCGACGCGCTCATCGAGCTGTCCGAGGACGTCCTCCCGGAGCGCCTCCGGCGCTCGATCGAGCTCCCGCCGCTGGCCGACGCGCTCCGGGCGGTTCACCGGCCCAGTACGGCTGCCGAAGCCGAGCTGGGCCGGCGGCGGCTGGCGTTCGATGAGCTGCTCGACCTCCAGCTGATGCTCATTCGAGCCCGGACCGTGGCGAAGCGGAGCCGAAGCGGCGTCGCCTTCGAGATCCGCCGGGACCTTACCACGCGGCTCCGCCAATCCCTCCCGTGGGAGCTCACCGAGGATCAGCACCGCGCCCTCCGCGAGATCACCGGCGACATGACGGCGCCCGAGCGGATGCACCGCCTCCTGATGGGGGACGTAGGCACCGGCAAGACCGTCGTGGCGCTGTTCGCCATGCTGCTGGCGCTGGAGAACGATTTTCAGGCGGCACTGATGTCGCCCACGGAGCTCCTCTCCGAGCAGCACGCCGCGACGCTCGAGCAGCTGCTCGCGCCGCTCGAGCTCAAACCCGAGCTGCTGCTGGGTCGGCAAACTCCGCTCGAGAAGCAGGCGGTGCGTGGCCGGCTGGCAAGCGGGCAGGCGCGGCTCGTCGTCGGGACCCACGCGCTCATGCAGGAGAGCGTGTCGTTCCACCGGTTGGGCCTGGTGGTCATCGACGAGCAACACCGATTCGGGGTCGAGCAGCGAGCGGCCTTGATCGGGAAGGGGGCGGCGCCCGATGTGCTGCTGCTCACCGCGACGCCGATTCCGCGATCGCTGGCGCTCACACTCTATGGCGACCTCGACGTCTCCACTCTTCGGCAACGTCCCCCCGGCCGTGGTACCATCCGGACGGCCGTCCGTACCGCGGCTCAGCGGGAGCGCGTGCTCGAGTTCGTCCGCACCGAGGCCGGGCACGGGCGCCAGAGCTACATCGTGCTGCCGGTCATCGAGGAATCGGAGCGGGCCGATTTGCGAGCGGCCACCACGATGGCCCAGGGCCTGGCCGCCCGCTGGCCCGAGCTCGAGGTCGGGCTGGTGCACGGTCGGCTCAAGGCCGAGGACCGGGATGACGTCATGCGGCGGTTCCGCGGTGGCGAGGTCCGGGTTCTGGTGGCGACGACCGTGATCGAGGTGGGGATCGACGTGCCCGACGCGACGATCATGGTGATCGAGCATCCTGAGCGGTTCGGGCTCGCGCAGCTGCACCAGCTGCGGGGGCGCATCGGGCGAGGCCACGAGGAGAGCTTCTGCATCCTCATGGCGGATGGCGAGCCGCCGGACCGGCTCCACGCGTTCGCGGCCACGCAGGACGGATTCAGGATCGCCGAGCTGGATCTGGAGGAGCGCGGAATGGGCGACCTGATCGGCGCGAGGCAGAGCGGAGGCTACGAGCTGAGGCATGCCCGGTTGCCGACGGACGCTGACCTGCTGAGCCGGGCGCGGCAGCTCGCGATCGACCTCATCGGCGCGGATCCCGCCCTCCAGCGAGTGGAGAATCAGCGCCTCCGGGAGCGCGCGGTCGCTCGATACCCGAGGGCGGTGGAGCTGTTCCGGGTCGGATGAGCTGGGAATTCCGCCGCCCTCAGAAGCCGACCCGCACTCCCACGCCGGTGGCCCGGTGCAGGCTCCGCACTTCCGGCTCGAAGGGGATGTTGTCGGGCTTCGGGGCATTCCGCGTGAGCTCCCAGACAAACATCGCGGCCGAAGCCAGGAGTGCGGTCTCGCCGCCGAACAGCCAGCGGCGGGCCTGACGGTCGTAGCGGAGCGACTCCTGGTACAGTTGCTCGCTCTCGGCGTTGACGTACGTCCCGGAGCTGTTGACGCTGCACAGGCTCGGGTCGTCGAAGCAGCGCGATTCCAGCGCGTCGAAGTTGTCGTCCGCATGCTCGTGCGAGCGGGCCGCCAGGAAGTTCATGCCGATAGCCCCAGCGGCCAGCACCCACTTCCCGTACTTGATCCACGGGCCAGTGCCCGACGAGGTATCCTGGGCATGGGCGGGCCCCGCTCCCAGTGACAGGGCGAGGGCCAACAGCAGGGCGATGGCGCGGACGGGTCTCATCGACGGTACCGATGGAGATCGCCGTCGCCGCCGACGGCGAGAAGTCCGTCCTCGAGGGCCAGCGGCATGAGCTCGATCGGCCAGCGCAGCTGGAGACGCCAGGCCTCGCTCCCGTCGGGCCGGAGCGCGCGAAGGATTCCATCGGCGCCTCCCAGCAACACCAGTCCGTCCATGATCGCCACCGGTGCCGTCACGGGCCAGTCCAGCTTGGCCACCGCCGCCGCCATGGGCGCCGAATCGGCCACGATGCGGTAGACCGTCCCGCGGCGGCTGGCGGCATATAGCGTGTCGCCGATGCGGGCGGGCGACGTGAGCACCGGCGCGTCGAGGGATACGCGCCAGCGGGGCTGAAGCGTCCGCTTGTCGATGGCGACGACCAGTGAATCCCCGGTGCCGCCCACCAGCGCGCCTCGATGCTCGACCCAGGCCGACAAGATCGTGCCCGGCGAGGACGCCCGGACCATCACCTTGCCGTCGCCCGACCGCATCCGAAAGATGGAATCGACGGTGGCGACGATCAGCGTGCCGCTGTCGGCCGGCACGGCGGCGATCCTGGCCACGCCGACCCTGCGGCGCCACCGGATGACGCCCGTCCCCGGCGTCATGCCGATCACCTCCCCCCGCTGCGTCTCGGCGACGAGCATGCTGTCGATCAGCGCGAGCGGCGCCCCGACCGCCCCCGTCGCCGTGCGCCAGAGCCGGTGGCCGGTGCGGGCATCCAGCGCATAGACCTTGCCCTCGGGCCGGGAGCTCGCCGCGTAGACCGTATCGCCCGAGACCACCACGCCGCCCACGATGAGGCCCCCCAGTCGCGAGGACCACTGGGTGTGGCCGCTACCCAGGTTGACCGCGTACACCTTGCGGTCCACCGTGCCGCCGTAAATCGTCTCACCGGCGATGACCATCCGGCCGGTGAAGCGCCGTCCGGCCTTGGCCCGCCACACCTGCGCCGGGGCTCCCGGCACCGGCTCGGCGGCGGGCGACGGCATCGAGGACGGCGCCGGCCCGCAGGCCGCGTTGACGCCCCCCAGGAGGAGGGCTAGACTCAACGCTCCCTGCGAGATCCCCTTTTTCATTCCGGACCCGGCATGACGGCGGTACAGATCAGCGCGCTGCGCGCGCACGTGGGCGAGACGGTCACGCTGCGCGGCTGGGTCGTGACGACCCGGTCGAGCGGGAAGATCGCGTTTCTCGTGCTGCGCGACGGGTCGGGCTCCGTGCAAGGGGTCCTGTCCAAGAAAGAGGTTCCGGAGGATACGTGGGTGGCGTTCGGGCAGCTGACCCAGGAAGCGACGGTGGCGGTGACCGGCGTCGTGCGCGACGACCCCCGGTCTCCTGGAGGGGTCGAGGTCTCGGTCACCCGGCTCGAGCCGCTCGGTCCGAGCCCCGACTATCCCATCTCCCCCAAAGAACATGGGACGACGTTCCTCTTCGAGCATAGACATCTCTGGCTCCGGTCCCGGCGCCAGGTCGCGGTGGCCCGGGTCCGCCACGAAGTAGAGCAGGCTATCCGGGACTATTTCTACCAGGAAGGATTCACCCTGGTGGACACCCCGATCCTGACGGGGGCCATCGGCGAAGAGGCGGGGAACCTGTTCGCCACCGACTACTTCGATCTGGGCAAGGCCTACCTGGCCCAGACCGGCCAGCTGTACGTCGAGGCGGCCGCGGCGGCGCTGGGCAAGGTGTACTGCTTCGGTCCCACCTTCCGGGCGGAGAAATCCAAGACTCGACGCCACCTCACCGAATTCTGGATGGTCGAGCCCGAAGTGGCGTTCAACGATTCGGACGCCAACATGCTGCTGCAGGAGTCGTTCGTCAGCTACATCGTGGGACGAGCGCTCGAGCGCCGCCGGGAAGAACTGAAGGAGCTGGAGCGCGACACGTCCGGGCTCGAGCGGGTGCAAGCGCCGTTTCCGCGGATCTCCTACACCGACGCGGTCGCAAAGCTCAACCAGCTCGGCTCCGACATCAAGTGGGGGGATGACCTGGGAGGCGACGATGAGACCCTGCTGGCCAAGGAGTTCGACCGGCCCGTGTTCGTCTTCAACTACCCCAAGGGCGTCAAGGCGTTCTACATGAAGGAGAACCCCGACGATCCCCGGACCGTGCTCAACAACGATTGCCTGGCGCCGGAAGGCTACGGCGAGATCATCGGCGGCTCCCAGCGCGAGGATGACTACGACCGCCTGCTGTCGCGGATCCAGCAGCAGGGGCTCGATCCGGAGCGGTACCGCTGGTACCTCGACCTCCGGAAGTATGGGACCTTCGTCCATTCGGGCTTCGGGCTCGGACTCGAGCGGACCGTTGCCTGGATCACCGGCGTGCCTCACATTCGCGAGGTCATCGCCTTTCCCCGTCAGATTCACCGGCTCTACCCTTAGGGCACCTCGCCCGCCTTCACCTCGTCCCACAACCGATCCAGTGCCTCGAGACCCGCGCCGTGGAGGTCCATGCCGCGGTGGTCGGCCAGGCGCTCGACGGCCTCGAACCGCTCGCGGAATTTCCGATTGGCCCGGTCGAGGGCGGGCTCCGGTTGCACGTCTGCCTTGCGGGCGAGATTGACCGCGGCGAACAGCAGGTCGCCGATCTCATCGATCATCGCGTCGCTGGGGGGTGGGGCGGGGGCGTTCGGGTCTTCCGACGGCGACTCCGATCGTGCGGCCGCCCGCGCCACCAGCTCGGCCTCCACCTCCGCCAACTCCTCCCGCACTTTGGCTGCCGGTCCGGCGGCATCCGGCCAGTCGAAGCCCACGGACGCCGCCCGCTCCTGCAGTCGGTAGGCCTTGAGCAGGGGCGGGAGCGTGGGCGTGATGCCGGCGAGGGTCCGCCCTTTCCGCTCCTGCCGCTTGATCCGCTCCCACGCCTGGGCTTGGCCGAGGTCGAAGAGATGCGGGTGCCGGCGCCGCATCTTCTGCTCGAGCCCTGTCGCGACGTCGTCGGCGGTGAATTCGCCTCGCTCTTCCGCGATCACGAGCTGGAAGGCCAGATGCAGCAGGAAATCGCTGAGCTCGTCGCGGATGGCGGCCGCTTCGCCCTCGCCCAGCGCATGATCGAGCTCGAGCACTTCCTCGACCAGGTACGGGCGCAGCGTCTCCCTGGTTTGCGCCCGGTCCCACGGACAGCGCTCCCGGAGGTCGCGGACCATGCGCAGCGCGCGCCCAAGCGCTGAATTGTCTTGCATTTATCTCCCTCGCGGAATAAGATACCCGCCGGCCTACCATGACCTTGAGCCCCGACACGGCGCGAGCCTGGGTGGACGTCGACCTGGGAGCGCTGGCCGCCAACGCACGCACGCTGGTCGCCCTCACCGGAAGCCGCCTGTTGCCGATGGTCAAAGCTAACGGCTACGGTCTCGGCGCCGTCGCGGTCGCGCGTGCCCTGGAGGCGCTCGACCCCTGGGGCTTCGGCGTCGCCTCGGTGGAGGAGGGCTCGGCGCTCCGGCAGGCCGGGATCGCGCGCCCCATTCTCGTGCTGAGCCCGCTGCCCATCGAGGCGATCGACGCGCACCTGGCCGCCGATCTGCGGCCCGCGATCGGCGACCCGGTGGCGCTCGAAGCGTGGTGTGGCCGGAGCGACCGACCGTTCCATCTGGAAATCGACACCGGGATGGCCCGCGCGGGCATTCGCTGGACCGACGCGTCCGCGCTCGCGCGCAGCGCCGCGCTGCTCGGCGCGGCGCCTGGCTGGGAAGGTGTGTTCACCCACTTTCACAGCGCCGAGACCGACCCGGCGTCGACGGCGAGTCAGTGGGAGCGGTTCCAGGGCGTCCTCAACGCGATGCCGCGCCGCCCTGCCCTCGTGCACGCGGCCAACAGCGCCGGCGCCCTGTGCGGCCGGGCCTACGCGGGCGACATGATCCGGCCGGGCATCTTCCTCTATGGCGGTGAGGCGGGCGCCACGTCACCCGCGCCAGTCGCCTCGCTTCGCGCGCGGGTGCTCGCCGTGCGGCGGCTCGCTCCGGGTGACCCGGTGAGTTACGGTGCCACTTGGCGGGCAGCGCGCGCGACGTCCATCGCGACGGTCGCGATCGGCTACGCCGACGGCCTCCCGCGCGCCAGTGCCGAGTCCGGGATGGCGCGCCCGCCTCGGCTCGTGGAACTCAACGGCGCGCTCGCGCCGGTCGTCGGCCGCGTCACGATGGACATGACCATGCTGGATGTCGGCGAGGCCGTGCCGAAGCCCGGCGATGTGGCGACGATCTATGGCGGACGCGTCTCCCTCGACCAGCAGGCGAGGGCCTCGGGTACCATCGCCTACGAGCTGTTGACGGCCCTCGGCTCGCGCGTCCCGCGCCGCTACCGGAGTGACCAGTGAATCCACATTTCGCCTCGCTCGTGCTGGGCCTTGCGCATCAGGCGGAATCGGCGCTGTCCGGCAACCTGCCGCCCGGCGCCGAGGGCGCCGGCGACGCCCGCACGGTCGCTCAGACCTTGATCGATACCCTCGGCATGCTGGTGGAGAAGACCGAGAGCCACCTCGAGCCCGACGAGCGTCGTCTGCTCGATCAGACGGTCACCTCGCTGCGCTTCCGCTTCGTGCAGACCGCCTCGCGCCCGTGAGCCGGCGCGCCGCCATCCTGGTGCTCGACGGCCTGGGCATCGGCCCCGCGCCGGACACCGACGCGTACGGGGACGCCGGGAGCAACACGCTCGGCAACGTGGCCCAGGCGGTCGGAGGCCTGGCGCTGCCGAACCTCGAGGCGCTCGGGCTCGGCTGCTGCGCGCCGCTCCAGGGCGTGCGGGCCGTCGAGCGCCCCACGGCGGCTTACGGCACCGCCGAGCCCACGAGCGCCGGGAAGGACAGCACGACCGGGCACTGGGAGCTCTGCGGCCTGGTCGTGGCCGACCCGTTTCCCACCTATCCCGACGGCTTCCCGACCGAGGTGATCGACGAGTTCGCGCGCCGCACCGGGCGAGGCGTGCTGGGGAACCTCCCGGCCTCGGGAACCCGGGTGCTGGACCAGTTCGGCGAGGAGCACCGCCGGACCGGCAAGTGGATCGTGTACACGTCGGCCGACAGCGTTTTCCAGGTGGCCGCGCACACGGACACGGCACCGCTCACGGAGCTGTACGCCGCGTGCGCCGCCGCCCGCGAGCTGCTCCAGGGTGAGCATGGAGTCTCGCGGGTCATCGCGAGGCCGTTCGTGGGCGTGCCCGGGGCTTGGCAGCGGACGCCCCAGCGCAAGGATTTCAGCCTGCCACCGCCGGGACCCACCCTGCTCGACCGGCTGCTCGAGCATCACGTCCCTCGGGTGGGGGTCGGCAAGGTGGACGACCTGTTCGCCGGCCGGGCGATCTCGAGCATCCATACCGCCACCAATGGCGAGGCGTACGGGCTCATCGAGGGGGCGCTCCAGTCGATGCGGCGGGGGCTCCTGCTGGCGAACGTCATCGAGTTCGACCAGACCTGGGGCCACCGCAACGACGTGCCGGGATTTCATGGCGGCCTGGTCGCGCTCGATCGGGCCCTGCCGCGGCTGCTCGCGTCAGTGCGCGAGGAGGACCTCATTATCTTTACCGCCGATCACGGCAACGACCCGACCACACCCTCCACCGACCACTCGCGCGAGATCGTGCCGGTGCTGGTCACGGGTCCGCGCGTCCGGCCCGTCGCGCTGGGCCGGCGCCGCACGTTCGCCGACATCGGCCAGACGGTGGCCGACTTTCTCGGTGTCCCGCCCCTCGCGGCGGGCGCTTCGTTTCTGCCTGAGGTTTGGAGTGACTGATACGCTGCTGGAAGCGGCGCGCGCGGTGCAGCGCCGTGCCTATGCGCCGTACTCGCGGTTCCACGTGGGCTGTGCGCTCGAGGCGGAGGACGGCCGAGTGTTCGTCGGCTGCAACGTCGAGAACGCGTCGTACGGCCTGACCATCTGCGCCGAGCGGGCCGCGGTGTGCGCCGCGGTCGCGGCGGGCGCGAGTCGGTTCGTGCGGGCGGTGGTCGTCTCGGACGTGGATCCTCCCGCCGCCCCCTGCGGCGCGTGCCGCCAGGTGCTGTCGGAATTCGGACGCGACTTTCCGGTGGACGGCGTCGGGCCCTCCCGGGCGACGCGCTGGACCATCGGCGAGCTGCTGCCCGCCGCGTTCGGGAAGGAGCAGCTCACGTGACCGGGTGGCGGCGGCTGGCCGGAGGAGTGCTGCTGACGGCCGTCCTCGCGGCGTGCCAGGAGCAGCTCACGGCGCCGGCGGATTGCCCGGCGCTGTGCCCGGGCGGCACGCAGGAAGTCTTCGACACGATCATCCCGGCGGCGGCGCTGCGTGACAGCAGCTTTCCCCGGGCCGGCGATCCGGGCGGCGGCTACGTCGATCGCGGCAAAGGTCCCGCGCTGCTCGTCTCCAACGGGTTCGCGGCGTCCGAGGATCGCGCGGTCTACCGCTTCGCCGCCCGAGGCGATTCGGTCGCTCTGCGCGACACGCTCCGGGCCTATAGCGTCGACTCCGTGGCGATCGTCCTGAACCTCGTCGCCCGCGACACGCTGGTGAACGGGCTCAAGGTCATCCTCTACCGGCTGCCGTTGCCGGAGACGATCGACAGCACCCGCACCTTCGCGGATGTGGACGCGCAGCTGGTGGACGCCAACCTGATCGACACCATCGCGGTGCCCGATACGGTCAACCAAGGCACCATCGCGGCCAAGCTCGTCGGCGGCGACGCGGCCCGCCTGGGCCTCGCGCCGGGAGGTGACAGTGTCCTCGCCGTGGGCATTCGCATCGCCGCGGACACGCCGACGGGCGTCCGGCTCGGCTCGCTCGCTGGCGGCACCGCCGCGTCGTTCACCAGCTTCGTGACGTTGCTGGACGTGCCCGACACCGGCACCACCCTCAAGCCGAGCATCAGCCGCGGCACGGTGTTCAACACGTTTCTCACGCAGAACCCGCTACTCCCCGACGACACGCTGCTGACGGTGGGCGGCGAGCCGGCCTCACGGGCGCTGATCCGGTTCGGCCTCACCAACGAGTTCCTGGATTCGATCACGGTGATCCGGGCCACGCTCGAGCTCACGCCGGTCAGCCCCATCATCAGCCTCCCCACCGACCCGGCGACCCTCCAAGCCACGGGCGTCATCAGCGATCTGGGCGCCAAGTCCGCGCTCGCGATCCCTCCAGTTGCGTCGGTGATACAGCAGGACACCTTGCCCGCCATCCAGAGCGACACGGTCAGCATCGAAGTCACTCAGCACCTCAAGCTCTGGCAGACCTCGAGCCTCCGCCCCCAGAGCATCTTTCTGAGCCTGCTGCCGGAAGGCGCCACCTTCACGCGCGCCGTGTTCTTCTCCACCCGCTCCCACGTGCCCGACGGGACCAACGTGGCGCCGCGACTTCGGCTCACGTATCAGCGCGCCTTCCCCTTCGAGAACCAGTAAGTGCGCCGAGCCTTCCTCCTCCTGGGGCTCGCGGCCCTCCCGGCCGTGGCCTCCGCCCAGACCTCCCAGTTCGGCGTACGGGGGCTGGGCATGCCGGGCCGGGCCCTGAGCGCCCGGGCGTTCTCGACCGGCGGCGCCTTCGCGATGTTCGACGTCGAATCCAGCGTCAACCCGGCGTCCCTGGGACGCGCGACCGCCCTCTCGGCGGGATTCAACGTCCTGCAGGACTACCGGGACGTGGAAAACCCCGCGGGCAGCGCGTCGACGCGCGAGACGCGCTTCCCCCACCTCACGGTCGCGGGTCCGGCGCGGGTCTTACCGGCCGTGCTCGGCCTGAGCTACTCCATGTACACCAATCGCGATTTCACGCTGGCCAGCGTGGACACCGCGGTCCTGCGAGGGACGCTCGTGCCGGTCACCGACACGCTTGCCTCGCGCGGCGGCCTGAGTGACCTGCGGCTCGCCGGCGCCTATCGCTTGAGCGATGCCTGGATCGTCGGTGCGGGCTTTCACGTGATCACGGGCTCGAACCGACTCCGCGCGCGACGCACGTTTTCCGACACGACCTACCAGGTCTCCACGGAGTCGACCGAGCTCTCCTTCGCGGGTGTCGGGCTCTCGCTCGGGGTCATTCGCAATTTCGGGCCGAGGTTCAGCGTCGCCGGGTCGGTCCGCTACGATGGCAAGCTCAACGTCGACCGCGATTCGACCGACATCGGCACGGTGGATTTGCCCTATTCGTTCGGCGTCGGTGTGCGCTGGCGCGCACAGCCCAAGATCGAGCTCGCGAGCCAGGTGATCGTAAAGACCTGGTCCGGCGCCAACAGCGACCTGCTGGCCCAGCGCGGAAACGGCGCCCAGAACACCGTCGAAGCGTCGCTGGGCATGGAGTTCTCCAATCCACGCCGTCCGACCCAAACCCCCATTCGGGTGGGGGCCCGCTACGGGACGTTGCCGTTCACGCTGGTGCCGGGCGAGCAGCCCCACGAGTTCGGCGTCTCGATCGGCTCGGGCCTGCATTTCGCGCAGGAGCGGGCAGGTATCGACGTGGGACTCGAGCACGTGTGGCGCTCCGAAGGGGTATACAGCGAGCGGGCCTTCCTGCTCGACCTCACGGTGACGGTCCGGCCCTAGCGAGGTATCTTTGGAGGCCATGAAGCGGATCTACATCGAGACCTACGGGTGCCAGATGAACGTGGCGGACTCCGAGCTCATGTTCGGGGTCCTTGGCCGCGAGGGCTACGTCCGCTCGGAGGATCCCGCCGAGGCCGACGTCATGCTGGTCAACACCTGCGCGGTGCGCGACAACGCCGAACAGCGGGTCATTGGCCGGATGGGTGAGCTGCAGCGACACAAGCGGCCCGGGGACGTCCTGGGCGTGGTTGGCTGCATGGCGCAGCGACTCGGCCCGGCGCTGCTGGAGCGCGTGCCGAGGGTCGACCTCGTCGTGGGACCGGACGCCTATCGGAACCTGCCGGACCTCATCGGCCTCGCGGTGCAGGGCCAGCGGACCTCGGACACGACCTTCCGTGCCTGGGAGCATTATGAGGACGTCCCGCCGGTGCGGGAAAACGGTCCCACGGCGTTCGTCACGGTGCAGCGCGGTTGCGACTACCGCTGCACCTTTTGCATCGTGCCCCACACGCGCGGCCCCGAGCGGAGCCGCCGGCTGGCCGACGTCGTGAGCGAGGTCGAGAGCCTCGCCGCCCTCGGCACCAGCGAGGTGACGCTGCTCGGGCAGACGGTGAACAGCTATCACGACGGCGATCACGATTTCGCCGATCTGCTGCGGGCGGTCGGCGCCGTCGAGGGTTTGCGCCGCGTCCGGTTCACCAGCCCGTACCCCACCGAGTTCACGGCGTCCGTCATCGAGGCGATGGCCGCCTCGCCCGCGGTGTGCGAGCATGTGCATCTTCCCGTGCAGAGCGGCTCGGACGCGGTGCTGCGGCGGATGCTTCGCCGCTACACGCGCGCACGCTACGTCGAGGTCGTCGCCGCGCTGCGGGCGGCCGTCCCCGGCATCACGTTCTCGACCGACATCATCGTCGGCTTCCCGGGCGAGACGGAGGCACAGTTCCAGGAAACCCTCAGCCTCGTCACCGAGGCGGATTTCGACGACGCCTACACCTTCAAGTACTCGGTTCGCGACGGCACACCGGCGGTGCGACTCAAGGACCACGTGCCGGATGACGTGGCGTCGGAGCGGCTCGAGCGACTCATCGAGGCCGTCCGGGCGCAGGCGCGCCGCAAGAACGCCGCGCGCGTCGGCCAGACGCACGAGGTCCTCGTCGAGCGGCCGGCGCGTCGGGGCGGACTCATGCTGGGCCGGACCCGCACCAATCATCTCGTGCTGCTCGACCTGCCGCCTTCCGCGGCCGGCGAATACCACACGTGTCGGCTCACCGGCACGACCGGATCCACCTTCACGGGGGCGGTCGTCACGCCCGCACTGGCGGTCCTGTGATCCGCAACCTGGCCGAAGAGCACGTCCAGGCGGCGTACGACTCCTTGCGACCGCGGTATCCCGATTTCTGCGGTTGCGACGTCTGCCGGGACGAAGTCGTAGTGTACACGCTGAACCGTGTGCCGGCGCGCTACGTGTCGAGCCGGCAGGGCTCGGTGCTCACGGAGGTCTCGCTGGAGAAGGACCAGAACCGTGCCGCCATCGATGTGGCGATGATGGATGCACTTCGGAAGATCGGGCAGGCGCCACGCTGCGGCCGCAGCGGAGGTCAGCGGCCGACTTGAGCCACGGCTGGCGGCCGTGAAGCTCCGGCCGCCACTGCTGTTCACGCTGTGTTACGGGGCCGGTCTCGCGACCGGCCTCTGGCATTTCGGGAGCCCGCTCGGCGCGATTGCGGTACTTGGTGGGGCAGTCGTCAACGGGCGACCACTGCCGATCCTGCTCGCCGTCGCGGCGAGTCTCGGGCGAGCCAGCGGCGAGCTCGCTTGGGTGGCCGAGCGCAGCCGGTGCGCCGCCCGGCTGCCGCCGCGCAGAATGAGGCTCACCGTTCGGCTCACCGAGCCCGTGACGGCGGAGGGCGGTAGAGTACAAGTCGAGCCGGTCGGCGCCGGGTGCACGGGCGGCGTGTCCGCTCGGTGGCCGTCGGGCACCGCGGTCGCGGCGGGCCCGACCACCCTGGTCGAGGCCACCTGGGCTCCTCGCGCCGGGCCGGCCGGGCGGGCGGACGGGACGCTGCTCGTCCACGGCGCGGATGCGGCCGCCGGCGCACCGCCGATCGGCGCCCGCCTCCGGACCATGCTAGGTGAGGCGAGCCGCACGCTGTACGGCGCGCGCGCACCGCTCGTCGACGCCCTGATGCTCGGCCGCCGCGGCGGCATCGACGCCGACCTGCAGGACCGCTTCGCCCAGTCCGGGTTGGTCCACCTGCTGTCCATCTCCGGCTTTCACGTCGGGCTCATCGGCGCATGGGTGTTTCTCGGCGCCCGGCTCTGCCGCGCCCGTCGCGAGCGCGCAGTGGTGATCGCCGCCCTCACGAGCGTCGCCTACGTCGGCTTTCTCGGCTGGCCCGCGCCGGCGACCCGCGCCGCCGCCCTCGCCGTTGTCCTGGCCCGGTGCCGCCTGCGCCAGCGTCACGTGCGCGGCGACGAGCTGCTGGCCGCGACGTGCCTCGCGGTGCTGCTGATCGATCCGTGGGCGGTGCTCGACCTCGGTGGCTGGCTCTCCGCTGCTGCGCTCTGGGGAGCCACGCGCTTCAGCCGCTGGACCGATGCGTCCCTCGGACGGAGCTTCGGCTGGCGCACACTGGGCTCGTCGGTCGGCGCCACGCTGGCGACGGCACCGATCACCGCGTGGGCGCTCGGGACCGTAGCCCCGATCGGGATCGTCCTCAACTTCGCGGCCATTCCGATCGCGGCCGTCGCAGTACCGGCCGTCGCGGTGAGCCTGGTACTGTATCCACTCGTTCCCTACATCGCCGGTGCGTTTGCGGGCGGGGCGGGGCTGGCGCTGCAGCTGCTCGAGCTCGTCGCCGCCGTCGGAGCGAGGGTGCCCTACGGCCACCAGCTCCTCGCCGCGGGCGAGGCCACCGCCACCGTGCCCTGGGCGCTGGCGCTGGGCGCCGGCCTCTGGTGCACGGCCGAGCGGAACACTCCGGTCGAGGCGGCTCGCCGGGTCGGCTGGGCGCTCACCTGCGTGCTGTGGGTTGCACTGGGCCGGAGCGCGCTGCCACACACGGCTGACGGGGGTCGGGGCCTCGCGTTACATTTTCTGGACGTCGGGCAGGGCGACGCGGCTGCGATCCGCACCCCCGGCGGTCGCTGGATTCTCGTGGATGCCGGACCCGCAGACGAGCGGTCGGACGCGGGACGTCGCGTGGTCGCGCCGTTCCTGCTGCGGCAGGGGGCTCGTTCGCTCGCCCTCGCGGTGGTCTCCCACGCCCACGCCGATCACCTGGGCGGACTGCCCGCGGTCATGGCGAGGATCGGCACCGGGCTCGTGATCGAGCCGGGCGCCCTGGTTGCCGATGCCCGCTACACGCGGTTTCTGGGCGGTCTCGACGGGAGCCGAACGGCTTGGCGCCCCGCACGCGCGGGAGACCGCTTCGAGCTCGACGGCGTGCGCTTCACGGTCGTTCATCCCGTGCCCGGCTGGGCGCACTGGGGCGAGGACGTCAACGAGGACTCGCTCGTGCTCCTGGTGGAGTACGGCGACTTCCAGGCGGTGTTCGCGGGAGACGCCGGCTTCCCGGCGGAGTCGGCGATGGCGGCGCGGCTCCGCCGAGTGGATCTCCTCAAGGTCGGCCATCACGGGAGTCGTGGCAGCACCGGCGACGAGTGGCTCGGTGCGCTCACCCCGACCGTGGCGGTGATCTCCCTCGGCCGTAACGACTACGGTCATCCCGCGCCCGCCACGCTCGAGCGGCTGCGCGTCCATGGCATCGCGGTGCATCGGACCGACCGCGAGGGGACGGTGACGGTGCTGACGGACGGACGCCGCATGACGGTCCGGTCGAGGGCCGGCACGGCGAGCTACGACGTGCGCTGAGATCTCTTTCCCAGAAACCCCGGGGGCTACGTGCTGACGTCGGTCACGACCATCGAGCGCTTCATTCTCGATCAGGAAGACCGCTACCCGGAGGCGACCGGGGAGCTGAGCAATCTGCTCTACGACATCGCCCTCGCGGCCAAGATCATCGCCGCGGCGATCCGGCGGGCGGGCCTCGTCAACATCCTCGGCAAGCAAGGGGCGGAAAACGTCCAGGGGGAGGAGCAGCAGAAGCTGGATGTCCTGGCCAACGAGACCATCAAGAATTGTCTCAAGCACACCGGCCGGGTCTGTGTGATGGGCAGCGAGGAAGACGAAGACATCATCCCGGTTCCGCCCGAATCCGCGGTCGGCAAGTACGCGGTCCTCTTCGATCCGCTCGACGGCTCGTCCAACATCGATGTCAATTCCGCTGTCGGCACCATCTTCAGCATCCACCGCCGGTTGAGCATGGAGGGCCGCGGCACGGTGGCGGACGTGCTCCAGCCGGGGTGTCAGCAGGTGGCCGCGGGATACGTGATGTACGGGTCGAGCACGATGCTGGTCTATACCACCGGCCAGGGCGCCCACGGCTTCACCCTCGATCCGACGATCGGCGAGTTTCTGTTGTCGCACGAGCGCATCGTGACGCCGCGGGTCGGGAAGTACTACAGCGTGAACGAAAGCAATTTCCCGCGCTGGGATCGGACCGTCCAAGCGGCTGTCCGGGGTCTCAAGGGCGACCTGCCGGACGGCATCAGGCCGAAGAACAGCCGCTACATCGGCTCGCTGGTGGCCGACTTCCATCGGAACCTGATCAGCGGCGGGGTGTTCCTGTACCCGGCCGACGCCAAGAACACCAGCGGCAAGCTGCGTCTGTTGTACGAGGCGAGCCCGATGGCATTCATCGCCGAGCAGGCGGAAGGCAGCGCGACGGACGGAGTGAACCGCATCCTGGACCTCGTACCCACCAACCTGCACCAGCGTACACCGCTCGTGATCGGCAGCCGGGAGGACGTCGGCTTCGTGGCTGACACCATCCGACGCGTCGCCGATTCCGTTCGGGTGAGCGGCGCCGTCTCGCAGCCCGCCCTGTGACCAAGTCGGTCTACGGCCCGGAGGACTGGGCCGGCGATCCCGCGCGGGATCTCGGCCGCCCGGGGGAGTTTCCGTTCACCCGCGGCGTGTACCCCAACATGTACACGGGTCGGCTGTGGACCATGCGCCAGTACGCCGGGTTCGGCACTGCGCAGGAGACCAACCAACGCTTCCGTCGACTCCTCGCCGCCGGACAGATGGGGCTCTCGACGGCGTTCGACCTGCCCACGCAGATGGGCTACGACTCCGATCACCCGATGGCGCAGGGCGAAGTCGGACGCGTCGGCGTGGCCATCGACACGGTGGACGACCTCGCCGACCTGTTCCGCGAGATCCCGCTCGACCGCGTGTCCACGTCGATGACGATCAACGCGACCGCGGCCATCCTGCTCGCCATGTACGTCGTGGTCGGCGAGGAGCAGGGCGTCCCGCGCGCGAAGCTGACGGGCACGGTGCAGAACGACGTGCTCAAGGAGTACATCGCCCGCGGGACCTACATCTATCCCGCGGCGCCGTCCCTCCGGCTGGTGGCGGACATCTTCCGCTTCGTCAGCGACGAGGAGATGACCTTCAACCCGATCTCGATCAGCGGCTACCACATGCGCGAGGCGGGCGCAACGGCGGTGCAGGAGGTCGCCTTCACGCTCGCCAACGCGCTCGAGTACGTGCGCGTGGCGGTCGAGGCAGGACTCGCGATCGATGCGTTCGGCCCGCGGCTGTCGTTCTTCTTCGCCAGCCACAACGATCTGTTCGAGGAAGCGGCGAAGTTCAGGGCCGCCCGCCGCCTCTGGGCCCGCCTGGTGCGCGAGCGGTTCGGCGCCGGCGATGCCACCGCGCGACTCCGGTTCCACACCCAGACGGGCGGGGTCACCCTGCAGGCGCAGCAGCCGCTGACGAACGTGGTGCGCGTGACGGTGCAGGCGCTCGCGGCGGTGCTGGGTGGTACCCAGTCGCTCCACACCAACGGGTACGACGAAGCGCTCGCGCTGCCGACCGAGCAGTCGGCCACGCTCGCTCTGCGCACGCAGCAGGTGATCGGGTACGAGAGCGGCGTGGCACGGGTCGTCGATCCCCTGGCCGGCAGCTACTACGTCGAGACACTGACCGACGCGATCGAGGCGGACGCGCGCGCGCTGGTCGCCGAGGTGGATGCCCTGGGCGGCGCGGCGCGGGCGATCGAGCTCGGCTTCTTCCAGGAGGCGATCGCGCGGAGCGCCTACGAGCTGCAGAAGGCGCAGGAGTCCGGCAACCTCGTCGTGGTCGGCGTTAACCGTTTCGCCGACGGCTCGCCGGCGCCCGCGATCGAGACACCGGATTTCTCCGCGCTCGAGGCCCAGCAGCGCGCTCGGGTGGCGGAGGTGCGGCGCCGCCGGGACGGCGCGAGGGTTGCGGCGTCGCTCGCCGGCCTCCGCGCCGCTGCCGCCGGCACCACACCCCTCATGCCGCCGATCCTCGACGCGGTCCGGGACCGAGCGACCCTTGGAGAGATCAGCGATGTGCTGCGGGACGCCTGGGGGGTGTACCGGCCGGCGTGATTCGGCACGGGCAGGCCTGTTTCACCTCGCGTGGTGAGGCTTCCGTGCTCTCTGTGGTGCATGCGGTCGCCGACCGCCTTGAGGTACTCGCTCGACGCGGCTAAGTTTCGCCGCTGGTTTCGTTTACCCTCAGCGAGCGCCGATGCCGACCTACGAGTACGAGTGCCCCGAGGGGCATGTGTTCGAGAAGTTCCAGAAGATGACCGACAAGCCGCGGGCCAAGTGCCCGACCTGCGGCAAGCCGGCGACACGCAAGATCTCCGGGGGCGCCGGGCTCGTGTTCAAGGGTAGCGGCTTCTACATCACCGACTACGGCAAGGACGGGAAGGGCCCGCGCAAGGCGGAGTCGGAGAAGCCGGCGGCGGAGTCCAAGGTGGATTCCAAGGCCAAGGGCGACACGGCGCCGGCTGCCAAGCCGGATGCCAAACCCGCCGCGAAGGCCGACGCCAAGCCCGCCAAGAAGGCCCCTTCCGAGTGAGCGACGCGCTTCGCGCCGAGCTCGCGAGGGTAGCCTCGCGACTCGGCGCCGACGGGGTCGACTTCGTGCTCGAGCGCCCGCGCGACGCGGGACACGGCGACCTCGCCACCAACCTGGCCATGGTGCTGGCCAGGCGCGAGCGCGCCAACCCGCGCAAGACGGCCGAGCGGGTCCTGGAGGAGCTTCGGTTGTCTCCGGGGCTGGTTGAGCGGACCGAGATCGCCGGCCCGGGATTCATCAACTTCTGGCTCGCCCAGACTCAGCTCGCGGCGGCCCACCGGGAGATCCTCGTCCAGGGTGCGGCCTACGGCCGCTCGACCTCGGGCGCCGGCCTCAAGGTCAACATCGAGTTCGTGTCGGCGAACCCGACCGGACCGCTGCACGTGGGCCACGGCCGGGGCGCGGCGCTGGGCGACGCCATCGGGTCGCTGCTTGAGTGGACCGGCCACGCGGTGACCCGCGAGTTCTACATCAACGACGCGGGCGTGCAGATCGATCGGCTGGCCGAGAGCCTCTGGGCTCGCATTCGTCAGCTCGCCGGCCACCCGGCGGTCATTCCCGAGGGCGGCTACCACGGCGAGTACCTGCGCGAGAATGCCCGCGAGGTGCTCGCGAGCGAGAGCCCGGGGTTCACCGAGCTGCCGGCCGCGGACGGCCTGCGCCGCGCGCGGGCGCACGGGCTCCGCATCCAGCGGCAGGAGCAGGACCGCGATCTGGCCGAGTTCGGCGTCCACTTCGACGTGTTGTCGTCGGAGCAGGCGATCTACGACTCGGGTCGGGTCCAGCACGCGCTCGAGCTGCTGGCCGCACGCGGTCTCACGTTCGAGGCCGATGGCGCGCTCTGGCTCCGCACCACCCAGTTCGGGGACGACAAGGACCGGGTGCTGCGGAAGACCGACGGCTCCTACACCTATCTCGTGCCCGACATCGCCTATCACATCGACAAGCACGACCGCGGCTTCGACCGCGCGATCGACGTGTGGGGCGCCGACCACCACGGCTACATCCCGCGCATGCGGGCGGTGCTGCAGGCGCTGGGGTATCCGCCGGAGTTCTTCGACGTCGCGCTGGTGCAGCTGGTCAAGGTGGTCCGGGGCGGGGAAGAGGTGAAGATGTCCAAGCGGAGCGGCGAGTTCGTCACGTTGCGCGACCTGTACGAGGAGGTCGGCGTAGACGCGGCGCGCTACTTCTTCCTCATGCGGAAGGGTGCGAGCCCGCTCGACTTCGATCTCGACCTTGCCAAGCGGCAGACCGATGAGAACCCGGTCTTCTACGTGCAGATGGCCCACGCCCGGCTGAGCGGCATCTTCCGGACGGCTGAACGGACGCCCGAGAGCGTGACGGGCGAGCTCGATCTCGCCGCGCTCCCGGCCCCGCAGGATGCAGAGCTGCTGAAGAAGCTGGTGACCTTCCCCGAGGTTGTCGAGAAGGCCGCGCGCGAGCGCGAGCCGCATCGGATCACCGTGTTCCTGCACGAGCTGGCGACCGTCGTCCACGGCTGGTACCACCACACACGCGCGATCGGCGCTCCGGAGGGGCCGGCCACGGAGCAGGCTCGGCTGCTCCTCGCCCGCGCGGCGCGCGTGGTCCTCGCCAATGCGCTGACCCTGCTGGGCATCTCCGCTCCGGACCGGATGTGAACTGATGAGCCTGCTCGTCGTCGGCAGCATCGCGCTCGACTCGATCTTCACGCCGTTCGGCGAGACCGCCGACGCGCTGGGCGGCTCCGCCGTGTATTTCAGCGTCGCCGGCGCGCTGCTGCACCCGGTCCAGGTGGTGGGGGTGATCGGGAGCGACTATCCCGTGGCCGAGCTCGAGCGACTCGCCTCGCGGGGCATCGACTGGAGCGGCGTCGAGCGCGCCGAGGGCGAGAGCTTCCGCTGGAAAGGCAAGTATTCCTACGACCTCCAGAGCCGGGAGACGCTGGACACGCGCCTGGGCGTGTTCGCCAATTTCCAGCCCAAGCTGCCCGAGGCGTTCCGCTCCGCGAAGTACCTGTTTCTGGGAAACATCGATCCCGAGCTCCAGCTCGGCGTCCTCGGGCAGGTGCGCAAGCCGTCGCTCGTGGTGTGCGACACGATGAACTACTGGATCCAGAGCAAGAAGGCGACGCTCCTCGAGCTGCTGGCCCGGGTGGACGTCCTCATGGTCAATGACAGCGAGGCGCGCGAGCTGAGCGGCGACTGGAACATCCACCGGGCCGGCCGCTGGATCCTGGCGCACGGCCCCAAGCGCGTGGTCATCAAACAGGGTGAATACGGCGCGCTGCTGATCGAGCCGACGCGCACGTTCTACGTGCCGGCCTTTCCGCTCGAGAGCGTCTACGACCCCACCGGCGCGGGCGACGCCTTCGCGGGCGGGTTCATGGCCTACCTCGCCCGCACCGATTCGGTCTCGGAGGACCACATCCGCCGCGCCATGGTCGTCGGCGCGACCATGGGCTCGTATGCGGTCGAGCAGTTCGGCATCCGCGGCTTCGACCAGGTCACGCTGGCGGACGTAGAGAAACGAGTCCGCGGGTTCCAGGATCTCACCCATGTCGGCCTCGCGGAGCCGCTCGGATGACGTCGGCGGGCGAGTACGCCGCGGCGGGGGTCGACCTCGCGAGCGCGGACGAGGCCAAGGCCCGGATCGGCCGCCTCGTCGCCGGCACGCGGACGTCGCTCTCGGTGGGGAGGGTCGGTGCCTTCGGCGGCATGGTGCGCATCCCGCCGGGGATGCGCCGCCCCACTCTGGTGCTCAGCACCGATGGGGTGGGCACCAAGGTGCTCGTCGCGCTCCAGGCCGGGCGGTTCGACACCGTGGGCGAAGACCTGGTCAATCACAGCGTCAACGATATTCTCGTCCACGGCGCCCGGCCGATCGCGTTCATGGATTACATCGCCGGCTCGGGGCTTCGGGTTGAGCAGATCGCCGGGCTGGTCGAGGGAATCGCCCGCGGGTGCCGGGCCCACGACATGGCGCTGGCCGGCGGTGAGACCGCGCAGATGCCGGGACTCTACCAGCCGGGAACCTACGACCTCGCGGGCACGATCGTCGGCGTGGTCGAGGAGGATGAGGCGCTGCACGGCGACGCGATCGTGCCGGGCGACCTGCTCCTCGCCTACGCCTCGACGGGACTCCATACCAATGGATACACGCTGGCCCGTCGGATCGTGTTCGAGCGGATGCAGCTCGGCCTCGACGACATCCTGGGGGACACGGGCCAGCGCGTCGCCGATGCCCTCCTGGCGGTGCACCGGAGCTATGTCTCCAGCGTGCTGCCCGTGATCGGCCGTCTCCACGGGCTCGCGCACATCACGGGAGGCGGTATTCCTGGCAATCTCGTCCGCGTGCTCCCCGAGGGATGCGCGGCCGTCGTCGACTCCGTCCTCCTGGACGCTGCCGCCGCTCTTCGCCGCGCTGCAGCGCGGCGGCCGGATCGCGACCGACGAGATGCGCGAAGTCTTCAACCTCGGCGTCGGCCTGATCGCGGTGCTGCCGGCGGATGCCGTGGACGGAGCCCAGGCCGCGGCCCTGGCCGCCGGCGTGGCGACCTGGCCCATGGGAGAGATCCGTCGAGGAGAACCCCACGTGCGGTTCGCCGCGCCCTGACGTCGTGAGTAACGAGGGTCGCGGGCCTCGGCCTGCGCGCGGGCGTCTGAGCGCGACGTGACCGAGAGCGACGCCATGGCCCGCGCGCTTGTGCTCGCCTGGCAAGGCTGGGGGCAGGTGCAGCCCAATCCCTTGGTCGGCGCCGTCGTGCTGCACGACGGCGCGGTCGTGGGCGAGGGATGGCATGCCGAGTTCGGGGGCAGCCACGCGGAGCCCACCGCGGTCGCCGCCGCGGGACCGCGCGCGCGGGGGGCCACGGTCGTCTGCACGCTCGAGCCGTGCAATCACCAGGGCAAGCAGCCCCCGTGCACCGACGCGCTCCTCGCGGCCGGTGTCCGGCGCGTCGTCGCGGCCTTGCCCGATCCGAATCCGGTGGCGGCCGGCGGCGCCGCCCGCTTGCGCGCGGCGGGCGTCGACGTGGAGTTCGGCCTGCGCGCCGACGAGGCCGCGGCGCAGAACGCCATCTTCCTTCACCGACTGCGCGGCACGGCTCGTCCCTTCATCGCGCTTAAGCTGGCGACCACGATCGACGGCCGGATCGCCGACGCCAACGGACATTCGCGCTGGTTGTCCGGCGCGCCGGCGCGCGAATTCGTCCACTGGCTCCGGGCGGGGTTCGATGCCGTGGCGGTCGGAGGAGTGACCGCGCGGGCCGACGACCCCTCGCTCACGGTGCGAGGCCCGGTCCAGCCTAGAGTGACCCCGCGCCGGATCGTCTTCGCCGCCGATGGGGACGTGCCGACCTCCCTCACGCTGGTGCGCAACGCCCGGGAGGTGCCCACCTTCGCGGTCGTGGGCCCCGGCGCGCCGCGTGCGCGGGTGACGCCGCTCGAGTCGGCGGGGGTGAGCGTGGTCCGGGCCGGTTCTCTCGCGGAAGCGCTGGGCGTGCTGTGCGGGGCCGGGATCGGGTCGATCCTGGTCGAAGGCGGCGGCAGGCTGGCCGGCGGGCTCCTGGCCGCAGGCCTGGTTGACCGCTATTACTGGATACAGACGCCCCTATGGCTGGGTGCCGCCGGCGTTCCGGCGGTCGCAGGTCTACCCACGACCGCCCTCGACGACGCGTCGCGCTGGCGCGTGACCGACCGGCGGGCGCTCGGGGAGGACACCCTTCTCGTGCTGGATCGCCCCTGATGTTCACCGGGATCGTCACGGCGGTGGGGAAGGTCGCCAGCCGTACCCAGACCGAGGGTGGCGTCGAGCTCACCATTGCGAGCCCCTATGAGGACCTGACCCTGGGCGAGAGCGTTGCGGTTGATGGCGCCTGCCTGACGGTTGAGTCCCGCGACCGGTCTGGGTTCACAGTACACATCATACGGACTTCTCTAGACCGCACTAATTTCGATACTTACAGCGTCGACCGGAAGGTAAATCTCGAGCGGGCCCTGCGGGTAGGCGATCGCCTGGGCGGCCACCTGGTGCAGGGCCACGTCGACGGCGTCGGCACGGTGGAGCGGGTCGGGGAACGGGAAGACGCCCGGCTGATCGACCTTCGGGTCCCCGCCGAGGTCGCCCGGATATCAGTGCCCCTAGGCTCGGTGACCGTCGACGGCGTCAGCCTCACGGTCAACGACCGACCGGCTCCGGACCTAATTCAGATCTCTCTCATCCCGTTTACTTTACAGCACACCACGTTGGGAGAGCGCCGGGCCGGGGACCGGGTACATCTGGAGGCGGACACCATCGGCAAGTACGTCGCCGAGCTGCTCCTCGCCCGTGGAGATCTGGGAGCTTCATGAGCACCTTCGGGACCATCGAGCAGGCCATCGACGACCTGCGCAACGGGAAGATCGTCATCGTGGCCGATGACGAGGATCGCGAGAACGAGGGCGACCTCGTGTGCGCGGCAGAGCTCGCCACGCCCGAAATGATCAACTTCATGACGCTCCACGGCCGTGGCCTGATCTGTCTGGCGCTCACGGGGGAGCGCTGTGACCAGCTCGGCCTTCCCCAGATGACGGAGCGAAACACCGAGGAGCTGGCCACCGCCTTCACCGTGAGCATCGACGCGGAGCGGCGGTTCGGCGTCACCACCGGCATATCCGCCAGCGACCGCGCCACGACGATACACGTCGCGATCAACCCCGCGACGGTGCCGTCCGATCTTCGCCGCCCAGGCCACATCTTCCCGCTGCGGGCCCGCCCGGGCGGCGTGCTGCAGCGGGTCGGGCAGACCGAGGCCAGCGTCGATCTCGCGCGCCTGGCCGGCCTGGTGCCGGCGGGGGTCATCTGCGAGATCCTGAACCCCGACGGATCGATGGCCCGGCGGCCCGAGCTGCAGACGATGGCCAGCGAGCATCACCTGACCTTCGTGACCGTCGCCCAGCTCGTGGCGTATCGGCTGCAGACTGAGCAGCTCGTCCACCGGGTCGCCGAGGCCAGGATCCCCACCGACTTCGGCGAGTTCACCATCATCGGGTACCAGAACGACGTGGACCGCGCCGAGCACGTCGCGCTGGTCTACGGCGAGGTGGCCGGGCAGGCCGACGTGCTGGTGCGGATGCACTCGAAGTGCCTCACCGGTGACGTGTTCGGCTCCCAGCGCTGCGACTGCGGCCCCCAGCTCCACCGGGCGATGGAGATGGTCGCTCAGGCGGGCCGGGGCGTGATCGTCTACCTCGACCAGGAGGGCCGGGGGATCGGCCTGTTGAACAAGCTCCGCGCGTACGCGCTGCAGGACGCGGGGGCCGATACCGTGCAGGCCAACGAGCGCCTCGGCTTTGCTCCCGACCTCCGCAACTACGGCATCGGGGCACAGATCCTTCGCGACCTCGGCCTCTCCTCGATTCGGGTGATGACCAACAACCCGCGGAAGCTCGTGGGGCTGGAAGGCTACGGCCTCCAGATCACGGAGCGGGTGCCGCTCGTCACCGACCCCAACCGGGAAAACCGCGGGTACCTCCAGGTCAAGCGCGACAAACTCGGCCATCTCCTCGCCCACTGATCCGTGCCCGATCTGAATGCTCGCCTTCGCGCCGTGGGCCGCGTGGCGATCCTCGCCAGCCGCTATAACGAGCTCATCACGGGCCGGCTGCTCGAGGGAGCGCTCGCCTGTTGCCAGGAGGCGGGGATCCCCCGGGACAGCGTCGACGTCGTGTGGGTGCCCGGCGCCTTCGAGCTGGCCGTCGCGGCGGCGGCCGCTGCGGGTACCAAGCGCTATGCCTGCCTCGTGGCGCTCGGCGCCGTGGTGCGGGGCGACACCCCGCATTTCGAGTACGTGGCCGGCGAGGCCGCCCGGGGCCTCAATGCCGTCGCCGTCGCCCACGCCCTGCCCGTCGGGTTCGGCGTGCTGACGGTGGACACGATGCAGCAGGCCGTGGACCGTGCCGGCGGAAACGCGGGCAACAAGGGCTACGAAGCGGCCGCCGCCGCCATTCAGGCTGCCGATGTCATCGCGCAGCTTCGAGCGCTGGATGCTTAGGCCCGAGACGAAGAGCCGTGCTCGCGCGCTCCAGCTGCTCTACGCATGGGAGCTGCTGGGTGAGCCGCCGGTGCCCTCGGTCGCGACCGGCCTGTCGCGGCTCACCGGGCCCGAGCCACGGATCCTCGACCGCGCCGAAGAGTTGGCGCAGGGGGTGATCGCCGAGGTCGGGCAGCTCGACGCCGACGCCGAGCGGGCGAGCGACAACTGGCGGCTCAATCGGATGGCGATCGTGGAGCGGAATATCCTCCGCCTCGGCATCCTCGAGCTGCGCCGCGGTGACGTGCCGCCGAAGGTGGCCATCGACGAGGCGGTCCGCCTGGCGCACTGGTTCGGCGGGGCTCGGGCGCCGGGCTTCGTGAACGGCGTGCTGGACGGCATCGCCCGCACGCTCGGGTGCCTGTGAACGTTCTCGTCGTCAACTGGCAGGACCGAGAACACCCGCAAGCGGGTGGCGCCGAAATTCATCTCTTCGAGATCTTTGGTCGGCTGGCCGCACGGGGGCATCGCGTGAGGCTGGTCTGCGGCGGGTGGCCTGGGGCCGCGCCGCGTGGGCTGATCGACGGCATCGCGGTCGAGCGCGCGGGCACGCGACAGACCTTCGCGCTCGTCGGCCGCCGCGCGGTGCGGCGGGCGCTGCAGGCCGAGCGGCCGGACATCGTGGTCGAGGACATCAACAAGCTGCCGCTGTTTCTCGCTGGTATGACCGCGCTGCCGATCTGCGCGATCGTCCCGCACCTGTTCGGCGAGACGGCCTTCGAGGAGGCGCCCTGGCCGATGGCGGCGGTGGTCTGGGCGGCCGAGCGCCCGTTGGCGCGCGCGTATCGTCGCGCGTTCTTCCACGCCATCAGCGAGAGCACGCGCGACGACCTCGTGGCGCGCGGGGTCGCCCCGGAGAGGATCCGGGTGATCCATCCCGGCGTGGATGCCGCCAGGTTCACGCCCGCGCCTGACGGCGGCCGTGCGGCGAGCCCCACCTTCTTGTACGTTGGACGGTTGAAGCGTTATAAAGGGATAGCGCTCGCGATCCGGGCGCTGGCGCAGGCTCGCCTGCGGCGGCCCGATCTCTCGCTCGACATCGCGGGAACCGGCGACCACCGGGCCGAACTGGAGCGACTGGCCGTCGAACTCGGGCTGGGATCGGCCGTTCGGTTTCGGGGTTTCATCAGCGAGGCCGAAAAGCTCGAGCTGCTGCAGCGGGCCTGGGCTAATCTGTTTCCGTCGCCCAAGGAAGGCTGGGGCATCACGGTGATCGAGGCCGCCGCCTGTGCCACGCCGTCGATCGCCTCGAACAGCCCGGGGCTGCGCGACTCCGTGCGCCATGGCGTGACCGGATACCTGGTTCCCCACGGCGACGTCGACGCCCTGGCCGCACGGATGCTGGAGCTCGCCGATTCACCCGACCGCGTGACGGCGCTCGGCGCCGACGCCCGCCGCTTCGCCGAGGGTCTCACCTGGGAGCGGACCGCAGCCGACACGGAGCGACATCTCCACGACATCATTGCCGGCTCGGGCGCGGCCTGAGCCAGGAGGAACTTGCCATGCAGACGACGATCACCGCCCGCCACTGCGAGATCCCCGACACCCTTCGCGAGCGCGCCATCACGGTCGTGGAGCGGCTGGGCACGCTGGCCCATCGTCCCATCGAGTCGGCCGTCGTGTTCGACACGGAGGGCAAGCAGGCCACGGCGGAGCTCCGGCTGCATGCGTCGCGCGGAGACGTGCTCATCGCCCGCGGCGAGGCCGACGATCATCGCACCGCCCTCGACCGCGCCGAAGAGAAGCTGCGCCGCCAGCTCGACAAGGCGTCGCCCCGTGGTCGGCGCTCCCGCGATGCCGAGCCTCGGATCGGCTGATGCTCCGATTGCGCGACTTCGTCTCCCGCCGCGGTGATCCGCTCCAGATCGAGGCGCTGACCGGCGACCTCGGGCTGGACCGCCAGATGCCCGAGGCCGAAGTCGCGAGCCCGGGCCTGGCGCTGGCCGGCTATACCGGCCGCTTCGCCCCGAACCGCATCCACGTCTTCGGCGAGACCGAGATCACGTACCTGAACTCCCTCTCACCCGAGGACCGGCAGGCGACGCTGCGCAAGTTCTTCGGCTTCGAGCTGCCCTGCATCTTCGTGACCAAGGGCCAGGAGGTGCCGCCGGAGATGCTCGAGCTCGCGCGCGCGCGGAGCGTCCCGGTCTTCCGGTCCAAGCTGAAGACCGCCGAGTTCTACCGCCGGATCAAGCCGGTCGTGGAGGAGGCCTTCGCCCCGCGGACCACGCTCCACGGCTCGCTCGCCGACGTCTACGGCGTCGGTCTGCTCTTCATCGGCCGGTCCGGCATCGGGAAGAGCGAGTGCGTGCTCGACCTGGTCGAGCGCGGCCACCGCCTGGTTGCGGACGACGTCGTGCAGGTCACCCGGCGCGGCAACGACGTGCTCATCGGCCGCGGCCACGAGCTCGCCGCACATCACATGGAGATTCGCGGGATCGGGCTCATCGACATCCCCGCGCTCTTCGGCGTGCGAGCCGTCCGCCAGCAGAAGCGCATCGAGGTCGTGGTCCAGCTCGAGGATTGGGAGACCGCGAAGGACGCCGACCGGACCGGCCTCGCGCGCGAGGAGACGATGATTCTCGACGTCGCGGTCCCGCGCGTCATCGTGCCGCTCAACCCCGGCAAGAACATCACCGTAATCTCAGAGGTGGTGGCGATGATGCATCTGCTCCGCTATTCCGGGGTGGATGTCGCCGCGGCGTTCAACGCCCGCCTCATCAAGAAGATGAAAGAGCAGCGCGGCGTCCGGGAATATCTCCAGGAAGACTATGAGTGAGGAGTTGCACGGAGTGGTCGTCTGCCACGGGCGGCTGGCCGGAGCCCTCGTGGAGGCGGCGGAGCAGATCAGCGGCGTGACGGGCGCGCTCAAGGCGGTGTCGAACACGGGGTGTGACCGTGGCGAGCTGGAGGAGCGGGTCGCCGAAGCGGTCGGCGACGGCCCGGCCGTCGTGTTCGTGGATCTCTCGAGCGGCTCGTGCCTGTTCGCCGTGCTCAACCGGCTCAAGGCGAGCGCCACGGCGAAGACGGTCACCGGAGTCAATCTCGCCATGCTGGTGGACTTCGTCTTTCACCGAACGCTCCCACTCGACGAGGCGGCCGCGCGGGCGGCCATCGCGGGGGGCAAGGCGATCCGGGTGCCCTGATGCCGATCGTGCTCTGCCGGATCGACGATCGCCTCGTGCACGGCCAGGTGGTGATCGGGTGGGGACGTCCGCTGGGCGTGGAGTTCATCGTGCTGGTGGACCCGAGCGTGGCCGCGAGCCCGTGGGAGCAGGACCTCTACCGAATGGCGGTGCCGCCTGAGCTGGAGATCCGCTTCGCCACGGTGGAGGAGGCCGCGCCGCAGCTCGGCGCGTGGCAGGCCGGCGAGCGGCGCGGCGTCATCCTCACCGGCGACATCGAGACGATGGCTGCCCTTCACCGGGCCGCGCCCGGGGTGATACGGCGGATCAACCTCGGCGGGATCCATCACCGGCCGGGTCGGCGCGAGCGGCTGTCGTACGTGTATCTGACCGACGAAGAGCTCCGGTGCCTGGTGGCGTTGGAGGCCGGCGGCGCCGAGATCACCGCCCAGGACCTCCCGACGTCGCCCGCCGTGGCGCTCAGGACGCTCGCGTGACGGCCTTCGCGCCGCATCTCATCGTCCTGCTCATCCTCTGGGGCACGATCGTCGCGCTCGACCTGGTGAGCGTGCCGCAGGCGATGCTGTCGCGGCCGATCGTCGCCGGCGCAGTGGCCGGCTGGATCGTGGGCGACATTGAGGCCGGCCTCCGGGTCGGCGTGGTACTCGAGCTGTTCGCGCTCGACGTGCTGCCCATCGGCGCCGTGCGCTATCCCGACTACGGGCCCGCCACCGTGGCGGCGACGGCGCTCGCGGCCGGCGCTCCCTGGGAGCTCGGGCTCGGCGTGAGCATCGGCGTGGGACTTGTCGTCGCCGTCGTGGGCGGCTGGAGCCTGCAGGTGGTGCGGCGATGGAATGCGCTGGCGATCCAGCGGCGCGCCGCCGCGCTCGCCGCCGGGGAGAGCGGCGCGATTCGGACGCTGCAGTACGTCGGCCTCCTTCGCGACGCGAGCCGAGGGGCGGTGGTCACCGCCTTCGGTCTCCTGGTGGCGTGGGCGGCCGTCCGCTGGCTGCCGCTCGATCGGCAGACAGCCGTCGGACTAACCCTCGTGGCCATCGGGTCGGGGCTGTCGGCCGCGGCGGCCGGCGCGGTGCGGAGCGCGGGGCGCGGCGAGCGCCTCAAGTGGCTCGCGGCGGGCGCCGCCGCCGGCACCTTGCTGGCGGTGCTCCGATGAACGGCGGCTGGCGCGCGCTGCTCCGGCTGTTCGCCATTCAGGGCACCTGGAACTACGAGCGCATGCTCGGCGTCGGCATGGGGTACGCCGCCGAGCCGCTGCTCGAGGATCTCAAGACGATCGACCCCGTCCGGCACGGGGAGGCGGTCGTCCGGTCGGCGGAGTTCTTCAATTGCAACCCCAATCTGGCCGGCTTGGCGCTCGGCGCCACGGCCCGCGCCGAGTACGAGGCCGTGCCCGGCCCGCAGATCGCGCGCCTGCGGACGGCGCTCTGCAGCCCGCTCGGCGCGCTCGGCGACGAGCTGTTCTGGGCCGGGCTCGTCCCGGCGCTCGTGGGGCTGACGCTGGTCGCCGTGGTGCTCGGCGCTGGATGGTGGGCGATCCTGGGCTTTCTCGCGCTCTACAACATGGCGCGGCTGGCCACCGCCATCTGGGCGCTCCGGACCGGTCTCGATTCCGGCATGCGCGTGGGGTCGGCGATCGGCGCCTCCTGGATCCCGCGCGCGATCGCGCGCATCGGACCGATCGCGGGAGGCAGCGTCGGGCTGGCGATCCCGGTGGTCGCCGGGTGGTTTCTGCACGGATTCGGTTGGACGGGCACGCTCGGCGCGCTGGCCGTGGCGGCCGTCGGCGCGGCGGTGACCCGATGGTTCGGACCCGCGCTCACCAGCGTGCGCTTCGCGCTGCTGGCGATGGGGCTGCTCCTGTTCTTCCGCTGGATGGGCCTGTGATCGAACGCCAGGCGACCATCGTCAACCAAGAGGGACTGCATGCTCGACCGGCCGCACGGATCGTCCGACTGGCGAGCAGCTTCGCGGCCGCGATCGAGCTCTCGAAGGACGGCCTCGAAGTGAACGGGAAAAGCATCATGGGGGTCATGATGCTGGCCGCAGAGTGCGGCAGTGAGATCACCATCCGCGCCGACGGGCCCGACGCCGAGGAGGCGATACAGGCGCTCGCCGAGCTGGTGGCCAGCGGGTTCGGGGAGGACTGAGATGACCCGCGCGCTTCGGGGAATCGGCGTGTCGCCCGGCGTGGCCTGCGCGCCGGCGTTTATCGTCCGGATGGATTTTCCGGAGGTGCCGGACCGTACGGTCAAGCCCGAGCACGTAGACCAGGAGGTGCGTCGCCTCCGTGAGGCCGTGGATTACGTCGTCTCCCATCTGGGTGATCTGGGCCAGCGAGTCCTGCAGCGCGCGGGCCCCGAGGAGTCGCGCATTTTCGACGCCCAGATCCTCATGGCCCAGGATGAGGACTTCCTGGCCTCGGTCGAGACCCTGATTCGCAACAACCAGCTCAGTGCCGAGACCGCCTACGAATTCAAGGCGCTCGAGCTCCGCAACCTGTGGTCCGGCGCCGCCCGGCTCCGGGAACGCTTGGCGGACGTCCACGCCATCCAGCTCCGCATGCTCAACCGGCTCATGGGGGGCATCGGGCACGAGCTCTGGTCCATCCCTGCCGATGAGCAGGTGATCGTTGTCGCCCACGAGCTCTCTCCCGGGCTCACGGTACAGCTCGATCGGGAGCACGTCGTCGGGCTCATCAGCGAAGAAGGCACCCGGACCGCGCACGCCGCGATCCTGGCGCACTCGCTCGGCATCCCGGCGGTCATGGGGGCGGTCGGCGCGCTGGCCGAGATTCCGCCGGGGATGATGGTGCTGCTCGACGGCCAGGCCGGCACCATCGTGCTCGATCCGACGCGCGACGAGCTCGAGGACGCGAAGACCCAGGTCAGCCGCCGACACCGGCTCGAGCTGCAGCTCGAGTCGGTGGTCGAAGCGCCGGCGGTCACGCCCAGCGGTCGGGCCATCAGCCTGATGGGAAACGTGGACCTCCCCGAGGAGATCGAGGCCGCCGTGCGCATGGGGGCACAGGGCGTCGGTCTGCTCCGCACCGAATTCCTGCTCACCGGCCGCGCGACGCTCCCGACGGAGACCGAGCAGGCGGACTACTTCCGCCGCGTGGCGACCGCCTTCCACGGCCACACGGTCATCATCCGGTCGTACGACCTCGGCGGCGACAAGTTCCCGGTCGCGTTCAAGGCCCCGGCGGAAGCCAACCCGTTTCTCGGCTGGCGTTCGATCCGCGTGTGCCTGGACGAGCCCGAGGTCTTCCGACCGCAGATCCGGGCGCTGCTTCGCGCCGCGGTGGATCGCGACATTCAGCTCATGCTGCCGCTGGTGACCCTGGTGGAGGAGGTCGAGCAGACGCGCGCGATGGTGGCCGAGGAGGGTGAAGCCCTGCGCAAGGCGGGCGTCCCGGCGGTGGAGTCGATTCCGGTGGGTGTGATGATCGAGACGCCGGCGGCCGTGCTGATCGCCGACCGCCTGGCGGAGGTCAGCGCTTTCTTCAGCATCGGGACGAACGACCTCACGCAGTATACGCTCGCGGTGGATCGGGGCAACGCCCGGCTCGCCGACCGGTTCTCGCCCCATCACCCATCGATCGTCCGGCAGCTCCACCAGGTGCTCGAGGTGGGGCGCGCCGCCGGCATCCCGGTGAGCGTGTGTGGCGAGATGGCCTCGGAGCCGCTCAGCGCGGTCCTCCTGCTCGGGCTGGGGTACGACCGCTTGAGCGTCTCGCCCCCGGCACTGCCGCTGGTCAAATGGGTGATCCGGACCGTGCCCGACCTGGCTGCGGCCCGGGCCGCGGAATCGGCCCTGACTGCGGCGAGCGCGGAGGACGTCACCGAGACCCTCCGCAGCGTCGTGGGCGAGTACATCGACGTCCGGCTGCTCGACCCGCATTCGGCGTTGCCCAGGCGGGGGCGGGTGGCTACCTTGCCACCCGGCAAGACGTTGTAACCACCGTTCTTAACCTTATCTCCAACCCGGGACCTGCAACTGATGGCCGCACCCAAGCGTCACGTCTTCACCTCCGAATCCGTCACCGAAGGTCATCCCGACAAGGTGGCGGACCAGATCTCCGATGCGGTGCTCGACGCCATCCTGGCGCGGGATCCGGCGGGGCGGGTGGCGTGCGAGACCCTGGTGACCACGGGCATGGCGGTCGTCGCCGGGGAGATCACGACCAAGACGTACGTCAACATTCCGGATCTCGTGCGACAGACGGTGGAGGGAATCGGCTACACCGATGCAACCTTCGGCATGGATGGCCGAACCTGCGCGGTGCTGACCTCGATCGATCGGCAGTCGCCCGATATCGCCATGGGCGTGGACGCGGGCTCCGAGAAGGCGCAGGGCGCGGGCGACCAGGGAATGATGTTCGGCTACGCCACGAACGAGACGCGCGAGCGCATGCCGCTGCCCATTCTGCTGGCGCACCGGATCGCCGAGCGGCTCGCGGCCGTCCGGAAGGGGCTCGACGGGACCGCTCAGATCGACTGGCTTCGGCCGGACGGAAAGTCCCAGGTGTCGGTCGAGTACGAGGGCGATCGGCCGGTGGCCGTGCGGACGGTCGTCGTATCGACGCAGCATGCGGAGCGGAATGGGAACCGGCAGCTGGCCTACGGCACGATTCGTGAAGGCGTGATCGAGGGGGTCATCAAGCCGGTGCTCGAGAAGGCCGGCCTGGACCACGGCCGCACCAAGTTCCTGATCAATCCAACGGGACGGTTCGTCATCGGAGGCCCCCACGGCGACGCGGGCCTCACCGGCCGGAAGATCATCGTCGACACCTACGGCGGCATGGCGCGGCACGGGGGCGGTGCCTTCAGCGGGAAGGATCCCTCGAAGGTCGACCGCTCGGCGGCCTACGCGACCCGGTGGGTGGCCAAGAACATCGTCGAGGCCAAGCTGGCCCGGCGCTGCGAGGTGCAGATCGCGTACGCGATCGGCGTGGCTCGCCCGGTCTCGATCATGGTCCAGACCTTCGGCACCGGCGTCATGCCCGACGAGCAGCTCGAGAAGATCGTCGACGAGGTGTTCGATCTCACGCCCAAGGGCATTATTGACGCCCTCAAGCTGAAGCGGCCAATTTACGGTAAGACTGCCGCCTACGGCCACTTCGGTCGCCGCCCCTTCAGCGGCGTCTACCGCGACGGCGGCAAGCAGCAGAAGGTCGACTATTTCACCTGGGAACAGACCGACCGCGTCAAGGCGCTGTTGTCGGCGGCCCGCTGATCGAATCGATACCTGAGGAGCGAATGAGCGCACCGACCGCAGTTGCCAGCTATGACGTCAAGGACCTCGCCCTCGCCGACGAGGGCAAGCGCCGCACCGAGTGGGCGGAGCGCTCGATGCCGGTGCTGCGGCAGATCCGGGCGCGGTTCGCCAAGGAGCAGCCGCTCAAGGGCCAGAAGCTGTCGGCCTGCCTCCACGTCACCACCGAGACCGCCAACCTGATGAGCACCCTGCGGGCGGCGGGGGCCGAGATCGCGCTGTGCGCCTCGAACCCGCTGTCGACGCAGGACGACGTCGCCGCCCATCTCGTCCGCGACCATGGCGTGCACGTCTACGCCATCAAGGGCGAGGACCACGAGACCTACTACGGGCACATCGCGAGCGCGCTCGCCTTCGGTCCCGACATGACCCAGGACGACGGCGCGGACCTGGTGGGCTCGCTCCACATGATCGCCCTCAACCGGCTCGACGACCTGGCGCCGCCGATCCGGCGCTGGGTGGAGGGCCTTAGTCAGGCGGAGCGGAAGGCGCTGGTCGGGAAGGTGCGCGGCTCCACCGAGGAGACCACGACCGGCGTGATCCGGTTGAAGGCGATGGCCAAGGAGGGGATCCTCCAGTTCCCGATCCTCGCGGTGAACGACTCGAACACGAAGCACATGTTCGACAACCGCTATGGGACCGGGCAGAGCACGCTCGACGGCATCGTACGCGCCACGAACATGCTGCTCGCCGGCAGCACGGTCGTGGTGGCCGGCTACGGCTGGTGCGGACGCGGTGTCGCGAGCCGGGCCCGCGGCGCGGGCGCCCACGTCATCGTGACCGAGGTGGATCCGCTGCCGGCGCTCGAGGCGCGGATGGACGGCTTCGAGGTCATGCCGATGGCCGAGGCCGCTCCGCTGGGCGACCTGTTCGTCACGCTCACCGGCAACCTGCACGTCGTGCGGCCGGAGCACTTCGCCAAGATGAAGGACGGCGCCATCGTTGCGAACTCGGGCCACTTCAACGTCGAGCTCGATCTCGAAGGCCTCGCCGGGATCAGCAGCGAGCGGCGGGAAGTGCGCAACTTGGTCGAGGAGTTCACCGTCAAGGGCAAGCGCGTCATGGTGCTCGGCGAGGGCCGGCTGATCAACCTGGCCGCCGCGGAGGGACATCCCGCCAGCGTGATGGACATGTCGTTCGCGAACCAGGCGCTGGCCGCCGAGGTCATTGCGAAGGAATGGAAGACGCTGGCGAAGGCCGTCCACCGGCTCCCGGTGGCGGTCGACCAGGAGATCGCGCGGCTGAAGCTGCAGAGCATGGGGATCGCGATCGACACGCTCACCCCGGAGCAGGTCGAGTACCTGGCGAGCTGGGACGCGGGAACCTGACGCCGTCGCGCGCTAGAGCAGGGATTCACCACAGAGGCACAGAGGACACAGAGAGACCCAACGGCAGCGCTTCTCTGTGTCCTCTGTGCCTCTGTGGCGCAATGCCGGCGGACCCGCACGAGCCACGCGACTTGGAGTATCATTCAGGCATGATCGAAGTGACGGTGGCCCACCTCGGCCTCGATCGGACGACCAATACGCCCGTCGTCATCCTCCGGGAGAAGGAGGGGGCGCGCGTGCTGCCCATCTGGATCGGCCCCGCCGAGGCCAGCGCCATCGCCATGGAGCTGCAGGGGATGAAGGCGCAGCGTCCCCTGACGCACGATCTGCTCAAGCAGATCCTCGTGGGCCTGGGCGGCGACCTTCGGCGCGTCGTGATCAGCGCGGTCAAGGAGAACACCTATTTCGCCGAGCTGCTCATTCGCCGTGAGGACCACGTTTTTCAGGTCGACGCGCGGCCGTCCGACAGCATCGCGCTGGCCCTGCGCATGCGTGCCCCGATCTTCACCAGCGACCAGCTCCTCGACCAGAGCGGCGTCGAGGCGGACGAGCCTTCCCCCAATCCCTCGCTCGAGGCCGACAAGCTGAAGGAGTACCTCGAGCGCATGGACCCCCAGGATTTCGGGAAGTTCAATCCGTAGGTGACGACGGAGCGGACGGAGACGGACGGGCGGGAGAAGGGAAAGGGTTCGCCGGGCGAGCTGTCGCTCTCCATCCTCTGCGTCGTCGTTTCTGTCCTCGCCGGCAATCCGACCTTGCTCCGGGCCCAGCAGGCCACTGCCTCCGGCCAGGTCGTCATCCCGCGGACTTCGGACAGCGTTCCCCTGCCGGGAGCGCGTGTCCTCCTGCATCGCGTTGGCCGCGACGTGCAGGGCCCCGTCGACTCCGTCGTCGCGGATGACCGCGGCCGCTTCCGCTTCCGCTTTCGGGCCGACACGTCCGCGCTCTACCTGCTGAGCGTCCGCTATGGCGGCATCGAGTACTTCTCGACGCCGGTGCACACCCAGCCGGCCCGACCCGACACCTCGCTCCGCCTCGTCGCCTACGACACCTCCAGCACCGCTCCGATCGCCGTCGAGGCGCGCCACATCGTCGTGCCGCGACCGGGGGAGACCGGCGCCCGGGCCATCCTCGATCTCATCGTCCTCCGAAACGACGGACGCCTTGCCCGCGTGAGCCCCGACGGCGCACATCCGTCGTGGACCGTGGTCCTGCCGCCAGGCACGGGGGCCATGGAAGTGGGGGAGAGCGACGTGTCACCCGACGCGGTCGTGCGCGCGGGAGACACGGTCAAGGTCCTGGCGCCGCTCGCCCCGGGACAGAAACAGCTCTCCCTCGAGTACGCCGTGACGGCCCCCGCGGACCGTCTCGTCTTCGGCGTGGGCTCCGGCGCGACGTCCCTCAACGTGCTGGTCGAGGAACCGGACGCGCGGGTGAGCGGCGGAGCGCTGGTGCTGGCCGACAGCCAAGTGATCGAAGGCCGGCGCTTCCGGCGCTGGACCGGCCGTGTCCCTGCCGGTGCCGCCGTGACGGTGGCATTCGCCGGCGGGAACGGGCGGGCCTCGTGGCGCACGCTCGCCGCGCTGGTCGTGCCCGTCGCGGTCGTGCTCGCGCTCGCCGCGTGGCGGCTGGTGCGCCGACCGCGGACATCGGGAGCCGCCCCCTCACGCGAAGCCCTGCTCGATGCCATCGCTGCGCTCGATGCTCGCTACCGGGGGCGCGAGATCGATACTCCCTCCGAGGAGTGGTCGCGGTACGAGACGGAGCGCGCCGCGCTCAAGGCGCGGCTCGAGCACGACCTTGCCAGGGGTACGCCGCACCGGTACGTTTGATCCCGCTGGACAATCGACGTTCGCGAACGGGGACGCTCGGAAACCGGTGCAACACCGGTGCGGCCCCGCCACTGTGACGGGCGCGGTCTCGAACGAGACCACAATTTCGCTCACACGCCACTGGGCAACCGGGAAGGCGAGCGAAGGCCCGAAGCCAGGAGACCTCTCCGTTCGCGCCACCAGATGTACCCTCGGGGGAGGGGCGGTGGCGTCTCGACCGCGTTTCCGCCGTCGTGCACCGCCCGTCCTCGCCCCGAGGATGGGCGGTTCTCATTTCCCGCTTCGGTGTCATCCATCTCGCCTTCGCGGCGCTGCTCGTCGGGGCGGTCGCCTGCCGCCCGGCCGCCTCGGCCGGGGCGGCCGCGATGGCGGTCGACGACGCGGGCGACACGGTGCGACTGGGGGCCGTGCCGCGGCGCATCGTGTCGCTCATCCCCGCCACGACTGAGCTGCTCTTCGCGATCGGCGCCGGCCCGGCGGTCGTCGGCCGCACGGAATGGTGCGACTATCCCGCCGAAGCGGCGAAGGTGCCCAATCTCGGTGACGGCATCAATCCGAACGTCGAAGCCGTGCTCGCCAGCCGTCCCGATCTCGTCATCCTCTACAACTCCGCCCAGAACGCGGCGATCGCCGGCCGGCTGCGGACGCTCGGGATCTCCGCGATCCGACTCAACACCGACGCCCTGCGTGACGTGGGGCGGGTGGGTCGCCTGCTTGGCCGGCTGACCGGCCACGTCGTCGCCGCCGACAGCATGGCGTCGGTGTTCGACACCGCGCTGGCCAGCGCCACCGTGTCGCCCGCGGGGCGGCGGCGGCCGAGTGTGCTGTTGCTCGTCTGGGAGCAGCCGCCGATGACGATCGGTCGGGGCAGCTTCCTCAACGAGCTGGTGGAGCGTGCCGGAGGGACCAATCTTTTCGAGGACGTCAACGCGAGCGCCGGCACGGTCAGCATCGAGGCGGTGGCGGCGCGGGATCCCGATCTCATCCTCACGACCAGTGCCGGCCCCGCCTCGTTCGCCCGGCGTCCCGAATGGCAGGTGGTGCGTGCGGTGCGCCAGCATCGCTTCCTGCCGGTGACTGGCTCCGAGTTCAATCGGCCGAGTCCGCGCGCGCCCGAGGCCATCCGCGCGCTGGCGCGGCAACTCCGGAGGGCGGCGTGAGCCCGCGTTGGCTGCTCCTGTTCGCGCTGCTGATCGTCGGCTGCCTGGTCATCGGCCTGGCCGTCGGAACCGTGCCGCTCCCGCCCGGCGAGGTCTGGCGGGGCCTCTGGCACGGCAACACTCGAACCGGCGTGATCGTGCGCGACCTGCGCGCGCCGCGCGTCCTGCTGGCGTTCTGTGTCGGCGGCAGTCTGGCCGTGTGCGGGGCGTCACTCCAGGCCATGATCCGGAACCCCCTCGCCGAGCCCTACCTGCTGGGCTTGTCGGGTGGTGCCGGGCTGGGAGCGGTGATCGCGATCGCCACCCAGGCCGCGGCGCCGTGGGCGGTGCCGCTCGCGGCATTTCTCGGTGCGGTGGCCGCGGTGGCCATGGTGTATCGCCTCAGTCTGGTCGCCGGCCGACGGCTGGACCCGCGGGTCCTCCTGCTTTCCGGCGTGGTCGTGGGATCGTTCGCCGGCGCGCTCATGAGCGCCATCATCGTGCTGTCGCCGGCCGCGGAGATCCGCAACGCCTTTCTCTGGCTGCTCGGCGGTTTCGGTTCGGCGTCCTGGCAATCGCTGGCCGTCTTCTCGGCGTATGCGGTGCTGCCTCTGCTCATCCTCGCGCTCCGCGCGCGAAGTCTCGACCTCCTCGCGCTCGGCGATGAGCCCGCCCATCATCTCGGCGCCGACGTGGAGCGGATTCGGCGCGAGGTCTACGCGTGCACCGCCTTGCTCACCGCCGCCAGCGTCGCCACCTGCGGGATCATCGGCTTCGTGGGCCTCGTGGTGCCACACGCGGTACGGTCGGTCGCGCGGCCGCTGCACCGGACGCTCCTCCCCCTGGTGTTCGGCATCGGCGGCGCCTTTCTGGTGCTGTCCGACGTGGTCTCGCGAACGATCGTGCGTCCGCTCGAGCTGCCGGTCGGCGTGATCACCGCCCTGGTGGGGGTCCCGCTCTTCGCCCTGCTGCTGCGCCGGACCCTGACGTGATCCTCGAAGCGCGTGATCTCACGGTGCGCTACGCGCCGGCCCGCCCCCCGGCGCTCGACGCCGTCAGCTGCCACGTCGCGGCGACGGAGCTGGTCGCCGTGGTCGGCCCCAACGGCAGCGGCAAGACCACGCTGGTTCGCGCGCTCTCCGGTCTGATCGCGGCCGAGCGCGGCACCGTCCGCATTCACGATCGTCCGCTCGCGTCCTGGAGCCGGTCGGAGCTGGCGCGGGTGCTCGGCGTCGTGCCGCAGCGGGAGGACATTCTGTTCCCGTTGCGCGTCGAGGAGGCGGTCCTCCTGGGGCGCTACGCGCGCCTCGGCCCGCTGGGGGCGCCCGGTCCCGCGGACCACGCCGCGGTGAGCGCCGCGCTCGACCGCTGCGACGCACGCGGCCTCGTGGGCCGGTCGATCGACTCGCTGTCGGGCGGCGAATGGCAGCGGGTCCGGCTGGCCCGAGCGCTGGCGCAGGAGCCGACGGCGCTGGTGCTGGACGAGCCCACCGCGGCGCTCGACGTCCGGCACGAGATGGAGACGCTCGAGCTCATCCGCAAGCTGGTGGACGGCGGGTTGGCGGGCCTCGTCATCACGCATCATCTCAACCTCGCGGCGCGCTTCGCCGACCGGATCCTCCTCCTCAGCGAAGGTCGCCTGGTCGCCGAAGGCACGCCGGTCGACGTGCTGCGTGAGGACACGCTGAGCCGGATCTTCGAGTGGCCGGTGGCGGTCACCGCCTGGTGCGACGGCTCGCCGCAGGTGGTACCCCTGCGTCCCGGAGAACGCGCGCCGTGAGGCGCCTCGTCCGCGCGGTCGTCACGGTCCTGGCGCTGGGTGGACCCGCCGCGGCCTCCGCCCAGGGCCCCAGCCGGGTCTCGGGCCACGTCCTCGACGCGGTCTCGCGGGCGCCGGTGAGCGGCGCAGAGATCCTGGCCGGCGAGCTCCGCGCCGTCACCGGGACCGATGGTGGTTTCGTGCTCGGCAACGTTCCGCCGGGACGGATCGAGATGCGGGTTCGACGGATCGGCTACGCTCCGGCGAAGGAGACGATGGACGTCGTGCCGGCGCTCGAGCGCACTGTCACCATCACCCTCGAGCCGCTGCCGGTGCAACTCGACAGCCTGACCGTGGCCGCTGCGATCGGCGGTGTCGCCATCGACGGCGCCGACCTCGAGCGCAGGGGCGGCGACCTGGCACACGCCCTCGACGGCTGGGAAGGCATCGTGGTGCGGCGGGCCGGGAACGGGCCCGCGGCGCCGCAGGTCCGGGGCGGGGCACCCGACGAGGTGCTCGTGCTCGTGGACGGGTTCCCGATCAACGATCCGTTCACCGGACGTGCCGACCTGAGCCGGCTCTCGAGTCGCGAGGTCGCCGGCGTGACGCTGCTCCCCGGAGCGCAGACCGTCCGGACGGGCAATCGGGCAGTGGCGGGCGTGATTGTCGTGGAGACCCGGCGCAGCGTGCAGCCGGAGGGCACGGCGTGGGCCGCCAGCCACGGGGCATGGGGAGGACGCGGAGGCTTCTCGGTCGGGGCCCTGACGGCGAGCCTGAGCGGCGAGGCGCTGCCCGAGAACTTCGACTACGACGTGCCGGACGTGCGCGGCGGCGGTGAGGCGACCCGCCTCAATGCCGGCGGAGAACAGTACGCGGCGGCGGTCACGCTCTCCGGGCCGGTGGAAGTGGTGCTGCGGGGGTCGCTCGCCGACCGCGGATTGCCGGGCACCACGACCAACCCCACAAGGTCCGCCCGCGCCTCCGACCGGTCCGTTCTCCTCGGTGCGCGTACGGCCGGCCGGCTCGCCGTGGCAGGCTCGCTGCAATGGCTCGAGGCGCGCGCGTCGGATCCGGCGCCACCGACCGGCCTCGCCTACGACAGCTACACCCACGGGACGGGCGGGACGCTGGAAGCGGGCTACCGCGTCCCGGCCACCGTGGCCGGCTGGTCCGGCACGGTGACGGTGGCGAGTGAAGGGCGAGCCAACCGCTTCGGGGGCGACGGCGTGCGCGACGGCGCCTCGTTCACGCAGGCCGCCGTGCGGCTCGACACCCGACTGGCCCGCGCCCGGGGCGCGACCACCTGGAGCCTTGCCCCGGCGGCCCGCGTCGACGTCTGGACCGGGTCGACCACGCCCCTGATCAGCGCGCGGGTGGACGGGAGCTGGCAGCGCGGACCCACCCTGCTCTCGTTCGCCGTCGGCAGCGGTGTGACGCCGCCGGTGCTGGCGGACCTCTTCTTTCGGGAGGGCGTCGGTGTACGGGTCAATCCCGACCTTCGGCCGGAGCGCGTCCGCTGGGAGCTCGAAGCCGGCCTACGCCGCGAGCTGCCCGCCGGCGGCCAGGTCGGTGTCCGGCTGTTCGCCGGCCGTGTGGCCGACATGATCATCTGGGCGCCGGATTTCCGCTTCATCTGGAGCCCGCGGAACTTCGACGTGGTCCGCCGGGGCGGCGAGCTCACCCTCGGGTGGCGGCCCTGGCGCGCGTGGCGCGTGAGCGGTGGTGCCACCTACAGCGCGGTCACCTACGACACCCCGGGTGGCGCGCAGGTGCAGTATCGGCCGCGCGTTACCTTCGACGCGGCCGCCGTCTGGGCGCCCGGCCCGTGGACCGCGGATGTGCGCTGGCACCTGATCGGCCAACGCTATCCCAACAGCGCCGGCACCAACCCGCGCTCCGCATTCGCGCTCGTCGACGCCGGCCTCGAGCGCCGGCTCGGCGAGAGCTTCCTGCTCCGCGGCGAGGTCCGTGACCTCACCGACCGCCGTGCCGAATTCCTCGCCGGTTATCCAACGCCGGGCCGCAGCGTCTCGCTCACTCTCACCGTGGTGGTTCCATGATGCGTACCCGTCCCTTCGTCGCGGTCCTCGCCCTCGTCGCCGCGCTCGGCTGCGCCGACACGAACGCGCCGCTACCCGATCCGGTAGAGGTGCTGCTGGTGGTGAACAGCACCGGCAACACGCTGAGCATCGTGCCGGTCGACGCGCCCAACTCCGCCACCCAGGTCCCGCTCGGGGGGACGACACCCACCCCGGTGGGCGTCTCCGCCCGCGAAGGGGTCGCGCTGGTGCCGCTCGGCCTGGACAACGCGGTCGCGGTCGTCGATCTGCGGGCCGCCACCTTGATGCGGACGATCCCGCTGCCCGACAATTCCGGCGCGACCGGCTCCACGATCGTGGACGACTCCATCGGCTACGTCGGGAATCCCAACCTCAACACCGTGTCGCGGGTGAACTACCTCACCGGAGCCACATCGGAGGTGCCGGTCGGCGTCTACCCGCAAGGCCTGATCTTCGGCCGTGGGAAGGTCTTCGTGCTCAACGGGAACCTCGACGAAACCTTCAGCCCCGCGGGGCCGAGCTGGATCACAGTCGTGGATCCCGCGACCAATGCGCGAGCGGGCGACATCGACTCGATCCCGCTCACCGGCGAGGGCAATGCCGGCTTCGCCGACGCCGGGTCCGACGGCCTGCTCTACGTCATGAACACGGGCAGCTACTTCTCGGGCGAGGGACGGCTGTCGGTGGTGGATCCGCTGAGCCGGACGGAGATCGCCAGCTTCGCCGGGCTGGGCACCGGTCCCGGCAACATCGCGGCGGATCCCGATGGACGGATGTTCATCAGCTCGTTCACCGAAGGGGTGATGGAGTTCAACCTGGACAGCAACAAGGTGGTGCGCGGGGCGGGGCAGGGCATCACGTTCCCCTCGGGGAACTCGACGGTGGCCGTCGACAGCAAGGGCCGGGTCTACGGCATCGAGTCGGGCCCCTGCTCCGGCGGGCAGCCCGGCATCGCTCACGTGCTCGACGAGACCCTCGCCCAGACCGGAACGATCGCCCTTGGCGAGTGCCCATCCGGGTCGGCCGTCGTGCAGATCCCGCCTGAGTGAGGCCCCACCGGCGGCGAGGATATCTTTGTGCGATGGCCCTGGTCATCTCACCGGCGATCGTGCTGTCCGCGCTCCGCTACAGCGAGACCTCCAAGATCGTGCGCCTCGCCACCCGGGAGCACGGGGTCCAGAGCGCCATCGCCAAAGGCGCGCTCCGGCCCAAGAGCCGCTTCGGCGGCGCGCTCCAGCTCCTGAGCGAGGGCCAGGCCCAATACCTGGCCAAGGAGCACCGGGAGCTGCACGTGCTCACGGCATTCGATCTCGTCCACCTCCACGTCGGCCTGGCCGCGGATCTGGCACGCTATGCGACGGCGACCGCGCTTGCGGAGGTGATGCTGCACTTCGCCCCGGCGGATCCCCATCCCGACAGCTACGACCTGTTTCGCGACGCGTTGCATGCGCTCGAGGCGGCGCCGGCGGCCGAGCTCGATGCCCTGGCGTTTCGGGTGCTCTGGCATCTCGTGAGCGTGCTCGGGTTCGCGCCGTCGCTCGATGCCTGCGTGCGGGACGGCCGGGTGCTCCCGGACGACGGCGCGCTGCCGTTCAACACCCGCGAGGGTGGCGCCCTCTGCCCCGCGTGCGCCGCGGAACACGGTGCGACCCAGCTCCCCGCCGACGCCCGCGCCGACCTGGCGGCACTGCTCGATCCGGACGCGGCCCTGCCGATGTTGGACGACCGCCATGGGGCAGCGCACCGGCGCCTCCTCGCCCGCTATGTCCGATACCACCTGGCCGAGGGAGCGGAACTGCCGGCGCTCGACTTCTGGCTCCGCCGTCCCTGGATCGCGGCATGATCATCGGCACGGCGGGGCACATCGATCACGGCAAGTCGGCACTCGTCGCCGCGCTCACCGGTCAGGCGATGGATCGCCTGGCGGAGGAGCGGCGGCGCGGGATCACGATCGACCTCAACTTCGCCCCGTTGCCGTTGCCGGGAGGCTTGGTCGCCGGGGTGGTGGACGTGCCGGGGCACGAAGACTTCGTGAGGACGATGGTGGCCGGCGCGTCGGGCATCGATGTCGCCCTGCTCGTCATCGCCGCCGACGAAGGCCTGATGCCGCAGACGATCGAGCACCTCGCCGTGCTCGAGCACCTGGGGGTGCCGGCCGCGATTCCGGTCGTCACCAAGGCCGATCTCGTCGAGCCGGAGTGGCTCGAGCTGGTGTTGGCCGAGGTGTCCGAATGGCTGGCCCCGTCACCGCTCGGCTTCGAGCCGCCCGTGGCGACGTCGGTCCGTACCGGCGCCGGCCTGGACGAGCTACGCGGCAGGCTCGCGGCCAGGGCGGCTCGGCTCGAGCCGCGTCGAGGCACGGACCTTTTCCGCCTCCCGGTGGATCGATCGTTCTCCGTGGCCGGCGTGGGCACGGTGGTGACGGGCACGGCCTGGTCCGGCCGGGTCGCAACGGGGGATGCCGTTCGACTGCTGCCGTCCGGTGGCGTGGGTCGGGTGCGCTCGATCGAGACGTACGGGCGCGCGCTCTCGTCGAGCGAGCCCGGCGCGCGGACCGCTGTCGGGCTGGCGGGGGTGACGCGGGAAGCCGCGCAGCGCGGCAGCTGGCTGGTCGCGGCCGACGCGCCCTGGCAGGCGACGCGGGCGCTGGACGTCGAGCTGCGCCTCCAGGCCGACGCTCCCCGCTCGCTCGTGCTGCGAAGCCGAGTCCGCGTGCACCTTGGCACGGCCGAAGTCATGGCCCGGGTGCACCCGCGGACGCCAATCACCCCTGGAAGCGGAGGGCTCGCCCGCCTGGCGCTCGAGGACCCCGTGGTCGCCCGTGCGGGGGACCGCCTGGTGCTCCGGAGCTTCAGCCCGGTCGGCACGATAGGCGGAGGGCGAGTGCTCGACCCGCTTCCACCCCGCCGACGCACGCTCTGGCCGGCCGGACTCGCGTCCGAAGCCGCGTCGGAGCACTTCGCTGCGTTGCTCGATCGCCGACCTGGTGGCCTGCTCGCCGCCGAGCTTCCACTCCTCCTCGGCGTTCCCGTCGCGGATGCGCTAGCGGTTGCCCGGGCCCATCCCGGGGCGCAGGAGGTCGGGGATGTCTGGATTCGGGTGGAGGTGTTGGACGAGGTAACGGGGCGCATCGTGGCGGCGCTCAAGGCGTTCCACCGCGCCAACCCCGCCGAGCGGGGCATGCCGCTCGAGACTCTCCGACACGGCCTCCGGGCGCCCCAGCCGGTGGTCGAGCGCGCGGTGTCCGACGCGGCGGCGGCGGGCCGGATTCGGGTGCTCGATGGTGTCGCCCTGCTCTCGGGTTTCGTGCCGCGCGTGCAGGGCGGCGATGCCGAAGTCGACCGTGTCGTCCGCATCCTGGAGGAGGCCGAGCTGAGCCCGCCGAGCTTGCCCGAGCTCGAGCGCCAGACCGGCCGCCGGGACATCGACGCCATTCTGCGGCTCGCCGCGCGGAGCGGCCGCGTGGAGGCCGTGGAACGCAGCCGGTACTACGCGCGTCCCGCGCTGGAGCGGTTCAGGGCGACCCTCGCCGAATTGGGTCGCGACAGTCTGATCGCGCCGGCCGATCTGCGGGACCGGCTGGGCATCAGCCGGAAGTTCATGATCCCGCTCCTGGAATGGGCCGACGCGAAGGGCATCACCGAGCGCGTCGGCGATCGGCGGCGGCTCCGGAACGCTTGACACTGCGGCTTTTAGGCCGCCATGTTTGGAATAGCGTTCGCATAGTTATTCACCCTGTCGGTCCGTTCTAGCGTGGAGGTGCCAACCGTTCGACAATTCGTAAGCTGAGGAGCGCCCATGGTCCGTTTGGTGAGGCCGGGGTGGTGGCTCGGCCTGCTGGTGGGCGTCGGCACCCCGGTGGCTGCGCAGGCAAACGTGATTCCGCCTCGCGTCGAGCTGAAGGAGAACTACCCCAATCCGTTTTTCCCGACGACGACGATTCCCTTCCTGATTTCCCAGGAGGTGTGCGCACGAGGGCATCAGCCGGTCGTCAGCCTGAAGATCTACAATGTGCTCGTGCAGGTGGTGGCGGTGCCGGTGTTGACGAATGGGGCGGGTGCCCGCCCGGCTCCCGCGGAGCGGTTGGACAGTCTGCGGCTCCGATGTGGCGAGTACCAGGCCTATTGGGACGGGAAGTATCTGGACGGTCAGCGGGAAGCGACCCCGGGGGTCTACTACTACCAGCTCACGGTGGACGGCGAGCGGTATACCCGGAAGATGATCGCCCAGAAGCGAGTCACCAGCCAACAGTGAGAGGGGCGGCCCGATGGCCGTCCCTCTCGTGCTTTCGAGCCTCAGCCCGCGGGCCTTCGCTGCCAAAGTGGCAGCACTTTGCGGTATGTCGGTTGCTGGGGAGCGGGTCAGCGAACGACCGCTGCCTGAACGCATACGAGGTTGCTCATGATCCGACCAGAACGCTTGACCCTCAAGGCCCAGGAGGGTTTCCGAGACGCCGGTGAACTCGCGCGGCGCCGCGGCAATCCTGTGGTCAACGACGCCCACCTGCTGGCCGCGCTGCTGGCGCAGCCCGAGGGCGTCGTGCAGCCGCTGCTCCAGAAATTGGGCTTCAACGTGACGGCGCTGGCCGCCGAGGTCGAGCGCGAGCTGGATCGCTTTCCGCGTCAGGAGGGCGGCGCGGAGCCGTCCTTCAGTCGAGAGCTGAACCGGGTGTTCGACCGGGCCGAGGCCGACGCCTCCAAGCTGGGCGACGCCTACGTCTCCACCGAACACCTCCTGCTGGCGCTGGCGGAGGAAAAGGGGACCACGCTCCGGAACCTGCTGACGGCCCGGCACCTGAGCGCGGACGACCTGCGCGCGGCGCTGGAGGAAGTGCGCGGCTCGCACCGCGTCACGGATCAGTCGCCCGAAGAGAAGTTCCAGGCCCTCGAGCGCTACACCCGCAACCTCACCGAGCAGGCGCGGAAGGGAAAGCTCGACCCGGTGATCGGGCGCGACGAGGAAGTGCGCCGCGTGATGCAGGTGCTCTCCCGCCGGACCAAGAACAACCCGGTGCTGATCGGCGAGCCGGGCGTCGGCAAGACGGCGATCGTCGAGGGCCTTGCCCAGCGGATCGTCAACGGGGACGTGCCGGAATCGCTGCGGAACCGCGAGCTCGTGGCGCTCGACATCGGCCAGCTCCTGGCCGGCGCCAAGTACCGCGGCGAGTTCGAGGAACGGCTCAAGTCGGTAGTGAAGGAGCTGACCGAGAGCGAGGGGCGGTTCATCACGTTCATCGACGAGCTCCACACCATCGTCGGGGCCGGTGCGGCCGAGGGCGCGGTCGACGCGAGCAACATGCTCAAGCCGCCGCTCGCCCGGGGCGAGCTGCACGTGATCGGCGCCACGACGCTCGACGAGTACCGCAAGCACGTCGAGAAGGACCCGGCGCTCGAGCGCCGGTTCCAGCCGGTGCTCGTGGGCGAGCCGAGCGTGGCCGACACGATCGCGATCCTGCGCGGCCTCAAGGAGAAGTACGAGGTGCATCACGGCGTCCGCATCACCGACAACGCCCTCGTGGCCGCGGCCACGCTGTCCGATCGCTACATCGGGGACCGGTTCCTCCCCGACAAGGCCATCGACCTGGTGGACGAAGCCGCGAGCCGGCTTCGGATCGAGATCGACAGCCTGCCGCAGGAGATCGACGAGGTCGAGCGGCGCATCGTCCAGCTCCAGATCGAGCGGCAGGCGCTACTCAAGGAGAAGGACAAGGCGGCCGTCGAGCGCCGCAAGACGTTGGAAGCGGAGATCGCAGAGCTGCGCGAGCGGGCCGACGCCATGAAGGCGCAGTGGCAGGGGGAAAAGGCCGCGATCAGCGAGATCCAGCAAATCCGCGCCGAGGTCGACCAGCTGCGGGCCGAGATGGATCAGGCCACGCGCCGGGGCGATCTCCAGCGCGCGGCCGAGCTCCAGTACGGCCGCATTCCCGAGCTGGAGCGGAAGCTGAGGGAAGACGAGCAGCGTCTCCAGGAAACCCAATCCCAGGCCCGGTACCTGAAGGAGGAGGTCGACGCGGAGGACATCGCCGAGATCGTCTCGCGGTGGACCGGCATTCCGGTGAGCAAGATGCTCGAGAGCGAGCGCGAGCGGCTGCTCAAGCTCGAGGACGAGCTGAGTGAGCGGGTCGTCGGGCAGCGCCAGGCCGTGACGGCCGTGGCCAACGCCGTGCGGCGGAGCCGCGCCGGCCTGGGCGACCCCAACCGGCCGACCGGCTCGTTCATCTTCCTGGGTCCCACCGGCGTGGGCAAGACCGAGACCGCCCGCGCGCTCGCCGAGTTCCTGTTCGACGACGAGCGGGCGATGGTGCGGATCGACATGTCGGAGTACATGGAGAAGCACTCGGTGGCCCGGCTCATCGGCGCGCCCCCGGGGTACGTGGGCTACGAGGAGGGCGGCCAGCTCACCGAGGCGGTCCGCCGCCGGCCCTACAGCGTCATCCTGTTCGACGAGGTGGAGAAGGCGCACCCGGACGTGTTCAACGTGCTGCTCCAGATCCTGGACGACGGGCGGCTCACCGACAGTCAGGGGCGTCTGGTGGACTTCCGGAACACCGTCATCATCATGACCAGCAACATCGGAAGCCAGCTCATCGTGGACGCCGGCGCGCAGGTGGACGACGCCTCGTGGGGCCGGGTGGAGCAGCGGGTGCGGGACGAGCTTCGCAATCACTTCCGGCCCGAGTTTCTCAACCGCGTGGACGACATCATCGTCTTTCGCCCGCTCAGCCGGGAGGACCTGGTGGCCATCGTCGACATCCAGCTCCGGCGCCTGGCGGATACGCTGGCGCAGCGCCATCTCCGACTCGAGGTCACCCCCGAGGCGAAGGCGGGGATCGCCGCGCAGGGGTACGATCCGGTGTACGGAGCCCGACCGCTCAAGCGGGTCATCCAGCGCGAGCTGCAGAACCCGATCGCGATCGAGATCCTGGAGGGCAATTTCCACGAGGGCGACACGATAAGGGTGGAGCGCGCGGGCGAGCACCTCCGCTTCGTGCGCGTTGCCGGGATGCCCGAGCGCGCCAGTGCGTAGGGGAACTCCATCGCCCAGCGACCTGCAGGGCATGCAGGCCGCGTTGCGCCTGGCGCGCGCAGCGTCGGTGCGGGAGGAAGTGCCGATCGGCGCGGTGATCATGGCCGACGGGGAGGTCCTCGCCGAAGCCCACAACGAGACGTTGCAGCGCCGGGATCCCACGGCCCACGCGGAGCTGCTCGCCATCCACCGCGCCCTGCACAAGGCGGGCGAGGACCGGCTGCCGTTCGCCACGCTGTACGTGACACTGGAGCCGTGCGCACAGTGCGCCGGCGCGATCGTCCTGGCCAAGGTCGGCCGCGTCGTGTACGGCGCGCAGGACCTCCGGGTGGGCATGGCCGGTTCCGTGTACGACCTGCTGCGCCACCCCCGGATGAATCATCGCCCCGAGGTCGTGGGCGGACTGTTCGGCGAGGACTGCGCGGAGCTGCTCAAGCGATTCTTTCAGAGCCGGCGCCTGGCGCTCTGAGCGATCGGCCCTCTGCCGTGACCAACCAGGCGGGGTTCGTCAACTTCCTTCGCTAAAACGCCGCCCCCGGGGCGAGGCTCCGACCCTGCCTATGTTCCGGGGATGAGCGTCGCCGATCCCGGCCAGCCCTCGCCGCCGCTGGCTCCGTTCCGCCGGGCGCTGACCGGGGTGCGCGCGGCGGCGACGCTGGCGCCCGCGCGCCCGGCGTACGCGGCCGGGCTGCGCGCCGCCATCGCGACCGCGGCGCCACTCGCCCTCGACTACGTCCTCAAGCTCGGCGGCGGCACCTGGATGAGCCTCGCCGGGTTCACCGGGGCGTTGGCCGACAAGGGTGGCCCCTATCGGACCCGCGCGGCGACGATCGCCGTGCTCTCGATTGCCGGGGCGGGAGCAGCCGCCGCGGGGGCGCTTGCCGCCACCCACCCACTGCTCGCGGTCCCGCTTACCTTCGCGGTCGCCCTCATCGTCAGCCTCGGCCGAGCCTACGGGAACGCCGGGTCGAGCGTCGCCGTCTCCGTACTCAACATCTACGTCATCTCTCTCAGCTACCCGCCCGCGACGCCCGAGGCCGCGCTCAGCCGCGCGGGGTTCGTGGTCGCGGGCGGGCTGTGGGCCATGCTGCTCTCTCTCGTGTTCTGGCCGCTGCGCCCGTACCGTCCCGTCCGGTTGGCCGTGGCGGACGCCTATCGCGCCGTGGCGGCGTACGCGGACGACGTCGCGGCGCCGACATCCGTCGCGAGGGAGCCGGGCGCCGTCCGCGTCCGGGCGGCGCTCGAGACGGCCCGTGCCGCGCTGGCCACCGTGCGCCGTGGGCGGCCGGGCGAAAGCGGACGCGGCGAGCGGCTGGTCGTGCTGGGCGAGGTCGCGGATCAGATGTTCGGCCACTTGTTCGCCTTGAGCGATGTGATCGAGACGGTGCCACCTGCGGCGCGGCTCCCCGCGGCCGAGGAGGCGCTCGCCGCCACGGCCTCCGCGGTGGCGGTGACCGCCCGGGGAATCGCCGCGGCGACCGAGGCGGAGCGCCACGCCGCCCCGGTCGAGGTCGGTTGGCGGGGCGAGACGGTCCGGGCCGCGCTCACCCGGGACGCCGTGGGGGAGAAGGTCACGGACGAGTTCGCGAACTACCGCCACGCCGCCGAGCTGCTCGACCGCGCGGCGCAGTACGCCGGCGTTGCCGCGGCGACTGTCGCCGGACTCAACCGGGGCGTGCCGGCCGACGCAGTGGCGCGTCCGCTCGAGGTGGAGGATCCTGAATCCCGGCCGCCGCTCCTCGCGCCGGTGCGCGCGGCGCTGGCGGGCGACTCCGTCGTCCTACGGCACGCGTTGCGTGTCGCCCTGGTCACGTCGGCCGCCGTGGCGTTGACCGCCGCGCTCGGGCTCGAGCGAGGCTATTGGGTCACGATCACGGCGGTCATCATCTTGCAGCCGTACACCGGCGCCACGACGCAACGCGCCCTCGAGCGCGTGCTCGGCACGATTCTGGGCGGCGCGCTGACCGCCGGACTCGCGGCCCTGTTTCATCACCCGCTCGCCATCCTGGCGCTCGCATTCGTGTTCTCGGGCGTATCGGTGGCGCTGTTGCCGCTCAACTACGCTGCATTCTCGGTCTTCCTTACTCCTACCTTCGTGCTCGTCGCGGAGGCGAACGCGGGCGACTGGCACTTGGTGGGGATCCGAGTCCTCAACACTGTGTTGGGTGGCGCTCTGGCGCTCGCCGGGAGCCGGCTGCTCTGGCCCAGTCCGGAGGTCGACCGGCTTCCCGGTTACCTCGCCGCAATGATCCGAGCAATGCGACGCTACTTCGACATGACGATCGCGCGCTTCGGAGATCGCGGTGAGTCCGCCGGGCGGACCCTCCGCGAGTCACGGCGTGCGGCGGGGCTCGCGATCCTCAATGCGGACGAATCGTTCCAGCGCCTGCTGGGAGAGCACCGCGGAGCTCCGCAGGAGCTCGCGTCCGTAATGACCCTCCTCACGTACGCCCGGCGGTTCACCGCGTCGATCGCGGCACTGGCCCTCAGCCGGCACTCGGTCGACGCGCCGCCGGCCGAGGCACTCGGCCCGTTCGCGCAGGGCCTACGAGCCGGCCTGGACGATCTGACGGAGGCCTTGGCCGAATCGCGTTCCCCCGCGCCCTTTCGCGACGTGCCGATTCCGTCGGGTCCCGAGGTCCCGCCGCTGCTTCAGGGACGCGCCACCCGGCTGTCACGGCAACTCAAGACGCTGCACGACGCGGTCGACCGGTGGACCCGGGGGCATGGGGCGGTTGCGACGGAGGATGGGGGCGGACAGACGCTGGAAAATCACCCGCGGCGGTGATACACTTCGCGCCCGACAGCGGCAGGTCAGGACAGGTGTCCGAGTGGCTGAAGGAGCCGGTCTCGAAAACCGGTAAACCGGCAACGGTTTCGAGGGTTCGAATCCCTCCCTGTCCGTTTTCTTCTAGAAGACTCGCTCTCCCCGCGGGCATCATGCCAACCGGAGTCTCGCCACCCGCCGATTGTACCGCCTTCGATCTCGTGGTCATTGCGCAGCACCTGAGCCCAACCTGCGACACCGCGATCACGCGCATCCTTTGCCTCCCGCTCCAGGCAGCCTGACACTCCTGACCGCGGAACGCCTGGTCGGCGCGCTGCTGGGCCAGGCGCTCGGCGATGCCCTCGGGTTCGTCGTCGAAGCCGCCGCGCCCGAGGCGGCCGCCGCGTACGTGCAGGGTACGCTCCTGACCGGCCGCGCCGGTGAGCAAGCCCATCCGGATTTTCCCTTCGGTCAATACACCGACGACACCCAGCTCGCCCGTGAGCTGCTCGTGAGTCTGCGCGACGCCGGCGGCTGGAGTCCGACGGCCTTCGCGGCGCGCCTGGCCGCCCTCGTGCATGACGGCCGGGAGGTGGGCGTGGGGCAGGGCACCCGGAGCGCGGCGCGGCGGCTGATCGACGGGACGGATTGGCGCTATGCCGGCACGCCGGCGCCTTATGCGGGCAACGGGAGCGCGATGCGCGTCGCGCCGCTCGGCGTGCTCCTGGCCGATCGCCCCGCGGCGCTCCGACACGCGGCCGCCGAGCAGAGCCGCATTACGCATCTCGATCCCCGATGCACGGCCGGTGCGGTCGCCGTGGCTGGCGCGGTGGCGCTCGCGACCGGACCGGGCCCACTCGACGCGGAGGCGGCCCTCGCGACGGTGGTGGAGTGGGCGGCGGCAGAGGACCGTGCGACCGCCGCGTCGCTGGCGCTCGTGGCGGAGTGGTTGCCCGACCCGCCGGCGGCGGCGGCGGAACGCCTGCGGGCCGCGGGCCTCGACCCTGGCCACACGCGACCGTGGCGGGGGATCTCGGCGTACGTCGTGCCGAGCGTGGCGTGGAGTCTCTACTCCTTCCTGCGCTCGCCGGAGGACTACTGGACGACGGTGTGCACCGCCATCGCGGTCGGCGGCGACACCGACACGATGGCGGCCATGGCGGGCGCGATGGTCGGGGCCCGACTCGGCCCCGGCGCGTTGCCGTGTCCGCTGCTCGACCGGCTCACCGATCGGGGGGCATGGGGCGCGGCCGAGCTCGAGCGGCTCGCGAGGGACTGCGCTCGCCTCTTCACACGCTCCGTCCCATCGTGCTAACTTGGCGGGTCGCTCGCGCGCGCGAGCCGTTCGCCATCGAGGGATCCATGTCGCACGGCAGGATCTACCAGGACGTCACCGAAACGGTGGGCAACACCCCGCTCATCCGGCTCAACCGGCTGGGCCAAGGGCTGCCGGGCCGCATCGCGATCAAGCACGAGGGGTACAACCCCTACGACTCGGTGAAGGACCGCATCGGCGCCGCGATGATCAACGACGCCGTGGAGAAGGGCCGACTCAAGCCGGGGATGATCATCGTCGAGCCGACGTCGGGCAACACCGGGATCGGCCTGGCGTACGTCGCCGCCACGCGGGGGTATCGCTGCATCTTCACGATGCCCGAGACCATGACGGTCGAGCGCCGTCACCTGCTGCGCGCCCTCGGCTGCAAGATCGTCCTCACGGAGGGCCCCAAAGGCATGCGCGGGGCCATGGCCCGGGCCGAAGAGATCCTCGCCCGGCTCGGTGACCGGGGGTGGATGCCGCGGCAGTTCGACAACCCGGCCAACCCCGCCATCCACTATCGGACGACGGGGCCCGAGATCTGGGATGACACCGAGGGGAAGGTCGACATCTTCGTCGCGGGCGTCGGCACCGGCGGGACGATCACCGGCGCGGGCCGCTATCTGCGGGAGCGCAAGCCAGGCATTCACATCGTCGCGGTCGAGCCGGCCGAAAGTCCGGTGCTGTCCGGCGGCCAGCCATCGCCCCACAAACAGCAGGGCATCGGCGCGGGGTTCATTCCGGGGCTGCTGGACACGAAGATCTACGACGAGGTCGTCCGGGTCGGCAACGACGACGCGATCGCCACGGCGCGCCGGCTGGCGCGGGAGGAAGCGATCTTCGCCGGCATCTCCAGCGGATCGATCACCTGGGCCGCGCTCCAGGTCGCGGCGCGGCCGGAAAGCGCGGGCAAGCTGATCGTCTCGATCGTCTGCGATTTCGGCGAACGCTATCTGTCGAACCCCGTGTACACCGATCTCCCGGACCCCGACTTCGCGGATCTCGAGGACGCGTTGGCACCGCCGGCGGGCGTCGCGTGACCACGGTCTCGGCGCGTGGCCGGACGCGGTGTCATCTGTCCGGTCGCCGGGAACCGGGGCAGTGGCCCAATCCGGCGGGCGCCGCGAGCGCCTGTCGTGCGCTGCCCCGGCCTCCGCGATGGTGAAGGGCCGTTCGTGCAGGACGCAGCGATGACGACGGCGGCGGAGAGAGGCTCTCCGCCGCGACCTTTTCCACCGTTCACTTCATGAGGCGCAGGAACACGTGACCACTCCCGGACGTACCCTCGACGGAACCGCCACACCGCCCGAGCGGGTCGACACGATCTTCGGCCGCGACATCTTCTCGCGCACTGTCATGCGGCAGCGACTTCCGAAGGAGGTCTACCGCAGTCTGCTCCGGACGATCGACCACGGCGAGCCGCTCGACCCGGCAGTGGCCGACGTCGTCGCCGCCAGCATGAAGGACTGGGCGATCGAGAACGGGGCCAGTCACTACACCCACTGGTTCCAGCCCCTCACCGGCCAGACGGCCGAGAAGCACGACTCGCTCGCCGCGCCGGACGGCAACGGTGGGGTGGTGTTCAACTTCTCCGGGTCGGAGCTGGTCCAGGGCGAGCCGGACGCGTCGAGCTTTCCGTCGGGGGGCATCCGGGCCACGTTCGAGGCCCGAGGCTACACCGCGTGGGACGCCACCAGCCCCGCCTTCCTCATGCGGGGGGACAACAACGTCACCCTCTGCATCCCCACCGCGTTCGTGTCGTGGACCGGTGAGGCACTCGACACGAAGATTCCCTTGCTCCGCTCGGTCGAGGCGCTGTCGCAGCAGGCCCTGCGCGTGCTCAAGATCTTCGGCACGGACAAGGGCGTGGGCCGGGTCTACACCACGGTGGGCGCCGAGCAGGAATACTTTCTCGTGGACCGCGACCTGTACTTCAAGCGGCCCGACCTGGTCACCTCCGAGCGCACCCTGTTCGGCGCCAAGCCGCCCAAGGGCCAGCAGCTCGAGGACCACTACTTCGGCACCATCCCGCCTCGCGTGCTCGCGTTCATGTCCGAGGCCGAGACCGAGCTCTACCGGCTCGGGGTTCCGGTCAAGACCCGGCACAACGAGGTGGCGCCCGGCCAGTACGAGATCGCGCCGCTGTTCGAGCCGAGCCACATCGCGAGCGACCACCAGATGCAGATCATGGAGACGCTGAAGCGGGTGGCCCCGCGCTACGGGCTGCAGGCGCTGCTGCACGAGAAGCCCTTCGCCGGGGTGAACGGCTCGGGCAAGCACAACAACTGGTCGATGAGCACCGATACCGGCGTCAACCTGCTCGATCCGCGCGACGAGACCCACACCAACATGCAGTTTCTGGTGTTCCTGGTCGCCACGATCCGCGCGGTGGACCTGCACGCGGACCTGTTGCGCGCGTCGATCGCCTCGGCGGCGAACGACCACCGACTCGGCGCCAACGAGGCCCCGCCGGCGATCATCTCGATCTTCCTCGGGAAGATGCTCACCGACATTCTCGAGCAGGTCGAGAAGGGGTTGCCCAAGCGCACCATCCGGGGCGGCACGCTGGACCTGGGCGCCAAGACGCTGCCCCAGCTCCCGCGCCATTCGGGTGACCGCAACCGCACCTCGCCGTTCGCGTTCACCGGGAACAAGTTCGAGTTTCGCGCCGTGGGCTCGACCGCCAGCATCGCGTGGCCGAACACCGTGCTGAACACGATCGTGGCGGAGTCGCTCGACTACGTCGCCACGCAGCTCGAGCGGGCCGTCGGCGCCAAGCCGTCGCCCGCGCGCCTGCAGCAGGGCGTCCTGCGCGTGCTCAAGCGGGTAATCAAGGAGCACAAGCGGGTGATCTTCGACGGCGACAACTACTCGGAGGAGTGGCACGCCGAAGCGGGCCGCCGGGGCCTGCCGAACCTGAGGGACTCGGTCGAGGCGTTCCAGGTCCTGCGCGCGCGCAAGAACGGGGAACTGTTCAAGAAGTACGGCGTCCTCAACCGGTCGGAATACGATAGCCGAATTCACATCGCCATCGAGAAGTACGTGAAGCAGCTCGGCATCGAGGCGGAGACCATGGTGTCGATCGCCAAGTCGCAGATCCTGCCGTGTGCGTTGGAACATCAGCGGCGGACGGCGGAGGCGGTGGCGGCCACCAAGGCGGCCGGCGTGGAGGCGAGCGACAGCACTCAGGCGCTCAGGGAGTTCGTCGATCTGGTGACGCAGTTTCGGACCCGGATCGCGGAGGTCGAGCGGCTGGCGGCGCATCACGAGGCCGACCCGGCCAAGCACGCCGCCCAGATCGCGCGGGAGCTCAAGCCGGCGATGGGCCGGTTGCGGGAGACGGGCGATGCGCTGGAGGCGGTCGTGGCAGCGGATCTGTGGCCGCTACCGAGCTATCGCACGCTGCTGTTTTTGAAATAGGGACGGAGACGACGGAGAGGACGGACGATGACGGAGAGGGACACGCCTGGCTGGGCGCGGCTGTCCCTCTTCGACTTTCCTACGCCGGCCACCCTGTCGGCTTGTGCTTGGTCAGCAGAAACAGCTCGGTGGGGCACCGCGCCGGGGTCAGCACGCCGGCCATCGCCTGAAACGCCATGACTTCTTCAGGGGAGGTGTCGGGATCGAAGTAGACCGCGAGGGCCTCGACCAGCGGCGCCCGATTGGGCCGCGCGAGCGCGTCCAGCCAGGGATGCGGTTCGGAGATGCGGCGGCTCTCGAGCCGGACCCGAACGGCGCCGTCCAGCCAGCAGGGCGTTCCGCCCAGCTCGTCCAGCATCGGCTCGCTCAGGAGCAGGCTCTCACCCTGAGGGGTGATCGCCCCGAACCGCAGCTTGCCACGTTCGTTGCGCCGGTGGATGACGGCGCCCCACCCGAACCGGGGTGGCCCATGATGGTACCAATCCAGCACCTGGAGGAGCTGATCGCGTAACGCGCCGACGACGAGAGGAGATTGCATGGCGGCCACCAACGGAAAAGGGTGCCGGTATCCGCCCAGAGGGGGCGTTGCCTCTACTTTTCTGCAGAATGCGGGCCAAACCGTTCGGGTTCCCGCCCCCTGGCGCCCGCCCCGGGACCCGGCCACATTCCGCCCCGCGACCGGGAGGGGAGACCTCCGGATCGGCCGCGCCGCCGCCCATGACCAGCCATGACCCTCGCAACTCGCACGTCTTCTACCGGAAGTTGACGCGGCGCTACCCGCGCATCGTCCGGGCGGACGGCTGCTGGCTCTACGACGCGGACGGCCGGTCCTACCTGGACGCCGTGGGCGGCGCGTTCGTGGCGAACGTGGGCCACGGCGTGCGCGAGATCGCGACGGCCATCGGCCTGCAGGCGGAACGGCTCGCCTACGTGAACGGCACGGCCTTCACCAGCGATCCGGTCGAAGAGCTGGCCCAGGAGCTGGCCCGGCGCTCCCCCGGCGACCTCGAGCTGGTCTATCCGCTCGCCAGCGGTTCCGAGGCGGTCGAAGCCGCGCTCAAGCTCGCGCGCCAGTACTGGGTGGAGGCTGGTGAGCCGGGCCGACGGAAGATCGTCGCGCTGTCGCCCGCTTATCACGGCAACACGCTCCTCGCGCTCTCCGCGTCGGCCCGCGAGCATTACAAGACATACTTCAGGGATTGGCTGATCGACGTGGTCCGGGTGCCCGCGCCCTACGCCTACCGCTGCGAGTGCCATGGGCAGCCGCCGCGCTGCCCGACCTGCAGTGGCGAAGCGCTCGAGGCTGCGCTCGCGCGCGAGGGACCGGACACGATCGCGGCGGTGATCGCGGAACCGGTCGGCGGCTCGTCGACCGGCGCCTCGGTGCCCGCGCCCGAGTATTGGCCCCGGGTCCGCGCCGCCTGCGACCGCACCGGCATCCTGCTGATCGCCGACGAGGTGCTCACCGGCGCCGGCCGGACCGGCACCTGGTCGGCGCTGGAGCCGTACGGTGTCGTGCCGGACATCATGACGCTGGGGAAGGGCATCGCCGGGGGCTACGTCCCACTGTCCGCAGTCGTGGCCCCCCGCAGGATCGTGGATGTATTGGCGCAACGGCTCGGGCGCCTTGTTGCACGCGCAGACCTTCTCCCACCATGCCACCCTGTGCGCCGCCGGCGTCGCGACGCTGCGCTACCTCCGGCAGCACGCGCTGATCGAGCGCTGTGCCGCGATCGCCCCGGCGTTTCACGACCGGCTCGGCGCGCTGCGCGAGCTGCCCGGCGTGGGCGACGTGCGCGGCCGCGGGCTCCTGGCCGGTGTGGAGTTCGTGGCCGACCCGGTGACCCGAGCGCCCTTCCCGCGGTCCGCGCGGTTCGCGGAGACGTTCGCGGCGGCGGCGCTGGATCACGGGCTGGTGGTCTGGCCCAACGTGGGCCAAGCCGACGGCGTCAACGGCGACCTCGCGATGCTCGCGCCGCCGTTCGTCGTCTCCCATGACGAGATCGATCTCATCGTCCAACGGTTCGGGGCGGCGCTGCGCGCCACCGTCGAGCGCATCGGAGTCGTAGCATGAGCGCGCCTGCCAAGATCACATACACCTCGGCCAGCGGCGACCTGAACGAGTTCCACCATCGCTTCGACGTGGCGATCGAGGAGATCCGCCGCTCCGCTGGCGCCCGCTACCCGTTCTACATCGGCGGCGAAGCCGTGGATCACGGCGGGGCCACGCTCGACGACCTTTCGCCGATCGACACCCGCCTCGTGCTCGGTCGCTTCGCCATCGCCGACGCGGAGGACGTGGACCGGGCGGTGAGAGCGGCCCGCGCCGCGCAGCGCGGCTGGGCCCGTCTGCCCTGGCGCGAGCGTCTCGCCGTACTCCGCGGCGCTGCCGCCCTCATCCGCGAGCGGAAATACCCGCTCGCCGCGCTCATGAGCCTGGAGGTCGGCAAGAGCCGCCTCGAGGCGATGGGGGACGCGGAGGAGTCGGCCGATCTTATCGATTACTACTGCGCCCAGGTGGAGGAGGCGGACGGGTTCGTCCGGCCGATGGGGCGGATCACCCCGGTCGAGCGGAACACCGACGTGCTGCGGCCGTACGGGGTCTTCGCCTGCATCGCGCCCTTCAATTTTCCGCTGGCGCTGTCGGCCGGGATGTCATCCGCCGCGCTGGCAGCCGGCAACGCGGTCGTGTACAAGCCGGCCGAAGACACGCCCCTGACCGGCCTCCGCCTGTACGAGGTATATCGGGATGCGGGACTGCCAGCCGGCGTGTTCAACCTGCTCGTCGGTCATCGTGACACCATCGGCGATCCGCTCTGGCGGCACCCCGGCGTGGATGGCGTCGTGTTCACCGGCTCCAAGGCCGTGGGGCTCCGGATCCACGCCGGCCTCGGTGCCGGCTTCATCAAGCCCTGCCTGCTCGAGCTCGGCGGCAAGAACGCGGCGATCGTCATGCCCAGCGCGGATCTCGACGCGGCGGCTGAAGGCGTCATGCGCTCGGCGTTCAGCCTCCAGAATCAGAAGTGCAGCGCGACGAGCCGCGTCTACGTGCACCGCGACGTCGCCGCGCCGTTCACCGAGCGCCTGCTGGAGCGCGTGCGCACGATGAAGATGGGCGATCCCACGGAACGCGACGTGTACTTCGGCCCCGTGATCAACCAGCGCGCGGTCGAGCGCTACGAGCGCGCCGTCGCCCAGGCCCGAACGGAGGGCGTCGTGCTCCACGGCGGGGCGAGGCTCGAAGGCGGTGCCTTCGAGCATGGCCACTTCGTGGCACCCACGGTCGCGCTGCTTCCGCTCACCAGCACCCTCTTCCGCGACGAGCTGTTCGTCCCCTTCCTGGCGATCGGCGAGATCGGCAGCCTCGACGAGGCGCTCGCGCAGGCCAATGCCGTGGAGTACGGCCTCACGGCCGGCATCTTCTCAAGCGATGCCGCCGAGGTGGAGCGGTTCTTCGACGAGGTGGAGGCCGGAGTCTGCTACGCCAACAAGCGGACCGGTGCGACGACCGGCGCGTGGCCGGGCGCCCAGCCGTTCTGCGGGTGGAAGGGATCGGGGTCCACGGGGAAGGGCGGCTGTGGCCCGTACTATGTGGCTCAGTTCACTCGCGAGCAGAGCCGAACCGTCATCGAGTCCCCCTGAGGAGCGGCTGTGCCAGACTACCCGAAGATCGTGGTGCCCCCGCCGGGCCCGAAGGCGCGCGCGGTGGTCGAGCGCGACCAGAAGTGGACCTCCACCTGCTACATCAAGGAGTATCCGCTGGTCGTCGCCCGTGGGCAGGGCGTCATGGTCGAGGACGTGGACGGCAACCGCTACCTGGACTTCATGGCCGGGATCGCCGTGTCGTCGACGGGGTACGGTCACCCCAAGGTCGTGGCAGCGGTGAAGGACGCGGCCGACCGCTTCCTCCACATCTGTGGCTCGGACTTCTACTACGAGGGGATGGCGGCGCTGTGCGAGCGGCTGGCTCGGATCGCGCCCGGCACCAGCCGGAAGCGGGTGTTCCTCACCAATTCCGGCACCGAGGCCACCGAGGGCGCGATCAAGCTGGCCCGCTATGCCACCCGTCGCACCGCGATCATCGCCTTCCGCGGCGCGTTTCACGGTCGAACCACCGGCGCCGTCAGCCTCACGAGCAGCAAGGCGCGCCAGCACGCGGGCTTCGGACCGTTGCTGCCGGACGTGCACCACGTGCAGTTCGCCTACCGCTATCGCTGCCAGTGGTGCGCCGACAAGCCCGCCTGTACCAGGGGCTGCCTCGACGTGATCGAGCAGGACCTCTTCGCCCGCCATCTCGACCCGCACGACGTGGCCGCCATCTTCGTCGAGCCGATTCAGGGCGAAGGCGGGTACGTCGTCCCGCCGCCGGGCTGGCTCCGCGACCTGCGCGCCATGTGCGACAAGTACGGCATCCTGCTCGTGGCCGATGAGGTGCAGTCGGGCGTGGGCCGGACGGGGAAAATGTGGGCCTGCGATCACGAGGGGGTCGAGCCGGACATCCTGCTCACCGCCAAGGGGCTGGGCTCCGGCATGCCGATCGGCGCCATCGTGGCCAAGGACTCGATTACCAAGTGGGAGAGCGGCTCGCACGGCTCGACCTTCGGCGGCAATCCGGTCTGCTGCGCTGCCGCGCTCGCCACCCTCGACCTCGTCGAAGGCGGCCTCATGGCCAACGCCGTCACGATGGGCGACCGGCTGCAGGCCGGCGTGCGGCGCCTCGCCGAGAAGCATCGGTGTATTGGCGACGTGCGCGGCGTGGGCCTCATGATCGGCGTCGAGTTCGTGAAGAACCGGGCGACGCGCGAGCCCGCCCCCGAGATCGTCGAGGCACTGGTCCAGCGCTCGTTCGAGCACGGCCTCCTGCTCCTCGGGGCGGGCAAGAGCACGCTCCGGCTGGCGCCACCGCTCGTGGTCTCCGCGGATGACATCGACATGGCCCTCGCCATGATCGATGCTCGGCTGAGCGAGATCGCTTGAGCGGCTCCAAGGTCGCGACCATGCGGGACGCCGTCGCGGCCCTCGTCCGCGACGGCGACACGGTGGTGATCGAGGGCTTCACCCACCTGATCTGTTTCGCGGCCGGCCACGAGATCATCCGGCAGCGCCGTCGCGAGCTGACGCTCTGCCGGCTCACGCCCGACCTGATCTACGACCAGATGATCGCGGCCGGATGCGCGCGGAAGCTGGTGTTCTCCTGGGCGGGGAACCCCGGCGCGGGCTCGCTGCACGCCTTCCGGCGGGCGGTGGAAGGGAAGGGCGGTCCGCCACTCGAGCTCGAGGAGTACTCCCACTTCGGCATGGTCGGGCGCCTGAGCGCGGGCGCCGCGCGGCTCCCCTTCTGGCCGATGCGGAACTACATGGGCACCGACCTCCCGGTGGCCAACCCCCGGATCGCCACCGTGGAGTGCCCCTACACCGGCGAGCGGCTCGCCACCGTTCCCGCGCTCAATCCCGATGTCACCATCGTGCATGCCCAGCGGGCGGACGCGCAGGGCAACACCCAGATCTGGGGGCTGCTGGGCGTTCAGAAGGAGGCCGCATTCGCTTCCAGCCGGGTGATCGTCGTGGTCGAGGAGCTGGTGGACGAACGGGTGATCCGTGCGGACCCCAACCGCACCGTGATCCCGGGCCTCGCGGTGGACGCGGTGGTGGTGGAGCCATGGGGCGCGCACCCCTCCTACGCCCAGGGCTACTATGACCGGGACAACGAGTTCTACGTCGGGTGGGAGAAGATCTCCCGCGAGCCGGCCGCGCTGGCCGCGTACCTGGACGAGTTCGTGTACGGGGTGCGCGATCGGTCGGAGTACGTGGCGCGCACGGGCGGGCTCGAGCGACTCCGGGCCGACATGCGGGTGTGCGCCGGGGTGAACTATGGGTTCTAGTACTCCTGCCATGCCGGTGACCTACACCCCCGCGGAGATGATGGCAGCCGTCGCCGCGCGCGAGCTGCGCGACGGCGAGGTCGTGTTCGTCGGCATCGGGCTTCCCAATCTGGCATGCAACCTCGCCCGGGCGACACATGCGCCCAACCTCGTCCTCATCTACGAGTCCGGCGCCGTCGGGGCCGTGCCGGAGCGCCTTCCGGTATCGATCGGGGACCCGTCGCTCGTCACCGGATCGCTGATGGTGTGCGGCATGGCGGACGTCTTCCAGTCGCTGCTGCAGAACGGGCGGATCGAGGTCGGATTTCTCGGCGGCGCGCAGATCGATCGCTACGGCAACATCAACACCACGGTGGTCGGCAGCTACGACCGCCCGGAGGTGCGGCTGCCCGGGAGCGGAGGGGCCACCGAGATCGCCATCCATGCGCGCCGAACGGTGGTCATCAGCCGGCTCAGCCGGCGGGCATTTCCCGAGCAGGTGGACTTCGTGACCAGTCCCGGCCACCTGGTTCGAGGGCGCACGCGGCGCGAGCTCGGGATGCCGGGCGCCGGTCCAGTCAAGGTCGTGACCGACAAAGCCATCCTCGAGGCCGACCCGGCCAGTGGGGAGCTCGTGCTCGCCGCACTCTATCCGGGCGTGACCGCGGACGAGGTGAGCGCGGGAGTCGGCTGGCCGCTCCGGGTGCGGCCCGCGGTCTCTGCCGTCGAGCCGCCCTCGGCCAAGGAGCTCGACCTGCTCCGCGACGTGCTCGATCCTCATCGCCTCTTCCTGAAGGGCTGACGCCGCACATGAGCGCCGCCACCGCTCCTCCCGCCGCGGACGCGGCGCATCCGGTCCTGCCGCGCGCGCTGGGCCTGCGCGACATGGTGCTGTTCAACATCGTGGCGGTCGCCAGCCTCCGGTGGTTCGCCACGGCGGCGGCGGCGGGGCCGAGCTCGATCACCCTTTGGGTGCTTGCGGGTCTGCTGTTTTTCGTGCCGCAGGGACTCGCGGTGAGCGACCTCGCAGCCCGCTACCCCGACGAGGGCGGGATCTACGCCTGGACCAAGCGCGCCTTTGGCGAGGGGCACGGGTTCATGTGCGGGTGGTGCTACTGGGTCAACAACATCCTGTACTATCCGAACCTGCTCATGTCCACCGCGGTGGTGGGGACCTATGCCATCGGACGCGGGCAGACGGGCCTGGCGGAGAGCTGGACGTACGTGCTGCCGGCCACGCTCGCGGCGCTCTGGCTGGCGGTGTGGCTCAACATCGTAGGCGTGCGCACCGGGCGCTGGCTCCAGAACCTCGGCGCGCTGGGGACCTACCTCCCCGGAGTCCTGCTCGTCGGCCTTGGCGCCTACGCGTTCTTCACCCGCGCCTCGGCCACGCCGATCGACGCCGCGAGCCTCATCCCGAACCTGGGTGAGCAGTCCGAGGTCAACCTCTGGGCCTCGATCGCGTTCGCCTTCGCCGGGCTGGAGCTTGGCGCCGTGATGGGGGCTGAGGTCAAAGACCCGCGGCGGACCTTGCCGCGCTCGATCCTGATCTCGGCGCCGCTCATCGCCTTCATCTACATCGCCGGCACGGCGTCGGTCCTCTGGATCGTGCCGACCGGCGAGGTGAACATCGTGAGCGGCTTCCTGCAGGCACTGGCCGTGGGGGCGCGCGACATCGGCTGGGGCGCGGCCTGGATTCCGGCGCTCGCGGCCGCGCTGTACGTCGTCGGCAACGTGGGCGGCGTCGGCGCCTGGCTCACCGGACCCGCGCGCGTCGCCTTCGTGATCGGGCTCGACCGCTACTTCCCGCCGGCGTTCGGACGGGTCCACCCGCGCTGGCAGACGCCCTACGTCGCGATCCTCACCCAGGCGGTGCTGGCCACGCTGTTCCTCTTCGTCTCGGTCCTGGGCAAGGGGACCACGGTCGAGCGGGCCTACCTGGTCATCCTCGACACGATGTTGCTCGTGTACTTCATCCCCTACATCTACCTGTTCGTCTGCTATCTGGTCCTGCGGTTCCGCGAGCCGGTGGCCGTGGGCGCGCCGCTCCTCGCGGGACGCGCCCCGGGCACGGTGATCGGTCTGGCCGGCCTGGGCCTCACCCTGTTCGCGATGTACGTCGCGACGGTCCCGCCGACCGGTACGACCGAAGCCGGGCTGTTCGAGCTGAAGGTGCTCGGAGGGGCCGCCTTCTTCGTCGTCCTGGGCCTCGTCATCTACTGGCGCGGGCGCCGGTGAACGGTCGCGCCGCCGCGGCCGCCGCGGCGCTCGCGCTCGCCATCGCGCTCGGCGTCGCGCCGTCTCTCGCCGCGCAGCGCGCGCCCGTGCTCCAGCAGGTGAAGGTCCGCCATCCGTATTACTTCCGCGAGATGTTCATCCCGCAGGTCACCAGCGGGCCCAGCGCCGCCGCCTGGTCGCCCGACGGGACCGAGCTGATCTACTCGATGCAAGGCTCGCTCTGGCGCCAGCGCGTGGACTGCGACGGAGGCCCGCCAGCTCACCGATGGCCCAGGCTACGACTACCAGCCGGATTGGTCTCCCGACGGCCGCCGCGTGGTCTACGCGTCCTATCGGGACGACGCGATCGAGCTTCGGCTGCTCGACCTCGGCACCGGGAAGGACACCCAGCTCGTGGCCGGCGGCGCGGTGAGTCTGGAGCCGCGCTGGTCGCCCGACGGGGGACGGATCGCGTTCACGTCCACCCTGTACCAGGGCCGCTGGCACGTATTCGTGGCGACGGTGACGGCCGACGGTCGCGCCGGAGAGGTGGAGCGGATCACCGAGGACAAGGAGAGCGGGCTCCCGCGGTACTACTACAACACCGTGGATCAGTACCTGTCGCCCACCTGGTCGCCCGACGGACGGGAGCTGATCCTGGTGTCCAACCGTGGGCATGTCTGGGGCTCGGGCACGTTCTGGCGGATGCCGGCGCGCGCGGGAGGGGAGCCGCGGGAGATCCGAGACGAGGAGACCACCTGGAAGGCGCGTCCCGACTGGAGCCGCGATGGCCGGCGGGTGGTGTACAGCTCGTACGCCGGCCGGCAGTGGCACCAGCTCTGGCTGATGACGGCCGACGGCGCGAATCCGCTGCAGCTCACCTACGGGGAGTTCGACGCCACCGCGCCGCGCTGGTCGCCCGACGGGCGGCGGATCGCCTACGTGTCGAACGAGGGCGCCGGCGGCAACACGTCGCTCCGGATCGTCGATCTGCCCGGCGGGGCGCGGCACGTGATCCGCGCTGAGCGGCGGGTCTACGCGGCGCCGGTCGGTCGGCTCAGGGTGGCCGTCGGCAGCCGGTCGCCCGAGCCCGCACGAGTGTCGGTCACCGGCCCGGACGGCCGCAGCTTCGCGCCGGACGACGCCTGGCGGCACGCGGACGACGGGTTCGACCGCCGCGACCGACGATTCGAGTACGGCTACTTCCACACGGCGGGGCGCGACGTGCTCACGCTCCCCGCCGGCCGGTACACGGTCGAGGTGTCACGCGGGCCCGAGATGCGGGTCGAGCGGCGCAGCGTCGAGATCCGCGCCGATGCCGACACCACGCTCCGGGTGACGTTGCGACCGTTGAGCAACCTGGCGGCCCGCGGCTGGTACAGCGCCGACCTGCACGTCCACATGAACTACGGTGGCGCGTACCGCAACACGCCCCGGCGGCTCGCGTTCCAGGCGCGAGCCGAGGACCTCGACCTGGTCGAGAATCTCATCGTCAACAAGGAAGGCCGCGATTCCGGACATCGAGTACCCTGTCGGGCGCGATCCGGCCTCCACCGAGCGCACGCTGATCGTGCACGACCAGGAGTATCACACCAGCGTCTGGGGCCATGTCGGACTGCTCGGTCTCCGCGACCACGTCCTGCTGCCGGGCTACGCCGGGTACGCCGCCACCGCGGCGGCGAGCCTCTGGCCGATGAACGACGCCGTCGCGGACCTCGCCCGCGCCCAGGGGGCCATCGTGGGCTACGTGCATCCATTCGACAGCGACCCCGCGCCGGAGGACACCACGCGCGCCTTGACGGCCGAGTTCCCGGTGGACGTCGCGCTGGGCAAGGTGGACTACTACGAGGCGCTCGGCTTCGTGGACGACCCGATGGCCACGGCGCACGTCTGGTACCGGATGCTCAACTGCGGATTCCGGCTCCCCGCCGGTGCCGGGACGGATGCGATGGCCAACTTCGCCTCGCTCCGCGGGCCAGTAGGGATGAACCGGGTCTACGTCCGAACCGGCGGCGCGCTCGATCAGCGGCGGCTGCTGGACTCGCTCAAGGCCGGGCGGAGCTTCGCCACCAACGGACCCCTGCTCGAGTTCACGCTCGGCGGACGCAGCCTGGGCGACGAGATCCGCCTCCCAGTCGGCTCGCACGAGTTGGTGGCGCGCGTGACGCTCCGCTCCAACGTACCCGTGGACCATCTGGAGATCGTGGGAAACGGCGAGGTCGTCCGGGACATCCCGCTCGCCGGCGACCGTACCCGGGCGGACGTCCAAGTGCGCCTGCCGGTGCGCGCGAGTGGCTGGTTCCTGCTCCGTGCCCGGAGTGATCGCGCCATGGAGCCGGTGCTCGACCTCTATCCCTATGCGACGACGAGCCCGATCTACGTGACGGTGGGAGCGGAGGCGGTGCGGTCGCGTGACGACGCTGAGTACTTCCTGCGGTGGATCGCACGGCTCGACACGGCGGCGGGGGCAAGCCGCGATTGGAATACCGACGCGGAGCGTGAGGAGGCCCTGACATTGATCGGTCGGGCGCGGTCGGAATTCGAGCGGCGACGGGGAGCGACCAACTAAGGGCGGCCTACACCGCTCGACCACCATCGCGATTCCCTGGCCGACGCCGATGCACATCGTCGCCAACCCGTATCGGCCACCGGTGCGTGCGAGCGCGTGGACCAGCGTCGTGAGGACGCGCGCGCCACTCGCTCCCAGCGGGTGACCCAGCGCGATCGCCCCGCCATAGATGTGGTCCGCTCCGGATCGAGCTCGAGCTCCCGCATGCACGCTAGCACCCGGGCCGCGAACGCCTCGTTCAGCTCGATCAGGTCCAGGTCCTTCACCCCGAGCCCGGCGCGCTGCAGCGCCTCGTGTGCAAGCCTCGAGGTTCACGCATCTCCCGCGTGGTTCCGGCGTGCTATCCGGCCGCCGGCTTCAACGCCACATCCTGCAGCGGGAGGACTCGATGCGAGCCGCACCCTGGTCGCTCGTCCGGCGTACGCCGGGCCTGGTCGCCGTGCTGTCCCTGACCCTGGCGGCCACGGGGGCCGCACCGGTCCGACGGGCGCCCACCACCGGCCAGGTGGCCGGCACGGTGCGGGACGGCACGGGCACGCCGATCGTTCATGCACAGGTCCAGGTCGTCGGTACCGCGCTCTCCACTCTCACCGACACCGCCGGCGCCTACTTGCTTCCGGCGGTCCCGACGGGGCGCGTCACGGTGCGGGCGTCGCGGGTGGGCTACCGGGCCGCGGAATCGGCAGGGACGCTGCAGACTGGCGGGCGACTGACGCTCAACTTCACCCTGGCCGCCGCCGGGCGCCGTGACCAGGCGGCCAACCAGCCCTCATCCAGGGAGTTGCGGGACGAAGAGGCGGCGGCGAAGAGCCAGGTGGCGCCGCTTGCTGAAGCGGACATGCTGATGCGCGCCGCATCGCCGGCGGCGGGCGCGTCAGGTGGCGTGACGGCGGGGGCCGAGCCGTGGCGCTGGCAGCGCGAACCGGGCAACACCGAGAACTACAACGCGATCAACGAAAATCGCTTCCTCACGGCGCTCACGACGCCGGTGTCGACCTTCTCGATCGACGTGGACGCGGCCTCGTACAGCAACGTGCGTCGGTTCCTGAGTCAGGGCACGCTGCCACCGGTCGACGCCGTCCGGCTCGAGGAGCTGGTGAACTACTTCCCCTATCGCTACCCCGATCGTACCGGCCGCCACCCCTTCGCGGTCTCGACCGAGGTCGGCCCGTGCCCATGGGCGCCGGACCATCGGCTCGTGCGGATCGGCCTGCAGGCCCATCGGGTCCCGACCCGGGAGCTTCCGCCGAGCAATCTCGTGTTCCTGATCGACGTGTCGGGATCGATGCAGTCCCCCGACAAGCTGCCGCTGGTCAAGCAGGCGTTCCGCGCCCTGGTGAAGGAGCTTCGACCCGAGGACCGGGTGGCGATCGTCGTCTACGCCGGCGCGGCCGGACTCGTGCTGCCGCCGACGAGCGGCAGCGATCAGACCACGATCCTGGAGGCGATCGACCGGCTGGAGGCCGGAGGATCGACTGCCGGCGGCGCCGGGATCCGGCTGGCGTACGACGTGGCTCGCGAGCACTTCAATCGGGAGGGGAACAACCGGGTGATTCTGGCCACCGACGGCGACTTCAACGTCGGCGTGAGCTCCGACGCGGAGATGGTGCGCCTGATCGAGCAGCGCCGCGAGGAGGGAACCTTCCTGACCGTTCTCGGCTTCGGCACCGGGAACCTGAAGGACTCCAAGATGGAGCAGATGGCCGACAAGGGAAACGGTCACTACGCCTACATCGACACCTTCCGGGAGGCGCAGAAGGTGTTCGTGCAGGAGTTCGGCGGCACGCTCTTCACGGTGGCGAAGGACGTGAAGATCCAGGTTGAGCTCAACCCCGCGCGGGTCCGATCCTACCGGCTCCTCGGCTACGAAAACCGGCTGCTCAACCGCGAGGACTTCGCCGACGACAAGAAGGACGCAGGTGAGCTGGGCTCGGGCCACTCGGTGACGGCGCTCTACGAGATCGTGCCGGTAGGTGCCAAGCCGATGGCGACGGCCGACGACAGCCTCACCTATCAGCAGGTCAGCGTCCGGCCGGAGGCTCGCCGGAGCGACGAGCTCCTGACCGTGCGGGTCCGGTACAAGGATCCCCAGGGCACAGTCAGCCGGTTGCTGGAGACCCCGGTCAAGGAGCGGAGCGGCGGGCAGGCGACCGAGGACATGCGGTTCGCCTCGGCTGTGGCCGGGTTTGCCCTGCTGCTCCGCGACTCGGAGCACCGCGGGGGGGCCAGCTTCGAGCAGGTGCTCGCGCTCGCGCGCGGGGCCCGCGGCGAGGACGAGAACGGGTATCGCGCCGAGTTCATCGGCATGGTCGAGACGGCGAGAACGCTGAAGGGCGGGGCCCAACAGCGCGGCGAGTGACCCGGCCCGATCGACCCGAAGCGGCGCCGTCGGCCACCCCGGCGGCGCCGCTTCGTGCCCCTGGCCCGCATCCTGCCTCGTTCGCGCGCGCGTTCCCCTGATGGGCCCGATCGCCCACCGAGCCCCGTCACCCAAGGGATGAGTCGTTGCGTTCCGCACTGTCCATTGCACTCCCCGGCCGCGGGTCGTGAGCCCGATCAGCCGAAGCCTCGAGGTACTGGAGGCGCTCACCGAGAACCTGGGTGAGCTGACCGAACAGCTCGCGGCTCCCATCACCCGTGCCTTCCGCTCGGAATTCCGTCGCATCCCGATCTCCCCCTGGGCCGAGTCGCCCGACCGGCGGCGCACCGCCAGGGGCCCGCGGCCGTCGGCCAGCGAGGCCCGCCGCCTATGGACCCGCGCGCTCCCGTACTTCCAGCCGTTTCGCCGCCACGTCGCCGAGATCGCCGTCCTGTCGTTGCTCGTCGCCGTAGTCGGGGTGATCGAGCCGCTGGTGATGAAGCGGATCGTGGACGCGCTTGGCGGGTCGGTGTCCCACGCGGCGGTGCGGACCGCGGTGCTGCACTCGGTCGTCGCGCTGGTGGGGCTCGAGATCGTGCGGGCTGCCCTGGCGGGCCGGATCAGTGTCCGCACCTGGGACGTCCGACTGGGCGTGGACTTCCACGTTCGGCGTGACGTGGTCGGTGCCCTCAACACCCTGCCGATGAGCTACCATCAGGAGGGCTCGGTTGGCTCCATGGTGCTCAAGGTGAACCAGCACATTCCCGGCTTCGCCGCGGCGGTGAGCGAGCTGCTCGGGGCGATGGCGGGGATCGCGTACTTCGGGCTGGCCGCCTTGGCGATGCTCCGGCTCGACTGGCGGCTGACGCTGGCCGTGCTGGTGGTGCTTCCGTTGCCCGCCCTGATCGGCGTGTGGGCCGCGCGGGAGCAGACCGAGCGCGAGCGCAAGCTCGCCGAGCGCTGGTCGCGGCTCTACAGCCGGTTCGCCGAGGTGATGAGCGGCATCGTGACGGTGAAGGCGTGCGGCGCCGAGCGGCGCGAGCAGCTCATCTTCCTCGACGGGGTGGACCGCGGCAACGCGATCGTCGCCCGCGGCGTGCGCCGCGACGCGATGACCGGCGGAGTGCGGAGCGTCGCGGCAGGGCTCGCCCGGCTGGTCGCGATCGGGCTGGGTACGGTGCTCATCCTCCGGGGCGAGATCACGCTCGGCACGCTGATGGCGTTCCTGGCGTTCGTCGGCGGGCTGGTGACGCCGGTACAGACGCTCACATCGCTCTACCAGACGATCCGGAAGACCACGGTCTCGTTCGAGTCGATCCTCACGATCCTCGAGGCGGACAAGGCGGCACAGGACCAGCCCACCGCGATCCACGCGGGCCGTCTGCGCGGGCACGTGCGGTTCGAGCACGTTCAGTTCAGCTTCCGCCGCGGCATGCCGACGCTGCACGACGTGACCTTCGAGGTGCCCGCCGGCGAGACCGTGGCGCTCGTGGGTCCGAGCGGGGTGGGCAAGTCGACGATCGCCCAGCTGCTCCAACGGCTGTACGTGCCCGAGGCGGGCCGGATCACGATCGACGGGCAGGACGTGGCCGAGCTCACCCTGACGTCACTGCGTGCGCAGATCGGTGTGGTCCCGCAGGAGCCGTTTCTGTTCAACGACACCGTGCTCGCCAATCTCGCCTACGCGCGTCCCAGCGCGTCACGCGAGGAGATCGAGGCGGCGGCGCGCGCGGCCAACGCGCACGGGTTCATCCAGGCGCTACCGAACGGGTATGACACGGTGGTGGGCGAGCGGGGAAGCCGCCTCTCGGGCGGCCAGCGGCAACGCATTGCCATCGCGCGGGCGATGCTGCAGAACCCAGCGATCCTGGTGCTCGACGAGCCGACCAGCGCGCTCGACGCGGAGAGCGAGCGACTGGTGCAGGAGGCGTTGACCCGGCTGGCATGGAACCGGACGACGCTCCTGATCGCCCACCGGCTGGAGACGGTGGCCCAGGCCCACCGGATCGTCGTGATGGCCAACGGCCGGATCGTGGAGCAGGGAAGCCACGACGAGCTCCGGGCGGCGCGCGGGACTTATGCCGCGATGCTGGCCCACGAGTTCGGCGACCCGGCCGCGGCCGGAGTTATCACAGTAAGTCGCGTGTAGACAACCGATTGACTTCCTGACCCAGCGCCACTAAACATCCGGCGCGCCGGGCCTGCCCGGCGACCTTCGGGACAGGTGGCCGAGTGGTTGAAGGCGCCACGCCTGGAAAGCGTGGCATACGTCGCAAGGCGTATCGCGGGTTCGAATCCCGCCCTGTCCGTCGCCGCGGGCACGCGGCGTGAAACTCCGGCAGATCCGATAGCTCGGATCTGCCGGAGTTCTGCCTTTCTGGGAAGGTCGCGAGCCCGCGCCGTGGGAACCGAATTCGCCCTGGCGGCGTATCCTGGTGAAGTTAGAAGGTCCCTTCGCGCAGGAGACCCGATGCTGATCACCCGTCCGCCCGATATTCCGAGCTCCGAGATCACAGACGAGCGGCTCTACATCACGAGGCGTGACTTTCTCAAGGCGGCTGGATTGGCTGGCGTAGCATTGGGGGAGCTGGTTCCCACATCACCGTTCGGCTTCCCCCGGCGCTTCGGCGACGACGACAAGCTCACGCCATGGGCAGACGTGACCGGTTACAACAACTACTACGAGTTCGGCACCGACAAGGACGATCCCGCCCGAAACGCCGGCCAGCTCCTCGCGCGTCCGTGGAAGGTCGAGATCGCGGGCGAGGTAGCGAAGCCGGCGACCTACGATCTCGACGACCTGCTCAAGGGTCTGCCGCCCGAGGAGCGGGTGTACCGCCACCGCTGCGTCGAAGCGCTGGTCCATGGTCGTTCCCTGGATGGGCATCCCGCTCGGCCGGCTGATCGACCGCCTGGAGCCGACGAGCAAGGCGAAGTTCGTCGAGGTCACCACGCTCGCTCGATCCGCGGCAGATGCCGGGGCAGCAGCGCGGCATCCTCGACTGGCCGTACACCGAGGCGCTCCGAATGGATGAGGCGCGCCATCCGCTCACGCTGCTGGTGACCGGTCTCTACGGGAAGCCGCTATCCAACCAGAACGGTGCGCCGCTCCGCCTGGTGGTGCCCTGGAAGTACGGGTTCAAGGGCGGGAAGGCGCTCGTCCGGATCCGCTTCGTCGGATCGCAGCCGAGGACGACGTGGAACATCGCCGCGCCGGACGAGTACGGCTTCTACGCCAACGTGAACCCGGAAGTGGATCACCCGCGCTGGAGCCAGGCGCGCGAGCGCCGGGTGGGCGAGTTTTTCAAGCGGAAGACGCTGCCGTTCAACGGCTACGCCGATCAGGTAGCCTCGCTGTACGCGGGTATGGACCTCCGGAAGAACTTCTAGGCGCGTGACCCGCGGCGCTGTGGTGGCTCGGGTGGTGAAGCCGGTGCTGTACGTGACGGCGGTGCTGCCGTGCGCCTGGATCCTGTTCGCGCTGCTCACGGGGCGCGCGGACGGCGATCAGGTGAAGTTCATTCAGCACGTGACCGGCACGACGGCGTTGGTGACGCTGTTCCTCACGCTCGCGATCACACCGCTCCGCCGGCTCGGCGGCTGGAACGAGATCATCCGCACGCGTCGGCTCATCGGGCTCACAGCATTCTGGTACGCACTGCTGCACTTCGTGTCGTACGTGGTGTTCGATCAGTCACTGAGCGTGGCCGACATCGCCGAAGACGTCGGAAAGCACCCATGGGTACTCGTCGGCTTCAGCGCATTCCTGATGCTGGTGCCGCTGGCGATCACCTCCACCAAGGGCTGGGTGCGGCGCCTGGGCGGGAGGCGCTGGCGGCAGCTCCACCGCCTCATCTATCCGGCGGTGATCGGCGGAGTGCTTCACTATCTCTGGCTGGTGAAGAGGGACGTACGGACCCCGCTGTGGTTCGCGGCGGCGCTGGCGCTGGTGCTGGCGGCACGGGTGTGGGCGGCCCGGACCACGCCATCGGCCCGCCGGCCAGCCACGTTGCCCGCCGAGCCCGACACAACGCTCCGGTCGGCCCGGGAGGACGCCGCCTAGACCGCCCGCGGGCGGCGGGCGTTCCTACTGGCGCAGCACGAGTTGCGCCACCGCAGGCCGCCCACTACCTTCCCGCCCCGATGCCCTCCCGGACACCCCTTCTGGACGATCGCGCGCTCGGCCGAACGCTGGTCCGCATGGCCACCGAGATCGTCGAACGGGGACACGGCACGGACGACCTGGTGCTTGTCGGAATCCAACGCCGCGGCGTCGAGCTCGCCGACCGACTCAAGCGTCTCATCGATCAATCCGAAGGCTCCAGCGTGCCGACCGGCAAGCTCGACATCACCCTCTACCGCGACGATCTGCAGACGGTCGGCGCGCGGCCGGTGGTGGGCGAGACCCGGCTACCCGACCTCGAGGGCCGGACCGTCGTGATCGTGGACGACGTGCTCTACACCGGCCGCACCGTGCGCGCGGCGCTCGACGAGTGCGCCGACTTCGGCCGGCCGCGCCGGATTCTGCTCTGCGTGCTCATCGATCGCGGCGGCCGCGAGCTGCCGATCCAGGCGGACATCGTGGGGACCACGGTGAGCACCGGCCCGGGCGACCGGGTCGACGTGTTCGTCTCCGAGCTCGACGGCCGCGACGCCGTCGAGCTGGTGCGAGGCTGACGTGAGCGGCCTCAGCCTCGGCAAGGACCTGGTCGGACTCGAGACGCTGAGCCCCGACCAGCTCCGCCTCATCCTCGACACCGCCGAGCCGTTCAAGGAAGTGAGCGAACGGGCGATCAAGAAGGTGCCGGCCCTCCGCGGCAAGACCATCGTCAACCTGTTCTTCGAGGCGTCGACCCGCACCCGGATCTCCTTCGAGTTCGCCGAGAAGCGCCTGAGCGCCGACACGGTGAACGTGGCGACCGCCGGCTCCTCCGTCTCCAAGGGCGAGACGCTGGTGGATACCGCCCGGAACCTGGAGGCGATGCGGATCGACATGGTGGTGATCCGCCACGGGTCGTCGGGCGCGGCGCAGTTCCTCGGCCAGCGGATTCGCAGCAACGTGATCAACGCCGGCGACGGCAAGCACGAGCACCCGACGCAGGGGCTGCTCGACATTCTCACGCTGCGCGACCGGTTCGGGCGGATCGAGGGGCTCAAGATCGCCATCTGCGGCGACATCCTGCACAGCCGGGTCGCGCGCAGCAACATCTGGGGTCTGACCAAGCTGGGCGCGGAGGTGGGCGTGTGCGGCCCGGCGACCCTGCTGCCTCGAAACGTGCACGAACTCGGCGTCACCATCCTGCCGCGGATCGAGGACGCGATCCAATGGGCCGACGCCCTGAACGTGCTCCGGCTCCAGCTCGAGCGCATGGAGGCCGGCTTTCTTCCTTCGCTGCGCGAGTACAACCGGGTGTTCGGCGTCACCACCGAGCGGCTGGCCCGCGCGCCGAAGGATCTGCTCATCCTGCACCCGGGGCCGATGAATCGCGGCGTCGAGATCGACAGCGACGTGGCCGACGGCCCCCACAGCGTGATCCTGCCGCAGGTGACCAACGGCGTCGCCGTGCGCATGGCGGTGCTCTATCTGCTGGCCGGCGGCGCGCCCAACTGGGCGCATCCCGGGGACTGACGATGCGACCGATCCTGATCCGCGGCGGCCGGGTGATCGACCCCTCGCGCGCCCTCGACCAACTGGCGGACCTGCTGCTGCAGGACGGCAAGGTCGAGGCGCTGGGGCAGGGTCTGGGACGGCCCGACGGCGCCGAGGTCATCGAGGCCGGCGGTCGCGTGGTGGCGCCGGGCCTGATCGATCTTCATGTGCACCTGCGCGAGCCGGGACAGGAGGATCTCGAGACGGTGGCGACGGGCGCCATGGCCGCCGCGGCCGGCGGGTTCTCCGCCGTGTGCGCGATGCCCAACACCGATCCGGTGACGGACAACCAGGCCGCGGTCGGGTTTATCGTCAGCCAGGCGCAGCGGGCGGGGAAGGCGCGGGTCTATCCCATCGGCGCGGTGTCGCTCGGGCAGAGGGGGCAGCAGCTCGCGGAATTCGGCGAGCTGGTGGGGGCCGGCGCGGTCGCCGTCAGTGACGACGGGAAGCCGGTCGCGTCGAGCCACCTGATGCGGACGGCGCTGGAGTACTCGCGCACCTTCGGCATTCCCGTCGCCGACCACTGCGAGGATCCGACGCTCGCCGCCGGCGGCGCGATGCACGAGGGAATCGTCTCCACCCGGCTCGGCCTGAAGGGCGTGCCGGCCGCCGCCGAGGAGATCATGGTCGCGCGTGACATCCTGCTGTCGGAGCTGACCGGAGGGCACGTACACCTCTGTCACATGTCGACCCGGGGCTCGGTCGAGCTGATCCGTCGGGCGAAGGACAAGGGGCTGCGGGTGACGGCCGAAGCCTGCCCGCACCACTTCACGCTGACCCACGAGGCGTGCGAAGGGTACAACACCAACGCCAAGATGAACCCGCCGCTGCGAGAACCCGAGGACCGCGAGGCGATCCGCGAGGCGCTCAAGGACGGCACGATCGACGTGATCTGCACCGATCACGCGCCGCACCACTACGACGCGAAGGAGCGGGAGTTCGACGACGCGCCCAACGGCATCATCGGGCTGGAGACCGCGCTGGGCCTGGCGATCACCGAGCTGGTGGATGGCGGGCTGGTCGACCTGCCGACGCTGGTGCGCCGGATGAGCACGATGCCGGCCAAGATCTTCAATCTCCCCGGGGGGAGCCTCGCCCCGGGTGCCGCTGCCGACGTGGTCGTGATCGATCCGGCCGCCCAGTGGACGGTGGAGCCCGGCGAATTCCTCTCCAAGAGCCGGAACACGCCGTTCGGCGGCCGGCGCCTCCGCGGCCGGGCGGACCTGACGATCGTACGGGGGCAGGTGGTGTTTCGCCGCCCAGGGTGATGGCATGCACCGCTCCGACGTCGCCCGTGAGATCGCGCTCTGCTGCCGGCGACTGTGGCAGCGGGGGTTGATCGCGGGCCAGGACGGGAACGTGTCGGTCCGCTACCGGCCAGACTGTCTCCTGGTGACACCTCGGGGTCTCCTCAAGTCGGAGCTCGGCCCTGAGGACATGGTGGACGTGGACCTGGACGGCCGGCAGCTCGGCGGCTCCCGCACGGCCACGACCGAGTTAGATTTGCATCTTCGGGTCTATCGGCGCCGGCGCGACTGCGGCGCGGTGGTCCACGCGCACCCGCCGACGGCCACAGCGTTCTCCGTGGCGGGCGAGGGCATCCCCGGAAACGTGCTGCCGGAAGTCACGCTCCTGATGGGCGAGGTGCCGCTGGTGCCGTACGCGACCACCGGGACGCCGGCGCTCGGCGATGCGGTCGAACCGTTTCTGGAGGCACACGAGGCCGTACTGCTGGCCAACCACGGCGCCGTGACCTGGGGTCCCACGCTGGCGGCGGCCCGCATCCGAATGGAAAGCCTCGAGCACGCCGCCCGGATTCTCGCGGCAGCCCGCAGCCTCGGCCCGATAACGCGCCTCACACCCGACCAGATGACCGACCTCGAGCGGCTGAGAGGAAAGCCTCGTCATGGCCAAACCGACCACGGATACTGACAGCACGATCGAAGGGCTGCTGCATCAGCGCGCCCAGTACGAGCAGTGGCTCGCGCGCCTGGACTCGGCCGGCGACAAAGCGCCGCCTGCGGTTCGAGCGAAAGTGCGCGGGGACTACGAGGCGCGGCTGCGCGGGGTGATCGACCAGCTTCGCGGCCATTCGGCCACGATTGCGGAGGAGCTCGATCGTCACAAGGGGACCCAGGCGGGCCTCGATCACGACCGGCGGCACGTCGAAGAGGAACTGGCCGAGGCGGAGGTCCGTCACACGGTGGGCGAGTACACCGAGGACGAATGGCGGCGGATCAGCGACCAGAGCAGCGAGCAGCTGAGCCGTCTCCGCGGCGAGCTGCGGGCGGTGGGCGACGAGATTGCGCGACTGGCGGAAGTGCAGGGGCTGATCGCCGCCGCGCCGAAACCCGCCCCACCAGCGCCACCGCCGCCGGCTCCAACACCACCGCCCGTGGCCGTGGTGGCCGAGCCGGAACCGCCACCGGTGGTGGAGGAGCCGCCGCCTCCCGTGGCGAAGGCGCCGCCGAAGCCACCGGGACGGGAGCCAGAGGTGGTCCACGCGACGCCCCCCGGCGACGAGCTCGCGTTTATCAAGTCCGTAGCCACCGAGGAAGAGCGGAAGCCGGCACCGCCTCCGCCGAGCCCATCGTCACGCAGAGCAAGCAATCCGGGGGCGGGAGGGTCGGTACGGTCGGCCGATGTTGCGTCCACCGCGGGATCGGCGACCGCACCAGGCAAGCCCGGCGCGGCAGGAGTGGCCAAGACGCTCAAGTGCGGGGAATGCGGGACGCTCAACCGCCCGACGGAGTGGTACTGCGAGCGGTGCGGGGCGGAGCTCGCCGGCATCTGAACCTTCCGGCGCAAGTCATTGCTGCACAGTGGCTTGGATGATCATATTAGAGTGGTTTCTGCGGCGATCGCTGGGAATGCAAACGGGCCCCTTCACCGGGGCCCGTTTTCCATGCCGTCTGGGGTGGGGCGATTTACTTCTTGGTCGCGCCCTTGACCAGCTTGGCGAGGCGGCTCTTCTGCCGCGCCGCGGCATTGGGATGGATGATCCGCTTCCGGCCGGCGCGATCGAGGAGCTGCACGGCCTCGTCGTACGCGCTCTGCGCCTCGGCGCCGGCAGTGGACCGCACCTTCTTGATAGCCGTGCGCAGCTGGCTGCGCTGGGTGCGGTTGAGCGTTGCGTGGGTCTTGGCCTGACGCATGCGCTTCTTGGCGGATCGAATTCGCGGCACGACAACCTCGGGTAAGGATTCAGAACAGTCCGATCGGACAACGCGGGGCGGAAGATAGACCGCGACCAGCGCAAGGTCAAGCGGCGAGCCGCTTTGACTTGCTCTCGACGGCAGCTTAACCTTCCGCGACCCCGACCGAACAGGACGCACCCCTGGACGCCCAGATCAGCGATTTCATTCTCGCGCTCCCGATGCTGGTCTTCGCCATGGTCGCGCACGAGTACGCGCACGCGGTGACCGCGCTCCAGCAGGGCGATGACACGGCCTACACGCTCGGCCGCGTCACCCTGAATCCCGTCCCCCACATCGATCCCTGGATGAGCCTGCTCCTGCCGGCGCTGCTGTGGTTCGGCTCGGGAGGTCGGTTCACCTTCGGCGGTGCCAAGCCGGTGCCGGTGAACTCGCGCAAGTTCCGCAACTACCGCCGCGGCGACATCATCGTCTCAGCCGCGGGCGTCGCCACCAACCTGATGCTCTCCGTGGTCTTCGCGGTGCTCTTCGTCCTGGTCGGGATGATCGCGCGGCACCTCCCCGGCGCCGCCACGGCGTTCGACACCGCGCAGCGCATGATGGTCTACGGCATCTGGCTCAACCTGGTGCTGTGCTTCTTCAACCTGATTCCGATCCCGCCGCTCGACGGCTCGCATCTGCTCTATCACGCGCTGCCCGCTCGCGCGGGGGCGTGGTATCGCGGCCTGGGCCGATTCGGCTACCTGCCGCTGTTCGCTCTCATGTTCGTGTTCCGGCCCGCCATCGACTTCCTGCTCACGCCGGCGCGCGGCGGGATGCTCCTGCTGCTCCGGCTGATCCTGCCCTTCAGCGTGGGGGACGGATGGAACATCTTCTCATGACGGCCCCCGAAGTGACGCAGCCCGAAGCTCCGACCACGGCGCTCGGCGCCGGCCCGGGCTTCGTCGTCCAGCTCGACGCCTTCAACGGCCCGCTCGATCTGCTGCTCCACCTCCTGCGCGAGGAGCAGCTCGAGATCGCCGACATCCCGATCGCGCGGATCGCGGACCAGTTCCTCCACGCCATCCATGAGCTCGGCCTCAACCAGGCGGCCGACTACCTCGACATGGCGAGCCGCCTCGTGCGGCTCAAGGCACAGATGCTGCTGCCGCGGCACAGCGAGGAGGACGGCTGGGAGGATCCGCGCGCCGAGCTGGTGCGGCGGCTGCTCGAATACCAGCAGATCCGGGAGATCGCCGTCTGGCTCGGCCGCTCGGCCGAGCGCCGCGCGGAGCAGTTCGCGCGGGGGTACCTGCCGCCGCCGCCCCAGCTGCCGCCGCCACCGCTCACCCTCGACCTGCTCGAAATGCTGCAGGCCGTGGAGCGCGTGGTCGCGGCGATTCCGTCGCCTGTGCTGCACCGGGTGGTGGCCCGTCCGCTCGACGTCGAGGGCGCGACCCGCCGCATCGAGCAGCTGCTGGACGAGCGCGAGCAATTCGGCTGGCTCGAGGCGCTGGGCCCGCGCCCGACCATCGTGGACGTCCTGTCGACCCTCCTGGCCCTGCTGGAGCTCGCCAAGCGGGGCACTCTCCGACTCGTACAACCGGCCGCGTTCGCGCCGATGGTGATCGCCCGTGACCCCGCTCGCCCAGCTGCTTGAGGCCGCGCTCTTCAGCGCCGCCCGCCCGCTCACCGTCGAAGAGCTGTCCACGCTGGACCAGGAGGCGACCCTGGCCGACGTGCGCGTCGCCCTCGAGCAGATCCGCGAGCACTACGACTTCGAGCAGCACGGCGTCGAGCTGCTGGAGATGGCGGGCGGCTACCAGATCCTGACCCGGCCGATCCACGCGGCGGCGATCGAGCGCGCCCACTTCTCCGTGCGCGCGCCGAAGCTGACGGCCGCGGCACTCGAGACCCTGGCCGTGATCGCCTACCGCCAGCCGGTCGGGCGGGCGGAGATCGAGGAGATCCGCGGCGTCTCGGCGGGCGGCGTCCTGCGCTCGCTGCAGGAGCGGGGGCTGATCGAGGTCGTCGGCCGAAGCGAGGCGCTCGGGCGCCCGCTGCTGTACGGCACGGCCGCGATGTTCCTCGAGCTGCTCGGGCTCCGGGACCTGGCCGACCTTCCCCGGGCGGAGGAGCTCACGATCGCGCTGCAGCCGCATCGTCCCAGCACCGAAGGCTCCGACGACGCGGCCGCCTACGTCGAGGCAGAATCGTGACCGAGATGCGACTCCAGCGGGCGCTCGCCCGCGCGGGGGTCGCCTCACGCCGCGCCGCGGAAGAGCTCATCACCGACGGCAAGGTGCGGGTGGACGGGAAGGTGGCGACGCTCGGCATGAAGGTGGATCCCGCGACCCAGCGCATCACGGTGGGGGGCCGCGCGGTGAAGCTGCAGGAGCGGCGCTGGCTCGCCTTTCACAAGCCGCTCGGGGTGGTCACGACGGCGAGCGACGAGGAAGGCCGCCCCACCGTGCTGGACGCCATCCCCAACAATGCCGGGCTCACCTACGTAGGCCGGCTGGACGTGATGACGACGGGCCTGCTGTTGCTCACGACCGACGGTGAGGCGGTGCACCGCCTCACCCATCCCCGCTACCACATCCCACGACGATACACCGCGCTGGTGCACGGGCGGCCGACGGGGGAGATCGCGGCCGCCGTGCGGCAACGGACCGTGATCGACGGCCGGCCGGTGGTGCCGTCCGAGACCAGGGTGCGGCCGGGCGCGGAGGGCCGAAGCATTCTCGACGTGACGCTCGAGGAGGGGCGCAACCGCATCGTGCGCCGCTGGGCGGAGGCGATGGGGCTCAAGGTGGACCGCCTGGCGCGGCTCTCCTACGGCCCGGTGCGGCTCGGCGACCTCCCGGTCGGCAGGTACCGGCCCCTGACTCCCCGGGAGGAAGCGGCCCTCTACAAGGCCATCCGCATGACGCCGGGGGAATGAAACCGAGCCGGTCCCCCGACCGTCGAGCGGGTTGGTTCCCCGACTATCTTTCGTCCATTCAACCCTCAGGAGCCAGCGAGCGTGAGCGCGCCGAAGCTGACCGACAAACCGGCCGAGACGCTGCCCGTGCAGCGCATCCTCAAGGAAGTGTCCCGCCGGATCGTGGGGCAGGACGCCATGATCGAGCGGTTGCTGGTCGGGCTGCTGACCGGCGGCCACATCCTGCTCGAGGGCGTGCCCGGCCTCGCCAAGACGCTGGCGGTGCGCACGCTCGCCGAGATCATCCGCGCCTCCTTCTCGCGCATCCAGTTCACGCCCGATCTGCTGCCGGCCGACGTGATCGGCACGATGGTCTACGACCAGAAGACCCAGGAGTTCCACGTCAAGAAGGGCCCGCTCTTCGCCCAGATCATCCTGGCCGACGAGATCAACCGCGCTCCGGCCAAGGTCCAGGCGGCCCTGCTCGAGGCGATGCAGGAGCATCAGGTCACCATCGGCGGCACGACCTACCCGCTCGACGAGCCGTTCATGGTGCTCGCCACCCAGAATCCGATCGAGAACGAGGGAACGTACCCGCTCCCCGAGGCCCAGCTCGATCGCTTCATGCTCAAGGTGCGCGTGGGCTACCCGACGCGAGACGAGGAGAAGGAAGTCCTGCTCCGCATGAGCGGTGGCCAGGAGATCAAGGTCGAGCGGCTGCTCGATCCGGCCTCGATTCTGGCGGCGCGGGCGATGATCGCCGAGCTGTACATGGATCAGAAGGTGGTGGACTACATCGTGGACCTGGTGCGCGCGACCCGTGATCCCGCCAGTGTCGGCCTCGCCGAGCTGTCGCCGCTGATCGCGTTCGGGGGCTCCCCGCGCGCCTCGATCGCGCTCGCGCAGGCGGCGCGGGCGCACGCGTATCTCCGCGGCCGTGCCTACGTCGTGCCGGAGGACGTCCGCGCCCTCGCGCCCGACGTGCTGCGGCACCGCATCGTGCTCACGTTCGAGGCCGAGGCGGAGGACGTGGACAGCGACAGCGTCGTGAGCAAGATCCTCGGCGCACTGCGGGTGCCGTAACTCCCCACCATGTCGGCCGTATCCCCGGAAATCCTGAAGCAGGTCAAGGCCATCGAGCTCCGCACCCGGGGCCTCGTGGGCTCGCTGTTCGCGGGCGAGTACCGCTCGGTCTTTCGCGGGCAGGGAATGGAGTTCGCCGAAGTGCGCGCGTACGAGGCGGGCGACGACTTCCGCTCCATCGACTGGAACGTGTCGGCCCGGCTGGGGAGCCCGTACGTGAAGACGTTCACCGAGGAGCGCGAGCTCACGCTGATGCTCCTGGTGGACCAGTCGGGGTCGACCCGGTTCGGCGAGCCCATCACCAAGGCGTCGCTCGCGGTCGAGGTCGCGGCGGTCCTGGCGCTCGCGGCGGCCCACCAGAACGACCGCGTCGGGGCGCTCCTCTTCGCCGACGAGGTCGAGCGCGTCATCCCGCCGCGGAAGGGGCGGCGGCACGCGCTCCGCGTCATCCGCGACCTGGTCGCCTTCGAGCCCGTGGGGCGCCGCACCAACCTGGCCGCGAGCTTGTCGTACGCGAGCCGTCTCCTCCGCCACCGGAGCATCGTGGTGGTGCTGTCGGACTTCATCGCCGAGGGATGGGAGCGGCCGCTCCGGCGGCTGGCCGCGCGGCACGAGGTCGTGGCCATCACCGTGGACGATCCCCGCGAGCACGAGCTGCCCGAATCCGGCTGGATCGAGATGCTCGACGCCGAAACGGGCCGGCGCGTGCTGGTCGACACGGGAAGCCGGGACGTGCGCACGCGGGTGACCGAGCTGACGCGCCAGCGCCGTGAGGAGCGGAGCCGGGCGCTCGGGGCGGTGGGCGCCGACCAGGTACACCTCGCGACCGGCGTGCCGTACGCCCTGCCGCTGCGCCGCGCGTTCGCTCAGCGGGCGCGCCGGATTCACCGGGGATGAGGCTCGCACTCGTGATCTCGCCGCAGGACTCGACGACGGCGCTCCCCACGGTCGGCGACACGATCTGGGTCGGGCGCACCGTCGTCGTACCGCCGGGCGCGACCCTGCGGCCGGCCGACTGGGACGCGCCCGAGCCCATCGAGCGGCTCGGCCCGCCGCGGGTGACCCCGCGCGGGGACTCGGCCGACGTGAGCTATCCGATCGTGGTCTGGCGGACCGGCCCGCTCGCCATCGACCTGCCCGGCCCGCTGGTGCTCGGTGCCGGGGGGCGGGTGGACTCGCTGCCGTCGCAGGTGGTGCAAGTCGCCATCGCCAGCGTGCTGCCCCGCGTCCCGCCCGATTCCACGCTGGCGCCGCAGCCGCGCGCTGATTTCGTCCCGCGGACCAGCGCGAGCCCGGTGCCGCTGGTGGTCCTCCTGGTGCTGGCGGCGCTGCTGCTGGCGCCGCTCCACTGGTGGTGGCGGCGGCGCGGATCCCCGCGTCCGCGGCCGGCAATGTGGAGCGAATCGGCGGACGAGGCGCCGCTCGAGCGCTGGGCCGACGCGGGCGAATCGCGGGCGGTGGCCTCGGTCGCGACGGGGCGGCTCCGGTCGCTCATCGCCGAGCGCATGCCGGCCGCACACGTCGGGCTCGACACCGAGGACGTGCTCCGCGCCGTCGCCAAGCGGGCGGACTGGCCGCTCGCCGAGCTCGGCGACGTCCTTCGCTCGCTCGACGAGGCCCGGTTCGGCGACACGGCCTTCCCGGATGCGGTCGGGCTGGCGCGCTGGGCCGGCGAGCTCGCCCCGCGCCTCACCCCGGATCTGGCATGAGCTTCACGCGCCCGTGGCTGCTGCTGCTCCTGTTCGGACTCGCCCTCTGGTGGTGGCGCCGCCGCCGGGGCGAGACGCCGGCGGCACGCTACAGCGACGTCTCGATCCCGGCCGCGGTGAGCGCCCGGCGCTGGTGGGTTGCCGTTCCACCGGTGCTGCGGGCGGTGAGCCTGGCGGCGCTCATCGTGGCCGCGGCGGGGCTTCGGATCGGCGGCGATACGATCGAGATGAAGCAGGAGGGGATCGCGATCGTGATCACGATCGACATTTCGAGCAGCATGCTCGCCGAGGACTTCGCGCCGTCGAACCGGCTGGTCGTGGCCCAGCGCCAGGCGGTGGCCTTCATCCGCGGGCGAACGGCGGATCGGATCGGCCTCGTGGCGTTCGCGGGCGAGGCGCTCACGCAGGTGCCGGTGACGCTCGACTACGCCGTGGTGGAGAAGGCGGTGATGGACCTCCGGATCGGGAGCCTCGAGGACGGCACCGCGATCGGGAGCGGCCTCGCCACGGCCGTCAACCGGCTGCGGCGGGCGCCCGACAAGTCGAAGGTCGTCCTGCTGCTGACCGATGGCGAGAACAACAAGGGCCTGATCGACCCGCGCACCGCCGCCGCCACGGCCGCGGCGTACGGCATCCGGGTCTACACCATCGGCGTCGGCACCATCGGCGAAGCGCCGATCCCGACCGGGCGCGGGCTGGGCGGGTTCCGCTATGAGCTTCTGCCGGTGCGCATCGACGAGCCGCTGCTCCGGGAGATCGCCGCCAAGACCGGCGGGCGCTACTTCCGCGCGCGCGACAGCGAGGCGCTGAGCCGCATCTTCCGGCAGATCGACCAGCTCGAGAAGACGCCGATCGAGGTGACCCGCTACACCAACTACGAGGAAGCGACCCGGCCGCTGGTGCTCCTGGGGCTCGCCGCGCTGGCGCTCGAGCTGCTCCTGGGCAGCACGCTCGTGGTCCGGGTGCCATGACCTTCGACGTCCCGCTGCTCCTCTTCCTCGCGCCGGTACTCGGGCTGGGTCTCGGATTCGCCGCGTGGCTCGGCCGCCGGCGCCGGATCCGGCTGGCGCGACGCTGGTCGCCCGCGCTGGGCCGCCTGGCGCGGTCGCGTGGCGCGTGGGGACCGCTGGTGATCGGGATTGGTTGGCCTCGCCGCCGTCGTGGCGTTGGCGGGTCCTCGCTGGGGCCGGACGGAGATCCACACCGAGTCGCGCGCCCTCAGCCTCGTCTTCGCCGTGGACATCAGCCGGTCGATGCTCGCCGAAGACGCGGCGCCCAATCGGTTGCAGCGGGCGATGCGCGAATCGCGGCGCCTGATTCAGGACCTCGATGGCGATCGGCTCGGGCTGATCGCCTTCGCGGGCCGAAGCTACATCCTCGCCCCGCTCACCGTGGACGGCAGTGCCATCCGGATGTACCTCGACGCCCTGGACCCCGACCTGGCGAGCCAAGGCGGGACCAGCCTCGCCAGCGTCCTGTCGCAGGGCGCCGACCTCCTGGGCGCGACGACCGACGCGGCGGATCGGGTGCTCGTCGTGTTCACCGACGGCGAGGCGCACGACACGCTCGACCGACGTCGTCCGGGCAGCGGAGTCGCTCAAGGAGGCGGGTGTCCGGCTCATCATGGTGGCGGAAGGCGGCGCCACTCCCGCGCGCATTCCGATCCGCGACTCGGCCGGCACGCTGGTCGAGTACAAGCGCGACGACGACGGGACGGTCATCCAGACCCAGCGGCGCGACGACGTGCTCCGCGCGATCGTGGATGCAGCCGAGGGGACACTCGTCCCCAGCACGGCGCAGGACCAGGCGGGCGCGGTGCGCGATCTGGTCGCGGCGATGAAGCGGAGCCCGAGCTCGGCGACGCGCACGGCGGACCTGGTGCCACGCGGCGTGGATTCCGGGCCTCGTCGCCGCGCTGCTGCTGCTCGCCTATACCATCGCGCGCCCGGGGCCGGCGCTGATCGGGCTGGCGGGCCTGGTGCTGCTCATCCGCCCACTCGATGCCCAACGGCCCACCGCCGGCGGACGGGCGCTCGCGGCCGGCGATCCGAGCCGGGCAGCCGCGGAATTCCTCAAGGAGGCGGGTGCCGGTCGCGCGAAGGACACGGCGTTCTACAACGCGGGCACCGCGGCGCTGCAGGCCGGCCGCCTGGAGGTCGCGCGCGGCGCGCTCGCCGAGGCGGCGAAATCGCTCGATCCCGACCTGCGGTACCGCGCGCTCTACAATCTTGGGCTGGTGGGACTGCTCGCCGCGCGCGCCGACACCGCGCGGGCCGACGAGCTCTTGGATGATGCGGCCGATCGCCTCCGGCAAGCGCTGCTCCTCCAGCCGACGTCCGCGCGGGCCAAGTGGAACCTGGAGCTCGCGGAGCGACGGCGCCCGCCACCACCGCCGCAGAGCGGGGGCGGCGCCACGCCGCCGCCCACCGGCGGCTCTCAGGCGCCGCAGCCCAAGCCCTCACAGCCCGAGACGAAGGATCTGAGCCGGAGCCAGGCCGAGCAGATCCTCAACTCCATGGAGCGGCGGGAGCGCTTGACCCGGGAAGAGCAGCAGCGCCGGATGGAGAGCGGCTCCGCCGGGGGAGTGAAGGACTGGTGACCGGCACGCTGGCGGTGCTGGCGCTGGTGGCCGCGCTTCAGGCCGAGCGGCCCCAGCTCGAGGCGTCGGTGGACGAGGACCGTGTGTCCGTCGGTGAAGAGGTCACCTACACGCTGCGGGCAGTGAGCCACTCACCAGTGCCCATGCAGGTGACGCTGCCGCCGTTCACCGGGCTCGAGATCGTCGAGCGCAGCGAGCGCACCGAGGTCGGCTTCGCGGCCGGGCCCATTCGGACGACGGTGCTCGAGATCCGCCTCCGCGCCGTCCGGCAGGGCCATTGGCCGCTCGGTCCGGCGAGGGCGGTCCAGGGGGCGGACACGGTCGAGGCCGGGGCCGTCATCGTCGACGTGGCGGCGAACCGGGCCGCGACCGCCTCGACGCTGAGCCCACGGCTCCGGCGCATGGTCGATCACGCCACGCCGCCACCGCCCGGGCAACCCGCCGTGGATCTGCTGGTGTCGCCCGACAGCGTGCGGGTGGGCGAGCAGGTGGACGTGGTGACCGCGGCCTGGTTCCCGCGCGACCTGCGCCAGCAGCTCCGTCGCCCGCCCACCTTGCAGCCGCCGGTGATCGACGGCGTATGGAGCTTCCCCAGACGACGCCGACCGGCATCGCCGCGACGCGCAACATCAGGGGCCGCTGGTACGACCTGTTCGTCTCCCACCAGGTCGTCTTCCCCCTGGTACCGGGCACCGTCAGCGTGCCGCGGGCGACGCTCAAGTACAGCACGCCGGTCGCGCTCCAGTTCTTCAGTCAGGAGGAGCGGTTCGCGCTGTCGAGTCGCGCCGAGACGCTGGCCGTACACCCGCTGCCCGCCGCCGGCCGGCCGGCCGGGTTCGCCGGCGCGATCGCCTCCGGGCTCACGCTCGAGCGCCAGATCGATCCCGCGACCGCCAGCGTGGGTGAGGGGCTGGCCGTCGAGCTTCGGCTGACCGGCCTGGGCAATACCGCGCTCTGGCCGAATCCCGACGTGCGGTGGCCGGCGGGTGTGCGGGCCTATCTCGAGCGAGTGGACGAGCATGTGCGGACGACCGAGGGGCAGGTCGGCGGAACCAAGACCTTCCGCTATCTCGTGGTGCCGGATTCCGCCGGGGCGCTCGCGCTGCCCGGCGTCCACTACGCGTACTTCGATCTCGCCGCCGCCCGGTACGCCGAGCTCGCCGTGGCCCCCATGTCGGTGCCGGTGGCGGCGCGTGGGGAATCCGCCGCGGCCGCCGCGCTGCCGCCCGCCCTCGTCGGGCAGGACCGGCCCGCGCTCGCCTGGATGCTCGCGCACCGAATTCCTGACTGGATCTGGATCGTGCTGCTCGCCCTCCCGCCCGTGCTGGCGACGGCACGCGGCCGGCTGCCGGCGCGCCCGCGCCGCCGTCGCAAGGCGCCCGGGTTGCCCAGGAGCGATCTACGGAGCGCCGAAGCGGCGCTCGACCAGCTGGTCCAGAGTCTGGCGCCCGATCCGGACCGACGCTTCGGCGCGGCGCTCACGTCCGCCGTGCGGGCCGCGGGCGCCGACGCAGAGCTCGCGGCGCGCGTGAGCGCCGTTCGCGAGCGGTTGCTGGCGCGGCGCTACGGACGGGACGCTGCGGCGGCGGATGACGCCGCCCTCGCCGCCGAGGCGCAGGACGTCGTCCGCCGGCTCGGCGGCTCGCTTCGGGGGTCGCGCGCGCGGGGGGCGCTTCTCGCCCTGTTCGTGGTCGCGCTCGCCGGAAGGACGGGGGCCCAGAACCCGCGCCCGAGCAGCTGTACGAATCCGGCGCGCTCCGGGCGGCCGCGGAGGGATTCGCGCGTCGGGCGGCTGCCGAGCCCGCCGTGGCGGGGCACTGGTACAACCTGGGCGCGACGTACTATCGCCTCGGGGCCCCCGGGCGCGCGGAAGCGGCCTGGCTGCGGGCGCGCCGGCTGGATCCGCGACAACCATCGGTGCGCCGCGCACTGGCGCTGACGCCGTCCACGGATGCCGCGTCGGCTCGATGGACCTGGTCGCCCCCCGTGACGCCCGACGAGCTGTTGGTCGTGGGCGCGTTCGGCTGGATCGTGGGCTGGATCGGGTGGGCGCTGCGCCCGCGCATCCGGGATCGTTGGCTGGTGCTGCTCGTCTTCGCCGCGGTCGCAGTCGGAAGCGGACTCGCGCTTCGGGCCTGGTATCGGCGACCACTGGCGATCGTGCTCGATCCGGTCACCCTTCGGCTCTCGCCGCACGGCCGCGCCCCCGCGCTGGGTCCGGTCGAGAGCGGCAGCGCGGTGCGCATCGTCGGACACGCAACGGGCTGGGTGCTGGTGCGCGCCGCCGGGGACCGCGAGGGGTGGGTGCCGGACGCGGCGGTCGCCGCCGTCGGCGGCTAGATTCTCGCCATGTCTCGCCGCATCGCCATCCTGCCCGACGCCGTCGCCGATCAGATCGCCGCCGGCGAAGTCGTCGAGCGCCCCGCTTCCGTGGTGAAGGAGCTGGTCGAGAACGCGCTCGACGCGGAGGCGCGTCACGTGCGCATCCTGCTGGAGAACGGGGGCAAGACCCTCGTGCAGGTGAGCGACGACGGGACCGGCATGGGCCGCGAGGATGCCGTGCTCGCCCTCGACCGCCACGCGACCAGCAAGGTGCGAAGCGCCGCCGATCTCGTCGGGGTGGCCACGTTCGGCTTTCGGGGGGAGGCGCTTCCAGCGATCGCGTCGGTCTCACGGTTCGGGCTCGCCACCACCGACGGTGAGGGCGGCACCGAGCTGACCGTGACCGGGGGGCGTCTCGACCGGGTCGCGGACGCGGTGCGGCAGCGAGGCACGACGATCACGGTGCGTGCCCTGTTCTTCAATACGCCGGCCCGCCGGAAGTTTCTTCGCTCTGCCGCGAGCGAGACCCGTGCGGCGCACGAGGCGGTGGCGACGCTCGCGCTGGCCCATCCCGACGTGGGGTTCGAGCTCGAGGTGGATGGAACGCCGCGCCTCGTGGTGCCTCCGGACCAGTCGGCCGAGGATCGGCTGGCGGGCGTCTGGGGCCGCGAGCTCGCCGGGACGCTCATCCCGGTCGGGTACGCCGCGGGCGGGTTCCAGGTCGCCGGTTTCGTGCAGCGTCCAGGGGACGCCCAGCCGACCGGTCGCCGGACCCAGCTGTTCGTGAACGGGCGGCCGTTCAAGGATCCGTTTCTCGTGCGCGCGGCCGAGGCCGGCTACCGGTCGGCCATTCATCCCGGCGATCGGCCTTCGATTTATCTGCGGATCGAGACGGCCCCCGGCGATGTGGACGTGAACGTCCATCCGGCGAAGCTGGAAGTGCGGTTCCGCGACCGCATCGGCGTCGAGCGCGTGGTCGAAGAGGCGGTCCGCCACGCGCTCGGCGCGCTCCTCGCGGCGGCGCCGGTCGGGGACTGGCGACCGCTGCCGGTGTCGGTGCCTGCCTCCGTCCTGCCGAGCTCGGTTGAGTTTGCCGACGAGCTGTTCGCGCCCTTCGAGGCCGCCGCCCCGGCGGGCCCGGACGTCGCCGACCCCGGCGGCTTCCAGGCGCCGCTCGTGCAGATGTTCGAGACGTACATCGTCTATGAAGCGCCCGAGGGGATCGTCATCGTCGACCAGCACTCGGCGCACGAGCGGGTCCTGTACGAGGCGGTACTCGCCCAGCTCACCGGCGCCGACGCGCCCGCGCAGCGGCTGCTACTTCCACTCACGCTCGAGCTCACGGACGAGGAGCTCGATGCGGTCGAGCAGCACGGCGAGCAATTGCGTCAGGTCGGCTTCGAGGCGGAGGCCTTCGGCGGCCGGACGGCGGTGATCCACGCGGTGCCTTCGCCGCATGCCCGGTTCGATGCCGGCGCGTGCTTCCGCGAGCTCGTGGCCGACCTCGCCCGGGGCCGGTTCGGCGGGTGGGCCAACCGGCTGGAGCGATTCGCCGCGACGTACGCCTGCCGTGCCGCCATCAAGGCAGGGCAACGGTTGGAGCCGCGCGAGATGCGGGAGCTGCTGCTCCGCCTGTTCGCCACGGAGCTCCCGCCGCACGACGTGCACGGGCGCTCGACGATCGTGCAGTTGCCGCGGGAGGAGCTGGAGCGACGGTTTGGGCGGCGGTAGGATCCCGGTCGTGGTGGGGCCCACCGCCGTCGGCAAGACCGCGGTGGGCCTCGCGCTCGCCGACCACTGGCCGCTCGAGATCGTCTCCGCCGACTCGCGCCAGATCTATCGCCGGCTGGACATCGGGACCGCGAAGCCGACCCGGAAGGAGCGCGCACGGGTCGTCCACCACGGGCTCGATCTCATCGACCCGGGCACACGGTACAGCGCGGGCCACTACGCGCGGGACGCCGTGCACTGGCTGGCCGACGTCCGGGGCCGCGGCCGGCTGCCCGTGGTGGTCGGCGGCACGGGACTCTACATCCGTGCGCTCGCGGACGGGCTGTTTCAGGAGCCGCCGCTCGATGCCGCGCGCCGCCGTTCGCTCGACGCATTCACCGCGCGGCTCGAGCCGCTCGAGCTGCTCCGGTGGGCCGGTCGGCTCGATCCCGGCTTCCGCGGCGGTGGGCGACAGCGCGCCGCCCGCGCCATCGAGGTCGCGCTGCTGACGGGCCGACCGCTCTCCTACTGGCAAGCGGCGGCGCGCGCGCAAGCGGCTCTGGTCCCGTGGTACATTGTGCTGACCGTGCCGCGGCCGGTACTGCACCAGCGGATCGCGCGGCGCGCCGAGGAGATGGTGAAGCGCGGGCTGATCGAGGAGGTCGCCTCAGTGCTTGCCGAAGGCCACGCACCCACGGCGGCCGGGCTGGACGGGATCGGCGTGCGGGAGGCGGTGGAATACCTGCATGGCGAGCGGGCGCGCGATACGGTCGCCGCGGCGATCACCGTGAGCACCCGACAGTACGCCAAGCGACAGCAGACCTGGTTCCGTCACCAATTGACGGGTGCGGTCCTCACGCTCGACGCGACCCGGCCTCCCGAGCGGCTCGCGGCGGAGATCGCGGAGGCCTGGACCAAGGGCGGCGCATGAAGATCGGCATCACCTGCTATCCCACCTATGGCGGCTCCGGTGCCGTCGCGACCGAGCTGGGCCTCGAGCTCGCCCGGCGCGGGCACGAGGTGCACTTCATCACCTACGACTCGCCGTTCCGACTGCACGGCTACACCGAGCGGATCTATTTCCACCAGGTCGAGACTCGGATGGGTCGCTATCCGCTTTTCGACCACTTCCCCTATACCCTGGCCCTCGCCTCCAAGCAGCACGAGGTGGTGCTCCGCGAAGGTCTCGAGATCCTGCACGTCCACTACGCGATCCCGCACGCGACCACCGCGTACCTCGCGCGCGAGATGCTCAAGGGCGAGCGCCAACTCCGCGTGATCACCACCCTGCACGGGACGGACATCACGCTGGTGGGCCAGGAGTCGAGCTTCTACGCCATCACCAAGTTCTCGATCGAGCAGAGCGACGAGGTGACGGCCGTCTCCACGTACCTCCGAGACGAGACCTACCGGGCGTTCGGCTGCGTCAGCTGCGACGTGCGGGTGATCCCCAACTTCGTCAATCTGAGCGAGTACCGGCCGGCCCCGCCGGCGGCGCGGAGCAGCCTCGCGCCCGAGGGCACCAAGGTGATCACCCACGTCTCCAACTTCCGTGAGGTGAAGCGGGTGAAGGATGTCGTGCGGGTGTTCGCACGGATCCGCCGGGCGATGCCCGCGATCCTGGTCATGGTGGGCGACGGTCCCGAACGGGTCGACGCCGAGAACGAGGCTCGCGAGCTGGGCGTTGCCGGGGATGTGCGTTTCCTCGGTCGGCTGGACTCCGTGGCGTCGCTGCTCCAGGCGAGCGACCTCTTTGTCCTGCCCTCGCAGACGGAGTCGTTCGGGCTGGCCGCGCTCGAAGCGATGGCCTGCGGCTCGCCGGTGGTGGCAAGCCGCGCGGGCGGGTTGCCCGAGGTCGTGGACGACGGCGTGAACGGCATCCTCGAGCCGGTGGGCTCGGTGGAGGCCATGGGCCGGCGCGCGGTCGAGCTCCTGCGCGACCCCGTCCGATTCGCCGCGATGCGCGAGGCCGCCATCGCCAAGGCGCAGGAGTTCTCCGCCGACCGGATCGTGCCCATGTACGAGGCGCTCTACGAGGAGGTCGTACGTGCTGGCGTCTGAGGTGCTCGCCAGGGCCGCGATCCTCGGCCTGCTGGAGGGGGTGACGGAGTTCATCCCGGTGTCGTCCACGGGCCACCTCATTCTCGCCAGCCATTGGCTGGGCGAGGCGGACGAGACGGCCAAGACGTTCGACATCTTCATCCAGCTCGGCGCCATCCTGGCCATCGTGTGGCTCTACCGGGCGCGGCTCGTGCGCGTGCTCGTGGAAGCGGGAGCACGTCCGGAGAGCCGCCGGTTCCTCCTCAACCTCGTGATCGCCTTCCTGCCGGCCGCGGTCGTCGGGTTCCTGGCGCACGACTGGATCAAGGCGCGGCTCTTCACGCCCACGGTGGTCGCGGTGGCGCTCGTCGTCGGCGGACTGCTGATCCTGCTGATCGAGCGGCTTCACCCGCAGGAGCGGGTTCCGACCGTGGACGATGTGCAGCCTCCGACCGCGCTCGGCATCGGTCTGGCCCAGGTGCTCTCGCTGGTTCCGGGAACCTCCCGGTCGGGCGCGACCATCATGGGTGGCTACGCGCTGGGACTCTCCCGCCGCGCGGCGACCGAGTTCTCGTTCTTCCTCTCCATTCCCGTCATGTTCGCCGCGACGCTCTACGACCTCATCAAGAGCCGGGGCGCTCTCAGCGCGGCGGACGCGCCGGCCTTCGGCGTCGGCTTTCTGGTGGCGTTCGTCTCGGCGATCATCGTCGTCAAGGCGTTCCTGGGGTACGTCTCCCGGCATAGCTTCGCGGTCTTCGCCTGGTACCGGATCGCCCTCGGCGCGCTTCTCCTGCTCTTGCTCAGGTGACCGGCGCGCCGGAGATCGTCCGCCTCGCGCGCGTCGGGTCCACCATGGACGCGCTCCACGAGCTGGCGCAGGCCGGCGCGCCGGCGGGAACCGCGGTCGTGGCGGCGGTCCAGGAGTCGGGGCGTGGGTCGCGGGGTCGGACCTGGTCCTCGCCGCCGGGGCGGGCTCTGGCTGAGTGTGCTCGCCCGGCCCGCGGAGGCGGGACTCGAGCTGTTGAGCCTCCGGGTCGGCTTGGTGGTGGCCGGCGGTGTTGGAGCGCCTCGGGGTCGGTGGGGCGCTTCGCCTCAAGTGGCCCAACGACCTCATGCTGGGCGAGCGGAAGTTCGGGGGAGTCCTGTGTGAGGCGCGGTGGCAGGGTGCGATGCCGGCGTGGGTGACGGTCGGTGTCGGCCTCAACGTGGCCAATGCCCCGCCGGAGGAGCTGGCCGCCGTCGCCACGTATCTCGCCTCGAGCCGACCGGGGCTCACGCCCGAGGCCCTGGTCGTGCCGGTGATCAACGCGGTGCGAGCGATCGACCCGGTCGGCGGCTCGCTCACCCCGAGCGAGCTGGCCGAGCTCGCCCGGCTCGACTGGCTCGGCGGGCGCGCGCTCGCGGCGCCGGAGGCCGGCATCGCCGATGGGATCGCCGCCGACGGCGCGCTCCGGGTGCGCCGATCGGACGGCGGCGTCACGATGCTGCGCGCCGGAACCGTTGTTCTGGCGGAGACACCGGCCACGGCGGATCTTCGATCATGCTCCTGACCCTCGACATCGGCAACACCGAGATCACGATGGGCCTGTTCCGCGGCGCCCAGCTCGAGGGGCACTGGCGACTCACGACCAATCCCGGCCGCACGCCCGACGAGTGGGGCAGCGCGGTGGGTGGATTTCTGATCGGGGCGGGGAATTCGCCCAACGAAGTGCGGGCCGTGTGCCTCGCCTCGGTGGCGCCGTCGGTCACCCAGGCGGTCGTCGCCGGCATCGCCCGAACGACCGGATGCACCGGCGTGCAGATCGATGCCCGCTCCCCGCTGCCGGTGCGGCTCGATGTGGACGAGCCGCTCAGCGTCGGCGCGGACCGCATCGTGAATGCGCTCGCCGCGGTCGAGATCTACCGGGCCGATACGATCGTCGTCGACTTCGGCACCGCGACCACGTTCGACTGCGTCACCGCCGACGGCCGGTTTCTCGGCGGGGTGATCATGCCGGGCCTCCGGACCGCGGCGGACCAGCTGACCCAGCGCACCGCCAAGCTGCCGGCCACGGAGCTGCGCGCGCCCGAGCGCGTCATTGGCCGCCGCACGGAGGAGTGCATTCAATCGGGCGTGCTGTTCGGCACCGCCGAGGCGGTGGACGGCCTGGTACGCCGCATCCGAGGCGAATGGCCGGGCGGCGGCCGGCCGATGGTCGTGGCCACGGGCGGTCTCGCGTCCGTGGTGGCGCCCCTGTCCGCCACGATCGAACAGACGGACCCCGACCTCACCCTCCGCGGGCTGCACCTGGCGGCCGGACATCTCGGGTTGAGCTGGTGACCGCCCGCGACACGGGCTACCGCCTGCTCGGGCGGAAGCTCGACTACCTCCTTCACCTCCGTCCCGCTGAATGGCCGATCATGGCCGCCCACACGGCGGTCGGTTATCTGCTCGCGGTCGGGTTGGCCGGCGCGGCCGCCGGCGAGCGGCTCGCGCCGGCGTTGCTCGGGATCGGGCTCTGGGTGGTCTGTCTCAACGGCGGCACGCTGGCCCTGAACAGTGCCTTCGATCGTGACGAGGGCGACATCGCCTACCTGCACGATCCGCCGCTGCCGCCACGCCATCTCGCCGGGTTCAGTGCGACGCTGATGGCGCTCGGCCAACTGCTCGCCCTGTCGCTCGGCGCGCCGTACGCGATCGCGTACGCCATCTGCTTCGTCCTGTCGCTGGCCTATTCGGTGCCGCCGCTCCGCCTCAAGGCCGTGGCGGGAGCCGACTGGATCATCAACATGTGGGGCTTCGGCACCCTCACGCCGTATGCCGGATGGGCCGCCACGGGCCAGCCGCTCGATGCCGCGCGCGGTCTTGTGCTGCTCGCCTTCTGCCCGCTCTTCGCGGCGCTCTACCCGCTCACGCAGCTCTACCAGCTCGAGGAGGACACGCGGCGGGGCGATCGCACGCTCGCGTGCGTGCTGGGCGTGCGCCGGAGCCTGACGGCTGCGATCCTCGCCGCCGCCGTGGCGTTCGCCCTGTTCGCTGCGGCGGGGGTGCGCGCCGGATGGCGCCTCTCGGGCGCCGACCTCGCACGGTGGGCCGGGATCGCCGTCGCACTGGGTGCCTGGACCGCGGTGCTCCTGCCCTGGCGGGCACGGAGCTCGGTCCTGGAGCCGGCCGATCACCAACGCGGCATGTATCGTGCACTCGGCGCCTGGGCGGTCACCGATCTCGTCGTCGTGCTCGGCTGGGGCAGCTAGGCGGGCCTTGGCCGGTCGCTCGCCCGCTGCGTATACTTCGCATTCTCACCCCTCACGGAGACGGCATGCACTCGGCAGTGGAACTGCGCACGGACCACGACCTGACGGATATTCCCGCGATCGTTCGAGGAGCGGTGAAGCTCGGGCTGCTCGAGTCCGTGATCGTCCTGGCGATCTCGCTCGTCTCCCACCTGCTGCCGAACGGCACGCTCCAGACCGCCATCCTCGCCGTGATCGTACTGGTCGGCCTGGCCGCCGTGACGCTCCTGCCCGGCCTCTGGACCCGGCCACGCACCATTGAAGGGATCGCCGGGGCCGCGGGCATCGGTCTGGGCGCGGCGGTGACCTTTCTGCTGATCGACGTCACGCTGCTCCAGAACATCGGGACGTACGGACACCGCTGGATGGACCTCGGCGGCGGCAGCAACTGGTGGTATCACCCGGTCTGGTGGATGGTCGGCACGTTCCTGCCGTGGTTCGGCGCGTGGATGATGGCGAACCAGCTCGTCAAGTCGGGCGGGGTGTCGCCGGCCGCGGCGTTCGGCACCGCGGTCGTCCTGGCGGTGGTGTGCGCCGTGGTCGCCGTGCTGATCCGGTTCCCGGGCGCGAGCTGGAACCTGGGCACGTTCGGCGTCGCGTTCCTGCCCGGGCTCGCGCTGGCCACTCTCTTCTCGGGGCTGGGCGCGAAACGCGCCTGAGGCATGCGCTGGCTTCGGCTGGTCTTTCGGGTGTTCGGATGGCTGCTCACGCCGTTTCTGGCGTGGGCAGCTTCGTTTTTCGGGGCGGTCGGCGGCGCGTTGCTGGCGATGCGGATCGAGGATCCGGTCGATGGGCTGGCGGTGACGGCGCTGTGTGGAGCGGTCAGCGGGTTCGCGGCGATCATCCTGTGGCTCCACTACCTGCGCCAGAGCCCCGAAGCCCGCGAAGTGCTGGCCGTGACGGAGGACGGAACACCGGACACGGTCGGACTCGTGTTGCCGGGTGCCGGGTCGCCGGAAGGTCCGACGCAGTGAGCGCCCGATTTCTGCTGGGCGCAGCCATGGTGGGCACATTCGCGTGCGCCGACAAGCGCACGGTCGCCGGTGCAGCGCAGGCGAACGCCGAAGAACCGTCGGCTCCCGCAGAGTCACTGGTGACGACGGCGCCGGGCGGCGCCGAAATCTGGTTCACCCTGGCGCGGCCGGACAGCGGACCGACCGGGCGCTGTACCGATCGCGCGGTCGAGATTCGGCGAGGCGCCCAGCGCATCCCCGTGCCGCTGCTCTACACCAACTCGGCGCCCGAGCTCGTCAACGACACGACCTTCCGTGCCCGGCTCTCCGATCACTGCGCGCCTGGCGACCGCTATCTGGTCGACCTCCGCACGGGCCGGCCCGTGAGGGAGCAATGAGGCGCCTCGCGGTCGCGCTGCTCGCGCTGGCCGGTGTCGCCGACATGGCCGTCGCCCAAGGCGTCCAGGCCAACGTGGGGCGATTCTACGAAGACGAGGGCTGGACGCTGTACCGCCTGGGAGTGGACCGGCCATTGACGGGACCGCTCAGCACCACCGTCCATGGCGACTACCTGCGCCGGGTGGGCGACGCCGACGGTGCCTTCGCCGGGCTGGGCCTGGACGTGACGGCGTTCCGCGGCGGCGGACCGTATCTGGTGGCCGGCCTCGCGGCCGGGATGGGGTCGCCGCACTCGCAATCGTTTTCCAGCACCTGGACGTCGTGGTCCGCGGGGGGAGGCTACGAGCTGGTGCCGGCGTCCTTCCTGCGCGTTGGCCTCGAGGCGCGATGGCGCGAGATCTCGCTGGACCGGCGCAAGGGGCTGGAGCTCGCGGCAGGCATTTCGCTCAACCTGGGCGGCGGCCGCGGATCGGCTACGCCGCCGCCCGCGGGCAGCACGGCGAGCAGCGCGACCGAAACGGGAAGCGATGTGATCCCCCGGACGCCCGCGACATCGCTTCCTTCCCCGCAACCGCCGTCCACGGCTCCAGCCACATCCTCCTCTCGACTCGCCGATTCCGTGATCGCGACCGCAACCGAGGTCATGGGCCGACCCTATCAGTACGGCGGCACCGGCGCCGATGGCGAAGGCTTCGACTGCTCGGGGCTCATCCAGTACGCGTACGGTCGCCATGGCATCACGCTGCCGCGACGCAGTGTGGATCAGGCGCGTGAAGGCCAAAAGGTCCGCAAGTCGGTCACAGCGCTCCTCCCCGGCGACCTGCTCACATTCTCGAACCGCGGCGGGGCGGTCACCCACGTTGGTCTCTACATCGGTGGGCGCCGATTCATCCACAGCGCGACCCGCGGCGTTCAGGTAAGCACACTCAGCGCCGACGATCCGTACGGTCGCTGGTGGTACACCAGGTGGGTCGGCGTCCGACGGATCGTGCCGTAGCGGAGCATTGCCGGGGGGGGGAATCGACGAAGGGCCTGCCGCTTGCGTGGCAGGCCCTTCGTGTATGGCGCCAGAGGGGCGAGCGATGCTACTCGTGCGCCTCGTGCGCGCCGTGCTGCATCTGGCCGTGATCCATCTGGGCGCCACCGGTGTGCCCGCCATGGCCACCATGGTCCATTGCCTGGGCGGTCTCGCCGCCGACCTGCAATGAGGCCAGATCGCGCTGATAGGCGGGATCGCTGGGGTCGATCTTGGGCCACTGGCTCATGTCGTCGGGCACGAACAGGCCGACCATGTGGGCCATCGCGCCCTTGATCCTGGTCTCGTTGGTCGGATTGTCGTAATCCGCGACGACCCGATACTTGTGATGCACCTTGAGCTTGAGTCCGTCGCCGCTCACGCCGTAGAGCTTCCGGCTTACTTTGGTGACCTTGCCCTTGGCATCGCGAGTTGCCACCACGCGGGTGACGACCCTGCCGGTCTCCGCGTCTTCGAGCCGCACGCTGACGCCGTAGTCGTGCATGTGGCCCCCGACGCCGAGCAGGCGGCCGCCGACCGGCAGGGTGAATTCAAACGACTTCGACGACTTGCCCGGCGGCACGTCGAACGTGTTGCTCCCGCCCACGGTCAGGTTGACGTCCATGTAGATGGGCATCGAGTTGACCGGTTGCGGATTCTGGTTCTTGGGCGTCCACAGCATGGTCAGCTTGAGATACACGCCGTCGAGATCCTTGCCGGTGTCGTTGTGCCACGCCACGTACATTCCCAGCTTCATGCCGGGCGACATCGGCACCCCGATCGTCTTAGGAACGGTGATCTCGCCGTCGGTCTCGGTGCCGGCGCCCATGAGCCGCTCGGCCGCGGAGTAGATGAGCTGGCGCCGGCTGAAATTCACCATGATGAGGTGGTGCATGACGTGGCGCGGGACCGGGTGGCCCTTGGCGTCGACCAGGTCCACGCGGAAGCCGCGGAACCAGCCGTCGATCGGCCACTCGAATTGCTGGACCGGCATGTCGTGCGCCATGCCCAGGTTCATCATCGTGCGAGCGTCCATGGGCGGCATATTCGGCAGGTCGTACGGTCCGGCCTTGATCGTGAGCTCGTGCTCGGACGAGTCGACGGTGACGCTGACCGACGCGGGCGGGACCTGACCCGGGGCCACGAGGGCCGAAGCGGCGAGCAACGTACTCCACACCAGCATGCGAGGCTCCGCGACGAGGGACAACGTCCGTGACGGCATTGCGCCGCTTCCGGCCGTCGGACAAGTTACGCGCGTTCATGCTGTCTGTCGGTTCGAGACCGGCGCAAGCGAGCGGAAAATCCGAGGGCGTCAAGTCAATGTCAAGCATGCGCGCGCGGCGCGTTGCCCTCGTGGCGGCGTTCTTGTCGCCGGTGGCGCCCGCCACGGCGCAGAGCCGCATCTTCCCCAGTGTGCCGAGCTTCGAGCTCCCGCAGGCGTCGCCCCGGGTGTACGGCCTCGCGGGGCGGGTGCTGTCCGCGCGGCGCGGCGACAGCGAGTTCGGGAGCGAGCCCGAGGCGGAGGTGGCGCTGGGGGAGAACATCCCGGTAGTGGCGTTGCGCCGCGGGGACCGCCCCGTGTCGCTGGGCTTCGGCGCCGAGGTGTACGGGCGCTTCAGCCTGCAGGACCCGAAGAGCGCGCTCATCAGCAACGATTGGGTGGTCGGACTCAACACCACCGCGTCCCTCGGTGCGTGGACGCTCACTGGTGAGGTGTACCACGAAAGCAGCCACCTGGGCGACGAATACAGCGACCGGTTCGATGTCGACCGTCTTGACTGGACGCGCGAAGTCGCCTCGGCCTGGGTGAGCTACGGCACCGGTCCGCTCCGGGTCTCGGGCAATCTGAGCTACGTCCTGGACGACGAGCTGGATCTGGACCGACCAGGGGCCGCGCTGGGGCTCGATTTCCGCGGCCGGTCGCTGGGCAGCGTGCTGGGTGGTCCTCTCCGCGCGGTCGGGGGCGTCTTCTTCGGCGGCGAGGCGGCCACCAACTGGCGAATCAGCAGCTCGGCCAGGCTGGGCCTGGCACTCGCGTCCGCATCCAACGGGCGGGAACTCGGGATCGCCCTCATCGCCCACGACGGGTTGTCCACCCAGCGGCAGTTCTTCCGGCAGGAGAGCCGTTACCTGGGCGCGGAGTTGCGGATGGACCTCTAGTCATGCCGCCGGCGCTGTCGGTCTGGCGCGTCCGTCGGCCCGATCCGCCACCTTGTCCCGGCCGATCTGCCGGAGTGACGGTGTTCCACGGCCGCACAATTGCTTCTCGGGGCGCTCGAATGGCTTGACAGGCCATGCGATCGGCTTATCTTTGCGACCAGATTTTAGCACTCGACATACTAGAGTGCTAAACCGCTGTCAACAAAGATCTTATATCACTCATACCACGCTGTGGAGGACAAGAGATGGCGACTGCTACCAAGGCCAAGCCCGGTCTCAAGATCCAGCCGCTCGAGGACCGTGTGGTCATCTTGCCGGCGGACGAGGCGGAGTCCATGCGGGGCGGCCTCTACATCCCGGACACCGCGAAAGAGAAGCCCACCCAGGGTGAGATCATCGCGGTCGGTCCCGGCCGATTCGAGAAGGGCGCGCGGATCCCGGTCGATCTCAAGGTCGGCGACCAGGTCATCTACGGGAAGTACAGTGGCACCCCCTACACCTTCGACGGCGACGAGTACGTCATCATCAAGGCGTCGGACGTTCTCGCCAAGCTCAGCTGACCCCAGCTCGAATTCACCAAGGAGAATCACAGATGGCTGCGAAGGAACTGCTCTTCAACACCGATGCCCGCGCCAGGCTCAAGCGGGGCGTCGACGCCCTGGCTGAGGCGGTCAAGGTCACCCTCGGCCCCAAGGGGCGGAACGTCGTCATCGACAAGAAGTTCGGCTCGCCCACGGTCACCAAGGACGGCGTGACGGTGGCCAAAGAGGTCGAGCTGAGCGACCCGATCGAGAACATGGGCGCGCAGATGGTGAAGGAGGTCGCCACCAAGACGTCCGACCTCGCCGGCGACGGCACCACCACCGCCACCGTGCTCGCGCAGGCGATCTTCCGCGAGGGCCTCAAGAACGTCACCGCGGGCGCCAACCCGATGGAGCTCAAGCGCGGCATCGACCGCGCGGTCGAGGCCGTCGTCGAGCAGCTCAAGACCCTGTCGGTCCCGTCGGCCGGCAAGAAGGAGATCGCCCAGGTCGGCACCATCTCCGCGAACAACGACAAGGAGATCGGCAACCTGATCGCCGAGGCGATGGAGAAGGTCGGCAAGGACGGCGTCATCACGGTCGAGGAGGCCAAGGGCCTCGAGACCACGCTGGAGACCGTGGACGGCATGCAGTTCGACCGCGGCTACCTGTCGCCCTACTTCGTCACCGACCCGGAGAAGATGGAGGCGGTGCTGGACGACCCCTACATCCTCATCCACGACAAGAAGATCTCGGCGATGAAGGAGCTCCTCCCGGTGCTGGAGAAGGTCGCGCAGAGCGGCCGTCCCATGCTCATCATCGCGGAGGACGTCGAGGGCGAGGCGCTGGCCACGCTGGTGGTCAACAAGCTCCGCGGCACGCTCAAGGTCGTGCGCCGTCAAGGCGCCGGGCTTCGGTGACCGCCGCAAGGAGATGCTCCGCGACATCGCCGTCCTCACCGGTGGCCAGGTGATCTCGGAGGAAGTCGGCTTCAAGCTCGAGAACGCGACCCTGAACGATCTCGGCCGTGCCAAGCGGATCGTGGTCGACAAGGACAACAGCACGATCGTCGACGGCCACGGCAAGGAAGACGATATCCAGGGCCGGATCAACGAGATCAAGGCCGCGATCGAGAAGAGCACGAGCGACTACGACCGCGAGAAGCTGCAGGAGCGGCTGGCCAAGCTCTCCGGCGGCGTGGCAGTGATCAACGTCGGCGCCGCGACCGAGACCGAGATGAAGGAGAAGAAGGCCCGGGTCGAGGACGCGTTGCATGCGACGCGCGCCGCGGTCGAGGAAGGGATCGTCGCCGGCGGCGGCGTGGCGCTGATCCGCGCGCAGAGCGCGCTGGAGAAGCTGCGCGGCACCGAGGACGAGAAGATCGGCGTCGACATCGTGCGGCGCGCGCTCGAGGAGCCCATCCGGATGATCGCCCAGAACGCGGGCGCCGAGGGCTCGATCGTGGTCGCACGGGTGAAGGAGTCGAAGGACAAGAACTTCGGCTACAACGCCGCGACCGACTCGTACGAGGATCTGGTCAAGGCGGGTGTCATCGACCCGACCAAGGTCACCCGCACGGCGCTGCAGAACGCGGCGTCGATCGCCGGGCTCCTGCTCACCACCGAGTGCGTGGTGGTCGAGAAGAAGGAAGACAAGCCGGCCCCGGCGGCGCCTCCGGGCGGCGGCATGGGCGGGATGTACTAGGCAGCTCAGCAGTCCAGCAGTCCAGAGCGCCCCGGGAGCGATCCCGGGGCGCTCTGCTGTTTTTCACCCCCGGGGCAGCCCACAACCGCCAGCCAGCAAGCGCTTGACGCCTCACCTGACGGCCTTCTGCGCGGCGGCGAGCAGATTGGGACGACAGCCTTCCAGGAGCAGCTGGGCGGTGAGTGAGAATCCCGGCCGGATCGGCTCGTCTTACTGGCTGACCGGTCCGTCCGACCGCGCTGAACTCACCCCACCCCGATAGGAGAACCCGATGCTCCGCCCCATGTCCCGCGTCGTCGCCGTTGCGCTGGCGGTCATCCTCGCGCCGAGCGCCGCCGCGACGGCGCAAAAGGTCTCGATCTCGCCGACGATCGGGGTGTACATCCCGACGAGCGAGCTCGTCAAGGCAGCGAATGGCGATGAGTTCAAGCAGGAGGTCGGCCTGGCGGTCGGCGGCCGGCTGGCCGTGCACGTGAGCCCGCGGTTCGGCATCCTCACCTCGGTGACCTACGTGCCCAGCGACCTCACGCTCGACCTGGCGACCGGGGAGCAGGTCCAGGACAAGGCCAACCTGCTGTTCGGCAGCGCCCGGGCGACCCTGTACGTCCTTCCGATCACCGCCCCCGTTTGGCTCGGCGTGAACGGTGGTGCCAGCTACATCCGTCGGAGCCGCGACGCGTACGCCGGCACGGCGGACCAGGACGACATCGGCGGCGTCGTGGGCGCGACCGTGGGCTTCCGCTTGGGTAGCATGTTGAGCTTCTACGTGGCCGCGGACGACTACATCTACGGCACGCGCATCGACGAGACCACGCTCCAGGCCGAGAACAAGACCCAGAACGACGTCCACCTCGCCGTGGGCTTCGGGGTCCCCATCAGCAAGTAAGGCATGATTGGTCGGCGCGGACCTCGCGGTTAGACTATAGGCGCAGCTGGCAGGCAGAATTCCGTCACCGCGGGGGATACCGTGAAGTTCGGTTGGATGCTGGTCGCCGCTCTGATGGTTGCCCCGACCGTGGCCGCCGCGCAGCAGAAGACGGCGGCCATTCTCGGCACCTGGCAGTTCGACCTCAAGCAGGATCAGAAGAAGGAAGGTCCGCGGACCGTCATCGTGCGGCCGGACAGCAGCGCCAGCTACGGCACGCAGACCGTGCGATGGCGGATCGCCGGCGACAGCCTGGCGCTGGCCCTGGGCGGCGAGTGGGTGAACTACCGGCTCAAGCTGAAGGGGAAGAACCTGACCCTCTCGGGCGGCGATCTCAACGAGCCGATCACCTTCCAGCGCGTCGGCCCACCGTCGCCGCGGCCGGACTCGATTCCAGTGCCGCCGGATCCGGACACGCAGCCGTCATAACGGCCCGGCAGGGAGCAGGGCGGCAGACTTCGACCGCGTTGGGGGTGATGGCCGCGGCTCGATACCTCGGCTGCCCGCTGCCCGCAGCCCCTGTCCGCTTGTCCGCCTACAACGCCAATCGCAGCTGCACCTGTCCCGGGCTCGTCACGTCGATCGCCGGAAGCGGCTCGTCCTGGCCGGCGACGTGCAGCGTCCCCCCGAACCCCACCCGTCGGAGCGCCGGGCCGACGGTGGCACGGGCGTCGTCGGCCGTGTTGCAACGCTGGCTCAGGTGGGCAAGGACCACGACGGCGAGGCCGGGGTGGTGCAGCTCGGTCAACAGCTCGGCCGCCGCACGATTGGAGAGGTGGCCCCCCGAGCCGGCGATCCGGCGCTGCACGACCGGTGGGTACCCGCTCGTGCGGAGCGCGACCTCGTCATAGTTGGCCTCCAGCACCAAGGCGGTGAGGTCGCGCAGCAGGTAGCGCACCGCGGAGGTCGGCCTTCCTAGATCGTAGGCGACGCCGATGCCGGTGCCGTCGGTCGTCCGCACGGCCAGGGCAAGCGGGTCCGCGGCGTCGTGACTGGTCGGGCACGCTGCCAGGCGGAAGGGACCCAGCTCCAGGGCCGCCTGGCATCCGATCGTGCGGTAGCTGGCCGCGCCCATGCGCGGCGCCAGGCGGTCCCACGTGCCGGCCGCGGTCAGCACCGGCGCGCCGAGCCGCCGCGCGAGGCGGGCCGCGCCGCACGCGTGGTCGCCGTGCTCGTGCGTGAGCGCGATGCCCACCACCCGGGCGAGGTCCAGTCCGACCACCTCGGCGCGGCGCTCGACTTCCCGCGCGCTGAAGCCCGCGTCCAGCAGCAGGGCCGAGCCTTCCGCCTCCACCGCACAGCAGTTCCCGCGCGACCCGGACCCCAGCACGTAGAGCCGCATCATCCGCTGGTTGCCCGGGCGTACGTGCGCTCGAGCGACCGGCGCCACTCCGGCGTCAGCTCGAGCCCGCGCCGCGGCAACACCCGCTCGACGATCCGGAGGAAGCCGTCGACCGTGAGTCGCTCGCCACTGGCGCTGCCCCACGCGAACGCCGGGCACGTGCTTGGGCGGCGCCGCGGCCGAACACGTTCGCACCGGTGCCCACCACGGTGCCGGTCCCGAGCATGGTGCCGATCGCGGTCTTGGCGTGATCACCGAACAGCGTGCCGAGGTATTGTCGGCCGGTGTCGATCCGACGGTCGCCGACCACCAGGCGCACCGGCCCGTAGGTGTTCTTGAGGTTGGAGGTGGTGGTCAAGGCGCCCAGGTTGACCCAGTGCCCTACGACGCTGTGACCGACGAAGCCGTCGTGTGCCTTGTTGGCGTAGCCGAGAAAGGCGCTCGTCGCGATCTCCCCGTGCACCCGGCACTCGGGACCGAATGTCGACGCACGGATGAACCCGCCGAGGACCTTCGAGTTCGTGCCGACGAACACCGGGCCCTCGAGCCGCGTGCCGTGCCGCACCTCCACGCCGGCTTCGAGCACGACCGCACCCTGGCGGACGTCGAACACCACGCCCGGCTCGACCGCGGCGCCCATGACGATCACGTCTGCCGGGTCGCCGAGGACGACGCTGCCCTCCGGCACCCCGCTGGACGACGCCCCCCGAAAGTCGGTGCAGTCCTCGCACAGGAACCGCTCGAGTGCCGCGACCAAATCGAAGCTACCGCGGAGCAAAAGCCCTTCCACTTCGACGGCGTCACCCCGCTCCTGCGGGCCTTCCCACCGCTCGCCGGCTGGAACCAACCACGCGACCGTGGTCCCGCGGTGCGCCAGCCGCCGTACCGCGGTGCCGTGTTCGAGCTCCGCGATTCGGTCCCCGGTGGGGGCGAACCAGCTGGCCGCGACGACCGCGGGCCCGTCGATCGGCGCCGGCGCGCGAACCGGAGGTGTGTCGCCTTCGACGAATCCGTCGACGTGCTCGCCCAGAATCGCGGAGGCCTCAGCCTGGCAGGCCGCTTCCCACCGCTCCCGAATGCGCCACGCGCCGGCAGGCAGCTCGGCGACCGGCCGAGCGCCGGCAAAGGGGGCCCATTCGGCACCCGGCTGCTCCGGCTCCAGCAGGTAGAGGGAGGTCATGCGTCGATGTCGCGGATCTCGGGCGGCAGGGCGTCGAGCAACTCCTTCATCGCCGCGGCGCGCTCGGTCGGCATGACCAGGATCCGGCCGTTGGCCTGAACGACGATCAGATCCTTCACGCCCGACAGCACGATCGGATCGCGATCCGACCAGACGATGCAGTCGTGCGCCTCCTGCAGCAGCGCGGGGCCGACGACCACATTGCCGCTCGGGTCCTTCGGGCGCACGCGCGCGAGGGCCTGCCAGGTACCGACGTCGTCCCACGCGAACGTCCCCGCCACCACCGCCACCGCCCCGCTGCGCTCGAGCAAGCCGACGTCGATTGAGATCGGCGTGACCTCGCGGAAGAAGCCCGCTACGTCTCCCGCCTCGAGCCGGGGCACGGCGGGCGCCACTTCGGGCGTGTGCCGCGTTGTTTCGGCCAGCAGCCGCTCGGCGGTCCACGCGAACAGCCCGCTGTTCCAGAGCGCGCCCGCCGCCATCAGGTCGAGCGCGGTGGCCGCGTCGGGCTTCTCGGAGAACCGTGCGACGGTCCGGGCGCTGTCGTCCAGCGGCACGCCGGGCACGATGTACCCGAAGCCAGTCTCGGGTCGCGACGGAACCACGCCGACCGTCACCAGCCGGTCGTGCGTCCGGGCCGTGGTGAGCGCCGCGTCGGCGGTCTTGCGGAAGGCCGTGGCGTCGCCGACCACCCAATCGGCATGCAGCGACAGCACCTCCGCGTCGGGATCGCGCCGTCGCGCCTCCCAGGTGGCCCAGATGAGCGCGGGCGCAGTGGACGCCGCCAGCGGCTCCACCAGAAAATTGTCGGGTGCGAGGCCGAGCAGGGGCCGCAGTCGGGCGGTGAGCGCCTCGCTGGCCACCACCAGCACGCGCTCGCGCGAGATCAACCCGGTCAGCCGCTCGACTGCCTCCTCGGCCGTCGAGCCCGAGCCGGACAAGGGTAGGAGTTGCTTCGGGGTCCGGGGAGTGCTGAGCGGCCAGAACCGGGTGCCCGAGCCGCCGGCCAGCAGCACGGCCCAGCGCATCAGAGCAGCGCGGCCAGCGCCGAGCGATGCTGGCGCAGGTCGAAGAGCAGCGGCCCGATGTCCGCAGTCGAGGTGGCGAGGAGCGCGAGCCAGTCGTCCGAGCCGGCGCGCGAGAGCACGAGGAGACCGTCGCCGAATTCGAGCACGGCGGTGGCGAGCTGCCCGCGCGCCGCGCCGTGACCGAGCCGCGCGGCGTGCTGCGCGAGTGTGGCGGCGAGCGCGGCGACCGTCTCCGCATCGAACGGTGTGCGCGCCGCGTGCTCGATCGGCAGACCGTCGCCGCTGAGCAGCAACACCGCCTCCACGCCGTCGCGGGCGGCGAGGCTCTTGACCACCTCTCCCAACTCGATCATGGGGTCGAAACTCCGGGGCAGCGGGAACCGTGCGCAACGTAGGGACCGTCTCGGTCGAAGTCAAGAAACCAGCAGCAGTTGACCCCTCTCCACACGGGCCTTAACCTTCCCCCTCCATGCCCAACATTCGCCGCCTCTTCACCCTCGTGTCCTGCCCCCTGGCGGTCGCCTTCGCGGTGGCCTGCAGCGACGCCAACAGCTTGCCCGATCCCACCGCCCAGAACTTCGTCGACACCCTCACGCTCGGTGCGCTCGAGGGCACGCCGGTCACCACGCCGAGCGGGTTCGGCATCCAGGCCGGGCCGGTGCGGACCGATCAGTCGGTGGACTTCGAATTCGCCTACGATGTGCGCCGGCTGGACGACGGCACCTACGAGCGGGTGTTCCTGCCGCGCGCCGCGCTCGGCATTTCCGGCAGCACGGCCAATCCCGGGCTGCAGAAGCGCGAGGAACCCTTCGACAACATCACGCGGGCAGCCAGCGACGGGTACGTGAGCGACTCGGCCGTCCCGGTCGCCCTGGGCGACCGGTTCATCGTCCGGTCGCGCGTCGTCTGCACCTCGCTGGGCGTGCCGCTGTACGGCAAGCTCGAGGTCCTCGCCTTTCAGGACAGCACCATCACCTTCCGGACGCTCGTCAACGAGAACTGCGGGTACAAGGACCTCCTGCCCGGTCTGCCGGCCAACTGATCGCCGTGATCGATCTCAAGCGTCTGCGCCAGGACCCCGAGGGGAGCCGCGCCTCGCTGCTCCGTCGCCGCGACCCCTCGGTCGGGCCGCTGCTGGATGAGCTCCTCGATCTCGACCGTCAACGCCGCGAGCTGCTGGTGCAGGTGGAGACACGCAAAGCCGAGCGCAACGCGGCCAGCGAGGAAGTCGCCCGCCGTAAGCGCGCCAAGGAGCCTGCGGACGAGCTCATGGCGCGGCTCAAGGCGTCGGGCGAGGAGGTCAAGGCGCTCGACGACCGCTTGCGCGAGGTCGAGACCGCGCTGGACCAGCGCGCCCCCGCGCTGCCCAATTTCCCTTCCGAGCTGACGCCCGACGGCGACGCGAGCGCCAACCGCGTGGTGCGGACCTGGGGTGAGCCTCCGGCCTTCGACTTCACCCCTCGACCGCACTGGGAGCTGGGCACCGCTCTCGGGATTCTCGACCTGCCGGCCGGCGCCAAGATCACCGGCTCGGGCTTCCCGCTGCTGCGCGGGCTCGGGGCGCGCCTGGTGCGCGCGCTCAGCGGTTTCATGCTCGACCTGCATACGAGGGAGCACGGCTACGAGGAAATCGCGCCGCCGTACCTGGTGAACCGCACGACCCTGACGGGCACGGGGCAGCTCCCCAAGTTCGAGGAGGATCTCTACGGCGTGCCTTCGGACGACCTCTTCCTCATTCCCACCGCCGAGGTGCCGGTCACCAACATTCATCGGGACGAGATCCTCGATGCCGCGAATCTCCCGCTGGCCTACTGCGCGTACACGCCGTGTTTCCGGCGCGAGGCCGGGGCGCACGGCAAGGACACTCGCGGACTGATCCGGGTGCACCAGTTCGACAAGGTCGAGCTGGTCCGGTTCGCCCGACCGGAGGATTCGGCCGCCGAGCACGAGCGGCTGACCGGGCATGCGGAAGCGGTGCTGCAACGCCTGAACATTCCATACCGTGTGCTCGAGCTCGCCGCGGGCGACACGGGGTTCGCCAGCGCCCGCACGTACGACCTCGAGGTGTGGGCGGCCGGGGTGGGGACGTGGCTCGAGGCGTCGAGCTCGAGCACGTTCACCGATTTCCAGGCCCGCCGCGCCAACATCCGCTACCGGCCGGAGCCCAAAGCCAAGCCCGAGTTCGTGCACACGCTCAACGCCTCGGGCGTCGCGTTCCCCCGCACGATCATCGCCCTCCTGGAGAACAACCAAGCGGCCGACGGGTCGGTGCGGGTGCCGGAGGCACTGGTTCCGTATCTCGGCGTCGATCGCCTGGTCCCGCGTGCCTAGCGAGCGGCTGCAGCGCCTCGCGCCCACCGTGGTCGTGGTGCTCGTCGCTCTGTTGACCGGCTTGAGCTTTGGCAGCGGCCTGCTGGTGCTGCGCCACTTCAAGGCCGACGCGACGGCGACGAGCCGACTCTATTCCGGCGTGTTCGGCGGCCTCAACGACCCGCGGCCAGGTGCCGAGGCGGAGGCGCTGCTCCGCCTGGGGGCTCAAGTGCGCGCCCTCGGATTGCCGCTCGTGGTCACGGATCGTGCCGGCCGCGTCACCGCCGCCGCGAACCTGCCGTTTCAGGCGGCGCTCGATGACCCGCGGGTCAAAGCCTACGCGGCGCGGCTCGACCGCTGGAACCCGCCCATCGTCGACGAAGCGATCGGGACGGTGCACTACGGCCCGCTGCCCGCGCAGCGCAACCTGACCGCGCTCGCGGTGCTGCAGGGCCTGACCATCGCGGTCATGGTGGCCGTCGCGATCTTCGCCTATCGGAGCGCGATCGCCGCCCAGCGCGACCGGCTGTGGGTCGCCATGGCCCGCGAGGCGGCGCACCAGATGGGAACCCCGCTCACCAGCCTGCAGGGCTGGATCGAGCGGGTGCGCTCGCGCGCGACCCCGCCTCCCGGCCTCGCCGACCACCTGGCGGCCGACGCCGAACGCCTGGACCGCGTCGCCCAGCGGTTCGAGCGCATCGGCAATCCTGCCAAGCGCGAGCCCGTGGGGCTGGGCGCTCTCGCCGACCGTGTGGCCGGCTACTTCCGACCGCGCCTCCCGAAGCACGCCAACCCCATCGAGCTGCGGCTGGAAGCGCCCGGGATGGGGCCGGTCGTGTTGGGGGATGCCGTGCTGCTCGAATGGGTGCTCGAGGCCCTGGTGAAGAACGCGATCGACGCCCTGCAGGGCAGGGCCGGCACGATTATCCTGCGAGTCGGTGCCGAGCAGGGCATGGGCGAGATCCGCGTCGTGGACGATGGTCCGGGCATCGCGCGCGAGATCCGCCGCACGCTGTTCGAGCCCGGTATCACCACCAAGCGCGGCGGCTGGGGCATCGGCCTCGCGCTCTCGCGCCGGGTGGTCGAGGACGCGCACCGCGGGCAGCTCGAGCTCGCGCCGACGGACAAGGGAGCCTGTTTCGTGATTCGCATACCGCTGGCGGAGTCCGCCGCGTGATCGATACGCCGACGCCGAACATCGAGCACGCCCTCAACCCGGCGCAGCAGGAGGCCGTGGACCATGTCCACGGTCCCATCCTGGTGCTCGCCGGCGCGGGCTCGGGCAAGACGCGCGTGCTCACCACGCGAATCGCCCACCTGATCGACCGCCACGGAGTGCCGCCCGACCGGATTTTCGCGGTGACCTTCACCAACAAGGCCGCGGGCGAGATGAAGCACCGGATCGGTCGGCTGCTCGATCGCGACCCATCCGGCCTGTGGATCGGCACCTTCCACTCGCTCTCGGCCCGGCTGCTGCGGCGCGAGGCGCCGCTGCTGGGGTTCGGCCGTCAGTTCACGATCTACGACGAGGACGATCGTCTCAGCCTGATCCGACGGCTGATGGATCAGCGCGGGCACTCGACCAAGCTGTTCCCGCCGCGCGCCGTGCAGGCGCTGATCTCGGGGGCGAAGAACCGGATGATGCCGCCCTCGGAGCTTGCCGCCGGTGTCTCGCAGTTCGACCGGCTGGCGCAGGTGTCGGCCGATGTGTACGCGGCCATGGGGCCGGCGCTCAAGGCCGCCAACGCGATGGACTTCGACGACCTGCTGCTGCATCCGCTCACGCTGTTCCGGGAGCATCCGGATCGGCTTCGGGCGTATCAGGCCAAGTTCAGCTTCATCCTGGTCGACGAGTTCCAGGACACCAACCGCGCCCAGTACGAGCTCATCAAACTCCTCGGCGCCCACGGCAACGTCTGCGCGGTGGGTGACGACGACCAGTCGATCTACGGCTGGCGTGGCGCCGACGTGCGCAACATGCAGGAGTTCCTGAAGGATTTCCCGGGCGCGCGCCTCGTCAGGCTGGAGGAGAACTACCGGTCGACCCAGGTCGTGCTCGATGCGGCCAATGGGGTCATCGCCGAGAACACCGGTCGGATCGGCAAGACGCTCACCACCCGGCGAAAGGGAGGCGAGGCCGTCACTCTGCTCGCGGCGGCCGACGAGCGCGACGAGGCCGAGTGGGTGGTTCGCGAGCTCGAGCGCCGGAGCAGCGCCGGCGACTGGAGCTACGGCGACATGGCCGTGCTCTACCGCACTAACTCGCAATCGCGGGCGCTGGAGGAGGCCTTTCGACGGGCCGGCATCCCGTACCGCCTCATCGGGGCGATCAGCTTCTACGAGCGCCGGGAAGTGAAGGATCTGCTCGCCTATCTGCGCCTGACGGCCAATCCCGCGGACGACGAGGCGTTCCTGCGCGCCATCGCGGTGCCCCGCCGCGGGCTCGGCGAGACCAGCCTCGCGACGCTCGGCCGCGCCGCGGTGCAGTGGCGCAAGTCGCTGCTCGCCACCGCCCGCGCCGCGGAGGGCATCACCGAGCTGCGGCCGAACGTGCGTGGTGCGTTCAAGGCGTTCGCCGAGTTCATCGAGGGATTGGCGCAGCGGGCGCAACAGCTTCCGCCGGCGGAGGTGCTCGAGCAGGTCATTCGTGCCATCGACTACGAGGCCGTCCTCCTCGCGGAAGGGCCCGAGGGGGCGGACCGGTGGGAAAACGTGCGCGAGCTCGTGGCCAGCGCCGCGAACTGGTCGGAGGAAGTGACCGAGGAGGCCGAGGGCACGCCGCTCGAGCGGTTCCTGGCCGAGGCCGCGCTGCTGTCCTCTGCCGACAGCGTTGTGGGCAACGAGGACGGCGTCACCCTCATGACCCTGCACACGGCCAAAGGTCTGGAATGGCCGGTCGTGGTGCTGACCGGCCTCGAGCACGGGCTCTTCCCGCTTGCGCGGGCCGAGGAGCAACCGGACGGTCTCGAGGAGGAGCGGCGCCTGTGCTACGTCGGGCTGACCCGCGCCAAGGACAAGCTCTACCTGACCTGGGCGCGCGCGCGGCGGCGAGGCGGCGAGCTGCGCCCGGGCATCCCGTCGCGGTTTCTGCGCGCGCTCCCGCCCGAGATCCTGGACGAGCGCCGCACGACTTCGTTGTGGGCGCCCGACTGGCGGTCGGCCGGTCGGGCGGCCAGGCGGTCGGGCGGTCAGGCGTTCGGGACGTCGCGGAGCGGGGAGGGGTGGTCCGACCGCCCGAGCGCCCGACCGGCCGACGCGCTCCCCGGTTGAACGGCCGCAAGAAGAGCTGTCGCAGGACACGCCGCGCTACGTGAAGGGCGAACGGGTGCGCCACCGGCGGTTCGGCAGTGGGACGATCCAGGGGCTCACCGGCACCGGCCGAGATCTCAAGGTCTCGGTGGCGTTCGACGACACCGAGGTCGGCGTGAAGCAGCTGCTGGTGGCGTACGCCGGACTCGAGCGCGAGTGGGAGAGCGCATGAGCATCGGGCGCGACGACGTGCTGCACGTGGCCAGGCTGGCCGAGCTCGCGGTGCAGGACGCCGACCTGGACCGGATGGTGGCGCAGCTCAACCGCATCGTCGATTTCGTGGCTCAGCTCGACCAGGTCCCGGGCGATGCGGCTGCCGCGCCGTTCCTCCCCGGACCGCAGCAGGTCACCCTGCGAGAAGACGTGCCGGGCTCGGTGCCGCTCGCCCGCCCGCCCGCCGAGTTCGCGCCGGAATTCGCCGAGGGCTTCTTCCTCGTGCCGCGGCACGAGGCCATGGAAGACTTGTGACCGCGGCCGCCGAGGCCAAGGCCGTCGGCGAGCGGCTCGCAGCCGCCGATGCCCGAGGACTCAACGCGACGCTGCATTGGTCGCGGGCCGTGATCGATGCGGAGGCCGCGCGGTTGGACGCGGCCGGGGCCGCCGGACCGCTGGCCGCCATGCCGATCGCCCTCAAGGACAACATCGTGACGACGGAGTCGCCCACGACCTGCGCGTCTCGCATCCTTGAAGGCTATGTGTCGCCGTACGAGGCGACCGCCGTGCGGCGGCTGAGGGAGGCTGGCGCGATGATGGTCGCGAAGACGAACATGGACGAATTCGCCATGGGGTCGTCGACCGAGCATTCCGCCTTCGGCCGCGTGCGCCACCCCTTCGATCCCGATCGCGTGCCCGGCGGATCGTCAGGAGGATCCGCGGCGCTGGTGGCGGCGGGCGTCGTGCCGGCCGCGCTCGGATCAGAGACCGGCGGATCGGTTCGCCAGCCGGCCAGCTTCTGCGGGGTGGTGGGCGTGAAGCCCAGCTACGGCCGGGTGAGCCGGTTCGGGCTGGTGGCGTTCGGATCGTCATTGGACTGCATCTCGGTATTCGGACGTACCGTGGACGACGCCGGTCGCGTGCTCGCCGCCATGAGTGGGCACGATCCGCTCGACAGCACGACGATGGACCGCCCGCCGATGGCGGTACCGTCTCCGCTGAGCCACCTCCGCGGCGTACGCGTCGGCCTGCCACGCGAATACTTCCCCAAGGATCTGCATCCCGGCGTGGCCGCGGGGATGGAGCGCACGAAGGCTGCCTTGCGGGAGCTGGGCGCCGAGCTCGTCGACGTCTCGCTGCCCCACTCGGCCTATGCGGTGCCGACGTATTACATCGTGGCCCCAGCGGAGGCGGCCGCGAACCTCGCGCGGTACGATGGCGTGCGCTACGGTCCGCGCCGGATCGGGCCCGAGGGCGACATCCGCTCGCTCTACCAGGCCACCCGCGGCCAGGGGTTCGGAGTCGAGGTCCAGCGCCGCATTCTCGTCGGCACCTACGTGCTGAGCGCCGGATACTACGACGCGTACTATCGGAAGGCGCAGCGGGTTCGGGCGCTGATCGCCGACGACTTCCGGCGGGCATTCGACGGTGGGGTCGATTTCCTGCTCACGCCGACCACCCCCACCCCCGCGTTCCGGGCCGGCGAGAAGACCGAGGACCCCGTCGCCATGTACCTGGCAGACGTCTTCGTCAGCGCCGTGAGCCTGGCCGGATTGCCCGCGCTGAGCCTGCCCGTCGGCCGGAGCGATGGACTGCCCGTCGGCGCCCAGGTCATCGCGCCGTTCTTCGAGGACGAGCGCATGCTCGCGGCGGCGGGCGCCATCGAGCGGGCGGTGGACGCGCTGGCCGAGGTCCGCTGATGGCGTGGGAGACGGTGATCGGCCTGGAGGTGCACGTGCAGCTCAACACGCGCACCAAGATGTTCTGCGGCTGCCGCACCGCCTTCGGCGACCCACCCAACACGAACGTCTGCCCAACGTGCCTCGGGCTTCCGGGCGCCCTGCCCATGCCGAACGCGGAGGCCATCCGGCTCGCCGCACGGGGCGCGATCGCGCTGGGCGGCACCGTGCATGGCACCAGCGTCTTCGCCCGGAAAAACTACTTCTACCCCGATCTGCCGAAGGGCTATCAGATCTCCCAGTACGATCAGCCGCTCGCCACCGCCGGGCGAGTCGCCTTCGACTCGCCGGACCGAGGGCGGATCGAGGTCGGCATCACCCGACTTCACGTGGAGGAGGACGCCGGCAAGCTGGTGCACGATCGGTTCCCGGGAAAGACCGCGGTGGACTTGAACCGCGCCGGCACCCCGCTGGCCGAGATCGTGAGCGAGCCGGACATCCGCTCGCCCGCCGAGGCGCGCGCGTACCTGGTGACCCTCCGGCAGATCCTGGTGTATGCCGGCGTGAGCGATTGCAGCATGGAGCAGGGGAGCCTCCGGGTCGACGCCAACCTGTCGATCCGCCGGGCCGGCGATCCCAAGCTCGGCACCAAGACCGAGGTGAAGAACCTGAACTCCTTCGCCAACGTCGAGCGCGCGCTCGAGGCCGAGCGCGAGCGGCAGATCGGATTGCTCGAGCGCGGCGACCGGGTGGCGCAGGTGACGCTGCTCTTCAATGCGGCGACCGGTCAGGTGCGGGCACTCCGCTCCAAGGAGGAGAGCCACGACTACCGGTACTTTCCCGATCCGGACCTTCCACCGGTGGTCTTGACCTCCGACTGGATCGCGGAGCAGCGCGCGAGGTTGCCGGAGCTGCCCGAGGCTCGCCGCGCGCGCCTGGAACTGGCGTATGGCCTCCCGGCCTACGACGCGCGCGTGCTGACGAGCGAGATCGCGCTGGCCGAGTACTTCGAGTCAGTCGTGGGCGCGGGCGTCGAGCCGAAGACCGCCGCCAACTGGGTGATGGGCGACGTGATGGCCAGCTTCAACGAGACCGGGGCCTTCCCGGTCACCGCCCCCACGCTCGCCGCCCTCTCCACGCTGGTGCGCGACGGCACGGTGAGCCACCAGGCCGCGAAGCGGATCTATGGCGAGCTGGCGCAGAAGCCGACCGGCGAGCAGCCCAAGGCGGTCGCCGAACGACTCGGACTGGTCCAGGTGAGCGACCACGACGCGCTCGCGGCCTGGGTCGACGAGGTGCTCGCGGCCCATCCCGCCGAGGTGGCACGCTACAAGGGCGGGGAGGCGAAGCTGATGGGGTTCTTCGTTGGGCAGGTGATGAAGCGGAGCCACGGCAAGGCCGATCCGAAGGGCGTGCAGCCCGTGCTGCGCTCGAGACTCGGCTGAACCCTACTTCGGGTCCGGCGCCCCCAGCCGGAAGAGCGACGTCGGATCCACCGTGATGCCACCGTAGCGGGCGATCCAGTGCAGATGCGGGCCGGTCGCTCGGCCGGTTCGCCCGACCCCGCCGATGATCTGGCCGGCCGCCACCGTGTCGCCGACGGCGACGTCCACGCGGCTGAGGTGGAAATAGCCGGTCATCAACCCGCCGCCGTGATCCAAGTAGACCGCGTGGCCCGCCAGGTAGAAGTTCGCCACCAGCGCGACCACCGCGCGTCCCGCCGCCCGCACCGGCGCGCCCAGACTGCCGGCGAAGTCGGTGCCGAGATGCTGGCTCGTCACGGTCCCGTTGAACTCCCGACCATTGCCATACACGCTGGTGATCCGGCCCGGCCGCGGCCGCACGAACGCGCCGGACCAGAGACGCGGCGTGTCGTGTGCCCTGCGGGAGATCGCGCGACTCTGCGCCACCTCCGCGTCGATGCGCGCGCGTGAGGCGCTGTCGGGCTCGGCAAATCGTGGCGCCACGGTCAGCCGCTCGTTCACGACCGCCGGATGACCGACTCGGGACCCCGATCACCGCCGTATCGGTGACGGCGCCGGTGGACAGTTGCAGGGTGATCGGGAGGGTATCGCCGCCCTCGAGCGGAATACCGAGCAGGCTTCGGAACCGTCCGTCGGGGAGGTGCTCGAAGTGGAGCGGCTCGCCGGCGGCCGATCCGTCGAGCGTGAGGCTCGTATCGGCGGGGCCGGACGGCCGCGCGTAAAGCCACAGGACGCTGCCCCGCATCGCCGGTGTTGGCCGGGTGTCGACCGTGAGGCGATCCGCCGGCGGCGGCACCTGCGCCGTCAGGCGACCGGCGGCAATGGTGCACGCCAGCCACGCGGCCGCGCTCGCGCGCCGGCTCATCGAGCCAGTCGACGGATGAGCGCCTCGACTCCGGGAAACTCGGCGACCAGCGCCTCGACTGTTCCCAGCTCGAAATCGGCGAAATCGAACCCCGGTGCAACCGTGCATCCGCAGAGCACGGGAGCGTCCGCCGGCTCGGCCGCCTGCCACACGCCGGCCGGCACCACCGCCTGCGGGATGTTCACGCTCAGCTCGACCTCGCCAAGCCCCAGGCGGTGGAGACGAAGGGCGCCGCCGTCGTAGTGATGCCAGACTTCGTCCGACCGCACCCGGTGCCAGGTGCTCCAGTCACCGCTGGGCAAGAGGTAGTGAATCGCGGTCGACGCGCTTCGGACGCGGCCATCGGGCAGGGTGAGCTGCACCGGACTGCGGAACGTCTCGCCGTAGTACCCCCCTCAGGGTGAGGACGGAGCGCCAGCCGGCGGATCACCTCGTCGACGTTCAGCGGTCGCCGCTCACGAGGGCGCGCGGGGACGGCGCCGCGCTCTCGGGCGCGCCCCAGGGCAGGCGGTTGGCGATGGCCGGCCAGAAGGTGAGCGGCCGGTCGGGCAGCCCGAAGTGCTCCTGCGCGGCGCTCTCGAGGCGACTGAGGTTCCGCCGCCCGGTGTCGCGGAGGACGCGACGCCGAAGCTCCTTGGCGATCTTGAGCGGACGCTCTCCCGACGGGTCGAGCTGCAGGGCGGGCGAATCGGTGCCGCCGAGGAACGCCACCATGTAATCGTACGACAGCCCCAGATGCTGCTCGACGTCGTCGTCGCCGAGCGGCCAGCGGCTGTACTCGCGGGCCACCTGAGTCGCGCGCTGCCAGCTCGAGCTCTCCGTCAGGTGCACCATGCCCCGGAACAGCCGGCGGTTGGTGCGCACGCTGAAGATGGTCGGCGCGATGATGCGGTCGAGGTGCGCGTCGGCCTCGGTGTGGTTCAGCAGGATCACGTCCTTGGCGGACTTCGCGTAGGCATCCCCCAGGTGGGTCTCGATTCGGGTCTCCCAGTAGGAGTGGCCGACGGCCGCCGTGCTGCTGGTGATCATCAGCTGCCGGGGGACGAAGTAGTTGTGGGCGACGGTGTCGGCGGCGAGGTGGCAGAGGTAGCCCAGACCGAAGGCGCGGAGGGCGTCGCTCGCGGCGAGGTCGTGGATCTCCTGGCCGACATGCCAGTAGTGGCAGTGGCGGCCGAGCGGCGCGTAGTGCTTCGCGATGGAGGAGTCGGCGGCGATGTTGCCGTAGAGGAAGTCGAACGGATAGGCCCGGAGCAGGTCGGCCACCGCGGCTGGGAGCTGCCCCAAGCTCGCGAGCACGGACTCGCCGAGATAGATGTGCGTACCCGGGGTCCATGCGTGGGCCGCATCGGGGAGCGCCAGGAGCACGAGCCCGACGCCCGCGAAGGCGAGCGCGAGCCGCGCCAGCGTCATGAGCGACCGGCCGCGAGCAACCGCCGTACCCGGCCGAGCACGCCGTTACCCCGGCGCACCGACCGAAGCGTGGCCGCGACGTCGAGCGCGGCGTCCTCCACCTCCCCGTGCACCAGATCGTACAGCGTCTCGAGGTCGCTCAACTTCCCCTCCATGCGGTCGACACCGCGCACCACCTTGCGGCGGACACGCCGGCTGGTCTGCGCGAGGGCGCCGGCCTCGTGGCGCACGAGAACCATCAGGTCCTGGGCCTGCTCGGTGAGCCGGCGGCCCGCCTTGAGCGTCTGCGCGACGTCGTCCTGAAGGCCGTCGATGGTCGCGCTGATCCGTTTCGCCTGGGCGGACAGTCGCAGCGCCGCGATCGCGATGGCCGCCGCCGCGCCGAGGATCGAGAGCGCGATGACCGCGAGCGAGACGGCCATGGTCGGGCCGACCCAGCCGGGCTGGTCGGCGACCTGCAGCAGAGCAAGCGTGTGCGTTCCCACGGTGTCCTCCACGAGAAGGCGGACGGCCCCGCCGGTCGAGCACCGGCGGCGACGCGCCAACCGAAAAACAACGGCATCGGTGGTGCACCGCAACCCCCTTGGTCCGCTTGACGCCATTCCTCGACCGCACGAGCTTTGGCCATGCCTCCTCGTTTCCTCGTGCGCGGCGGTCGCCCTCTGCGCGGTGCCATTCGCCCCGCCGGCAACAAGAACGCCGCCTTGCCGATCCTCGCCAGCACCGTCCTCGCCGACGGTCCGATGGAGCTCGACAACATTCCGCGGATCCGCGACGTCGAGACCATGCTCGCGCTGCTGGTCGATCTCGGCGCGTCGGCCGAGTGGATGGGGCCGAACCTCGTCCGGGTCGACGCGCGGACGGTTCGCCCCAAGCCGCTCGATCCGAAGCTCTGCGCACGAATTCGCGCGTCGATCCTGCTGGCCGGCCCCCTGCTCGCCCGCTTCGGCAAGGTGACCCTGCCGCCGCCCGGCGGGGACGTCATCGGGCGGCGGCGGGTGGACACGCATTTCCTCGCGCTGGAGCAACTCGGCGCCTCGGTCACCGTGGGCGATCGGTACGAGCTCGAAGCCAAGAAGGGGCTGGTCGGGGCCGACATCTTCCTCGACGAGCCGAGCGTCACCGGGACCGAGAACGCCCTCATGGCCGCCGTCGCCGCGAAGGGGAGAACGGTCCTGCGGAACGCGGCCTGCGAGCCGCACGTCCAGGATCTCGCCCGGGCGCTCGTAGCGATGGGGGCGCATATCGACGGCATCGGGTCGAACATCTACACGGTGGAAGGCGGACGCCCCCTGGCCGGCGCCGGGTACGCCATCGGCCCCGACCACATCGAGATCGGCAGCTTCATCGGCCTGGCCGCGGTGACGAACGGCGAGATCACCATCGACCCCGTGCGGTCCGACGATCTCCGGAGCACGCTGCTGGGCTTCGAGCGGCTAGGCATTCGGCCGCGGGTCGACGGCCAGCGGCTGACGGTGGACGCCGATCAGGAGCGCCGCATCCGGCCCGATCTCGGCGGGCACGTGCCCAAGCTCGAGGACGGACCGTGGCCGGCGTTCCCCGCCGACGTCATGTCCACCACCATCGTCAGCGCGACGCAGTGCGCCGGCATGCTGCTGGTGTTCGAGAAGATGTTCGAGTCGCGACTGTTCTTCGTGGACAAGCTGATAGGCATGGGCGCCCGGATCGTGCTCTGCGATCCGCACCGGGCCGTCATCTCGGGACCGTCGCCGCTCAAGGGCGGCATCGTCGAGTCGCCCGACATCCGCGCGGGGATGGCGATGCTGCTCGCCGCCCTCGCCGCCGACGGCTCGAGCACCATCCACAACGTGGGCCAGATCGAGCGCGGGTACGAACGGATCGACGAGCGCCTGCGCGCGCTCGGCGCGGACATCGAGCGCGCCGATGACTGAGGGCGCGGCCTGATCACCCTGCGCGAGTCGCCCGCGGCCGGGCCTCTCCCCCTCTATGAAGTGTCCGAGTGGTCTCGCCACGGTGTGGTGGCGGGGATCACCGGTCGCGGCGCCGAGCCAGGGCGGGGATTCGACCTCGGTCTCTGGTCCGACGCGCCCATCACTGAGACCATGAGCCGGTGGCGGGCCTTCCGCCGCGCATCGCCGGCGTTCGACGCGGTCGTGCTGGGGAACCAAGTGCACGGGACCGTGGTCGAGCGGGTACACTCCGCGCGCGGGTGGGTGCAGATCGACGGCGTGGATGGATGGGTCACCACCACTCCCGGGATCCTGCTGACCGTCACCATCGCGGACTGTATTCCCGTCTACCTCACCGTGCCGGGCCGCGGCGTGGCGTTGCTCCACGCGGGCTGGCGCGGGGTGGCGGGCGGCATCCTGGGCCGGGGCCTCGCGGGTTTGCTGCAGGCGACTGACGCCGATGCTTCTGAAGTGTTAATGCATTGTGGTGTAGGCATTTGCGGCCAGTGCTATGAAGTTGGCTCTGAGGTCCTGATCGGCTGCGGCGTGGCGCCGGTGGGGGACGGACCGTGGCACCTCGACCTCAGGTCCCGCCTGGCCGGGGAGGCGGAGCGGCTGGGCATCCGGACGGTCTCGGTTTCGCCTTGGTGCAGCGGCCACGACCGTTCCTTCTTCTATAGTCACCGCGCCTCCCGGGGGGCGGACGGGCGGATGGTCGGCTATCTCGGACTGCGTCCATCCGATTGACTCCACCCCCTGGTGGCGATAATATTTAGCTGCTGTCCCGGGGGGCGCTTGGTCGGGCCAACTGTCGATGTGGGGGAGTTCCCCCACATTTTTTTTCCTGCAACCCCGATGTCTGTCGACGCGCTTCTTGCACCGATTCGCGACCACATTGCCGGCCTCGGGTTCGAGCTGGTCGATCTGCGCCGCGTCGGAACGCTGGAGCGCCCCATCCTGCAGGTACGGGTGGACCGCCCGGACAGCCGACCCGGCCAGGGCATCACGGCCGACGACTGCGCGGGAATCAGCCGGTCCCTCGAGCGTTTCCTGGAATCGAGCGCGATGGTCGGTCCGCGCTACGTGCTGGAGGTCTCGTCCCCCGGCATCGAGCGCCCGCTCCGCTGGCCCGCCCACTGGCGGCGCTTCGTGGGGCAGCACGCGCGGGTGCGCGCCGAGGCGCTGGGGGGGCAGCGGCAGGTGGAGATCCTGGCGGTGCCGGACGACGAGCACGTGATCGTACGGGTCGACGGCACCGAGACGACGCTGCCGCTCGCGGACATTCGCGAGGCGAGACTGGTCGTCGAGCTGCCGGGCCTGCCGCGGCGGGGACCCGCCGGACACCGGCGGCGCTAGCGGCCGGTGTCCCTCGGAGAAACCGGGTGCCCTTGCTCCGTGCGCTTGAAGGCGAAATCCGAAGGCGGCCTGAGCCGCGTCGAATGATGGTCGAGTGTCGAATGTTGGTCGAATGATGAGGGTGAACGCGAGGCCCACTCGCGATACAGGAGTGACACGAATGGCAGGATCGACCGAGATGTTGGCCGCGTTCCGCGAGCTGACCACCGCGAAGCAGCTGGAGCGCTCCGATCTGCTGGATCTGCTGCGCGACGGCATCCAGGCGGCGCTGGTCCGCAAGTTCGGCCCGAACGTCAAGTTCGAGCTGAGCGTGGACGAGATGCAGGGCACCATCAAGGTGACTCGTCTCCGCCAGGTGGTGGAAGCGGTCGAGGATCCGAGCTGGCAGATCGCCCTGGAGGAGGCCCGCTACGAGGATCCCGACTTCCAGGTCGGCGACATGCTCGAGGAAGAGGTCCCGTTCGTCGAGTTCGGCCGCCTCGCGGTGCAGGCGGCCAAGCAGCGCATCATCCAGCGCGTCCGCGAGGGCGAGCGGATGCGGATCCGCGAGGAGTTCACCTCCAAGGTCGGCGAACTGCTCTCGGGCGAGGTCCAGCAGATCGAGCGCGGCAAGCTCGTCATCATGCTGAACAAGTTTCGCGAGGCCGAGGCCATCATCCCGTACCGCGAGCAGAACCACCGGGAGCACTTCCACCAGGGCGACACGATCCGGGCGGTGCTCAAGCGACTCGAGGAGACGCCCAAGGGCCCGCGGCTCATCCTGTCGCGCGGCGATCCGCTGTTCGTGAAGGCACTGTTCAAGCTCGAGGTGCCCGAGATCCAGCAGCAGATCGTCGAGATCCGCGCCATCGCCCGTGAGGTCGGAAGCCGCACCAAGGTGGCCGTGATCTCGCGCGACGACGCCATCGATCCGGTGGGCGCCTGCGTCGGCCTCAAGGGGTCGCGCGTGCAGGCCGTGGTGAACGAACTGGGCGGCGAGCGGATCGACATCGTGCCCTGGTCGCCCGACCCCGAGCGGTTCGCCCGCCTGGCGCTCGCGCCCGCGCGCGTGGCGAAGGTGTTCAGCGATCCCGAGGCCAAGACCATCCAGGCCGTGGTGGACGAGGACCAGCTTTCCCTTGCGATCGGGCGGAACGGCCAGAACGTTCGGCTCGCCTCCGAGCTCACCGGGTGGAAGATCGATCTCTACTCCAGCCGCGAGTGGCTCGAGCGCGGGGGCGAAGGCCCGCTCTTCGCGCCGCTGCCGCCCGAAGAGGAGACCGTCGCCCAGATCCCGCTCAGCGAGCTCAAGGGCCTCACGCCCGAGCTCACGGCGATTCTGGAGAGCGCGGGCTACCGGATGCTGAACGACATCCTCGATCTCGAGCGCGAGGACATCGCCAAGATTCCAGGGATGACGCCCGAGGCCTCGGAGCAGCTCCTCGCCTTCGTGGCGGAGCTGACCGACGAGGACGGCGGCGAGAAGTAGTCCGTGCCGACCGGCGGCCTGCTCGGGCTCCTCGGGCTGGGCTTTCGTGGTCGGCGCATCGTGGTCGGTGTAGACGCGGTGCGGAGCGAGCTGCAGGCGGGGAAGATCTGGTGCGTGGTGCTGGCCGAAGACGCGAGCCCGCGCGCCGTGGATAAAGTGGTCCGGCTGGCGTCGGCGAAGCAGGTGCCGATCCTGGCGGGCCCGTGCGCCGCCGCGATCGGCGCGCAGCTGGGAAAGCCGCCGGTCATGGCGGTAGGCGTACGCGACCGCGCGTTGGCTGACGGCATGGTGCCGCTGGCGCCCGTACGCTCCTGATGGAGGATTGAGTGGTCAAAACGAGAGTGCACGATCTGGCCGCGGAGTTCGGCGTCGCCCCCGAGCAGCTGCTCAGCATGCTCAAGGACATGAACATCTTCGTGCGCAGCCACATGTCGGCGCTGGAGGGCGACCAAGTGTCGGCCATCCGCGTCCGCTGGGAGCGCGAGAAGCGGAAGAGCTCCGAAGAGCCCGCCGCCAAGAAGGGCCGCCGCAAGGCGGTCAAGGCGGAGCCCGCCCCCGCGCCCGTCGAGGCGAAGCCGACCAAGCGCCGGCGCACCGCCGCCGAAGTGGCCCAGGTCGAGGCCCAGGCTCAGGCGGAGAAAGCCGCGGAGATGGCGGCCTTGGAGCTAGAGCGCCCGATCGTCGAGCTCGAGGAGCCGGCGCCCACCCAGTCGCTCGAGGAGCGCGCCCGCGCGCTGTTCAAGGACCTCCCGCCGACGCCGGTCGAGCCGGAAGAAGAGTCGGCCGCGCCCGCCGAGGACGCCACGGCCGGAGCCGCAGCCGCAAGCGGCGATGGCCTAACCCCGCGCCTCGGCACGCACAGCACGGCTGGCGCGGCGCCCAAGGCGCCGTTCATCCCGCCCCGCATCCAGCGCCCGGCCCCGTCGGCCCCTCGCGGGCCCAAGCCCGTCTTCAGCAGCAGCGCGCCCGCAACACCGTCGCGGCCGGGGGCACCGTCCCGCCCGGGGGCACCGTCCCGCCCGGGCGCCGGTCCCGATCGCGGAGGCCCGCCGGCACGCCAGTTCGGCCCGGACGCCGAGAAGGGCGGCGGCCGGAAGAAAGGGAAGAAGGGCAAGCGTTCATCGGTGGATCAGGATGCGGTGCAGGCGAACATTCTGAAGACCCTGCAGGGCATGAAGGGTCCGGCCGGCCGGAAGGGCGTGCGCCGGTCCGACGAGCCGTCGTACCGCGACGTCCAGGCCGGCCGATTGGCCGAGGAGCGCGAGCGCGAGAAGACGCGGATCCGCGTCAACGAGTTCGTCTCGGTCTCGGAGCTCGCCGGCGCGATGAAGGTGCCCGCGACCCAGATCGTCCAGTTCGCGTTCAAGGAGCTGGGCCTCATGGTCACGGTGAACCAGCGGCTCGACTTCGACCAGATCGAGCTGATCGCCTCGGCGTTCGGCTTCGAGGCGGTGCGCGAAGATGAATACGCGGCCGAGCTGGAGACCGAGCAGGCCGACGAGTCGCCCGAGCTGCAGGTCCCGCGCCCGCCGGTCGTCACGATCATGGGCCACGTCGACCACGGCAAGACCTCGCTCCTCGACTACATCCGGAAGGCCAACGTCGTGGCGGGCGAAGCGGGCGGTATCACCCAGCACATCGGCGCCTATCACGTGACCCTGCCGGGCGACCGGGCGATCACGTTCCTCGACACGCCGGGCCACCAGGCGTTCACCGCCATGCGCGCCCGCGGCGCCCAGGTGACCGACATCGTCGTCCTCGTCGTCGCGGCCGACGACCAGGTCATGCCCCAGACCATCGAGGCCATCAGCCACGCCAAGAATGCCGGCGTGCCGATGATCGTCGCGATCAACAAGATCGACCTGCCGGCGGCCAACCCGCAGAAGGTCAAGCAGGACCTGCTGCAGCACAACGTCGTGCTCGAAGAGTTCGGCGGCAACGTCCTCTCAGCCGAGATCTCGGCCAAGAAGGGCACGGGAATCGACAATCTGCTCGATCAGATCCTGCTGCAGGCCGAGATCCTCGACCTCAAGGCCAATCCCGACGGCAAGGGTCATGGTGCCGTGCTGGAGGCCACGCTCGACCCTGGCAAGGGTCCGCTCGCGACCGTCCTGGTCCAGCGCGGCACGCTCCGCGGGGGCGACAACTTCATCTGCGGCAAGTTCTCCGGCCGGGTGCGCGCGCTGTACGACGAGCGCGGCAAGACGGTGAAGGAGGCCGGCCCGTCCATCCCGGTCCAGATCCTGGGCTTCGAGGGCGTGCCCGCCGCGGGTGACACCTTCGCGGTCGTGACCGACGCCAACGAGGCCCGCGAGATCGCCCAGAAGCGCCAGCGGCTCGAGCGCGAGGCGCAGAACCGGCGGAGCCAGAAGGGCACCAGCCTCGAAGACTTCAGCCGGGCGCTCAAGGAGGGCGGCGTGGCCGCGCTCCGGATCATCATCAAGGCCGACCAGGGCGGTCCGGCCGAGGCGCTCGCCGACGCGCTGGCCCAGCTCAGCACGAGCGAGGTGCGGGTGGACGTCGTCCACCGCGGCGTGGGCGCGATCAGCGAGAGCGACGTGCTGCTGGCCAAGGCCTCGGGCGCCATCGTGCTCGGCTTCCACGTGCGGCCGGACTCCAACGCGCGGGCGGCCGCCGAGCGCGAGCAGGTGGACGTGCGCACCTACCGCATCATCTACGAGGCGGTGGAGGACGTGCGGAACGCGCTCGAGGGGCTGCTCAAGCCCGAGGAGCGCGAGACCGTGCTGGGCGAGGCCGAGGTGCTGCAGCTGTTCAAGGTCAGCAAGGTCGGCACCATCGCCGGCTGCACCGTGCGGAGCGGAACGATCCAGCGGACCGCCAAGGCGCGGGTCACCCGCGACGGCACGGTGGTGTACACCGGCGGGCTCAGCAGCCTGAAGCGGTTCAAGGACGACGTGCGCGAAGTGCGCGAGGGGCTCGAGTGCGGCATCGGGATCGAGAACTTCAACGATCTCAAGGTCGGTGACCGGATCGAGTCGTTCCGGATGGAGGAGGTCAAGCGCACGCTCCAGCCGGCCGCCGGCGGCGCGGTGGGGTGATCGTCGGCGTCCAGGTCTGGGAGCTGCACCTCCCGGGGTGTCGTTCGTTGAAGGAGAAGCGCGGGATCATCAAGCCGCTGACGGCGGCGCTCCGCCACAAACTGAACGTGTCGGTGGCGGAGACCGGCCACCAGGACCTCTGGCAGCGCGGCGAGATCGCGTGCGCGGCCGTGGGGTCCGCGCGGCCCGTCGTCGAGGAGACCCTGCGCGCGGCCGACCGAGTGGTCGAGGAGAGCGACGGCGTGCGGATCGTGGATACGGTGACGGTATGGCGATGAAGTCGTCCTCCAGGCGCCCCGAGCAGGTGGGCGAGACGCTGCGGCAGGTGATCACCGAGGCCCTGGCGCGCGAGGTGCGCGACCCGCGGGTCGGGTTCGTGACCGTGACCGCCGTCCTGGTGACCCCCGATCTCTCGCACGCCCGCATCATGGTGAGCATGCCGGGCGACGACGCCACGCGCGACCGGGCGCTCGAGGGGCTGCAAAGCGCCGCGGGCTTTCTCCGTTCGCGTGCCGCGAAGACGTTGTCGACCCGTATCGTGCCGGAGCTCCATTTCGAGCTCGACAAGGGCCTGCAGCACGCCGCGCGGATCAACGAGCTGCTCGAGGGCATCCGGCGCGAGGAGACACGCTGATCGGCGCGGTTCTCCTCGACAAGCCGGCGGGGCTCACCTCGCACGACGTGGTGCAGCGCGCCCGGCGGGTACTGGGGATCCGGGCCGTCGGACACACGGGCACGCTGGACCCGTTCGCGACCGGGCTGCTGGTGATCCTGGTCGGCCGGGCGACGCGGCTGGCCCGCTACGTCGAGGCGGAGCGGAAGACCTATCTCGCCACCGCGCGGCTGGGGTTCGCGACCGACACCGACGACCTGACGGGTCGGCCGCTGGGCGAGCCGGCCGACGCCGTGCCCCCGACGGAGGCGGACATCGCCAGGGCCCTCCGGTGACTTCGTGGGCGAGCAGCGCCAGCGGCCGCCGCGATACTCGGCCAAGCACGTGGACGGCGAGCGGAGCTACCGTCTGGCGCGGCGCGGGGTTCCGGTGGACCCGCCGGACGCGATGGTCACGGTGCACGCCATCGAGGTCGTCCGGGTGGCGTGGCCCCAGGTGGTGTTCCGGGCGACGGTGAGCGCGGGCACCTACCTTCGCGCGCTGGCCCGAGATCTCGGCGAGCGGCTCGGCGTCGGGGCCCATCTCACCGGGCTCCGCCGGGAGGCGATCGGGATTCTGCGGGTGGAGGACGCGGTGCCGCTCGATCGGCTCAGCCGGGACGTGGTCCTCCCACCGCGCCGCGCCCTCGGACACCTGCCCGCGTTCGAGCTCGGCGACGCCGAGCGGATCGCGGTGAGCCATGGCCGAGCAGTCGCGGCGGCACCCGAGGTCTCGGGCGACGTCGCGCTGGTGCACGGTGACGATCTCGTCGCCATCGCGCGCGCCGAGGACGGCTGGCTCCGGCCGTCCGTGGTGCTGGCGGCGCGATGAGTCATCTGCCGCCCACTCCCGCGGGGGAGCACGGTGACGGTGGGGTCGTTCGACGGCGTGCACCTGGGCCACGAGGCGGTGCTGCGCGAGATCGGCCGCCGGGCCACGGCGCAGGGACGGGCCAGCGTGTTGGTGACGTTCACGCCTCACCCGCTCGAGGTGGTGAACCCGCAGGCCGCGCCGCCGCTGCTCACGACCGACGCCGAGCGGCGCGAGATCCTGGCGCAGCTGCCGCTCGACTACGTGCTGTTCCTGCACTTCGACCGGCACCTCGCGTCGTTCACGCCCGAGGAGTTCGTGGACCGGGTGCTGCTCGACCGCTGCCAGATGCGCGAGCTGGTGATCGGGCACGATCACGGATTCGGCCGTGGCCGGAGCGGGGACGTGGAGACGCTCCGGCGGTTGGGCCGCGAGCGCGGGTTCGACGTGGATGTCGTCGAGGTGGTGGACAGCGGCGAGCAGCACGTCTCAAGCTCGCGGATCCGGCGCGCCGTCGCCGGCGGCGATCTCGCCACCGCCGCGCGGATGCTCGGCCGGCCCTATCAGGTGAGCGGGCAGGTCACCCCTGGCGAGCGGCGCGGCCGCCTGCTCGGCGTGCCGACGATCAACCTCGCGGAGGTGCCCCCGCAGAAGCTGCTGCCCCCGGACGGGGTGTACGCGGTGCGGGTCGAGTGGCGGGGCGGCCGCACGGGCGGGATGATGAACCAGGGGCCCAAGCCGACCTTCGCGGACGGCCGACGCACCCTCGAGGCGCATCTGTTCGACTTCGACGGGAATCTGTACGGCGAGTGGGTACGGATCGAGTGGATCGAGCGCCTGCGTGACGTGGAGCGCTTCCCCTCCGTCGAGGCGCTCAAACAGCAGTTGGACCACGATCGTATCCGGGCGCGCGAGGTACTCGCCGCCGCCGGACCGGACCTCATGCCTGAGACGACGACCTGACGATGCTTTCTACCATTCGTTCCCGCGTCATCCTGATCGTGCTGCTGATCGTGGGCTCGATCTACTTCCTCTTCCCTCGGACGGTCACGCTGCGGGTCCGCGGCCCGGACGGCGTGATGCACGACGATACCGTCACGCGCGTCCCGCTCAAGCGGGGCCTCGACCTCCAGGGCGGCATGCACCTGGCCCTCGAGCTCGATCAGTCGAAGCAGGTCTCGGCCGATCCCAAGAAGGACCTGGACCTGGCGCTGACGGTGCTGCGGAAGCGCATCGACGAGTTCGGCGTCGAGGAGCCGCTGGTGCAGAAGGTCGGCGACAGCCGCATCGTGGTCGAGCTCGCGGGCATCACCGACCCGGCGCGGGCCAAGGCCATCGTTCAGCGGAGCGCCTTCCTCGAGTTCCGGATCACCGACAAGACCAACGCGCTGGAGAAGGCGTTGCCCGCCATGGACCGCACCCTCCGCGGGTTGGGCATCCGGGGCGACACCAGCACCGGGAAGCCGTCCGCGGTCCAGCAGCTGCTGGGCGGCGATACGGCCAAGCAGACACCCAAGGACACTGCGGCGCTGAAGGGTGCCGCGAAGGGCCGCTCGAAGGACGCCGCGAAGGGCGACGCCAAAGGCGCCAAAGGCGACGCCAAAGGCGCCCCGGCCGACAGCGCCCGGTCCGATACGACGCCGGTGGTCGGCGGCGTGCTGAGCGGGCTGATCCAGCCGGCCGGCGCGGTGGCGGGCACCTCCACGCCGGGGGAGTACGTCGTGCCCGAGACCGCGTTCCCCCGGGTCGACAGCCTGATCAACCTTCCGGCGGTCGCCCGCCAGCTCCCGCGGACTCTGGTCCTGCGCTGGTCGGCGGCACCGACCAGCGTCGGCGTGCAGTCGTACCGCTTCCTCTACGTGCTCGACGACCGGCCGATCGTCACCGGCAGCAATCTCGAGGATGCGCGCGCCCAGCTCGACCCGCTCACCAACGGGCCGATCGTCACCTTTCAGCTCGACCGCGCGGGCGGGCGCAAGTTCGGCGACGAGACCGGCCGCCACGTCGGTGACTTCATGGCGATCCTGCTCGATGGCCGCGTGCAGGGCCGCCCGCCGGTGATCCAGAGCCGGATCGGCAGGAACGGACAGATCACGCTCGGCAACAAGAGCCTGCAGGAGGCCCAGGACCTGGCGCTCACGCTCAAGGCCGGCGCCTTGCCGATTCCGCTCAAGATCGTCGAGGAGCGGCAGGTGGGTGCCAGCCTCGGCAGCGACTCCATCAAGGACGGGATCACGGCGGGCGTCGTCGGCACGGCGATGGTGATCCTGATCATGCTGGTCTTCTACCGGCTGAGCGGCGTCCTCGCGGTCGTGGCGCTCGCGCTCTACATCCTGTTCACGCTCGGCGGCCTCTCGATGATCGAGGCCACGCTGACGCTGCCTGGCCTCGCCGGGATCGTGCTGTCGGTCGGTATCGCGGTCGACGCCAACGTGCTGATCTTCGAGCGCATCCGCGAGGAGCTGCTGCACGGCAAGACCGTGCGCCTGGCGGTGGACGAGGGCTTCAAGCACGCGATGAACGCGATCATCGACTCCAACGTCAGCACGGTGCTGACCGCGCTCTTCCTCTTCCAGTTCGGCACCGGCCCGGTCAAGGGCTTCGCGGTGACCCTCATCATGGGCATCATCGCCTCGATGATCACGGCGGTCTTCGTGACCCGCACCTTCTTCATGATCTGGCTGAGCCGCCGCCCGACCATGTCCACCCTGAGCATCTGACATGCTGAGACTCTTCGCCAACGCCAACTACGACTTCATCGCGGTCCGGCGCTACGCCTACGCGGTGACGGCCCTGTTCATCCTGCCGGGCGTGCTGTTTCTGCTCATCAAGGGGCTGAACTACAGCATCGAGTTCACCGGCGGCACGCTGGTCCAGGTCCAGAGCAAGAGGCCGGTGGACGTCGGCGGCGCTCCGGTCCGGCCTCGACCGCCAGGGCATCCATGGCGCCGAGATCCAGAACTTCGGCTCGCCGAACGAATTCGTCATCCGCGCGCGGGTCGCCAAGCCCGGGACCGACGCCAACGACACGCAGGCCACCTCCGACGCGGTGCGCCGGCCCTGACCGGCGTGCTGGGTGCCGGGAACTTCACGATCGCCCGCATCGAGGCGGTGGGCCCGAAGGTCGGCGGCGAGCTCCGGCAGAAGGCGTTCCTCGCCATCTTCCTCTCGTTCTTCGCCGTGCTCGCGTACCTGGCCTACCGGTTCGAGTGGCGCTTCGGGCTCGCGGCCGTCATCGCGACCGCGCACGACATCCTCGCGACGATCGCGTTCATCGGCGTGCTGCGGCTGGAGGTCAGTCTCACCGTGGTGGCCGCCGTGCTGTCCATGGTAGGCTACTCGCTCAACGACACGATCATCATCTTCGACCGGGTGCGCGAGAACCTGAAGAAGCACAAGCGCGAGTCGTTCGAGCAGATCCTCAACCGGTCGATCAACGAGACCCTGCCGCGGAGCGTGCTGACCCACGGCACCACGCTCTCCTCGCTGATCGCGCTGATCATCTTCGGTGGCGAGGTGATCCGGCCGTTCGCGCTGGTCATGTTCTTCGGCGTGTTCACCGGCACGTTCTCGTCCATCTACATCGCCTCGCCGGTCCTGATGGCGATCGAGAAGCGGTGGCCCGGCCAGCTCGCGAAGGGCCACCTGACCCCCGCCGCGGCGCCGGCGCCGGTCCCGGGCGCCAGCCGGAAGACGGCACCGGTCGGGTAGTCCTCATCGGGCCGGCGCTCGCCGGCCCGCCTCATTCCCATGCTCGTCGACACGCACTGCCACCTCGCCGATCCGGCGTACGACCCGGACCGGCAGCAGGTGTTGGCGCGCGCGTGGGCCGCGGGGGTGGTGCGCGTGGTGGTCATCGGCGAATCCCGGACCGCCGCCGAGCGCGCTCTGGCGCTCGTCGGGGCGGAGCCGCGCCTCTCGGTGACGGCCGGCGTCCATCCGCACGACGCGTCCGGCTGGTCCCAGGAGGCCCGCGACTGGCTCCAGAGCACGCTTGCCCGCTCCGAGGTGGTGGCCGCGGGCGAGATGGGGCTCGACTATCACTACGACCACTCGCCCCGCGACGCGCAGCGCGCGGCGTTCGAGGCCCAGCTCGTCCTGGCCCGCGAGGCGGGCAAGGCCGCCGTCATCCACGCGCGCGAGGCCGATGAGGACGTCGCGGCGATGCTTCGAGAGCATCCGGACGTGCCGGCGATCCTGCATTCGTTCAGCAGCGGGCCGGGCCTCTTGCGGGCGGGCCTCGACCTCCGCCACTATGTGTCGTTCAGCGGGATGGTCACCTTCAAGAACTGGCGTCTGGACCAGGCCATCCTGGAGACGCCGCTCGACCGCCTGCTCGTCGAGACGGACGGTCCGTACCTCGCGCCGGTGCCGCACCGCGGCAAGCGGAACGAGCCGGCCTTCGTCCGGCAGGTGGCCGAGCGGATCGCCGCGGTACGCGGGCTGCCGGCGGAGGAGCTGATCGCCGCCACGGCCGCGAACGCGGCGCGTGTCTTTCGTTTCCCCGACCCCCTAGCCGCGGAGCCCCGCCGGTGACGACCGTACCTTCCGACATCGCGATCGCGCAGGCCGCGAAGATGCGCCCCATCCAGGACGTGGCGGCCGAGTTCGGTCTCGGCCCGGACGACATCCTGCCGTACGGGCGGTACAAGGCGAAGATCAGCGCCGACGTCGTGGCGCGGGCCAAACCGAAGGGCCGGCTGGTGCTCGTCACCGGCATCAATCCGACCCCGGCCGGCGAGGGGAAGAGCACGGTCACCGTGGGCGTGAGCCAGGCCTTGCGTCGGATGGGCAAGAAGGTCGTCGTCGCCATCCGCGAGCCGTCGCTCGGACCCGTGTTCGGCGTCAAAGGCGGCGCGGCCGGCGGCGGCTACGCGCAGGTGGTGCCGATGGACGAGATCAACCTGCACTTCACCGGGGATTTCCACGCCATCACCTCGGCGCACAACCTGCTGTCGGCGATGCTCGACAACCATCTGCACCAGGGGAACGCGCTCGGCCTCGATCCGCGCCGCATCACCTGGCCGCGCACCATCGACATGAACGACCGCGCGCTCCGCTCGATCGTGATCAGCCTGGGCGGCATCAACGCCGGCCCGGTGCGTGAGGACCGCTTCGTCATCGTGCCGGGCAGCGAGATCATGGCGATCCTGTCCCTGGCGAGCGACCTCTCGGACCTCGAGGCCCGCATCAGCCGCATCATCGTGGGCCTCACCCGCGATCGGAAGCCGGTGACCGCAGGCGAGCTCAAGGCGGCGGGCGCCATGACGCTGCTGCTCAAGGACGCGATCCTGCCGAACCTGGTGCAGACCCTCGAGGGCGGCCCCGCGCTGGTGCACGGCGGTCCGTTCGGCAACATCGCGCACGGCTGCAACTCGCTCGTGGCGACCAAGCTCGGGCTCTCGCTCGGCGACATCGTCCTCACCGAGGCCGGCTTCGGCGCCGATCTGGGCGCGGAGAAGTTCTTCGACATCAAGTGCCGTTTCGGCGGGCTCAAGCCCGAGGCCGCGGTCATCGTCGCGACGGTCCGCGCGCTCAAGATGCACGGCGGGGTCAAGAAGGACGCGCTGGGCACGCCGGACGTGGCGGCGCTCAAGCGGGGGATGGTGAACCTCGAGGCGCACGTGAAGAACGTGCAGAAGTTCGGCGTGCCCGTGGTCGTGGCGCTCAACCGGTTCACCTCCGACACCGAGGAGGAGATCGACGCGGTGCTCGAGGCCGCGCCGGGCTGGGGCGCCCGGCCGGCACTGAGCGACGTGTGGGCCAAGGGCGGCGAAGGCGGCGAAGCGGTCGCCCGGGAGGTGCTCGCCCTTCTGGACGAGGGGAAGGCGGCGTTCAAGCCGATCTACGACGTGCACCAGCCGATCAAGGCCAAGATCGAGGCCATCGCCAGGGAGATCTACGGCGCCGACGGCGTGGACTACACCGCGGCGGCCGAGAAGAACATCGCCCAGTGCGGGGCGATGGGTCTGGCCGAGACGCCCGTCTGCATGGCCAAGACCCAGTACAGCTTCAGCGACGACGCCACCAAGCTGGGCCGGCCAACCGGCTTCCGGCTCACCGTCCGCGACGTCTATCCTTCGGCCGGCGCCGGGTTCGTGGTGGCCCTCGCCGGCGAGATCATGACGATGCCCGGCCTCAGCAAGACGCCGTCCGCCGAGGCGATCCGGGTCCATCCCGACGGCACCATCGAAGGACTGTTCTGATGCCGATCCAGTTCACGTCCACGCCGCGCGCGCCGCGCGCCATCGGGCCGTACAGCCAGGCGACCCGGGCCAACGGGCTTCTGTTCACCGCGGGTCAGGTCGGGTTCGACCCCGCCACCGGCGAGCTGGTGGACGGCGGCATCGCCGAGCAGACCGAGCGGGTGCTCGAGAACCTCCGGGCCATCCTCGAAGCCGAAGGACTGGACCTGGCCAGCGTCGTGAAGACGACGGTATTCCTGGTCGACATGGCCGACTTCGCGGCCATGAACACGGTGTACGCGCGCGCCTTCGGCGACCACCGGCCGGCGCGCTCCACGGTGGCCGTCGCCGCCCTGCCGCGCGGCGCCCGCGTCGAGATCGAGGCCGTGGCGGTATTACCTTCCTGAGCCGGAGGGAGCGGATCGGGCCTGGTGGTCTGGCCGGTCTTCAAAACCGCGACGGAGGCGCCTTCGGCGGCTCCGGTGAGTTCGATTCTCACACGCTCCCGCCACCCGCTCCTCGCGCTCTCCAGCCCGGGATCATTCGCCTTTGACGCTGCGCTTCGGTCGCTCGCTCGCTGGTATAACCCTGCTCGCGGTGCTCGGCGCGCGGCCCGTCACCCGACTCTCGGCCCAGGATACCGCGGCCGCGGCGGCGCCGGCGGACACCGTGGGGACTACGCTCGGCCGCACCGTGGGCGACTCGCTCGCCCTGCGGACGAGTCCGATGAACGCGTTCTGGCGCTCCTTCCTCCTCCCGGGGTGGGGTCAGGCCAAGCTGGGGCGGAAGCTCACGGCCGCGATCTTCGTCGGCTGGGAGGCCACGACCCTCGGAATGAGCCTCAAGACCCGCCATGAGCTCGAGTATCTCCGCCGTACCAACTCCGAGCGTGCCGAGGAGAAGCGGGCGGAGCACGAGGACTGGGTCGTGCTGCTGGTCTTCAATCATCTGCTCTCCGGGCTTGAAGCATACGTGTCGGGTCACCTGGCCGACTTTCCCGCCGACCTCAAGCTCCAGGCCGTGCCCGGCGGCGTCGGCGGCAGTGTGACCGTTCCCATCCGGATTCGATGAACTCCTCGCCCATCGGCATCTTCGATTCCGGCATCGGCGGCCTGACCGTCGCGCGCGCCGTCTTCGAGCGACTTCCCGACGAGTCCACCGTGTACTTCGGCGACACGGCACGGGTGCCCTACGGCCCCAAGTCCCCCGAGACCGTTCGGCGCTACAGCATCGAGATCCTCGACTGGCTGCTGCGCCAGGGCGTGAAGGCGGTCGTGGTGGCGTGCAACACCAGTACCGCCCACGCGCTCGACGCCTTGCAGGAGCATTCGCCGGTCCCGGTGATCGGCGTGATCGACCCGGGGGCGCAAGCCGCTGCGGCCGCGACCCGGAACGGCCCGATCGGCGTCATCGGCACCGCCGGCACGATCGCGAGCAACGCCTACGCCCGCGCCATCCAGCGGATTCATGCCGACGTCCGGGTCGAGCAGCGACCCTGCCCGTTGTTTGTGCCGCTGGTGGAGGAGGGGTGGTTCGACCACCCGGCGGCGGAGCTCATCGCCCGGGACTACCTCGAGCCGCTCCGTCAGGCGCAGGTGGACACGCTGGTGCTCGGGTGCACCCACTACCCTTTGCTCAAGCCCCTGCTGCAGCGGGTGATGGGGACCGACGTGCGGCTGATCGACAGCGGGGAAGAGACGGCCGGAGCGGTGGCGCAGGCGCTCGCCGCTGCATCTCTCACGGCACCGGCCGGGTCGCCGGCGACCCATCGCTTCGCCGTGAGCGACGACGAGGCGCGGTTCCGCCAGGTCGGTACCCGGTTCATCGGCGATCGACTGGGGCGGGCTGAGGTCGTGCCGCTGGGATGAACTGCCGAAGCTCGGCGGCCGACTCCGTGGCGATGCCGTAGCGAAGACCGTCGAACCAGGCGCCGGGGTTGAGATACTGGCCCCCAGCCGGGAGCTTCGACAGCGCGGGGCGGTGGGTGTGGCCCATGATGACGAGGCCGAGCTGGGGCTCGCGCGCCAGCAGCTCCGCCGCCCAGGCATTCTGGCGGGCGGCCGCGGCGGCGAGCTTCGCTTCGTCCGGGGTGTGGTCTCCCAGGTGCGGGCTCAGGGCGTCCACGAGGCGGAGCCCGATCTCGGGGTGAATGGCGCGATAGACCGCGGCCGTGATGGGATGGTTGATGGCCCGGTGGAGCAGCGTCGCCCGGAGGCGCGGCTCGGTGAGACCGTCCCCGTGGATCGCGGCGACACGCCGAACGCCGATGGTGAAGTCGGCCCGGTGGGGCTCGAAGCGGATCCCGATCTCCCGCCCCCAGAAATCGCCGCCCCACCGGTCGTGATTGCCGCCGACCATCACGATCGGAAGCCGGCGGCGCAGCTGCGCCAGGGCGGCGGCGACGTGGAAGCCACGGCGGGGGATCACCCGACTGTAGGAGAACCAGAAGTCGAAGAGATCGCCGTTGAGGAGGAGGCAGTCGCCGAGGTCCGGCACCGCCTCCAGAAATGCCAGGAGCGCCTCCTGGATCCCGGGAGGCGCCACGCCGAGATGGGCATCCGACACGACGACCAGCGTATGGCCCAGCACGGCGCCAAAGATGAGCCGCTCGGACCGCCGGGGCAACCACGGCCCGTGTGTGACTGCGGTGCGACGCCGAGCGTCACCAACCCCGAGAGGCCGGCATGACGGGTCCGTCCGTCACGGAGACCCTGGTCCGGGTGAACTACTCCGAGACCGACCAGATGGGCGTCGCCTACCACGCGCAATATCTCGTCTGGCTCGACGTAGCGCGGACGGAGCACCTGCGCGCCTGCGGTGCGAGCTATCGCGACCTGGAGGCCGAGGGACTGCGGCTGGCCGTGAGCGAGGTGGTGATCCGCTACCGGCAGCCGGCGCGGTTCGACGATCTCGTCCGGGTACGCTGCTGGGTCCGGGACGTGGCCTCGCGGCGGGTGGAGTTCGGCTATGCGGTCGAAAATTCCGAGGACAATCGCCTGCTGGCGACGGCGACCGTGGCGCTGCTCGCCCTCGATTCGTCGCTCGCGCTCCGGCGCCTTCCCGCGGACGTCGGACGGCGCCTTCGTCCGGTGTCCGATCCGGTCCGACTGGGCCTCGGCGGATCGGCCGGAGGTGCGGACTGACTCGTACACTCAGGATACTCGTGATGCCTTTCTTCCGCGGCTACCGCCTGCTCCTGGTGCTGGCGCTCGTGCAGGCGCTGCCGGTGCTCCCGGCCGCCGCTCAGCAGCAGACGGTGGTCGAGCAGCTCGCGCCGCTGCTGGCCGCGGAGGACGCGCGCAATTTTCAGCCGGATCTGTTCCGCCGCGCGCTCGTGGCTCCCGACTCGCTCGTGCGCCGCGTGGCGGTCCTGGCCGCCGGCCGGATCGGCGATTTCCGCGCGACCCCGTTGATGCTGCCGCTGCTCGCGGACGCGGATTCGACCGTCCGGCTCGCCGCGGCCTTCGCCCTCGGCGTGCTGCGAGACACGGCGGCCGCCCAGCCGCTCATCGACCGGCTGACCGGCCTGCCGGCGCTCGACGCATCCACCGCCGCCGAAGCGGTGACGGCGCTGGCGAAGATCGGTGGGCGGCGGAGCGGCGAGTTCTTCAGCGCGGTCCTGGGCGGGAAGGTGCCGTTGTCGCAAACCGACCGGCAGCCGGCGCGCGATCAGATGATCGCCGAAGCCTGGCGTCTCGGTCCGGACGCCCCGGTCCCGGTGCTGCTGCCGTTCATGGACGATACGGCGCTCGGGCCGCGGTCCCGCGCGGTCTATTCGCTGGGTCGGCTGAAGGCGCCCGCCGCCGGCAACCGCCTGCTCCTCGCCCTCCGGGACCCCGACGGCTACGTGCGCTCGCTGGCGGCCCGCGCGCTCACCCGGGCCTACGCGGACAGCGCGAAGCTGGCGCGGTCCGCCGTCGCTGACCAGTTGGTGCGCGCCGCGGACGACCCCAGTCCGCCGGTCCGCATCAATGCCATCCGATCGCTCGCCGGCTATGGCGACTCGGCGCTCTCCCGGACGCTGGCCTCGATGCTGGACGACCCGCTGCCCGGCATCCAGGTCACGGCAGCCGAGACGCTGGGCGAGCTCGGCGGAGCGGAGGCGGTGCGGGGCCTCACGAAGGCGGCGACCGGGAAGGGGAGTTTCGGACTCCGCCGGGCCGCGCTGGTTTCCCTCGCCCGGACCGATCCGACGGCGTTCGGTACGGCCGCGGCGCGCTGGCGGGCGAGCCAGGATTGGCGGGAGCGTGCCGCCGCAGCCGAGGCCACCGCCATCGCGGGACCGGGGCCGTCGCCGGCGTTCCTCGCCGACCGGGATGGGAGGGTGGTTGCCGCGGGCCTGCAGGCGTGGAGCGGCGAGGTCGACGGGCCCGAACCGGCGCTGCTGGCCGCTGCGCGGCCGCTGCTAGCGCACCGGGACGCGGCGGTGCGGAGCGTCGCGGCCGACATCGTCGCCCGCGCGGCGGATCCGGCCGACCTGCCGGCTCTCACCCGCATGTACGGCGCGACCCGGCGCGACTCGTTTCCCGAGGCGGCGCTCTCGGCGCTCGACGGCATCCTCGCGATCCGCAAGTCGAGCGCCGCGGCCCAGGGACTCGTGGACCGGGAGTTCTTGGCGAGCAGTACCCGGCCGGACAACTATCTGCTGCGGCGCTGGGCCGAGGACAACTGGCCCGAGGCGGCCGACCGGTGGGGACCGGCCTATCCGGTCGCGACCGGGCGCTCGCTCCAGGACTATCGCGACGTGGCCACCCGCTATCTCACGGCCCCGGACTCCGTCGCACGCCCGCACGTCGTGATCGAGACGGAGTCGCGCGGCCCGATCGAGATCGCGATGCTCGGACCCGAGGCGCCGTTGACGGTCGACAATTTCCTGCGGCTGGTCGACCGCCGCTTTTTCGATCGGAGCCGCTGGCACCGGGTCGTCGCCGACTTCGTGGTGCAGGACGGCGACCCGCGCGGCGATGGGTTCGGCAGCCCCGGTGGCGCGATTCGGGACGAGATCAATCCCAACCGGTACGATCAGCCGATGTTGGGAATGGCGCTCTCGGGGCCCGACACCGGGATGAGCCAGTGGTTCATCAACCTCAGCGCGCAGCCGCACCTCGACGGCACCTACACGGTGTTCGGAAAGGTGGTCGTCGGCGGCGGCATCCTCAGTCGGATCGCCCAAGGGGACGTGATCCGGACGATCGCGCGCAAGTGACGGAACGGAGCTGGAAAGGATCGGCGTAGGCAGATGAGGATCTCGATCACTCCCGCCCGATGGCGTGCCCGGCGTACGGTCGCGGCTGCGGCCCGCATCGCGCTGCTGGCGATGCTGGCCGCGACACCCGCGACGGCTCAGTACTTCGCCTTCGGACAGAACAAGATCCAGTACCGCAAGCTCGACTGGCGGGTCATGAAGGGCCCCCACGTCGACCTGTACTACTACCCGGCGGAGGCCGACCTGGCGCCGCCGGCACTGGCCTATGCGGAGGCGAGCTACGACACGCTGAGCGTGCAGTTCGGGCATACGGTGCCGACCCGCATCCCGTTGATCGTGTACGCCTCGCACACCGACTTCGAGCAGACAAACGTCCTGCCGTTCACGCCTCCCGAAGGTCTCCTGGGCGTCACCGACTTCCTCAAGCGCCGGGTAGCGCTGCCGTTCCGCGGCAACTTTGCCGAATTCCGGCATACGATGCGCCACGAACTGGTGCACGTGTTCCAGCTCGACCTGCTGGTCGAGAGCTACTATCTCGCGCCCCGTGCGAGTCGCTACACGTTCCCGCTCTGGTGGTCGGAGGGGCTGGCCGAGCTGTGGTCGGGGGGCCAGGACGCGCGCGATGAGATGGTCATGCGCGATCTGACGTTGAGCGGGCGGCTCCCGCCGTTCAAGCAGCTCACGTACTCGAGCGGCGGGATCGTCTATCCGATCGGCGGGCAGGTCCATCGCTGGCTGGCCGACACGTACGGCGACTGGCGCGTGATCCTGATGTACAAGGAGCTCAACCGCCACGAGAGCTTCGAGGCCGCCATCCATGCAGTGTACGGCCGCACGCTGGACCAGCTGAGCGACGAGTTCCAGCTCGCGATGCGCCGCCAGTACTATCCGTCCGTGGACAGCCTGGCGCCGCTCACCTCGCTCGGGACCGAGGTGGTGCGGCTGGGGGTCAAGGGGGCCGCGCTGGCCGACTCCGTCGCGGGCGACGTGCCCGCGCAGATCGCGTATGTCACGCCCGCGAGCGGGTACGTCTCGATCTACCGGAAGCACGTCGACGGCGGCCGGGCGCGGTCCGTCGTCACCAGCGGGCGGTCCGCCGAGCTCGAGTCGTTCCACGCGTTCGATTCGCGGATGGACGGCTCACGGCCGGGATTCCTGCTGTTCACCGCGCGCTACGGCGATCGCGACGCGCTCGTCGTCTGGGACCTCCGCCGCAACCGGATGTCGGGCCGGTATCAGTTCACCCGGCTCGTCTCGATGCTGTCGCCGCACTGGATGCCCGACGGGCAGAGCATCGTGCTGAGCGGGCTGTCGGAGAGCGGCGTGTCGGACCTCTATCGGGTTCGGCTGCCCGGCGGCGAGCTCGAGCCGCTGACCTCCGACCGGTACCAGGATCTGGACCCGAGCCCGAGCGCGGACGGGCGTCGGCTGGTCTTCGCGTCCGACCGGACCGCCGGCGGGCTGGAAGGCGCCGCCAACCTGTTCGTGCTCGACCTCGCGACCGGCCAGGCCAGCCAGCTGACCTCGGGCGACTGGGTGGATGAGTCGCCACTTTGGGCACCCGATGGCCGCATCTACTTCACCTCCGATCGAGACGGCGTGCTCAACGTCTTCTCGGTCGATTCCACGGGCTCCGGGCGGAGGGAGACCTCGTCGTGGACGGGCGCATTCGACGGCGTCCCGCTGCCGGAGGGCGGCCTCCTGGCCGGCGGCTTTCACGACCTGAGCTGGAACATCTATCGAATACCGGTGGACACGGCGGCCCGGCGAGACCGCTTCATCGACCAGCCGAAGGTCCCCGCGGCGCAATGGGCGTGGGAGAAGCCCGGCGACACCACCACCAGCTTCGCGGCGCAGCGAGAGCCGTACCGGCGTAAGCTCAACGTCGATTTCGCGGCTGGTAGCGCGGCCGTCATTCCGGGCTACGGCGGCACCCAGGGCCTCTTCTTCGTCGCGAGCGATCTGCTGGGCGACAACCTGCTCTACGGCTCGATCTCGTCGTACCAGGGGCGGGAGCTGGGTAGCCTGGTGGGCAACCTGAGCGCGACCGCGATCTACCTGAACCGGTCGCGGCGGGTCAATTGGGGCTTCGGCGGGTTCCGCACGAAGAGCCAGTACTTCGAGGGCGACCGGATCGCGGCGTATGCGGAGACCGCCTACGGTGGGCTGGGCGTGCTGCGGTATCCGCTTACGCGATTCACGCGGGTCGAGGCCGGCCTCGTGATCGAGCACTCGGATCGCTTCGATTTCACGCTCGCGGTGGACGAGCCCCGCCGGATCGGCTGGATCGCCTCAAACTACCTGAGCTACGTTCGTGACAACTCCCTGTGGATGCCGAGCGGGCCGATCGACGGCGGGCGCTTCTCGGCCACGGCCGGGATCTCGAGTGATTTCACCAACAGCCGGCTCGACAGCTATTTCTTGGCAGGCGACTGGCGGCGCTACTTCCGGCTCGGCAAGCAGAGTGCCTGGGCGCTGCGCGCCTACGGCTTCTACAGCGGGGGCGACCGGCCGCGTCGGGTGAACATCGGCGGCACCATCGGTCTGCGCGGCTACCCGGAGTACGGGTACATCGTCGGCTCCGAGGCGTACATGTTCAACCAGGAGCTGCGATTCCCCATCCTCAATCACCTCACGCTGGGGTTCCCGTTCGGCGACCTCGACCTGCCGGAGATCCAGGGTGGCCTCTTCACCGATATCGGCAAGGCACGCCTGCCCAACTCCATCGACCGTGCGCTGCTGGGCAGCTTCGGCATTAGCTTCCGCCTGGCGTTGGCTCCTCTGGCGGTGCTGCGTCTCGATGTCGGTCGCCGCTTCAGCGACGGCGATTTCCTGGGATACAGCCTGAGTCGGGACCAGAGGGACGCCGGGTTCGTGAGCTTCTTCTTCGGCTATAACTATTGATGCCACAACGTTTTTCCGTTGACCGCGGTGTACTCGTGGCCTATCTTGCCCTGACGCTCACCGCCTGCCGCGGTGCGCCCGGGATGGTCGTTCCTGCCGCCGCCGCGCCGGTCAGTCGGGAGCAGGTGAGCCAGTGGGTCATGGCGACGGTCCCGGCCGAGCATCGGCTCCACCGATTCAAGTGGCTGTTCCAGGACGAGCGGTCGAGCGCCGGCGGGCGGGGGAGCGCGCGCATCGCGCCGCCCGACTCGTTGCGGTTCGACGTCGCCGGCCCGTTCGGCTCCGGCGCCGCGGCTGCGGCCGTCATCGGCGACCGGCGGCTCTGGGCCGAGCCGCCCGACGCCGTGAAGAAACTGGTCCCGAATTATCCACTCATGTGGGCCATGTTTGGCGTGGCACGGTTGCCGGCGCAGGGAGACTCGCTCCGTGGATTGGCCGACGGCACCGTGACCGCGTGGCAGTACGCCAACGCCGCCGACACGATCGAATACGCCCGCACCACGGGGAAGACGGGCAAGCTCGTTGCCGAAGTGCGGCACGCGGGCAGTGTGGTCGGACGGGCCGAAACCACCCTGGACGGCAACGGCGCGCCGCTCACCGCCCGGCTGGTGGTGCCCAGTGTGCCGGCCAAGCTCACCCTTACGTTCCTCTCGACCGCGCGGGCCGACTTTGCGCCGGACATCTGGACTGCTCATAAGCCGTAGCCTGCTTCCAGCCATTCTCCTGGCCACGCTCAGCGGCTGCTATGGCTTTGCCGGCGGCGGCCTGCCGCCGACGATCAAGACGGTGGCCCTGCTGCCGTTCGAGAACCAGACCGCGGAGCCCACGCTCACCCAGGAGGTCGGCGACAACGTGCGCGACGCGCTGGAGGGCCGGCTCGGCCTGCGCCAGGCGTCGGCCTCGCAGGCCGACGCGCTCGTACGCGGCACGATCGTGCGCTACGAGCCGGATCTGCCGGTGCAGTATACGGGTGACCAGGACAACGGCAACGTGAGCGTCACCCGCCGGCTGGTGCAGATCACGGTCTCGGTGGAGATCCTCGATCAGAAGCAGGGTAAGCCGATCTGGCAGCGGAGCGGCCTCGTGGTCGAGGGCGATTACGATACGGGGCAGGAGGCCCAGGGTCGCCAGCGTGCGCTCGACAAGCTCACGACCAACATCGTGGAAGGAGCCCAGTCGCAATGGTGATCTCGTGGCGCGACCGCCGCGGAGCCTCGTCGCTCGGCTGCCTCGTGATGCTCGCTCTGTTTGTGGCCGCCGTGTACTATGGCGTGCACGTCGGCGGCGTCTACCTGCGATTCTATCAGCTCAAGGACGACATGCAGCAGCAGGCCCGCTTCGCGGGGCAGTTCACCGACGAGGCGATCCGCCTGCGCCTGCTCGCCCAGGCCGACTCCCTCCTCGGCCAGACGCCGAAGCTCAAGATCGAGCGCGGCGGGCGCCCCTACCGCATCACCATTCAAGGCGAGTACACGGAAACGGTCGACCTGCCGCTGTTCAAGCACACCTTCCTGCTGCGTCCCAAGGTCGAGGAGCCGCTCTAAGGTGTTGCTGATCGACGCCGCGGGCGGTGTCGACGTCGCGCGCCTCTTCCTCGCCCTCGCCGCGATCCTCGCGGCGGCGAAACTGCTCGGCGAGCTGGCCGAGCGGATCGGGCAGCCCGCGGTGCTGGGTGAGCTGGTCGCGGGCGTCCTGCTCGGCGGAAGCGTGCTGGGCGTGGTGCCCACCGCGGGCGCACCGGGGGAGCTGGTCCGCGTCCTGGCCGAGCTGGGGGTCGTCCTGCTCCTGTTCGAGATCGGGCTCGAGACCGACTTGCGGGAGATGTTCCGGGTGGGGCCGGCATCCCTCGCCGTGGCGGTGGTCGGCGTCGTCCTTCCGTTCGGCCTCGGCTACCTCTACTGGGCGCACGTCCCCCACGCGGCCAGCGGGTCGGGGGACCTCGGGACCGCCGCCATCTTCGTCGGGGCGACCCTCACGGCCACCTCCGTCGGCATCACCGCGCGCGTGCTCTCCGATCTCGGGCGGATGGCGACGGCCGAGGCACGTGTCATCATCGGCGCGGCGGTCATCGACGACGTCCTGGGGCTCGTGATCCTGAGCGTGGTATCCGGTGTCGCCGCGGGGGCGGCGATCACGCTCATGGGCGTCCTGACGACCCTCGCGGTGGCGGCCGGCTTCCTGGTCGTTGCGGTACTGGTGGGCCGGTTCGTGGTTCCGCGCCTGTTCGACGTCATCGTGCGGATGCGAGTCCGGTACGTGCTCGTCGTCGCCGCGGTGGCGTTTGCCCTGGGGCTGTCGGCGCTGGCCGATCTGGCCGGGTCGGCGCTCATCATCGGGGCCTTCGCGGCCGGTATCATTTTGTCGGGCACCAACCAGTTCGACACGATCGCACACGAAGTGAAGCCGGTCGCGTCGATCTTCACCCCGATCTTCTTCGTCAATGTGGGCGCCTCCGTCGACCTTCGCCTGCTGGATCCCGCGTCGCCCGCGTCCCGCGGGACCCTGGGCGTGGCGCTGGTCCTCACCGTCTTGGCGATCGTCGGCAAGCTCGCCGCGGGATGGGCGGCCCCCTGGGTGCGCATGCGACGCCTCGTCGTCGGCGTTGGCATGGTGCCGCGCGGCGAAGTCGGCCTCATCTTCGCCGATATCGGCCGGCGGTCAGGCGTCCTGAGCAACGAGGTGTTCGGCGCCGTGCTGCTCGTGATCATGGTGACGACCTTCGTCGCGCCGCCCGCGCTCAAGGCGCTGTTCGGCGACTCGGCGAGGCCGGGGTGAGCCCGGGCAGCGGCGGAAAGGTGAGGCCACTCGTCGAGGCCGTCGCCTGGCGCGGCGGACAGGGCCAGGTGGTGTTCACCAACGGCGTGTTCGATCTCCTCCACCCCGGCCACGTCGAGCTCCTCGAGGCGGCGCGGCGCGAGGGTGACGCGCTGGTGGTCGGCGTCAACACCGACGCCTCCGTGAAGCGGCTCGGCAAGGGCGCCGAGCGACCTGTGGCGGGCGAGGCCGCGCGCGCCCGAGTCCTCGCGGGCCTCGCGGCGGTCGATTGCGTGGTCCTCTTCGACGACGACACGCCGCTCCGGCTGATCCAGGCGCTCGAGCCGGACGTGCTCGTCAAAGGCGCCGACTATGCGCGCGACCGCATCGTGGGCGCCGACTGGGTCGAAGCCCGGGGCGGGCGGGTCGTGCGCGTGCCGGTCGTCACCGGCTTTTCAACTTCCGCCCTCGTGGAGCGACTCCGTGCCTCGTCCTGACGGCCGTGCCAACGACCAGCTGCGCCCGCTCGTCCTCGAGCGCCGCGCGAACCCCTACGCGGAAGGATCCTGCCTCATCCGGATGGGCGGGACGTTGGTGCATTGCACCGCGTCCGTGGAGCCCGGCGTGCCGGGGTTCAAGAAGGGCAGCGGGGAAGGTTGGGTGACCGCGGAGTACGCCATGCTCCCGCGAGCCACCGTCGAGCGCACGTCGCGCGAGCGCAATGGGCCCGGCGGCCGGACGCAGGAGATCCAGCGCCTCATCGGCCGCTCGCTCCGCGCCGCCATGCGCACCATGGTCTTCGGCGAGTACACGATCCGGATCGACTGCGACGTCCTGCAGGCGGATGGCGGGACGCGGACGGCGAGCATCACCGGCGGCTGCGTCGCGCTGGCGGACGCCTGCGAGTGGCTGGCCGGGCGCACCGGAGCCAAGTCCCCCTTCGGGCAGCTCGTGGCCGCGGTCTCGGTTGGCGTGGTGGAGGGCGAGGAGCGGCTCGACCTGGCCTATCTCGAGGACCGCGACGCGCACGTGGACTCCAACGTGGTCATGCTCGAGCCGCAGCGGTTCGTCGAGGTCCAGGGCACGGGGGAGCACGACAGCTTCAGCCGTGCCCAGCTCGACACCTTGCTCGATCTGGCCGACAAAGGCATCGCCGAGCTGTTCCGCGCGCAGCGCCAGGTCCTGGGCTGGTGACCCTGCTCGCCGCCACGAGGAGCAAGGGCAAGCAGGCCGAGCTGCGACGACTGCTGGAGCCGGCGGGCATCACGGTGATCTTCCCGGACGATGCCGGCCTCTGGGAGAATCCGACCGAGGACCGGCTCGAGCTGGCCGAGTCCTTCGAGGGCAATGCCCGTCGGAAGGCCGAGCACTTCGCGAAGCTCAGCGGTCGCCCGACCGTGGCCGACGATTCCGGGCTCGAGGTGTTCTCGCTGGGTGGAGCGCCCGGCGTGCGCTCCCGGCGTTGGGCCGGCGCCACCGGAACACCGGAGCAGGTGGATGCCGCCAACAACGCCGAGCTGCTCCGCCGCTTGCGCGGCGCGCCCGAAGCGCGGCGCCGGGCGCGCTACCGTTGCGTGCTGGTCTATCTCTCGGAGCCGGATGCCGTGCCGCGGGTCTTCGAAGGCGTGTGCGGAGGTCGCATTCTGGAGGAGCCCCGGGGTCAGGGCGGGTTCGGGTACGATTCCCTCTTCTTCAGCGACGAGCTGGCCCGCACCTTCGGCGAGGCGACCGCCGAGGAAAAAGACGCCGTGAGCCATCGCGGTCGCGCGGTGCGCGCCTTCGCCGAGGCCGTCCGGCAGGGCTAGACCGCCCGTTGCGCCCGCAGCAGGTCTCCCACGTGCCTCACGAGCTCGTCCGGCGAGAATGGCTTTCTGAGCACCGGACGCACCCCGTTCCTGGACGATTCCCGCACGATGACTTCGTCGCCATATCCCGAGATGAACATCACGGCCAGCTCCGGCCGCTCGCGCTCGAGCACCGTCGCGAGCTCGAGCCCGTTGAGAACCGGCATCCCGATGTCGGTCACGACGAGATCGAGACGGCCCTCGCCCCGCCGGATCAGGTCCAGCGCGCTCTGACCGTTCTCCGCCTCCAGCGTACGGTAGCCTGCTTCCTCGAGGGACCGCGAGACCATCCGGCGCACCAGCGGATCGTCTTCCACCACCAGCGCGACGATGTCCCGCACCGCCTCCGGGACCGGTGGGTCGACCGACCCGGACGGCTTGGCGGGTGCCGCTTCGAGCGGGAAGAAGAGCTCGAACCTCGTGCCGCGGCCCGGGTGGCTTTCCACGCGGACGGTGCCGCCGAGCTGGTTCACGATCCCATGCACCACCGAAAGGCCCAGCCCCGTGCCCTGGCCGATGCCCTTGGTGGTGAAGAACGGCTCGAACGCGCGCTCCAGCGTCGCCCGCTCCATTCCGTGGCCGCTGTCCTCGACCGTGAGCAGCGCGAACCGGCCGGGGGGAGGCCCATCCTCGCGTCGGGCATCCTCCCTGCTCACCACGACCTCGCTGGTGGCGACGGTCACGCGCCCACCGCTGGGCATGGCATCCCGGGCATTGAGCACGAGGTTCAGCAGGGCTTGGTCGAGCTGCCGGGAATCGGCTCTGACGGTCGACGTCAGCGGGCCCAGCTCAAGCACGAGCTCGTGGGTCTCGCTGAGCGTTCGCCGCAACACGGGGACGATGGCGGTGGTGACGGCATTGAGATCGACCTGCCGGAGCTGCAGGACCTGCCGGCGGCTGAATGCCAGCAGCTGCTGGGTGATTCCCGCGGTCCGTTCCGCGGCCTGCCGGATCTGGTCGATGTCCTGGCGCGCGGCCTCCGGCAGGTCCGGCCGGCGCAGGAGAAAGTGCGCCGCGCCCAGCACGACGGACATCTGGTTGTTCGCCTCGTGCGCGATCCCCCCCGCAAGTTGTCCGGTCGACTGCAGCCGCTGGCTGTCCCGGAGATGCTCCTCCATGAGCTTGCGCTCGGTGATGTCCATGCAGATCCCGGTCACGTACTCGGGGCGTCCGGCGGCGTCCGTGCTGACCCGGCCGAGGTCGGCGAGCCAGCGCACGCCGCCGTCGGGCAGCACGATGCGGAACTCGTAGTCCACCGCCCCGGTGCCCTCGAGTGCCTCGTTGACACGGCGGCCGATCCGTTCGCGATCGTCCGGATGCACGCGCTGGAGGAAATCGTCGTAGCCTGCCACATCCTCGGTGGGCCCGAGCCCGTAGATCCGGCGCAAGCCCTCGTCCCAGGTGAGACGGTTGCCCGCAACGTCCCAGCGCCACGCCCCCATGCGCGCCGCCTGATGGGCGAGCCGAAGCTGGTCCTGGTGCCGGCGCAGCTCCGCCTCGGCCAGCCTCCGCTCCGTGATGTCCCGCTTGATCGACGCCGCGCCGACGATGTCGCCTTCGGGGTTGCGGATCGGCGAGACGCTCAGGCTGATCCAGATGCGCTCGCCGGTCCTGCGGATGCGCTCGGCCTCGGAAGACTCCACGGCCTCTCCCTTGCGCAGGCGCCGCAGCACTTCACGTTCGGAGTCGTGCAGTTCCTCGGGAATCAGCTTGAACACCGACTGCCCCACCATCTCCGCGGCCGGGTAGCCGAAGATTCGTTCCGCGGCTGCGTTCCAGCTCGTGATGACGCCGTCCAGGGTCTTGCCGATGATTGCGTCGTTGGAGTTGGCGACGATGGCGGCGAACCGGGCCGCCGCGTCGGCACTGCGCCGGAGATCGGCCTCGGCCTCCAGCTGGCGGCTGAGCGCGCGGGCGGCTTCCTCGGAGGCCGCCAGGGCCCGGCCGCGCTGGCGCTGGGCCATACCACCCATCCACGCGACCACCGCGGCGACCAGGAGAAACATCAGCTGGCGCACCAGGTCGGCCGTGCCTCCGAGCTCTCCGTTCAGGAACGGCGGAAAGAACCAGTAGCTCAGCGCGGCGAGGCTCAGCAGGGACGCCAGCGCGCCGGGGCCGACGCCGCCGTACAAGGAGGCAACGGCAACGGCGAGGACGAACGGCGGGGTGACACTGGGGAAAATCAGGGGCTTGAGGAGGAGGTCCACGCCCGTGGCCAGCGCGGGCCCGACCACCGCGAGAGCGTAGCCGGCGACGGTTTGCCGCGAGCCGGGGGTCACGGGTGGCATCGTTCTCGGGGACTCCTTTGGCTGCGGGCGGGTGGCGCTTTCGGTCCGACGGGACGTCGACCGACATCTCCGGAATCTATGCCGCCCCTTTCCCACCCGCTCGGCCGCTGAGCGCTCCGCTGCTACCAGCGGTCGGCGGGGACCACTATGTTCAACCCGCAGTTCGGGGTGTGGCGCAGTCCGGTAGCGCGCCTGCTTTGGGAGCAGGAGGTCCCGGGTTCGAATCCCGGCGCCCCGATGTCCGCCGTTGCAACCTCGGCACCCGTCGCCTAGTTGGACGGAGCAACAGCCCTCGGGCCCTACGCCCGCTCGGCAGCGCCAGCGGGCGCGGTCGTTCCAGGGCATCGCGAACACGACCGCCTCAGGGACAGCCTGGCTTCACCAACGCGGCGGGGCGATTGTACATTGTTCCGTGGGCGCCGATGACGTCATCGCGCTCGCCCCAGCTCCGCGTGCCCCTTCGACGGCTCCGACCCATCGCCGATGCCGGTCGGGGGAGCGCTCAGCGGAGCGCTCCAGGGAATGGCTGCCCGACACGGCCGTGTGGGGCCAGCAAGACCCTTCCACAGAGCTCCCAAGGTTCACGACATGTCAGCCGACGGCGGCGATGACCTTACGAGGATACTCGCGAAACATCGGGAGGACGTCGCGGTAGCGCGAGCCGCGGCGGAAGAGCGGGCCCGCAACGATGCGACCGCCCGGCACGATTGCGAAGCTCCGCTGCGCGGGGTCGCATTGCCATTGCTCCGAGACTGGTCGAAACGGCTTTCGGTGGAGGGATATCCTACGAGCATCGAGGACAGACTAGGGTGTCGGCCGCCCGGTCTGGTGCTACGGCTGGCGCCCCGCGGAGGACCGGAATCATCCCTGACACTCGTGTGCGAAACTGGTCCCACGGTACGCTTCAGAATGATCATCGGCGGCAAGGACATCGGCGTCGATGTTCAGACCCCACTTGCCAAGCTGGAGCCTGACGTGGTGCTCGAGGGACTTGGCCGTTTCGTGACCAAGGCCCTCGACGTGACGATAGCACAGCGGCGTGACTGCGGGCCGTGACTGGCGCTATCCGGCCGATAACTCGCCTGTAGTACCGCTTGAATCCAACGCATGGCACCCTCTCCAATGCAAACCGAGATCCAGGAGGGCAACTCGGCTGACGGATGAACCGCGGGGCTTGGGCGCTCTGTTGGACATCCAACTCGTGAGAACAGTAACCTCGACAGTCGCGCATTGCCCCTGCTAAACTAGGGACATGACGATCAAGAGAATGGACCATGTCAGCATCGTCGTCGACGACCTCCCAGCCGCCATTGCCTTCTTCACCACCCTCGGCATGGCGCTTGAAGGCGAGATGCCGGTCGAAGGCCCCTGGGTGGACCGCCTCTACGGGCTCGAAGGCGTCCAGGTCGACATCACCATGATGCGGACCCCGGACGGCCACGGGCGGGTCGAGCTGACGAAGTTCCGCAACCCGGAGCTGGTCGGGGCCGAGCCAGCGATTGCCCCGCCGAACACGCTGGGCCTCCGGCAGATCATGTTCGCGGTCGAAGACATCGACGACACCGTGGCCCGCCTGCGCGCCCACGGCGCCGAACTCGTCGGCGAGGTGGTCCAGTACGAGGACAAGTACAGGCTCTGCTACATGCGAGGCCCTGCGGGCATCATCGTCGCGCTGGCCGAGGAACTCTTCTGACGCGTTCACCGCCGTCCGGGACACCGGTGGCGCCCTAGGCGCTCCTTCTACTCGATACCCTGTTTGGCAACCATCCTTGCCGCGGTCTTGTTAGGCGCACTAAGGCAGAGCCAGCTTCAGAGCTCGTACTTTGCTATTGGGCAGTTGAGGGTCCTCGCCGGCGGGCGCGGGTGGCAAGAACGGGGCAGGGGCGAGCGTTGGCGTCTACTTGTCGTTGCCCGTCGAATGGTTGTGGACACAAAATCTGGCACAGCACCCAGGTGACGAATTTCGCCGAGGCATGTAAGTTGGTGCCCTTGAATGCTCGCGCCCGTAGCTCAGTTGGATAGAGCAACAGCCTTCTAAGCTGTGGGTCGGTGGTTCGAATCCACCCGGGCGCACGTTGTCAATCGTGGAGTTCAGGCTTGCCCGTCGTGAAGGGGGTCGTCGCCGCCCCCTCACCGCTTCCTCTTGCCCCGCCTCGGTTCGGCCGCCTGCTCCCGCGGGGCGTGGCCGCTCTCCCGGATGACGTCCTCCTGTTTCTCTTCCGTCATCCCGGTCACGTCCTCGTTCCGTAGCGCGGGGACCCCGTCGCCCGATTTGCGTGGTGCCATGCCGTCCTCCCGATTGACCGTGGACACCAAGCCGTCCGGCGAGGATATTCTCTCTCCATGATCCCCGATGACGTCTACCCGGACCCGGCGTCCGACAAGTCGCGCGGCGTGGCCCTCGCGCTGGCCACCGTGCTCGGGCCGTTCGGCGGACACCGGTTCTACGTAGACAAGACCGGAACCGGCCTGCTTATGGCCCTGACGCTGGGTGGGCTCGGTCTCTGGTGGATCTACGATCTCATCCTGGTCGCGAGCGGCAGCTTCCGCGACGCAGAGGGCCGTCTCGTCCGCCGCTGGGACCCGGAGGAGGCGCCGGCCGGAGGCCTCGTGCCTGCTGAGGTCCTGGACGAGCTCGACGGCCTCCGCCGCCAGGTCGCCGAGCTGGCCGAGCGGGTCGATTTCACCGAGCGCCTCCTTGCCAGCCCGCGGTCCGATCAGGACGCGGCGCGACCCACCGCTCGGCCCTGACCCCATGACAGCTCCGACCCGCCTCGGCCGGGTGCTCCCCCGGCAGGGCGAGCTGCGCGGCATGATCCGGCTCGCCGTCCCCGTGGTCACGGTCCAGGTCGGCATGATGCTCATGGGGGTCGTGGACACCGTCATGGTCGGGCACCTCTCCGGGGGCGGCTCACCGGTGGGCCTCGCGGCAGTCGCGTTGGGTCACCTCTATTTCTTCGGCATCGGCGTCTTCGGCATGGGCACGCTGATGGTGCTCGATCCGGTGGTGGCCCAGGCGGTTGGCGCGCACGATGAGCCCGGCATCGCGCGCGGCATGCAGCGTGGGCTCATCCTGGCTGCGCTGCTGGCCATCCCGTCCATTGCCGTCCTCCTCGCAGCGGGGCCGGCGCTCGGCTGGGCCGACCAGCCCCCGGAGGTGGTCCCGCTCGCCGCGGCCTACACGGTGCGCCTCGCGCCGGGCGTGCTGCCGTTTTTCCTCTTCATCGTCCTTCGGCAGAGCCTGCAGGCGCTACGCCGAACCGGCGCCATCGTCGCGTCGATACTCGTCGCCAACCTGGTGAACGCGGGGCTCAACTGGGTGCTCATCTATGGCCATGGCCCGGTCCGGGCGATGGGCGTGCTCGGCTCGGCATGGGCCACGTCGGCGAGCCGGTGGATTCTGATGGCCGTCCTGGTCGCGCTCGCCTGGGGCGACCTGAAGCCGCGGCTGCGCCAGCGACATCCCGAGGTGTGGGACCTCGAGCCGCTTCGCCGGATGCTGCGGCTCGGGGTCCCCATCGGACTGCAGTACGTGCTCGAGTTCGGGGCCTTCGCCTTCGTGGCGCTGATGATGGGCTGGCTGGGTACGCGGCAGATGGCGGGGCACCAGGTGGCCATCAACCTGGCTTCGCTCACCTTCATGGTGCCGCTCGGGGTCGGGGACGCCGCCTCGGTGCTGGTTGGGCACGCGGTCGGTCGCGCGGACCCGGACGGAGCGAGGGGGTCCGCGCGCGCGGCGCTATTCTGCGGCGCCGCGTTCATGATGGGCACGGCGGTCGTGTTCCTCACCGCGCCGGCCGCTCTGGCGCGCCTCTACACCCGCGACGCAGCCGTCGTGGCGGTGGCTGCCGCGCTGATTCCCCTGGCCGGCGTGTTCCAGGTCTTCGATGGCCTCCAGGTGGTGGCCGGAGGAATTCTCCGCGGCCTCGGCGAGACCCGCGTGGCGATGCTGGTGAACCTTTTGGGCTACTGGCTGCTGGGTCTGCCGGTCAGCTGGCTGCTGGGCATCCGCTTCGGATGGGGGCCGGTCGGTCTCTGGTGGGGGCTGGTGCTCGGACTGGCGGTCGTGGCCACGGTCCTGCTGGTGCGAGTCCGCATCGCGCTCGGCCGCCGGCAGGCCCGTGTGGTGATCGACCGGCAGGGGTGGTCGCCCACCTCCCCGACGACCGTACGCGACTGAGGCCGCGTGCGTTCCTCGAGCAGATGGGCGACAGTCGCAGGCTCATGCCCCGCGCTCGACCTCCTCTTCGTCCGCCTCGGCGTCCGCGGCTTCCTGGTTGATGACGTCCTCGGCCAGGGCGGTGAGCTTCTGGTCCGTGGTCTCCTCCTCGTCAAGATTCTGGCCGAGGAGCTCGTGGACCTGATCGTACCCCAGCATCTCGGCGTACGTGCACACGCAGCCATAGCTGGCGATCTCGTAGTGCTCGACCTTCTGCGCGGCCGAGATCAGGGCCGCGTCCATGACCGGGGCCTCGGCGTCTTCCTCCATCATTTTCTTGCCCTCTTCCAACAGCCCCGCCATCCCTTCGCACTTCTTGCCCCGGGCCGGAACGCCGAGAAGCTTGAAGGCCTCGTCGAGCCGGCGGACCTGGACCTCGGTCTGCTTGCGATGGTCCTCGAACGCTCGCTTCAGGTCAGGGTGCGTGGCCGCCTTGACCATCTTCGGCAGCGCCTTCAGGATCTGGTGCTCAGCGTTGTAGATATCCTGCAATTCGTGGACGAGCAGGTCGTCCAGCGAGGCGAGTTTCGGCATCGGTGTCTCCTTGCGAGGGGTGCTTCGGGCGTCGAGCGGCAATGTCGCGATCGGGAGCGCACTACCTCCGTGTTCTGCATCACTGTCGGCTAAGGAATCCTCGGCATGCAGACCACGCTGGCCGCGCTCGCCGTCGTCGCTGTCGGCTACATCCTCGCCTACGTGCTGTTCGATCGCCTCCACCAGCGATATGGGTATGTCGGCGGCGCCGAGTACGTTCTCATCGGCGTGATCCTCGGGCCCAAGGTCAGCGGGCTCCTGGGCGCGTCACAAGTCGAGGATCTCACACCCATTGTGAGCCTCGCCGTAGGCTGGCTGGGCATGCTGCTTGGCACCTATTTCCGACTGCCCACCCTGGCCCTGCTTCCGAGCGAGCACCTGCAGATCGCCTTCGCCGAGGCGCTGGCGACGTTCGCCGCGGCGCTGACCCCCCTTCTGGCCTTATTTCACTGGGTGGCGGGGTATGGGTGGCCTGAGAGCGCGATCCAAGCGGTCACGCTCGCCGCGATCGCGACCCTGAGCTCGCCGGCCGCGATCGACGCCCTGGTGGATCGTGCGCGGTTCCGCTCGCCACTCCTCCCCGTCCTTCAGCTCACCGCCCGCATCGACGCGCTCGTGGCGGTCGTGGCCTTCGGGCTCGTCCTCGCCATCCTGCACCAGGGCGATGTCGCGCCTGGCGTGCGCCCGCCGACGGCCACCGAATGGGCCGTCATCAACCTGGCGATCGGGGTGGCGACGGGCGTGCTGTTCCATCTGTTTCTGGGGCCCCGCGTCGCTCCGGAAGACCCTGAAGGGAACAGTCGCCTGTTCGTCGCGCTGGCCGGCGCGATCGTCGTGGCGAGCGGCGCCAGCTACTACCTGAACCTGTCGCCGCTCTACACCAACCTGATCCTCGGTTTCATTCTCGCGAACAGCGGTCGCTCCCACCGCGATGTCACCCGGCTCCTCCTCGCGACCGAGCGCCCGGTCTACCTGGCGCTGCTGATCTTCGCCGGCGCGGCCTGGAGCCCGGGATCGCTCGAGCTCTTCTTCATCGCGCCGGCATTCGTCGTCGTTCGCCTGGCCGCGCGCTTCTTCGGGGGCCGGGTCGCCGGCATGCATGTGGCTCCCCCCGCGCTCCGGACGCCCGCGCTCGCGCGCGGGCTGCTGGCTCAGGGCGGGATCGGGGTGGCCATCGCGCTCAATTACACCCAGGTGTGGCCTGACCTGAACCCGCGGATCCTCCTGACGGCGGCACTGCTCTCCATCCTGCTCTTCGAGTTCGTGGCCGGCCGGGAGGCCGCCGGGCTGCTCGAGAGTCTGCCGGCGGACGAGACTGCCGCCGAGTATCCTGACCGGATCGGCGCGGTGGGAGCGGCGTGATCCGTCGCCTGGTGGTGCTCGCGTTGCTCGTGGGGGGTGCCGTGCTGCTGGAACCGCTCCGCGCGCCGACCGAGGGCGTCATTGCCCCGCGGTCGCTGCTCCTCTTCGGGATTCTGCTGCTGA
>CAVOPE010000001.1:0-52500 GCA_963697755.1 uncultured Gemmatimonadales bacterium | reverse complement strand
ACCGGCGGGTGGTGGATTTTCCGCTGCAAGGTGGTAGACGTTTCCCGGTAGGCAAATCCGCCGGGATAGTCGAGAACCGATGCCGAAGAGGCCGTTAGGCCTCGTCAAGGGTGGCTGACGCACACTGCCAAGAAAAGCTTCGCAGACCAGGACTGCAGTTGACCGTACCGTAATCCGACACAGGTGGGCGAGGCGAGTAGCCTAAGGGGCTCGAGTGATTCACGGAAAAGGAACTCGGCAAAATGACCCCGTAACTTCGGGATAAGGGGTGCCGGTGGTAGGTGACTCCGTCCAGGAGAAGCTCAAGCCGGCCGCAGTGAATCGTCCCAAGCGACTGTTTAGCAAAAACACAGGAGCGTGCCAAGGCATTGTCCAAGCCGACGTATACGCTCTGACTCCTGCCCGGTGCCGGAAGGTTAAGGTGAGCGGTTAGCCGCAAGGCGAAGCTGCGAACCGAAGCCCCGGTAAACGGCGGCCGTAACTATAACGGTCCTAAGGTAGCGAAATTCCTTGTCGGGTAAGTTCCGACCTGCACGAATGGAGTAACGACTTGGGAGCTGTCTCTTCCGTGAGCTCGGCGAAATAGCAGTATCGGTGAGGATTCCGATTACCCGCGACAGGACAAAAAGACCCCGTGCACCTTTACTACAACCTGTCATTGAACGTCGGTATAACCTGCGTAGCATAGGTGGGAGCCGTCGATCTGGTCCTTTCGGGGATCAGGGAGGCACCAGTGAAATACCACCCTTGTTTTACTAACGTTCTCACTCGGACGGCAACACCGTCGAGGACCGTGGCTGGTGGGTAGTTTGACTGGGGCGGTCGCCTCCTAAAGAGTACCGGAGGCGCGCTATGGTGGGCTCAGTGCGGTCGGTAATCGCACGACGAGTGTATAAGCAGAAGCCCGCCTGACTGCGAGCGCGACGGCGCGAGCAGGGACGAAAGTCGGCTTAAGTGATCCGGTGATCCCGTGTGGATGGGTCATCGCTCATCGGATAAAAGGTACGCTGGGGATAACAGGCTTATCGCGCCCGAGAGTTCACATCGACGGCGCGGTTTGGCACCTCGATGTCGGCTTATCACATCCTGGGGCTGGAGAAGGTCCCAAGGGTCCGGCTGTTCGCCGGTTAAAGTGGTACATGAGCTGGGTTCAGAACGTCGTGAGACAGTTCGGTCTGTATCCGTCGTGGGCGTGGGAGTGTTGAGGGACGTCGTCTCTAGTACGAGAGGACCGAGACGAAGCGACCGCTCGTGTACGGGCTATCCTGCCAAGGGTATCGCCCGGTAGCGATGTCGCGCGGAGATAACCGCTGAAAGCATCTAAGTGGGAAACTCTTCCCAAGATGAACACTCCTGGGGCATAAGCCCCCTCAAGGGCCCAGGGAGACTACCTGGTTGATAGGGCGCAGATGTACGGAGGGCAACCTCTTCAGTCGAGCGCTACTAATCGCCCGTGAAGTTTGATCTCTTCCCGTTCTTCACATTGTAGACCATCCATTCCGCCGATTGCCGCGGGATCCCTCGGGATCCCGCAAGGATACGGCGCGTTTCACGCGCCTTCCGCAAATTGGCTGACGACTAGCGCGCAGGGGCCACACCCGTTCCCATTCCGAACACGGCAGTTAAGCCCTGTAGCGCCGATGGTACTGCCATCGCGAGATGGTGGGAGAGTAGGCCGTCGCCAGCCTTTTCTGTAAGCGCGGGTCCCTGTGGGGGCCCGCGCTTTTTTTGTCCCCGGTCCCTGGCACATCCGCCACACTGCCCCAAGGTCCAGTGGTCCTCCTCTGCGCTCCAGCCCAGGTTTGCCAGTGTCCCCCGAGTACGGGCCTCGAGGCAACGAATTCACCGGCATGGTGAAGGGGATCGAGATCGCCATCGCCGATGCGGCCGAGAGCTCGGACCATCTGGTCGTGCCGGAGGAGGCCATGCGTCTGGCCATGGCGCGACAGTAGTTCAACGCAGGAGGAGCGGTTCCTGATCGTCATGGCGCGGCAGGGGATCCACACCGGGCCGGCAGCCCACCCTGGGCTGCCGGTCTTCATGCGCCACAGCCGCCGGGTAGAAACCGCCGAGACCCATCGGCGGCCAGGCACAGCCGTCAACGCCACACCAGCAAAGGGCAGCAATGCGCGCCACGGCGCCCGGTTGCAACCACAAGATTTCTGACGAGATCTTGACCGCCACTACCGTGGAATCGCAGATCGGCACGCTCAAGTTCTTCGATCGGGATGCCCACCATAGAGACGACCCCGAAGGCGGCCGAAGGCACCACGCTGGCCGTTGTGGCGGCCAAGAAGCCCGGTCCGCAGCATGCTCGATCGGACCGGGCTAACGCAGCGGATCGGCCCGACCGGATGTTCCCCACCGTCGGATCAGCGGTCGAAACCATGTCGCACGATATTTCACTTCTGCCAAAGGAGATTGGTCGATGAGACTGTTATCACTTGCGGTACTTGCATTTGCCGTCGCATTCGCAGCCCCAGCGTCGGCCCAGGACTCGACCGCGAGCACCATGGAGATCCTGCGGGATAAGGTCAGAGCGGACAAGAAGCTGGTTGTGGCCGAGAACATGGGCCTGACGGAAACAGAGGCGAAAGCCTTCTGGCCCATCTACGACTCCTACCAGAAGGACCTGGCCCAAATCAACCAGCGGCTGGGGAAGACGATCTCTGCCTACGCTGAGGCCTACAACCAGGGCCCGGTGCCGGACGCGACCGCCAAGAAGCTCATGGACGAGGCACTCGGCGTGGAGGAGGCTGAAGTCAAGCTCAAGCGCACCTACCAGTCCAAACTCAGCGCGGTGCTACCGGCGGCTAAGGTCGCGCGCTACCTCCAGATCGAAACCAAGATCCGGTCAATGGTGCGGTACGAACTAGCCGACAAGATCCCGCTGGTGCAGTAGATCGGCCGGCGCGGAGAGGCCGGTGGCAGGCCCGCCTCTCCGCGCAGAGCCAGGGATTGAGCATCAGTCTTTGGTCGCCGGCGCTCCAAGCGCTGCGGATCACACCTTATGGTCGGAGCTCTGGCCTGCCGTCCCGACCCGGCGGTATTCCAAAGTCCAGTAGTGCCCTCCGGTCCAGAAGGGTACAATCTCTGAAGGCAAAGGCGGCAGGCATGGCACTACATTTGGGATGGCGGGTCGCCCGGCACGGGTCGCCCGGCACGGGTCGCCCGGCGCGGGTTGCCAGGGTCGCGAGGCCGCCCGTGCTTTCAACCTTGTGAGGCATCCGCATGGCGCATGCTCAGTCTGATATTGAACGCGGCTCGGTGGCAGCTACCCAAACCGATTTTGCGTATTCTGCAACTCCGGAACCACACCGGTCCCGCACCAAGGACCTCCTGCGGCGGCACCCCGAGATGCGAGCGCTCATTGGGCCGAGCCGAGTCACCTTCTGGTATACGGTGCTGATCGTGGCACTGCAGTTCGCCGTCGCCTGGTTCGTGGCGACGCAGTCATGGTGGCTGATCGTGGCACTCGCGTATACGGTGGGGGCATTCGCGAGCCACGCCCTGTTCGTGGTGATTCACGAGTGCGCGCATCGCCTCGTGTTCCGCCGCAGGCTGCCGAACCTCTTGACCGGTCTGCTGGCCAATCTCCCGCTGTTCACGCCGGGTGCGGTGTCATTTCAGAAGTACCACCTCAAGCATCACGCCTTCCAGGGCGTCTACGACCTCGATGCCGACGTTCCCAGCCGGTGGGAGGCGCGACTGATCGGACGATCGCCGGTCGGCAAGGCGCTGTGGCTCCTGTTCTATCCCGTGTTCCAGATGATCCGGTCCTTCCGCGTGAAGGAGGTCGCCGTCTTCGACCGGTGGACCGTGACCAACCTGGCGATTCAGCTTGGGGTCAACGCGGCGGTGTACCTGGCCTGGGGGCCCAAGGCGCTCGCCTACCTCGCCTTGTCGCTCTTTTTCTCGATCGGGCTTCATCCGCTGGGGGCCCGATGGATCCAGCGCCACTACCTCGTGGACGGAAGTGCGGAGCAGGAGACCTTCAGCTATTACGGCTGGCTCAACGCAGTGACGTTCAATGTGGGCTACCACAATGAGCACCATGATTTTCCGTCGGTGCCCTGGAACCGTCTGCCCCAGATCCGCGCGGCGGCCCCGGAGGTCTACGAGGACCTCTCCGCCCATACGTCATGGACCCGGCTGCTGGTTCAATTCCTCTTCGACCGAAACATCTCCCTCTATTCACGCGTGATCCGTGAAGACCGGGCCGGCGTGCCGCTGAGCGATGAGGTGCAGCCGGATCTCGAGGCGTCGGCATCCCAGGCAGTCGGTCGGCCCGTATTGACCGCGCCCTGATCCATGCGGTGGCAGCACCCGGGTCACCGGGTCCCTTCCGTCATTGGCGGACCTGGGTAACAGCTTCGAAGTCGTGAAGGACATGAGGTGGGTGCCGTTCACGTTACCGACCGTGCTGCAACTGGCGGTCACTACCTTGGTGCCCGTGGTGCCCCTGACGTTGACGGTGATTTCGCTGGAGGAATTGCTCGAGCGGCTGCTCAAGCTCTTGTTCTGAGGTCCCCAGCGGGCCCTCTTCCGCTATCTTCCCGCATGCCTCGCTCCGGCCACATCGCGCTCGCCGGCGCCCCCAACGTCGGCAAGTCGTCGCTCCTCAACACCCTGGTGGGGCAGCACCTGGCGATCGTGAGCCCACGGGCCCAGGCCACCCGCCTGCCGGTGACCGGCATCCGGACCGATGCCGACACCCAGTACATCTTTCATGACCTTCCCGGACTGCTCGACCCGTCCTATCTCATGCAGGTGCGCATGCGCGAGATCGCCGTCGAGGCGCTCGGCCGCATGGACGTGGTCCTGCATCTCCACCCGGCGCCCGACGCGCCGGCGCCTCCGCTGGGGCGGCTGGCGGGCTTGGACCATCCAATCGCCGCGCCCGTCCTGACGGTCTACACCAAGGGAGATCTCGTGAGCGCCGATCGCCGCCGGGCGCTCGAGCACGACGCACTGGTGGTCTCCGCCCTCGACCACCGGTCGGAGGGCCTCCCGCCGCTGCTCCAGCAGGTCCGGGATCGGCTGCCCGAGCGCGAGTTCGCCTTTGATCCGGACGATGTCGGGACCCAGCCAGTGCGGTTCTTCGTGGTGGAATACCTCCGCGAGGCGGCGTTTGAGCTGCTCGAGGACGAGCTGCCGTACGGCTTTACGGCCGAAGTGGAAGAGTTTCGCGAAGCGGAACGGCCCGTGTACATTCGGGTGACGCTGTTCGTCGAGCGCGAGTCGCAGAAGCGGATCGTGATCGGCGGTGGCGGGCGGACCATCAAGGCGATCGGCGCCCAGGCCCGGCGCCGGGTGGAGGAACTGATCGGTGCGCCCGTCTACCTCGACTGCTGGGTCAAAGTGCTACCCCACTGGCGCAAGAGCGCCGCGGCGCTGACCCGGTTCGGATTTCCTGAGTCGGAGACTCCATGACCCTGGCCCCCGAGCTGCTGCAGATCCTGGTCTGCCCCAAGTGCAAAGGCGACCTCGAGTACCGAACCTCCCCCGAGTCCCTCGTGTGTCACGCGTGCCGCCTGGTCTATCCGGTCGAGGACGGCATCCCCATCATGCTGGTCGACGAAGCGAAGCCGCTCTGACCCAGGATCGATCGGCGCCGCGCGTGAACCCGCATACGCTGAGCGCCAGCGCGCAACGGGCACTGGATGAGGCCCGTGCAGAGGCGGTGCGCCTGGAGCACGATGCCGTAGGCGCAGAGCACATCGTGCTGGCTCTTATGGGGCCCGAGGGCCCGGGACGGGCGGTGCTCGAGCGGCTCGGCCTGGATCCCGGTCGGACTCGCCAACGGCTCGAGGCGGCGGGTCGGCGCGGCCGGCCGCGCGGCGGAGTCGAGGAGCTGGCCTATACCTCGCACGCCAAACGCCTCATCGACCTGGCCTCCAGGGAAGCGCGGGACGCCGGCGACGCCCTCTCCGCGGAACACCTCTTGCTGGCGGCGCTGCTCGAGCCTCGCGGGACGCTGGGCAAGATGCTGGTCGAGGCGGGAGGAACACCCGATCGCGTGCGGGCGGAGATCGGCGGCGCCGCGGCCCCCCCGGCCCGCCCGGACCGCGACGACCGGAAAACCGCCGAGAAGACCCGCCCCGCGCGCGGGCAACCGCGTGGACCCTCGCCCTCGGCGAGTGCGCCGACCAGCTCGGCGCCGCCGAGGGTGGCCCACGGCGGTTCGGCCCGACGCGGGATTCCCTGGCGGCTCCTCCTGCTGCTGGCGGTGCCGATCAGCATTGTGCTGGGCTACGTCATGCACGCGCCCGCGGTGTGGGTGTTCTTCACCGCGTGCCTGGGGGTGCTGCCGCTCGCGGGCTACATGGGCGAGGCGACCGAGCACCTGGCCCACCGCACCGGTCCGACCATCGGGGGCCTGCTCAACGCGACGTTCGGCAACGCGGCCGAGCTCATCATCGCGATCGTGGCGCTCCGCGCGGGGCTGGTCGAGCTGGTGAAGGCGTCGATCACCGGCAGCATCCTCGGCAACCTGTTGCTCATCCTGGGGCTCGCCCTCATCGCCGGCGGCACCACCAGGTCGGAGCTCAAGTTCAACCGCACGAGTGCCGGGATGAGCGCCGGCATGCTCGCGCTGTCGGTCGTGGCCCTCGTGTTTCCCGCGCTGTTTCACAGCGTGCATCCCGAAGCCGCGGCGCGGCTGTCGGAGCTCCGGATGTCCGAGGCCGTGGCGGTCATCCTCATCATCACGTACGCCTTCTCGCTGCTGTTCACGCTGCGCACGCACCGCCGCCTCTTCGGCGGCGAGGCCCACCCGATGGACGCCCCGGTGTGGGGGGCGGGGAAGGCGATCCTCGTCCTCGCCCTGGCCACGGTGGGCGTCGCGGTGGAGTCCGAGCTGCTGGTGCACGCGGCGACCGAAGCCAGCGACACGCTCGGGTTCTCGAGCGCGTTCCTGGGCTTGATCATCATCCCGATCATCGGAAACGCCGCCGAGCACGCCGCGGCGGTGATGCTCTCGCGGAAGGGGCAGATCGACCTGGGCCTCCAGATCGCCCTCGGGTCGAGCACCCAGATCGCCCTGCTGGTCGCTCCGCTCCTCGTCTTCGCGGGGGTCATTCTGGGGCAGGACATGAACCTGGTCTTCACGCCGTTCGAGGTCGTGGCGCTGGGGCTGGCGACCATCGTGACCGCCATCATCACCCTGGACGGCGAGTCCCACTGGTTCGAGGGCGTCCAGCTGCTGGCGGTCTACGGGATGGTCGCGATCGGGGCATTCTTCTTGAACTGACTTGGCGGGACTGGCCACCCAAGTTAGCTTGCGATAAACCCTTACGTGAGGGCAACGGGTGCGGACTCGCCCGACGATTCTCTTCTTTTCGCCGGAGGCTTGCCCGGTGCCCGCCCTGGTGCGGCAGTGGGCGACGGCGAACGCCTTCCCGCTACTGGTGTTCAGCCAGCCGGAAGAGGTCGAGGCGATCGTGCTGCGCGGGCACCCATGCCTGCTGTTCGTCGACGGAAACGGCACCCCGTCGGAAGGCGTGCGGCTGGTGCGCGAGCTCAAGCTCGACGCGTTCACGGCCATTGTGCCGGTGACGGTGCTCGTCGCCGATCACCATGCGGAGCAGGTGCAGGCCTGGTTCGGCGCCGGGGCGGACGAAGTGATCACGGGCATCTTCTCGCCGGCGGAACAGCGGTCGAGGCTCGACGCCATGCTTGTGCGTACCGAGCGGGACGTCTCGGTGCACCCCTCCACCCGACTGCCGGGCACCACCGAGATCGAGCGCGAGATCCGGCGCCGGCTCGAGTCGGAGATGGACTTCGCCGTGTGCTACGCCGATCTGGACCACTTCAAGGAATTCAACGACCGGTACAGCTACTACGACGGCGACCGCGTCATCTACTTGCTCTCGCGCATTCTCCACGACGTCGTCAAAGGGCTGCTCGGCCCGCGCGGCTTCGTGGGGCATATCGGCGGCGACGACTTCATCTTCGTGGTCCCGGTCGACGAGATCAGCTCGGTCTGCAGCGAGATCCTGGACGTGTTCGACACGCTGATTCCGCTGCAGTACAACGACCAGGATCGTCGTGCGGGCTACTTTTTCGGCAAGGACCGGCGCGGGCAGCTGCACCGGGTACCGTTGATGACCCTCTCGATCGGCATCGTCACCAACCGCCATCGGCGGTTTGCGCATCCCGCGCAGGTGAGTGAGCTTGCGACCGAGATGAAGAGCTACGCCAAGACCCTGCCCGGATCGGTGTTCGTGGTCGACCGGCGGCAGGCCACCAATGGCGAGGAGCGCACCGGGGCGGGATCCCGAGAACAGCCGTGAGGATGGAGCGATGAACGTCACCTGTCCCAACTGCGCCACCGTGTATCGCATCGACCCCGCCAAGGTGCCGGAGACCGGCGTCCGCGCGCGATGCAACATCTGCAGCGCGGTCTTCGCCGTGCGCCGCGAGGGCGAGGCGTCGGACCGACCGGCGGCGGCCGCCGCCGTGTCCGCGGCAAGCGCCTCTCCACCACCGCCGCCGGCAGCGGTCGCGCCGCCGGCGCCCCCGGCAGCGCCTGGGCCAAGCGGCGGACGAGCTGAGCCGGCGCGCCCGAGCGCGCCCAGTGTTCCGCCCGCGCCGCCCGCTGTGTCCGCGCCAGTTCCGCCACCCGCCGCGCCCGCGGGCACGGCGCCTCAGCGGCCGACGTACCCTCCGCCCGCCGTCCCCGGGCCGCCCGCTCGGGCCGCCGCACCGGCTGGATCCGCGCCCCCGGCGCCGTTTCCGCCGGTCTCCGCGCCGTCCTCTGTTCCGCCCGCTCCGGCCGCGCCGGCGTTCGCGCGCCCGGTCGCCGCCGCTCCACCTCCGGCGCCGCCCGCTGCCGCGACACCGGCAGCGACACCAGTTCCGGCGAGCACGGCTCGGCCCGCCTCCGGCTCGAGGCCGGTGAACCCGTTTCTGTCACAGGATCCCGCGCTCAAGGCGCGGCGACTGGCACGCGCGCTGATCTCCGACATGGTCGTCTACCACCCCGGCAAGCGGCAGGATGGGCTCCGGGACGGCAATCTGAAGGAATTGTTCGAGGATGAGATCCGGAAGAGCTGGGAGGAGTACGCTGAGCAGGTCGGGAAGAACGTGGCCGACAGCACGCCCTACTTCAAGGAAGCCCTGAACGAGATCCTCGCCGGCGGTCGCCAGATCTTTTGAACGACGGAGAGGACGGAGAGGACGGAGATGGTGGCCCCTCGACCCTCTCCGTCCTCTCCGTCTTCTCCGTCTATCTTTCAGGCACCACCTTACTACGGATATCGCCAATGGCCGATCTCGTCGAGCGACTCACCGAGCTGCAGCACCGCGTCACCGAACTCCGAGACTTTCTTTGACCTGACGGCCAAGGCAGACCGGCTCCGGACGCTCGAGACCTCGCAGGCCGAGGCCGGCTTCTGGGCCAACCCGGACAGCGCCCGCACGACGGTCCAGGAAATCAAGACGCTGAAGGGATGGGTCACGCCCTGGGAGGATCTCCGCGGGCGGCTGACGGGCACCCTGGAGATGGCCCAGCTGCTGGAGCAGGAGCCCGATCCCGCCATGGAGGGTGAGGTCGCGACCGAGCTCGCGTCGCTCGAGGGCGCCGTGGAAGCGTTCGAGCTCCAGGCCATGCTGCAGGGCCCCGACGACAGGCGCGACGCGCTGCTGACCATCCACCCCGGCGCCGGGGGGACCGAGTCGCAGGACTGGGCCGAGATGCTCATGCGGATGTACGTCCGATGGGCCGAGCGGCACGGCTTCCAGGTCAGCGTGCTCGACCTGCTCCCGGGCGAGGAAGCGGGCATCAAGTCGGTCTCCATCCAGATCAAGGGCGAATACGCCTACGGCTACCTCAAGGCCGAGAAAGGCGTCCACCGGCTGGTCCGGATCTCGCCGTACGACTCCCAGGCCCGTCGGCATACGTCGTTCGCCTCGGTGTTCGTGTATCCGGACGTCGACGACACAATCGAGATCGACCTGCGCGAGGAGGACATCAAGATGGACGTCTTTCGCGCATCGGGCGCCGGCGGGCAGCACGTCAACAAGACCTCGTCCGCGGTGCGGTTGACCCATATCCCGACCAATACCGTGGTCTCCTGCCAGCAGGAGCGGAGCCAGACCAAGAACCGCGCCACCGCGATGAAGATGCTTCGCGCGGCCATCTACCAGAAGAAGCTCGAGGAGCAGGAGGCCGCGCGGGCGGTCGTCGAGGCCACCAAGACCGACAATTCCTGGGGCAACCAGATCCGCTCCTACGTGTTCCAGCCCTATACGATGGTGAACGACCACCGGACCGAGGTGAAGGTGGGCGACGTGCAGCGGGTCATGGACGGCGACCTCGACGAGTTCATCCAGGCCTACCTGAAGCGTTTCGGAGGCAAGGCCGCGTGACCGACGACGCCGGTGGCGCGACCGGCCGGGGCACGGTCGACGAGGAGCGCTCGTTCGTCGAGGCGGCCCGACGCGAGAAGCGCGCGGCGCTCGAGGCCGCCGGCGTCGCCACCTTCGCCTACCGGTACGAGCGCTCGCACCTGGCGGCCGAGGCGCTGGCCGCCTACGACGACGCGATGGGCGAGCAAGGGCCCACGGTCGCCGTGGCGGGGCGGATCGTCGGCCTGCGCTCGCAGGGAAAGACCGCCTTCCTCCACCTCGAGGACGGCTCGGGCCGGATCCAGGTCTACCTCCGGCGCGACCAGCTCGGCGACGGCTACGCCCTGCTCGAGCATCTTGACCTGGACGACCATCTCGGCGTGAGCGGCGTCCTCTTTCGCACCCGGGCGGGCGAAGTCACCGTGCGCGCCACGGCGCTCACCCTGCTGGCCAAGTCCTTGCGGCCCTTGCCGCGCGGCAAGACGCAGGCGGGACCGGACGGGGCGGTGACCTTTGGCGGGCTGCAGGATCCGGAAGTGCGCTACCGGCAGCGGTACGCCGACCTCGCGGTGCACCGGGACGTGCGCGAGGTGTTCCGGCTCCGCTCCAAGGCGGTCACCTGGATCCGCCGGTACCTGGACGACCTGGGCTTTCTCGAGGTCGAGACGCCGATCCTGCAGCCGCTCTACGGCGGCGCGGCGGCGCGCCCGTTCACCACGCACCACAACGCGCTCGACATGCCGCTCTACCTCCGGATCGCGGATGAGCTGTACCTCAAGCGGCTGCTGGTGGGCGGGCTCGAGCGGGTCTATGAGATCGGGCACGATTTCCGGAATGAGGGCATGGATCGCACGCACAATCCCGAGTTCACCATGCTGGAGGCGTACCAGGCGTACGCGGACTACAACGACATGATGACGCTGGTCGAAGGGCTCGTGAGCGGCGTGATCCAGCACTGCCTGGGGACGCTGCGCCTGGAGCGGCACGGGACCACGCTCGACTTCTCGCCGCCGTTCGCGCGGGTGCCGTTCATCGACGGGATCCGCGAGCGCGCGGGCATCGATCTCCGAACCGCGAGCGACGCGGAAATGCGGGCGGTGCTGCACGCGCGTGGGGCCGACCGCGACACGGTGGCGGAGCTCACGGGCGGCCGCTTGCAGGACGAGGTGTTCAAGGTCGTGCTCGAGCCCGAGCTGATCCAGCCGACCTTCGTGCTCGACTATCCCAAGCCGCTCTCGCCGCTGGCCAAGGAGCACCGGTCGGACCCCAGCCTCACCGAGCGGTTCGAGTTGTTCGTCGGCGGTCGCGAGCTGGCCAACGCGTTCAGCGAGCTCAATGATCCCGATGACCAGCGGCGCCGGTTCGAGGACCAGAGTCGGCAGAAGGCGGCGGGGAACGAGGAGGCCCAGCCGTACGACACCGACTTCATCCGGGCGCTCGAGTACGGCATGCCGCCGGCCGGCGGCGTCGGGATCGGGCTCGACCGCCTGATCATGCTCGTCGCCGACCAGCCGTCCATCCGGGACGTGATCCTGTTTCCCGCCATGCGGCCGGAGGCGTAGATGGAATCGGGACCGGGCGCGGAGCGGGCCGACCTGTGGTCGATCTTCCGCCGGCCGTCGCATCTGGAGTGGCGGCTGGCCCGGCGCTATCTCCGGAGCCGGCGCACGACCAACGTCGCCTCGCTCAACACCGTCATCTCCATCGGCGGCGTGGCGGTCGGGGTCCTGGCGCTCGTCGTGGTGCTCGGCGTCATGAACGGGCTGCGCAACGATCTGCGCGAGCGGATCCTGGTGGCCAACCCGCATCTTCGAGTGCTCACGTTCGGCGCGGGGCTGCGCATGGACGACTGGCGGCAGGCGCTGAAGATCATCCGGCAACAGCCGGGCGTCGTCGCGGCGGCGCCCGAGATCATCAGTCAGGCGGGCATCACGGCAGGACAGGACTACGGCGAGGGCGTCAACCTGGTCGGGTTCGACCCGGACACCGGCACGCACTCGGTCACCTCGCTGCCGCAGTCGATCCAGAAGGGCGATCTCTCGTTCCGGACCACGAAGCCGAACGTGGACGGGGGCATCCTGTTGGGCGCGCGGCTCGCCAACCGGCTCTCGGTCTACCCGGGCGACGTCGTCACCCTCGTGCCCGTCACCCAGGCGAAGATGAATCCGGCCCTCGGCGTAGCGGTGCCGCGATTCTGGCGGTTCGAGGTCACCGGCCTCTTCGACACCGGCATGTTTCAGTACGACAACCAATTCGTCGTGGTGAGACGGGATGTGGCGCAGCGGTTCACCGGGCTGGGCGACGCGGTGTCCGGAATCGCGGTCCGGGTGAACGATCCCGACCGGGCTCCCCAGATCGGCCAGGCGATCGAGCAGCGGCTGGGCTACCCCTACCGCTCCCTCGACTGGCAGGCGCAGAACGCGAGCCTCTTCAGCGCCCTCCAGCTCGAGAAGCTGGCCATGGGACTGATTATCTTCTTCATCATGGTGGTGGCCGCGTTCAACATCGTCGGCACCCTCACCATGGTCGTGGCCGACAAGACCCGCGAGATCGGTATCCTCCGCGCGATGGGCCTCACGTCGCCGGCGGTCGCGCGGGTCTTCCTGCTGCAGGGGGCGGTCATCGGCGGCGTGGGCACGGCGATCGGTGTGGTCACCGGCCTCATCGTCGCGTACGTGGTGGACAAGTCGGGCTGGGTGCGGATCAATCCCGCGGTGTACTTCATCGATCACCTGCCGGTGCACGTGGAGGCCTCCGACGTGATGGTGGTCGTGGTCGCGAGCCTGGCGATCGCGGTGCTCGCCACGCTCTATCCCTCGCGCGCCGCGGCCGCGCTGACCCCGGTCGACGCCATCCGGCACGAATGACCGCGATCCTCGAGGCCCAGGGCCTGCGGAAGGTCTACCGCGGCGGCGACGGCGCGCCGATCGAGGTGCTCTCGGGGGTGGATCTCTCGGTGGCCCGGGGCGAGTTCGTCGCCATCATGGGCGCGAGCGGCTCGGGCAAGAGCACGCTGCTTCACCTGCTCGGGGCCCTGGACGCGCCGTCGTCCGGCAGCGTCCGGCTCGATGGGTTGGCCTACGGGGAGCAGGGCCCGGCGGAGCTCGCGGCGGTGCGGAACCGGAAGATCGGGTTCGTGTTCCAGTTCCATCACCTGCTGCGGGAGTTCAGCGCGCTGGAGAACGTGATGATGCCGCTGCTCATCGCCGGCGAGGACGAGAGCAAGGCGCGATCGCGGGCGGAGGAGCTGCTCGCCGGGGTCGGGCTGGCCGGACGGATGACCCACCGGCCGTCCCAGCTTTCGGGCGGCGAGCAGCAGCGGGCGGCCGTCGCCCGGGCGCTGGCCACCGATCCCCTGGTCGTGCTCGCCGACGAGCCGTCGGGCAACCTGGACCACGCCAACAGCGAGCGGCTCCACGAGCTGTTCGCGCGCCTCGCCCGCGAGTTCGAGACCGCCCTGGTGGTGGTGACGCACAACCGACTGCTGGCCAGCCGCGCCGACCGCGTGCTCTCGCTCGACGGAGGACGCCTGGTGCCGCTGACCGGTGTGGAGTCGATGCCCTGATGTCGTGCGACCAGTGTCGTGAGCGGGAGGCGGTCATCCACCTCACCCAGATCGTCAACGAGCAGGTGACCACCCTGCATCTCTGCGAGAAGTGCGCGGCGGAGAAAGGGGTGGAGAGCCCGGGCTCGGCGGTGAAGACGCCGCTGGGGAGCTTCCTCGCGGCCATGGGGAAGGGGTCCGAGCAGCTCCAGGCCCCCCGCTCCGGCGAGACCTGCGCCCGCTGCGGCGCGACGTTCCAGGATTTCCGCGAGAGCGGACGGCTGGGCTGCTCCGACTGCTACCGCACGTTCGAGGCGCCGCTCCGCGACCTGCTGCGCCGCCTGCACGGCTCGACCCACCACCTGGGCGAGCGCTATGCCGAGCGCGAGCCGGCCGACGCGGTCGCCGGCAGGCAGGCCGCGGAGCTCCGGGAGCAGCTCCGCCTCGCGGTCGAAACCGAGAACTTCGAGCTCGCCGCCGAGCTTCGGGACCGGCTCAGGGTACTCGAATGATCGACCTCAGCCTGCTCACCGACGGCGGCGTGGGGTGGCTCGACGCCAGCGGCCCGTCGAGCCACCTGGTGCTCTCCACCCGGATCCGGCTGGCCCGGAACCTCGCGGACCACGTGTTCCAGGGCCGGAGCTCCGAGACCGAGCGCGAGGAGATCCTGGGCACGGTGGAGCGGGCCGCGCGGGAGTCCGTGCTGCTCCGCCAGGCCACCCGGTACCGGCTCGACCGGCTGGACCGGATCGACCGGCAACTCCTGCACGAGCGGCACCTGGTGAGCAAGGAATTGGCGGGCCTCGAGCTCGAGGGGCGGGTCCGGTCCGGGGCCTCGCTCCTGATCCAGGATCGCATCGGGGTCATGCTGAACGAGGAGGATCACCTCCGGATCCAGGGCCTCCATTCCGGCTTCGCGCTGGACCAAGCCTACGCCGAGGTCGACCGGCTGGACGCCGAACTGGGACAACGACTTGCTTTCGCATTTCACCCGGAGTTCGGTTATCTTACCTCGTGTCCGACCAACGTCGGGACCGGGCTCCGCGCATCGGTACTGATCCACCTGCCCGGCCTCGTGCTCACCAAGGAAATCAGCAAGGTTCTACAGGGGCTGGCGCAGGTCGGATTGACGCATCGCGGCCTCTATGGGGAGGGCAGCGAGGTCGTCGGCAACTTCTTTCAGCTGTCGAATCAGACCACGTTGGGCAGCTCCGAACGGGAGCTGCTGGATCACCTCGGCAAGATGGTCCGGCAGGTCATGGACTACGAAGAGCAGGCCCGCCAGGTCCTCGTGCGGGACGCCCCCACGGTCATCGAGGACAAGGTCTGGCGGGCCTACGGGCTGCTGCGCTACGCGCGCTCGCTGTCGTTCGAAGAGGCGATGAACCTGCTGAGCGGCGTCCGGCTGGGTGTGGGGGTCGGCCTGATTCCCGACGTCGCCATGTACACGTTGAACAAGCTGCTGATCTACACGCAGCCGGCGCATCTGGCCGTGGCGGAAGGAATCTCGCCGGACGACGCCGACCTCCCGCTCCGGCGGGCACGGTTCGTGCGAAAAGTGTTGGAATCCGAGGTGGGACGTCGCGGATGAGCCGCGGCGGCGAGGCTCGGAGCAACGTAGGGTACCGCGATGAACGGCTACAACTTCACTGATCGTGTCCGGAAGGTCCTGCAGATGGCCCGCGAAGAGGCGGCCCGTCTCCACCACGAATACGTCGGCACCGAGCACATTCTTCTCGGCCTCATCCGCGAGGGCGAGGGGGTAGCCGCCGCCGTACTCACCAACCTGAACGTCGACCTCGAAGACATCCAGCAGAAGATCGAGGAGACTGTCAAGAAGGGCAAAGCCGCCGCGGCGGCCGGGCCCGACCTGCCGTACACGTCGCGCGCCAAGAAGGTGCTCGAGCTCGCCATGACCGAGGCCCGCGAGCTCAACCACTCGTACGTGGGCACCGAGCACCTCCTGCTCGGGCTGCTGCGCGAGGAGAAGGGCATCGCGGCCCAGGTGCTCACCGACGCCGGCGTGAACCTCGAGCAGAGCCGGGCGGAGACCCTGCGGCTGCTCGGGAGCGACATGCCCCAGGCGTCGTCAGGCGGCAGCAGCGGCAGCCAGCCGGCATCCTCGCCCAAGTCCGAGAAGAAGTCGAAGACGCCGGCGCTCGACCATTTCTGCCGCGACCTGACGCAGCTCGCCGCCGAAGGCCAGCTCGATCCGACGATCGGCCGGGCCAAGGAGATCGAGCGGGTCATGGAGATCCTGGCTCGCCGGAAGAAGAACAACCCGGTCCTGATCGGGGAGCCCGGCGTGGGCAAGACGGCCATCGTCGAGGGCCTGGCGCTGCTCATCGCCAGCGGCCTCTGCCCGGACGTGCTGCGCGACCATCGCGTGCTCTCGCTCGACATGGCCGCGGTCATCGCGGGCACCAAGTATCGCGGCCAGTTCGAGGAGCGGCTCAAGGCGGTGATGAACGAGATCGCCCAGAACAAGCAGATCATCCTGTTCATCGACGAGCTGCACACCCTGGTGGGCGCCGGCGCGGCCGAAGGGGCCATCGACGCCTCCAACATGCTCAAGCCTGCGCTCGCGCGGGGCGAGCTGCAGTGCGTCGGCGCGTCCACGCTCAACGAGTACCGGAAGTACATCGAGAAGGACGGGGCGCTCGAGCGGCGGTTCCAGACCGTGGTGGTCGAGCCACCGACGGTCGAGGAGACCGTGGAGATCCTCAAGGGCCTCCGGAAGAAGTACGAGGACCACCACCGGATCAGCATTCCCGACCCGACCCTTGTTGCCGCGGCGGAGCTGTCCGAGCGCTACATCACCGATCGGTTCCTGCCGGACAAGGCGATCGACGTGATCGACGAGGCGGGCGCCCGCGCGCGCCTGGCGTCGCAGGTCCCGCCCGCCGAGGTGGCGGAGCTCAAGGCCGCGCTGGAGAAGGTGAACCTGCAGAAGGAGGACGCCGTCCGCGACCAGAACTTCGAGCGGGCCGCCTCGCTGCGCGACCAGGAGCGCGACCTCCAGAACCAGATCCGGCTCAAGCAGGAGGAGTGGGAGAAGGACCGGCAGACCCGGCGGCCGGTGATCGACGAGGAGAACATCGCCTTCATCGTCTCCCGCTGGACCGGCATTCCGGTCACCCGCCTGCAGGAGGCCGAGACCGCGCGCCTCATGCGGATGGAGGACGAGATCCACGCGTCGGTGGTAGGGCAGGACGAGGCCATCAAGGCCGTGTCCCGGGCCATCCGCCGGTCGCGTGCGGGCCTCAAGGACCCCAACCGGCCGATCGGCTCGTTCATCTTCTCCGGCCCGACGGGCGTGGGGAAGACGGAGCTGGCCCGGTCGCTGGCCAAGTTCCTGTTCGCGGACGCGTCGGCCCTCATCCGGGTCGACATGTCGGAGTACATGGAGAAGTTCTCGGTCTCCCGTCTCATCGGCGCGCCTCCGGGCTACGTCGGCTACGAGGACTCGGGGACGCTGACCAAGGCTGTGCGCCGGAAGCCCTACTCGGTCGTCCTCTTGGACGAGATCGAGAAGGCGCACCCGGACGTGTTCAACATCCTGCTCCAGGTGCTCGACGAAGGCCACCTGACCGACAACTACGGCCGGGTCATCGACTTCAAGAACACCGTCGTGATCATGACGTCGAACGTCGGCGCCCGGGACATCATGCAGGGCAAGACGCTCGGCTTCCACGGCGGCGACACCAAGGGCAGCTTCGAGAAGATGCAGGAGACGGTCAAGGACGAGATGAACAAGGTGTTCAACCCCGAATTCCTGAACCGTCTGGACGACGTCATCGTCTTCCATCCGCTCGCCAAGGAGCACATCGCGCAGATCGTCACGATCCTGCTGCGCGAGGTCCAGCGGCGCCTGGGCGACGAGGTCAAGCTCACGCCGGCCGCGACCGACTTCCTGGTCGATCACGGGTACGACCAGAGCTTCGGGGCCCGGCCGCTCAAGCGGTCGATCCAGCGGTACATCGAGGATCCGCTCAGCGAGAAGATCCTCATGGGCGAGTTCGGCCGCGGCGACGAGATCGAGGTGGACGTCGCGCCGGACGGTGAGCGGCTGGCCTTCCGGGCGCTGACCGGCACCCAGGCGACCTAGGGCCGCCCAGCGCCGGCTCCCCCGAGCCGGCGCGCCCACCTCCATCGAGTGCGGATGCAGCGTTTCTTCTCCATGGCCGCCGCCGTGGCCCTCCTCGCGGGGGGACCGGCGGCGCTGGTCGCCCAGGACGAACAGCCGCCCACCGTCGACAGCATCGCCGTCGTCGGGAATGGGCGGCTCACCGCGTCGCAGATCATCGGCACCTCCGGCCTGATCGCCCACCAGCCCGTCAACTACCGCGACATCCAGCGTGCCATCACCGCGCTGTTCCGCACCGGCCAGTTCGACGACGTGCTCGTCAAGCAGAAGCCGTCCGGCACCGCTGACGGCCTGATTCTCGTCATCCAGGTCAAGGAGCGCCCGGTGCTGGAGAAGTGGGCGGTTCGCGGCATCCAGCGCGTGTCCGAGGGCGAGGTGAAGGACCGGGTCCGGCTGTCCGAGGGCCGGCCGATCGACCGGAATGCGGTCGAGCAGTCGCGCGCGGCGATCGATTCGCTGTACAAGCACGACGGCTACTACACTGCGAAGGTGAAGACGCTGGAGTTGGCCCAGGACAACGGCCGGATCCGGGTCGTCTTCGATGTGGACGAGGGAGAGCGGGTGGCCATCAGCCAGGTGGCGGTCGACGGGAACAAGCGCTTCTCGGACCAGCAGGTCGTGAAGCACATGGCCACGCGACCGGAAGGCTTCTGGTGGTACCAGAAGGGCGAGTACGACGAGCGCAAGGTGGACCAGGACCTGCGCGAGCGGCTGCCCCGCTGGTATGCCGACAACGGCTTCGTCGACTTCCAGGTCACCCACGACTCGCTGGTGGCGGACACCGCGGGGGGCAAAGCCATCCTCCACCTCACCGTGGACGAGGGCCAGCCGTATCACGTGGGCACGTTCGACATCGAGGGCAACCGCCGGTTCTCCAACGAGGAGCTGCAGGCGTATTACCCCTTCGGGCCGGTCGGGCCGGCGGGCACGCCGATGGGTCCGCCGCGGCCGTTCAGTCGCTCGGAGTGGGACGCCGCGACCGAAAAGCTCCAGACGCTCTACGCGAATAACGGCTACATCTACGCCCAAGCCGAGCCGAGCGAGATCCGCCGGATCGGGCCCGACGGCAAGCCGGTCGTCGATCTGCGCTGGACGATCCGCGAGGGGTCTCCCGCCACGATCAACAAGATCGAGATCGTCGGCAACGACGTAACGCACGAGCGGGTGATCCGCGAGGCGATCGTCATGCTGCCCGGCGACCTGTTCAGCCGTGACCGGCTGATCCGCTCGTATCAGAACATCTCCAACCTGAACTTCTTCCAGCAGCCGATGCCGAGCCCGGACGTGAAGCCCTCGCCCAACGGGGTGGACGTCGACATCGTCTTCCGGGTCGAGGAGAAACGCACCGGCAACATCAACTTCGGCGCCTCGCTGGGGCAGGGTACAGGCGTCGGCGGGTTCCTGGGTCTTGAGGAGCCGAATCTGTTCGGCCGCGGCAAGCGCGGCAAGCTCCAGTGGCAGTTCGGCAAGAACATCAACGACTTCACGCTGAGCTACACCGATCCGGCCATCCGGGAGAGCCGAATCTCCGGCACGATCTCCCTGTTCGATTCCCGCGCCCGCTACACCGTGGGCGATCTTGGCCGCCGCAAGCAGACCGGCGGCAGCATTCAGTTCGGCTTCCCGTTCCTTGGCTCCCGCTACACCCGCCTCTTCACGTCGTACTCGTACCAGCTCGTGAACTACTCCGAGGGCTCCGCGGACCTCCGCGCTCGCTACAGCTGCAGCTCCTGCAGCCGCTCCACCCTCGGCGCGGGCCTCCTCCGCGACACCCGCATCGGCCTGCCCTTCGCGACGGGAGGCTCGCTCACCAACGTGAGCGGTGAGCTGAACGGCGGGTTCCTGGGCGGAACGGGAAACTACCGGAAGCTGGACTTGGAAGGCCGTTGGTATGCACCACTTGGCACGATGGGCGGCGGGGGGCAGCTCGGCGCCGGGGTACAGTTCGTGCTTGGCCTCACCGCCAAGTCGGGGTTCATTTTCGGCGACCCGGGACCGTTCTTCACCGAGATGTACTCGCTCGGCGGGGTGCAGTACGGCATTCCGCTCCGGGGATACGACGAGTTCTCCATCACGCCCAACGGGTTCGACCCGTCGGCCAGCGGCAATCAGGCGAGCCCGGACGCGTTCGGCGAGTCGTTCGCGGCGTTCACCGTCGAGGCCGGCGCCCGGATCAGCCAGTCGATCTATGTCAACACGTTCTTCGACGCCGGCAACGTGTACCGGAGCGCCAGGCAGTGGGACCCGACGCGGCTGTTCCGTGGCGCCGGCGTCGGCGCCGCCGTGATCTCGCCGCTCGGACCGATCGGCATCGACCTGGGCTACGGCTTCGATCGCGTGGACGGTCTTGGCCATCCCGATCCCGGCTGGCAAGTGCACTTCAAACTGGGGAACTTCTTCTAGTGGGTCACCGCACCTTTCATCGGGAGCAACGCATGAAGCTGTCCGTCGTGGGAATTGGGGCTGCCCTCCTCGTCCTGGTCGCCGGCGCCGCGCCGGCGGCAGCGCAGCAGGGCGGCGGGGCGAAGGTCGCCTACGTCAACACCCAGGCGATCCTCAAGGCGACGCCGGGCTACTCGTCGGCCGAGTCCACCTTCACCAAGGAACTCGCGACCTACCGCTCCGAGGTCCAGAAGCTGCAGGCGAGCCTGGACTCGGCGGCCTCCGATTTCGAGCAGAAGTCGGTCATGCTGAGCCCCACCCAGCGTGCGGCCAAGCGGAAGGACCTCGAGGGCCAGCAGCAGCAGCTCGAGAAGCGGACCCAGGAGCTCCAGACCCGGGCCGCGACGCGGGAGCGCGAGCTGCTCGAGCCGATCCAGTCCAAGGTCAACAGCGTCATCGAGGGCGTCCGCGCGTCGGGGAACTACGCGATGATCTTCGACGTGAGCGCGCCGAACAGCGGCATCGTCACGGCCGACAAGTCGCTGGATCTCACCGACAAGGTCATCCAGCAGCTCAAGTCGGGTACCTGAGCCCGTGACGTCCGCGGGCCTCACCGCGCAGGCGGTCGCCGACCTCGTCGGCGGCCGCCTGCTTGGTGATGGGACGGTCGTGGTGCGCGAGGTCCGGGCGCTGGCGAGCGCCGGTCCGGATGCGCTGTCCCTGGCCGTCTCGTCCCGCTACGCGGACGAGCTGCGGGCCTCCCGTGCCGGAGCGGTCCTGGTGCCCGACAGCCTCGCGGAGCCGCCGCCCACCGGGGCCCGGATCGTGGTGCGGGACCCGTACGCCGCGCTCGTGCGCGTCATCGACGTGCTCCTGCCCCCGACCCCACCCACCGCGGGCGTGGACCCCTCCGCCCGCTTGGGCCCCGGCTGCGCCCTGGGCGACGGCGTCGTGATCGGCCCCTTCGTCGCGCTTGGCCGGGACGTCCGCCTGGGCGACCGTGCGCGGCTGGCCGACGGCGTGTCGATCGGAAACGGGGTGTCCATCGGCGAGGACACCGTGATCGGACCGCGGGCCGTCTGCTACGAGGGCAGCCGCATCGGGCGCCGCGTCGTCATCAAGGCCGGCGCGGTCATCGGCGGTCCCGGCTTCGGATACCTTTCGGACGGGCGCGGGCATCACCACATCCCCCACGTCGGCGGCTGTGTGCTCGAGGACGAGGTCGAGATCGGCTCGAACTCGTGCGTGGACCGCGGCAGCCTGGACGACACCAGCATCGGCGAGGGCACCAAGATCGACAACCTGGTCCACGTCGGGCACAACGTCCGGATCGGGCGCCGCTGCCTGCTGATGGCGGGGGTGGGGATCGCGGGCAGCACGCGGATCGGGAACGACGTCATTCTGGCGGGGCACGTCGGGGTCACCGACCATCTGGTGATCGGCGACCGGGTCCGGATCGCCGCCAAGAGCGCGGTGTTCGGCGACATCCCGGCCGGCTCGTCCTTCAGCGGACACCCCGCGCGGCCGCACCGGCAGTTCCTTCGCGCCCAGGCCGCCCTGTACCGGGTGGTGCCGATCATCACCGAGCTCGAGCGCCTCGCGCCGGGAGCCCGAGGCGATGGCTAGGCGCACCCTCGCGGGGACCGCGGTCGTGCAGGGGATCGGCCTCCATACGGGGCGCGAGGCGACCGCCCGCTGCATCGGCGCGCCATCGGGCCAGGGCATCGTGTTCCGGCGCATCGACCTCGCCGGCGCGCCGAGTATCCGTGCGCGCGTCGCCGACGTACAATCTACCGAGCGTCGGACCGCGCTCGGCGACGGCGACGCGGCGGTGCAGACCGTCGAGCACCTGCTGGCCGCGGCTGCGGCGCTGTCGCTCGACGATCTCACCGTCGAGCTCGACGGCCCCGAGCCGCCGATCGGCGACGGATCGTTCGCGCCTTTCCTCGACGCGCTCAGCGAGGCCGGGATCGCAGAAGCGCCGGGCGAGCCCGTGGTCTACCGAGTGCTGGCCCCGTTCACGCTGGCGGAAGGCGACTCGAGCTACGTGGTGGCGCCGGCCCCCTCGCTCCGCCTCACCACCACGATCGAGTGGGCCCATCCGCTCATCGGGCGCCAGACCGGCGCCTACGATATCACGCCGGACGAGTTCGCCCGTGAGCTGGCGGGCGCGCGCACCTTCGGTTTCCTTCGAGAGGCCGATGCCCTGCGCGCGCGCGGGCTGGCCCTCGGCGCCGGGCTCGACTCGACGCTGGTGTTGAGCGAGGACGGCCTCGTGGGCGACGCGGCGCTTCGCTGGCCGGATGAGTTCGTCCGCCACAAGACGGCCGACATCCTGGGCGATCTGGCGCTCGTCGGCGGACGCATCCAGGCGCACGTGATCGCAACCAGGCCAAGCCATCAGGGCAACATCGCGCTGGCCCGCTGGCTCACCCGCACCGCGCAGCGCACGGGAGGCGTGGCGATGGACATCGGCCGGATCCTCGACGTGATTCCCCACCGGTACCCGTTCCTGCTCGTGGACCGCATCATCGAGGTCGAGGGGACGAAGCGGATCGTCGGGATCAAGAACGTCACCATCAACGAGCCCTTCTTCCAAGGCCACTTCCCGGGCCATCCGATCATGCCCGGCGTCCTCATCATCGAGGCGATGGCGCAGGTGGGCGGCATGCTGCTGCTGGGAACCATCGAGGAGCCGGACCAGAAGGTCGTGTACTTCATGTCGCTCGACAACGTGAAGTTCCGCCGGCCGGTGCTCCCGGGCGACCAGCTCCGCTGCGAGCTCGAGATGCTCCAGAACCGCGGCCGGACCTGCCGGATGAAGGGCATGGCCTACGTCGACGGGAACGTCGTCTGCGAAGCCGAGATGATGGCGCGCGTGGTGGATCGGTGACCACCGTCGTCCACCCGACGGCCATCGTGGACCCCTCGGCCCGGCTGGGTCACGCGGTCGAGGTGGGCCCATGGGTGATGATCGGCCCGGACGTGACGATCGGCGACCGATGCCGGCTCGGTCCGCGCTCACGGCTGGTGAGAAACGTGCGCCTCGCCGAGGACGTGAGGGTCGGCGACGGCAGCATTCTCGGGGGGGACCCGCAGGACCTCAAGTTCAAGGGCGAGGAGACCTGGGTCGAGATCGGCCCGGGGACGATCATCCGCGAGTACTCGACGATCAACCGCGCCACCTCGCACAGCTACCGCACGGTGGTCGGCGCGCGGTGCTTCATCATGACCTACGTGCACCTCGCCCACGACTGCCACGTGGGCGACGACGTCACCATCGCCAACGGTACCCAGTGCGCGGGGCACGTCACCATCCACGACCGCGCCATCCTGAGCGGGCTGAACGCCGTGCATCAGTTCGTCACGATCGGGACCTACGCGTTCGTGGGCGGCTGCTCGCGCGTCAACCAGGACATCCCGCCCTACGTGAAGGCCGTCGGGAACCCGATGGAGCTTTACGGCCTCAACTCCATCGGGCTCCAGCGCGCCGGCTTCTCGGGCGACACCATCGCCGCTCTCAAGCGGGCCTACCGCCTCTTCTTCAACTCCGAGCTGAACCTGTCGCAGGCGCTCGAGCGGGCGCGGAGCGATCTCCCGGCCTCGCCCGAGGTCGAGCGCTTCCTGGCCTTCGTGGAATCGTCCGAGCGAGGCGTGCCGGCGTGAGCCCGCGGCTGCGGATCGGCGTCGTGGGCATCGGCGCGCTGGGGCGGCATCATGCCCGCCATCTCGCCGCGCTCGACGAGGCCAGCCTGGTCGGCGTCTACGATCTCGACCCGGAGCGGGGTCGGGCGGTGGCGACGGAGCTGGGCACGACCTGCTTCGCCGATCTCGACGCGCTCCTGGACCGGGTCGAAGCCGTGACCGTCGCGGTCCCCACGCCCGCGCACGCAGCCGTCGGCCTTCGCGCGCTCGAGCACGGCGTGCCGGTGCTCATGGAGAAGCCGCTGGCCGCGACGGTCGACGAGGCCGACGCGCTCATCGCGGCCGCGGACCGAGGGGCCCTCCAGCTCCAGGTGGGGCACATCGAGCGCTACAACCGCGCGCTCCGCGCGGCCGAGCCCTACCTGAACGGCCCGCGCTATATCGAGAGCCTCCGCCTGGCGCCGTTCCAGCCGCGCGGCACCGACGTCGCCGTGGTCCTGGACCTCATGATCCACGATCTCGACCTCGTGCTCCACCTGACCGGCGGCGCCGAGGCCACGGAGGTCCGGGCGTCCGGCCTCTCGCTGCTCAGCTCGCATCTCGACCTGGCGAACGCCCGGGTCGAGTTCTCCAACGGCGCCGTCGCGCTCGCGACCGCCAGCCGGGTCTCCCGCGAGCGGGTCCGCCGACTCCGGCTGTTCCAGCCGAACGGCTATCTCTCGCTCGACCTGGCCAGCGGCGGCGGCGAGTTCATGCGGGTCCGCGGCGACTGGCGGCCGGGCACCGGGCAGGCTCTCACCGACGTGGTGGAACGGATCGAGCTCCAGGCGCCGGAGGCCGATGCCCTTCAGCTCGAGCTCCTGAGCTTCGTGCACGCGGTCCAGGGGCAGCGGGAGGTCGTGGTGAGCGGTGACGAGGGGCGGGCGGCCCTCGCGCTCGCGCTTCGGGTGGCGGACGCCGTGCGGCAGTCGCCGCTCGCCGTCTCCGCGTCCTGATGATCGCGCGGCCGACGCCCCGCATCTTCGTCTCCGCGGGCGAGCCTTCGGGCGACCTCCACGGCGCGGGCGTCGTGGAGGCCCTCCGCGCACGCTACCCGGATGCCATGATCGAGGCGTTGGGGGGACCGCGGATGGCCGCGGCCGGCGCCGTCATCCGCTATCCCATGGAAGGCCTGGCGGCCTTCGGCCTGGTGGAAGTGGTCACCAAGCTCGCCGCGCACGTGCGGCTCCTCCGCGCCCTGCGCGCGGACTTCCGCGCCGGCCGTTACGATCTCGTCATCCTCATCGACTATCCCGGATTTCATGTCCGTGTCGCCGAGGCGGCGCGACAGGCGGGGGCCAAGGTCCTCTACTACATTGCGCCCCAACTCTGGGCCTGGCGGCCTGGTCGCGCCCGCCGCTTCGCGTCCGCGGTCGACCGGCTCGCCGTGGTCCTGCCGTTCGAACAGCGGTTCTTCGGGCGACTCGGCCTCAGGAGCGACTACGTCGGCCACCCGCTCGTGGACCGCATCTCGTGGCCCACGCGCGCGGAGGCGCGAGCCCGACTCGGCCTTCCGCCGACGAGCCGGGTGCTGGGGTTGTTTCCCGGCAGCCGACATCAGGAGATCGGCCGGTTGTGGCAGCCGTTCCGCGATGCGGCCATCCGGCTGCTGGAGCAGAGGCACTGTGATCGCGTCGTGGTCGCCGGAACGGCCACCGGCGAATACCCGGATCCCGGCCCGCTCGTGATCGAGCGCGGCGACCCGATCCCGGTCTTCGCCGCGTCGGACGCGGCGCTCGCCAAATCGGGGACCACGACGCTCGAGGCCGCGCTCGCCGACGTGCCGATGGTGGTCGCGTACAAGGTGCATCCGCTGACATGGCACATGTTCCAGCGGCTGCGCACCGTCGAGTGGGTCAGTCTGGTGAACCTGGTCGCCGAACGGGAAGTCGTCCCGGAGATGCTGCAGGACCGCGCCGAGGCCGGCGCGCTCGCCGATGCGCTCCGGCCACTGCTCGACCCGCGTGACCCGCGGACGGTCGCCCAGCACGAAGGGCTGGCCCTCGTCCGAGAGCGCCTGGGGGCGCCGGGCGCCACGACGCGGGTGGTCGCCATGGCCGACGAGCTGCTGCGCGCGTGAGGCGGTGAGGCTCAAGGTTCCGCCGGCCGCGGCCCGCGTGCTGGCCGGACCCGCCGTTCGCGCACTGGCGGCGTCGTGGCGGATCCGCCCCGTGGACGAGGGGCGCTGGCGACCGCTCTACGAGGCCCGGCGGCCGCACGTCTTCCTGGCCTGGCACGAGGCGCTGCTGCCGCTCCTGTGGCAACACCGGTGGCAGTCCATCGCCATCGTCGTGAGCGAGGCCCGGGACGGGCAGTACCTCGCCGACCTCGCGGCATCGCTCGGCTACCGGGCCGTCCGCGGCTCCAGCACCCGCGGCGCCGCCCGTGCGCTCCTGGGCGCCGTGCGGGAGCTCCGGACCGGACATGCCGTCGCGTTCACCCCCGACGGCCCCCGTGGGCCCCGACGCGAGATGAAGCCCGGGGTGGTCGCCGCGGCCCAGCGCGCGCAGAGCGTCATCGTGCCGCTGCATGCCCGGGCGGACCGGGCCTGGCGGTTAAATTCCTGGGATCGTTTCATGATCCCGAAGCCGGCGGCCCGGGTGCACATCCTGTACGGCCGACCGTTCGAGGTGGCACCGGGCGAAGCGGGTTTGGCGGCCGGACTGGCGGACGCGGAGGCACGACTGCGCGAGATCGTGGAAGAGGAGCCATGAGCCGCCGAGGCGACACGCACCGCGTGATGCGCTGGCTGTGGACCAGCCGCCGGCCCGATGCGCGGCTGGCACGGCTGGCGCTCCTCCCGGTCTCGGGACTCTGGCGTCTGGCGATGGACTCGCGCCTCCTGGCGTACCGGCGCGGGTGGATCCCGATCCGCGACCTGCCGCTGCCCTCGGTCGCGGTCGGCAACCTGACGGTCGGTGGATCGGGCAAGACGCCCATCGCCATCTGGATCGCGCGACACTATGTGGAGCGCGGCCTCACGCCGGGTATCCTGCTGCGGGGCTACGGCGACGACGAGACCCTGGTGCACCGGCACGCCGTTCCCGAGGCGGTCGTGGTGGCGGATGCCGATCGCGCGGCCGGGGCGGAGCGGGCGCTGGCCAACGGCGCGCAGGTGCTGGTGCTGGACGACGCCTACCAGCGGCTCGACGTCCGCCGGGACCTCAACATCCTGGTGATGAGCGCGGAAACCACGCGCGCGGTGCGCTGGCCGCTGCCGGCGGGCCCGTGGCGGGAGGGCTGGTCCGCCCTCGACCGCGCCGATGCCGTCATCGTGACTCGGAAGCGCGCGTCGGCGGAAGCAGCTCGCGAGCTGGCCGCCGAGCTGGAGGCCCGGGTCAGCGGCCCGGTCGCGGTGGCCCACCTCGGCCTGGGCACGCTGGAGGGGTTGGTGAGTGGAACCCGGCGCCCCGCCGCATCGTTGGCCGGGAAGCGGGTGGTGGCCGCGTCAGGCATCGCGGACCCCGACGCGTTCGTGGCGCAGACCAAGGCGACGGGCGCCGCGGTGCAGGTGGCCACCTGGAAGGATCATCACGACTACCGGCCCGAGGACGTCGCGTGGCTGGCCCACGCGGCGCGCCGGGCGGACCACGTCGTGATCACCCAGAAGGACGCAGTCAAGCTGCGGGACCGCTGGCCCGCCGCGGCGCCCGAGCCGCTGGTCGCGCTGCTGGACCTGAGCTGGGAGGACGGCGGCGATCGCATCGCCGCCGTGCTGAATGCGGTCGTCACGCCGGTGGACAACCTGTAACTCACCCACGGAGCACGCACACACTCTATGAGCACCACGAGCCGTCCCTCCCCTCTTCTCATCCGCCAGGAACGGGACACGTTCCTCAACGAGGAGAATCCGTTCGAGGCGATGATGTCGCGCTTCGACTACGCGGCCGAGCGTCTGAGCCTGGATCCGGGGCTGTACAAGGTGCTGCGGAGCCCGGAGAAGCAGATCATCGTCTCGGTGCCGATCCCGCGTGACACCGGCGAGGTGGAGGTCTACACCGGCTACCGGGTGCTGTACAACACCAGCCGCGGGCCCGCCAAGGGCGGCATCCGGTTCGACCTGAACGTCACGCTCGACGAGGTGAAGGCGCTGGCGGCCTGGATGACCTGGAAGTGCGCGGTGGTCAATATTCCGTTCGGCGGCGCCAAGGGCGGTGTCGTCTGCGACCCGCCGAACCTTTCCCTCGCCGAGCTCGAACGCATCACCCGCCGCTATACCTCCGCCATCATCGACACCCTGGGCCCCGACTCCGACGTTCCCGCGCCGGACGTGAACACGAACGAGCGGATGATGGCGTGGATCATGGACACGTACTCCATGCACAAGCGCCACACGGTGACCGCCGTCGTCACCGGCAAGCCGGTCGAGATGGGCGGCTCCCTCGGGCGGCGCGAGGCCACCGGCCGCGGCTGCATGCTCGTCACCCGCGAGGCGCTCAAGCGGCTCGAGATGCCGATCGCGGGCACGCGGGTGGCGGTGCAGGGGTTCGGCAACGTCGGCTCCATCACGGCGCAGCTCATGGAGCAGCTCGGCCTGATCGTCGTGGCCGTGAGCGACAAGTCGGGCGGCATCTACAATCCGAAGGGCCTGCACATCAAGGACGTGCAAGAGCACGTGAAGCAACACCGCCACCTGAGCGAGTACAAGGAGGCGGACCACATCGGCAACGCGGATGTCCTGACGCTCGACTGCGACGTGCTGGTCCCGGCCGCCCTCGAGAACGTCATCACGAGCCAGAACGCGCGCGACGTGAAGGCCCGGATCATCTGCGAGGGCGCCAACGGCCCCACCACCGCCAACGCCGACAAGATCCTCGAGGAGAAGGGCGTGTTCGTCATCCCCGACATCCTGGCCAACGCCGGCGGCGTGACGGTGAGCTACTTCGAGTGGGTCCAGGACCGCGGCGGCTATTTCTGGGACGAGGAGACGGTCAACCAGCGGCTCGAGCGGATCATGGTACAGTCGTTCGACGAGGTCGTCGCCATGGCCGCCAAGCACACTGTGAACACCCGCATCGGCGCGTACATGCAGGCCATCGAGCGGGTCGCCGCCGTGCACCGCCTGCGCGGCATGTACGCCTGAGCCGGGCAGGATGGAGCTGGTGCTGCTCGCCGTTGGAAAGCTGCGCCCGAGCTATCGAGAGGCGGTGGACGACTACCTCCGGCGGCTCGGGCGTCACTTCAAGGTGCGCGAGGTCGAGGTGCGCGAGGCGAGCCGCGCGCCCACGGTCGCCGCCCAGCGATCGGAGGAGAGCGCTCGGCTCCTGGCCCGGCGGCCGGCCGGTGCGAGGCTCGTGGCGCTGGCACGGCAGGGAACCGCGTGGAGCAGCGAGGATCTTGCCCGGCGGGTCGGGCGATGGACCCAGGAGGCCCGGCCCGTGGCGCTGGCGATCGGCGGCTCGCGCGGTCTCGCGCCGGATCTGATCGCGGCCGCGGACGATCGCTGGAGCCTGGGCCCGCTCACCTTGCCGCACGAGCTGGCGCGGGTGGTCGTGGCCGAGCAGCTCTACCGGGCTGTCACCATTCTTCGAGGCGAGCCGTACCACAAAGGCGCCGGTGAGCGCGCATGACCGAATGGTTCGAGGAGTGGTTTGGTGAGGAGTACCTGCAGCTCTATCCCCACCGGGACTTCGCCGAGGCCGAGCGGGCGGTGGGGCTCATCCTCGACCGGGTGGGCTTCACCGCCGGATGGCGCGTGCTCGACGTGGCCTGCGGCGCCGGCAGGCACGCGCGGGCGTTCCAGGCCGCGGGCGCACATTGCATCGGGCTGGATCTGTCGGCCGCCCTGCTCAAGGTGGCGAGCGAGGTGACGACAGCCCCCCTCGTCCGGGCGGACATGCGGGCCCTGCCGGTGCGGGCCGGCTCCATGGACCTGACGGTCAACCTGTTCACCAGCTTCGGCTATTTCGACCACGACGCGGAGCACGCCCTGGCGCTCGGCGAGATGGTGGCCACCCTGCGTCCCCGGGGCTGGTTCGTGATCGACTTCCTGAACGCGCGATCGGTTCGGCGGAAGCTCGTGCCGCGCGAGACCCAACGCGTGAACGGCGTGGACGTGCAGGTGGACCGCTCGGTTTCGCCCGACGGGCGGTACGTCTGCAAGACGATCCGGCAGGACGGAGGCCGCCGGTTCACCGAGCGCGTCCGGCTGTTCGGCGCCGAGGAGATCGAGGCCATGCTCGCGGCCGCCGGCGTCACCGTGCGTGAGCGCTTCGGTGACTACGATGCGTCGCCGATGCTCCCGCAATCGCCGCGGACGATCCTGATCGGCCAGCGCGGATGAGCGTGCTTCGATTCGTGCCGACCCCCCTCGAGCACCCGCTCGAGGCGCCGGCCGAGCGTCCGGGCGGGCTCGACGGCGCGCTGGCGGAGGCGTTCGTTCCCTCGCCCTCGAGCGAGCGCCAGCTCGCGCGCCTGCGATCGCCCGGCGCCCTGGCGGTGACGACGGGGCAGCAGCCGGGACTCTTCACCGGCCCGCTCTACACCATCCACAAGGCACTGAGCGCCGCGGCCTTGAGCCGCGTGCTCGAGGAGCGGTGGGGCCGGCCCGTCGTCCCGGTCTTCTGGCTCGCCGGGGACGACCACGACTTCGCCGAGGCCAGCTCGGCCTCGTGGATCGGCGCCGATGGCGCCGTCGCTACCGCCTCGTTGCCGCCCCGGGCGGCGGATGCACCGCTCACGCCGATGTACCGCGAACCGCTGGGCGAGGCCGTCCGCCCGGCGCTCGATGCGCTCGCCGCCGGACTGCCGACGTCGGAGTTCCGCGATGCGACGCTCGCGTGGCTCGAGCGACACTACCGGCCGGACGCGACAGTCGCTGGCAGCTACGCGGGCGCCCTGGCGGAGCTCCTCGATCCCCTGGGTGTGCTGTGCTTCGACAGCACCCATCCCGCCGCCAAGCGGGCCGCGGCACCGCACCTGGTCGGCGCGCTCCAGCAGGCGCACGAGCTGGACGACGACCTCGACCGCTGGGCCGAGGCAAGCGGAGCGACGGCGCGGACCTCCGGCGTGACCGTCGGCGACGGGGCGGCGCTCGTGATGGTCGAGGCGTCGCTCGGCCGCGACCGGCTGGTCCGCGATGGCAACCGGTTCGCCACCCGCCGGAGCCGCGAGCACTTCAACCTCGCCGACCTCGAGCGCATTGCCGCGAGCGAGCCCACCCGACTCTCACCCAACGTCCTGCTTCGGCCCGCGGTCGAGAGCGCCATCCTGCCCACCGTCGCCTATCTTGGCGGCCCGGGCGAGCTCAAGTACCTGGTCCTCACGCCGCCGATCTACGAGCGACTGGGGATTCCGCGGCAGCGTCCGATGCCGCGCTGGTCGGGCGTGATCGTCGAGCCGCGGGTCGATCGCGTGCTGGAGAAATTCGGGGTAGAGCTGTCCGAGCTGTTGGCCCCGCCCGGCGCGCTCGAGGCGCGGCTGGTGCGGTCGCAGCTCCCGCCGGACGCGCTGCAGGCGCTGGAGCATATCCGGGCAACGCTCGAATCCGACTACGGGGTGCTGGAGCGCGCCGCGGTCGAGATCGACCCGACGCTCGCGCGCCCGACGCAGACCGCCCGCCAGCAGGCGCTGGCCGGAACCCAGGATGTCGAGAAGAAGCTGGTCCAGCACCTCAAGCGTCGCCAGGAGACCGAGCTCGGGCAGCTCGCGCGCGTGCGCACCGCCGTGGCCCCCAGCGGCAAGCCGCAGGAGCGGGTCCTGACCATGGCACCGTTCCTGGCACGGTACGGGCCGGACCTGCTCGGACAGCTCCGCGACAGTTTCGAGGCATGGTACCGGACCGGGCTTGAAGCGCTGTCGGAACCGTCGTAGACTCGAAGTATGTCGGTCATCGCGGTATTCCTCCTGGTCGCCCTCCTCGTTCCCATCCTCGCGATCGTGGTCGATTCCCCGATCGGGCGCGCCCTGGCACGCCGGCTCGAGGGCCCGGTCGAGACGCCGCCCGAGGTCGCTGCCTTGGCCAAGCGCGTCGAGCTGCTCGAGGCGGAAGTGGATGACCTGAATCGCACGCTTCAGGCGATCCAGGACGAGAATGCCTTCCTGCAGCGGCTGCTCGCGGATCCTTCGTCGCCCTCCACCCTCCAGCCGCCTCCCCGGTCCTGACCGCCCCGCCACGCCGCTCCTCCCGGCCGGCGGTGATGGTGGCGGCGGGCATTCTCCTGAGCCGACTCCTCGGGCTCGTTCGCAACCGGGTCTTCGCCCACTACTTCGGCACCTCGGACGCGGCGGACGCGTTCAACGCGGCGTTCCGGATTCCGAACGTGCTGCAGAACCTGTTCGGCGAAGGCGTGCTGTCCGCGTCGTTCATTCCCGTCTACGCCGGGCTCCGCGCCCGCGGCGAGGACGCGGAGGCGCGCCGGGTGGCCGGGGCGGTCGCGGCGCTGCTCGGGCTGGTCTCGGCGGTCCTGGTGCTGGTCGGCGTGCTGCTGACACCGTGGCTCATCGCCGTCATCGCACCGGGCTTCACCGGCGAGAAGCGCGAGCTCACGATCCGGCTGGTGCGGATCCTGTTTCCCGGGGCCGGACTACTGGTGCTGTCCGCGTGGTGCCTCGGCGTGCTCAACAGCCACCGGCGGTTCTTCCTGAGCTATTCCGCGCCGGTGCTCTGGAACCTGGCGATCATCGCCTCGCTGGTGGGCTTCGGGAGCGGGACGCCGCAGTATCGGCTCGCCGAGATCGCGGCGTGGGGGTCGGTCGTGGGAAGCCTGCTGCAGTTCGGCGTGCAGTTGCCGGCTGTGACCCGGCTGCTCGGTGGCCTCCGGCCGCGGCTTGAGCGCGGCTCGGCCCCGGTCGGGGAAGTGCTGCGCAACTTCGGCCCGGTGTTCATCGGCCGCGGCGTGGTGCAGCTCAGCGCGTACGTCGATACCGTTCTCGCGAGCCTGCTGCCCACCGGCGCGGTCGCTGGGCTGTCGTATGCTCAGGTCCTCTACACGCTGCCGGTGAGCCTGTTCGGAATGTCGGTGTCAGCGGCCGAGCTGCCCGCCATGTCGAGCGCCGTGGGCAGCGAGGCGGAGCGCCTGGCCTACCTGCGGGACCGGCTCGGGGCAGGGATCCGGCAGATCGCGTTCTTCGTCGTCCCCTCGGCCGTGGCGTTCCTGGCGCTCGGCGACGTGGTGGCCGGCGCGCTGTACCAGTCGGGTGCCTTCACGCGCGCGACGACGGTCTACGTCTGGGGAATTCTGGCGGGCTCGGCAGTCGGGCTGCTCGCCTCGACAACGGGACGGCTCTACGCGTCGACGTATTACGCGCTCCATGACACCCGGACGCCGCTCCGCTTCGCCCTCCTGCGCGTGCTCCTCACCATCGGCCTGGGGTATCTGTTCGCCCTGCCGCTCCCGCGAGCGCTCGGAATCGACCCTCGGTGGGGCGCGGCAGGACTTACGGCGTCCGCCGGGATCGCGGGCTGGGTGGAGTTTCTGCTCCTGCGGCGCGCGCTCAACCGCCGCCTGGGCCCGACCGGGCTCCCGGTCCCACTGGCTTTCCGACTCTGGGGAGCCGCGGTCGCCGCGGCGGCGGCGGCATGGGCCCTTCGAACGGCGCTCCCGGGGGCACACCCGATCGTCGCCGCACTGGCGGTGCTGAGCCTGTACGGGGGAGTGTATTTTTTCCTCACCGACCGTCTTGGCGTGCCCGAGGCCGCGGCCCTGGTGCGCCGGCTCGGGCGTCGGGAACCTCGCCCCGGCCCGCCCGGTTAACCGGTCGGCACGGACCCTCATGACCGCACCTCGCATCCCCGACGCGCTCCAGCGCAAGCTCGATACCCTCCCCGACGGCCCCGGCGTTTACCTGTGGAGAGACGCCGGGGGCGAGATCCTGTACGTCGGCAAGGCCAAGCGTCTCAAGAGCCGCGTCCGGAGCTATTTCGCCGTCGATTTCGACGACAGCCCGAAGAACCGCCTGCTGCAGCGCCTGATCGCCGACGTCGAGACCATCGTGGTGCCGTCGGAGGCGCAGTCGCTGATCCTCGAGAACAACCTGATCAAGGAGTACCGGCCGCGGTTCAACGTCCGCCTCAAGGACGACAAGAGCTATCCCTCGATCGCGGTCACACTCGGCGATCCGTTTCCCCGTGTCATCGTCACCCGCCGCCGCGACATCCCGGGCGCCCGCTACTACGGTCCCTACACGGACGTGGGCCAGCTCCGCCGCACGCTCGCGATCATCCGCCGCCTGTACACCGTCCGCAGCTGCGCCGACGACCTGCCGCACGAGCGTCGCGAGCGCCCCTGTCTCGACTACCACATCGGGCGGTGTCTCGCTCCCTGCGTCGGGTGGCAAAGCCAGGAGGACTACCGACGCATGGTGGACGACGTGGTGGACTTCCTCGAGGGCCGCACCGTCGACGTGCGGGTCCGGGTCCGGGAGGCGATGCTTGCGGCCAGCGGGCGGGAGGACTTCGAGCGGGCGCGCGACATGCGCGACGCGCTGCGGTGGCTGGACCGGCTGGAGCAGCCCGCGAGCGTCGAGGTCATCGGCACCGGCGACGCGGACGTCATCGGGTACGCGCGCGACGGCGACGACGCGGTGGGCGTGCTGATCCGCGTCCGGAACGGCGCGGTGGTCGGCCGGGAGCACCGGTTCCTGGAGGGACTCGAGGAGGAGCAGGACGCGGCGGTGTTGAGCGCGTTCCTGGTGCGCTACTACGTCCCGGTCGAGGACCGCGTCCGGCGCGTGGTGGTGCCGTTCCCGCCGGCCGACTGGGACGCCATCCGCGAGCTGCTGCCGGACGCCGACTGGTCCGTGCCGCAGCGGGGGACCGCGCACCGATGGCTCGAGCTGGCCGACAACAACGCGCGGCATCTGCTCGAGAGCCTCAGAATCGAATCGTTCGAGACCGAGGAGCGAGCCGAGGATCCGGTCTACGCGCTCGGACGCGACCTCGGGCTCAGCGCCGTGCCGCGGAGCCTCGTGTGCGTGGACATCTCGCACAATCAGGGTCGCGACACGGTCGGTTCCCTGGTGTGGTTCGAGGCGGGCCGCCCGAAGAAGAGCGAGTACCGGAAATTCAAGATCCAGGGGCTGGGCCAGCAGGACGACTTCGCGGCCATCCACGAGGTCATCACCCGCTACGTCACCCGCCGGCGGGACGAGGGCCAGCCGCTCCCGGACCTGTTCGTCATCGACGGCGGGAAGGGACAGTTGAACGCCGCGCTCGATGCGATGGAGAAGGCCGGCGTGCCGCCGGTTCCGATGGTGAGCCTGGCCAAGCGCGACGAAGAGGTGTTCGTGCCGGGCCGCGCCGAGAGCCTTCGGCTGTCGCGCCGGAGCCCGTCGCTCCGGCTGCTGCAGCGTGCGCGGGATGAGGCGCACCGATTCGGGCTGGCCTACAACCGCCAGCGCCGCACGACCCGCACGATCACGTCCGAGCTCCTCAACATCCCCGGGGTCGGGCCGAACCGGCGGCGGCAGCTGCTCGAGCGATTCGGCAGCCTGGCCGGCGTCAAATCGGCGTCCGTCGCCGAGCTCGCCACGGTGCCGGGGTTCTCGACCCGGTTGGCGGAGCGCATTCTCACCCACCTGAACAACCCCACGTGACCGCCGCGGCAGGCCCGGACTGGATCCTGGAGTGCTCGAGCTGCGGCCGCAGGCGTGAGGCGGAGGGGCTCCCGACCGTCTGCGAGGCGTGCGGTATGCCCTGGCTGGTCCGGTATCCGACGCGCGTGCCGACGCTGGTCGACCGCGCCGAGCTGCGGCGGCGCCACGGCATGTGGCGGTTTCGTCCGTTCCTCCCGCTCCTCGCCGGGGAAGAGCCGATCACCCTCGGTGAAGGCGACACACCGTTGTTGCGGGTCGAGGCGACCGGCGCGCGACTCGGCTTTGGCGACCTGTGGGTGAAGGACGAGGGGGCCAACCCGACGGGGTCCTTCAAGGCGCGAGGGATCGGGGCCGCCGTGACCCGCGCGGTCGCCGCAGGAGCAGAGCGATTCGTCCTGCCGACCGCGGGCAACGCGGGGGTGGCGGCCGCCGCCTACGGCGCCCGCGCGCGGACGCCGGTCCGGGTCTACGCGCCACGCGCGACGCCGCGCACGATCCTGTCGCAGATCGTCGCGTTCGGCGGGGAGCTGGTGCTGCTCGACGGTCACATCGGCGACTGCGGCAAGGCGGCGCGCGCCTACGCCGCCGAGACCGGGGCGCTCGACCTCTCGACCCTCCGCGAGCCGTACCGGATCGAAGGGAAGAAGACGCTGGGCCTGGAACTGGCGCTGCAATTCGGCTGGACGCTGCCCGCCGCGATCATTTACCCGACCGGCGGGGGGACGGGCCTCATCGGCATGTGGAAGGCGTTCGGCGAGCTCCGCGACGCGGGCTGGGTGCAGGGGGAGCTGCCGCGGATGTACACGGTGCAGAGCACCGGATGCGCGCCGGTGGTGCGTGCATTTGAGGCCGGTGCCGAGGCCTGCGAGCCCTGGCCGGACCCGTGGACCGTGGCCAGCGGTCTCCGGGTGCCAGGGCCGCTCGGCGGCCAGTTGATGCTCCGGGCCCTGCGGGAGAGCGGCGGCGGGGCGGTGGCCGTCGAGGACGCCGAGCTGGCGAGCGAAGCGGAGATCGCGACGCGGGAAACGGGCGTGGACTTCGCCCCCGAAGGCGGGGCCGCGCTGGCGGGGGCGCGGACCCTCCTGGCCCGCGGGGCCATCCAGCCGACGGAGCGCGTGGTCATCTTCAACACTGGGGCGGGCTGGCTCTATCGCGACTCAGGGGGTTTGCCTCCGACCTGAGCCTCGGCCATATTTATAAGTCTATGGCTGATGGACGTTTTGCCATCCTCGATCCGGCCGCCGGCATGAGCGGCGACATGCTGCTCGGCGCGCTGGTGGCCGCCGGAGCTCCGGCCGACTGGCTCCGCGGCCTCCCGGCGCGCCTGGGCATTCCCGACGTGACCGTGGCGGTGGACACGGTAGATCGTTGCGGCGTCCAGGCGACGAAGGTCACTGTGTCCCTTCCGGACGGTTCGCACGAGCCGCCAGCCGAGCCGGTGCCGCCGCATCAGAATCAGCATGTGCACGTCTCCCCCCACCACCACGACGCGCACGGCCACCACGCGCACAGCGGCACCACCCACGGGCCCCATCACCACGTCGGCGAGTTGATCGCCATGGTCGAGCGCGCCCCGATCTCCGGTTGGGTGCGCGAGCGGGCGGTGCGTGCCTTCACCCTGCTGGGCGAGGCCGAGGCGCAGGTCCACGGCGTACCTGCGGACCAGGTCGCCCTCCACGAGGTGGGCGCGATGGACGCGCTGATCGACATCGTGGGGGGCATCGAGGGGTTCGAGCGCCTGGGCATCGTGCGGATCTTCAACCGACCCGTCGGCGTCGGCGACGGATGGGTGAAGGCTGCGCATGGCATCATCCCGGTGCCGGCGCCAGCCACCGCGATCCTGCTCGAGGGCATCGAGGTCGGGCCCAACGGACCCGTGTCGGGCGAGGCCGTGACGCCGACCGGCGCCGTGCTGCTGCGAGTGCTCTCGGAGGGCGCTCCTCCAGCGCGGTGGCGGCCGGTCGTCGGCGGTGCCTGGGGCGCGGGCGGGCGGAACCCCGAGTCGTACCCGAACGCGCTTCGTCTCATCCTCGCCGAGCCGACGGCCGAGGCGGGCGAGGTGGTGCTGGTGTCCAGCGACCTCGACGACCTGAGCCCGGAGTATCTGGATCCGCTCCGCGAGGGCTTGATGAGCGCGGGTGCGCTGGATGTGCAGGTGTGGTCCACGCAGATGAAGAAGGGGCGTACGGGCTTCCGCGTCGAAGCGGTCGTGGCCGCGGGGGACGCGGACCGTGTGGTCGACGCGTTCTTTCGCCACAGCACCACCGCCGGCGTGCGACGGCAGACCGCCGAGCGCGTCACCCTGGCGCGGCGGGAGCTCCGCGTCGAGGCGGCCGACGGGACCTCGGTGAGGGTCAAGGTGCTCGACGCGCCCGACGGACCACGGATGAAACCGGAATACGATGACGTAGCGGCCCTGGCCCAACGAACCGGCCGGCCGGCCCACGAGGTGGCAAGGGACTTGCGTGACCGGGCTTTTCGCCTGGTGAGCCCCGAGGGAGCCGCCCGGCTTCAGACCCCGAACAAGGAGTCGTGACGAGTGACCGCAAAAATTGCGTCGGCCTTCATCCTGCTTTTTCTGGGCGCCTCGCTGGCCAGCGCGCAGCAGCCCGCCGCCGTGAATGACCGCGTGGCGAGCGCGATGCCGCCCCAGTACAAGGCCGCTGACTGCAAGATCAAGCCGAACCACTTCAAGGTCAGCAGCGCCGCCGGCTACCTCAAGTCCGCCATCGAGACCGACGTGCCCGAGAGCCGCACGCGCATCCTCGGCCAGGGCGAGAAGGTGGTCCTGGAGGCGATCAAGCAGAACGGCCAGGACAAGAACCCGGCTGCCTGGTACTACCTGGGCCGGATCTATCTGCAGCAGGGCAGGCTCGCTCCGGCCGACTCGGCGCTCACCAGAGCGGAGCAGCTCGCGCCCGACTGCGCCAAGGACATCTCGATTTATCGACAGGCGGCCTGGTACCCCCTGGTCAAGGCAGGCGGCGCCTTCGAGGAGAAGCAGAATTCCGACTCCGCCGTCGCGCTGTACCGGCAGGCCGTCTCGATCTACCGGGGCTCGCCGATTCCGTTCTACCAGATGGCGGCGATCCTGAACGACAAGGGCCAGACCGACAGCGCGGCCTACTACTTCGGCCAGGCGGCGGCGGTGGCGGCCAACTCGACCGACACGCTGGAGATCAAGGTGCGGGATCGCTCCGCGTTCAATCAGGGGGCGCTGCTGCTCAACGCCAAGAAGTACGATCAGGCGGCCGTCGTCCTCGAGCAGTACCTCAAGTGGGTGCCGAACGACATCGAGGGCAAGCGCGGCCTCGCGAGCGCCTATCGGAACACCGGTAAGGTGGAGCAGGCGCAGGCGCTGGAAAAGGAGATCGTGGCGGCAGGGGGTGCCGCCGGTGGCGCGGCAGGCGCGGGCGGAGCCGGCGGCGCGGGCTCGAACGACCTCATGAGCGCCGGTGTGAACGCGTACAACGACAAGAAGTACGCGGATGCCGCGGCGGCGTTCGAGAAGGTGATCGCGGCCGAGCCGTACAACCGCGACGCGCTGTCCAACCTGAGCAACACGTATCTGGCCATGAAGGACGGTCCCAAGCTCGCGGCCACGGCCGCCAAGCTGGTGGCCATCGAGCCGCTGAGCGAGAACGCGCTCAAGCTGCAGGGCGAGGGCTACAAGCAGAGCGCCAAGGTGGACGACGCCGTGAAGACCGCCGAAAAGGTCCTTGCGCTCCCGGTCGACGTGAAGGCGTCCGAGTTCAGCGCGACCGGCGCCGGGGCCAGCTCTGACGCTGTCCGCGACCGGCCGTTCGGCCCAGACGGCGGCTGGCAAGCCGATTGCCCCGGCCGCGGTACCGATCACCGTCGAGTTCCTGTCCGGCACCGGCTCGGTGGTGGCGACCCAGGACGCGACCGTTCCGCAGCTCGCCGCGGGCGCGTCGCAGGACGTCAAGGTGGCGGGGCAGGGCGCGGGGATCGCGGCCTGGCGGTACAAGCGCAAGTAGGCGCGGCAGGGATCCACGAACGGCAGCGCGGACCCGAGGATCAGCGATGGCGGGAGTGCATGCGGAGCGAGAGTCGGGCGAAGGCCTGACGACGACCCGGGCGTCGTTCATCGAACGGGCGCAGGCCGAAGGGCGGCTCTACATCAACCAGCCGTACGAGCTGTACTCGGAGGCCAACCACGAGGCGTGGCGGCGCCTGTTCACCCGCATGGGCGATCGCTGGCACCGCTACGCCAACCCGCGTTTCCTCCAGGGCATCGACAACCTCTGTCTCGACCCGCAGCGGGTGCCGAGACTCGAGGACGTCAATCGATTTCTCAGCCCGCTCACCGGCTTCAAGGCGAAGCCGGTGAGCGGGTACGTTCCTTCCTTCCTGTTCTTCGACTGCCTCCGCAACCGCGAGTTTCCGACTACCATCACGATCCGGGACGGCGCCACACTCGACTACCTGCCCGAGCCGGACATCTTCCACGATATCGCCGGGCACGTGCCGATGCACACGGACCGCGCCTTCGCGGATACCCTGGTGCGCTTCGGCGACTGCGCGCACACGGCGGCGGAGATCGCGGCGGGCATCAGCGACGAGCAGGAGCGGATCCGGCGGGTGACCAGCATCTTCAAGGCGCTGGCCCGGTTCTTCTGGTTCACCATCGAGTTCGGGTTGATGCGCGCTCCGGATGGCAATGGTCTCAAGGTGTACGGGAGCGGCCTGCTCAGCTCGCACGGCGAGATCGCGCACTCGATCGACTCACCGCTGGTCCAGCGGTATCCGATGCAGCTCGAGTGGGTGGTCAACCAGTACTTCGAGATCGACCACTACCAGCCGCTGCTGTTCATCGTGGACTCATTCGACCATCTGTTCGAGCTGGTGGGCGAGCTGGAGCGGTGGATGCGGGAGGGGCGGCTCGACAACGTCTCGCCCGGCGAGCCGGCGGTGAGCGAGCCGGATCTCAGGAGCTTCCTGGAGGCGTCCCAGGCCAAGTAGGCCGGTTGACACGACCCGGGCAGCGGGGGCAACTTCCTGCCGGTTCGCGGGCGTAATTCAGTGGTAGAATGCCAGCTTCCCAAGCTGGACGTCGCCGGTTCGAGTCCGGTCACTGAACCCCCGCGGGTAACTCGGCGCCTGACAACGACTTCTGTTGTCGGGCGCTGTGTCATTTCAGGCCTCGCTGTGCCAGATGACCCACTCGGCACAGCGCCCGGCCACCAGGACGCGGTTCCCCACAACTGCAGGATTTCGGGGGGCTCCCGACGTCTAGGGTATGACCCTAGACGACACCGAGCTCGCGACCTGGCTCACCCCGTCCGAGTTCGCCGCGGCCGTCGGCCGCACGCCGAAACACGTGCGCTATCTCTGTCGGCTCGGCCGCATCGCCGGCGCGCGCCGAGGTGCGACGGGTCGGTGGAGCATCCCGCAGGCCGCCGTAGGCCATTTCCTTCGCGGGACCTACACAGGGAACTCGCTGCACCGAACCTCCCCGAGGCTCGGTTGGGGCAACTCTGGCTGAAGTACGAGGGTCACGAATGGCCGCTCGCAAGCTGAGGAAGCGCGGGGGGCGGTGGCAGGCTGACTTCCGGGAATTCGCCCCGTGGGGTGGAGGCCGCGAGACCCTCCGCCTGCCCGGGGAGCGCTACGGCGTGTCTACGCGCTGCGAGCGCCGAGCGTCTTTACGATTTGCGCCACGCCACGCTGCTCCAGGCGCGTGCTAAGGAGCAGCCGGAGGCTGATTCCCGCCTTTACGCGATCCGAGGGGCAGACCTTCGCACTCTGCGAGGGCTGCTGGACGCTCACATTGAGTTGTACGACTCCATGAAATGATTGCATGGACAGGCACGCCGGCGCGCTGCAGGTAATTCCACGCGTCCTGGCCGTCGGCCAGCTCCACGGTCGCGTAGCCAGCGTCCCGCAACACCCGGCCGTGAGCTGCCGGACAGCGGGTTCGTCGTCAACCACCATCACCGTAACCATGGGCCCTGTGGAAGCGGGAGATAGAGACTACTCCGACTTTTTCCAAGTCACTAGGGCCTTGGTACGAATCGGCAGTTGGTTCCGGAGCACACGGCGTCGACCACTGGAAGCATTTGTCGGTACGCTACCGTACCGTCGTGAGAACCTCGCTGACACCCCCTGTACCGCGTCGTAACTAGGGCGCGCGCTCCCTCGACAAAGGCACACCCGGCGAAAGCCGGGGTCGCAAAGCCACGGGTTTCTCGCTCTCCTCCGCGACGCCCTCGCCGACGCCACGAAGGACTGCAGGGACCTCTTGGCACGTCAGATTGGGCACCATCTCACCGCACCGGAGGAGCACTGTCATGAGACGTTTCATTAGCTCGGTCGTCGCGTTCATCACTGCCGCATTCACCGTGGCGTGTGACAGGTCAGAAGCTCCTACGGGCCCGAGCACATCCGCCGAGGCCGCCGGTCGCGTTTCGCCAGCAGTCACGCAAGTGCCGTTCAAGGCCACGTTCAGCGCCACGGGGAAAGCAGTGACTGGGGACCGCTGCCCTGTTCTGACCGTCGAGATCCACGGGACGGGCAATGCCACGCACCTGGGCCGCCTCACGGACGATCAGAGCCACTGCGCCGCGCCACCGTCGCTGGCGTTCACCGACGGGCAGTTCGCGTTCACGGCCGCCAACGGGGACCGGCTTCAGGCGCACGTACTTCGGGACTTCGTGCCGCTGGACCCGCCCTTGTTCACCATCGACGGGCACTTCACGATCACGGGCGGCACGGGCCGGTTCGCTGGCGCGACGGGCGGCGGTGATGCCTCGGGCGTGCAAAATCTCGCCACCGGCGATGCCACGGTTTCACTCGTCGGCACGATTTCCAGCGTCGGCTCAACCAAGGGGACCTTCTAGGCCTCGGCAGCCTGGGCATGCAGGGCGGATGTCGGGCCGACCGACCCCGAGGACTTCGCCAGCTGGGTTCACGGACAAGAGAAGGGCAGAGTCTGGGTCACTGTCCGTGACGTGACCCAGCCGGGAACCTGCTTCGACAACAAGCTGATCGCCGAGGGGTGGGGGAACTGGCATTACACTGACAACGATCTTTTCGGAACCACCGACCCTAACACGCACGCCTACGGGTTTCGCGCGCAGGGCCAGTTGATTACACCGGAGGGGGCTAAGGTCCAGTACAACGGACACCTTCACGCCACATGGAGCGACGCAAAAGATCTCGAGGAGATCCCGGCTCAAGTCAGCGTCCATTAGGTAAAGGGCCAGCATCTTCGCCTCCTCCGCGACGCCGTCGGTCCTACCCGCCAGGCGCCACGAAGGACTCAGGACCGCCGAGCGGCCTAACGGGGCCCGGGCGTCCGCAGTCTGCCTCGGATGCCCTTGGCCCCACCTCTCTCCCCCGGAGGCGTTACGCGCCAGAGCAGGCAGTGGCGTTGCGAGAGGAGGTATCAGCGAAGACCCCCCTTGGCGAGCGCAGTTCAGCGAGGAATCGAATCCCAGGCGGTCACCTGAAAACCGGTGAACCATCTACAGGTCCAGGAGGCATAATGTCCACTCGCATGCTGCTCCTTGTGCTGCCGATCCTGTTCGCCTGCTCACGATCCACGACGACCGAGTCCTATGGCGCTGCTCCTGTTGGCGGTGAGAACGATGAAGCGGGGCGCGAAGCCGTTTCGCAACTGGAGGATGAATGGGCGAAGGCCATCGAGGCGCACGACACGACGTTCTTGGCTCGGGTGGTTGCTCCCGACTTCCATGGTACTGGTGGCGACAGCGCGAAAACGTTCGGCCGCGCTGATGTTCTACGCGATGCGGCTGATACCGCAACCCAGCTTCGCAACGTCAAAGACCAAGACCGGCAGGTCCGGATCTATGGCAATGGCACGGTGGCGGTGGTAACCGCCCTAGGGAGTTGGACGGTGGAGAAAGGCGAACGCCCGGGGCAGTTCAGTGGGCGGTACACCGAAACATGGGTGAAGCGCGACGGGCAGTGGCAGGCGATAGCAGGTCACTACAGCGACGTTCCATAACCCACGGACCAGCGAAACGCTCCGTCTGCCAGATGCACGAAGAACCTGAGTTCAGCCCGGAAAGTGCCCCCGAAGTGGTCCCCAGAGGTTAAGGTCCGCATCCGGGCGATGGACGTGGACGAGCTCTGGGTCCGCGGGACCTCCTGGAAGACCGGCGCTGTTGTCGGATCGGTACTCGGGAGCTGCGCCGGGTGGCCTTTGGCTTAGCTGTCAGTGAGTTGGCTTGCGAAAGCCCAGACCGTGGTGCGGAGGCAGGGGCTGGGCTGGCTGGGGGAGCCGTTGGGGGAGCGGGGGCGCCGTTGTTGGGCGTCGCTTGTCGGCGCCTTGTTCCCGAAGTGGCACAGTCGACGGCCGTGAGCCTTGCCCGCGTGTGCCGAGGTGTTCATAACCACTTGTCTCCGGAGGCAGTATGCGGAACTGGATGTTGCTCCTGCTGGGCGTGACGGCCTGCGGCAGGCCCGGTGCCTCAGCTGGGGGTGGCGAGGCGGCCGACCAGGCCACCGCAAAGGCGGGAGCTGAGGCGGCGATTCGGGCTCAGGAAACGCGCTGGAGGCAAGCCATCGCCAACAAGGATACCGCCGCGATCAAGTCGTTCTACACCGCAGACGGCATCTATGCGCCTGACAACGCCCCGGCCGCACTCCACGGCAGCGACTCGGTCAGTGCGCGATGGGCGCGCGAGTTTGGTCTTCCCGATTTTCATCTCGAGCGTACTCCCACACGGATTGAGGTTGCTTCATCTGGGGAGTTGGCGCAGGAGGTGGGAACGTACGTCGTGCGCTTGCTTCGGGACGAGAAGCCATATGAGGGGCACGGCAACTACATGACGGCGTGGCGCAAGGACGGCGGCGAGTGGAGGATTGCTTCATACATGTGGAACGCGGACGCCGCCGGTCACCAGCTAATGCGCCGCTAGGACCGGGAAGTGTTCATGGCCATGTAATTGTCCTGGCCATGGGTAAGGGCCGCCATCGCGCGGGTTGACGCGGGTCCAGCGAAGCTGCTCAGCCTCATGTGCCAAGTGGGCGTCAAGCCCGTAGACGTCTCCACCATGCCGGTAGGTTCCACCAGGGCGGCGGCGGGGCACCGTAAATGTTCCGCAGCCCCTCGCGTCAGATAGGCACGCCACGTCTCCCGCCATGCCGCGCGCTTCGCCTCCCGGTCCGCGCGCATCGCGGCCCGCTCCCGCTGAGTGCCCAGATCAGCGTCATAGCGCGCCTTCCACATCGCGTACAGGGGGTGGTCTGGCATTGGGTCCTGCGCCATGGCAACCTCAGCGCTGTCGTTCAGGCCCGCCCTCACCGCGCGGCTGCCAGAGATCGATACACGGAGCATAACTGAAGCGGGGCGACGCTTCCACCCCCGCTCCATTCCTCAGTGCACCTTGTCCGATGGGGGCTCAGAGCGGCGTCAGTCTGACGCGTTCCTCGTCAAACAGCAGCGTGCCGTCCGGCAGGATGGTCACCTCGCGGGCGCACGCTCACCAAGAATTACGTTGTGCACGGGCCACGTGATAACCCGCGGGGGCATCTCCGCCCCGATCTTGCGCATCGCCGCGTCGAGCTTCTCGCGCCGGAAGCGGTCGAAATCGGCCTGTGACTCCCAAACGTCCACGACGCGCCAGCCGGCATCCCCTTCCATCGGGCCGGCGCAGTGCAACACCCCTCCTGGCGCCAGATGGCCGCCGAGGTTCAGCTCCAGCAGCACCGCCTCGTACTGTTGCTCCGTGAAGCCGGGAAACTCCATGTAGAGTGCAATCGCCATGGTAACCACCTGTTCTTTCTGCAGACGATGCCGGGCTCCCCCCGGCGCGGGTAACCTCTCAAATCGCTGTTGGTGGCGAAGCGGGTGGCAGCGCATCGTCCCGATAAACACCGCGGCCCCGGCTTTCGCCGTGTGTGCCTTTGTCGTGGGATTGGCGACTCTGAGTTACAGAGCGGGACGGGGGCTGTCAAGCGACCAGCGCGCGCGGCTCGACACGGGTTTCCTCGGGTACGGGGCAATCCGCCTAACTAGCCTATCTAGTTGTTGACGACCGGGCAGAACTAGTGGGCGGCACTCACGTCGAGCACTGACCGCACCATGGCGACGAGCTGCTCATTGGTGAAGGGCTTCGTCAGGAGGGGGACAGGGCTGTGGTCGAGGCCACGAGTACGAAGTTCGTCGGTGCGGTATTACCTGGGCACCCCGCGTCCGAATACGCGGCCGACCTTGGGGTCTGTGACGATGGTCTTGGTCGCGGTGTTCTGAAGGCTTCCTCATGAGTTATTCATCCGACCTTCGTTCGAGCCAAGCGATAATTGGCTGCCGCTCCAGTAGGATGGCCCGGTGCTGTCGAACGGGCCGCAGGCTCGCCTGGATGTTCGGCATGAGGGTGACTCACAAGAGGAAGGTGCGTCATGAGAAGGGCAGCCTTGAACGTCTTGGCGATGTTGGTGGCGCTGACGGCATGTAGCGAGACTTCGGCTCCCACGGGAGACCTGGCCGCGGCCCCCACGGAGGCCCTAGCAGCTTCCCGCAAGTCGATACACCAGATCACCGCTATCGACCTCGAGTTCCCCGGAGACGGGCAGGCGTATGACATCAACAACCGAGGGGAAATCGTAGGAGAGGCAGACGTATTCGGGGAGTGGCGAAAAGGCGAGTTCCGGCCGCTGCCTTTGCCTCCTGAATGGGACAACATGAGTGGGGAAGCGGTCAACTCGTCAGGCGCGATTGTGGGGTCGTCGGTTCGGGAAGGCCAACAGGGTCACGCCGTACTCTGGAAGAATGGCGTGCTTCACGATCTCGGGGTGATCCCAGGGGATGTGAACAGCGACGCGCACGCGATCAATGCCTCCGGTGACATCGTTGGGGTGAGCACTGCAACAGGTGGCGATCTGTTCGCGCACGCGGTGCTCTGGCACAAGGGGCAGCTGATTCCCCTCGGCACGCTCCCGGGCGATCTCGCCAGTGAAGCATTCGGGATAGACAACGCGGGCAGAGTGGTCGGAGAGAGCCGACCGCAGGGGTCGCCTTCCACCTGGCGTCCTTTCGTGTGGGACCACGGAGTGATGACCGAGCTGACCGAATTGGAGCAGCCCGGTGTCGGATTCAACTACATCCGCAGTGGGATCGTGGCGTATAAGTGCCCGGATGAGGCGGGGGTCGCGAAGGCGAACCTCACGCGCAGTGTCGGCGTGATCACCTATATCCCGTGCCCGACGGAGTCTCCCGACGAAGTGTTCCCTGACATAGAGGACGTCAATTCGTCAGGGCAGGCGGTGGGCACGGTCCTGCGCAGAGTGGACCTCGACCACTTCGAAAGCCACGGGTATTTGTGGTCGGGTGGGGAGAGAATTCTCTTGCCACCGGTGGCGAGCCAGCCAGACGTTGGCAGTGAGCCGCATGCGATTAACAACCGCGGTGAGATCGTTGGCCATACTTCGGTCGGAGCGACCTTGTGGACGATCAGGTAGCTCCGGGATATCGGGAACAAGTAATTCCAGGCGCCATGGCGACGAGCTGCTCGTTGGTGAAGGGCTTGGTCAGGAGAGGAACGGGGCTGTGGTCGAGGAGCACCGACCTGACCATGGCGACGAGTTGCTCGTTGTTGAAGGGTTTCGTCAGGAAGGGGACGGGGCTGTGGTCAAGGCCACGGGAGTGCGCGGCTACACATGCCGGCACTCCCCGGTATGCGTTTAACTAGGGTGCGCGCTCCCTCGACAAGGCACTTCCGTCAAAGCGCGGGAACGCCTGCATCCACAAGTCCAGCGAGAATACCCGACCGACCAAGGTCATCCAGGGCCACTAAGCGCCGAGCGGCGCCACGATCCCGCCGACTAGCCTGCCGTCTTCCGCAAATAGCACAGACGCTAGTGATCCCCTCGTGAGGATGTCTTCATGGCTGAGTCAGGTTCGTTTCATGCGACGGGTGCGAGATTCTGCATGCCAGACTAGCCAGGCCAAACACGCTTGGAAGTCGGCATGGGAGAACCTATGAGATACCGTTTACTGTTGCCCAGCCTGCTGATGCTCAGCGCGGTTGGGCTCGCTGCCTGCGGTGAGGAGGAAACCACCGAGCCCAACACGGCGGTGGATCAACCGACCGCCCCGCAGCTTGCCGTCACCTCGAATACGTGGCTCACCCGGCGCGACATGCCTCTCGAGCTGATCCACCAGGCCGCTGCCGATGTGCCCAACGCGCAAGGCCAATCCATTCTCTACGCCATCGGCGGCGGCAAAGTAGACGGCCAGCCAGGCGCACCCGTACCGATGGGCGAAGTGCGGGCGTACAACGTTGCGACCAACACCTGGACCAGCAAAAGGACATGCCTGCTGCCCGCTATTGGATGAACGGGGCCGGGGTCATTGGGGGGAAGATCTATGTAACCGGAGGGTTTACCAGCAGGCGCCAGCCGAGCGCGTCGGTCTTCGTCTATGATCCCGCGTCCAATACCTGGACCCGGAAGCGGGACATGCCGGCAGCTGGGCGGCGATGGCGTCACGGGTGTCATCGGGGGCAAACTCTACGTGGTCACGTTCAGTGGGTGGGGCGCGAGTCCCCAACTTCTTCCGGTACAATCCGGCCACGGATTCGTGGACCAAGCTCCCGAGCCCTACCAATTACCCCATGGTGGAGAGGGCGGGCGGGGGCGTGATCAACAAGAAGCTGTATCTGATCAGTGTTGCGGTGGACACTGTGTGGAATTCCTCCAAGGCTCCAGGCTACTGGAGTACGATCCGAGCACCAACAGGTGGACGCAGAAACGCCTGCCGAACTTCGCATCTGAAGTCTGGCGGGGGTCCATGACGGTGGTCATGCTCTCTCACCTGTACCTATTCGGTGCTCCAGACATCTTCATCTATGACCCGGCCAGCGATACCTGGGAAACCAAGCCTCTGCTCACCAAGTTCAGCTACTGGGCCGATTACGAGCTTACCGCAGCCCGCGTGTTTCTGAATGGGCAACCTCGGGTCGAGGTGATCGGCGGATACCGTCCCGGGAACAACCAGCAGTACATCCCATAGCCTGTGCGCACGCGCTGAACAACGTCTCGCCACCCATCGATACGTTGTCCGTGTGCGAGAACGAGCCCTACTATTGCGACCAGAAGCGCCGGGAGTTTCGGGAGTTGTGGACGACCGAGCGGAACTAGCTGGCGGCACTCACGTCGAGCACCGACCGCACCATGACGACGAGCTGCTCATTGGTGAAGGGCTTCGTCAGGAGCGGGACGGGGCTGTGGTCGAGGCCACGGGTGCGGAGTTCGTCGGTGCTGTAGGCGGACATCAGGATGATCGGGAGTGCCGGGCGAAAGTTGAACAGCCGGGCAACCAGCTCGGGTTTTGCCACGAATCGCCAGCTTGGTTCCGGACGCACCCCGTCGACCACTGGAAGCAGCTGTCGGTACGGCACCGTACCACTGCAAGAACCCACGCTTGACAGCCCCGGTACCGGGTCTTAACTAGGGCGCGCTCTCCCTCGACAAAGGCACACCCGGCCAAAGCCGGGGCCGCAAAGCCACGGGTCCTCGCCTCCTCCGCGACGCCTGGCGTGCTCGCTCCCAGCTTCTGACGCCACGAAGGACCCCACGACCGCCGGGCCGCCGAACGGTGCCGGGCGTCCGCCTGTGTGCCTGGGCGGGCGCCCTCTGCCCACCGTCTGCCCGGAGGTCTTTATGCGTCGTGCTTCGCTTCCCCTGATGTTAGCTGTGATGCCGGTCGCACTCGCTGGCGCTCTATCGCTCGGCTGCGACGCCTCGACCAGTTCGACGGCTCCCGCCGACGCGAGCGCGCCCTCGCTCGCCGTCGAGCGCTTCGTCGTCGACGGCCCCTTCATCTTCGCAAACGATGTGCGCCAGGTGGCGGTCGGTGTGTCGTTCGAGAACGTGGTCGCCTTCTGCACGACCGGGGTGCGGAACTTCGAGCAGTTCGAGGTGCTCCAGGTGACCCGGCCCGACGGGTCCGTGAAACTGGAGGGCAAAGGCCGCGACATGCACGTCGTCGTCTGGGACGTCGTGGCCGACCCTTGCACCATCCTCGAGGCGCCGCACTACAGCGGCACCGCGCACTTCAACTCCAAAGACAACGACGTCGATCTCACCGGGCACGGTGCCGACGCGTCGGGATTCGAGGTGAACGGGACGGTGACCGACGCGAGCGGGCAGGCGTACCACCTGCTGGCGAACTTCCACGGGACGATCAGCCCCAAGTTCAACAACCCGGAGGAGCCGTTCGACTTTATCGGGCACGCGGCCACGATTGAACTCACGCCAATCGGTCACTGAGCGCCCGGTGCGGCCGGCGTCGCCTGGAGTGCTCGCTCGAGGCGTTGCCCGCGCGTCGTGAGGCCACTGGTAGGGGAAGCCACGAGAAGGGCCCAGGGGCTACTTCCCCGGCCCTTCTCGTGCAGCACCGGCGGTGTGCCGGTTGCGCCGGCTCACGGGAGGGCAAACCGAACGAGTTTCGCGGGCTCTCCGGGGGCCACTTCTTCCATGGAGTCCTAGCTCTGCGGCCCCACCCGCGGCCTCTCCGGTGCCTGCGCGAGCACCCGTTCCGCGAAGTCCAGACGTTCGTGGGTCTCGACCATCTCCTGCCGTAGCGTCCCCACCTCCTGCTCTAAGGCCTGGAGGCGGGCAGCAGTGTCGGGGTCTGCGCCGGCGCTTTGGGCTCTGATCTTCGAGACCTTGACTGCGCCCCATGCCGCAATGGCGGCGACGAGGACGATGACGGTGCCGGCTAGGGATGCTGGGTCCATGATGCCTCGCTGCGCCAACAGACAGCCACTGGAGGGGCAATGCCTGTAAGTGGACCATGGAATTTACCGCGCCGCCTCTAGCCGTACACTGACTTTGGCTAGTTCGTGGGTTTCGGTATATGTTCGGCATATGCTCCCTGAGGTCCCGCAGCCGCTCAAGCGCCACAGTCGAGCCATCGCCCGAGCGCGGACACGACGGATCGAGCCAGGGCTCGCGCAGGAGTGGTTGCCGGTGCTGGATGTGCACCCGACTGAGGCTCGACCCGATCCCCTGCCAGGCTACGTGTGGCTGCAGGTGAGCGAGAGAATTCGCGCTGTCCCTCGTCGGGTCCTCGAGTTCTGGTACGACCCGCCCGGATGCGCCCTGACCGATGCTGAGTTGGCGCTGCTTCGGCAGCTGGTGGCCGCCGAGGCCCCAGTCATGTTCCAAGCCGAAGGACGCACTACGCCAGCGTTCCTGGCGTTTGATGAGCGGGTGGACGTGTTGCGGGACCTGCGGAAGGCGGGCTGGATCGTCTTGGAAGTGTGGCCGGCAGAGAAGGGGCAGCACGGTCATGTCAGGTTTGTTGCGGCCCAGGCGAGCTGCACACCACCGGGGCGCGCGGCGATAGCTCTGACGCAAGTTGGGTAACTAGTGCACGTGCAGTTGCACCGGATAACTTTGACCAGGCACCTACCGATACCGCTTTACACTGGAGAGAGCTTGAGCGACCGGGATCTGCTGAACCGTCTCGATGAGCAGCTTCATGGCGGGCAGACCAGTACACGTACTACTTGCTTGCCATTGCTGCCGCCGCCATTGCGTTCACGCTAACCCGCAAAGATGGCAGACCCATGTCGTGGGTCCTGCTACCAGCGGCACTCGCAGTCGCGTCGTGGGCGCTCAGCTTCTACTTCGGCTGCCGAAATGTAGAGTGGACTCTGTCGACGATCAGGACCGCAGCGGAAAGGGTTGTCACCTCCGCGAACCTGCCGCCGTTGAGCAGGGGCCAAGCTACCACCGGAACAGCTAGTCTCGCGGGACTGGCCACAGCAATGAACGATCAAGGAAACAACGCGAATGTTAATGGACAGCGACAGTTTCGATGGCTCGTCGTAGGGACGACGTTCTACCTCGTTGGCCACTTATTGCAGATGGGGGTCTGTACTCCGCGGCTACAGAGCCGGCTCACGTCGCTTGGGACGTGTGCGCATCATAGCATCACGGCCCGCAGATAGCTCTTTTCCGCAGGGGCGGGGCGGTCGAACAGCGGCAACGCTGCCCATAAACTTGTGCCACCAACCTGTGCCAAAGGAGGCTTGATGTGTCAGTCATCATAGGTCATATTTGGCGAGGCAAGACAGGTAAGTCGTTGTAGCGCAATCCTGCGGGCGTAATTCAGTGGTAGAATGCCAGCTTCCCAAGCTGGACGTCGCCGGTTCGAATCCGATCGCCCGCTCTCTACGGCTCGTCTGCAGCCCCCGCTGAAGCCTCGACTTCGGCGGGGGTTCTGCTTCTACTGGCGGAGGGGTCCAGGCGGCGGGAGTACGCGGGTTGTCCGATCGCCACGTCGAACCCATCACCCCTCGTTCGTCGTCTGGGGTAGCCCTGCGGGATCTCTGGATGGCGTTCGCCCTTGGCGCACGTTTGCCCGGTCTCATCTCTACCGGAAAGGGAAAAGCAGGGAAAAGCGATGACTGATCACAAAATCGGAACCCGCGCGGAGTGGCAGGCGGCTCGCGACGAGCTGGCCAAGCTGGAGGCGGAGCACGCGGAACGCAACGCGGAGATCAAACGCAGGCGCTTGGAGCTGCCCTGGGTCCCGGTCGAGAAGGAATACCAATTCGAGACCGAGGACGGCCGCAGGACGCTCGCGGATCTCTTCGAGGGGCGCTCCCAGCTCCTCGCCTACAACATCATGTTCGGGCCCGACTATGAGCTCGGCGCCTGCCCCGGATGCTCGAACCTGGTGGATCATCTCGACGCCGCCGCGCTGCACCTCGGACACCGCGACGTGACACTGATCTTGTTCTCGCGCGCGCCGATCGAGCGGCTCGCCGCCTACAAGCGGCGGATGGCGTGGCAGCTCCCCTACGTCTCGACCTACGGAACCGACTTCCCGTTCGATTTCGGACTCGCGTTGACGAAG